>NZ_LAHA01000004.1:30322-392050 GCF_002608075.1 Nostoc linckia z4
CCATCTCCCCCATCTCCCAGTCCCTAATCCCCACTCCCCACTCACTCCAAACTATGGGATTGATTGAACAATTGCGACGGCGAACTCCTCTTGGATGGCTACAACTGAGTCATGAAAAAAGTCGTCTGTTGGTGGCATTGTTAGGCATTGCTTTTGCGGATCTTCTGATGTTTATGCAGCTGGGTTTTCAGACTGCGTTGTATGACAGTAACACCAGACTACATCGCAGTTTGCAAGCAGACATTGTTTTAATTAGTCCCCAAGCCCGTAACTTGCCTAGTTTATCTACCTTTTCTCGGCGGCGACTTTACCAAGCAATGGATATACCAGGGGTAAATTCGGCAGAACCAGTGTATTTAAATAACACAATCTGGAAAAATCCTTTAACACGCCGTGAGACTGGGGTGTTGGTTATTGGCTTTAATCCAGACAAGCCAGCTTTTGACTTACCAGATGTTAATCGGCAATTGGAGGCAATCAAGCTGCCTGGTGCGGCGTTGTTTGACCGTGGTGCTAGAGGAGATTATCAACAAGCGATCGCTCAAATTGAGGAAGGTAAAATCGTAACTGCGGAAATAGAACGCCGCACAGTTATCATTAGCGGTTTATTCCAAGTCGGGGCTTCCTTTGGTGCTGAAGGTAACTTAATTACGAGCGATCGAGGTTTTTTGCGGCTATTTTCTGGGCGACAGTCTAGCAGCGTCAGTTTAGGGTTGATTAAGGTCAAACCTGGCTATGACCCGAAAAAAGTCGCAGCAATGCTCAAAGCCTACCTCAGAAATGATGTCAGAGTCTTAACCCACAAAGAATTTATTGAATTTGAAAATAATTTTTGGAGAACAAATTCCCCAATTGGATTTATTTTCAACCTTGGTGTATCGATGGGTTTCGTGGTGGGCATAATTATTGTTTATCAAGTCCTCTCCACTGATGTTAATGCCCACGTCCGAGAATACGCCACCTTCAAAGCAATGGGATATCGCAATTATTACTTGCTAGGTGTGGTGTTTGAAGAATCTTTAATATTAGCAGTACTAGGTTTTTTTCCCGGATTGGCAGTATCCTTAGGACTTTACCAACTAACTCGCAAAGTTACAAATTTGCCTATGTACATAACAGTATTTCGGGCATTACAAGTATTACTGCTAACTATAATTATGTGCGTAATTTCGGGTGCGATCGCCACGCGCAAACTCCAAGCCACCGACCCCGCTGATATGTTTTAAAAAATGGGCATGGGGTATGAAGAGGATGAGGGAGATAAGGAGGTAGGGAGCAGCCCAATACTGGTCGGTTAAGGATTTTAAACTGGAATTTGGTTTGGGGAAAAGGTGAGCCAGCGCGGTCTTGGGGGTTTCCCCCATGAGCGACTGGCGAACCCCGAAGGGGTTAAAGGGTAAGGGTTAAAGGTTTTTTCTTTCCCTTTTCCCCTTTCCCTTTCCCCCAAAACCCGACAAGTATTGGGGAGCGGCCCCCCTGCTTCTTCCCAATGCCCCCATGCCCCATGCCCTATGCCCAATCCAAAATCCAAAATTGATATGCTCCCCGTCATCTCCATCCAAAATCTCGACCACTACTTTGGTCATAGCTCACTTCGCAAGCAAGTTTTATCTCATATCAACTTAGAGATTAACGCCGGTGAAATTGTAATCATGACCGGGCCATCTGGTTCTGGAAAAACTACTCTGCTAACCTTAGTGGGTGGCTTGCGTTCTACCCAATCTGGTAGTTTGCAGGTGTTGGGGCAAGAACTTTGTGGTGCTAGCGCCCAAGAATTAGTGCAGGTACGACGCCATAACGGCTACATTTTCCAAGCACATAATTTGCATCGCAGTTTGACAGCATTGCAAAACGTGAAAATGGCTTTGGAATTGCATAAACATATTGGATTAAAAAATATGCGAACTCGCTCAGCCCAGATGCTAGAGCAAGTAGGATTGGGCAAGCACTTGCATTACTATCCCGATCAACTCTCTGGGGGACAAAAACAAAGAGTAGCCATCGCCCGCGCCTTAGTCAGTCATCCCCAAATTATCCTAGCCGATGAACCCACCGCCGCCCTTGACAGTCAATCGGGAAGAGACGTGGTTAACCTTATGCAAAAATTGGCAAAAGAACAAGGCTGTAGCATTTTGATGGTTACTCATGACAACCGCATTCTAGATATTGCCGATCGCATAGTTCGTATGGAAGATGGTAAACTCGACTCGAAATTACAACTATCAGCCTGGAGCTAATCACCTTAGCACTTACGCATGGTACAAAAATTAAGGGTTTTGGCTGGGCATCGGCCAACAAGAGTGCAAAAAGCAATTGATTGCACTCTTACTCCATGAGCTGCGCTCACAAGGAACAATAAAAATCAATCTTCTCATGCCCAATGCCCTGTTTGGCCAATGCCCAATGCCCTATTTTTAAGTATGGTCTATTGTTGAACCTGAGTACTCATAAGTAAAGATATATCAGTAATTTTACTTAAGTTATTAATATTTTCCCAATACACAAAAAATCTGTTATCACTATGTAAATGGAGATTAGAATTTACACAATAAATTGAACTAGCTTTGTGTAAAATCCTAATCGCGTTAATTTTTTGGATGGTTTCTGGTACTTTTACTGTGATTTAGCTGATTTTGCTCATTTCCTTAGAGCAACTTTGACCTGAAAGTTAGTATTTAGTGTCCAGTTGAAGAAGTGTCCAGTTGATTAGCAGATTTTATTCAAGTACCATTATGTAGTGACTTTAACCATAAAAAGTTTCTTTTGTTGCTTAACAAATGATTCCTATGGCAAGCCACTAAAGCAGTTTTAGCATCAAGCAAGTGGAATTTTACCAACAATTACAATGTCATACACCTTAGTTATTACAATTAATATAAATTTACAAATTAAGCTGACAAATTATTTTCCGTTACCAAGTTTTGGCTGTTGACTTAATTTCCATAAATGCCTAGAGTATTTGCCAAACAAAATTTATGGCTTTCAACAACATCCGCTGTCAAAAGAAAATCCTAGTAGTAATAAACTAGTTTATTTTCCCACACAAGCAAAGGATTTATGGTAGCTCTATGATTACTAAGAATCGTACTAGCAATTCAAATAAAAATTTGCTCAGCTTGAATGTCAAAAAATTGACGAATAATGACCCTGGAATAAATTTGCTCAAGGGAATTTTTGCTGTTCTCTCCATTACCTGGGCGTTGCCTGTAGATGCTTTGCAAGTAAAAGTGACTCCAACTAATCCTAAATTAGGGGATACACTTTCAGTGGAAATTAATTTAGATAATCCGGAGAATGGTATAAATCCAGCAGTAACTATTGGCAAAAATACGTACCCAGCCTTTGAAATTGCACCGAATCAGTATCGAGCTTTTGTTCCTACAACTCCCTTGGAAAAAGCTGGAACTAGATCGCTTCAGGTGACAGGAGATGGTCAGGTGCAAAACTTGGCTGTGAATGTGCAAAATCGCAAGTTCCCCATACAACGGATTAATTTGCCACCAGGCAAAGCTGGAGTGGAAGCTACAGAGTATGAACTTAAACGCGTAGCAGCTTTTAAAGCATTACAAACACCAGAAAAATATTGGAATGGAGTATTTCTGAGGCCAAATGCAGGGCGGATGAGTACAACCTATGGTGTACGTCGCTACTATAATGGTAAATTTGCAGAGGACTACTATCATCGTGGCCTTGACTACGCTGGTGCTGCCGGTTCAGCCGTAATTGCTCCAGCCGCTGGGCGAGTTGCTTTGGTAGGTAGGGTATCCCAAGGATTTCGGGTTCACGGTAACGTAGTTGGCATTGACCACGGCCAGGGAGTAAGTAGTATTTTCATGCACCTCAGTCGTATTAACGTTAAAGAAGGTGATTTTGTCAAAGCTGGTCAACTCATCGGCGCAGTAGGCTCGACGGGTGCTTCTACTGGGCCACATTTGCACTGGGGTTTATATGTCAACGGGTTATCTGTCGATCCAACACCTTGGCGCACTAAGGTTGTGAAATAGTAGAGGCGGAATTAATTGCGTCTGTGTATAATTTGGATATTTTTGCCCAAAGTAGGCAAAATCAATTGAATTGATACCGTCCCTACCTTCCTTGGCTAACATAAATGATGATAAGCGTTATGAGTATTGAAAAAATTGTAGAACAAGCTCTCCAGGATGGTTATTTGACACCAGCAATGGAAGCAGAAGTCGGTAGAATTTGTGACAACGCTTCGGAACTCTCTATAGAAGAGTATATGGCGCTCGATCGCCTAATGGGTGCGCTATTAACTGGTGAGGTAGTGGCGGTACCTCGAAAACAATTCATTAACGTCATGGAAGAATTGGTACTTACAGAAGCGATCGCCAGAGTCGCTGAAATTGAGGCCACTAGTGAAAGTTCCCTAGATGTTGGTGATATTGCAGCCTACGCTCTCAATCGGCTACCACCGTTGTATGCAACTACAGAAGAAGGCGCTAACTATCAGCGCCAACGCGCTCAAGCAGAACTGCAAGAACTCATTTCTCAGCAAGTGAATGAAGCGATCGGTCGTTACCTAGATCGGCCTAATTTCTTCCCAGAACGGCAAGCCTTGGGTAAAAGTACTGGTAATGAAGTTCTCGACCAAGTTGGCGCTTTACTTAGACAATATGCGCCTAATTTTGAGCAAAAATTATAAATTTAAGGATATTGGGCATTGGGCATGAGGCATGAGATGAGGGAGACAACGGAGAAAGATTGCTAGCCTTCCTTGTCTCCCTTGTCTCCCTTTTCCCCTTGTCTTCTTCCCATCCCCAATGCCCGATTCATTCACGCACTACCACAGTTGTTCCTAAACCCACTTGCTCGTATAACAATCTGACATCAGAATTACGCATTCTCAAGCAACCGTGAGATACAGCCGTTCCTAGCAGGTCAACATCTGGTGTACCATGAAAGCCAATTTCATTCCGTCCATCTGACCAAAAGCCAATCCATCTGTCTCCCAAAGGGCTATTTGTACCTGCCTCAAATACTTTACCTGTAATCGGGTGACGCCACACTGGAAAGTGTCGCATATGCATGACTTTAAAAGAACCCGTCGGTGTTTCCCAACCTTTTTTACCTATAGCTATTGGATAGCTAGCTATTACATCATCTCCTACGTATACGTAGGTACGGTGATCGCTTAAATCAACCACCACTTTGGTTTTACCAGATATTATTTTATTAGTTGGTACTTGTTGGGCTGAAGCTTGAGGCCATAAAGCTTTAGGCCAACTGTCCACAATTGGATTTTGTTTTTCTGCTTGTACCACTACCCTTGTCTGAGTAGGGGTTTGTACAGGATTAGCTATATTTTCCTTAATTTTGGGCGGTTGAGTTTGAGGCGGCGTCGTAGGAGATTTTAACTGAGAAACTTTTGGCTTAATTGCTTTAGCTAAATTTTTCTTAATTTTTTTCGACTTAGTTTGAGCTTTGAGCTTAGCAGACTGATTAATTGTCGCTTTAGCTACATTCTTTTTAATTTTTTTCGACTGAGAACTAGACCCAACAGCTGAAGACTTTGATGTTGACTTTTTCTCAACAGTTGAGCCTTGGGTGTTTTCCACAGGAGGTACGGATGCACCTAGCGCAACTTGTCCTAAACTCACCTGTGAGAAATTCTTATAGGCTTCCTCTGGGCGGCTTTCTTGAGAGTTATTTAGGCTAGAACCTTGCCGCATCGAAGTAGATGCAGACTTTTCAAACTGCCGTTGTGCTGTAGTAATGCGCCAATGCACAGCTAAAGACAAAAATGCTGTGCCAAAACAAAGCAACATTACCATACGCCCTACAGATTCATTTTTTACCATTGCTATTGCCTATTGTTTATCCCTGACGTATCCAACTGAAGAATTAGATGGGTTCATTATCCGATCGCTAAAAATTTATCAATACTTATCACTTCTGATATAAATCTGCCAACATCTCTGGGCAAACTAAGGCCATACGCGTCCCAACAGCAAAAATCCAACAGAGGAATCTCATTCCTCCAAACTTCAGGAGGCCGTAAGCCTCTAGTCGGACTTTGTTGTGCAACTTTGGAAATGCAGCAATCAATTATTAATGGTGTGGGTGGGAGAAAAATTATGTTTGAAAAATTATTGCTGGCAGTCACGATTACATTTTCCCTCAATTTCTTTTTTCAAGTTCACTTACCAGAACAAAATAGCACTGGTGCTAGTTACGGGGTACAACCAGAACAATCAGCAACTATTCTGGTAAGAAAATCAAAAAAATAAACTACCATTATTACCACCAAAGCAACCCAACTTCTAGAAATTATTGCCTAAATTTTTAAGGTATCAAGAAGTTAGAATTACAAAATTTCCATCTTCATCCTTATAACCAAATTTAATTATCTCGATCAAGCGTATATACCCAGTTGCTAAAAGTAACAAAATGTGCGTATATCAGATGCCTTTGTTAGCTGATGGGTAAAACAGAAACATCCAAGTAGTATAAGGAGAAACAGGTTCTTTTGACTGCTATTAATTTAGCCAAACTTGTGTGCCTCAGTGTTCCAGTCATAAATCCGTCACCTTAGCAAGGAACTTGTGTCGTATTAGCAGGTCTAATAGAAAGGGATGATTTAGAGCCAGTACGATCTATGAGTCAGTCGATTACTGTATCCTGGTCAACTGTTGATGCAAAGTATCCAGAAGCATCAGTGCAAGTTGACAAACTTCCTAACCACGATTTAATTTTGCGTTGTCAAGCTGGACTGCGCCCGGATCGTGCTGCGTTTGCGGAACTATTGCGCCGCTATCAAACCCAAGTAGATAGGGTTTTGTACCATTTAGCTCCAGATTGGCCTGACAGAGCTGATTTGGCTCAAGAAGTTTGGATTCGAGTGTATCGGAATATTAACCGCTTACAAGAGCCTGCTAAATTCCGCGGCTGGTTAAGCCGCATCGCGACTAATTTATTTTACGATGAGTTGCGGAAACGCAAGCGGATTGTGAGTCCTTTGTCACTCGATGCTCCCCGTTCAGTAGAGGATGGCGAGATGGATTGGGAAATTGCTGGTGATACCCCAGGGCCTGAAGAGGAACTGACAACTAGAGAGTTTTACGAACAATTACGGGAAGCGATCGCGGATTTACCAGAGGTATTTCGTACTACTATCGTCCTGAGAGAAATTGAAGGCATGGCATACGAAGAAATTGCTGAAATTACTGGAGTTTCCTTGGGAACTGTCAAATCAAGAATCGCCAGAGCCAGATCCAGATTGCAAGCTCAGTTACAAAACTATCTAGATTCCTAATTTACAGTATTTTGCTTCTGTCAAATGGCAGAATTTAAGCAATGATTAATAATTGCTCCAAAGATGTAGATTACTTCCGCCGTTAGGAGGAAAATTGAGTAATTTTTCCGAATTATCGGTTCCCTTTACCCGTGTATGAATTGGTAATAATGTTAAGATGACTACTGATTCTCAGTTTGATGATCGTTCCCACTTACAACTTCCTGAAGATTTGTCAGATGGAATGGTTGAGTATACCAATGAATCAACGGGTTTTATGGATATGGTGAAGCGCGATCGCTTCGAGTTATTAAGTGCTTATCTCGATGGTGAAGTCACAGCTGCCGAACGCAGGCAAGTAGAAGAATGGCTGGCCAAAGATCCTTCAGTTCAATGCTTGTATGCCCGACTGTTAAAGCTGAGGCAAGGCTTACGAACTATGCCAGTGCCCACAGCCCAACAGTCGCCAGAAGTAACAGCCGAACAAGTATTGACACGTTTGCGCCGACGTTCTCGTTTTAACTGGATGGTTGGAAGTGCAGCCGCCGCCGCTTGTCTAATTGGTGCAGTGTCTGGCTTAGTACCCGGCAGTGGTTCGAGAACACCGCAACTGGCACAACGACCACAAATACAGCCAGTACAAACATCCTCTGCATCTGTAGTACCTCCTTCTTCGCTAATGGTGGGATTAAACAACCCGGTAATTGAAATTCCCAAAGCAGCAGTAGCTTCTCCAGAAAATTCAATTTATCAGGTACCGCCACAACGCCGGGATTCCACAGATGACATAAATTAATTAATCACAAACTTAATAGATAATAACTTTATTTTCGAGTTATACCAGAGCCAGTCCACCAACCGTCGGGTTGGTGGATGCCTGCGAACTGGTCAACTCGCTCTAAACTCATTAAGTAAACCCAAGCCCAACCGAGAGAAAGCCACTCTCCCTGATAAACCTCGATAGTTTTTCGGCTGTAAAGGTTTTCTGAATCTTGTCTAGCAGGGTGGTAATCCTCTAACACATCTAACTGCTTTAAAATCCCTGAGTTGGTAAAAGAAAGTAAATATCCGTGGACTTGGTTATCTCCTGGCGTCATGGCTGGATAGCCCATTGGCAAAGCAAACAATTCGCCTTTGACAAAAGCTTTTTTGGCATCTACAACTTTGCCAGCACAAAATCTTTTATAGTTAGCTTCACCTGGTTTGAGAGTGCCGTAAACAAAAACCTGCACCAAATCAGAAAATTTTATATTTGATTCCAACATCGCCTATTTTCAGCATCTGATTTCTTTGCCTACCATCTACAATATGGAGGCATATACGATAACAGATATAGTAGGAGATTTTTTGGTGGATTCCCGATACAACCCCGCAGCGATTGAGGAAAAATGGCAAAAAACATGGACAGAACTGGGCTTAGACCGAACACCGACAGCTAGCAACAAGCCAAAATTCTACGCTTTGTCCATGTTTCCCTATCCATCGGGCAGCTTACACATGGGTCACGTCCGTAATTATACGATTACTGACGTAATTGCCCGCCTCAAGCGAATGCAAGGGTATCGGGTAATACACCCAATGGGTTGGGATGCCTTTGGTTTGCCAGCAGAAAACGCCGCCATTGACCGTGGTGTACCGCCAGCAAAATGGACTTATCAAAATATTACGCAGATGCGGCAACAATTACAGCGTCTTGGTTTGTCCATTGACTGGGAGTGCGAACTAGCCACCTGTTCGCCAGATTATTACAAGTGGACGCAATGGATTTTCTTGCAGTTTTTACAAGCGGGTTTAGCTTACCAAAAAGAAGCGGCGGTAAACTGGGATCCCATTGACCAGACTGTACTGGCAAACGAACAAGTCGATAATGAAGGACGTTCTTGGCGCAGTGGGGCAATAGTTGAACGTAAATTGTTGCGACAGTGGTTTTTTAAAATTACTGACTATGCCGAAGAATTACTCAAGGATTTGGATAAGTTGACTGGTTGGCCGGAACGCGTGAAATTAATGCAGGCTAACTGGATTGGCAAATCCACAGGTGCTTACTTGGAATTTCCCATTGTTGGCTTAGATGAAAAAATTGCTGTCTATACCACACGCCCAGATACCGTTTTTGGCGTGAGCTACGTGGTGTTAGCACCAGAACATCCTTTAACAAAGCGCGTCACCACCAAAGAACAACAAGCAACGGTAGAAGGGTTTATTAAAGAGATTTCTAATCAAAGCGAGTTGGAACGTACTGCTGAAGATAAACCTAAGCGGGGTGTCCCGACTGGCGGTAAGGCAATTAACCCATTTACAGGGGAAGAAGTACCCATTTGGATTGCTGACTACGTACTGTATGAGTATGGTACTGGGGCAGTCATGGGTGTACCGGCACACGATGTCCGGGATTTTAAGTTTGCCCAAAGCTATGATTTGCCCATTGATTTTGTCATTGCTTCGCCAGATGATGTTGCAGGTTTTGACTTAACTCCCACATCAGAGACGGATGAAGTTACACAACTCGTGCAAATTGAATATAACCAGGCATACACTGAACCAGGAATTTTAATTAATTCCGGTGCTTTTACTGGTATGGCTTCCACAGAGGCTAAACAGGCGATGGTGGAATATGCCGAACAACAAGGTTTCGGAAAAGCGCGGGTGCAATATCGACTGCGTGATTGGTTGATTTCCCGCCAGCGATACTGGGGGGCACCAATACCTGTAATTCACTGTCCCAATTGTGGGATAGTACCAGTGCCCGACAAAGATTTGCCAGTACAGTTACCAGAAGAAGTGGAATTTACTGGACGTGGTGGTTCACCTTTGGCGCAATTGGAAAGCTGGGTAAATGTGCCATGTCCTACTTGTGGCACTCCAGCGAAGCGGGAAACTGACACGATGGATACTTTTATTGATTCCTCGTGGTATTTCTTGCGTTTTCCAGATGCTAAGAACGAACAACATGTTTTTGATTCCAGTAAAATCAATGACTGGATGCCAGTGGATCAGTACGTAGGTGGAATCGAACACGCAATTTTACATTTGTTGTATTCGCGGTTCTTTACTAAGGTACTGCGGGATAGAGGTTTGTTGAATTTTGACGAACCCTTTCAACGTCTGTTAACACAAGGCATGGTGCAGGGTTTAACTTACATGAATCCTAAAAAGGGTGGTAAAGATAAGTGGATTCCTTCTAATTTAGTGAATCCTGCTGACCCCCGCGACCCCCAGACGGGGGAACCACTGCAACGTCTCTACGCCACCATGTCTAAATCCAAGGGTAATGGTGTAGCCCCAGAAGATGTAATTTCCAAGTACGGTGTAGACACAGCGCGGATGTTCATTTTGTTCAAAGCGCCGCCAGAAAAAGATTTGGAATGGGATGAAGCCGATGTGGAAGGACAATTCCGCTTTTTAAATCGGGTTTGGCGTTTGGTGACAGATTATGTTGCTGCTGGAATATCTAATAAAAAAGCTGAAGTTTCTGATTTAAGTAAGCCTGAAAAGGAATTGCGGCGGGCAATTCATACCGCTATTCAAGCTGTAACGGAAGACGTGGAAGACGAATATCAATTCAATACAGCTGTTTCAGAATTGATGAAGTTGAGTAATGCTCTAACTGATGCCAGCTGCAAAAATTCACCAATTTATGCAGAAGGTATTCGGACTTTGGTGATTATGCTAGCGCCTTTTGCACCACACATTGCCGATGAATTATGGCATTTGTTGGGTGAAAGTGATTCAGTTCACACGCAAATTTGGCCATCATTTGACCTGGCTGCTTTGGTAGCTGATGAAATCACTTTAGTGATTCAAATTATGGGCAAAACTCGTGGTGCAATTCAAGTACCGTCACAAGCAGATAAAGCCGCCTTAGAGAAATACGCCCGTGAATCTGAAGTTGCCCAGCGTTACATCGAAGGTAAAGAAATTAAAAAGGTAATTGTGGTTCCTGGGAAGTTGGTAAATTTTGTAGTCAGCTAAAGGCATGGGGCATTGGGAGCAGGGGAGCTAGGGGAAAAGATTAAAGGGAAAAGGGAAAAGGAATAAATGTAATCTTTCCCCCTTACCTCTTTCCCTTTCCCCATGCCCTGTTTGCCCAATGCCCCATTCTTTACTTCTGACTCAACACTGTTGCAGTTGCCAAAGCTTCTACTAAGCCACGGACAGCAGCAATCATCGCTACTTCACTGTTGAGTTGGTTAATGGCTGAACCAACACCAACACCAGCAGCACCAGCGGCGATCGCTAATGGTGCAGTAACGCTAGAAATGCCTGAAGCACACAGTACTGGTACTCTCACGCTATGAGAAATTTCATAAGCTGCTGCCAAGGTGGGAGCAGCTTTTTCAATTAATCCTAAAGTTCCAGGGTGAACTGGGTTACTGCTAGTACCGCCTTCGGTTTGGATAATGTCTGCTCCAGCTTTTACTAATTCTTCTGCTAGTTGTACTTGTCTATCTAGTTCGAGGATATGGGGAACGGTAACAGATAAGGTAATTTCTGGCAGCAGGGCACGGGTTTGCTGAGTCAAGGCTAGTACTTCCTCAGCCTCGAAACGGCGTCCTTGAGCATAGAATGAATCGAAATTCCCGATTTCAATTAAATCAGCACCAGCAGCCACAGCTTGCACAAATTTCTCTGGTTCTACTGCTGAAACACAAATCGGTAAATTTGTCAAACTTTTAGCTAGCTGGACTAAGCTGGAATCGGCGGCAATATCGACGAAAGTGGCACCACCAAATTCAGCAGCTTTGACAATAGCGGCAACGCTGGCGGCGTCAAAGTTATTTAAGCCGCTGATTACTTTGAGAACGCGGCGGTTAGCAAATGCACGTTGGAGTGTAGAATGCATCGTCATGATTCGGCTTTGAAGCTACAAAAATTAGGTATATTCTACCGTTCATTAGTTGAGAAAGAGCCTAATACCAATTCAAAATTAAGAAAGCTGACATAATAAGGGTTTTGCAGTCTGTATCTGCTGCATTTTTTTAATTAGTATAAACTACTACAGTATTTACTAACTTTTGATACCTTCTATACCAAAGTACGCCCACACTTTTGCTGAATATACTGCTTAAGCAAATAACTTTTGACAGATTTTTTAATTCAAACAGCAGTCCTACATATCTAAAAAATTTATTTTTTTAGATATATCAGAGGGTACAAGAGTAAATGATGGAATACTTTTTTGAATTACTAGATTAACATCATCATATTCATTATTTTCTTTGAAGAACCTGATGACTTCTTTTTTCTTCCAACCTTGGATATAAAATATAAAAGTATTTTTTTCATTTTGAACTTCCAGTAAGTCTATAGTTTTTGTTGGTTGAGCTTTGAAAATTTTACTTAATTGATGACGTTTAATTTGAGTATCTGTCAATAACGATGTTTTTAGAGGTTTAACTCTAACTTTGCTAGATAAAAGTTGCATTTCTACTACTACAGGGACAGAATCAGCAACGACAAAAATTCGCTGAACTCTAGACGGTAAATCCTGGAGATTTTTAGCGAGTCTTTTATTGTCTTCTGTTTGAGTTGACCAGTAGGGATAAGGAACTGAATAAGAAACTCTATAACTCACAAAAACTATACAAATAAAAACTAAAGCCAAGGCAATACTTATAATTTTTTGATTTCGCCAAACAGAGAATATTTTTTTCAATACAGATTGCAACAATATTGCAATACCAATTGCTAAAACCGGAGAAACATAGATAAAATGACGGGCTGGATAATAGTTCGGTAGCCAAAAAATATAATTAACAAGTAGCGTCGGAAAGATAAATAATACAGTTAAAGAGTCGCGTTTAATCCAAAGGTCAAACAAACTAATAAAGAAAATAAATATATACAATGGATTACAAGCTTGAATAAAAGCTTTCGTTCCTGATTTGAAATTTTGAATTGCTATATCGGGGCCATGATAAAAAATTAAATCTTCTAATATTCCATCACTCTGTATATTAATTTCTGGAAGTCGTGATTTGAAAGCCAAAAATATAATTATGGCGAAAAAAATATATAAACTAGAATAAGAAATAACTTTTGTGACAGAATAGCGTTCAAGAAGAAAGCAGCCTGGGATTAGTAAAAACATCAGTACTGCATCCAACCTAAACATTAAGCATAATGAAAAGGCAGAAATTATCAATATATCTAATATTATTAATTTCACTAAGCCAGCATTTGAAGATTTTACTTCTGAACGATATGCAATTAAGGCTAAACCGATAAACATGAATAGTACTGCTGGAATCATGGGATGTCCATACAGACTTGTACTCCACCAAACTGGAATCAATATCAGTAATAAATTTGCTAAGACTGCCGTGGTTAGTCCCCAATATCTTTTGACCAGATAAAAAATGGGAATAACTATGAAAATTGAACTTAAAGAATTTAGATAATTACTAATTGGGATAATTGTAGTAAAATTATTTTCAAAAAATGATCTAAAAATATTTATTAAAGCATAGTAGCCAAAAGAGATGTTGCGTCCATAAAGCAATGGACTACCTAATGGTTTACCAGATGTAACTGAGTCAATTATTCCCATGACCATTCTGAAACCATCCCTCTCGCCTAGTGTATCTCTGTAAGTGAAAGGTAGATAAGAGATACAGGATAAAATTAATAACAAAAGTATTGTTAAGTTCTGGTTTCGTTTGAATTGCATAATGGTAATCTCATTTAAGAATAATTATCACTTTGATTGAGCTTCAGGAAATATCTTGGTTAGAGAAGGCATCAGCTACTATGCATTTAAATTTTATATTTTGCATTCAAGTTGTCAAGAGTCCCAAATGAAAATTAAGCTTTCAACTCTTGAAAAAGCACAGGTATGTATTAAATAAGTAGGTTAACATTGAAAAACCTAAAATCGAGTCTTGACGATTACTACCTTTCTGCGGATAGATGGCTACAACACGTTTACGCTATATTGCGTTAAGATTTTAATGAAATTTTACGTTTAATTAGCATCAGTTACTGAATTATTTAGGCAAATTTACATGACGTATTTTATGGTTTGAAAGCTGGAGCATAAATCTTGATTTATCAATAAAAGCTAATTAGATAATGGCAGAAATGAAAAAAGCTGAAATACAACAGGTTAAAAAATACAAATTCTCTCCGGCTTGCGAGAATGAGCAAGTAGTATTTGGTGCTGCACGTCCCCAATATACTAATCAAATGGTTGAAGATTGGATAGAATTTATGAAAGGACAAGGTATCAAAAGAGTTTGTTGTCTTCTCCATGATGAACAATTAGCTTACTACTCCGATCTTCTGGGTGCATATAAACAGGAATTTGGTAGTCAGCTAGTTTGTTGGACACCGATCGCTGATTTTCATTTAGTTGATTTAGAAACCCTCACACAAAAAATAATTCCTTTTTTAATTGCAGCAGATAAACAAAATGAGAAAGTTGTTGTACACTGCTCTGGTGGAATTGGACGTACTGGACATGTATTAGCAGCATGGCTAGTTAGCGTCAGGGGATTATCAAATGAAGCTGCAATTAAGGCTGTGAAAAAAACAGGTAGAAATCCTTATGAAGCAGCGATCGCTGCTATATTCAAAGGTAAAAATCCTTTTAAAGTTGCAAAAGATATCGACATACTTTTAAATAATTGCCGCCTAGTACTGCGTGGTGAATAGTAGATAATCGTATGATTATAACCAAAGGTAAAATTATCAAACAGAATTCAGGAGTCAGGAGCCAGAATTCAGAATGAATTCTGTGCGAGTGGTGGATGAATAACTGGGTTTAAGACCCCCACCAAATTGTAGATTTGGTGGTCTTCTCCCAAGGGGAGACGCTACGCGAACAATCAGTCGCGGGTCTGAATCCCCGACTGATAGCGCAGCTAAGCCGTGTCCGCGTTCGCGTAGCGTCTCGTAGAGAGCGTCTTGATTCTGACTCCTGAATTCTGAATTCTGAATTCTTCTTCAATTTATTAATATGTATTTTAATGACGAATTGACAATTAGAAATTAGTATAATCAATCTAGTTACGAGGCAAACTCTATGGTCATGGTTTTAGATAAAGTAGTTCCCTTTGGAAGGTCAATGGATGAATATATCAAAATATTCAATTTAACAAAGTTAGATTTGAATAAAAGAATTATTGGGGTTGGGGATGGCCCAGCAAGCTTTAATGCTGAAATGGCACAACAGGGTAAAAATGTAGTTTCTATCGATCCCCTGTACCAATTTTCTGGCGATCAAATCCTGCAAAGATTTAATGAAGTAGTAGATAACATTATTAATCAAGTCAAGGCTACACCGAACGATTGGGTATGGAGCTATCATAAATCTCCAGATGACTTGCGACAAAATCGAGTGAAAGTAATTCAAGAATTTCTAGCTGATTATGATAGTGGTAAAAAGACCAACAGATACATATTTGGCGAATTGCCCAACTTTGCATATAATAATCAAGAATTTGACATAGCCCTTTGTTCGCATTTATTGTTTTTATATTCAGACCAACTAGATTATGATTTTCACTTAAATTCAGTAGGTGAAATGCTGCGTATTGCTCAAGAAATCAGAATATTTCCTCTGATAGATTTAATGTTAAAGCCTTCGCCACATTTAGAAAAAATAATCAAATATTATACTGATAAAGGTTATAAAATAAATATTGAAAAAGTTGAATATGAACTACAACCTGGTGGGAATAAAATGTTGAAGATAACTAAAGATGTAAATATAATTTAAAATCATAGAATTTGAAAATTCTACTAATAAAAACATAGAATTGTAATAATTAAATAATGTTAAAACTGCCTTTGATTGATGATTCGGCTGGATTATAAACTAATATTCATCAAAGAATCAGACCCCAATTCATGCTGACTTCTGACTCCTGAGTTCTGAATTCTTCCTAATAAAGATACAATGGCATTCAGTGTTGGTACCCCTTTTGACTTTATGCTACCAGTCATCTATTCCGACGAATTTTTAGATCACAAGACTGGAAAATACCATCCGGAAACACCAGAACGGTTGATAGCGATCGCTAATGCTCTAAAAGCAGCTACGTTTGCAGATAAAATTACATGGCGCGCCCCCACACCAGCACCAGAACAGCCGGAGTTAATGTCTTTATTAGTTGAGGCTCATAGCCCAGCCTACATCAAAAAACTCTCTTTCATTGCCTCTAGTGGCGGCGGCCCTTTGGATGGTGATACACCGATTTCGCCCCGCAGTTATGATGTGGCATTATTAGCGGTTAGTGCTTGGTTAGATGGAGTTGTAGCTGTACTAGAATCCAATAATCCGGCTTTTGTATTGGCGCGTCCACCAGGACACCACGCTGAAAGCGATGCAGGTATGGGATTTTGTTTATTTTCCAACGCCGCCATCGCCGCTTTTTTTGCTCTCAAACAACCCGGAATTAACCGTGTCGCCATCCTCGATTGGGATGTACATCACGGTAATGGTACTCAGTCCATCGTCGAAACTCATCAGCAAATTGCCTACTGTTCCCTCCATCAGTATCCATGTTATCCCGGTACTGGGAGAGCAACAGAACGGGGCTTTTATGATAATGTCTTGAATTTACCAGTACCCCCTGGTAGCGATATTACGGTGTATCAGCCATTATTTGAAAAAAAGGTAGTACCGTTTTTAACTAACTTTCAACCAGATTTATTGATTGTCAGTGCTGGTTATGATGCCAATGCGGCAGATCCTTTGGCAAGTATCAACTTGCAATCAGAAGATTATGGTTTATTCACCGATTATTGTCTGGCGCTAACTCGTAAAATTCTCTTTGGCTTAGAAGGTGGTTACGATTTTGATGCACTTTCTCAATCGGTTCTAGCAACTATCGAACGTTGTTTACTTTAACTGTGTCTCAAAAATCTTAATATTTCTTAATATTTTTCTGGGCGATCGCTTTCCTCTGGCGGTTCAAAAAATCGCAATATTTCTTCACATTTTGCCCATACCATTGTCCTCAGTAGCTTTCAGCAGTCTGAGAAAAATAACGTCTTGATTATTTAAAAATTTTTTAGGGTTTGTTTTTTCTCAGTAGAATCTTGGCATCGTCCATCGTTCTGCTTTTGTATATGCACTGAGATAGATGCACGTGACTAGAAAATTTGTCAGTAAAATCTCTAGAGTATTTGCTAGAGATTTTAGAAAATAGTCAAGAAAAATCAGCTTTTTGTAGATATTTAGTTTCTTGACTCTTTGTAACTGAATTGACGAATTCCAGAACAATGTTTACGGAAGTTGAAGGTGCCGTAACTTTTGTTTGGACTTTTGTCTCAGTATTTTCTTTTACAAATACTCTTTAAAGTTCATCAAATCTTCAGGAAGAAAAAGTTTCACCATTGTTCTGCAAGAGCTAAAGTTTTGTTAAGATGCAATTGCTAGCACTTTTTCAGCGAAATTCACCTATCACCATGTGGAGAAATAAAAAGTACTAGCGGCACAAAGTTTAGCAGGTGAAGCAATGACCACCTACATTTTTTTTGACGAAGCCCTACGAATGCTGACCAATGCTTTTTTGATATCAGCAATACTGTTAATAGCAGCTTCTGGTATAGGTTTGGCAGTAATTGAAACAATAGAGAAGACAGGAGAACGATAAGTTCACACAATAACAGTGTACTTATTCCCAAAAACCATTGGGTACAAGTGTTTGCCATGAAATCATCCTGGGAACACTAAACTATAAAAGTCTCACAGCGTTGCAGTTTCACCTGGTAGTCCAGCAAATGCACAGGCAACTGTATCGCTATTGAGACCTTAACGAAGGAGCTACTACAATGGGTTTACTCGATGCTGTGTTGGTTACAGGAAGCAAAACTCAACCAGTACTGAATTCAGCGGAAGCTTTTGCTGTTATAGTTCTGATGGCAACTGCTCCAGACGGTTACCTTTCCGTCGAACAAGCGAACTCTATCACTTATGTGCTATCTCGGATGCAACTTTTTAAAAGTTATCCCCATGAAATGATGAAGAGTCTGCTCGATAAAATTTTATCTATTTTCCAAGGGGAGCATTTTAATAGTTTATTTAATGCTGCTAAAGATTGTCTATCTCAAGACTTGCGCGAATCAGCCTTTGCAATAGCTACCGACTTAGTCTTGGCTGAAGGTGTAGTAGCTGAAGAAGAAAAAAACTTTTTAAATGATTTGTATCAAGCTTTGGGTGTTTCCAGTGAAATGGCAATACAAATTATCCAAGTAATCTTGATTAAAAATCGGGTATAGGGTAACAAAAAAAATATCCGCTATTTAATCTATGTGAATAGCCGATAAATTGCATTAAATTTCATTGATTGCTTTGAGAAATAGCGTTATCAAGTAATAAGCAAAAGAAAGCTAATGTTTCTCCATTGCTGAGACGATCGAGAACTGTTAAGCCTACCAAGTGTTTGTTAGTTCACACACTATTATCCAACAGCCTAGCGTGGATAATTTTGAGTTGCTCCTGGGTCTTAATGGGAGTTCGTGGCGTTGGTAATTCAGTATTAGGCCAGTTCCATAAATCATTACAAGGACATAACAAAGCCGGCATCCCAAGGTTTCGTGTAGCTACTGGCATTGTGCAGCGACAACAAGGTAGCATGTCCCATGTCGATGTCAACAGTTGGGCAATAGTTTCTTCTGTACCTTCCAGATGACACTCACCAGATTCTTGTGAGAGAATCTGCTCCCAGCATTCCTCAAATTCTGTACTATAGCGATCGCCATCTAGCACAGACTTTGGCAGAATGCTTGCCTTGCCGTTGCCGACGATTACTTTTTTACCTAGTTGAAACCAGTAGGCGAGATATGCCTTAACTTCTTGTTTAGTAGCCATACTCTCAATTGTAAATTTTGATCGGGATTTTTCGGAGGTTCAATGTTTAATTTTGAATTAAGTCTTTAGATGTTGGTAATGGCGAACCAAGAACAGTGAGATTGAGAGCATAGCCACCAGTGATTAGATAAACAGCATCACACAGCGAACTTAGGCGGCGTACCAAAGAGCCAAGGCGATCGCGGAACATCCTACCAACAGGATAAGCTGGCACAATCCCCCAACCTACTTCTTCCGCTACAAACAGCATATCAGCAGCCACCAAATCCACAGTCTCTAAAAACTCTACCACCAGATTTTCCCAACTTTGGTCATCTTGTTCTAGGAGATTCGCTACCCAAGTTCCCAAAGAATCAACCAAAAGACAAGTATGGGGTTTCGCTTCAGCAAGGGTAGCAGACAGTTCCACAGGTACAGACAGAGTTACCCAATCTTGGGGACGACGTTTTTGGTGTTCTAAAATACGTTGGTGCCATTCTTCATCATCTGGGTTATCAGTGGCTGTAGCTACGTAAATAACTGCTTTCCCCGACTCTATAGCCAGAGTTTCTGCCCACTCACTTTTACCAGAACGAGCGGGCCCTGTGACTAAAATGACTTTACTCAAAAGTTACTTCCTAAGTATCTTCACAATATGGCTACGTTTGCAGTTTATCATCACAGGAGTGGGGAGATGGGCAGGTAGGGAGGTGGGGAGATGAGAGTTATTGTACAAGTTTTTTCTCCTCTGCCCCTGGAGGCTCTTGTGCCTCATGCCCTGTTTGGCCAATGCCCAATGCCCAATGCCCAATACCCAATACCCAAATAATTAAAAGGGAACTCTTAACAGGCAATAGGGAATAGGGAAATTCCCATACTTAAAAGTAGGGGATTTGTACAAGGACGCATTTTTTCACAGCATGAGTGTTCCCTTAAAAAATATTTTTTTTGTTTTCATAAATAAATTTAGTTGCTCTGAACCCAGTATTAGAGCAGGTTTTTCCACTATTCCCTATTCCCTATTCCCTATTCCCTGCCCGGAGGGCTTGGTAAGATTTTTAATTCTAAATAACTTTTAAGAGATAAAATTAGCACCAGCATCATTGCGAATTAATAATTACAGTAGATTGCAATTTGGTGAAGTAAATAAATTTAAGTCTGTGAGACAGCTATCTAAATTGTTTTACTAATGACTAGGATAATTCACCGATTCTGCTGTATTTTTCAAGTCGGGATTGAAAACCCGCCAATAACTGGACAGCAAACTATAGGGTATGTTTATGAAACCAGGCTTAAAACGTATTGAAGCAACTCTACACGATTTAGGAACTCGTGGCACTGACTCTGCTGCTGAAGCAGGAGATTCAACAAAGCGGCCTTTCTCTTTTAGAATCAGTGTCACAGCCAACGAACCCACAACAACCACAAACACTTCATTTTCTCAGGATGATGAAGTCAAGATACAAGAACAAGCAGCTGGCGTTAGTGTTGATAAGGAACAAAATTTATTTCCTCACCACGACTCTGTGCAAACCTTTCAAGCAGAAGATAGTACAAGCAGAACACCGAGCCTACCCAAGTTCAAAACTCCCAGCATCAGTAGCCATCGCCACGGAGCCAATCCAGGCTTGGCTATGAGTATATTGCAAGAAATTCAAGAAAGTCTTGCTAGTTGGCAAACAGAATTACAAAATATTTTGCAGCAAATTCAGGATATTTACTTAGAAGGGCCGATTGTCAATGGTTGGTTAGAATCCAATTTTCAGGAACCAGAACCAGGTGGAACTGCAACACTCCGCCATGCAGAAATTGACAGGCTAATGAACTATGTTGAAGAAATTTGCGCTAATGGTGGAAAAGTGTCCTACCAATCGTCTGCTACTAGCTATCGCCTCTGCGGTGTGGACGATTCTGGTAAAGTTTGGTCGCGCCCATGTCCAGCAGATCAAGTTCCCACCGTTAGTATAGCGATCGCTCGTTACCAAAAGTTACGTCAGTTGTTGGGGCGTAAGCAAACTTTGGAAACGCGTTTGGCTCAACTTGCCCAAAGTCTTGTAGTTTTACATAGCCACATTCAGCAAACGTGAAGCTTTGAAGATTTTTTCCGAAAAAACTCGGTTGGTGGGCAGATAAAATTTAGTTTAGATTAACTAAGACTAAATGTGCATTAGATTTAACAACCAGAATTCAGGAGTCAGTCGTCAAAATTCAGTTAAGAATTTTGTATCCGTGACAAATGAATAAAGGGTGAACATTACACCAAAATTTCCCATTTGGTGGTCTTCAATATAGTAGCGGGATTCAAATCCTCTAAATATATTGATTCTGAATTCTGGATTCTTGCTGAAGATTTTAATCTAAAATCCCACATCTAAAATCCCCAATTAAATCTATGCCAGATATCCAAATCTCTGCCATTATCTGTACCCACAATCGAGATACCTACTTAGGTGCTGCAATTGATAGTCTTTTAGGACAGGATTTTGCCGCTAATTTTGAAGTTGTAGTAGTTGATAATGGGTCTAGCGATGGCACTCGCCAAGTAGTAGAACAAAGAGCTGACGATCCTCGGCTCAAGTATATCTTTGAACCCACCATCGGCTTATCCGTCGCCCGTAACACGGGTGCAAAAGTGGCTAGTGCTGATATTCTGGCTTATCTTGATGACGATGCCGTTGCGAGCAAGGGCTGGCTGCAAGTTTTATATTCTGCCTATTACAATAACTCTAAACTAGCGATCGCTGGTGGCAAAGTCACTCTCATCTGGCCTGAAGGAATGCAACAACCAAGGTGGCTATCTCCAGGACTATCAGGAAATCTAGGTGCATACGACTTGGGTGACGATATCATCTACATTCAGCAACCAGGCTCCACACCAAGAGGCTTAAATTACTCCATCCGTCGCAGTTTTTTAGAAGAAATTGGAGGTTTCGATCCTCATCTTGGTCGAGTAGGGAAAAATCTATTATCTAACGAAGAACTACAAATGACCGAATTTGCCCTACAACGTGGATGGCAAGTTGCTTATCTTCCAGAAGCACTAGTAGCTCATAATGTTGCCCCAGAACGCCTGCAACGTTCTTGGTTTTTAAACCGAGGCTGGTGGCAAGGTATTAGCGAGTGCTATCGAGAACAACTCGCTGGTAGGGCTGGTATCGCTCAATTACAACGAGGGGGCGAACGATTTTTGCGCGGTTTGTACAAAGCATTGCAATACTTCTTTGACCCAGCAGAACGATTTGACAAACTTGTGTATGCTTACGGTCAAATTGGCTACTTAAATGCAGCTATTCAAGGTCTTTTATCCACATCAAATAAGAAGTCATAAATATCATAAATTATAATTCTTATGTCATCTAAAATACCAGTTTCTGTATTAATTCCTGCCAAAAACGAACAAGCCAACTTACCAGCTTGTCTCACTAGTCTCAGTAGAGCAGATGAAATATTTGTAGTCGATTCTCAAAGTAACGATAATAGTGTCGAAATTGCTAAAAGTTATGGCGCTAACGTCATTCAATTTAAATTCAACGGACATTGGCCTAAAAAGAAAAATTGGTCTTTAGATAACCTACCTTTTCGTAACGAATGGGTACTAATTGTAGATTGCGACGAACGCATCACTCCCGAACTTTGGGAAGAAATTGAGCAGGCAATTAATCAAGATGAATATAGTGGTTATTATCTCAATCGCCGGGTATTTTTCTTAGGCAAGTGGATTCGTTATGGTGGAAAATACCCCGATTGGAATTTGCGTTTGTTTAAGCATAAAAAAGGACGCTACGAAAATTTACATACAGAAGATATTCCCAACACTGGCGATAACGAAGTTCACGAACATGTAATTTTACAGGGTCAAGTTGGGTATCTGAAAAATGATATGCTCCATGAAGATTTTCGCGACCTTTATCATTGGTTAGAACGGCACAATCGCTATTCAAATTGGGAAGCTCGCGTTTATTATAATATTCTCACAGGTCAAGATGATAGCGGCACTATTGGTGCAAATTTATTTGGTGACGCAGTGCAACGCAAACGCTTTTTGAAAAAAGTATGGGTACGCTTGCCATTTAAGCCTCTTTTGCGGTTTGTGTTATTTTATATCATCCAACGCGGCTTTTTAGACGGCAAAGCAGGATATATATATGGACGATTGCTGAGTCAATATGAATATCAAATTGGAGTTAAACTTTACGAATTACGAAATTGTGGTGGTCATTTAAATACTGCAACTACAGCAAAGCAGGAAATTATTGAGCAGGGAAGTCGAGGAGCAGAAGGAAAACTATTGACCATTGACTCCTAACTCTAGCAATTTTAGATTTTGAATTTTGAATTTTGGATTGGAGGAGAAATTTAAAATCTAAAATCTTAAAATCTAAAATCTAAAATCCAAAATTGAATGACTAATGACAAACCTTTTGTAGATTTACGCAAATATAACCAATCTTGGTTCGATCGCGGGCGTCCTGGTTGGTATATTTTATTATGGTGGTTTGTACAAGCGATCGCCTTTCCTCTGACTCCTCAACCGTTAAATATTTTACGTTGTACTCTACTACGATTATTTGGCGCTCGTATCGGCAAAGGCGTATTGATTCGACCCACTGCGCGTTTTACTTACCCCTGGAAAATTACCATAGGCAACTACAGTTGGATTGGAGACAACGTGGTTTTATATAGTCTCGATGAAATTAACATCGGCGAACAGTGCGTAATTTCCCAGAAAAGCTACCTCTGTACTGGTAGCCATGACATCCAAGACCCTGCCTTTGGCTTGAAAACAGCAACCATCACCATTGAGAATGGTGCATGGGTGGCGACAGATTGTTTCATTGGGCCGGGAGTAAAAATTGGTGCTAACGCTGTAATTGGCGCTCGTAGCAGTGTTTTCACCAGTATGCCTTCTGGACAAGTTTGTTGGGGAAGCCCCTGTCGTCCGAATAAAGCTCGGATAAAACTCGATCCTGTTAGTCATTAGTCAATAGACTTCTTGCAGAAGTCGGGAAAAGGGGGAAAGGTTTGGTATTTTACCTTTCGCCAATAAAGATGTATCCCTTTTCCCACAAGAGTGCAAAAAGCACTCTTGTGCAAGAGGTCTATTGGTCATTGGTCATTAGTGATTAATATCAACTTGTTATCAAAATCTCTCCCTTGTCCCCGCGTCCGTCTACACAATGATGGAATATTTATTCATCTCAAAGTACCCGCAGTAAGCTGGGAATGCTTTCTACAGCTTCCAGACTCTCAATTTCTGCCAAGGCTTGCCGGAAGTTACCTTCCCGCACATCATGGGTGACAACTACAATCTCTGCTAGTTCCCCTTGAAAGCCTGTTTGCACAATTGATTCTAAGCTAACGCCATAGTTACCAAAGCAAGTACCCAATTTACCGATAACTCCAGGTTGGTCATTCGTAAGGAAACGGGCATAAAACCGAGTTATCAATTCTGCCATCGGCACAATTTGGCTATATTCGTGATGTCCGCAAGCTAATAATGGATTTAGCGAACCGATTTTGGATTGATTATCAGTACTAACTTTTTGCGATTTTAAACTTGCAGCTAAATTCAAGATATCTGAGGTTACAGCACTGGCGGTTGCACCAGCACCAGCACCAGGGCCAAAAAACATTACCTGCCCAATGGGTTCTCCTTCCACAAGGATGGCATTATAAACTCCGTTGATGCTAGCCAAAGGATGTGCTTTCGGCACTAAAGTCGGATGAACTCTCACGGAAAGAGGAGATAGGTAAAATTTTTGCGCGTCACCGTATCCCCGCGTCTCCCTATCCTCTTCTGAGGAAGTAATTCTTTTAGCGATCGCTAACAATTTAATCACAAATCCCAATTTTTCGGCGTAGGCTATATCTGTTTTGCTGACTTGCCGAATGCCTTCGGTATACACATCTTTGAGGTTGATACGTCCGCCAAAACCTAATGATGCCAGGATGGCAATTTTATCAGCTGCGTCTAAGCCATCAACGTCGGCTGTGGGGTCGGCTTCGGCATAACCCAAGTGTTGGGCATCAGCTAAAACATCACTGAAGTTGCTACCTTCTGTTTGCATCCGGGTGAGGATGTAGTTAGTTGTACCGTTAACAATACCTGTGACAGCTTGAATGCGGTTAACGCTTAAAGATTGCTTCAAGGGTTGAATTACCGGAATTCCACCACCGACTGCGGCTTCTAACATCACGTATACGCCTGCTTGATTGGCTGTGGTGAAAATTTCTGCACCAAAACGGGCGATGACTGCTTTGTTGGCAGTGACTACGTGCTTGCCATTACTTAAAGCTTTGAGAATGAGCGATCGCGCTGGTTCTAATCCGCCCATGACTTCTACTATTATATCCACTGCCGGGTCGTTGACAATGGCTTCTAAATCTGTAGTCACCACATCGGTAGATAATTCTACTGCACGGGGCTTATCAAGCGATCGTACCCC
The DNA here is from genome assembly GCF_002608075.1 of Nostoc linckia z4. Lineage (GTDB taxonomy): Bacteria > Cyanobacteriota > Cyanobacteriia > Cyanobacteriales > Nostocaceae > Nostoc > Nostoc linckia. The sequence continues at coordinate 55,818 of NZ_LAHA01000004.1, forward strand.
CACACGGCATATTTCTATCTCTTGTAACAACGGGTGACGCCCAGTTTTGTCTTGTAACAACTGCACTGTACCCGTTCCCACGGTTCCTAATCCCAGTATTCCCAGTTTGACACCCACAAATTTTGCACCCAATTTCACCAATAAAAATTGTAGGTAGAGCGATTGCCCTACCTACTGATTATCCTTCTTCTTTAGTCTTTTGTCGTTTGTTGTCAGTCGTTAGTCACTTGCCCTTTGTTTTTTGAATAACTAATGACTAATGACTAATGACTAATGACAAAATTAGTAAGTTTCTACGTGCCAACGACCAGCTTTTTTGATTTGCTTCTGGTAATCACTCCAGGTGACGCCTTCTTTAGCAGCAGCAGCAGTTAAGGCTGCATCAATGCCATCTTCCATACCCCGCAAACCGCAAATGTAGGTGTGAGTTTTTTCATTTTTAATCAACTGCCACAGTTCATCTGCGTGTTCCGCTACGCGGTCTTGGATATACATTCTACCGCCTTGGGGATTTTTCTGTTCGCGACTGATGGCAGCAGTCAGGCGGAAGTTATCAGGATATTTTTGTTGAATTTCTTCCAGTTCTTCCTTATATAAGAGGTTTGGAGTTGTCGGCACGCCAAATATTAGCCAAGAGAATCCTTTAAATTGGTATTCTGGGTTAGCTGCTCTTTCTGCGTCTTTAAATTGACGCCACAGATAAGCCCGCATTGGCGCAATACCTGTTCCGGTTGCCATCATAATTACATTGGCTTCGGGGTCATCGGGTAATAACATTTCCTTACCCACCGGCCCTGTAATTTTCACTTCTTCCCCTGGTTTGAGGAAACACAAGTGTGTCGAGCAAACACCGTAGACTGTTTCGCCAGTTTCTGGGTGCTTATACTCTAGCTGGCGGACACACAGTGATACTGTCTTATCATCCACATCGTCGCCATGACGAGTTGAGGCAATGGAATACAATCTGAGTTTTTCGGGCTTGCCGTTCTTGTCCAATCCTGGTGGAATAATGCCGATACTTTGACCTTCTATGTACTTTAAGTTACTGCCAGACAGGTCAAACTTGATGTGCTGAACAATACCAATTCCGCCTTCTTTGACTAGCGGCTCATTAGATATTACCTTGCCAATAAACGGAGCATTGGGACGGTAAGTGTTAACAGGAACGTCACCGTGGTCTTTTTTGGCTTTCGCTTGAGTCATGGTGTTGCCTTTCTTGTCCTTCTTCTCTAGCTGTGCTTCAGCTTTAACTTCAGTATTAATAGTCACAGGTGTGGCTTTACCATTAACTTGCCCTAAAGCAGCTACAGGCTGGATGCTAACAATAGTGCCGCCTAGACGAGTGATACGTCGCATTTCTTGATTCATGCGGTTGTAAGGCACTCTGATGAACACACTGCCACTTTTACGAATTGGGTAGTTTGTTTGATCGGTTTCTTCGCTCTGACGCAGACCTACCACTTCATAGAGGAAGACGCGGCTACCTAATTGTGTGTTGGCAGCACCCTCAACAGCACCTTGATTGTTCATTCGTTCTACCACTCCGATATTTACTTAACCGTTTTTCAAAAAAAAACTATTCCCCTACCTTGCCAGCTTTAGTTTACCGGATTTTCGTTTCACAAAACTGACCTTCTGGAAAAACGACATCACTAAGTGATGCCTTGCTAAGTACACTCACCGAAGACATCCAGGCATAGTAAAAAACACACCTGTTCACCTTCTAAGGTAAAGGATAAGTCTTTTGGAGAATGTTAATAATGAATCAATTTAATCTTTTCTTCGTTAACTACCACCGATACTTTGTTGCTAGCTTTTGTCTAGAAATAACAATGTTGCATCAGAGAGGACAAGGCGTATAAATCGATGCACTTATTAAGCATCTTATCCTTGACCTTACTTGGCGAAATCTACTACTCTCATCAAATATTCATAGCTATATTTATTACTTGGTCATGTTTAACTACATGACTAGTACAATTGGAGCTAGGAACATAACAACAGAGAGAACTGTGATTTAAGCAACTATAATCAGTTTTACTTGATGTGAAAAATCTGTCAACCTCCATCAAAAGCTTGTTACTACAGTTTGTAATTTTACTTGTGGGTCTCAACCTGACTCGAATCACTGCCAAGAAAACTGCAAAAAATAAACAACCGCATGTGATGGTTAACTTTAAAAGGGAATAGGGAACAGGGAAATCCCCACAATTAAAATAAGGGGATTTGTATAAAGACGTATTTTTCACAGCATGAGTGTCTCGAAAAAATCTTTTTACCTTTTCTCATTAGGACTTACGCAAGAACTCTCTGAAACTCTTATTCCTTCGTGTCCTTCTCTGACGAGACGCTGCGCGAATGCGTCCTTTGTGGTAGCCTGCGGCAAGCCGCTCGGCGTCTACGTTTTTTCATAATTTTGCGTAAGTCCTGTTCATAAATAAATTTAGTTGCTCACAAACCTAATATTCGAGCAGGATTTTACAACTGTTGCCTGTTCACTATTCGCTGTTCCCTGCCCAAAGGGCTTAGTCAACTGATGGAGTTTGTTGCAGATGTTGAATATCAAAAGCTTGTAGTAGCAGTATTTCCACTTAGTGGTTAAAATCTATAGATTTTGCATCTCTGGCTAAAATTTCAGCTATCGTCCATTTTAGGCAATACATCTTTTGGTGTTGGCTATTGACTGTAGACGATTAACTGTTAACCGTTAACAGTCAATGAATTCAAAGCCCAATTGCTTACTATTTTTATCAATGGAATCTTGAATGTTGAGAACACTGAGATTTCTATTTGAGTTTATCCATAAATTTACACCCAATAATTTTACTCATACAACTTAGGGAGTCATTCGTTAGATAGATTATGGTCTCAAATATGTTGCAGTCTTTGGGCGTAATAATACTTGCCAAGGCCAAAAAACTTGCCAAAGATATCAATTATACCATTACAACACCATTAGATAAAGTCACAACTAGCAAACAACAGAGCAGTGGAATACTTACAGGTAGTATCGATCCCTCACGGTAAATTAACAGCTCAATCATCAAAATGATTAGTAAACCAAACTAATTCTTGTTAACATCAAATCTTGTATGGGATACCCCCTTCTGTTAAAATCAAATATACCACTAGGATTAAATACTTACCGGCACTTAGATTCAGGCTAGTCCAATGAGTAGCAACTTATGAGTTTTAAATTTGTTGTTTACTTGTTGATGTCTTATAGCAGTGCTGGGTAGCAAGAACGCAGGATAAACCAAAGGGGTAAACTCCTGGCTTCAGAATCTGCTGTGTGAAAAATTATTGACACAACTTTAGTATTAAGAGGAGATTTATGACAAGTAAGCCGGAACGCGTGGTACTGATTGGAGTAGCCGGAGACTCTGGTTGCGGTAAATCTACGTTTTTGCGTCGTTTGATAGATTTGTTTGGTGAAGATTTAATGACAGTCATCTGTTTGGATGACTATCACTCCTTGGATCGCAAACAGCGCAAAGAAACCGGGATAACTGCACTAGACCCCAGGGCCAACAATTTTGACCTGATGTACGAGCAAATCAAAGCGCTCAAAAATGGTCAAGCGATTGATAAGCCGATTTACAACCACGAAACCGGCTTGATCGATCCGCCAGAGCGGGTAGAGCCGAATCACATTGTGGTAATTGAAGGGCTGCATCCTTTATATGATGAAAGAGTGCGATCGCTAATCGACTTTAGCGTTTATTTCGACATCAGTGATGAAGTCAAAATTGCCTGGAAAATCCAGCGAGATATGGCTGAACGCGGTCATCGTTACGAAGATGTCTTAGCACAAATCAATTCCCGCAAACCTGACTTTGAAAAGTTTATTGAACCACAAAGAGAATTTGCCGACGTAGTTCTTCAGGTATTACCCACAAACTTAATCAAAAACGATACTGAGCGTCGAGTCCTACGGGTACGTATGCTCCAGCGGGAAGGAAAAGAAGGCTTTGAGCCAACCTACCTATTTGATGAAGGCTCAACAATTCATTGGACTCCCTGCGGACGCAAACTCACCTGTTCTTACCCTGGTATGCAACTGTACTACGGTTCAGATGTCTACTATGGTCGCTACGTCTCAGTATTAGAAGTGGATGGTCAATTTGACAACCTAGAAGAAGTCATTTACATCGAAACCCATCTCAGCAATACATCAACCAAATATCAAGGTGAGTTGACTCACTTGTTACTCCAGCACCGTGAATATCCAGGTTCCAATAATGGAACTGGCTTGTTCCAAGTACTTACAGGTTTAAAAATGCGTGCTGCTTACGAACAGCTGACAGCTAAAGAAGCAAAGTTAGCAATTCAAGTCTAAAGCAGCAGGTTTGTGTCAAAGCTTGCAGGGGCACTTTTCGGAATGCCCCGCTTTTTTTTGTCTTCTTCAAAACATTTTACCGAGAAAATAATTAGCGTAAATTGTATCTTCCTTACTTGTAGTTAGTAGTTTTAATCGATCTTCAAAAGACACTAACGACTCCAGTATAAATGTTGTTATGATTTCATAAATTAGGTAGCTGGACTAAATAACGCATTTAGTTAGCGAAAATACTCTAACAAGGAGGAACAACCTTTGTCTCGTCGATATTTATTTACCTCCGAGTCAGTCACTGAAGGTCATCCAGATAAAATCTGCGATCAGATTTCTGATACCATCCTTGATGCTCTACTGACACAAGACCCAAGCAGTCGTGTAGCCGCTGAAGTAGTTGTTAATACTGGCTTAGTGCTAATTACAGGTGAAATCACCACCAAAGCCAATGTAAATTTCGTCAATCTCGCCCGCAAGAAAATTGCCGAAATCGGCTATATCAATGCTGATAACGGCTTTTCTGCCAACAGCACCAGCGTTTTGCTCGCTTTAGACGAACAATCACCTGATATTGCCCAAGGCGTCAACACGGCCCAAGAAACCCGCCAGCAAGATAGTGACGAACAGTTCGACAAAATTGGCGCTGGCGACCAAGGTATCATGTTCGGTTTTGCTAGCAACGAAACACCAGAATTGATGCCCTTGCCCATCAGTCTAGCTCACCGCATTGCTCGCCGATTAGCAGCAGTTCGCAAAACAGGTGAATTACCATACCTGCGTCCTGACGGTAAAACTCAAGTAACTGTAGTTTATGAAGATGGACGTCCCGTAGGCATTGATACTATCTTGATTTCCACCCAGCATACAGCCAGTATCGGTGAAATCACAGATGAGGCAGCAGTACAAGCCAAAATCAAACAAGACCTATGGTCTGCCGTAGTTGAACCTGTTTTTAGCGACATCGACGTTAAGCCTAACGAAGCAACACGCTTTTTAGTCAATCCCACAGGTAAATTTGTGGTTGGTGGGCCTCAGGGAGACTCTGGTCTAACAGGACGGAAAATAATCGTTGACACCTATGGTGGCTATTCACGGCATGGCGGCGGTGCTTTTTCTGGCAAAGACCCCACCAAAGTAGACCGTTCTGCGGCTTATGCAGCTCGTTATGTGGCAAAGAATATTGTCGCCGCTGGCTTAGCTGATAAAGTTGAAATCCAACTTTCCTATGCTATCGGCGTAGCGCGGCCAACCAGCATCTTAGTGGATACGTTTGGTACTGGCAAAGTCGATGAAGAAATCTTGCTGGAATTAATCAAGCAGCACTTTGAACTGCGTCCAGCAGGAATTATCCATACCTTCAACTTACGCAACTTGCCAAGTGAACGAGGCGGACGTTTTTATCAGGACGTCGCGGCTTACGGTCACTTTGGTCGGGCTGATTTAGACTTGCCTTGGGAACAGACAGATAAAGCAGAATTGTTGAAGCAAGCAGCTAATGAATCACTTTCAGCAGCTGTGGCTCAGGCATTAAGTTGAATTGAGAATTGGGGTAAAGGGTAAGAAAAATCCTTTTCCCTTTCTTGCAAAATTATTTTTGCAAAAGCTTTATTCAACCTTTGTCCTCATATTGTTTCACTTTTAGATTGATACAAATACTTTAATAGGGGCGCACAGCTAGCTGTGTGCCCCTATTAAATAATCATATGTATCTAGATTTTCAGAAAATGCGATCGACCCCAATTTCCACAATCTAAAATCCAAAATTTCAATGAGAGCAAGAATCGACAATAAATTACTTTTTATTCACCATGAGGATTTACCAGAGTTCAAAAAAGGCGGTTCGGTGGTCAGAAATTCATATTTCTGGGCACTACGTTCAATTGCTGGTCAAGCTTCCCGTTATCGTGATTGGGAATACGAACCAGAGGTTTGGCTGGCGCTTTCGCGAATGCTATTATCCTTCGCTGAATCTGGGTATTTAGGTTATAGAGAGACTATTCTGGAGTTTCCTTTGTCTCAAGGAGAAATTCCAGATGTGTTGCGAAATGTATCCACTTGGGAGTAGAAAGGATTTTAGATTTTGGAAAAATATAGATAGAGACGTTGCAATGCAACGTCTCTACATCAGGTGTCATGAATACGGGCACTTAAATGAGCTTCATTCCGTCAGCATTAGCCATCATGGACAAATCTTAGTTAACAGCAATACTGAAATCTGCTAGTTCTGAGAAAACTATGAAAATGCCGCAGTTAGTGTAGGAAAATAACGTGAAAATAAGCTTTATTGCTAAAACATTAATTACATCCATAGGGTTCTTAGGTTTATTTACCCCCAGCCAAGCATCGGCTCAAGTGATACCACAGCCTTGGGTTTCAGTAGGTGGCAAAGATGGGGATATAACTTATGCTGTGGGAGCTAGGGCTTTGAATTTTGGAGTTGAAGTAGGAACTGGCCCTGATGGCGCTACAGGAGTAGATGTTTTGAAATTTATTAGTTTGCCTGTAGTTTCACCTTATGTAGGAGTTGGACTGTATTCAGAAGATAAAGGTGTTGCGGTTTCAGGTGGCGTTCAGGTAGGCGCTAGTGATAATGTTTTTGTGGGTGCTGGCTACAATTCTGTTCGTGGCTTTAATGGACAACTGGGAATCAGATTTTAACAGTTGGCTTGAGGTATTTCTAAATTAAAAAACATCGAAATATTCTTGTGGAGTGCATATCTTGTGTAACTAGAATTATGGTTGGACGAGACGCCCATCCCACAAGATTATACAAAATTCAATACTTAATTTATTGGTATTTCTTGAGGAATAGGTAATGGGAAATAAGGGATAGATTTTTTAACCAATGACTCCTCCTCCAGGTATATCTTCAGGGAAATACAAAATCTAAAATCCATAATCTGTGGATTAAAGGAATTACTAGATGCTGCCTCTCAACCCCACATCATAGGCCTGATAACTGTTTGCAGAAAATTTGGACAATACATGCTATCTTTTTGGATAGATGACATGCCATAGACAAAGAGTAAAGCGATTGTCTATACAATGTCCAACACTCGGCTATTATTCAGATTTTCAGCACACTGTTAGTGTTATTTATTTAACAGGACTCTTCCTATGGAGCCAGGGCTAAGATTACTAATTCAATTGGTATTAGAGTTTGCACCTGTAATTGTAGACCTGATACAAAAGAGAAGGGAAGAAAGTCTGACTACAACTAATTATCTATTGCCTACAGTTATTAATGAAGCTGTCAGATTTGGCAAGAATATGATGGCAGAAAATGATAGCTATGATGGAAGTTTTGAACAAACAAAACTTCTGCAACAACAATTAGCTGTTTATCAGCGTGAAACACAATTAAAAGTAGCAGATCAAGAAAGAGAGACTGCTCTTAAGTTACCAGAAGTATACAAAATTTTTGAGAGTTGGCCTTTAAGATTATACCCCTCACAAATTTTAGAATCTCATACAAATCAAGGGCGGACTCCGCTCAAAATCTTTCTTGCTCCTCCGCAAATAAAATTTGACCAATTTGAACTTAGGAGTGATGGCGTTTCTGAAATAGAATTAATGTTGGCTGAAGGTTTAAGAAAATTATTCAATCAACATTATTCTCTCCACAATCCTATTAGACCAACAGAATTTTTAGCAGGAGCTTGGGATAGTAAACGTTTTCATAGTGAATCCAGTATCAAGGCTTTGTATGGCATTCTAAAAACAGAACCAATTTTAATTTTAGAGTCAGAAAATGATGGAGATTACCTCAATTTTCGGATTGGTTATTGGGGATTAAAACAAGGTAAGTATTACTACAAAACAATTGCACGGTTATCTTATAAAGAAATTCTTCAGGAATCTGCCAAAAGACGCGCTTGGGAGTGGAAGAAAATTCGAGATGAATTATTGGCGTTGGGAGAAAACTTAGAAGAAATCAATCTTTTGGGCAGAGATAATGTACTTAATTTGGCAATTTTAGAAAAATCAGAAAAATGGCAGGCTCAAGGTATTGATGTGAGCAAGTTATCCTTGCAATATCAAATTAATCATCAAGATTTTGAACAGCTTTGCCAGGTGTTGATTAGTTGTCATTTTCTGGTTGCGGCTTGGGTAGCGGATATTTATCATTTAGTTCATCATGATGTAGCGCCTTTGCTGCCAAAGTTGCTGCCAAGTTTGCTCAAAGATGCTTTTGATTTCCAATCTGTGGAAGCAATAGCCACAGGTTATAAACAAGTCTACCAAGCTCTAGAAGAGGAACGACGTTGTTGGGTTCCAGAGTTGGCTTTGCAGTTAGCTCAAAGTTTATCTCATTTACCCGATCGCTCTTGGGCACAAGAACAAATTGATTATTCAGTTAGCACATGGTTGGAATTACGTCAAGCTTCATCACAGGAATTTGCTAACCCCTTGGAGGCCATGCAATCAGCTGTGAAAATTGAAGATGAAGAATATTTCCAAAACTTAAAAGAATATTTTACAGCTGTGAGCGATCGCCAAAATATTCTAGCTGTAGAAAAACTCCTAGAAGCGATCGCCATTCTCAAACACAAGCGCACCTTAGAAAATGCCAATCTCCGGTATACCCTTATTGGACACGCTGGCAAAGTTACCTCTGTGGCCATTAGTTCTGATGGCGAAATTTTAGTTAGTGGCTGTGCAGACAAAACCATCAATCTGTGGAATTTGCAAACCGGCAAACTCATCCGCACTTTGACAGATAATTTAGGTGAAGTTTCATCTCTAGCAATTAGCCCCGATGGTAATTTCCTTGCTATTGGTAGCTGCGAACACCCCAAAAGTAATGTCAAAGTCTTGCATTTAAAAACAGGCAAAGTATTGCACACACTTTTAGGGCATCAAAAACCAGTAAATGTTGTGGCAATTAGCCCAGATGGTACAATTCTTGCCAGTGGCAGTAATAAAATCAAGATTTGGAATTTAGATAAAGGCGACCGCATTTGTACCCTTTGGCATTCATCGGCTGTTCATGCCGTGGCAATCAGCCTTGATGGTACAATCCTTGCCAGTGGTAGTTCTGACAACAAAATCAGGTTGTGGAATCCACGCACAGGTGACCCGTTAAGCACGCTAAACGGTCATGATGGCGGAGTCAATGCAATTGCCATGAGTCCCGACGCACAACTCCTCTTCAGTGGTAATGCTGACACAACCATCAAAGTTTGGCATTTCGCCACTGGTAAACTGCTGCACACATTAACCGGACACTCACAAGCAGTAAAATCCCTAGCCGTTACTCCAGATGGACAAACTTTAATTAGCGCTAGTGCAGATAAAACCATCAAAATTTGGCGAGTTTCCACAGGCGAACTACTGCAAACCCTGACTGGTCATTTAGAGATGGTGAATTCTCTCGCCCTGAGTCCTGATGGTAAGTTACTCGCTAGCGGTAGTACAGACCAAACCATCAAAATTTGGCAAATATAGCACAATACAGTTCAGTTAAGCAATTTTTTACATCTGTTTCTTCTCTCTGTGTGTACTCTGCGCCTGGAGCGGTAGCCTGGGGCAAGCCGCTGCGCGTCTACGTTAAAAAAAGTGCCAATCGAACGACAGAAGGATGTTGCAGTTTTTTTTATACTAGGGATGATTTTGGCGATCGCTTTATTCCTGTACGATCGAAGAACAATTAATTACAAATAGAAAAATTATGGCAACCGAGCAAGAGCTTCAATCTCTTTTTAATACCTTGGATACCGATGGAGATGGTAAAGTCTCGAAAAATGAGCTTTTTTTAAGCCCAGGCTTAAGTGCAATCATCTCAGCAGAAACAGGTGTCAGTAGTCCCCAGGAGTTGCTGAGTATGTACGGAGATGAAGACGGTAGTATCACCTTTGAAGAGTTAAAGGCAGTTGTTGAAAAGGCTGGGAATTTAAAGTAGCAATAAATTCTGAAACACCCCACCCGCCTCAATACTTGTCGGGTTTTGGGGAAAAGGGGAAGGGGAAAGGGAAAAAAACCTTTAACTTTTACCCTTTAACCTTTACCCTTTACCCTTTAACCTTTTCCCAAACTGGAGAGATGATTATTTAAAAAAAGCTGCTGACTATGAAGCAGTAGGTATCGCGGAATACTGGATTGTAGATTATGCAGCTTTAGGTGGTAGACGATTTATCGGCAATCCCAAACAACCAACTATCTCAGTTTACTTGTTGGTTGAGGGGGAATACCAAGTCCGACAGTTTCTTCAGGGCGATATCATTGAATCACCAACTTTCCCGGAATTGAATTTAACTGCTGAACAGATTTTTCAAACCGCCAACATGTAGAGACGTTGCAATGCAACGTCTCTACATTTTTACAAGCGTGGGTGCGCCGATGGTTCTCTTACTTGTTGTGCGGAATCTTGTTCTAATGCTGATGCTGCGATCGCCTGACTTTCGACTAAACTTAACTGATGAATTCTCTGCTTAATTGCAGGTATGCTTTGAGGGTTCACACTTAATTCATCTAGTCCCAAACCTAGTAAAATCGGTGTTGCTAAAGGATCGGCTGCCAATTCGCCACATAAACCGACGGAAATTCCTGCCCTATGGCCAGCCTCAACGGTTTGTTTTACCATCCTTAAGACTGCTGGATGCAAGGCATCAACTAAATTTGCCACCCGTGGGTTGGTGCGATCGCCTGCCATAATATACTGGCTCAAGTCATTGGTGCCGATACTAAAAAAGTCTACTTCAGTGGCTAATCGTTCGGCCATGGCCACTGCTGAGGGCACCTCCACCATAATTCCTAGTTTTATTCCTGCATCGAAGGGAATACCAGCTTGCTTGAGTTCAGCTTGCACTTCACCCAGAATTGCCTTAGCTGCCCGCACCTCCGTTAAAGTAGCAATCATGGGCAACATAATTTTAATTTGGTGTCCGACACTAGCTCGCAAAATTGCCCGCAATTGAGTTTTGAAAACTTCTGGATTCCCCAAGCAAAAACGAATTCCCCGCCAACCTAAGAATGGGTTGGCTTCCAGAAATCCTACCCTCAAATAAGGAAGTGGTTTATCGCCACCGATATCCAAAGTCCGAATCAACAACGGACGATGCTCCAAAACTTCAGCGATCGCCTGATACACTGCTAGTTGTTCTTCTTCTGTGGGGGCGCTGGTTCTGTCCAAATAAAGAAACTCGGTGCGGAGTAGTCCCACCCCTCCGGCACCATTAGCTACAGCCACTTGCACATCATTAATACTACCGATATTGGCAAAAACGCTCACTTGCCGACCATCAGAAGTAATTGCTGGCTGGTGTGCCGTGGCTTGTGCTTGCTGTTGGGCAGCTTGCCAAGCTTCTCGCTTTGTCTGAAGCTGTTCTAGAATATCTAACTCTGGTTCTACCCAAGCTTTGCCGCTTTCACCATCCAATGCCATGAGGGTACCATCTGCCAAATGCAACACCTGGGCATCTAGTCCCAAAACTGCGGGAATACCCAAAGTCCGGGCGATAATTGCACTGTGGGAAGTAGCACTCCCTGAAGTTGTACAAATCCCCAACACCTTTGTGGGGTCTAGTCCGGCGGTATCCGAAGGCGTTAAATCGCTGGCTACCAAAATCGCTGGTGATTCTAGATGCAAGTTGGCTGGGGCATTGCCAGTGAGTAAGCGCATCACCCTTTGCCCCACATCCACAACATCGTCCACTCGTTCTTGCAAATAAGAGTCTTCAAGTGTGCGGTAGGAAGAAGCCACTTCATCAACTACGGCTTGCCAAGCAGCTTCGGCATTGATATGGTGTTCTAAAATGCGCCCATGAGCCGCTTCTAAAAGAACTGGATCTTCTAAAAATAGTAAATGGGCATCAAAAATGGCGGCTTCTGCATCGCCAATTTGAAAAGATGCTTGGGAGAACACCGCTTGAATTTCTTGGCGGGCGATGTTAATTGCAGCTTGTAAACGTTGCCACTCAGATTCAGTATCTTCTACGTGATATTCCGTAACTGTAATGGGGGCGGGTTGATAATGAACCATAGGTGCGATCGCCACTCCCGCAGAAGCCGGAATTCCCACGAGTTCGCCATCAGTGCTTGGGGTAACTTCGCGTTGCAACACTGCTGAATAATTCAAAGTTGCATTATCTTCGCCAAAGTTAGTTGCAAACAATACTTGCAATGCTGCCAGTGCTGCATCTGCATCAGCACCTGTGGCAGTAATTAGCAATTCGTGTCCTTGACGCACCCCTAAAGTTGTGACTTGGTTAATACTATCGCCCCGGACTAAGGCAGTATTTCTAGTTAAATTTTGCACCAGAATTTGAGATTGAAATCGGGCTGCCGTTGCCACAAACTGGGCTGCCGGACGGGCGTGTAAACCCAAGCGATTGCTGACAGTTAGCCGAATTTCTTGCCTTGGAGATTCTGCATTGCTGGCTGGGATGTCGCTATCCCCAACCGACGCAGGGCTACTAACTCCAGCCAATTGAGTTGCTTTTGCTACTAATGCGCCCCGTGCCTCCGCCATCACTTGCTGAATGTTTCCACCAGCCGCAGCAGCTACCACAGCAGCCATCGTACCTTCCACCAGAGGCGCTTCACACAAATACACTTTTTGCCGTTGTTCCTCCGACAGAAACTCCAGCGCCATTTCTGCACTGAGTAAAGCACTACCCAAATCCATTAACACCAAGACACCATCATCAGAGAAAACAGCAGCGATCGCTTCACTCACCTGGATAGCATCTGTACCCAAAGGATTTTGGGGATCTTCAATCCCTGCTGCAATGGCGATGGGAACTTCACCCCGAACCATTTGTGCGGCGAGTTCCCGCACACCCAAAGCTAGTTGTTTACTGTGAGAAACTATGACAATTCCGACCACTGCCACACCGCCAATCTAATTACGAGGTTTGCGATTAGCCAGTCATTCATTTCATTTTCCCATTGAGCTAAAATTCCAACTCAGCGAAAATATTCCGGTGTTGCAAGCTAGAAACCCGAATAAAATATCCTTCTTTTACTGGAATACGTGGTATCCATTGATGAATTCCATCACTAGCAGTATGGGGAGAAATGTTTTGAATAAGTTTCTTCTCATAGTACAACCTAATCGAGACATCGCCATCAAAATTGTCTCGCCACAATATTAAATAAGGTTGATCTTTGTTCGCAACGACTTTACCAGCTGGCTGACTCAAGAAAATTTTTGGCGCAATCTGATTTTTACTTTTCTTACGGAATCCCAGATAATGAGGTAAATCTCGAAAAGTAGGATTTGCTTGCAAATTAGACATTTGTGGAACAATAATATTTCCACTTTGGGGATTAAACAAATAAGTGGATCTGCCACCATCAACGGTAATGATATCCCCTTTGACTCCTAATTTACGCAATAAATCCGCCGCCTCGTCTAAAGTTGTTTGGTTCGCTGTCACAATCAACAACAGTTCGTCACCTTTCACACCATCTTTGTTAAGAGTACCCATGACTTGGTATTTATTGACTTGATTTTGGGCTAAGACTTTTGCCGGATGGTCGCTGTATTGGTAGGTGACAATTGCATTTTTTACTGCTTTTTGATTGAGTGGCGCACCGCTCGTTGGATCGTAATTTGTAATATATGCTTGATTATCATCCCACACTAAAGCCTTGAGGCGAATATTACGATAATATTTATCTTTTGGTTCTTTGACTGGGCCGTAGGGACTATTCCCGCCACTGATGACTACACCATTAAGTTTAATGGGAAAAGATAATTGTGTACTGGGTTGATATTGCTCAAAAAAAGAACAATTAATGATAGAAAAAACGTTGTTAGCATAAAGCTGTTGATATTCTTCTGCAACTTTCGAGAATAATTTGTTTTTGAAAAAAGGGCTGTAATGTCCACCCTCTCCTTGATAATATTTACCTTGCTTTTGACCCATATTATCCACCTCTCCAATGATTTGGTCGATGTGCATTTTCCGGAGGTCAATAACTTGTAAATAAGCTTCATTACCGTTTGTTAATTCTTTTTTATATAAAGCTGCACCGTCTATAACTTGGAGAGGCTGATAAGAAGCTAAAGGATCGAAACTTTGAGCAATCCACAGACTACTTAGAATTGGCAGCAAAAACAGCAATAAATTGATGAGAATATTCATTAGAATTTTGTTGAGGCAGAAATAAGAATTAATGTCACTCAGGTTTTGAAGTCCAAATTTCCAGTTCTGAAGGCGAAGTTTTAGATTTTGAAGTCTAATTTTCCAGTTCTGAAGTTGAAGTTTCAAGTTTTGAAATCCAATTTTCGAGTTCTGAAAATAAAGTTTCAGGCTTTTTACTCGGCATTTTGATTTCAAAACTTCAAACTTGCTGTTCAAAACTCGGAACTTTGACCTTTTTACTCGAACATTGAGCTTCTGAACTTGGAATTTCGTGCTTTTATCTCCAAAAATCAAGCTCAAAACTCGGAACGTCGAGCTTTTAACTCCAACATCTAAGTTCTGAACTTTAACATTGCACCTTTGAAGTACAGCTAACAAGTTATTTTTTACAACGCTGTCTTTTCAGCCTTGGCTTTTCTAGGTTTACGGGCAAACCGTTGTCCCATTTCCGCCACCACTGCATCTAAACCCGCCACGTGTCCACTAACTTTGGCATAATTATACACCTGCAACGCCGCTGTAAAAGCTTCACTACCCACTGCAAGAGTTGTATCATCCACCAACTCTTGTAACTGCGTCAACGACAATAACAACGGATACAACGCTTCAAATAATTGAACATCCTTTCGCATTTCTTCCAAATCAAACGAACGCGGTAAAAACTCCGGGTTCTGTGTCGCTACCTCTAATGCTTTGCTAACAAACGCCCGACTCTTATCTCCCATTTTGGGTAAAGCTTGACGCTCTTCAGTGGTCAAATCGATTAAAAATGGTAACTTTTCTTTAATTGTGGCGATCGCTTGCAACAGAGCATCTCTCTGTGTTTGTTCTAGTATTGCACTAATTGAGGTCGTAGACATAAAAATAAATCTCTAGTATTTTTGTTAAATATAGAGTGCCCAAGTATACAATTTAAATTTCAACTCATATTGCGTCTCAGAGCTAGCTTAATCTCAATGAGAGTGGCTAACTCTGGCGTAAGTTCTAAAAATTCTGCAACTGTTCCAACTTTCCAGCCCTTTTTTTCTAGCCGTTTTCTTTTTGTTTCATCCATAAATGCTAATCCTGTATGTCTCTCGTTGTAGTATAATTTTCGATTTGTATTATTAAACGTATAAGAGATGACACTCCAATTTGAATACAGCACTCTAGCTCATCCCCAGGATATTCAGCAGCTTGCGTTTATCTTTAAGCAGTGTTTTGTCAACGCAATTGGTGGTGAGGAAACTTACATGAACCAAATTGGCATAGACAACTTTCGGATTATTCGTGAGTCACAGCAATTAATTGGTGGGTTAGCAACTCTGGATATGGGACAGTGGTGGGGTGGTGAGCGTTTACCAATGACGGGAATTGCCGTAGTGGCTATTGCTCCAGAATACCGTGGTTCCGGAGGAGCGATCGCTCTCATGCAGCATACCCTTAAAGAACTTTATGACAGAGGCATACCGCTTTCTGCTCTTTATCCCGCCGTGCAAAGCTTATATCGAAAAGTCGGGTATGAGCAAGGGGGTAGCTGGTACATTTGGGAAGTTGCAACCAACGCCATTGGACTACGAGAGCAACCCTTACCTTTGCAACCAGTGTTTCCCATAAATCTGGAAGTCTTTCGCGAACTATATCAGCAGCAAGCAAAACTCACGCATGGATACTTAGACCGACATCCCGCAATTTGGCGGCGATTAATTGAACCAGATCAAAACGAAATGACCTATGCCTATTTAATTGGTACAAAAGACCAACCCCAAGGTTATATTATCTTCACTCAAGAACGAACACAGAATGGTGAAATCATTGTTGTTAAAGATTGGGTACTCAAAACAGCTGCCGCCACACAAACTTTTTGGTCTCTTCTAGCCAGCCATCGTTCCCAAATTCAGCAGGTGCGTTGGAAGAGTTCTGCAATTGATACCTTAACATTGGCACTACCAGAGCAAACTGCCAAGATTTCCACTCAGTTTCGGTGGATGCTAAGAATAGTAGATGTAGTCAAAGCATTATCCATGCGCGGTTATCCATCAGAAATCGAAACAGAACTGCACCTAGAGATTCGAGATAATTTGCTAGATGCAAACAATGGTAAATTCATCCTTTCTGTTGCCAACGGACGCGGTGAAGTTACAAAAGGTGGCAAAGGAGAATTGCAGCTAGATGTCCGAGAACTAGCACCACTATACACAAGTTTATTTTCTCCCTACCATCTGCAAATAGCCGGAAAACTGCATGGCACAGAAACAGCCATTTCAGCAGCTACGCAAATATTTGCAGCCAGTTCTCCTTGGGTGGCTGATTTCTTTTAATGGGCATTGGGTATGGGGAGATGGCAACGCCTTGGGAAAAGGGGAAAGGTTAAAGGGAAAAGGAGGGATCTTTCTTTTGCCCAATGCCCAATGCCCAATGCCCATTAAGTTGGAAACATAATTGACCCTTGGCTCGTCCTTGCGCTAGATTAACAATTTCTGTTGTTGTCAACTCACATCACAAACAAAATTCTCAGCGATTTACTTTTAATGAGTAATGATGATTTGTTGTGCTTATCTAATCCCAAAGACATCTCAAAAAATAACTCAATGGGATTTAAAATTTTTATCCGGAAGTTCAACACAGTCATCAGAAAACAATCTAAGTAAAGTTGATTACTTGCTACTTACTTGCACACACAATCACAACATGAAATCACATCTACTGGCCGTTGGTTTAAGCAGTTTAGTTTTGGTTGCAGGACAAGCGAAAGCATCACAATTACAGTCTTGGTATTTTGATTCTAGCCAAAATCAATTAAATTTAACTACCACTTCTGGAGTAGAACCACAAGCTTTTTTATTAGATAATCCCAACCGATTAGTAATTGATTTACCTGGAACTAGTTTTAATTCTGAGAGCGTCAAGCAAAATTTTGGGAAGGCAATTAAAGAAATTCGCATTGGTAAACCAGATGCTCAAACAACTCGTTTTGTTATCGAATTAGCTCCTGGTTATGATATTACTTCGCAAAATATATCAATTAAAGGAGATTCTCCTTCTCATTGGATAGTCCAATTCAATTCTTTTAACCGGGAAAATACTCCTGTTGTTGGAGAAAATCGAGAAGATATTGCGATTAAATCCACAGATGCTTCAACATTTGCGGGAGTTGTCCATCTTGGGCAAGAGATGGTTGGTCTTAGTTCTCAAATTCGCACTTTGTTAGCGAATTATAAATCATTAAATCCGGGAATCTTTTTCTTAGATTTAGCAACAGGGAACTATATAGATATTAATGGTGAAAAAAGATTTGCTGCTGCCAGCACAATCAAATTTCCCTTATTAGTAGCTCTTTTTCAAGACATAGACGCTGGCAAAATCAAACTCACAGATAAATTAGTGATGCGGCGTGATTTAAGGGTTGGTGAAGCTGGAACTATGCAATACAAGCCCGTTGGCACTAAATTTAGTGTCCTGGAAACTGCTACTTTGATGATGACAATCAGCGATAATACTGCAACCAATATGGTTCTCGATCGCTTGGGCGGTGCAGCAAAAGTTAGCCAACGTTTTCGTAGCTGGGGATTGCAAAATACAGCAATGCAGAATTTACTTCCAGACGTTGGCGGCACAAATACAACTAGTTCTAAAGATTTGGTGAGATTGGCAGCGTTAGTTGCTAATAATCGTTTGCTCTCTCCCAATAGCCGCAATCAAGTTTTAGGTATTATGCGTCGTGTCAAAACCAATAGTTTACTACCAGCTGGCATTGGTCAAGGAGCTACCATCGCCCACAAAACCGGTACGTTGAGATTCATCATTGGTGACGCGGGTATTATTCAAATGCCCAACGGCAAAAGCTATTTAGCCGGTGTTTTAGTACAAAGACCAAACTACGACCCCAAAGCCGGAGATTTTGTCCGTGAAGTTTCTCGCAGAGTCTACAATTACCTAGACCAAACCAAAGTCAGCAACATAGAACCGACTTTTGGCGATGCCTCCGGCGGGCTACGCCTACGCACTCGTTAGTAAAAGGGAGTGGGGAGTAGGGAGTGGGGAATGGGAAGGGGATAAGGGGGGCAAGGGAGACAAGGGGGGCAAGGGAGACAAGGGGGACAAGGTAGCAATCTTTCTCTCCGAAGTTCTGATGCCTGCGGCAACGCCAAGGGCGAACGGAGGAAACCTCCGCTCAGACTTCTCTCCTTGTCTACCCCCTCTTCCTTGTCTCCTCATCCCCCTCATCTCTCTACTTAGCTCAGGAAATTCGGCGTACCATTACCACCATTCTTACCAACGGCGGGAATTTCTATTAAGCTATCTGTGGCTTTGCCAGTACCGTCGTTGGTGACTTTTGTGGTGTCACCGGGATGTCCGTTGGGGACAAACAGTTGCGGGTGGTCAAAGGGTGCTTTTTCATAACGGACTCGGTCATCGGTTAGCGCTTTTAAGAAGGCTACTAATTGCTGTTTTTCTTCTGGTGAAAGATTCAGGCGGGGAAGCGCTCCAAAGTCACCACCGCGATTGTAAAAATCAATGACTTGTTCTAAAGTTGCTTGACCTCCATTGTGGAAGTAGGGAGCAGTGAGTTCCGCGTTGCGAAGTCCGGGTGCTTTGAAAGCTCCATCGGCAACTACGGTTTCAGTGGGCTGCAACGGTGGATTTAGGGTAGGGGGATTTTCACCAAGGAGAAGCTGAAATTTCCCTAGCTGCGCCAATCGAGCCTCTGACAAGGGATTACCTTGGCCGTTACCAAATAAACCATCGTTACCACCCAAGCCAAGGTCATCTGTGTTTGGTCTAACACCAATTCTGAAGAAGCCATTATCTTCGGGGCTGTTTGGTGGGAACGGCGCACGTTTGATTCGTCCGTTCTTGGTGACATTGCTCACTGAAGCGGCGGTAAATTCTGGTGCAGTGTGACAACCAATGCACAAAGCTTTACCTTCAAATAGTTGTTTACCTAGTTGCTGCTGCTGGGTGAGGGCGGTGGTTTTACCTTCTAGGAAGCGATCGTAGGGTGTGTCATTGGAAATGAGTGTAGACTCGTACAACTGAACTGCCAGACCGAAGAATAGGGAGAAGTTGTACTCCATCAATGTATATTCATTAGTCTCCAAGGAGCGATCGGGTCTTTTGACGAAAGTACGTCTACCTTGGGAATCAACCTGGATGAGTTTGTTAGACTTCCACCACTCTGGTTTAAAGGCATCTTGAATCATGCGATCGTAGGTTCTATCTTTGAGTCCCGGTCTAGGCCATCTGCTATCTGCACCTAAAACGCTATCTTGTGGATGCACAAGCTGTTTACCTAGCGGTCTCAGAGGAAATAACTTTTTCGCAAGTTTTCGGGGTAGTTTTTTACCTTTACTAGGGTTGGTTCGGCCAAATTTATCACCAATTTCTTGAAAAGTCCGACCATCAGCAGACACCTCAAAGGAACTGAGTGGCGGCCCAACTGCTTGGGATGCTAAAGAGGAATTATTCAGGCTAATTTTGACAAATTCCAGCTGATTTAGATTTTTGGCTTTGACAACAGAAGCGTTGGGATCTCTCAAGCCGAAAGGATTCACCCCATTAAAGATGTTCTGTGCCCTTCCGTCCCAGAAGTTGCGGAAGTTAAATACTGCATTAATTACGCTTGGGGTGTTACGGGCCTGGACGCGACGCACATTTACGCCTCCCACGTTAAACACGGGATCTGGCTGAGTTTGTACTTGGTCTTCCGCACTACCAGGTACGACATCAACAAACTTCGTATTGGTAACTCCTTGGGAAGAACTGACATCGTTGCGATCGGATATGACGCTGTTAGGATCGTTGGGGTCTGCTAGTTTGTGGAAGGGAAAATCTTGTGGCTTGAGTTGGTAGTTTGGTAGTCCTCCGATGTCAAAAACTGTATCGGGATTCTCTGTCCCATCTGCGTTAACCCGCAATAGTCCGGGAGCTATTTGATTTTTGGATCTATTGTCGGCTCCAGCATGAAAGTGACAAGTGGCACAGGAGGTCACGCCGTCGCTACCCACCTGCATATCCCAAAAAAAAGCCTTTCCTAATTTGATGGCGGCTGCTTTGTCTTTGATAAAGTCTCTGAGATTGTCTGGTTCTGGAACAGGCACACTTTTGAGGGAAGGTGGCGATGTGGTAATCTGCGCTGAGACGGTATTTCCAGCTATTACTGCTGCCATAATCATCACAGCAATTACTATGGTTTTGGAAAATCTCCATCTCCAAGGATTAAACTTGCCAGATTTAGATCTTTGCCTTTGGGGCTTGATGTCAATAGGTAATTCATAACGCTGCAATTTTGGCTGATTAGCTAAGCCTGGAATTGCTTGCTTGATTCTGGCGACCAAAAATTTGAGCGAAAATCTACCTGTTGAATTGAGTAGTAAATAAATTGGTAGGCTAGTCAAAACTAGCACCAAGACTATTACGGGTATAGTCCCCATAGTTGTTGGTTATAAATTAAGACTGAAAAAAATTATACGTTCAGTAAAAACCATGAAATTTATTGTTTAGGTAAAAGAATTACTAATTTTATGTGAACAAAAAACCCATGAAGGCATAACTCAATTGATGAAAATCAGCAATCTTTATTTACATTTTTTAGAGAAAAAATCGTTGATATCCTTAACTAGTAAGAGGTTGATAAAATTTAGATATGTAGAATATATATGTTTAAGTTGATTATTAGCCATAGTTTGCAGAGCATATTTAAATGTCACTACATCAAATTTCTGGTCGCTGGCGCTTAGGGCTGGCGTTATCATTGCTGACAGTATTATTGTGGGGAATTTTACCAATTGCTCTGGCGGTAACTCTGCAAGCATTGGATGTATATACAGTGATTTGGTTTCGTTTTCTAGTATCATTTGTTTTGCTTTTTGTGTATTTAGGAACAAGTGGAAAATTACCAAGATTGGAACAATTGCGTTCTGGTTCTAGGAAATTATTAGCGATCGCTACATTCTTTTTAGCGATGAATTACTTTTTATTTATGCAAGGGCTGGCCTTAACATCACCGGCGAATGCTGAAGTTCTGATTCAATTAGCTACTGTTTTATTAGGTTTGGGCGGTTTAGTAATTTTTCACGAACGTTATCAGTTGTATCAATGGCTTGGTGTAAGTGTACTGAGTTGCGGTTACTTGTTATTTTTTCGGGAACAGCTAACGAATTTAATTACAGCACCTAATACCTACATAATAGGTAGCATTTTGATTGTGCTAGGAGCAGCAGCATGGGCGATTTATGCTTTGGCGCAAAAGCAATTATTACAATTTTTATCTTCCCCTAGCATCATGCTAATTATCTACGGAGGGTGTGCTTTATTATTCACTCCCCTAGCTAAAGTGAAATCAATTTTTACACTTGATACTTTGCACTCAGGAATGTTGATTTTTTGTGCTTTGAATACTCTAATTGCTTATGGTGCTTTTGCTGAATCATTAGAACATTGGGAAGCATCAAGAGTAAGTGCAGTATTAGCGTTAGCTCCCATTGTCACATTAATATCAGTTGCCATTGTATCAGCGATCGCACCTGATTTAATTCCACCAGAACGCTTCACTTTTGTTGGAATATTAGGAGCAGGTTTAGTAGTCGCGGGTTCAGTGGCTATTGCTTTGGGTAAAAGTGATTGAAGAAGTGGGAAGTCAGAATTCAGAATTCAGAATTCAGAAGTCAGAATTCAGAAGTCAGAAGTCGGAAGTCAGAAGTCGGAAGTCAGAAGTCGGAAGTCAGAAGTCAGAAGTCAGAAGTCGGAAGTCAGAAGTCGGAAGTCAGAAGTCGGAAGTCAGAATTCATTCTGGTGGTCTGTCCCATTAATATTGTAGTAAAAAATGTTCGTAGTAAGTACTTTAGTGCTTAAAAAATCAAGAACTAAAGTGCTTACTACAAACCGTGATTAATTCTGAATTCGGAATTATTCTTCATTGTAATAATAATTTTTTCAACAATTTTGCTATTTTTTTCTCAATCAAAGTTGTGCCATGTTCAAAGTTACAACATAGATACTGAGGCAAGATATTTTTTCGTTTGTTATGATTTTCTAGTGAAGGCGAACTACTGAAGTCATGCTTCTGTAAAATCGATACTTTTCCCACAAGTTTGACTTTGTAGCGATTTAATTTGTTCAATTGATAGCCAAAAAAAATGTTTGAAGAAGAATTTGGAAGGCGGGATTAATGTTGACAGTTGATTGTTGATTGTTGATTGTTGAGTGTTGACTGTTGACTGTTGACTGTCAAATTTATGATTTTGTAGGGGGTTTAAAACCCATTTATTCAGATGCTCGCGCACTTGGTAATGCTGTGTTATCTGCAATTGATACAGAAATCATAATAAATTCTGAATTCTGAATTCTGACTTCTGAATTCTGACTTCTGAATTCTGACTTCTGACTTCTGACTTCTGACTTCTGAATTCTGAATTCTGAATTCTGACTCCTGAATTCTGACTTCTGAATTCTGAATTCTGACTCCTGACTTCTGACTTCTGACTTCTGACTTCTGACTTCTGAATTCTGACTCCTGAATTCTGAATTCTGACTCCTGAATTCTGACTTCTGAATTCTTTTATCAACGTAGCAGGGTGGCCGAAAAACTACCAAAGCCAACACGTCAAAACCAGACTACCGAAACAGTTGAGCGATGAATAGTTTGTTTGGTAATTGGGCCAGCACCCTGAGAAAAAATTCTCTATTGCTGGTTCTGTCAATGATGCTGCCAATGTTTGGAATGAGTAATTCTGTTTTGGCAGCAGAACGCATTTATGCGTCTTATTCAGCTTTAGAGCTGTCAATTTCTGTGACGGCTTTAGAAAATTACGCTAAAACAGGTGTAATCGAAGGTGATTTAGCTGCATATCAACAATATTTACCTGTTGAAAAGTTTGAAGAATTGCGACGGATTTTACTAAATCGTGTGAAAGTTAGTCCGCCAATAGTTTCGCAACTTTTGTACACATCCCAAGGAGAATTTCTACTGCATCGGTTGGCGCAAGTGATTAAAAGCAAATCTCCTCAGCCAGAATCAGAAGTTGCTGCTTTGCGTTCGGCGCTGATTTTAGCATCTGGAGAATCAGGAGGCTTAACACTTTTAAATGTGTTACGTAAATATCCAAGCAAAAGCATTCATCTGGATGTAGCGCAGACTTTTCAAATAGCTACGGAATTGGATAAACTTGTTAATCAAACCCATCGAGCGATCGCGGCAGTTTCCCAAAAGTCAAATATCGAAGCTAATAGCATCCAAGAATCAAATTTATCACAATTACCTAAGTTAGAAATTCCGGGAAAATATAAATCACAAAAATATACATTAAAGTTTTTGGATTCTCAACGCCATCGTCTATTAATAACTGATGTTTATCTTCCCAAAATTTCAACTCCCGCATCTGTAATTGTGATTTCTCACGGCTTGGGTTTAGACAGCAGCAATTTTCAATATTTAGCTTCTCATTTAGCATCATACGGATTTGCTGTAGTTGTCCCCAATCATCCTGGTAGCGATACAACAAAATCGCCTTCACTGTTGAATAAACACACCAACGAACTAGCACAACCAAGTGAATTTCAAGACCGACCTTTAGATATTACGTATATATTGAATCAATTGGAAAAAGCTAACCAATTTGATTCACGGTTTAAAAATCGGTTAAATGTGCAACACGTTGGTGTATTTGGTCAATCTTTGGGAGGCTACACAGCTTTAGCCTTGGCGGGCGCTAAAATTAATTTTGAGCAGTTAAAACAAGACTGTCAGTTAACAGGATTGAAAAAAACTTGGAACATGTCTTTACTGCTTCAGTGTCGTGCTTTGGAATTGAATATTAATAATTTTGGAAAAAATTATAGCCTGCGGGATGAGAGAATTAAAGCAGCGATCGCAGTTAATCCAGTTACTAGTTCTATTTTCGGTGAAGCTGGCTTAAATCAAATAAAAACTCCAGTGATGATTGTTAGCAGTAGTGATGATACTGTTGCACCAGCTTTATACGAACAAATTCTACCTTTCTCTTGGTTAGCAAATCCCCAAAAGTATCTTGTTATGCTTGTAGGTGGTACTCACTTTTCCATTATTGGTAATGCAAATCCTACAAACCAACAAGTATCATTACCTGCTGATATGATTGGCGATGCTTCCCAAGCGCGTCGTTATATGACTGTTTTAAGTTTGCCTTTTTTCCAAAGTTATATTGCAGGAAAGTCACAATATATTCGTTATCTTAATGCTAGCTACACTCAAAGCATTTCTAGTAAGTCTCTGGGTTTGAGTTTTGTTGAATCATTAAATAGAACTGAATTACCACAAATTTCGGATATTTCAGGAGGTAAATTCTTAAAAAAAAAGTTCCTAACACTATAGTCAGCTTCGGATTTTGGATGCTGGATATTGGTGTTTCACTATTGAATGTGATGATTTCTATTTGATTGAGGAATCAGTTTTAATTTCTCTCTTTTTTATAGGGATTTTTAGTTAAGTGAGGTGTGGAAATAATTTTTTAAACGCAGAGGGGCGCGGAGGACAGCGCAAAGGTACGCAGAGGTTTGCTCAGTTTTATTAGCGATGTATTAACTATCTCTGCACATTAGGTTTCATCTGTGTTTCAATCCCTAATAGGGAGTAGATGAAATTTCAATGCAGAATTGGCGCATTCAGGATTTGAAATCTCAGTCCAAGCAGTTTCAATCCCTAATAGGGAGTAGATGAAATTTCAATTAATGCTTCCCGTCTGTGGATTGCCAGATATAGTAGTTTCAATCCCTAATAGGGAGTAGATGAAATTTCAATCGGGTTCTAGCTTGTAAGGGTCTGCTTTATCCCGTTTCAATCCCTAATAGGGAGTAGATGAAATTTCAATTTTTGGTAAACTTAAACTCAGGTTTATATAAAGTGTTTCAATCCCTAATAGGGAGTAGATGAAATTTCAATTTGAAGCTGAAAGTTTTGAAGCTAAGTTACAGCCAGGTTTCAATCCCTAATAGGGAGTAGATGAAATTTCAATCTTCGGGAGCATTCAAGCATTTGGCAAACAAGTAGTTTCAATCCCTAATAGGGAGTAGATGAAATTTCAATGGCGGTAGCCTGAAACATTGTTTGTATTGGGTTTTCAAGGTTCGGTAGCGCGGATGAGGAAATCATAGCATGTGAAATGGACATTGGGTTTGAGGAAAATGGCTAGAACCTAGTCTGTATAAGGTGCGCGGGTACTTTCTGAGCTATTTTCCCCAAAACTCTTGCAGCAGAGGAATTTGAAGGTTGCTTGCTGCAATTTGGTTTTCAACATCTACCCATCCGCGCACTCAGCAAAGAAAATAGAGTCATCACGAATTTTTTCGCCACCAATACGTTCAACTTTACCGAGACAGCAGGCACACAAAAAGTAAAAAAGTATACTATCGGTTTCAGGTTTAATTAACTTGTTCAAACGCGATCGCAATTTTGCGTACTGAGTATCTGTCAGATGACATTCAAATACACTGTACTGTACCCATTGTCCATAGGACTTGAGAATTTTGTGAATTTTGGTACGGCGTTTATCTTCAGAAATATCATAAGACACAACAACATTCATTGCTAGTTTTTTCTGCATTTTCTACACCAATGACTCAATAATTAGTAATTCGTAATGAGCTAGGCCGCTTTTTGGTAAGGTAATTCGTAATTAAAGATTTATTAATTACGAATTATTATGAAAAATAGCTAAGTTTCTATTTCAACACTAATGGTGGATATTTTTCGGTTTCACCCATCAAGTATTTTGCTAATAATCGAGCCTGTAATTCAAATGCTTCTTGATAAGTACATTTGCGTCCGAATACGGGATGTTTAAATTCCGATTGTTTTTTTTGTGCATATTGCTGCAAAAATCTTTTTCGTCCTTCTGGGGTTAGAGAAACTGCTCCACTCAATGGTTCTGTGATAAAATCTGGTTTTGTTAATAATTGTCTATTTAATACAGACAATACAATTGCGTCTACAACTAAGGGACGAAATTCTTCCATTAAGTCTAATGCTAATGATGGTCTACCGTAGCGATCGCAATGCAAATATCCTAAATATGGATCGAATCCGGCAATATTGACAGCACCTTGAATATCATGGCGCAATAACGAATAGCCAAAGCTGAGTAAAGAATTTACCGGATCGGTTGGAGGACGGCGGACGCGTTTATCAAAACTAAATTCTGTACTCCTAATTAATTGGTCAAAACAACCAAAATAAGCAGCACTTCCAGCACCTTCTAAACCGCGCAGTGAGTTAATATTTTGAGTAGTTTCAATGGGAGCGATCGCTTGCTCTAAACGTGTTACATTTACAGATAAATCTAAATCTGGATTTTCACGTTGACGGCGGTTGAGAAGATTTCGATAATTTTTCAACTTTCCGCGCACAAAACCTTGTACTATATGAATTGCTTGGGCTGATTCACCGGCTGCTTGCCATTGAGCTTTACGCACAAAGATATTTTTAGTCACTTCTGGTTCTATCCTTCCTAAATAACGACCATTTTCTGTGAGAAAAGTCAGAGGTATATGTCGTTCTAGCAGTTCAGATATAACTGCTGGCGAAACAGTAGCGCGTCCTAAAACTACAACACCATCAATCTTAATTAATGGCACATCTAAAATTGTCTTTTTTTCAAACTTGACATGTAGCCTTTCATCAACTTTCCCAATAAAAGCATCTTCTTGAGTAACGTATACTGTACCCATAATTACATCCTAAATTAACAAAAAAACTGGTTTTTAAAACGCGATTCATCGCGTCTCTACAAGAGTAACTTTGCACTGAAATGAATTTGATTGCTCTAAAAACTCTGTTGAAATTCTGACTTCTGACTTCTAACTTCTGACTTCTAACTTCTGACTTCTAACTTCTGACTTCTAACTTCTGACTTCTAACTTCTGACTTCTGACTTCTGACTTCTGACTTCTGACTTCTGAATTCTGACTTCTGACTTCTGAATTCTGACTTCTGAATTCTGAATTCTGAATTCTGAATTCTGATTAACTCGCTTCTTGATAGCGTTGTAATTTTTCTACAGCTTGAGGTAAACAGTGTGAAAATAAACTACATCCATCACAGCGTTTGGATTTGATAGCTTTGGGCATTGCACCCGTAAATAACAGTGTTTGCACGGCTTCAATAGTGGCGATGGCACTTTGGCGTAATTCTTGAGAAATCTCCACTAATTGGCGTTGATGAGTTTGTGCATAGTAGATATAGCCAGTATTAATAACTTGGCCAGTCATTTCTTCTAAACATAAAGCTTGGGCGCAAACTTGTAATTCATCATTATCCCATTCGCCCTTACGTCCTCGTTTGTATTCTACTGGATACCACTCACCATTTTCCGATTCAATTAAATCAGATTTACCGATTAATTTGTATTTTTCAGACTTCAGCCAAATAGCTCTTATTTGCCAAATATCTTCCCGTTGTCCCTCACCAACAGTATGCACTCGCTCATGTAAACTTGTGCCTTCAATTGTGTATTGATTATCAATAAATTCTCCAGCACAAAACATTCGCCAACAGCGATGGGAACAGTAGCTATATTGATTTAAAGCCGCAATAGCAATGTAGTCACTTTCATTCATATCTTTGATTAACTATTTCAAAATTGCAAATCTCAAACTCTTACTCTCTGCGCCTCTGCGTCTCTGCGTGAGCTAAATTCATATCTATATTCAGCAACGCCCTTTATACTCGTCGCACCATTCCCATTCCCATTGTTGTTTTCCGTCCCAATCCTGCGTATAATGCAAAATTAGCTAAAGCATTGATTTGCTTAATTAATAACGGCTCAACATCACCTAAAATTCGATAGCTAATGCCACCAACACAACCGATAAACTTACTTTCATAGTTACTGATAACTTCAGTATTAATGTCAAAAGCACTGGGATAAATTGATTCAATAGAAATACTAGAAATTTCAATTCTACTGTATTTATTCCAACGACTCAAAAGACTATTAAACACAGATTCCTTGATAGGAAGGACATTATCATATCCACCTTGGCGGAAAGATACCGGTGTAGCAAAAGTGAAATTGAGAGTGCGATCGCGATCGCTAGCTTGCTCATACAATTGTGTATAACTGCAAGCATTAGCCCAAGGTTGCGTAGATTGCGGAGTACCTTGAATACTGGTAATATGTAAATTTGCAGAACCCAAATGCCAAGGATGTTCCGGGTTAAGATTGAGCCAAAGTCCAGTTAATTTACTAAACAAACTGTCATCAAGTAGAGAAATACGCCACCAACAGGGAGTACCAGCCGGAATCGGTTTTTGATGACTAAATTGCAACATCTGGTGATGTTGTTTGTGTTGTCGTTGTATTTGCAACGGCGAGAGAGTAAAGGCTTTATCTGCGTTAGACGAGTGCAGATAGTCTGCCAAGCTAGAATCAACAGAATTGATGAGAGTGAGAAATAATGCGTGGTAATGTCTCCCAGTCAAAAATTCCGGGTAAATGGGAGATTGGGGAATCAAGTTAAGGACGAGGCTGTGGGGCATGAATAATTTAAAATGGTAGATGTAAGGTAGGCATTGCTACTATTTTCAAGGGTCAAAAATCCCTTTTTCACCTCTTATCTCTGTGTTCTCTGCGCCTCTGTGGTTAGATAAATTACTATTAAACCGCAGAGACGCAGAGGGCGCAGAGAGTAATTTTTCCAGTCACCTTGAAACGTTAAAATTAAGCTTTAAATCGATACTGCATTTTTGCAGGTAAGCGCAACTTTTCAGTTTTATTGGGACTATCGAATTCGTAATATTGTCCTTGGCGAATACTGACATTTTGAATCAAACTCACCGGGGGCATATTTACCACATCGTAGCTAACAACTTGATGAGTAAACATCACATCCAAAGGATTTAAAGGGTAAGAAAAAGTAAAGTCACCTGTTTTTAATTCAATTTTCGTAACTTCTTGAATTGTGACTTCAGCTTTACTCATCCATTTACCTAAACGAATCCATTTTGGTAGCTTCAGTTGCTTTTGAGAAATGATAAACAACTCAAATTGACTTTCCGGTGCAATTTCTTTCGCCCTACCAAAACTAGGAATATTTTTTTGCGTTTTCTCCATTTCCACATGATAGTTATTATTAGCATACTTCCATGTGTTGAGAATAGCAGTATGTTTAATTGCACGCCCAGGAGTTACATAAATTCCTTGTTGATTTAGCGGTGTTAAATGTGCCTCATATTTAGGAACTTGTTCGGAACAAAAGTAACGATAGGAATGTTCTTCAGTGACAGTAGTAGAGTAAATTTCGCTGTCTACTAAGCCTAACGCATAGCAGAGTGCGTAGTTGTGAATTACTGGTTCTGTTTCGTAAAGTCGCCCGATTTCACGAGTTGCATAATAAAGGCTGTCATGAAGTTCTAATTGACAGCAATAGATGATTGGCATAGCTATTATCCAGCCTTAGCAGCAGTTTTCTTTTTAGTGATGTGTTTTTTGGCGTATTCTTTAGCTTCCGCATCAGCTTTTTGTAAAATTGACTTGATTCCTGTTTCGCTACCTGTGAGAACTTTAACTTCATTCAAAAGAGGTTTAAAAGCATCACCAATAAAGTCGGTATGAACGATAAATTCATCAGCCATTAAACTTTCAATTGCACTTTTCGCAGCACTAATTACATCATCTTCATCTAAAGGCTCAGGAGAATTAATAGTTTTATTTGATTGCATTTTGTCATAGATTCCTTGAGTCCAACGCAAATTACTAGTAATTTCGCCATCTGCAAATACAACACCAATTAATTCGTTTCTAACGCGACCTGTACGGGTTGTTTGCGCTCCATAGTGACGAGTGCGTAAGATGTTATTAAAGACGTAAAGAAAACTAGCTTCAGTGGGGTCTTTTAGTGTGACAATACTGGGGAAAAAAACTTGCGGCTTAACGTGGTCTTGTTGGTTAATTCTAGCTGTGACTGCACCTATTTCACCATCTAATTTACCATCTGATTTTTTTTCTCCTTTTGCTGCCATTGTCCCATTTTCATAAGGAGCATTTAGAGTAAAAGTTTCATGTGATTCATCAAAAGGTGTAATTGAAAATGCTGTATCGACAACAACTTTCGATTTTTCAGAGCCAGAATCCCCAATAGCAAAACCGTAAATAATGCAATCAGGATTATCCATTGCAAACGCTACGTTATACTCGCATTCTTTATCTGTCATAAAACCATAATTACGCAGTAATTCACGACCAACCAAACGTTCTGGTGTTGACTGCTTTCGTTTGAACATTGATAGACGGCTAATTGTGGTTTTATCTTTGACTCCAGCCCTAACCCTTGCTTTATTGAGTTCGCCATCTGTTTGAAATAGCGGATAAGATTCTGTAATGCGAATCGTTAAAAAATGAGCGTATTTACCCATAGGTTTATAGGGAATTTCAGCTTGGAATAATTTGCTATCAACTGCTTTAAGCAATGCCATAATAAGCCTCCAAAAATTGAGTTTATTTTTCCAAAAAATGAAATTAATCAGGTATATCACAAAAAAATGTATTTATTCATTTTCATTATCTGATTCCGGAGATTTTTCATTTCTTGCTAAGTTTTCCTTGTCGTCTTCTAGACGGTAAAGAAATTCACAAGTATCTCGAATTAAGTTGAGTTGACGACCGGCTAAACGAGCGCGATCGCCTGCAAAAGATTTATCAAATACCTCCTCTACAAAATACCGTGCAAATTCTAAAACAGCCAGCCGTTCTTCTTCGCGTTTACTCATTATCCAGCGTCCCTCTGCTGTCGAAGAATGCACCCGATCCATCAGTTTAAAAACCTCTGCTGCTACTGCTGCAACTAGTGTTTCACCATGAAACACACTTAACTCAGCTTTGAGTATAGTTTCAGCAGCAATATCAATCGGTTTCAACACAGCATTAGACTTGGGATTATAACGCTTATTCGCTCGATAAAAACGGCGATAAAGTTCAGTTAATTTCTTTGGATGATTCAGACTTGATTCTTCTCCCACAATTAATTCCTCATTGATACGGTCAAATTTTGCATAGGGGTCAAAGCATGGATAAAAATGATAGGTATAAAGCCGAATTTTTTCAATTCTGGCTGTTTCCACTCCCTGGTTACGTACCCAACGGTTAAGATAAGAAAAGACATACAACGGACTAGTTTCAAAATCTTTTGCTAGTTCCGTAAATCTTCCCCAATTGGCATCATAACCAGACTTTCCTTGTCGCGCATTCACATCTAAATGAATCGCGTAAGCAGCGGTAAGTACATTTAAAGGTGCTGGATATTCAATACCATTTTCATTCCAACCTTCAAGAATGTAATCCAACCGAAACCTGTCTCTTCTTACCAAAGCACGAAACGCATGAGGCGCACTGTCAAGAAAAACGCTTTCTTCAAACTCAGCACCATCATTAAATGGTGGAATTGGCGACTCAGAAACCACTGTTTTCACATCCAAAATCATCGGGAAAGCAAACGCTAACCAGCTAGGCATTACCCAAGATTCTGTATCAGTGCTATCTCGTCCTGGTGGTAGCGCCATGAAGTAAAATGTTAAAGGTTGGTCTTCAGGATAGGAAAGCTTAAATGTGCGGTCTTTATCGTCTTCTAAGTTTTCATCAATCAAAAAACTATCCACACTTTGATAATCTTTCTTAGCCAAATGAGCTTGCAAATCCTTAGTAATAAAATGATTGCGAACACTCGTATCAAAGCGAGTTTGAGCAATTCCACCATAAGCTTTTTGTAAAAACTTATTAGTTTCTGGTGTAAAATAATAAGTCGGATAAAAGTAGAGATAGCGATATTTCCCATCTTCAAATCTTTTACCTACTGCTTGGGTTTGATTCATCAAAATTTGCCTGAGCATCATTTCTACACCCGCAATGCTAGAAATATTACGCTTGGCATTAGAACCACCCAACATTTGTTTATTTGTATAAACTTGGGGTGTAAATAAAACTGCTGATTCCATTTGCTCGGTTACAGTGTAAGCAGAATGGGAAATTGAGCAAATTAATTGCCGTCCTCGTCCAGGTTTTTTCGCAGCATTATAATTATCTAACTCCTGGAAAAAATTCTCACTTTGAATTTTGGATGATAGTTGTTGATTTGTACTTGGTAACATCACAACTCGCGTTACCCATTCCCTTAAATCATCCCAACCATCAGGTAACTCATATTGTGCAAGAATTGGAGAAATTAAGTTTGTTAAATAGTTGATAACTTCCTGACAACTTTCTCTGACATTTTCAATACCAGGATGTTTTTCCAGATATTTAGCTGCAAGATAATACCATTCATAAGGAACTCCGCCTGTATTTCCCTTTAAGTTATTTTCTTTCAGGCTTTCATTAATGCGCTCAATGTAGCGAATTTGAGGAATATATTCTGTTAAATTCCAAAATTCAGCTACCTGATGAATCAAATTTAAACTCGGTATTTCTGGTAACTTTTTATCTTTTTTGCGAACAGCTTCAAGACGATTAACAGTTTCTTCCCAAATTTTACGACTCACTAAATCACCAAACTCTGCAATTTGGTCAATACGGATATCATCAGCAAAGTTGAAATCAAATTCGGGTGGTAAAACTCCTTGTTGTTGAAACTTGACTAAATTTTCACTCCGGCTTTTGGCGACTGATGGTTTATTAGAATTTAAAATGCGTAGAGTTGCATCTAAAGCCACTTGCATCAAGCCTGGAGAATCAAAAAATAAGTTGTAATATTCGGCATATTTCATCCCTTTACCATCTCGACCAAATCCTGTTTGTCTCAAACGCAATTGACCAGCACACAGAGATTTAATATTATTAACTACAAGGTCTGGTAAATCTGTTGCAGAGATTGAAGGAGCATTACGCGCAGCGAGGTAAATTACACCTGTTGGCAGATATAATAAGGGTTCATAATATGTATGCTCATCAGTATTCAGGCTAGTGTAAGCTTGGATTACAGCATTATTCACCACATTAGTTAAAACACCACGATTTTCAGCAATGCGGTGATAGGTAAATTGTAATTGCCCATCACTAAGACTGTGGAGAATATCATTTAAGGCTCTATGTTCTGCATCTTGGGGATGTTTAATAACTGATGCGAGTAAATCAGCTAAACGAGTTAAATCACATAAACTGCGAATAGTGCGGTCTTTAAGAACAGGATTTAGACCAAATTCCGAAAAATTCCAGTTAGTATCCCACCGACTTTGTGCATTATAAGCCATACACAACAAATCATCGATATATTCCTTATACGCTTCAGGATGCTCTGAATTGATAAATTTATCAAGTCCTAATTCTTGAACTTTTTCCTCAACGATTTGCCGATGTTTTTCTAAAGGTAATTTGCGACATTCTTCAGGTGCATCGGGAAATTTTTCAAAGTCATGTAGAATAAATCCAGCAATTACTAATCGCCGTTCCCGTTCTTTCACAACTCGCCGGACGGTGGTATCGAGATTTTCTAATTTTTTCTCAATTAAATTTGCGGGAAATAAACCATTAAGCAAGTGAGTATTGAGTGATTGGTCAGCAGCGTTATCTCGCCTAACTTTACTTTTCCCTTCTGCTTCTCGTTTTTGGTCAATTTCATCAAAAAACTTACCACCCTTAGCAGTGACACCAATTGCTATCCGCAGTAAGTTTGGTAAAACATACTCGCCAAAATCCGCCATAACTTTATCACCTGGATTTTGTGTTTGTATTGCTTCACGTAGTAATTTGAGTGTGAGTAGTTCAGCTTCTATTTCGATAGTGCGGTCTGAAGAATCACCATCAAATCCAAAATCACCCGATAACCAATCTTCATCCATTACTTGAGAATTTATATCGTTTTCTGTTTCTAAAAGTGATAATTGTTGAACTTTATTAGCAATTTTGCTTTTTTTAATCATCTTCTTGACTCAATGAAATTAAATAAGAGTTAATCTGGCGAACATAAAGCGGATATTGTTGCAATGCAAAACTGATAGAGTTAAAAACTTGGTAAGGATCTATTTCGTCATATTCATGAACAAGACGATTTCTTAATCCTGATGATGGTGCTATTTGTTTTGCTAATTCTGGTGTAATTACTTGATATTTGCTAAGTTCAATGAAAGCTTCAAAATTAGTAACCGAATTTCCGGGACTTAATTTTGATAATATGTGTTCATTGATATCTATTGCAGCTTGAGTCATTAATTGCAGTAGTCTTTCTACAACAAGCTGTTGACGAAAATCACTTAAGAAGTCATCAAGGCTAGCAGAGCGAAACTCTTCTAAAGTGTTGTAATATTTTGTAATTAACCTCAGCCTAACTAAAATTATTTCGGGATCTATATTACTCATACTCCCCACTTATTTAGTTCTTTTTCAATAATTTTGTGTTGCTCTTCACGGAATTTTTTTAACTCTGATTTGGATTTTAGTGAGGTTAATCTAAATTCCTCAAATTGTCCAGGATATTTTTCAAACATCATAATCCCATCACAAGCAATAAAATGGGCTATTAGCTCTGAACAATGATTAAGTTCTACAATATCAATAAGGTCAGAATTGATTTTGAATAATTCGCCAATCTGCATAGGTAATTCAAACCAACGTAAAGCATTATCTTTCACGTAAGCCTCACGTTGTTTTTGATCATACAAAACAGCAAAATCCCAGTCACTCTTGGCATTTATATTACCAGTAGCTCTAGAGCCAAATAGAACTAACATTTTTAAGTAAGGAATTTTTTCAGGAAGTTGTAATGAAAGTTCTTGTAGTTCTGAGATGCTTGGAGTATTGTTTTGCATTTGATAATTCTCCAGTTGAATAAACAATCGTCAACATTCAGTTGCTCATTCTATAATTCTATTCAAATCCTTCTAGGAGTTTAGCAACTTGTTCTGGAGCGGGAAGCTGGTTTTTGAGTTCTTGAGGCACCGTAGAAACTATTTGATAAGTTGCTACACCAATAGGTTTATTGGATTCTCTCAGTGCATACTCAACAATAGTTTTATCTTTAGACTTGCAAATAATAATTCCGATTGAGAGGTTTTCGTCTGGTAGTCGAGCTAAATCATCTAAAGCTGCCAGATAAAACTGCATTTTCCCTACATACTCAGGTAAAAACTCTCCAGTTTTTAACTCAATGGCAACTAGACATTTTAATTGGCGGTGATATAGTAATAAATCGATGAAAAATTCTTTATCACCAACTTCCAGGCGATATTGACTACCAACAAAAGTAAACCTTCCACCCATTTCTTGCAAAAATGGTTCTACTCTTGCCAAAATAGACTGTTCTAGCTGTCGTTCACTATGTTCATCTGCTAATTCTAAAAAATCAAATGTATATTCATCTTTCACAGCTAGTTTTAATTGATTACGGATTTCTGCTGGAACAGTTTTATCAAAGTTAGTCTGATTGAGCAGAGTTTTTTCATAGGTTTGATTTTCAATTTGGTGAATCAAAACGTTTTTTGTCCAACCGAATTTGCGAGTCATTCTAATATAAAACTCTCGTTCTAGGTCATCTTTACACTTTTCTAAAATGACTATATTGTGAGTCCATCCAATTTCTGCCACCAATGGTGGCAGAATTTCTTTAGAGTGGTAAGTCAAGTAAAAATCTCGCATTCTCCAAATATTACGGGCAGAAAATCCGCTAATTCCAGGAAACTCTGCTTGTAAATCTTTTGCTAACTGTTCCACGACTGATTTACCCCAACTAGCACCTTGTTGTTGAGTAACAATCATCTGCCCAATGTCCCAGTATAAGTTAATCATTTCCCGATTAACTGCTTTTAGTGCTTCGTACTGGGCTGAACGAATGCGCTGTTTTATTTCCATTAGCAAATTTCTGTAATTGTCTGAAATGGAGTCACTCATAACGTAAAATGTTCAACTCGTTCATCACCAACTAGCCTACGTGCGTAGACTAAACAGGCTTGTATATCTTCTCTTTCTAGCCAGGGATAACCTTCTAGCAAGGTTTCGATACTGTCTCCAGCTGCTAGCATTCTTAAAATATGTT
Organism: Nostoc linckia z4; assembly: GCF_002608075.1. Classification (GTDB taxonomy): domain Bacteria; phylum Cyanobacteriota; class Cyanobacteriia; order Cyanobacteriales; family Nostocaceae; genus Nostoc; species Nostoc linckia. Next base: position 92,211 of record NZ_LAHA01000004.1, read on the forward strand.
CAACCGCAAGGCGACGATCGCGAATAATTGGCTTACCACCAAAAATTTTGGGGTTGACTGTGATTCGTTCCAAAAGTTTTTGTTCGTTCATGGTTACGTGATGTTAGTAGATTGTTTTATCGTGTGTACACTCGAAACAGTAACTCAGTCTTGTAGACAGAGATATGAATCGACGACCTTCCGATTACAAGTCGGGTCTACACTGCGAACAGTTTCTTAATCTGGTGGATAATGAAAATCTACAAGATTCTGTAAATCCTCATTTCGACAAACTTGGTGTCCGAAATTTGTCTCTAAAACACTGACGCGATTCTCAAGGTCAGCTAGCTGATTATCTTGAATGGCATTCTGGAGTCGTACTGCTTCTATTGCATCAACTAAATAGTGAAGTTGCTTAAGTACCGTGCGGATTAGGTGGAGGTCGGCATTCTGGTTCTGCATTTGAGATTGTTTCATTTGCATAGAATAAGGTACAGTATTTTACGTTCACAGTAATTAACCCCATAAGATATTTTACTGTGACTAAAACTTGTGTACTATAGTAGCAGTATAAGTCTAAGGCATTCAAATCCCTATTAGGGATTGAAACAATTATCTGTGAACGTACTACTGTTCCTTGTTCTGCCTTAAGACCATGAATAACCAAAATCCCTATTAGGGATTGAAACCTCAAGCAACCCATATCTCATCTCCCTTGCTTTTAAAGGTGTACGCCAGCGTATCTAGCAGCAGTGCAGAGTGACCAAAAGCGATCGCATACGGTGCGTTAACATCATGAAAGCTATACTGATCGCTGATTGGGTAAATCTGAAAATGCATCGGTAGCCGCAACCGCATCCGTACTTCTGCAACTGGACGGCGAATCACATAACAAACTAAACCCTGTGTTTTCAAGCGTTTGTTAATCTCCCCAATCCAGTAGTTTTCAGGTTGCCAAATTTCCACACCTTTTAAAACCTGAACTTTCCAAGCGTCTGCTTTTGGTTGCAAGTCGCCTGAATAAGTAAATTTCCAGTTCAGCCGTTCCTCGCGGTAGGAACGCAACTTGATAAATGCGAGACAGTGAGCAAATCTACCTTTGGCTATGGGTTGTCCGGTGCGTTTGGCGGTTTCTTGGAGTGTCCGTATAAACGCCGCTTCTGTCCACATTTCAATTTCTAAGTTGCTTAAAATTCCCGGTAAATCATAGGTTTTAAATCTGTCTACTTCGTTTGTTTCTGTTAAATCGTAAATTCCGCATTGCAAAGGACTAGAACCTCGAAAACTATAAGCATCATCAGCAATGGGATTTCCTAATTTACCTGAAAGCGCTTGCCAATCTTTAGCCCATCCTTGAATACGTCCGGCTAGAGGTTTTAAACTGGTTTCAAAGACTGCTTCACAAGCTTGAATAAATGCTTCTAAACTACCTACATACTGTTGTTGAATAGTCTTGTGTTTCAAGTCCCAACACAGTTTCATTGATTGCACAGCACCCCAACGGCGATAATAACCATGAAAATCATTGATTTGGCGATATTGCTCTTTAATTATGTTTTGCAGAGTGGGGCGATCGCAAGTACTATTAACTACTAAAGGTGGTGACTCTATCTGAAATAATCTCTCTACTAAAAAGTTGGGAACCAAAGCCAAAGCTGTGAAGTTTTCAAACTTAATTTGCTCACCATTTTTATCATAGCCATCATGTCTACCCAAGCGTCCCAAACGCTGAATAAAATTACCCGCATCCGATGATTCAAAAATTAGGAAGTTAATTTTAAAATCAACGCCAACATCAATAGTACTCGTGCCAAGAACTAAATCAGCAGCCAAACTTAACTCTTTTTGCGCTTTTCCTGATAATCCTGTATTTTCTCCTACCGTCAAGCCATGAGGCTGCAAAAGTTCTTGAAAAAATGGAGTCAGGCGCTTGACTGCTGCGATGGAATTGAGAATAATTGCTCCCTTACTCCCTGGATACTGCTGAAACTGAGCCAAAATCAAATTACTATTTTCTCTTAACCAAGTTTCCGAAGCTTTAAAAGCAGGTTCTAAAGGAATAAAGTTCAGTGAAATTGTTCGTGCTACTTGCCGCCATCCTTGCGTTTGCAGTTCGTTTTCTTGTTCGGCGCTATCAGGAAATTGATATTTATTTTTCTCTAACGGGTTAATTTCTTGGCAGCGAAAACCTGCTGCTTGCAATCTAGTAATTAAATTTTTATCTGGTGTAGCTGAAAGAAACAAAAACTTCTTGCGGCGGTTTGTACAGCGAATTAATAGCATCGTGTTAATTACACTTGCAATTTGAGGAGCAGCAAAAACATGGAATTCATCAAAGATAAATAAGTCAAAGTCTTTATCAATTCTGCCCCATAATTTATCCGGACTGTCACCAGGAATTATATAAGCACCTCGATGTAAGTAATGAAAAATATCAGGGTTAGTTAATAATGCTTCTCTTTGATTTGTGAGAGTTGCGATCGCTGCACTTTTTCTCAATCCTTCATTCTCAGCATAAATTTCTAAATCAGCCCCACTCAGCCGCACTACACGCGGTTTATCTCTGGGTTGAAATTCTTCAATATATCCTTGAATTTGTATTTCTTGGTCACGCGCTAATTCGTTAGTTGGATAAAGTGCAATAGCTGAAAATTCACCTTGCAGCACTTCTAAATAAGCAGCTAAGCTTTTACCGTCGCCTGTCATGGCGGTGTTGAATACTACATCAACATTTGGATCTTGCAGTGCTTTGAAAGTTTCAACTTGATGCCAAGATAATGACCAGCCATCTGGAATTTTCAAGCCTGGTGGTGTCGCCACTGTTTGAGAATACACTGGCTTGAGAGTTATTGTGTAATCATTGGACATATACTGAAATAGTGTCCGTAACTGGTTGTTAAAAACCATATTGGCACGCAAAATAGAGGTTGGCAAGATATATCCGTGCAAAAGTGTCCGTACAAATGAGTCGTAAAGGTCAATCGATAACTCTGTCTCTGCGAGAACAGGATAAAACCGAATTAGAAAACCTGGCGCTGGAGTTTGGTATGATGTGGGGCGATCGCCCGAATATCTCTAAACTAATAGAAGCGATCGCCCGCCATCAGTTAATTATTGGTAAAAATCATGACTGGTCAGAAGCGCGTATCCGTGCCCTTGACCGTGCAATGCGTTTATTAACCGACAACGGGCAAAACGAGCAAGCGCAAATCATAGCGCAATTATTACTGGAACGTAGCGAAATACCGATACCTCTGCGTACTGAAATCGAAAGTTTCTTAGGGAATTTAGCCCCGCAGTGGCGTTTGCAAATTGACCGTTACATCTTACAGCAGCAAGCGTTTCAACTCAGTTATCAAGATCCAAGACAACAAGTATTTAATTTTACTGTTCGCTATGCTAAAGTTACACCCCACGAAAAGCGTCAATATTTAGATTGCTGGTGTGAAGAGACAGAGGGTAATTCTGATGTGGAAGAGTTACGTCACAATTGGAGTCTACGTTTAGACCGTATTCAAGAAGCCGCTGTATTACCTGTTGCCGGTGAGTGGCGTCGTAGCCAATTGGCACAAATAGACGTAGAAATGCATCTACTTGGTAATTTAGGCTTTGCTTATCAAGCTAAACCGGAAGACAAGACAAATGAATGGTTACCGGACACACAACGTATCAAACGAGTTGTCAGGCCTATCTCTAATACCTTTTGGTTTATTCGCGAAATTATGCAATATACTCCTGATTGCGTCATCGTTTCCCCAGAAAACGTTCAAGCACTGATAGTTGCAAAACTAAAAACCCTCTGTCAGCATTACGGGCTAGAAGTTTTTTTGTAAACGCTAGTGGGGAGATGGGGAGATGGGGAGATGGGGAAAAGGTTAAAGGTTAAAGGGAAAAGGAATAAATTTAATCTTTCCCCTTTTCCCCTTACCCTTTTCCCCTTCCCAATGCCCCAATCCCTAGCCAACACTACCCCAATGACAAATTACCTTTCTGCTAAACAAGAGTAATCGCCAAATAACGAAAAATCTCTGCTACAAGAACGTCGCAGCAGTTTTGCAACTTCTACAATCAATTGTGTAGGATTTGAAGGCTTTTTGATATAACTTTGAAATCCACATGCAAGAGCTTGTTTATAAGCTTTATTTTCACCTCGATCGCTAAAGGCGATCGCTGGAATTTCCCTCATTTTTTCTGAGGCAAGAGTCCGGATTTTTTGGATCAACAAATATCCAGAATTACCTGGCAAATCGATGTCGCTAATTAAAAGATCCACTGTTACTTTTTTAACGATTTCAAATGCTTCCATAGCACATGAGGTAGTAATCACACTGATTCCATAAATTTTTAGAATACAGGTAATAAAGGTAATAATATCTTCATTATCATCTACTAAAAGTATTGTCCTTCCTTGAAAAATTCCTGTATTTTTTATATCATTTTGATGATGAAAATTATCTAATTTTATGCCGACTCTCTCTTCAAGAGGATGTGAGTCATCAAAATTTTTTGACACGATGTATTGGCCTCCTAAGTTGCCGAATCAATTAGGGAGGAAGTCCTACTGGTAGCTAGCTGCTAACTAGCTGCCTAGTGGGCATCATTAGTGTTATGAACTTGATTAAATCAAGTTTTATTGTCACTAGTCTTATTTCCTTAGATATATAAAATTTATTTGTTTGTTAAATTTTTGTCTTTATTTTTACCGATAGCCATCTTCTCATTATTTAAGTAATTATCGTCAAATACGTTCTATTTATGACTAAAAATTTCTAAGTATTTATCAGATTTTATATTTTGGACTCAAAGCATTAGTTACAAAGCTGTTGTTGATTGCGATCGGCATCAATCTACGGCAATTCCAAACAAAGCCATCGCCATACAGGTAATTGTAAGGGCGAATGGCTATTCACCCCTACCATGTACTCCATTTACTGAAAAACGCCATAGTACGATCGCGTCCACACTTATCGGCATATACTTTAAAGAAATGTGACATTTAATTGCGCTATTGTAAAAATCAGCTTTACATCAGTTGATTTATGAGCCAGCCTGAAGAGACCAATGCCCAAGCTAACGCTCTGACTAACCACGATTCCAAACCCATTCACATACCTGGCTCTATTCAACCTCATGGCGTACTGTTAGCACTGAATACTCAGCTAGAGATAGTGCAAGTCAGTGACAATACCCCAGAATATTTGGGTAAAGAGCCAGAAGATTTGCTCAATCAACCCCTGAACTGTTTGTTTGACAGTAAAAAAGTGGAACTTGTTAAGCAGTGCTTGGGGAAAAAAATTGGTATTTCTAATGCATTTAGAGTATTAATAAACACTGATAATGGCGAACGGTATTTTGATGCCGTGGTTCATCGCACACAAGAAGCTGTCATTGTGGAGCTAGAACCCACTGACTCGGAATCGGAGGTCAGTTTCTTGGGCTTTCATGAATTGGTGGGTGAAGCCATAGCCAAAATGCAAAGCACATCGAATTTAATCGAATTTTTGCACATCGCAGCAGAGAAACTCCAAGAAATTATTGGTTTTCACCGTGTGATGGTGTATCAATTTGACGAATCCGGAGCCGGTTCTGTAGTTGTAGAAGTCAAAGGAGAAGATTTATCACCTTATTTAGGACTCCACTACCCTGCTACAGATATCCCAGCCCAAGCTAGGGAGTTATACACGCGCTCTTTGCTACGATTTATTCCTGATTTGACTGTGGAAGCGGTCAAGCTATTTCCCGGCCAAAATCTTGACTTAAGCTACAGTGTGTTGAGGAGTTTTGATTCCTGTTGTATTGAATATCATCAAAACATGGGAGTCACGTCACTTTTAGTCATTTCACTGATTCAAGAGCAAAAACTTTGGGGATTAATATCTTGCCATCATCAAACACCAAAGTATCTCTCTTATGAAGTGCGGAAGATGTGCGAATTTTTGGGACAAATTGTTTCTTCAGAATTAGCGCACAAAATTAGTCACTCGGAATGGGACTATGAAGTCAAGCTCAAATCGCTACAGTCTGAGTTTCTCAAGTCCATTTCCCAAGCCGACAATTTTATTGATGCTCTCATCAAACCGGAAATCCGTTTGTTAGATCTTGTTAGCGCCTCAGGAGCAGCAATTTGTTTGGATAATGAAGTTACTCTCGTGGGAGCAACACCGAATATTGACCAGGTGCGGGCGCTGATTGAATGGGCGGATACCCAAGTTCATGACAATTTGTTTTCCACTGATTCTTTGCCAAAGCTTTACCCAGAAGCGTTGATATTTAAAGATACTGCTAGCGGCTTGTTGCTACTGCGGATTTCTCAAGTCCGACGCTATTACATCCTTTGGTTTCGCCCTGAAGTTATCCAAACAGTAAACTGGGCAGGTGATCCCAACGAATCCATTCAAGCCCAAGCAGATGGTAGCCTGACCTTATCTGTGCGAAAATCTTTTGCAGCTTGGCAAGAAACAGTGAGATTAACTTCTCTACCTTGGAGACCATGCGAACTTGACAGTGCTTTGAGTCTGAGAAATGCCATCGTCGGTATTGTACTCTCCAAGGCCGATGAATTAGCCAAAATTAATTTAGAGTTAGAACGCAGCAATCAAGAGCTAGCCTCCTTTGCCTATGCTGCTTCCCATGACCTCAAGGAACCTCTGCGGGGTATTTATAACTTTTCCACGGTACTGTTAGAAGACTATGACGAAATATTAGATGATGATGGTGTTGAGTGCTTGCAGACAGTAGTCTCCTTATCTGTACGCATGGAAACGCTGATTAATGCTCTACTGCGACTTTCCCAGTTAGGACAAGCACAACTGCGAGAACAAGCCACCGACCTCAACGAATTGGTGGCTCAAGTAATTGAAGTCTTTCGGGCTAGTCAGCACAACTCTGGACTGATGGATATTCGCATTCCTCGACCTTTACCCATAGTGGAGTGCGATCGCGTTCTCGTCAACGAAGTCTTCAGTAACTTAATTGGTAACGCCTTCAAATACAACGATAAAGCTGAAAAATGGGTTGAGATTGGCTACTTCTCTGGAGATAGGGAGCAAGGGAGATGGGGAGGTGGGGAGCCTCTGCCCTTGGAGCCTCTTGTGCCCATACCCCATGCCCCATGCCCTATTTTTTATGTCCGCGATAACGGTATTGGGATTCCCCAACATCATCTAGAAACCATCTTTCGATTATTTAAGCGGCTGCATTCCCAGGAAAAATACGGCGGAGGTGCAGGTGCAGGACTAGCTATTGTTAAGAAAATTGTTGAGCTGCACAACGGTCAAATTTGGGTCGAATCTGCTGTAGGCATTGGCTCGATATTCTATTTTACGCTCGAATAGTTTAAGATAGTCACCAAATATATATTTTTGTTAAGTTGTTTTAAGACCACGAATGACAAAAAAACTTCATGAACCTCTGCTTGTTGTTGAGGACAGCAATGAAGATTTTCGGATGCTACAACGTCTGATGAGGCGCATGTCCGTCCAGAACCCCATACATCGTTGTACCAATGGGGATGAGGTTATAGAGTTCCTCTATCAACAGAAGAACGATACCTACCACCAGGGCGAAGAATCATGCAACTCACAACTAGCATTACGACCTTCTGTAATCTTGCTCGATCTCAATTTACCAGGCATAGATGGCCGCGACATCTTAGCCCGCCTCAAGCAAGACAATACTTTTAAGGAAATCCCCGTCGTAGTTTTTACTACGTCATCGAACCCCAAAGATATTGAACTGTGCTACCAAAAAGGCGCAAATGGATATCTAGTAAAGCCGATGGATGCTCAAGAACTAAAAAAGACGATTCAGGCTTTTGTAGACTACTGGCTGGAAGCCAATACACCGCCTGCGTAGGCTTAATTTGTTTATTTTCCAGATGATGAAGCAGTAAAGACCAAGGCATAACAAAAAAGACTACTTACATGGCACAGAGACATTCTCATCTTTGAGTCACAGTGTTTGCTGTCTGGAAAATGAGGAGTGACAGGAGGATAGGAGATTATAGAATTTTTTTCTGTATGACTGCCTGAGATTGATGTTCTCCATTTTCCTGTTTTTGTTGCTGCCTTCTAGGATTTGCGATCGCTTTAGTATTTCTAAATAATTTAGCTTTTATTTATATTTATTTTATATTATTTTTAGAATTATGCAATAAAAACACAATCTGGATAAAAGGGATCTATCTAGCTCCCCGATCCTCATACTTAATATGTTGGACACATGGACGCTACTCATCATCGATGATTGTGCAGCAGATCGAAAAATCTATCGTCGATATCTTTTGAAAGATCTGCATCAGTCATACCAGATTTTGGAGGCTGACTGTGCAGAAGAAGGACTTGCTTTGTGCAAAAAAATACATTGCGATATCATTCTGCTGGATTATTGCCTACCTGACAAAAGTGGGTTAGAACTTTTCGATCAAATGCAGCAGGAGATATTTAATACTTCTGTGCCTGTGATTATGTTGACAGGACGGGGTGATGAAGAGGTTGCAGTTCAGGCAATGAAACGAGGTGCGCTGGATTATTTGGTCAAGCAACACCTGACACAAGATGTACTGCAACTAGCAGTCCGCAATGCCATCAAGCAATCGTACTTGCAAGCCCAACTCAGTAAAACCCGCGAACGTCAGCGTTTAATTGCTACAACTGCTTTGAGAATCCGCCAGTCTCTTAACCTAGAGCAAATTTTAAATACGGCTGTAGTAGAGGTGCAGCAACTTTTGAAATGCGATGGCGTGATGGTATATCAGTTCGCCACAGATAAAGAGGGTAAAATAGTCGCCTCCTCTGTTGACTCATACCGCGCCGTAGCCCTGTGCGAGGGTCGCGTCGGCAATCAGAATCAAGAGGAGACAAAGACGCGGGGACACCGGGACACGGAGAATTCTTTCCCCGCCTCATCGCGTCACCCCATCACCGCCTCTTCCTCTCTTACCACATCTTATTCCCAATCCCCAATCCCTCATATTTATGAACTTGGCTTGTGTAATCATTTGAGTTTGAAAGAGAAATTTAACACTGAATCAAATTTGGTAGTTCCGATTAATCTCAGCAATAATGGAAATCCAACTCCCAAGCTTTGGGGTTTGTTGATTGCTCACCATAATTCCTATGAACGACAGTGGCAAGCTGATGATGCTCAGATGTTAAATGAAGTATCGGTGCAACTAGCTATTGCTATCCAACAAGCGGAATTGCTAGCCCAAACTCAAGCAGCCCTGACAAAAGAAAAACAACTCAATGTATTTAAATCGCAAATTATTGGCACAGTTTCCCATGAATATCGAACCCCCTTAACTTCAATTTTGGCTGCGGCATCGACTTTAGTAAAATATAGCAACCAACTCGATGAAGCTAAACAGCAGAAATTTTTGGGAATTATTGAACAAAAAGCAAGGTACATGTCCAAACTTGTGGACAATATGCTTTTAGTTAATCAATTTGAACAGGAAAAACCCAAGCCCAAGCCGATACAGCTCGATTTGTTCCAATTTTTTTCTGATTTAATAGAACAAGAGCGAGAAACAGCAGGAGAGCGCCACGAATTGATTTTTAAAATCACTGGAAATTATCATGGTTTTTGTGGCGATCGCGGGCTTTTACAACAAATATTTACTAACTTAATATCCAATGCAATTAAATATTCTCCAAATGGAGGTACTGTAGAGTTTAATCTCATCGGTAAAGAATCGCAAATTATTTTTTATGTCCAAGATTGGGGAATTGGTATTCCGATGGCAGATCGAGAAAATTTATTTCAATCTTTTAGTCGGGGAAGTAACGTTGATACAATTCCTGGCACTGGTTTAGGATTGGCGATCGCCAAAACTTGTGTAGAATTACATGGCGGTAACATCACTTTATCCAGTGAAGTAGGACGAGGAACTAAAGTTACAGTTACTTTACCGAAGGTTTTATCAATAAATCAACTTTCGTCATAGTTCATGATTCATAATTAATAAGTTAATTGCTATGATTTCTAATCTCGAATTTCGATTTTAGTAATCAGCCATTCTTTAATTGTTTTTCCACAAGGTTCAGCGCTTTGACAATCATTGACATCCTCTAGTTCATAAAATAAATTGACATTTTTATTCACATATTTATCCGGCTCGCAAACATCGAATGTCGCACCAACCCCTTCATATAATTTACCATTGCCATCGACAACAGAAACATAGCACTTTAAATCCCCATTTTGCATATCTTTAATAGTGCCAGAAGAGGGATTTTCATTTTTAATAGATGGTTGCTGAGATATATTTGAATCTTTAGTGGGTTGGGAACTGTTCTGTGGATTTTCTTTAATTACTGAATTCGATGGAGAATTATTTGGGTTGGCTGTGACAGAATTTTCTGGAGAACTAATGTTATTAGATTCACTACAACCACCAATGAAAATAGAACAAATAAGAAATATAATGGTAAAAATTGTTTTTTTCATATTATTCATATTTACAACACTGCAATTTTCCTGAATCATGAAAAAGCATGATTCAAAAGTAAAATAGAATGCATACCAGGTTTGGAAGCTAATCTAGTGTACTTCATCAATTTGAAATCTGCTGTATAATAAAAAAATTATATTAATGTTTTAAGCATTTATAAACTTGAAAAAATAAAACTATTGATTTTGTGTTATCTCAAGGTTTTCTCAACTTAAACAAACCATTTGACTGGACTTCCCACGACTGTGTAGCGCGGGTGCGGAAGTTGTTGCGCCTCAAACGCGTGGGACATGCAGGAACTTTAGATCCAGCAGCTACCGGAGTGTTACCCATCGCCTTTGGTAAAGCCACCAGATTATTACAATATTTACCAGGAAACAAAGCTTACAAAGCAACAATTCGCCTGGGTGTGCGTACCACAACTGATGATTTACAAGGTGAAATTATTAATTCTCAAGCTTGTGGGGAATTGAATTTAGCACAAGTAAAAACTGCACTATTAAAATTTCAAGGCAAAATTGAACAAATCCCACCTAGTTACAGTGCAATTCAAGTGGATGGAAAACGTCTCTACGATTTAGCGCGTCAAGGTAAAACGGTGGAAGTTCCAGTGCGGACAGTGGAGATTTTTCACATAGAAATTTTGGATTGGCGTCAAGGAGATTTTCCAGAATTAGATGTGGCCATCGCCTGTGGAAGTGGTACATATATTAGAGCGATCGCTCGTGATTTGGGTGAAATTTTAGAAACTGGTGGTACGCTTGCTGCTTTAACTCGTAGCGAAAGCAGTGGTTTTTATTTAACAGATAGTCTCACCTTCACAGATTTAGAAACACAACTACAAGCTGGAACATTTCAACCCATTTGTGTTGATGCGCCATTACAACATTTACCATTTGTGACTCTACCGTTAACATCTGCTCGCAAATGGTGTCAAGGTCAGCGAATTTCTTTAACTGTCGATGTTTCTGGAATAGTGCGAGTTTATGATGAAGATACTCGCTTTATAGGCATTGGAGAATTACAAAACGAAGCGTTGATCCCTCAAATGGTTTTTGAACCGATTTCTTAAACTGAAAAAATCTAATATTTAACGCAGCCCCATAAAGGGGAAAGGGGAAAGGGTAAAGGGAAAGGGGAAAAAGGGAAAGGTTTGGTATTTTCCCTTTCCACAATAAAAATGTATCCCTTTGACCACAAGAATGCAAAAAGCACTATTGTGCAAGAGGTCTGACGTATTTGAAACCTTTCCCCTTTCCACTTTCCCCTTTTCCCTTTCCCCTTTCCCCCTTCCCCTTCCCCTTTCCCCCTTCCCCAAACCGTATTGCCCCAGCCCCTATTTTAAGGCACGTCTAATGATGAGCGATCGCCAAAATTACACTACTAGCGCTGCAAACCTCAACGTCTACATCCAAGGTCAAGGATTTCCGATTTTAGCCCTACACGGTCATCCTGGTTCTGGTCGCAGTCTTTCTGTATTTACCAATCATTTATCAAAACGCTACAAAACTTTTGCCCCAGATTTACGTGGATACGGCAAAAGTCGCTGGAATGAAAATTTTGACATGAATGACCATTTGACGGACTTAGAAGCGTTACTAGACCGGTTTGAAATTGAAAAATGTTTAATATTGGGATGGTCGCTTGGCGGTATTCTGGCAATGGAACTGGCATTGCGTTTGCCAAAGCGGATTACGGGGTTGATTTTAGTAGCGACAGCCGCAAAACCCCGTGGTAGTCATCCTCCCATCACTTGGCAAGATAATTTATATACTGGCGTTGCTGCCCTATTGAATTATATAAAACCGAGTTGGCAGTGGAATATTGAAACTTTTGGCAAGCGATCGCTTTTTCGCTACTTAATTCAACAACATACATCCACTAGTTACAGCTATATTGCCACCGAAGCTGTACCCGCATATTTGCAAACTTCTGCTGCTGCTACTCGCGCCCTTTACAGTGCTATTCAAGCAGGGTATGACAGACTTCAAGACTTGCCACAAATTCAATGCCCTAGTCTAGTACTTGCTGGAGTTCAAGACCGTCACATCACAGTTGATTCCAGCCTGGAAACAGCTCGACACCTCAAGAACTGCCAATGGCAATGTTACCCCAGTACCGCTCACCTTTTTCCGTGGGAAGTTCCCCAATTGGTACTGAGTGATATTGACCGTTGGCTGGAAGAACATCCCCAGATAAGAGGACGCGGTGACATAGGGACGCGGTGACGCGGGGAAGAAGACGAAACGCAAGGACTTGTGGTAAAAGAATTCACCGTGTCTGGTGTCTTTGAGTCTCTCTTTCCCCACGTCCTCACGTCTTTGTATCTTTTTTCCCGTGTCCTCTTGTCTTGCCTAAATTAAATTTGACCGCCAAAGGCAGGCTGTACTTTGCGGTCAAATCTTTCCCCCAAGTCTTCAGCAATTGTTAGATTATTGGGTTTGCACCGTTTGACATTGACAACAATTCCCTGCGCTCCTTCGGTCTCTAAATCTTCTACGTATCCAACGCTAGCCAATTTTGCTTCATCAAAATTCAGAAATGGCCCGAAGTAGTATGTGCAACGGGGATTTTGCGTTGCAATTTCTACCCACCAAGCCAAACCGAGATAGTTGAACGTGTTAATCAACCCTTCCTTGAGATTATGCCAAATGGTTTTCATGGTTTTCGCTGATTTGTAAACGTGCTACAGGGTGTTAAGGGATATGTTGCTTTATTATCATTTACATTTCTTTATACTCTTTTACTGCTATTTTTTCAAAGAGATTTTTTGTAATTTATCTAAATGCAGCGTATTTAGCGATCGCTGACGATAAATTTCATAAAGTGCCATTCCTGCTGCTACCGAGGCATTGAGGCTAGGGGTTTTACCTTGTAACGGAATTGATACTAAAACATCGCAGGAACGTTGAGTGAGCATACTCAGACCTTCACCTTCAGAGCCAATTACCAATGCGATGGGTCCGCTAAAATTGACTGTGTGTAAGGGTTCACTACCGGTGGCAGCAGTACCATAAATCCAAAATCCCGCTGTTTTTAATTCTTCTAAGGCGCGACTGAGGTTAACAACTCTTGACACAGAGAAGTTTTCTAAAGCACCTGCGGCAACTTTGACAACGGTGGAAGTGATCCCAGAGGCTCTTCTTTGGGGTATGACTAATCCTTGAGCGCCAATTGCCTCAGCTGTGCGAATAATTGCTCCCAGGTTATGGGGATCGGTAATTCCATCAGCTACAACAATTACGGGATCGGTTACAGATTTTGCTTGTTCGAGGAGATCCGGTAATTCTATATAAGTGTAGGGAGCAATTTGAGCCGCCACACCTTGATGATTGGAGTGATTGGTAATTTGGTCTAAACGCTTTGGTTCAACTTCATCAATTACCGTGCCATTTTCCTTGGCGTGTAAAAGCAAAGGGTGAAAGTTGGGATCGTAGCGCAGACGGTTAGTAATCCAAATGCGGTTGAGACCGCGCTGACTTTGCAATGCAGTCAATACTGGATGACGACCGTAGATTAAATCGTTCTCTTCTGCTGGTTTTGTAGGTAGAGAAGGATGAGAGAAGTTGCTATTTTGTGGACGCGAATTGCTGGAAATCGGGTTGATATCTATTTTTTTTCTGGGATTGCGAATTGGATTAGTAATAACACGCTTACCCTGAAGCTTTATAGGTTGCCCCCGATTTGGTTCGCTAGAAGTCTTGATTTTTCTGGGTTTATTTGACATTTTAGTTTTACGATATAGCGTATAGTGGGCATCCAGAACGGCGCTATTTACCAGACCTACTCTACTGTTTTGATAATTGTGAAATTGAATTTTCACTATTTCTCTAGATGGAGTATTTCTAACAGTTCGGTTAGGCGCTGGTAATCAGTTAGATATAAGTAGCCAATTAAGGTTTCTAGACTAGTTGCCTGTTGATAAATTTCGGGATCGAGCCGCTTAGGCCGTCCTGTAGCAGCGTTTCGACCCCGGCGGACAATTTCTAGTTCGGTGTCCCTCAGATGAGGAGTAAGCGATCGCAAATGTAGCGCTTGTGTTTCCGCTCTTACCTGTCCCACTACCAAACGATGATAAGTCTCTGGTCGCTGTAGTGGTAGTAGATAGAACATTCTAACATAAAGTTCATAGATTGCATCCCCCAAATAAGCTAAAGCAGAGGGAGAAATTTTTTGTACTTGTGAAAAAGAAATGTGTTGGGATAATGGCACTGTGCTTAACAACAGTGCTTGAGTCCAAGATAAATTTTGTTTGGAAACTTCATCTTGTCCATCCAATAACCCTTCTTCCTTTGACTTCACAAATAAATCATTCCTTGACTAGCTCAATAATTGTGCAGGCATTCTTCCCAAAGATTGATTTCCCTGAAGTATGCCATCATAGTATACCTAGCATAATCAACACTATACAAAAATACTTACTAAATTTTATCTTTTTGATTAAGACTTAGCATTTTAGATTCCCCTGATTTCCACTTGTCACAAGGTAATTTTGGGTACTTATTGCTGTCTAGAATTTACTGGCATCAGAGAAAATTTTAATGTAATAGTTCTGCTTGAAATTTGCTAGATTGCTATGTTTAGTTAGTAGATATTTTTTCCTAATTATACATTATCAAGTCAAGTTTAGATCGAAATTAATCAGTTGACTTTTATTTACTAGAACTTTGTTTGGCTTTGGTTGTTATCGAATATCCTAACCAGAAGTCATATCTCTTATAAAATGCTTGAAAAGTTGTTGATTATACACAAATCAGCTAAACAATCTGCCGAAATCTCGCTTTTTGAAGTAGAGTTGGAAAGTTGATTTCACACTTTTCAATGGGTGTTAACGGGGATCGAGCTAAATATTTATTGAAAGTCACAAAAAACTCCATTCCAAGTGTGGGCGGACAAGGTTGTTTCACAGGTAGTACAGGGCATTGATAATATCTTCCCATACCCCACTCCCCTGTATTGACAAAGATTTTAGGAAACTCGAAAAGATAAACAACAGATAGTCGTTGATTGTGAACTGTCAAGGGTCAACAGTTACAAAGGATATTTTTTTTACTTGCAAGTGCCTTAATTTTTAATCTCGATCCGTTTTAAATATATAAAGCTCAACTGGCTGAGCGCCTCTCCCGCAAGGAGAGAGGTTTTGCCAGAAGTTTTAAAAATTTAGCTATCCGATGTTGAATCTGAATAGCCAAGTTAATCTCAATAGGTCTAGCAATCAAGACTGCTTGACGTTTTCTAGAGCCGCTTCAACTGTTTGTTGCAGGGAGAGAAACTTCTCTAAGCGAACAAGCTTGACCGTTTGAGTGACGCGGGCATTCGTGACAATTTGCAAAGTGCCATTAGCGTTTTGAGCCTTCTTGGCTGCTTGCACCAAAGCACCCAAGCCAGAGCTATCAATAAAGTCGATTTGTGAGAGATCCAAAATAATATGCTTAGGACCTTCTTCGATCTTGCTCTCTAGTACCTTGCGAAACGTCGGCTCAGAAAAGGCATCTAACAAACCTGTGAGGCGGAATAGCTGACAGTTATCCCGGACTTCACGAGTGCCCCTCAGGCTCACGGTTAGATTCAGTGGCTCAGCAATAATTCCCTCCTCATAAGTTAAAGTGAACGCTCAAGTATAGATGGTTTTTGAGCGTGTTGTCTACAATCTACTGGAGTAAGGGGCATTGGGCATTGGGCGTTGGGCGAGGGAAAGGGGTAAGGGGAAAAGGGAAAAGATTAAATTTATTCCTTTTCCCTTTAACCTTTTCCCCATCTCCCCATTCCCCATCTCCCCATCTCCCCATCTCCCCATCTCCCCATCTCCCCATTCCCCATTCCCTAGTTCCCATCACTCTGACGCGCTGTTCGCATAGCTTGAACAAATTGCTCAAACAAGTAATCAGCATCGTGAGGGCCAGGGCTGGCCTCTGGGTGATATTGTACAGAGAATACAGGCAGAGACTTGTGACGTACCCCGGCAACGGTGCGATCGTTTAAATTTAGGTGACTAACTTCCACAACTGTTGCGGGAAGGGAATCTGGGTCAATGGCAAAACTATGGTTTTGGCTGGTAATTTCTACCTTTTGCTGTAAACCCGCTGGCTGGTTCAAACCACGGTGACCAAATTTGAGTTTATAGGTTTCTGCTCCCAAGGCATGACCCAAAATTTGATGCCCCATACAAATCCCAAAGATGGGTTTTTGACTCAGCAGCAGCGCTTTGGTAGTTGCAATTCCTTCGGTGACGGTAGCAGGGTCACCAGGCCCGTTAGAAAGAAAGACACCATCAGGATTGTAGTTGAGAATTTCCTCTGGTGGCGTATCAGCAGGTACAACAATTACCCGACAACCATAACTGGCTAAGCGACGCAAAATATTGCGTTTGATGCCAAAGTCCAGGGCAACAACGGTAAAGGGTTTCTCAATATTGTTGGTGGTTTCCGGATTAAATTCCCAGGCTGGAATCGTGGGATCTGACCATTCATAAGTTTTTGCCGTCGTCACTTCTCGAACCAGATTCAATCCTGCCATGTTGGGAGCTGCTTGCACCTGCTCTAGCAATTCTCCCTCATCCAGAATAGCTGTGGAAATACCACCGTTCATGGCTCCGAACATCCGGATTTTGCGGGTGAGGGCGCGGGTGTCGATGCCATAGATGGCTGGTATCTGATGCTGTTTGAGGTAGTCGGGTAAGGATTGGGTCGATCGCCAATTACTTGGTCGATGACAAATGTTTCGGGCGATGGCACCCCGCACTTGGGGGCGTTGTGATTCCTCATCTTCAGGGTTGACACCAGTATTCCCCAATTCTGGATAAGTAAAAATCACAATCTGACCGCAGTAACTAGGATCGGTCAGTACTTCTTGATAGCCAGTCATCCCAGTGTTGAATACCACTTCTCCAATGGCGGTTCCCGTAGCACCGAAAGACCAACCGCGATAAGTGGTTCCATCTGCCAAGACAAGTAAAGCTGGTATTGCGTCAGACAAGGACATAGAGTGGGGAGTGGGGAGTGGGGAGTGGGGAGTGGGGATTGAGTACTGGGGATTAGAAAAACTTTTCTCCAGTCCTTAGTTTTTAACTTTTATGTCCCTTACTCTTGAAGACTGCAACCTCTGATTGTCTCATAACTTGAGTAATTAAAAGCTTTAGAATTATTAATGAAAAATTAAATTTTCTATTGTCCGCTAGACCTGCCTTAAAAATAGGGCATTGGCCAAACAGGGCATTAGGCATGAGAATATTGATTTTTATTGTTCCTTGTGAGCGCAGCTCATGGAGTAAGAGTGCAATCAATTGCTTTTTGGACTCTTGTGGTCAAAGGGAATCATGTTAAAGGGGAAAGGGAAAATACCAAACATGCACCCCCTTTCCCCTTTCCCTTTTCCCGACTTCTGCAAGAAGTCTACTCTCTATTTCCCCAACCCTGTTGCCTTTGACAAAAATCTTTAAAGAGTGGTTTTGCAAGAGCTTGGGCAGTTAATATTAATTATGCTTCCCACTTTTTTATCCCGCACAACCTTAATTTTTGCATTCAGCGCTCTGGCGGTTTTGAATGTTGCCTGTAGTGAAGACAAACGAAACACTACGGTTGGTGGCAACGAACAACCCGTGGCAATTGGTGATGTGGCATCAGTACAGCCTAGCACCACCGAACCAGCAACACCAGAAGCTACTCCTCAACCACAGTCACCACAGCCATCTGAAACTGAACCTAGCGTTTTTGAATTGGCTTTAGATAAAGCTGTCAGTGCTTGGAGTATCAGTCAATCTGCTCAATCTCCAGATGATTGGAATTTAGTGGCGAGTCAATACCAAGATGCCATCGCTCTGATGCGAAAAGTAGAACGGCAAACTCCAGAGTTTGGCTTCGCTCAATCCAAAATCACAGAATATCAGCGCCAAATCAAATATGCCAAGCAAAAAGCGACTCCCCGCCCTGCACCAATTAGGGAACCTCAAAAAATAGTAGTTGTGGTTCCCCAAGCACCAACTACACCAAAGCTTACTTCATCTGTGTCAATTCCGGTACAACAACAATCATTACCACCGGAAACACAAAGAGCTTCATCGGCAGTGGTGATTCCAGAGCAACCGGTATTTACAGCTCCAATTAAAAGGCGAGCTGGTGGTACGCCAATTGTGGAAGTTACTTTTAATGGGCAGCACAAGTTTGAAATGATTGTAGATACAGGAGCCAGTGGCACTGTAATCACCCAAGAAATGGCAAATTCTCTGGGAATAGTGCCAGTGGGAAAAGCGAAGGCAAACACCGCCAGTTCTAGAGCTGTGGAATTTCCTGTGGGTTACGTTGATTCAATGGCACTTGGTGGGGTGAAAGTGAATCGAGTACCTGTGGCGATCGCTGGTACGGAACTGGAAACCGGACTTTTAGGACATGACTTTTTTGGCAATTACGATGTCACAATAAAACGTAATGTGGTAGAGTTTCGCCCGCAATTGCGATCGCAAATCAATTCCCCAGAAATTGAACTAACTCCTCCAACTTCGTCCAAGCCGTCCCGCTTTGCAGAATATCCTTAGCGATTTTAATTCCTTGGGCATGATCGAGGAATGGTATTGTCCCCGCTACTTGCAGCGCCAAGGAAGCATTTAAAGCCACTGCATCCTGTTGGGCCTGAGTACCTTTGCCTTGGAGGACAGCTTTGAGAATCACCGCATTCTCTTGCACATCCCCACCCCGAAGCATACCTATGGGAGCAGGTGTAACATCCAAATCCAAAGGATTAACAGTAGTTAACTGCACTTCTCCTTCAGATAACACCGCCAAGTCAGTTATATCTCCTAACCCAGCCTCATCGAGTTTTTCTCGCCCGTGCAACACTATGGCCTTTTCCTTGCCCAAATTCTGTAAAGCCTGGGCAACCGTCGCTAAAAGTTTGGGAGTGAATAACCCCACCACTTGCCCGGTTGGACGCAAGGGATTTACTAAAGGCCCTAGTAGATTAAACACTGTGCGTACCCTCAGAGTCCGGCGTAATGAGGCCACTGCTTTCAGTGCTGGATGCCAACCAGGGGCAAACAAGAAAGTAATTCCCACTTCCTGTAAAGCTGCTTGCACTTTTTCACTAGGGGCACTCAAATTTACACCCAAAGCTTCCAATACATCAGCACTGCCAGTGAGACTTGAAGCTGAACGATTGCCGTGTTTGGCAACGGGTACGCCATAAGCAGCGACAACAAAAGCAACGGCTGTGGAAATATTAAAAGTTGACGAACCATCTCCACCAGTGCCGCAGGTGTCTATTACGGAAAAAGACGCGGGGACATGGGGACGCTCTGACGCGGGGAAATTATTCTCCCTGTCTCCCTGTCCTCCGAAGTTTGGATCGGAGGAAGCCTCCGCTCCAACTTCTCTCCGTGTCCCCCCGTCCTCCGAAGTTTGGATCGGAGGAAGCCTTTGCTCCAACTTCTCTCCGTGTCCTCCTATAGATTGGGCTTGTAATACTTCAGCCATGCCGGTCAACTCGTCGGCCGAAACGCCTTTAAAGTTCAGTGCTGTTAAAATTGCTCCTGATAACTCTGGAGGAACGGCTTCACTGAGCCAACCTTGCATTAATTCAGCAGCTTGAGTACGCGACAATGATTCGCCATCTATTAGTTGTTGCAGCAGAACAGAATAGGATTCTTGTGCAGGAATTGGTGAAGTAGTCATTGCTAGGTTTTTCTGTTGTGGGGTGTAGCTATGTTGCAGGGCATGGGAGCTATCCTACCGGAAAATTAGCTTTCATCAAAGTTACAACAAAATTCAGAAGTCAGAATTCAAATAGCCTTTCGGAGTAGCTTTGAAGTGTAAATTGTGTACTTCATGCTTCTTGAAATGTGCTGTAAGTTTAAAATTCTAGGTTTAACTGTAAAGCCGTATTCATAAGATTCTAATTTTGTAATTTTTTATGCAAATCAAGTTTAAGTTTGTAATTAGTAATAAATAACTCTTTTCCTTTGGCAGCACTACTTTGTTTGTAGTTATTCATGCCATATTGCAATTGCCACTCTGAAATGTTAGCCCATTGAAAATTTTCTCGAATTTGTGGAGAATCATCGTAAGTGATTAGCCAACGGTGATGACATTGTTGCAACAGTTCGGCAAATCTTTGATGTTGAAATGAAGTATGCAAGTTACCGTATTTTCCATATAGCTTTGATTTGGTAGCAATAAAATATGGTGGATCTAAAAACAAAAATACTTTTTCACCTTCCTTGGGTAATAGGTAACTATAATCTAAATTAGTAATTTCTACATTTTTTGTCAAAATAGTTTCTAATTTTTCCAGCCTTTCTATTGAAGAATTAGTAAAGCGTTTATGAAAAGCTTCTTGGGAAAAACCACCTGATTCAACAGTGCCAGAAAATGTAATTCTATTGAGGACAAAAAAGCGAACTGCTCTGTCAAAATCAGATAAATGATTGACATTGATGGTAGCCAATTCTGTAAAAAGTAATTTACCGTCTGTGTATTTGGCTTTAATATATCGAATTTCTTTAACTAACTCAGGTAAATGAGATTGGGCAAACTTCCAAAATAAGAAGAGTTCGCGGTTTAAATCGTTAATCCAAATTTTGAGTTTGGGAAATTTTTGTTTTAAATAAATAAATACAGAACCACCACCGACGAAAGGCTCTCGAAATTCATCAAAATTTTCTGGTAAGTATTCAACTATTTGATTTATTGCTTTTGATTTACCACCAGGATAGCGCAGAGGGCTTTTGAGCATAACGGAAAAATATACATAAATTTACTTTATATTTTTCAAATATATATACAAATAACTAGTAGAAAATTGTTATTTAAAATTTGTAAGTAGTTTATTTACAAAAGCAACTATAAATCCGAATAATGTCTAAAATTTTTAATACTAACTTCTAGCTAAGACTGACTTTTATGACTCGTTCTGCACCTTATCAACCTTTGTGGTTACGAATTCTTCATGGTGTGAGTGCAATTTTAGCGATCGCCGCAATTATTACTGGATTTCTAGTTTACAACACTTACGATCGCCGTTTTGGTAGCATAGCATTTCTTCAACTTCCGGAGATTCAAGACATTCACGGAACTATTGCATTGTGTTTCTTGCTTGTTCTACCTGCTTTTGCCCTTTATAGCTTTCATGCGGGACAAAAGCGGCTTGTTCAATCTGATTCTATACAACAATTAAGTCAAGTTGGCAAGCCCATTTGGTGGGTTAGCTTGCAACGTTTAGCAAACACTCTCATGCTCATCGCTGCTATTTTAGCTGTGAACTCAGGCAGAATGATGAAGGAAGAGTGGCTCCCCAGAAGAGAGTTTTATCATATTTGGTATTCTCTTCACCTTAGTGCTTGGGTTGTCATGGTTTGCTGTGTAGCAATTCATCTTTTGATGTCTGCTAAGGTGGGTGGTGCGCCGTTGTTATTGTCGATATTTTCCTGGAAGTTTCGACCAGAAGATAGCCCTGGACAATGGTCTAACCGTTTTCGTGGTTGGTTGAGTAGGTCAGCTAATCTCAGTGGGTTAATGAATAATTTTACGCAAAACAATTTTTATCTCAGAATCATTGAGGTCATTGTATTGGCTGGAATTGTTACAGCCTTTGTCTTACCTGTATTTTTCTCTGGTGGTGAGTCTTAAGTAATTATTGTTTGCGTGATATTAATTATACTAAAAACCTATGTAACCAAATATCTACTGAATAATTTATTGGCTTTTAGTTTATGTTGCAATTTCGTAAAAATCTGATACATTACTTTACATAACGTTAAAACCGTTACAAAATAGAACCTTGGAGTGTTAATTATGTCAAACGCTAACAAGACTACGCCTTCAGTTTCAGAAGATCCTAATGCTTTACGCTGGGGCTTTACTCCTCAGAGTGAAAACTGGAATGGTCGTTTGGCAATGATTGGTTTTTTAGCCGCCATTCTCATTGAAGCGTTCTCCGGTCAAGGGATTTTACATTTCTGGGGCATTTTATAATTAGTCATTAGTCATTAGTCATCAGTCATTTGTTCTTTGTGAATACAGATGACTAATGACTATTGCCAACAGCTAGCGTGATGAACGGAATATTACACGGCCTGGTGATTCTTCATGGTTAATTCGGGCATATACCCGCAGACAAGTTAAGACTTCCCCAGGAGTACCGCCAAAATCTAGTTGTAAGTCATCTTTGGATGAAGTACAAATATCTGCGTAAAGTCCGGATAACTGGCGAATCCGGACTTCATTACCAGCGTTAATGCCTTTATCGGCGATTTTCTTGAGAATGCGGCGAGATTCGTTTTGTAGCTTTCCCCACCAGGAATAACGTTGTGCGGGTGGTACAAAAACCAAGGAGTGTATTGCTTCATCCATATCAATCCAAGCACGCAAAATAGACAGGGGATCGTTACTTTCTTCGGCTTTTTGGGTGCGTTGACAGCGATCGCTCAAAGCATTAATGTATTGACTTTGTTGTTCGGCTTTGGAATTGAGCGAAACTATATCAAAGCTACAAACACTTTTTAACGCATGATAAAAGTTTGGTTCTATTTCTAGAAATTTCATATATAAAAGTAAGAATCCTGTGGAAAAATCGGATTCATTACTTTGCAGATTTTGAGATAAACTTAGTCCCTGAGTTTGAACAGTACCGCTAAGTCCAGGGTAGATAATTTCATCGCGGATAAAAGGAAGTTGAAAAAGATTAGCATTGTCGGCCATCGCGCCAACTGCTTGCGCCATATCTAAAGTACGCTTTTGCCAAGATGCAGCTAAATCTTCTGGTACTCGTAATAACTTGCGTTGAATTTCATGCCATAAATCTGAGTCAGTTTGACTTTGCAATGGAGAATTACCCAGATAATAATTAAGTTCTGCATCAGCATTGAAAGCTTCCCTTAAATCATTGAGTTTTAATGGATTTTGGGAAGTTATAATCACATCTTCCCAACCAATATCTGGGTGTAAAGGTGTAGGTGCAGGTTGCAATAAGTTATGAAGTTCTTGTAGCAACTCATCGCATACCTCAACTCCTGAATCTTGGGAAAATTCTGCACGAGCCTGATTTAAAGTAGTTTCTAGACCGTAGAGAGTAAACCGTAATAATTGGGCTAATTGTGAGTTTTGTATTTCTAATAATTTCCGGAAATGGTGCATTTATATTACCTTTTATTATCTCACGCAGAGGCGCAGAGGCGCAAAGAAAAAGAGCTTTTTTCTATCTCATACTAAGACGCAATACCTCATAAAAATCTCTGCGTCTGTGCGTCTGTGCGCGAACAAATTCTAATGTATACCGCAAAATGGATCGCGTTCCTTATCAACTTCATTAGGCTGTAATTCTAATTCAGCCAGATAAACGCATCCTTCTTGTTGAAGACATTCTTGATTTGTTGATGTCCAATAGGGTACTTCACCTGCGTGCATTCGTAAAATCCCTTGGTTATCCAGAGTTACACGATATTGGCAAGGATAATCTGTTGTGGTGTCTGGTTTACTGAGTGCGCCAATTCTGATCCATTTTTTTGTTTGGGTTTCGGCGTCTGTTTGATAAACATAGAAAGTATGCTGGCCAGTTTTAGGGAAAGGAGGTAAGGGATTACTAATTAATCCGATTCCTGGTTGTGTTACACCATCACGCAAGTAATGAAATGTTTGGAAGGAACTATTATTATTTCCCACTTCAAATACTAAATGATAGGCATCTGTGCGATCCACAGTTGCAGATTCGATGACATTGACTGCAATATCACCGTCATTTAAGTCTTTATTGGGGCGTTCTACGGCGATATTCCACATCAATTTTCCATCAGCAAATAACTCAGAAGTTTCTGAAAATACTGCTGCTAAATCAATGCCAGAAACATCTATTAAGTAATGCGGATTTCCTTGACACAGCAATACATTAAATTCTAGAGTTTGGTCGATTTCAAACTGGACTTTGATTTTTTTCAAAAAATCCGCTTCTTCCATTCCTAATTTATTCATCAGGTTTTTACCGTCGAAGCTACCCCAAAGTCGTAAATCTCCTTCTTCGTAATCTTGGCGGTAGATAATGTTAGTTAATTGTATCCCTTGCCAAGGAGTGCGAACTTTGGCTACAGTTTCCCAAGGTGCTAATTGATAAAGTTCTTGACCCGCTTTAAATATAGTTAATAAATCATTGCTTTGGGTTTTGCGTTTGAAGTTGCAGGGCAAATAATAAAACAGGTTTTTGACATCAATTTCTAGCTGATTAGCTCCCTTACGTAGCAAAGTTTTCGATTCTTCTGGGTCGAATCTCAACCTACGTAATTTTTCCGCGTAGCAAGCACCGGCGGAGGTGGCTAATTTTGTAAATTCCAAAACAAAAGTAATGCGTTCTGGATTCCAAACAAAATAAGGCGATTTACTAAATTCTTGATAAATTTGCCGCTGTACTAAGTCGAGATTGCAGGTTTTTCCAGAGAGAATTAACCAATCAACTTTTTGAGAATTCCAAGAATCTTTGGTGAGATCTTCGGGACGCAAACGGCTTTCCATCAATCCTTTAGCAATTCCGATGGCTTCTTTAATTCCTGAAACTGCGGCTCGTTCAAATTGACGATTGTCCAAGGTGACGCAGATGTTATTTGGGTCTTGGACTGGTAATTTAATGACACTTTGAGCTAAGAGTTCAGAAATTTCTTGTTCAGAAAGGGTGAAGGTTAATAAAGAATCGTCAGTTGGTGGTTTTTGACCGAGTTTCAGTTTTGCTGCTTCTGCATAATCCCACAAAAGATAAAATGTTTGTAGGCGTTGTGGTGCTTGTTGCCAACGAGTAGGTAAGACTTTTTCGGCAGTATCAAGAGCATCTTTATAAGCAATGTCACCCTCTGGATTTTCTTTATCTAAACATTTTAAAAGGCTGCCAGTTTTAAACTTACCTTGTTCTAAGAATCGGTCGTTTAATTCAGAATTAATTAAATCTTCTAGCTTTTCGCTTTCGATGTCGCCAGTGGTGACTGCTGTTAATAAAAAGTCAGCGATCGCCACTTTTAAAAGTCGAAAAATTCGCAGTGTAATTAACTCACCACCTAACTGCAAATGTCCAGAGGAACCTAATAGTTTGGGAGTCAGTTTATAATAACGTCCTCCTAAACCCCTGTCTTCATAATCACCAAAAGCTGGGGTTTTATCTTCCAAAGTCAACTCAATTAAAGCCAAGTCTGTGGTTCCGCCGCCGATATCCAAAACGAGAACATTTTGCGACCATTTATTTCCAGTTTGGCGACAACGAGTTTTAAATGATTCAATACCAATATTTAAATTCCCGCCAAATTCTCGCCACAAAAAGAATATCGCCACAGAAACAGCTTCATCATAAGCAGTTTGGACATCATCTATGGCCAATTGTTCAACTAATTCTTTAACTTCCTTGCGAACAACCGGCGGGGCGACTGTTGGATAGGTGACAACTGCTGTTAACAAATCCCCTTCTGAAAATCTACGTCGTGCCCGTTGGCGATAGTCTTCAGTTAACTTTATTAAATGCGCCCAAGCAGATTGAATTAATTCTTTAGCAGTAATTGTTTCTTCCTGACCATCCAAAATTACTGAAAACGATCGCTCTTGGCCAAAATAGCGTTTTGGTGAATGATAAAACCTGCTAATAATTTCCTTTAAAGTACTGCTTGTACCTTGGGCGATGGCTTTTTTTCTATTATCTCTAGCTTCTCTACCCATCCGCAGTTGTAATTCCCCTAAATGGCAGATTTCTGATTCGCTAGGAATCTCTGTTTCCCGCCTATCTATATCCAGCACAACAGGAATCAAATTTTGCGATTCTAAAGTAGGAACGCGGAAGACTTCGTGATAAATTTGATAGAGTTTTTTGCTGACAGCGCGACGAAATCTTTCGCTATTTCCTAAACAAAGTTCAATTTGGCGAATCGCTTCTAAAAATCTCTCTTTGTTATCAGATTCAAAAACTTCACTTAATTTTCTTGGTTCTATTTCTAGGTTTTTACTAATTTCTAAAATAAACTTTTCCCAATCTTCATCACTGACATCTGGTAAAGCTATAGCAGCAGGAGAACTCAGCCATTGCGATAAGCGATCGCGCAATCGCATTTCTTGTTCTTTGGGTAAAATTTCGGTGATGGGTACTTCAATGGGATCGAAAAGTGTAACTGTAGAATTCGACGTACCAAAATCTAATGCAAACCATCCGGGAAATCTTTTTTGTTGTTTCTCGTTTGGCTGTTTATCAGTATAGTTGTGCAATTGAAAAGAGTTCATTATAACAAGTATTTCTGTTTAACTGTGGCTTTTTTATAGAGCGTAGGCGTAGCCTGCCTTAGACATCGCTCTTTCATCCAAAAGCGTAGGCGTAGCCCGCCATAGGCATCGCTATAATTACTAAGTTGATGTTGAAGATTCTTGCTCGCTTATAAGTCTTACTTGTTCTACGATTAAACTAAGTAATTTGGCAACTTCTTCCATCGACATACCAAGAGCTAAGAACTGAGGTACAAGTTCAAGTTTTACTTGTTCTCGTCCTATTTCTACTCCTTGCTGTAGTCCCTCTTGTTTAGCTTCTTGATAAACCCTAGTTTCTTCTAACTTAACTCCTAACATGGCCTCTACCTCTTCACGACTTAAGTTGGCAAATTTATAAACAGCAATTGTTGTGATTACATCTATTATCTCTTGCTTAGCCAAGACAGTTATCTGTTCTTGTTCCACCCGTTCAATTAAACGTTTCGCTTGTTCCACCATTTGAGTTTCTGAAGCGATAGTTAACTGCATCAAACTGATACCAACTTTTTGCTCATCAGGATTACCTAACTCATCCAAATAAATCCTTTGTACTTGAGAACTGTTTATTAATGACCTGTGAATACGAGTCTTAAGAAGAATTCAGGAGTCAGAATTCAGAATTCAGAAGGCTTTGCTTGTAAATTGTGGGTTTTTACTGGATCATCTAAAAACATCCTAATAAGAAACAGCCGCAATGTCTGAAAGAATCTGCAACCAAGTAGGAACTGTAACTTCAGATGGTAAGTCACCAGCTGTTAAGTATCTCAGTAATGCTTCTTTTTTCGAGAGGTTTTGTAAACTGGGAATAATTTGATCCAAAATACCTTCTAATTCGGAATTAATTTGCTGATTGACTTCACTAACATACTGCACAAGATGAAGGCTAACGCTAGCAGTAATTTCATCTCGCAATCGCAGTACTAAAAGTTGGTGATTGCTGGATCTACCTGAGCCTTGGCTTTTTTCTGGTGCCCAGTCAAAGATTTGACCAACATTGTGTTTCTCGTCTTGACGCGCTAACGGAAAAATGATTTCGGGTGCAACGGTTTTGTCTTTGCTAGTAATTTCAGAAATGATTGCTTCTTTCCATTCGTTGGGGTCGCATCCTAGTAATAGTTTATAAAAAAGTTCGGCTTCTTCCACACCAAATTTTGCTTCAATTTCTTGTTCCATTTCTGGGCGGAGAATTGCTTTCAATTGGTCGCGTTCTGGGGCTACTTGATTTGACAATTGATTTAACAAATCTACCACAGCTTGACGAATGCGATCGCTGGCAAATTCTTCTACTTCTTTAACGGTTTTTTCAAATATTGGATAAAAATCATCGCTCTTGGTTGGTAGAGAAGTATTAAGACGATTTCCTCTATCAAATAATTTTCCTGCTGCACCTTTAGATTCAGCGAGGGCGATACTACCATTGTTGACTTTATTAAACAGTAAAGTCCATTGACTCCAATTAAGTATTTTAAAGGTAAGTTCGTCTTTTACAACATCGCTAACAACAAAGCCACGCCGGTCTTTGAGTGGTTCTTTTCCTAAACTTTTTTGAAAATTTCTGTAGATTTTATCTAAAGTTTCCACCACAAACCGCAACTCAATAAAAGCGGGACTGTCTCCTGTGGGGATGCCTTGCTCGTGAATTTCATCTATGATGTCTTTCAAATGATCTTGTTGCTGACTCACAACATCAGCAGCTCTTTTGGTATCTTCATGTAATTGTTTGAGACCATGAGTAGCAACATGATTTTGAATCAATTCCCGTAGTTTTGCTAGGCTACCATCTTGAGCAAAGTAACCTAATTGTCTGCCTAAATAGCTGCGAGTATCAGAGTCTAAAAGCCGTTGGCTTAAGCGTCCCCATTTTTCTTGTAGCCGTTTAGATCTGTCTAGATAATCAGGATAATCTAAGTTAGCTAAAAACTCTGGCGAACCTGCTTTGACTTTACTCGAACGTTTTGCTAAATCAGCTAGTCCTAACAGTGGTGAGAGTAAAACAATGCGGTCTTTTTGAGTTGTAAAAGCCTGTGCGCCATCAATAGTAGTTTGCAGAACTTTGAGTTTTTGGAAAACAATTTCCTCATGCAAATCCCTATCTTCAGTTAGTTGGTCGAGTTCTCGTTCGCCACCTTCACTTTCTAAAGGTAATTGATCGAACCGACCCACACCAACGAGAATTAAATCTTTCAAATCTTGTCCAGGTCGCTGCTGCTGCATCATGGTAAAGATTTTATTAGCGCGATCGCTTCCCGGAGATTTACCATTTAGCAGTACTAAAATTGTCTGTACTTCTGCCAATTCTCGCAGTGATAAAAAGGTATCCCTAGCACCAGAATTAGCAGCCCCCAATCCCGGAAAATCAATGAGAATAAATTTAGCAGCACCCGTCACATCCCAAATCTCCCGCGAGATTTTGACATCAATATCTACACGGCGAATCAGGGGAAAGCTGTTTTGTAATAATTTCGTTGGTAGTCTTTGGGGTTGACTCGGTAATCGAATATGTGCTGGCGGTAAATCCTCAAAGCTGAGAGTTTGGATGGCCATTGGCTGTTCCACTAGCTGTAGTCCTTCGCGAGCGGTGGTAGCATCAATTTGATAGCGACCACTACACAATACTTCGCCATAGGCTTGATAAGCCCGCAAAAATAATACTAACTCCCTCAGTAAATAGCGCAATTCTAAATTATTAGAACTGTTCCATGCTTCCTCACACCAGCCAATAATATCTTTGCCAGAATTGAGTCTAGACACTGGTATGGCAGGAAGTCCTGCTGCCGTTGTCCGTTTATTAGCTTCCCCTAGCATAAAGCGCAGACATTCGTGTACCCCTTCATG
The DNA here is from genome assembly GCF_002608075.1 of Nostoc linckia z4. Taxonomy (GTDB): domain Bacteria; phylum Cyanobacteriota; class Cyanobacteriia; order Cyanobacteriales; family Nostocaceae; genus Nostoc; species Nostoc linckia. Next base: position 121,722 of record NZ_LAHA01000004.1, read on the forward strand.
GGAAAGATATTCTACAGTAAAATTGCTTAGTTGCGTAGTTGCAAAGTTATCTTGGGGTATGATGTGTAAAGCTGTGACATTACCTGTAGTCGGGTTTTCACTGACAGGCAAAGCATCTGCATATCCAATCAAACTGCCTAAAAGTAAAGTTTTGCCGCTACTGAATTCCCCCATCACACCAATTTTCACAGGCGAAGTGGCAAGATCCACAGTTTTTTCAGCAGCTTCCCGCAGACGACGGAGACAATCATCAAGGCTAGCCGGAACCCAATCTTCTTGTTTTGAAGGGTATTCGGGTACAGAATCTATCTTCCGGAGGATGAATTCACCGTACTCTTTAAAACTAGCCAGCTTGTCTGGTTCCATAGAGTAGTTTCCGCCTAACATAAATTTCTCTGAGCTTTATAACATATAAAATGCGATCGCCAAGGAGCCATACAACGGACTGTTATTAGGGCTGTTGATTGAAGAGTTATTATTTTCCCTACACTCCCTACTCTTTGCTTTGATATAGGAAATCTTGAAGTTTGTGAACTTTTGATGAAGACATAATCGCCTCATATTAGCAGTTGTGAATAATTCGTGAAAAGTCAGATCCCCGACTTCTTTAAGAAGTCGGGGATCTAAACACACCCAAGTAAAGCTAATTCAGATTTTCAGCCATCAAATTAGAAAATCAGTATAAATTTATCGATGATTTTAAGGAAAAAATATATTTAAGTAATTTTACTGAAGTGTATAAATTTTCAGTTTGCATAAAAATGATGAAGTCTATCTTAATCAAAACTTCAGCATTTCCCCAATTTATTTACACAAAAAGAGGAATTAATGCACATAGAAAAAGAAATAAAGTATTAAGATAATTACCAGGCTGTAGCTGAACATATTATACACATTTTTTAACAAATCTAGTTTCAGAGATTTTAATTCAATAATTTAGGCAGAGCAGGCAGGCAAAAGTGTTTCCTAAAAGGGTGCAAAACTACATTAACCAAATCAACGTTAAAAAAGAAAACATAGAACAAGACGAGAAACTATTTAAAAAACAAAGTCCATTGACAGAAAAGAAGCAAGGGAGAGAATTAACAAAAGCCTTAAGACGGCTGGCAACGGAAACTGCAAAACGCCAAACTGTTGAAGCACAGTTGTGCCAAAAAACATCAGAATGGGCAGCGATTTTGCAAGTACTTCCTGATTTTTATTTTCGTGTAGATGCTGATGGAACTATCCTGGATTACCGACCGGGAAAAATGCCAAATCTGGATATTGCACAAAAAGTTGAACGGGGCAAGAGTTTACGAGAATGCCTACCGATTGCTGTAGGCGATCGCTTTCACCAAGCCATGACTCAAGTACTTGTAACTCAATGTGAAGTGAATTTTGAATACAGCTTACCCCTACCACTGGAAAATTGTAACTTTGAAGCTAGATTATTACCCTTACCAAAACAACAAATTATAGTTCTTGTCCGTGAAAATGAGGACAAAGTACAAGCAGCATTACTCGAAAGAGATAATAAGCTTCGTACCATCGTGGAGAATGCCAATAACATTCTTTTTTCCCTGACACTGGAGGGGATATTTTCTTACGTTTCTCCCAACTGGACTGATATTTTAGGGCATGAAGTTGCTGAAGTAGAAGGCAAATCCTTTAGTCTGTTTGTGCATCCAGAAGATGTGCCTAAGTGTGCAAATTATTTGCGACAAGTTGTAACAACAGGTGAAAAACAAGATCCCATCGAATATCGAGTAAAACACAAAAATGGTAGTTGGCGATGGCATACAAGTAGCTCATCTGCTAGTAGAGACGCCAATGGTAATATTTTAAACTTCGTTGGCATTTGCTATGACACCACCGATCGCAGACAAGCAGAAGAAGCACTAGCAGAACGCGCCCGTTTAGCAAATTTCCGTGCCGATGTAGATGCAGCCCTCACTCAAAGTGACACTTTAAATAACATGATGCGCCGCTGCACAGAAGCTTTAGTTCAACATATAGATGCGGCTTTTGCTCGGATTTGGACGCTTAATAAACAGGAAAATGTACTAGAGTTGCAAGTCAGTTCTGGGATGTACACCCATATTCATGGGCCTCATCAACGCGTACCAGTTGGTGAATTCAAAATTGGTTTGATTGCCCAAGAAGGCAAACCCCACCTCACTAACTCTGTACAGACAGATCCCCGCGTGAGTCACAAAGAGTGGGCAAAACGAGAAGGTATGGTGGCTTTTGCGGGCTATCCCCTGATTGTTGAAGGTGAAACTGTAGGGGTAATAGCGATGTTTTGCCGCCAAGCAGTGACAGAATCAACTTTTAAAGCCTTGGAATTTGCCGCCCAAGAGATTGCCATTGGCATCAAACGCAAGCAAACAGAAATTGCCCTCAGAGAAAGCGTCCAGCGAGAAACATTACTCAATCGTCTTTCTAGCCAAATTCGAGCTTCTTTGGATCTAAATTACATTGTAGAAACCGCAGTGCGGGAGATTCGCAATTTATTTCAAATAGACCGTTGCGCCTTCTTTTGGTATCGACAAAACGCTCAAGTCCCCTATTGGGAGAGAGTGTATGAGGCCAAAAGTTCATTTTTACCGTGTCTGCTAAACGAGCAAGAAAATAACGTAGAAATCGAACTCATCGCCAGCAAAACTTTGAACAAAGAAATTATCCGCATTGATGATGTTAAAACTGTAGGCTATGGCATTACACGGGAGTTTTTGACCGATTTCGGTTTCACTGCTTTTATGTCGTTGCCCGTACATACCCAATCTGGGGAAATTGGCGCTTTTAGCTGTGGTTATTGTAACGGTTTGCGGCCTTGGCTAGACAACGAAATCGAATTACTCCAAGCAGTAACAGACCAAATAGCGATCGCCATTGACCAAGCTAAACTTTATACTCAAAGCCGCATCGCTGCCCAAACTGCCCAAGATAAAGCCCAGCAACTAGAAGTTGCAATGCGAGAACTGCAACAAACCCAAGCCCAACTGATTCAAACTGAAAAAATGTCTAGTTTGGGACAACTAGTGGCGGGAATTGCCCACGAAATCAATAACCCAGTCAATTTTATCTATGGCAATATTAGCCACGCCAGTGGATATATCCAAGATTTGCTGGATTTAATAGAACTTTATCAACAACACTACTGCCCACCAGCACCAGAAATTCACCAACAAATCCACGCCATTGATTTAGACTTTCTCAAACAAGACTTGCCCAAAGTCCTCAACTCTATCAACATGGGTTCTGAACGCATTCGGCAGATTGTCTTATCTTTACGCAATTTCTCTCGCCTCGATGAAGACGGCATGAAAGCAGTGGATATCCATGAAGGTTTAGATAACACCTTGCTACTTTTGCAAAATCGCTTGAAAGCCAAACCAGGACATCCAGAAATCCAAGTAATTAAAGAATACGGCAACCTGCCACCAGTAGTATGTCACGCTGGACAAATGAATCAGGTGTTTATGAATTTGCTCACAAATGCCATCGATGCCTTAGAAGAGGGAGTGGGGAGTGGAGAGTGGGGAGATGTAGCTTTAGCTTCTCTTTCAGAGACGCTAGCGCGAACCAGCAGGGTGGGAGACAAGGGGGACAAGGAGACAAGGGAGATGAGTTTTTCCCCTCTGCCCCTCTGCCCCTCTGCCCCTCTGCCTCTTGTGCCCAATGCCCCATGCCCCATGCCCCATGCCCAATGCCCCATGCCCCATGCCCAATGCCCAATACCCCAAATTCACATTCGTACTTCCATCGATCAAAACTCTGTAACTATTCGCATTGCAGACAATGGACTAGGAATGAGTGAAAAAGTACGCAAGCATTTGTTTGACCCGTTTTTTACTACAAAACCTGTAGGTAAAGGCACTGGTATGGGTTTATCAATTAGTTACCAAATCGTCGTCAAAAAACACTCTGGAAAACTTGAGTGTATTTCCGCACCTGGAAAAGGTGCTGAGTTTGCCATCGTGATTCCACTAAACCAGCAACCATCATCCTAGGGATAATATAAAGTTAATGTTTTGTTAACCAAAAATTAATCTATTAGTTGTTAACTGATATTAATTCACTTTTTGCTGCAACATTTGAACATCCCTCTAATAACCTGAAATTTAAGAGATTAAGTTCAGGAGTTAGGGGGATTATTTACATCAAAGTCCTACATATCTAAGAAGTACAATAGCGATCGCGCCCATTTTGTTTGGCGTTGTACAGTGCTTTATCGGCTGAAGCGATGAGTGTATCTGGCTTAATGTTGCAAGTGGGTATGATACAACTAATACCCAAACTGATTGTGACGATATTTTTGATATCAGACTGTGCATGGGGAATAGTCTGATGGTGAATTGCTTGTTGAATATTTTCAGCTATTGTGATTGCTGCGGCTAAGTCAGTATTAGGAAGCAGTACCGCAAATTCTTCTCCACCGTAACGCGCTACCAAATCAGCGGGACGATTGACTGTTTTTTGTACTATTTGCGCTATTCTCAATAAACAATCATCCCCTCCAAGATGACCATAGTAGTCGTTGTAAGATTTAAATTTATCAACATCAAATAAAATTAGTGACAAGGGTTGTTGTTCTTGTGAAAGGCGTTTCCATTCTGCTTGTAGTCGTGTATCAAAGCAGCGACGGTTAGCCACTTGAGTTAAACCATCTACATTTACTAATTGTTCTAGTTTCTGATTTGCCTCTTCTGTTTTTTCTCTAGCAATTACTAATTCTGCTGTTCTTTCCAGTACCCGTTGTTCCAAAGTTTCCAAAGATATTTTTAATTGAAGTGCCATATCATTAAAGGATTTTGCCAGGTGACCGATTTCGTCTTTTGAGGTAATTTTGGCACGGATGTCTAAGTTACCTGTGGTAAATTGGGAAACTATATTTGTCAGATAAATTATTGGCATTGTTAGCAGCTGCCCAATAGCAAAAGCGATGATTGTTACTACTGAAGCGATAATTGCAAATAGAAACATTGCATCGCGAATTTGCTTTTCTACAGGTGCTAGGGCAACAGCAAGTATCTGTGTAAATAACACAGACCAAGGTTTATATTTTAAACGAGCAATGGCAATTAAATTAACCTGGTTACCTGTGTCTGACAATGATGCAATTAAATAGGATTGTTTATTCTCCAATGCTTCCTTGAGTTTTAATTCATTAGTTGCCAATTCATTCACAGGAGAATTAAGCAAACGTCCTTGCCTTTGTAATTCAGTTACAACATTTAAAGGCAGAGGTACAATAGATTTAAAAATCAGTTTTGGTGCAGTGCTATGTGCCAAATAAATATAATTTTCATCTAAAAGAATAGCAAAAGATTTTGCTCCAGCCCGTTCAGTTTCTTGAGTTACTAGCTGCTGGACAACAGTAGCATTGTATGAAACACGCAATACACCTAATATATTTCCCTTGGCATTGCGAACCGGACTGCTAAAAAACAGGGTTACAAGGTCAGGAATTGTTGGCGATCGCTTCATACTAGAAACAAAAGATAAACCAGTTTCCAGTGGTTTTTTAAAATAATTTTCAACTGATTCATCTTTGCCAATGTTCGATATCTGTGTATCCAAGACATTTTTTCCGTTTAAGTCCAGCAAAGCATAGGAGAGAATATTGACCATATCTTTGCGACTGAGACGAATTAATGTTTCTATTGCCAATTGCATTTCGGGGCTGTCATTTCGCTGTTTTGGAGTCAGGCTGAGATAGCGTGCCAAACCTGGTAAAATCGCCTCTACACGCACGGCATTCAGATTTGCATCAATAAAGGCATCTATTCTATTAGCAGTTTCGTGAGCCGCCGCAGATAAGGCTTGTCTGGCGTTGTCAGTTAGTGCTTTTTCAGTTGTCTGTTTGTTGATAAATGCTAATAATAACAACGGAATCAAAGAAACAATGAGAAATGAGGCAATCAACTTTCTACGAATGCTCCCCAAAAAAGTTTGCTGCATAGCTTTAAACTAAGAGGGAGGATTTAAGAAGGAAGAATTGAACAAACTTTTTAACTCAGGAATGCGCGTCACGTTTCCAGAGCGAATAAAAAACTCTACATATATCTTGGCGGTTTTGTAGATGGAGTTAGGATTGCTAAATTCAAACAATTTTTGATTCTCAGCTAAATCAGTTAAGTTTACTCCCTCTAGGGAAATTGTATTGCTAGGAATTTTTAAGACTTTGCTGACGATGGCGTTTCCTTCTTGAACATTTGCTTTCCAATAATCTGCGGCTTTTAACCATCCTTGGACAAATGCACGAATGTCTTCGGGGCGATGGCGGATTGTATCACCACTAAAGACAATCATATCTAAAATCAAGCCAGGGGTTTGTTTGCTGGTAAATAGGATATGTCCCCCTAATTTCATCACTTCAGAAAGATAGGGTTGCCAAGTATGTCCTGCTTGAATAAGATTATTTTTTAGGTGTTGAGGAATTTCTAAAGCTTCTAACTTAACTAAGTTGACATCTTCGCTGGTTAAGTTAGCATTTTTCAACATCTCAGTCACAAAAACTTCGCTAAAACCGCCTAGATTGGCACCTAGCTTTTTCCCTTTCAAGTCAGCAACGGTTTTAATTTGTGATTGGGCGACTACCACATCTGCTCCTGTTGATTCATCTATAACTATCACGCTTTGGATATCAGGATTTGTGGCACTCAAGACTATTAAACTTCCCAAAGATAACGAAATACCATCATACTTACCCGCAGTGAAATTTGCTTGTTCCAATTGAGTGTAGGGTTTATAAATTAGTTCTACATCTATTCCTTGGGCTTTGAAAAATCCTTTTTGTTGAGCAATGATGCTTGGATATTCCCCAACAAAAGATGCAAATTGTACTTTCAAAGGAGGGCGTTTTAATTTAGTTGGTGCTAAAGTATGGCAAGCAAATAACAAACAGACAGTAATGAGAAAAATACTAATGTATCTCAGTATTTTAAACATATGATATTTGGTATCTTAGTAGTGGAATGCATGTTTTTTTGCTTTGTAACCGGTGATAAACAAGTATTTACATATCCATCAAAATAGCGGTCGTTTATTTTCTTTCACTACCACCTTCCTAATAAATATATGGGTTGATTAAGAAAATCAAAATTTGATTTATTTCATAGTGTATTATACCACACTACCGCCAGATGTGGAATGAAATCGATACAAAATTAGGATAATAAGTATTTTGGATAAATCTGCTAACAGCCTTTACGAAAAGCCTATTTATCTAAAATCCAAACTGTTTCTGACCTATACTACTGAGCTTTTAACTTTTAAAATTCCTGCTGTTGATAGACAATATAAATAGCTTCTAAAAATACATCAGGTGTATAATTTTCTGGCAGTTTTTCTAAATTAATAATAGATTTAACTTGCTGGGCTAAGTTTAAAGATAGTGATGCTCTAGCTTTTAATGACATTGCACTACGTCGCTGTAAATATTCACGAATAACTGCAAAATCATCAGGTAATAATTGGGATAAGTTGGCAGTTTGTAGTAATTCGTCGTGGAGTATCTTTGCCTGTTCTGAAATTATTAAGTTCGATGCATTAGCTGGCTGGGCTTGAATCACAATGGTACCAGCAGCCAAATCACCCAAACGCTTTTCGCGGTTGCCCAACATAATTAAAAAAGCGCCAATAAACAAAGTTTCATCAAAGGGTCGCAACAGGGCACGTAATGTTGCTTGTTGTAGCCCGATGAGTCTACCATCATCTCTAACCACGCGAATTTTAGCGATGCGTTTACCGGGGGTTTGTCCAAACCATAAGGTTTCAAAAAATACGAAATACCCAATGTAAATTGCAAAGCCAATAAAAAAGAAAATTGCTAATAGCCAAAGTCCTATATTCCGAGGATTTGTAACTAAATTTTCCAAAAAATTCAACAGTTGCGTTGAAAAGACAGTCCAAATCAACACAAACAACAGCAAACTTATACCCAAAACTGTATAGTCAATCAGCAATGCTAAAGCTCGATTGCCAATTCCTGCTAAAGTAAATTCCAGTTCTACACTTTCTGGAGTCTGGAATGAGATGCGATTAAAAAAGCGCATATTTGAACTAATGAAAAACTAATAAACTTGAATTCAGGTATTGAGTTAACAAAAAATCTACAAAGGAGGTTTTCGTAATTGCAAACCCAAGCCTTCACGGCGACTACGCAAGTCAAAATATAAAACAGCCTTTAGTGCTTGCCAGAATGGCATGACAAAAACTCCACCTATTAAGCTACCAACCCAAGAAATAAAATACACAAGTGAGTAGATACCAGTACCAGGCTCAAGTTTTAAAAGGAATAAGCTGGGTATATAGTTGAATACAAATACTATTGGTAGCGTCACCAAAAAAGCAACTAATACTACACCTTGAATGCGAAATACTGAAGCTTTAGTTAACTCCCAACTTCTAGCAACACTTTCGCCACCATTAATATTTTCCTCAACTGCTAGGGGGACTTCAGCAACAATCCAACGGGAGTAAAACCAGGTTAGTCCTAAAAGCACAATCCCGACTGTGACAATGATTGCCAATGTAGTGACGACTATAACGGCTGAATTACCTAATATCCCTCCTAATACTACTCCTATCAAGCCAGCAAAGATACCACCAACGATCGCCAATCCAAAATAAACGACCAGTAAAGATATCCCTACTTGCAAAGCAACTCGAAAAAATGACCACAGACGTGGATTAACGTGATTGTTGGCGCTTTGGACACTTTCTGGCTGGTAAACCAATTCACCAAAAGCCAAACGTGAAATTAACCCCGAAATGGCAGCATACTTCGCCCAACCATAAATTGGGACTATAATCCACAAGTGAGCAATGGCAGCTAAATTGAGATAAGTCTTGAGATGAGAACGATACAGTCGCACCGCAGCACTGACAACGTTACCAACACTCAGTGGTTGTATGTGACCGGGAGATCCAAAATTTTCAGACATAATACCAAATTTCCCTTGAAACTACGGATCTGAATTTGAGGCTATCTTAAGCTAAGTTAAAGTCAGTGTTCCCAAAATTCATGAATATTCAACGTTGGATTGCACGACGAGAACCGAATTGGCAGCGTTTAGATGCCCTATTAAAGCAGGTAGAAAAAAAAGGGCTAAAGTCTCTACGGGCAGCCGAAATTAGAGAATTAGCTTCTTTATATCGTTCAGTCGCCGCAGATTTAGCCCGCGCCCGCACCCAAGAAATCAGTAATACTTTGACACAAAGTTTACAATCTTTAACAACTCGTGGTTATACGCAAATTTATCAAGGTTCGCGACGACAGGAGTGGCAGGCAGTTTTAGAATTTTACCGTTGGGGATTACCATCTGTAGTTCAAAAAACATTTGCGTATATCGCAGCAGCAACAGCGCTGTTTTTATTGGGTGGAATAGTAGCTTGGTGGTATTCCTGGCAAAATCCCAGCTTCATGTCCTTAATCGTACCTGAAAACTTGATATCCAAGGTGCGAGATGAGCATAAATTGTGGATGGGGTCAATTGTTGGCATTGAACCTCTAGCATCCAGTGGCATTACGATTAATAACTTGGCAGTGTCCTTTGGGGCTGTTGCTGGTGGAATTACTGCTGGGATATACACAGCCTATTTGATGGTATTTAATGGTTTATTAATTGGTGCAGTTGGGACTTTAGTTGGTCAAAATAACTTAGCATATCCTTTTTGGGCCTTTGTATTTCCGCATGGTTCCTTAGAACTACCGGCGATATTTTTTGCTGGAGGTGCGGGATTTTTATTAGCAAAAGCAATTTTATTTCCTGGCAAATATCGCCGACCGGACGCACTGAAATTTTATGGTAGTCAGGCAGTGCAGTTAGTATTTGGGATTGTACCAATGTTGATGCTTGCAGGTGCGATCGAAGGCTTTTTTTCACCTAATCCCAACGTACCCGACCCGATTAAATATCTGGCAGGAATGGCATTGTTTGTACTTTTAGTGATGTATTGTAGCCGGAAGAAAAATATAAATGAAAACGGAATGGGGAGATGAGGGAGATGTAGCTTTAGCTGCCGGCAGAGTTGAAGATGAGGGAGATAGGGGGCACGGGAGATTAATAACTTCCCACTCACCAGTCATCAGTCAACCATCAACAAGCAACCATTAATAATCCCTACAAGGATTTTTACAAGTAGCAATAAATCTTCTGGGACTTGATAGCGTTTCTGGTCTTGAGTTACCTGGCGATTTGCGCGATGGTAAACTCCAAAACGCCAGTCTTCACCAGTTGTAACTGCTCCATATAGAAGTTCTGATGTAGATTTAGTCCATTCATCAAGTGCAATTAATTCAATGGCGAGTTGAGTAAATCCTCTAACTAAGTCTGATTGTTTAGCTTCAATCACTAATAAATTTTGAGGCGCTGCAATATAATAATCGAGAGTGCCTTTGAGATAGTCATTAACAGCAATAGAATATTCTATATTGAGTCGCTGATTAGTTAAATTACAAACCTCAAACAAAATCGGGCCAATTAAAGCTTCTCGTCGAGCAGTTTCATTAACTAAATCGATATGAGATAAATTACGCTGAAGCTGTTGCTGTAAAAAGCGCAAATCAAAAACTTCTGAAGATTCAGGTAAAGTTAGATTCTTCCTTTCTAAAGTACAATTTAATTCGGCTAAAATATCATCAATAATAAAGGGCAATTCAAAATATTTGCTAAAAGTATAAGATTCACCAGCTTTGAGAATGCGGCGGGAATTCATAAAACAGCCAAGCCAAGTTGATTGTACTTAAATTCTATACAAATTAGCTCAGGTGTCCCTTGTAAATCGCCAGACGATCGCAACCCAACCACAACCTTTGGACAAAGGGATCGCTCGCCACCGTAGTAATTGCTAGTATTGCCACATATCATATATTTTGCTTGATTTTCTAAAATACCTCCTAAATGTGGAGTACGTTTAGGCTACTTTTAGGCTTATGATTTGAAGGCAATCGGACTTGCAGCCAGAGCAAATGTTACGACTTCTCTTGATTGATGACAATCCGAACGATCGCCTCTTAGCAATTCGGCAATTGGAACGCGAGTTTTCTGACCTCGAAGTAGAACAAGTGGTCACAGCTCAAGACTTGACTCAGGCATTGCAAACTGGTCAATTTAACTTGGTTGTCACCGATTATCAATTGCGTTGGAGTAACGGTATAGAAGTATTACACGCAATTAAAGCTAGTTATCCGAATTGCCCGGTGATTATGTTCACCAACAGCGGTACTCAGGAAATTGCTGTGGAGGCAATGAAATCTGGATTAGATGATTATGTGATCAAATCTCCTCAGCACCAAGTACGCCTAACAGTAGCAGTGCGATCGGCGCTAGAACGAGCTGAAACTCGCCAAAAAGCTGCAAATTTAGAAATTCGCTTTCAAACTCTCCTCAACCGCCTAAACGTTGGCATTTATCGGACAACTTTTGATGGTTCTTTACTCGAATGTAACCCAGCCTTCCTGCGTTTAATTGGGTTAGGAAGCTTACCCCAAGAGCAAGCAAATCGGTTTATAGAGCTTTATTTCCAACCGGAAGATTATGCTCAGTTAATTAATCAGCTGCGAGAAAATGGCGAAGTGCGCGACAAAGAAATCCAATTGCGACGAGCTAATGGTAGTTTGATTTGGGTGCGTGTGAGTAAAACCTTCACCAAATTTGATGGCAACGGTATCATTGATGGCTTGGTAGAAGATATCAGCGATCGCAAACGAGTAGAATTAGAGCGAGAGCAATTACTCATCAGCGAACAAGCTGCCCGCATGGAAGCTGAAGCTGAAAAGCAAAATTACAGTTTATTATCTGAAGCTAGCCGATTGCTGGTATCTTCCCTCGATTACCGCACAACTCTAGCAAAATTAGCCAACTTAGTGGTTCCTACATTAGCTGATTGCTGTTTAATTGATATTGTTGACGCTAACTTAACAGTCTTTGAAGAACCAATTGTTGCAGCAACCACTCCTCAAATCGAAGCCCTAGCTTTGTTACTCAGACGATTTTATTCCACCTTTGCCAATGCTGATTTTGGTATTAGAAAAGTTTTGCAAACAGGGGAACCAGAATTAGTAACTGATGCAACGGCGAATTCTTTGTCATTCACAATGAAACAGGACGCACAAACCCAACGATTGATGCGCCAAATGAACATTCAATCTTACATAATTGTGCCACTAGAGGCTCGCGATGCCTACAGTGGTATGGCTTTACGCAAGCTAGGTACAATTACTTTGATTGCTACCCAAGAGAACCATCGCTACACAACAGCTAATTTAAATATGGCTCAAGCCTTGGCTTTGCGGGCAGCTACAGCAATTGAAAATGCTCGACTTTACCAGCAAGCAATAGACGCAAATCGTATTAAAGATGAATTTTTAGCTGTTCTATCTCACGAAATTAGAACTCCCCTAAATCCGATTTTGGGTTGGGCAAAACTTTTGCGTACCAGCAAGTTAGATCCACAAAAAACTGCTTTAGCTTTGGAAACCATCGAACGCAACGCTAAATTACAAACTAAACTCATTGAAGACTTGTTAGATATCTCCCGCATCTTGCGAGGTAAACTCAGTCTCAATGTCTGCCCAGTTGATTTGGCAAGCATTATTCGAGCCGCAATGGAAACAGTACGGCTATCAGCGGAAGCGAAATTGATTCAAATTCACTCTGCTCTCGATCCGGCCGTTGGTCAAGTATTTGGCGACCCAGGACGCTTGCAACAAATAGTCTGGAATCTCCTCTCCAACGCCATTAAATTTACTCCTGAAGGCGGACAAGTTGAGATTTATTTAGAGCAAATTGATTCTCAAGTGCAAATTAGAGTTAAAGACACAGGCAAAGGAATTAACCCAGATTTTCTGCCCTATGTATTTGAAACCTTCCGTCAAGCTGATAGTGCAACTACCAGGAAATTTGGCGGCTTGGGTTTGGGATTGGCAATTGTCCGTTATCTAGTAGAAATGCACGGTGGTACTGTCTTAGCAAAAAGTTTGGGAGAAGGTCATGGAGCAACCTTTATTGTCAAGTTGCCAATGATACTTACTGATACAGTTGACAGCAGTCAAGACAGTGATGTGATTGCCGCCGATATTCCAACTTTTGATGGTTTAAAAATTTTAGTTGTGGATGACGAACCTGATTCTTTAGAGTTAATTAGCTTCGTACTCCAACAGTCTGGAGCCACTGTCACTGCTGTATCATCAGCAATAGAAGTATTAGAAATATTACCAAAATGGCAGCCAGATTTACTGGTGAGCGATATCGGAATGCCAGAAATGGATGGCTATATGTTGTTGAAACAAATTCGGTTAATGAGTCCAGAACAAGGAGGACAAATTTTAGCCATCGCCCTCACAGCCTATGCCGGAGAAGGTAACGAACAAAGAGCGATGGCAACTGGTTTTCAAGCCCACATCAGCAAGCCAATAGATCCAACCCTGTTAATTGAAACTATTGGCAATTTAGTGCAAGGTTGACTGTTGACGTTAACGGTATGTAGTAGCAAGATGCAACAAAGGTGCAAATAAATGCAACAAAGATGCCAGTTGATGCAACAAAGGTGCAAATAAATGCAACAAAGATGCCAGTTGATGCAACAAAGGCGCAAATAAATGCAACAAAGATGCCAGTTGATGCAACAAAGATACCAGTTGATGCAACAAAGGTGTCAGTTGATGCAACAAAGGTGTCAGTTGATGCAACAAAGGTGCATTTTTTAAAAAACCGTAAAGGACGCATAGACACCTTCAAAGGAGCGTCTCGTAGAGAAGTGGCTTCCCGTAGGTTAAGACGCAAAGAGAAGGAAGAAATGCTTAACCCAAGCGTATTGCTTTCTAAGGTAAGTAAGTCGGTACAATAAAACCAAACTATGTGAAGAAAAATTATAAAGCTAAGGCGTTGCATAAATGCGGTATGAATTAAGATTTTGACGAAGGCTAAAGGTAGATTCTTGGCGCGGCAGTCGCTCATGGGGGAAACTCCCAAGACCCCGCTGCCTTTGCGCCTTTGCGTGAGGTAAAAATCATCCCTAGATTCAGCAATGCCAAAGCTAAAACCCTCTTCATTCCTGCCCCCTGTTCCCTGCCTTATCCTGAGAATAAATATTCACCACGACCTACTTAGAAGTCCTAAGACCACACCAGCAGGTGTCTAATGCACAATACAAATCGCTCCTGGCAAAAAAGCTATGGCATTGCTGTACTCGCCAGCGGTTTAGCACTGTTATTTTCTCTACTGATATCGCCACTGTTAGAGAACATTACTTTTTCTGTATTTTTTGCAGCTGTGGTGTTGAGTTCCTGGTATGGGACTCGCGGCTCAAGTTTATTGGCAACCCTACTGTGTAGCTTAGCGATCGCTTTGTTTTTCTTAGAACCAATTTATTCACTGAATATTTTAGCCCTCGATGGTTCGATTCGTTTGGGGTTATTTGCGATCGTATCGCTACTAACTACGGAATTGAATGCAGCTTGGAGACGCACAGAGTTAAAGCTGCGAGAAAGTGAAACTCGCTATCGTGAAATGGCAGAGGCGGTGCAGAACTACGCCAATGAATTAGAGGAACGAGTCGCCAACCGCACAGCCGCCCTATTGGAAGCCAACAAAGAACTGGAAACCTTTGGTTATTCAGTTTCCCATGACTTACGCGCTCCTTTGCGATCGATGCAGGGTTTCGCTCAAGCACTACAGGAAGATTATAGTCATTGCTTGGACAGCGATGCACAAGATTATATTCAAAGGATTGTCGCCTCTGCCGAACGCATGGATGGACTAATTCAAGACTTGCTCGACTACTCGCGCCTGAGTCAAGTAGAAATTAATCTTGGCGTACTTAACTTAACAGACATTCTTACAGAAGCCCTTAACCAACTAGAAGTAGAATTGCGATCGCGACAAGCTCAAGTCAACATAGAGCAACCACTTCCAGAAGTTACAGGCAATTGGACAATTTTAATCCAAGTACTCGTAAACCTGCTGAGTAATGCAATTAAATTCGTCCCCGCTAACAGACAGCCAACAATTCGTATCTGGGCGGAAATCGTCGGGGGAGATGGGGAGATAGGGAGATGGGGAGATGAGGTAAAAAGGGGAGAAAATTCTACCTTGTCCCCCTTGTCTTCCTTGTCCCCCTTATCCCCCTTGTCTTCCTCATCCCCCATTCGCCTCTGGATAGAAGATAACGGTATTGGCATTGCACCAGAACATCGGCAGCGAATTTTCAATGTATTTGAAAGATTACATACTCAAGAAAGTTATCCTGGTTCTGGCATTGGTTTAGCCATTGTCCGCAAAGGTGTTGAACGTATGGGGGGACAAGTGGGTGTAGAGTCAATAGAAGGTCAAGGTAGCCGCTTTTGGATTCAACTACAAAAATTTTCCATGAAAACATGAACACAGACCAGCAGACAATCTTACTGGCAGAAGATGACTCCAATCAAGTCCTGTTAATTCGTCGGGCTTTATGCAAAGCCAATCTCATGCAACCCCTACAAGTTGTAAGCAATGGAGAAGCTGCTATTTCTTACCTGTGTGGTGAAGGGGAATATGCTGACCGAGAACGCTACCCTCTGCCGATACTGGTTTTATTAGACCTGAAAATGCCCCGTAAATCTGGGTTTGAGGTTTTAGAGTGGCTCAAGCAACAACCAAAACTCAAACGCCTACCAGTTGTTGTGTTGACAACTTCTAAAGAAACAACCGACCTTCATAAAGCTTATGACCTGGGTGTGAATTCGTATTTAGTTAAACCCGTGGCATTCAGTGATTTAACGGCAATGGTAAAGTTACTTGATGCCTATTGGCTAAACTTAAATCAACAGCCGTTGGTTTACTTCAGTTAGACAATTTGATTTTCTTAAACCTGGCAATCCTAGCCTTTCAAAGGATGGGAGGGTCAATAATGGTTGAGCCTCAAAAAGCTATCTTTAAGTAATTCAGAATTCATGAAAAAATTTACCGAGTTTAACTATCGTGTGGTAAGAATCAAGGGCAATGCTCATCAGTCATGTCCGGCAAGAAAGTAAAGTTTTTTGCCAACAGCGCAAATCATCTTCAGATGATTAAATACCCTAAAAATCTTTTTTCTAATTCACTAGACTTTTGCTATTAGCCTTGAACTCAAGTTTAAGGCGGGTGATGAAATCAATAGTTAAAATATTTCTACCTTATAGTTAACACTAGTTAACACCAACGAGCATTGCGTTTATTTCTCAGGCATGGTCTATTTATTTGAGGATAGCTTTAAGTTGAGATTCCTTAGTAGGGTGTATTCTCGCTGAGAAGACTACACCGAAAGATTTAAAACTTACGCATTACATTTTTAACAGATGCTACAAAAATTGCAAGTAATTAAATCTACTTTCTTTAGTAAGGATTCACCACTTAGAGCTTTTCAAGCATCAATTTTTTTGGCTTCTCATGCACATTCTGATTATTGACGACAATCCAAATGACCGTTTCATGATTATTCGGGAGATGCGGCGACAATTTCCCGATGTAGAAATAGAGGAAGTGGGTGAACCAGAAAACTTTGAGCAAGCATTGGCAGCAGGTCGCTTCGATCTGACAATCACTGATTATCAACTTCGTTGGAACAATGGTTTGGAAATATTACATCTTTTAAAGAACCGCTACCCCGATCGCCCGGTAATTATGTTTACTAACACAGGCAATCAGGAAATTGCCGTTGAAGCGATGAAAAGCGGACTCGATGATTATATTCTCAAGTCACCCAAGCATTTAGTTCGTTTATCTGCAACGGTAAGATCTGTTTTAGAACGCAATGAAACTCGCCAAAGAGCTAGTTTTTTAGAAAATCGCTTGCAATCTTTACTCAATCAATTAAATGTCGGAGTATTTCGAGCAATACCAGACGGACGCATATTAGAAGTTAATAGTGCATTTCTCAGTCTTTTGAGACTTGATTCTCTAGAAGAAATTCAGTCTAATACTAACTTTAACGAGATTTTTTCCAGATCTGGAGATATTACACCAAACAAAAGACGAGAACGGGAATTAAGGATACGGAGAAAAGATGGTAGCCATATATGGCTATCAGTGAATGAAACTCTTAATATTACTCATGGAGAGGAGGTGATTGATGGGCTGGTGGAAGACATTACCGGGCGGAAACGCTCAGAAGAAGCACTTAAGCGCTATGCAACAAGATTGCAAACTCTCCAAGAGTTAGATCGGTCGATTTTGGGGGCAATTTCTCCTCAAGAAATTGCTGAAGCGGCTCTAGCTGCAACTTATCCCTTACTTCCCTGTCAATTAATAGATATGACGTTGTTTGATTTGGAACAGCAACAAGCTACTGTCTTAGCTGTCCAGTCTAGCGATCGCATTGGCTTTGCCATAGGCGAAACTTTCTCATTGCATGATTTTGGCAACATTGAAAACTTGCAACAAAACCAAGTAATGATGATCGAAAACCTGGCTGACCATCCAAGACCATACCGCGTTCAACAACGGCTGTTCGACCAAGGCATTCGCTTAATTATGAATGTACCTGTAATTGCTCAACAACAGCTAATCGGTTCTTTGAACGTGGGAGTAATTCAACCGTGGTCATTAACCGAGGAAGACGTGGAAATTGCCAGCGAAGTCGCAAATCAGCTGGCGATCGCCATTCAACAATCTCGCCTGCGCGAACAATTGCAGCGCTACACCGAACAACTCGAACAAATAGTTCACAACCGCACACAGCAGCTTGAAGAAGCCAACAGCGCCCTAGAAGCCTTTGCCTATTCCATCTCCCACGACTTACAAGAACCTCTACGTGCTATTCGCGGATTTGCCACTATTCTTTTAGAAGACTACGACAGCGTACTAAATTCAGGCGGGCAAGATTTACTCCATCGCATTGCCAGTAACGTCGAGCGTATGGACAACCTGTTGATAGACCTCTTAGAATACAGCCGTTTGAGTCGCATTGATTTGCCACTGCAACCAATAAACCTCAACTCACTAGTCAAACAAGTGCTGATTCAATTAGAAGTATCCCTACAACAAAACCAAGCACAAGTAACAATTGCTGAACCTCTACTAGAAGTTGTAGGAAACTACCGCACCGTCGAGCAAATTATTACAAACCTACTAACCAACGCCATTAAATTTGTAGCTTCTGGAGTTCAACCCCAAGTCAGAATTTGGACAGAACGCCGCGGAGGCTGCGTGCGTTTGTGGGTAGAAGACAACGGCATAGGTATCTCGGCCCAGCATTGGGAGCGGATTTTTGGTGTCTTCGAGCGTCTACACAGCATAGAAGCCTACCCTGGTACAGGAATTGGACTAGCGATCGTCCGTAAAGGCATCGAACGCATGGGAGGACAGGTAGGTATGGAGTCAGAAATCTCCCACGGTAGTAGTTTTTGGATAGAACTGCCGGAGTTTGTGAAATAAAAATGGGGCATTGGGCATTGGGCATTGGGCAGTCAACAGTCAACAGTCAACAGTCACTCCTACTTAGATAAACGCGTCATTTCAAACAATTCCTGAGCATTACTTCCTAAAAAAGCATCAAAAAGTACCTGCTTTCCGGGTTCGACTTCCACTAGATAGCGCTGGGCAATCTCATAATAAGCGTAAGTCCAAGGAATCTGAATTTCTAAACCACTGTTATCATCAAACACGGTCACCATTTCGGTTACTGCTTGAGTCGCTGTTTGACGCAAACCACAAGCAATATTTCCCTCTATCTCTGCTTTCATTGGTACGCCCAAGTTAGCCAAACTACTGGCAGTGGTGTCTATATCTGGATATTTTGCGGTGTTTTGGCTGTTAACGTAGCCTGTGAAATGGTTGACAGCATAACCGTGCAGCAATACCCAAGCCCCATACTGAGTAACCTGATTCACCTCTTCGACCAGAGAACGCCGGGGAGGTAGCCAAGGACGGGTAAATATTTGTTGCAGTTGTTGGGCGATGATTTCAATGTTTTCTTCTGTTTCTAGAAGAAAATTAACATCTGAGGTAAGTTGATATTCAAATGAAGATACTGTTTGGTAGATGATTTGAGCAATATTGCTGGGCAATTCGTCAACAATTAACTCGCTGATAAATAGTTTAGGTAAGTTAAATTCCTCTTGCTGTGGATGATGATAATGACGGGCATAGAGATGAGTTTTCGCAAACGTATACTCACCAGCCGCAACATAACCTAAAGCTTGTACAATTTTTTCCAAGTAGCCAATGCCCAGGTTAACTTGACCTTGTGGACTATCTAGTAATAGACGCAAAGACCGAAAGGCGATGTGGTCGTTGGCGACG
The DNA here is from genome assembly GCF_002608075.1 of Nostoc linckia z4. Taxonomy (GTDB): domain Bacteria; phylum Cyanobacteriota; class Cyanobacteriia; order Cyanobacteriales; family Nostocaceae; genus Nostoc; species Nostoc linckia. Next base: position 140,972 of record NZ_LAHA01000004.1, read on the forward strand.
TTCCCACCCGCAGCGGTAATCATTTGTTGGTAGGTACGGGCGTAATTTACTCTGGCGCTGTATTGTTGCCAAAGTAATTTCCACAGATGAATAACTATTTCAGGTTTCATAAGTTGATGATATGGGACTCATATTTGATTTATGAAAAAATTCAGTATACCTTAGAGAACCTTCTTTCCTGTTCCCTATTCCCTATTCCCTTTTTCGATGAATTTTGAAAGTATAAATACTTATTTTTTAGTGCAACTCTGCCGATGTGTGTCAGCTTTGCTAAAGATTTAACACTAATTTAATGGCAGCGGATTTTAAGGTTTATTCCAGTAAAATAAGCAAAAATTAAAATAAATCGTATTTTTTGTTTTTCCCTCATCTTTGCTTCTTTAACACAAGAATCTTGCCAGGTCAATCTGTAACGGGAAGAAGTTTGGTGAGATAATAGAACTGTGAGGTAAAGAACGGACGCAACTTGATAATCAAGGGGGAAAATTATGAAACTCCAGCTATTAGCGGCCACAGCCTTAGCAACTCCCCTATTTTTCATTAGCTCGGTCAGAGCTGAGAATCCGCAGGACTTACAAAAGCTCCTTTCTACTGGGGAATGTATCCAATGCGATTTATCGGGAGCCAATCTCAGTGGCGCTCATTTAATTGGTGCTGACTTAAGAGGAGCTAAACTCCAAGGAGCCAACCTTGTAGAAGCTAACCTTGAAGGTGCAGATCTGACTGGTGCTAACTTGGCAGGTGCTAACTTAACATCAGCCTATGTCACCAATGTGAATATGAAGCAAGCCAATCTCAACGGGGTAAATTTCACTCGCGCTACGATTCATGATTCTAATGTGTATAAAGCATCAATGAAAGATCTCAATCTGACTGATGCTGAAATATTTAACACTGGAATCGGTATTGGTGGAGAAGATGCCGAGATTCCCGATTGGGACTAGGGTTAGGGGCAACTCAAGCAGGCAGGTTCAAACAAACACAACATAGGTTTTAGTGGATTTTTCATCAAAGAAACTAGTTGTTTGCAAGTAATTTCACTAAACCGGCACCTAGAAAAAAATTAAGATAAACTTAACCCTCTACCTTGTAGTTAGTTCAGTGCCATCGGGGTAGAGGGATTTTTTATGTTCAAATATTTACAGTTAGTAATTATCGAAGAAGGGAATAGGGAACAGGGAACTGTTAAGAGTTCCTTGTTTCCTATTCCCGTCAGGGGAGTTAGAGACCCCTACTTCTATAAGTAGCAAGTTTCAAGTGGAGTATAAATCTCCATTTGAAACACTCTGTTCCCTATTCCCTTTTAATGTTTGATATTTGTTTGAATCCCAGGATATTTGGGATGTCACCGCTTATAGAAATCTGTACAAAGCTACCCAACGATATACAACTACGTTTGTAATCTTAGTCCAAAGTTCTATAATTAGTTGATGAGCCTTAAGCGCGAGGCGATCGCCCCCTCGGAAGGTGACACAAGAGGGGGTTAGCAGGGATCTTATGTTTCAGGCTTCAATGTGTAAGTTTTAGCCTATTGTCTGAGTCGAGTATTAATTTTGCCCAATTAATTATCTACAAACTTGAGCTTAAACCAATACGAAAAGTAAAACCAGGGCTATATATGCGATTAACTCGCTCGTATTGTTCCCCTAGTAAATTTTCTAGGTAAACTGTCAGTCCCAAATTGCTAGTTAAAGGTATACGACCGGTGAAATCTAAATTCACAAAAGATGGTGCAAAATCTGTAGTCCTGTCAGTAGGGTTAGTAAAGATAGATCTGCGAGCGCCACTGTTGTAAGTAACATATAAGTTAGCTTGCCAACCTGCGTTTTGATAACCTACACCAGTTTGGAGTACAGAATAAGGAATTAAACCTAACTGCAAACCTCTTTCTGCTCCTGTTTTGATTTGGGCGTCTGTATAAGTATAGTTGAGAAAAGTTGACCAGCCAGAAGCAATTTTTAATTGCAATGCAGCTTCTATACCATTGGTATCTACTAATCCAATGTTTTCCCATCTGCCTGCTATTATTCCCAGGCGATCGCTTATACTACTACCAAAATAAGTAAACTGTCCTATCAAATTATCAGAAAATTTGACATCGACTCCCGCAGTCCAAGTGGAACCGGTTTCTGGCTCTAAATTTGGGTTAGGTTCCCAACCATGAACCGTATCATAAACATATAACTGATCCAACCCAGGATTGCGTTGTCCCCCGGCCCAACTGCCACGGAATGCTACTATCGGTGTAACAGCATAACGTAAACCAACGCTAGGATTTAAATAACTTCCAAATTCGCTGTCAAAACTTTGTCTGAGTCCTAAGTCTACTAAAAAGTTTTCGCCAAAATTCCAAGTATTCACAGCAAATAAAGCTGTATTGAACAAACTCCTATTTTCGGTTTCGTTATTAGCAATCCTACTAGGACTTGTACTCAAAACATCACCATTTAAGTCGGTATTTTTTAAATCCAAACCCCAGCGCAATTTATTATTGGCAGTAATTCTCCATTCATGATCTACTCTAGCTGAGAGTTGTTGCGTATCTAAAACTCCTGTACGGTAAAATGCTCCTGTAGGGCCATAGGTGCTGAAATAATCTTGGTTATAGCCGATTGATGTTGTCAAATTAGAGTTTTCTCCGTTACCAAGTCGAGTTTTCCAAGATAAGCCAACATTTAAACCATCGTGGTCTAATCTATCTTGCTGGAGAGGAAAACCGAAATATATTAAGCCGCGACGACTGCTGAGTTTAGTAATATCTAAATTCAAAGAATTTCTTCGATTTAAATCTAAACCAATGCTACCAAAGTAAGTACTTGTAGCTGTGTCTGCATTCGATAGAAACCCTTGACTATCGCGATTTGCTGCACCTACAGGTACGCGATAACGGTTATCTGAAAAGAATCTTTCAAAGCTAAAATTGTATTTTACAGAACCAACCGAACCACCATAGCTTACTTGTTGATTATTTAAACTTAGCGAACCAAATTCTGTACTACCAGAGAACTTAGGCTGTCCATAACCTTCTTTGGTAATGATATTAACAACTCCGCCAAAGGCTGAGGAACCATACAAAGCTGATGCCGTGCCGCTATATAATTCTACTCGTTCAATAGATTCTACAGGAATGCTGTTTAAATCAGTTGCACCGTGATAAGTGTTGACATTATTATTAATTGGTCTGCCATTAATCAGGAATACAGACTGATTAATTGAGGCTCCCCGATAATATGTTCCTGTGTGAATATCTGCACCGGGGCCGACATCATTAATGGCAAAACCAGGCATTCTTTTAAGAACATCAGCTAAACTGCTTGCACCTTGCTTTTGAATTTCTTCTTTCTCAATTACATAAGTTGGTGTAGACTGAGGCAGGCTATCTGGTTCTGCGATCGCTTCTATATTAATGTCTCCATCGTCGCTAGAATCTGACTCCATTTCCGGCTGAGTTTCTGACTCACTTGCAGTTGATGGAGATTCTTGAGTTAATAATTGAGCGTTTGTTGCGGGTAACTCAATTTCACTCAAACTAGGAATATCTGCAATGATTTCCGTTGATTTATCACTATTTTTCTGTTGAATTTCAGTCTCAGTAGCTAAACCAGGAAATGCTATCAGTAAACTCGGTAAACTTACTGTTAGCAACGAAAAATGCTTTTTCACGTTCTCTTACACACCAAGTTAAAACAATCACTACGGAGTATTTTTGCTATAGTCTAGAGATTGTGTCAAAAGACAGGCTGTCATATTTCTGCGGCTCAAAATTAGCAACTGCTTACAGGATGTTTTAAAAGCTCAGCGTAAATAATTAAATGTATATGGATAATGTATAATATTTTTCAATATTAAATTCAGTAATCAGTAGTCGTAAATCAGAATTCAGTATAAATTCTGTAAGCTAATACACATTTAATATCAAGTTTGTTGAATACTTACAATTAGGACTGACGCAAAAAAAAGTCGGAGCGCCGGCTTTTGGCGATAGCGCAGCGTGTTGCAGACAAGCGTTTCGTAGAGAAGTGGCTTACTGTAAAGTAGAACACAAAGAAATATTGAAGAAGAATACAGAATTCAGAATTCAGAATCAAGACGCTCTCTACGAGACGCTACGCGTAGCTTGCTTAAGAGCAGGGGTACGCGGACACGGCTTAGCTGCGCTATCAGTGGGGGATTCCGACCCGCCATTGATTGTTCGCGTAGCGTCTCCCCTTGGGAGAAGACCACCAAATTGAAAATTTGGTGGGGGTCTTAAACCCACTTATTCAGACGCTCCTACGTCGCTCTAAGCGAAGCCGAAGAATACAGAATTCAGAATTCAGAATCAAGACGCTCTCTACGAGACGCTACGCGTAGCTTGCTTAAGAGCAGGGGTACGCGGACACGGCTTAGCTGCGCTATCAGTGGGGGATTCCGACCCGCCATTGATTGTTCGCGTAGCGTCTCCCCTTGGGAGAAGACCACCAAATTGAAAATTTGGTGGGGGTCTTAAACCCACTTATTCAGACGCTCCTACGTCGCTCTAAGCGAAGCCATGCCGCAGGCTTTACGCTGCGCTATCCGCCAGTCGTACAAAATACCCGACTGAATTCTGACGACTGACGCCTTTATTCTGTTTTGATAATTTCAGAGAGTTATTGCTTAAGTCCTGTTACTTGATAAATTAATTTTCAACATGATTTTTACTTGTAACTCGAATTAAAAAACGTAGTGCTTCATTTACTGCTTCTGAGGTGGGAAACATTTCGGCAACATCAGGTTCTAAAACAACTGTAGTTTTGGGAATATGGGTATCTATAAAATTCTGATTGGATTGAGGTTTTTCATGTATTATGCTTGTTTTGGATAATCCAGCATTTAAGGTATCAATTAGTGATTGCCAACTACTAACTTTCAGATTAAAGTGAGCCTTTGCATCTCGTAATGTTTTAAACTGTTGCTTCAAAATATCAATAGTATAAATATGGTTTTGAGATACCTGTTTTTCTAATTCGAGGTCTGACTCAACCATATCAACTACTTCACTAATCAGTTGGTCATGATTTTCGGCAATTTGAGCAGCGGCTCCTAAAATACGAGAAGTCGCTTTTATCTGTATATCAGTTTCTTGTTTAAGGCGATCGGCAATACTACGAATTTGATCTGCTAGCCTTCCTTTACCTTGTTTTTCAGTGCTTGGTAGCGATTTTTTGCTCATGAGTATGTTTTTTTATTCAGAAATAATCTCTTTAATTGCAAGCCAGATGCGTTTAAATTTTTCTACCAAACCCATAGGATTATTAGTTGTTTCTTCTTCTACTGAATCAACTAAAGATTGAATTCGATCCATACGCTCTGCTACGATATAAAGATTATTTACTGCTTCATCCTTACTTGCTAAAGATTCACGCACTAGCACAACCATCTGAGCAATTTCTCGTTTTAATCGTTCATTTTCAGCTTTACGACGAGTTTCCCATCCCTTAATACTAGCTTTGGAACGTCGTTCGTGCTTAAGTTCAGTTTTAGCTTCATTGTATAAATTCAAATACATTTCTCGTTCTGAGCTTACTGTCTCATATTTAGTAAGTAATTCAGTTGCTCTTGCTTTTTCTTCGTTGTAGAGACAGAGGGTTTGTTGATGATTTTCTTGTTCATCAAGATAGAATTGATAATTTTGATTAGCTTGCCCTTTTAGCTCATTTGCTTGAAGTTGATAATTTTGAATCTCTTGTTGGTGAACATGAACTATCTGGGATAGTTTCGCTTTTTCTTCGTTGTAAAGATACAGTGTTTTTTGATGATTTTCTTTTTCATCAATATAGAATCGATAATTTTGAGTGACTTGTTTTTTTAGCTGATTAGTCTCAGTTTGGTAAGTTACAATTTTTTGCTTAACATGAACTAGTTGGAATGCTGCTTCTTGGTGTTCTTTTGCAGTTTGTTCCCATTTATCGCGTTCAGATGTAGCTTCTTCAAGGTTGGCACGAACAGTCATCAATGAAAGTTTCAGTTCATGATAAGAAACTGGTTCTTTCTGTTTTGAGCGAGGATTGTTAATAGCATTGTCAATATTAGAATCTCTACGATCGCTTCTCCTCATTACCCTTAATTTCCTATGTAGTATTTATTATATTTCAATATAAAGATTCAGTTTAGCTGAGATTAACTAATTGAAGTGTGATCTAAGTTCTACTAGTAATATGATCTCAATCTGGTTTGAGATAGGTTTTACAGTTGCTTTATTACTCTCATGAGAGAATATTGAAAATTTAATTTTTCTGTCCTTCGTTTCAAACAAGAATTTTTTAACTTTATCTGCTTTTTTCTTTTTAAAAAGATAAAAGAGTATTCCTAAAACGGAAAAATAAATTTTGTATTGTGTATTTTTTGTCAATCTATAGATAGAAATAAAATTTGTACCAAGTTGATTTTATACTTGAAAATTATGTATAGATTAATATCTGTCTTTTGATAGAAGATTATATGTATTGTTAGGTTATTACTTTTTTAATCAAGCACAACATATCTTTTTATCATGTTCTGCTATGTCTTCAAATCTTAACTTTTATGTATTAATACTTAAATAGTTTATTTTAAATAGTAATATTTATTGCTTATAAAACAATCTCTTCAAAAAAGAATATTTACTTATGTAAACTGCCATTTTTACTTTGGAGAAAGTCAAAAGCTAAGCCTTTGAGCATAGAAAAATTCGCAACAAAAATTTTGAATTCAGAAATCATATTGATGTAATCTATGTTACAAGGTGTTTCTATTTACTTAGGTAATTAAAAATATTTTTGTATTACAAAAGTTACAAAGTACTAAATATATCTGTAAATTAATTAAGATTACTTAAGAATACGGTTACAATTATAAAAAAAAGATTAAATAATTTATTGATAAGTTAAAAAGTTCAAATAAATACCACTGGTTAACAAGTTTGACACTTGACTGTCGTAGTAGTCAAGTCAACATTTTTCATATTAATTATGAAATTAATCAAATGCAAAAAAAATAGTTAGTTATCTCAATCCATAGTAATCGAATTTGATTGGTGAGAATTTTGGTGTTGACAGTCCTTTGTCATTGGTAATTTGTCGTTGGTTTCACAAATGATTTAGGATTGCTAGTGTGTTTTTAGCTAAACATATTTACAAATTCAAGGAAATATGCAGATATAGATATTTAAATTTTATATCTACATATTAGGCGTATTTGTTTGAAAAATTTTGATGTCATTCTAGTGATATTTTCCATTAATTTTGTAGGAAAAAATGTTTGTAGTAAGGACTTTAGTCCTTGATTTTTAAGCACTAAAGTCCTTACTACGAACCTATCAGAACTAATGGGACAGACTACTAGTATATAGAAGTCAAGAACCTGTCCAAGGAATTTATTAAACTTGGCGCTGACTCGGTGTGCGAAATGATTGGGAAAATTTCTGTTCGTAACTTCAATAGGATAACTGTACTACTAATTTAATTTAACAATTTACTTAAGAATTAGTTAAGGAGCAAAATTCAATGGATGTACAAACGAAAGTTGTATCTGCAAATTTTACAACAAGTTTATACAAAAGCTTGGTTCGGGAATTGCATTTAATTTGGCAATTTACTGGTCGCGATATTTCCAGTACCATCATACCGCCAATACTATTTATATTAGCTGCGGGGCATTATGTACAATCATCTTTTACTGAATTAATTTTCACATTGTTCACTGGCACTTTATTTGTTTGGTTGTACCTTTTTTCTTTTTGCTTATCTAATCAAATAGCTGGTGTTGAAGAGGATCGAATCAATAAGCCAAATCGCCCGTTGGTGACAGGAAAAATCTCACTTCATGGAGCTTTAGTGAGATGGTTTTTGAGTATGGGCATATTTACATTTATAGGCTGGTATTTTGGGGTTTTAGAATGGGCTTTAATCTGCCAGATGGTTGTGGTTTTGCATAATTTTGGCGGTTGGGATAAGCATTGGATTACCAAAAACTTCTTGATTGGATTAGGTACATTCGCGCACTTGGCAGCAGTATGGCAATTGATGACACCAATCACACCGATCGCCTGGCGCTGGCTATTTGTCATGGGTGCTATCTGGAGTACATTAGTCGCCCTTCAGGATCTTCGAGATATAGAAGGGGATTTAGCTGTTAACCGCAGCACATTTCCCATCGCCTTTGGAGAAACAGCAAGCCGATTTATACTAAGTCTGGGCTTTGGATTCCTACCATTTGTTATCCATTTCATATTAATGATGCCCGCGCAAAATACTGCCAGTACTTTGGCGTGTGATATTGTACTAGCAGTATTTAGCTGGTTGATTGCAGCCAGGATTGTATTGAATCGCTCTCCACGAGAAGATCATCAGACTTACATGCTCTTTACTTACTGGTATTGTCTGGTTCTGGCTAGTGCGATCGTTGTTCTTTAACTCAGATAACAAAATTCAGAATTCAGAGACAAACTTTTCTCACAAGGTAAGAAGTATGACTCATTTAGCATCTGTTCGCCATCCGCAACACGCTGTTGTCATTGGGGGAAGTATCGCGGGACTACTAGCGGCGAAAGTACTGACTAAACACTTTCAGCGAGTGACAGTTATTGAACGGGATAACTTTACACAAGAAACAGAACATCGCCACGGTGTACCCCAATCACCTCATGTTCATACCTTGCTCAAGCGTGGTTTGCAATCAGTGGAAGAACTTTTTCCTGGTATAGAGGCTCAATTAGCTGACTCTGGTGCATCCGCCATAGATTGGGGAAATGATTTACCCTGGCTGGGTTTTGGCGGTTGGGCCCCTCGTTTTAAGTCTGATTTAATTACCCACACTTGCAGTCGAAATCTTCTAGAGCAAACTATCCACCATCGATTAGCTGCTGAAAAGAATCTTGTGTTTATGCAAGAAGCACAGGTAGTTTCTTTATTATCTAACTCAGACCGGACTGGTGTTACAGGTTTACGAGTACGCTTTCGCAACCAACCAGAAACAGACTTAACTGCTGATTTAGTCGTAGATGCGAGTGGACGCAATTCATCAGCGCCTCAATGGCTAGAAGCAATGGGTTACACACCACCCCAAGAGACGGTAATCAACTCTTATTTAGGCTATGCCAGCTGTTGGTACGAGCCTCCAAATAATTTGGAATGTGATTGGCAGTGTTTGTATGTAACAGTACAACCACCAAATAACAATCGTGGTGGTGTGATATATAAAGTTGAAGGTAATCGTTGGATTCTCACACTTATAGGTGTAGGTAAAGATTATCCACCCACAGATAAAGATGGCTTTTTAGAGTTTGCCCGTAGCTTGCGATCGCCAGTTATCTATGAAGCTATCAAAAACGCCCAGCCACTCTCATCTATCTATGGTTATCGCCGGACAGAAAATCGCCTACGTCATTATGAAAAACTTAAAAGATTGCCAGAAAACTTTGTATTAGTAGGTGATGCCGTTTGTGCTTTTAATCCAGTTTACGGACAAGGTATGACCGTTGCTGCTTTAGATGCACTGGCTCTAGACCAATGTTTAAATCAACAATTTTCTAACCATCCCGATGGGAATTTAATTGGTTTATCTCGACAGTTTCAAAAACAATTAAACAAAGTAATTGCCGTACCTTGGCTAATGACAACAGGCGAAGATTTACGTTGGCATACCACTGAAGGAGGACAACCAGACTTCATCAGCCGAGTCATGCAGCGTTATCTAGATAGAGTGTTGTTACTACAAAGTGAAAATGCCGAAATTCACAAGACATTTTTAGAAGTAATACACATGCTAAAACCACCTACTGCATTTTTCCACCCCAATATCATCACAAAAGTCTTAAAGCAAGTGATGAATTGGCAAAAGAAAAATGAGCAGTTTACCAATGAACAAGATGTTCCGAAAAAATTGTCTGTGATTACACAAGTATAGAAGGCAGTGGGGAGATAGGGGGATGAGGGAGATGGGGCAGGGGAGAATAATAACCCCCCAGTCACCAGTCACCACCGCCAATGCCCAATGCCCAATCATTAGACTGCTAAGAGAAGTCCGGAAAATGGTAAAGGTTTGGTATTTCCCCTTTCCCCCTTTCCCTTTCCCTTTCCCCTTTCCCCTTTCCCCTTTCCCCTTTTCCCAAAAAAGCACTTTTGTAAGAAGTTTATTACCTTATCGGTATTTCAATTATGAAATCAGTTCCTTTTCCTGGAACAGAATAACAAGTTAATTGACCTTTGTGTTTGTCTACAACAATTTGATAGCTAATTGATAACCCCAAGCCAATACCATTGCCTACGGATTTAGTAGTAAAAAATGGGTCGAAGATTTTTTGTCTGACTTGGCGAGTCATCCCGCAACCGTTATCAGAAATCTGAATCATTAGTTTGTTGGAATTTGTGAGTTGAGTCACGATGTGAATTTGTCGCTGAAATTGCGTTAGCTTTCCCTTAGTGTCTCCTAGAGATGCTTGTGGTAGATATGGTTGGACATTTTCTGTATGATTTCTGTGTTGGTCTAGTAATGATGTATGACTAATGGAAAATAACTCTTCCAAGGCATCAATGGCGTTATTTAAAATATTCATAAATACCTGATTAAGTTGACCTGCATAGCAAGTAATTTCTGGTAAATTTCCGTATTCTTTGATGACTTCAATTTCAGAACGTCCGCTTTTTTCTTTGAGCCGGTGCTGTAAAAGCATTAAAGTACTATCAATGCCTTGATGAATATTTACAGGTTTCATTTCCGATTCGTCTAAGCGAGAAAAATTACGCAATCCCAAAATAATATTGCGGATACGCGAACTTCCCAGTTTCATAGAATCAAGAATTTTTGGTAAATCATCTACCATAAAATCAAGGTCGAAGTTTTCAGTTTTTTGCTTGATTAATGTAGAAGGATTTAAACATTCTTGTTGATAAGTGCTAATTAAATCTAGCAAGTTTTCCATATACTCACTTATATGAGTGATATTTCCATGAATAAAGTTAATAGGGTTATTAATTTCATGTGCGATACCCGCCACCATTTGCCCCAATGAAGACATTTTTTCGCTTTGAATTAATTGAGTTTGGGTACTGTGCAATTCTTGGATAGTTTTTTGTAAACATTGATTTTTGTCGTTTAATTCTTGGGTTCTCTGATTTACCTTTTCCTCTAGGGTTTGGCTATATTTTTCTAAGTTTTTATAGAGGATGGCGTTCTCTAGAGAGATTGCAGCTTGGGTGCTAAGGAGATTAATAATACCGATGCGATCGCGTGTAAATGCTGCCATTGTTAAGTTGTTTTCTAAGTAAAGAATACCGAGCAAATTTCCTTTACTAATTATCGGAATACACAAGATACTCTTTGGTTGTTCTTGAACAATATATGAATCATTTAATAAAAAATTTGCAGTCTTAACATTATCGCTGACGAAAATTTGGTTTGTACGTTTGACGTAATTAATTAAAGTGATGGGAACGTCTCGACTGGAATCTAAATCAATTGCTGGAAAGTGTGTGGAAATACTTCCAGATATTGAACTGCAACCAACTGCGGCTACAGTTAATTTAAATCGATGGCTTTCATTTAAAATCATCGCACACTTGGAAGCTCCGGCATTTTCGATGACAACTGCTATTAATGCAGAAAGCAGTTGTTCAATCTCAATTTTTCTGGAAATTGCTTGAGAAGCTTTAATTACAGATGCTAAATCTAGCATATCTGAAATGCTAGTACTAAAAACTGTTTCATTACTACTAGCAATTGAGTGGGATATGCGGATAGAATTAGTAGTGCGATCGTTGATTTGGATGTTAAGTTTTTCTTGCTGGATAATTTGAGCGAGTAATTGAGAATAACGTTTTTGCAAATCTTCAACTTTCGCTAATGCTCCCCATTTCAGATAGTTATAGTAAGCATCAGTCATATAAGTTTGGGCAATTTTTTGTTTATTTATTCCTAAATAAAATTTAGCTGCAAGTTCTTCGGCTAAAGCTTCTTCATTCAAATATTCATATTCTTTAGCATAGGCAATGGCTTGGTCGTAATCATCCATTGCTTGTAAATATTCACCAACAACTCGATGCCGTTCTGCCTCTACTAAATAAAATTTATGTAAATAATTCATTGGGGCATAATGGGCCCATTGATTCATCTTTTCTTGATTAGCAGCTACTTTTTCGAGATTTTGTTGTTGTTCGATTTCTGAAATTTGAGGATAAATAGCTAATCTCGCTAGTGAATCATAAAAATAAAAAATAGGTACAACTAATTGTCCTATCCCACCATCTAAATATTTCTCTGCTAAAGTAGCATTTTCTACTGCTATAAAATATTGTTCAAATAAATAGCATAGATGTAATTTGCCCAAATATAAATATAAAAGACCTACTCCGTCTTTAGCTTCCAAATGAATAGGCAGCATTATGTTTTCATCGTAGGCTATACCAACTAAAGAGGATGGGTTTTCTGTATTGTGGAGTAAATTTAAAACAATTTGTCTATAAATATTACTCCAATTCAAAGGTCTTTCTTGTTTAATTTGACTAATGGCATGATTGTAATTTTCGATTTCTCCATCTAATTCTGTCAATTGTTTACCAATCCAATATGAAAAGCTAGAATAATACATTAAACAATAAGCTGCAAATTCTAAATCACCGGTTTCTAATCCAGCAGAGTAAGATTCCAGCAGAGGTTTTAATGTTTTTTTAACATGTTTATGCCAAATCTCAATGAGAGAATAAAATCCTTGCATTACTCTGGCTTTTATTTCTTTCGCGCCAGATTGAGCTAATAAGTTTAAAGCTAGCCTACCAAATTGATAACTAGATTCAAAATCTTTGAGGACTCCACAAAGCATTACTGCATAAACAACATAAGCATAAGCCGATAAGGAAGAATTCCCATATTTTATTGATAAATTTATTTGTTTGAGACAAATAAGTAAGAACAATTCAGCCGCAACTTGATAAGCAACTGGAGCGGTACTCGATAATATACGCATAGCTGCTAATAATTCAGGCTGTTTCATTTCCGAAAGGTTAATTAATTCCTGAATTTGCTTTCCAGCTAAATTAGACGTTATTTCTGCCATTGCTAATTGCACATCAAGTTGGTTTGGCTGATGGGGAAATTCTACTCCCAATAACTTTAAAAAGCTTAAGGAAGTATTGACAGATGCTAATGCTTTATTTTGCGCTCCATCAGCTTGAATTTTGATTTCATAAACTTTTACTTTTTCTAGTAATGTTTTTGCTTGTGCTAAGACTACCTGTATTAATTCCTCCATTTTTTGAAAGTTACCACTCAGGTATGCAGCCTCCGCAGCTGTTTCATACAAAGCGATGCTTAGCTCATATTTTGTTTCCCAACAATCATTGGCTAATAGTTCTATTGCAGTACTTAAATACTTAGTTGCAGCAATATAAGCGGTGGAGGCTATAGCTTTACGTCCAGCAACTAGATTCATCTCGGCTAGTTCATCGCGTTGAGTTTTATCTGTGATAATTTCAACTGCAATATTGAATTGATTGACTAACTGAAAAATCTTTTCTTCTCGTTCTACAACTGAAATATTTTTCAAAAGTAGTTGCCCAATTCGTAAATGAATTTGCTTTTTTTGGTCTTGGGGAATGAGAGAATAAGCAGCTTGCTGGACTCGATCGTGTATAAACTTGTATCGAGGCCACAAAGAGGTATTGAGGGGTAAATTTTGCGATTTTTGGCTATCATAATCCACAGAACCGCTGGCATTTTGAAATAATTTATAAGCTTCAGTTTGAGGTAAAACGAGACCTTCATACAAAGCTTTCCATATTTCAGATGCCGTGTCTACCGCAGATTTTTCATTGATGATGGCAAGAGTTTTTAAATCAAATTCATTGCCAATACAAGCTGCAAATTTTAAAACATCCTGTGTCATTTTGGGTAATTTTTCTATTTGCAGCGCCATAAATTCGACGACATCATCCGTGAGAGTTAATATTTGCAATTGGGGAAGATTATATTCCCAACAGGCGAGATTATAATTAAATTTAATAATGTTATCTTTGTGTAAAGACGTGAGAAATTGAATGGCAAAAAAGGGATTACCTTTAGTTTTAGCAAACACCATTTGGGTCAGAGGAATAGCCACATCTTGTTTACAAAATAAAGTATCAGCTATGAGGTCATTTAAATTATTTTGATTTAAAGGCTGGAGAATAATATGATTAATGGTCGCACCTGTTTTTTCAATTTCTTTTATTGTGAAATAAAGCAGATGTGCTTGAGAAACTTCATTATCACGATATGCACCAATCAATAATAAACTACCTTCATTTATCTCTAAGTTTTGGGTGCGATCGCCTGACAAATTTTCGCTCTCAAAGTTAGGAATCAAGATATTTTCTTGACTTTCAAAAGTAGCTAAAAATGATTTTTTATTTTCTACATTATTTTGATTCATTAATAATTGAATAAATTTTAAAGATGTTGTATCTGCCCATTGCAAATCATCTAGAAAGATTACCAAAGGATGTTCTTTACTAAGAAATACCTGAATGAATCTTTTAAATAATAAATTGAAGCGATTTTGGGCAGCATTACCAGAAAGTTCCGCACATTTTGGTTGTTTACCAATAATTTGTTCTAGTACAGGAATTACATCGCTAATTATTTGAGCTTGTTGCCCTAATGCTGCAAGTATCTTCAATTTCCAATGTTGAATTTCTGCTTCAGTTTCTATTAAGATTTGCCTGATTAGTTCGCTAAAAGCTTGTACTAATGCCGATAACGGAATTTCTCTTTGAAACTGGTCAAATTTCCCCTGAATAAAGTAACTACGTTGTCTGACAATGGGTTTATGAACTTCGTTCACTACCGCAGTTTTACCAATACCAGAAAAGCCTGCAACCAAAACCATTTCTGTTTTACCTTGTGTCACACGGTCAAAGGCAGCAAGAAGATTTGCGACTTCTTCTTGACGACCGTAGAGTTTTTCAGGAATCAGAAAACGGTCAGAAATATCTTTAACGGCTAACTCCAAAAATGGAATATTACCAGTTTGTTTCCAGTGCTGATGGCATATTTCTATATCATATTTAAGTCCATAGGTGCTTTGATAGCGGTCTTCAGCATTTTTGGACATTAGTTTCATCACGATATCGCAAAGTACTTCTGGAATTTCCTCATTATTTGTAGATTTTGAATGTTTAATTTTGAATTTGTCTGGTTGTTTGGCAATATGAGCATGGACTAATTCCATTGGGTCATTAGTATTGAACGGTAATTCTCCACTCAGAAGTTCAAAAAATGTCACCCCCAAGGAATAAAAATCGCTACGGTAATCGATACCACGGTTCATTCTTCCAGTTTGTTCGGGGGAAATATAAGCTAATGTTCCTTCTAAAACGTTAGGATTCGTGATAAATTGGACTTCTCTTGGTAGTAAAGTAGCAATGCTGAAGTCAATAAGTTTGATTTCCAGAGTATTGGGATTAATTAGAACATTGGCGGGTTTGATATCTTTGTGAATGATGCGATGGCGATGCAGTTCCTCTAGGATAGATACTATTTGTATCGCAATCTGAAAAAACTCTCCTAAGCTGACAATATTTTTTTCTTTCCTCTTTGTCCAATCTTTAAGGGATATACCGCTAAAGTCTTCCATCACTAAGGCATAGGCATTACGGTAATTTTCTAAATTCAGAGGTTTAACTATGCCCTGCAAATTGAGATTTTTAGTGATTGTATATTGATTGCGAAACTGAGCAATTTCATCGATGGTGGGATACTCATTCCGCATCAATTTGATAACCACTATCTTTTGGTCTTGTTTTCTGACAGCTCGATAAACTAAGGTTTTACTACCTGAATAAATTTGCTCTGTGATGCGATATCCAGACAAGGGAACTATATCATTAGATAGTAGTATCATTGCAGTGCTATTTTTAATATTGTGATTCAGCCTTAGTATTCCCTTTTACCTATTCTTAATATCAGTTATCGTAGATATATATAGGAATCCGCTTTGATATCTGAAATGATTTGCGTAGTCAGGCAAAAAAGTTTCAGAGAATATAGGTGTACGGAGTTGTTTTCACCCAATCAAATAGGAGTCCTATAGTGATAAATTTGCTGAAAACTCAATTCTTTATTTTTCAGAGATTTTACGGAATTAAATGTCAATTGAAGTTGAAATATAGCGTTTCCTAGTCTGCTGAGCTAGAAATCTCTGCGTACTTCTGTGTTGAAAAGTTGAAAAACCCACGCTTGCAAGCGTGGGTTTTCCTGTTCCCTATTCCCTATTCCTTATTCCTTCTGAATTTCAGAGGAATCTACTGTAACAGCAAAACCTGAAATTACGAGCCAGATATCAAAAGTATCTTAACCAGAATTTGATTGCTCAATTCTGATAATTTCAGTACTATTTCCAGCTTTTATCTGCTTGTGAAAGTACATAAGCAGCAACATTTTCAATCTGCTCAGGTTTTAAACGTTTGCCAAAAGCAGGCATGGCACCTTTACCATTTGTAACTTGAGAAATAATCGCCTCTGCTGAGTACAAACCATACTTTTCCAAATCGGCTTTCTTCAAGCTTTTTTCAGCTTTAACTAAATTTTTACCGCCTGCATGACAAGAAGCACAATTACCACTAAATACTTTAGCTCCGCTAGCAGCATCTCCGGCTAAAGCTGGACTACTGAAGGCAAAGGTGAAGATTGCTATGCCTAACAGCATAATTTTAATAATTCTTTTCATTTCGTGTTCCCTCTGCAATAACATTGATTCGTGGAATATAGCGCGTTTCCTAATCTGCTGAGGTACTGAGTACTTTGCTTATCTTGTTGGGCAAACCTGCGGGTAACTCTGGGCTTGACTCTACGCTTGTGGAGCGTTTAAAAACAAAAGTTGATGTACCTCACTTAATTGGGAATCGCTATATCCTTCATAATTGTCAGTTGAGGCGCTGCTATAGTCAAACGACAAGCTGTCAAACTAGCCTTAAAATTTTTGGAATTCAAGATTATTGCCTACTATACCCATTAATCTTTAAATAATATATTTTTCAATTCTACAATATTTCTTAAGTTCAAAAATTAGGCAGTGGTAAGTAGGGAATAAAAAGAAAATATTTTTATATTTAGTAGTAGAATGTTCGTTTTATTTGCATCTTGAAAATAGAGAATAGTGGCCGATAGGGTGTGTTATGTTGTAGGCTAATTTCTTGCAGAATTTGGTCAAAGGGTAAGGGGAAAGGGGGAAAGGTTTGGTATTTTCCCCTTCCCCTTTAAACCCTTCGGGGTTCGCCAGTCGCTCATGGGGGAAACCCCCAAGACCGCGCTGGCTCACCTTTTCCCTTTGACCACAAGAGTCCAAAAAGCACTTTTACAAGAGGTTTAATGTACAATTCAAGTTGACTGTTGACTGTCAACAATCCTAACAGAAGTTTTCACACAGAATTGCTATTATTCACAGTTCCTAACTTGTTGAGTGTATCTTCTGTCACACGACAAATTCGCCAATCATCTAATATAGAAGCTCCCATACTACGATAAAAAGCTTGGGCTGATTCATTCCAATCCAACACACTCCATTCTAAGCGTCCACAATTGCGTTCTACAGCAATCTGGGCTACTTTAGTTAGCAGAGCTTTACCAATACCTTGCCTGCGATATTCTGGTAAAACAAATAAATCTTCTAGATATATTCCTGGCTTAGTTAAAAATGTTGAATAATTATGAAAAAATAGAGCGAAACCAACAGCTTGACCGCTAAATTCTGCTAATATTGCTTCTATATATCTGTGCGAACCAAATAAATGTTCTTTCAGTGCCAGAGCATTACCGGTGACTGCATGAGATAACTTTTCATACTCGGCAAGCCCTTCAATTAATTTAAAGAGTACACTGTAATCAGCTGGCTGGGCAAAACGCACAATCAAATCGCTACTCGAAGTCATGAGTTTATAGTCTATAGTCCATAGTCCATAGTCTATAGTTAACTGTGCAATTTTTGTGGTTAATGATTAAATTCAAGCTGAAAAAGGTACAAAACACCCGGTTTTTGCAGTTGGCGATCGCCCCCCTTCGAGAAATGTTTCGTTATGAGAGATAATAAGGTCAGGTATCATACCAATTTTGGATTTTAGATTTGGGATTTGGAATTTTGGATTAAATGTCTGTAGTAAAGACTGTTCCAATCATCTCTAATTATCCTAATTTGGTATTAAGTCTTGATTTTTCGGTGAAATTTTTAAATTAGCCAACCTTTTAATCGTTTGGCTATGTGGGGACGCCGCAATTTTCGCATGGCTTTACTTTGGATTTGTCGCACTCGTTCGCGGGAAAGATTGAACATATTGCCGACTTCTTCCAAGGTACAGGGTTCGCTAGTTGTTAAACCATACCGCAAAGAAATGACATCTTTCTCCCGTGGAGTTAACACGTCACCCAATACTTCCCAAATCTCCTGACGCATCATGTTTTCATTCATTTTTGCTTCTGGAGATAAGTTATCTTCATCTTCTAATAAATCCATTAATTCCGTGTCTTCTTCTTTACCAACACGGTGATTTAAAGAAAGTGCTTGACGGCGTAATTGTTGCAATTGACGTAGTTGTTGGACGCTAATTTCCAACGCTTCTGCCATTTCCACTTCCGAAGGATTACGACAGAGTTTTTGTTTGAGTTCTCGTTGCGCTTTTTTAAGTTTATTAAGTTTTTCAACAATATGAATTGGTAAGCGGATTGTTCGCGCATCATTAGCGATCGCTCTTGTAATCGCTTGTCTAATCCACCAATAAGCGTAGGTAGAAAACTTGTATCCTTTATCTGGATCGAACTTTTCTGTAGCGCGATTTAAACCCATTGCTCCTTCTTGAATTAAATCCAGAAAAGGTACTCCCCGATTTAAATATCGCTTGGCAATAGATACTACTAATCTGAGATTGGAGCGAATCATTTTACGTTTCGCTACCCTACCTTGATACAAGCGACTTTCTAATTGTTTTTCTGTCATTTCTAGCTCAGAAGCTACTTCTAATTTGCTAGGTTCATGTCCGAGTTTTGAGAGCAAAGTCGCTTGTAATTCCCGAATTTCTTCTAGAAATCTCACCCGCCGTGCTAACTCCACTTCTTCATCTGGTTTTAGCAGTGGATAACGCGCCATTTCTTTAAAAAAAGCGCCTACAGCATCATCATGTTCGGTCTTATTGTATCCCGAAGGACGAGCCGCAGCCATTTCATCTCCATCCCGTTCCTCCGATTCCAGATTTTCTACTAAAATGGGAGGTTCTTCATCAGCTACTGCATCTAAATTCTCCAGCAATAGTTCTTCAGTTTCAGCAGTATTCTCCAGTATTTCCATTTTTCCCAATTCAACAATATTCATAGTTTCCTTTAGGGATTGTTGCTTTGTTTGGTACATAATTTACTTATGGCTACTAGTTTTAGGCTTGGTAGTTTTCCCTAAGGGACGAATGCACCCGTTTATATAGCCAAAATACAAGCTTATGCTAATTTTCTTCAGGAATAAAAACTGCTATGTACCTACTAACTCAAGGTTATCCTTAGATACAAGCAATAACTTAATTGACCTTCGCACCCAACAAAACTGAATTTTCAGGTTGACAAGAGATATCTTCTTTATTTTTTTCTTAATTACCAAATATGTCAAACCCCCTCAAACTTTCTCAACTTAAACAAATATAAAAATCTCCGCTAACTATCCAGATTTCTTAAATCTTCATATATTTTTCTAAATATTTTTAATGTCTAGGTAGCGTAAATCACTGGATAAAATGAAAACCTGGTGTTGGGGTTATGCATTCCCGATGGCAAGTTACCCTGATAATACTAATTACAATGATGGGAGCCTAATTTCGGGATATTCTTATTTGTATAAAAGCATCTCATAAGCATAAAGGGTTGAATATCTATCAATAGGCGGAAAAAGGCTACTCCCTATTTAGTAGATAGACCCAATGAATTACAGCAATAGCGAAAATGCTTTTATTTCTATAGAGAACCCCAATATTTATTGCATGTAAAGTTGATACGAATTTGTCTAGCAGATTACATAAGAGGAAACTTATCAAGTATTATGAACAATAACAGTATTCAGAAATACCATTTATGCTTGAGAAAATAAAAAATACGGTCGAGTTAGCAGCAGCCAATTGAGTAAAATATCTAACTATTAAGTAAGCAACTATGTATATTAATGACCTAAATTTATCTCCATTAGTGGTAGCAGAACCAGGAGAATCTTATCAGCCAAGTGCAACTCTTAATCGTTGGGTTGAAGTACTGGTGGACTGTCCAGGAACAGCAACAGAAGTAGAAAAAGGGGCAAATATTTACATTTATCGACTGCCAAGCGGGTTAGAAGTAAAACCTGGAGATATTTTGAATGTACCATTTGGCGCACAACATCTCACGGGAGTAGCCATTAGATTGCTTTTCAAACCTCCAGCAGACTTACCGCTAGAAAAAATTCGGGATGTGGAAGATGTGATTCAAAAGAATTTTTTCCGGGATAGTTACTGGACTTTAATGGAACGGATATCGCAGTATTACTACACACAAATAATTCAGGTAATACGTACAGCATTACCACCAGGATTATTGGGGCGATCGCAACGTCGCATCCGTTTAACCGTAGCTGGTGCAGCAGTGTCTACTAACACTAATATTAATGCTTTATTAAACACACCTTTGATGCGTGTTGTTCGCGAATCTTATTCTTGGTTAATTAAATTTTATATATTTAATACCATCGAAAATAATTATTTGATTAAAATTCTAGCTTTATTAAATTTTCAAAGTTTAGTAGCCAAAGTCAACAATAAAGACGCTCACAAAATTCTGCAACTCCTACAGCAACAATCAGACGGAGATTATAGTTTTCGCTACTTACAGAATCAAGTCCCACGAGCTTACCAAGCAGTGCGCGAACTATTGCGACGGGGTTTAGTAGAAAGTTACTTAGAACCGCCCCAACTCACTAAACCGAAATTTGAAAAAGCAGTGACACTGGTAACCAGTACACTGGAACCTGACTTAACAACTCGCCAACGAGAAATATTAGAAGTGCTGCGGCGTCGTGGAGGAGAGTTATGGCAAAGTGAATTATTGCAAATTTGCAATGCTAGTTCTTCTATTATGAAGACATTAGTACAAAAAGGTTGTATCGTCATTGAAGAACGGGAAGTATTGCGAACAGAACAAAGCCCGTCCTTAGCTCAAGACCGACCAAAGACATTAAATGCAGCCCAAACCAGTGCCCTAGAAACAATTCAGACATTAAATGGATTTGCTCAAGTTTTATTGCACGGCGTCACAGGTTCCGGGAAAACCGAAGTATATTTGCAAGCGATCGCTCCTCTGCTGCAAATTGGCAAATCTGCTCTGGTTTTAGTCCCAGAAATTGGACTTACACCCCAACTCACCGACCGTTTTCGCGCCCGCTTCGGCAATAAAGTCCGCGTCTATCACAGCGCCCTTTCAGAAGGCGAACGCTACGACACCTGGCGACAAATGCTTCTAGGAGAACCGCAAGTTGTAATTGGCACCCGCAGCGCCATTTTTGCGCCTTTACCCAACTTGGGTTTAATCATATTAGATGAAGAACACGACAGCAGCTTCAAACAAGACTCACCCATCCCCACCTACCACGCCCGCACCGTCGCCCAATGGCGAGCCGAATTAGAAAACTGTCCCCTAATTTTAGGTTCCGCCACCCCTTCGTTGGAAAGTTGGCTGAGTGTGAAGGAAGAAGACGCGGGGACAGGGAGACGCTCTGACGCGGGGAAAGAGGGACACGAAGACACAGAGAATTTATCACAAACACTCTCCGCGTCAGAGCGTCCCCCCCTCCCCGCGTCCCCTTCCCTCTCCGCGTCAGAGCGTCCCCCCTTCCCTGCGTCCTCCTACTACCTCTCTCTCCCCCAACGCATCAACTCCCGCCCACTACCGCCAGTAGAAATCGTAGATATGCGGGAAGAATTGCAGCAGGGAAATCGTTCTATATTTAGTAGATCCTTGCAAGAAGCTTTGCAACAGCTAAAAGAAAGACAGCAGCAAGGAATTTTATTTATTCATCGCCGGGGACACAGTACTTTTGTTTCTTGTCGCAGCTGTGGCTATGTGCTGGAGTGTCCCTATTGTGACGTATCCCTGGCCTATCACCACACCGAAGAAGGAGCGCCAGAATTGTTGCGGTGTCATTACTGTAACTATACGCGATCGCATCCTAAATTCTGCCCCGATTGCAGTTCCCCTTACCTGAAATTCTTTGGTAGCGGGACTCAGCGAATTACTCAGGAACTAACGCGACAGTTTCCCCAATTGCGTTTAATTCGCTTTGATAGCGATACCACCCGCAACAAAGGCGCACACCGTACATTACTTACGCAGTTTGCCAACGGTGAAGCCGATTTATTAGTGGGTACGCAAATGCTCACCAAAGGTTTAGATTTACCGCAGGTGACACTTGTGGGAGTTGTGGCCGCCGATGGGTTGCTGCATTTATCAGACTATCGCGCCAGCGAACGCGCATTTCAAACCTTGACTCAAGTAGCCGGACGTGCTGGCAGAGGAGACGATCCGGGTAGGGTTATTATACAAACTTATACCTCAGAACATCCAGTAATTGAAGCAGTGCGATCGCACGATTATCACTCTTTTTCTCAGGCAGAATTAGAACAACGCCAAGCCTTGAATTATCCCCCCTACGGAAGGTTAATTTTATTGCGCTTAAGCAGTCTCGATGCTGTGCAAGTGCAGAACACAGCCCAAATCATTGCCACAGCTTTAAGCGCCAACGAGGAATTAGAGATATTGGGGCCAGCACCAGCGGCTATTTTACGAGTAGCGAATCGTTATCGTTGGCAAATATTGATTAAATTTGCTCCTGAGGAATTACCGCAACTACCAGACTGGGAACAAGTGCGATCGCTTTGCCCTCAATCTGTTAGTTTGACAATAGATGTAGACCCATTAAATATTATGTGATTTCATCCAAATTCAAAATTGGTATTCGCGGTTGTTGGAAAAGCGTCATTCTTATCCTAAGTATTTGGGCGAACCTGAGATTACTCACCAAGCGATTGGAAATCGCGGCTACACAGAGGAAACCCACCTACGTGGGTTTTAAAACCTTGATTTTGTGTTACATCATGTCCGCTTGATTACTTATTAAACCCCAAGAACCCCAAAGAGCCAAAGCTACGCTTTGTCTCCCCTCCCCGCTCGCGGGGAGGGGTTGGGGTGCAATGACTTTGGGAATCATAACTAATTATCCGGATATGATATTATACCAATTCACCAAAATATTGATACTTGTACGGGCGAACGGCTGTTCGCCCCTACGCTTACTATTCGCCCAATACTTTTTAAACATCCTATTAGTAAGTAATAAAATGACTAGAGTTTAAAGTCGATGCTGTAATTCCAGTTAACAAAGCAAAATTTACATTCCCAATCTTAATTAAAGTATCATTGTTGCTTTGAGTAATGGACAAATTTGCATARCTAATACCACCTGATAAACCAATCAAATCTTCATTAATGTTGAAATCTTTGATTGTATCTCTACCTTGATTTGGCGCAAGCACAAAAATATCATTACCCGCACCACCTGTGAGATTATCAGTACCCAAACCGCCGTAAAGTTCATCGTTTCCGCCACCAGCAACAATGGTGTCATTACTAGCAAAGCCAAAAATCAAATCGTCTGAGCTAGTTCCCTGTAAGTTATCAGCTGAAGCTGAACCTGTGATAATACTATTAACTTGATTGCCACTTTTAATATTGACAACATCAACATCGTCAGCATTTAAATTGTTATATTTAGCATCACTACTAACGGCTTTGGCAGTAATAATTTGGTAAGTAGTATTACCATCTGCAATGCCATCATTAACACCTGTAACTGTGATGGTTTGGGGTGTATTCCAGTTAGCAGCAGTAAATGTGACGCTAGTAGCTGAAATAGTGCCTTCATTTACATTGGAACTACTCAAATTTATCGTGACATCAGCAGTGGGTTGGGTATCGAGTTGAATAGTAAAGTTAGCACTGCCACCAGCTTCGGTAGTTACAAGTGCATTCACAGGAGAGATTGTAATACCTGGTGTATCGTTGTCAGTGATAGTACCATTGGCTTGGGGATCGGCAATGGTGGCATTGATGGAATTGGTAAGATTGACAAAAAAGCGATCGCTTGATTCAGCAACAAAATCATTAAGAATCGGTATTGCGATGGTTTGAGTGGTAACTCCAGGATTGAAGGTTAGGGTTCCTGTGGCTGGGGTGTAATCAACGTTAGCGATCGCAGTATCATTACTAGTGTTGTAATCCACTGTAATAACATCACTGCTGGCATTGGAGAGTTTAACAGTAAACACAAGATTGCCGCTATCTTCCTTGCCACTTTTATCTGCAATGGAGATGCTGGGTTGGATGTCATCGTTAATGATGGTAACTGTGGCTGGGGCGATGACACTGATTTGGTTGAGTTGGCTAAGGGTGAGATTAATGGTTTCGTCAGCTTCAGTGACCTTATCCCCCACAACATTTAATGTAATGGTCTTTGTTGTTTCTCCAGCAGCGAATTTTATCATCCCAGATGAACTAGCTGTAACACCTGCAACTTTAATAGTCTTGTAATCGGTGTTAAAAGTAGCTGTGCCATTGAAGGCATAATTGATGTTAGTGGCAACAGCAGTATCACCACTGCGGGTAACTGTGAAACCGATGGTTTGCGTACCGCTATTACCTTCAGTCACAGTTGGGGTAGCAGTTGAAATTGTGTAATTTACATTGGGAGCAAAGTTAGTACTTCCTATATGATTTAACGGTTGACTAGCAAAGCTTTCTGGTGATGTGTTACTAGCATTTCCTAATGATAAATTTGGTGCAGTGCCAGTAATTAAACTTGCCACCCAATCTAACGCTGTTGCACCCGTGGTATTACCAGAACGCCCTACATACCCAGCTGTAAATGAAGTGTCAACAACTGCGGCATTCGTTGGAACTGAACCGACAGAATTTTTTCTAAATACAATGGAACCGTATGCTATATCTGTAGTTCCCCCATCTAAAACCGCAACGGAATCCAGCACTGTCCAATTTGAGTAAATCGCACCATCAGCAATACCATCGTCATTGGAGTCAATATCATTGCTCAAGGTGGGTGCAGTATCAGTTTCAATGAGAAAAAAGCTAACAGACCCACTTTCAATGTCGTTTGCACCTTGATGCCCAATTGAACTTGAAGCCCCACTTCCCCATCCAGTTCCAGTTTCAGTATTAGTAAACACATTGGCATTGGGGTTCACTGTATAACTATTACCTTTTTGCAAAAGAACCAGCAACCCATTGATACCAAACTGCTTACCAGACAAATCAAAAATATCTTGAACAACACCAGGGTTAGTAGCAGAATCCCCTTCAATGCCTACTAAATAAGTTCCGGGTGGTAGAATTGCTGCGGGAGTTCCCCGCAGTTCGATATATTCTTTTGGGCTATCTGTACTGGGGGGGTCAAATAGAATTTCGTTGATTATTGTCGGAACGAAGAAATCATCAGTAACGATGTTTACTTCGGCTGAAGTGGTGGTAATTGTGGAACTTTCCGGCGCAGTTGTCAGGTTGGGATTACTGAGAGTAACAATAATGTTTTCATCAAGTTCAACTGTATAGTCACCCAAAACATCCACTGTAATGGTCTTTGTTGTTTCCCCTGCTGCAAAGTTTAAAGTCCCTGATGCAGCATTTCCTCCATTTGTAACTTGAATGTTGTTATAGTCACTGTCTAAAACTGCTGTACCACCCAAGGCATAATCCACTGTACTGGCCACGTCAGTACCACCACTGCGGGTGATGGTAAAGGTAACAGATTGAGTGCCGCTATTACCTTCGGTTAAAGTCGGGGTGGTGGTGGAAATTTCGTATTCAATGGCATCGTTAGCAGCAATATTCAGAGTAGTTTCAGTTATTGTCCCAGGAACACCTTCTGTAAGCGTACCGAAGTTGAGTACAATCGTTTCGGCATTTTCAGGTAAATCATCTGGTTGAATGGTGAAAGTTATCAGTTTGGTTAAATTTGAACCTGCTGCCCCAGCATTAAAAGTAACGCTAGCGGGGGAAAAGGTATAATCGTCGCCATTGGTTGCAGTACTAATGTTGTTCACAATAATGGGAACTGTGACATCAGCATTGGGAGTTACATCTAAAGTAACAGCAATGGTTACCTCAATAGCAGTACTATCTTCTGTAGTGTTATAAGTAGCAGCACCAAAGTTAACTTTTGGGGTTACAGTATCATTGACTAGGGTTGAAATGTTATTGGACGTTGAATTAGTTACTACTAAATCCAAGTCATTGTCTTTGTCAAAGTCACCCACTGCAATGGAAGTGGGATTACTGGCTACACTAAAGTTACTTGCACTACCAAAACCACCACTACCATTGCCTAATAATACTGAAACGTTGCTGGAGGAATTGTTAGTCACTGCTAAATCAGAATTGCCGTCATTGTTGAAGTCCCCCACTACCACCGCAACAGGATTGCTTCCCACAGTCAAATTGCTGGCAGCCCCAAAGCTACCGCTACCATTGCCCAACAACACTGAAATATTGTTGGAACCATAATTAGCCACTGCTAAGTCAGAGTTACCGTCTTGGTTAAAGTCTCCCACTGTCAAAGAATAGGGGTTATTTCCCACAGTGAAATTACTCGCAGCCCCAAAGCTACCAGCTCCATTGCCTAACAATACTGAAACTGTGTTGGAGCCATAGTTAGCCACTGCTAAGTCTAACTTCTGGTCATTGTTGAAGTCTGCTACTGTCACCGAATAAGGATTGTTTCCCACAATGAAACTAGCAGAAATTCCAAAACCGCCATTACCATTGCCTAACAATACTGAAACTGTGTTGGAACCAGAGTTAGTTACTACTAAGTCCAAGTTCTGGTCTTTATTGAAGTCCGCCACTGTGACGGAATGAGGATTTTTTCCGACATTAAAGTTTTTGGCAGTTCCAAAATCACCATTCCCATCACCCAACAACAATGAAACTGTGTCGGAGCCATAGTTAGCCACTGCTAAGTCTAACTTCTGGTCATTATTGAAATCTCCCACTGTTATGGAAACGGGATTATTTCCCACATTCAAGTTTTTGACAGTGCCAAAACCACCATTACCATCACCCAACAACAGTGAAATATTGTTCGAGCCATAATTAGCCACTGCTAAGTCCAAGTTTTGGTCATTATCAAAGTTCCCCACTGTTACAGAACGGGCATCACTTCCCACACCAGTGTTGCTAGGACTTGCAAAAGATAAGGCTAAAATTGAGCCATAAGCTATTTTTACCTCTGGAGTCAAGGCTAAATCTGACTCAATGGAACCAATCTTCACTTCTAAATCCCAGTCACCCCCAAATTCGGCATTACCAGTGATGTCATTAGAAGCCGCCACATCTGCGCCTGTGATTTGGCTCAATTGTTGTACAAAAGCTAAATCAAAAGATGCCACACTGCAACCGTAAAGTAGAATGTCAGCATCATCAGTTAAATAATTTCTCCATTGTTGTAGTAGATTGCCGTAGGAGTTCAAATTGTCGGCATTGAGTTGAGTTGCTGCTAATTGTAAACTGCCTGCACTGCCGTGGGAAATAATTTGAACTGATTGGTATTTTCCACCTTGCAAGGCTTGAGTAATTTGTTCTACCCCATCTTGATTTGAGTCAAGGATTACTACATTAGTCTCTGGTTGAATGCCCGCAATCAAGGTTTGATAGTCGATAACTGCTTCATCAATAAAAATGATATTTTGATTTGGCATGTGTAATTCCTCTGTAAAGTTCCTTGGGATTTTATAAGTTTTGTAATTCTTGTTAGACAATAAAACTTGGGAACTGGAAATTTATAACTTTAGTCAGGCAACACTAAAGAGGAAGCAAATGCCGAGACATACGCTTCCAAAGATAAATAAAATAATTAACTCATTCCCCGGCTTTACGCGGCTAGGATTTCGAGTCATTAGTCATTAGTAGTTATACGCGATTTTTTTGTGCTTAGTAATACTAATAACTATTGACCAATGACTAAGATGGCGAAGGGCAATTTATCCCATCCCTAGAAAGAATGGGCTTTCTCGCCGTCTTTCGTAATCTCACCTCTTTTTACAGGGGTAAAACAAAAAATCTGATATAGTAACTCAGGACAAAATTATGCTAAAAAAATAATAATTACTACAGTATTATTACTGTAATAAGTAGGATGCGCTCCAAGTTGTATTAATGTATTAAAAATCAAAGGCTTGGCTGTAATCATTGATGAATGTGGGAATTGACAGTCAACAGTCAATAATTACCACGAGTAGTTATACTTTTTTAGCGTGTATTAGCTGATATCAATAATTAATACAATTGGCATAATAAAAAAAAGTAAGTAGAACATGGTAAATAATTAAAGGGTTATCGTGAGAACTAAAGTTCTGAAAAAAGGACTAAAGTCCTGACTACAAACTGAATTTTATGATTTTTACATTACTAAATATAGTTTGGTTTTTTCACGCCGACTTATTTAAATCGGAACAATTTATTTTTTAGAGTTCCCTTACTACAAAGTTTTATAATTTCAAACCATATTTTTTATGCCAATTTGGTATTACTAGGGAAGGAGAAAAATCAAAGCCCCTCCTTGAAAATGGAGAGGTTTTACAAATCGCGTGAAAAGTCATACCAATTCTGTATGAAGATGCGCCAAATTATATGAAAAACGTAGGTGTCTTGCGGCAAGACAGAAAGGGCGCATAGGCTTCTGATACCGTTTCTTTATGAGGCTGCGCTAAATATTAGATTTTTTAACGCAAAGATACGCTGAGGTTAGCGCAAAGGGGCGCTGAGGTTAATTGACTACATTCCAAAATAATTAGGCGCATCTTCATAGAGAATTGGTATGAGGGGTAGGAAATAAACAAAGAAGAAGCCAAGAAAATTTCGTGCAGCTTTACAAAGAAATGGTATCAGTACACTCTAGGAAAACTAGGCCATATTTGATAGTTATAACTTTTAGTCAAATAATTTATACAATAAAAGTCAAAATCACTAACCGTATTTATACTTAAATAAATTTACATAAATTCATACGAATCTTATATCAAGATAGGATTTACGTTTGATGTGAATTATCCAAATCAACGAAATATCAATAATTATTCGTCCTGTAGAGTAGATACGTTGCAATGCAAGGTCTCTACAACGATAAATCAGGGGTTTTAGCGTCTAATCGATAGAATGCGTGATTTTTATTGTTCGATCAATAATTCTGGTGCTACCAATCCTTTTTGGATAGCCAATACTGCGGCTTGAGTGCGATCGCGTACTTCTAGTTTCTGTAAAATTGCATGGACATGAACCCGCACTGTACCAGGGGCGATGTAGAGAACTTCTGCAATTTCTTGATTGCTTTTGCCAGCTGCTACCAATGCTAAAATTTCTTGTTCGCGCTTTGTTAAAGGATTTTCTAAGGTTTCTGGAGTTTTTGTTGCTATTGGTGTTGTAGTACCTTCAAAAGCTGCCCTAATTTCTGTTGTTGCCGTTTGATCCCACCAAGAAGCCCCGGCTGCAACCGATCGCACTGCTAAAATTAGAGACTCAGCGGGAATACCTTTGAGGCAGTAACCTTGTGCCCCAGCAGCAATTAACCGCGAAACTAGCGGTTTTTCCGAACGAGACGTTAAAACGAGAACTGGTAAATTTGGGTGCTTCTGCTTGATTTGACGACAAGCCTCAATCCCGCCAATTCCCGGTAAACCGATATCCAGCAAAACCAAATCTAGAGGATATTGATTGGCTAATTCTACAGCTTGTTCTCCGTCTTCAGCCTCTGCAACAATCTCCAAAGTAGTCTCTTGTTGCAACCGCATTCGCAGACCAAGCCGAAATAATTCATCATCTTCAACAAGTAAGATTTTTGTCATTTTTTATTAGGCATTGGGCAAACAGGATATGGGGAAAGGGAAAGGGGTAAGGGGAAAAAGGGAAGATTAAATTTATTCCTTTTCCCCTACCCCCCCATCTCCCCATCTCCCCATCCCCCTCATCTCCCCGGTGGCGGACAAGCAGGTAGCCGGAAACCCAACACAGCGCCTCGTGGCCATCGATTTTCTGCCCAAATTGTACCTCCATGAGCTGTAATAATTTGTCTGGTTAAATAAAGCCCTAGTCCCGAACCAGAGACGTGGCGATCGCTATGTCCTTGATAAAATCTCTCAAATAAGTGGGGTAGTTCTTCTTCTGTAAAACCGGAACCAGTGTCGAGGATTTTGACCACTTGCTCGCTAGAATAACTTTCAAATACTACTTCCACTTTACCGCCACGGGGAGTATGGTTAATGCCATTACTCAATAAATTGGTAAAAACTCGTCCCAATTGCAATGAATCACCATTTACCCAAAGAAAGCTGCGAAAATCTGATTCGCCATAGTGCAGAGAAATATAAACCTGACGCGTTTTTGCTAGTTCCATCAGGGTGGCTATTACTTCTTCAGCCACAGTTACTAAGTTAATAGCCGATTTGTGTAATTTCAATCCTTCGGCATCATTGCGATAAACATCTAAAAGAGTTTGGACTAATTGCAGTGTACTGCGATGACTGCGAGCCATTGTTTGCAAGACTTTTGCTTGCATTGGGGTCACTTGACCAAATTGCTCGTTTTGAAAATATTGCAGCGTTTCAATTGCTCCAAGTAAAGGAGTTTTCAAGTCATGAGTGAGGGTAGAAATAAAATCTTCACGCATTGCAGCTAGTTGTTCTTGGGAGCGTAATTGTGCTTGAGTGTGAGCGATCGCTTCTTCATTACGACGGTTGCGTTCGCTTAAAATGGCAGTTACCACTAACGCCAATACTGCAATTAACCTATTTGCCAAGGTTGGAAGATTGATGATTTCTTTTCCTGGTACAAATAAATTTAATAATGTTAATCCTGTAGCTGCAATGGTGACTCCAATAAATGCTCTGCGATTTAATCGATAATCTGCTAATAAAATAGTCGCTGTATAGAGGTAGCCGAATACATATTCTGGTGGTGTAATGTATTCTAAAATTATCACTACTGTAAAAGCTAACCCTATTAGAAAATATGTCTTACCACTTTCTTTCAGTGCTTTTTTTATAGCCAATATTTGACTGGTCATAGTTATTCTTCATAGTCATAATTATTCAATATTATCTATATTTTTTTATGTAAATTTATAGCAAATGACTGGTGACTGGGTGAAACTTGTTTTTGTATCTAAGTTTTATTCCACTTACTAAATTGCACGGTCATATAGTAGATTTGACTAATGAACATATTTGTGTGGTGCGCGTTCGCGCAGCGCAAGCGCGATAGGGAGGGAACTCTTAACAGGAAGAAAGGAATTTCGGGGTGTACTGAGTTTTTTCACCAAATCAAATATGAGTCCTATATCAGGTTTATTGATTGTTGAGGGTTAGCTGTCAACAGTCAACAGTCAACAGTCAACAGTTAACCGTCAACCATCAACAGCTAACACGAACAGATTTGCAAATTAAATGCCTAACACATTGTTAATCTTCAGACTGCTCGGAGTTTGGCTCAGCTTCAGTTTCAACTTCTTTTTCAACTTTAGTTGGAGGTTTAACGGGTTTTGGGCCACGCATGAGTGCAGGATTAACAGGGGGCTTGTTTTCATCTGCAAAGGAGCGTTTTTTTCCTTTGCCAGAGGAACGATTACGATCTGGTTTTGAGCTTTTGGGATTAGATTCCACAGGAGGTGTGGAGTCCAAATTTTCCGAATTATTCTCAGTATTTGCTTGAGACTGACGTTCTGATTTTTTGATTGGGCGTTCTACCATTGTTTATTTGGATAAAGTTACAAACTTTTGAGAGTAGTGAACAGCCAAGAGAAAACAGGAAACAGCTATGGAAAACTTTAATTTTAGCTATAAATCATAGTTTCAAAAAATGTTTTTCCAGAGGATAGCGCTTTATAAAAACGGCGTATTTATTTAATCCAATAGCACGTTTTTGGGGTTTGGTTTCTCTGTTCTCCGTTGTCTGTTAACCGTTGCCTGTGAAAGAATTAATCAACTAACTGAAAAAGCATTCACAACAAATCCGCAATAAATTTACTAAATGTAGTAATGAGTGCGTTATTAATAGCGTAACGTACTCTATTACCACTACTCAACAAAATTAGGTCGTGCCTGTTGGGTTGATTTCAACTTTGACTCTAAAACTGCCCAATTCTCCTGCTCGATTAAGTTAGTCAACTCATCGAGATTTTGGCGATACTGGCGCAGTGACAAGAGCAACGCTTGGCGATTATACCGCGCCATCATAATCCCCAACTCTGGATTACCGCCACCTACACGGCTGGTATCCCGAAAACCAGAACTGGCTAGCTTTTGGGCTAATTGTAAAACCTCTGGGTCAGTTTCACTCAAACAAGCAGCAATTAAGGAGGCGCTAACCATTACAGGTAAATGAGAAATCCAACTCACAGCCCGGTCATGTTGTTCTGGTTGACAGTGGTAGATATTAGCACCTAGCGATCGCACAATTTCTTCGACAATTGTAATTGCAGTGATTGGTGTTGTGGTCAGGGGTGTGAGTACATAAGGTTTATCGACAAATAAATGCCTTTGTGCGGCTTCTATGCCACTGTCTGCTGTTCCCGCCATTGGATGACCGCCGATAAAATTATCCCAAAGATGAGAAATAGCTTGGACTATTTCTGCTTTGGCCGAACCCACATCGGTGACAACTGTAGTGGGAGACAAATAAGGAATTAATTGTACAAATTGGGGCACAATTAGGGCTAAAGGCGTACAAATAAATACAACTTCTGCGGTTGTTAACAGGCTCAAATCTACCGATGCTTCATCGGCGCAGCCAAGGGCTACTGCCTTTTGGCAGGTGGATTCGCGACGGCTCACTCCCAAGATATGATGTCCTTGCGATCGCAAATCAAAACCCAAAGATCCGCCAATCAATCCCAGTCCTAAAATTCCAATATTCATTCTTTAAATTTTGACATTTCATTTTTTCCGACTTTACAACTATATAAAGTTGGCATCCCAGAGGTAGCATCGATGACTGTAGAGGAATTGCTGGAACAATACGCCGCAGGAGTTTTAAACTTTAGTGGTATTGAACTGTCTGAAGCTAATCTGAGTGGGTCTAAACTCAGTGGCGTGAATTTAAGCGATGCTAATTTAAGTGTAGTTAACTTGAGCGGTGCCAATCTCAGTGAAGCTAACTTGAGCAATGCCAAATTGAATGTAGCCAGATTGAGCGGCGTCAATCTATGCAGCGCTATTCTCAACAATGCCAGTCTGAATGTAGCTAATTTAATTCGAGCAGATCTCAGCCGCGCTCAACTCCAGGGAGCTTCACTTATCCGTACCGAGTTAATTCGCGCTGACCTCAGTCGTGCTGACTTGTTCCAAGCTAACCTCACCAGCGCCGACCTGCGAGAAGGGACTCTGCGCCAAGCGAATCTCCGCAACGCTAACTTGAATGAAGCTGTGTTGCGAGGCGCTTCTCTCACAGGAGCCAACTTAGAAATGGCTAACTTAAACGCCACTGACCTGAGTCGTTGTGACATCACCGGTGCGAATTTACGAGATGCTGAACTCAGACAAGCAAATCTCAGCCATGCTAACCTCAGCGGTGCAGATTTGAGCGGCGCTAACCTCCGGTGGGCAGATTTAAGCGGCGCTAACCTCCGGTGGGCAGATTTGAGCGGAGCAAAATTGAGCGGGGCAAATTTAATTGGTGCAGATTTAAGCAATGCCAATTTAACGAATACGAGTTTAGTACATGCGAATTTAACTCAAGCAAAATTAATTAGAGCCGAATGGATTGGTGCTGATTTAACCGGAGCAACTTTAACCGGTGCAAAACTTTACGCTACTTCCAGATTTGGTTTAAAAACCGAAGGTATGATTTGCGAATGGGTTGACCTCAGTCCCACAGGCGATCGCTCAATTATTCAAAAATTTCATGCCGACGATTCACGAGATTTTTTTAACGAAACACCCCCAACAATTAGGATTATTGTTGATGCCGCCCTAGAACATGAAGCTAACTTTGCTCTTGCTGGCGCTTACTACCAAATTGCTCAGGAATACCGGGGATTAAAACAACCCCCAAGTATGGAAAGTGGTCGTCGCCGCACTATTTTTACCTTCCGTGTAGATAGCGACGAAGCATTATTTCCCACCGCTTATATTGCTATCCTTCCCTTTGTAGATGCGGCATCTACCCAAAAGAATATTTTACAGATAGTGGAAATGATTAATGCTGAAGTTGTAGCCAACCCAGATTTAAAATCTTTTAAATCTCCCCACATGGTAAAACAATTAAATATGCTTTTAGAGCAAACTATGAGTAAAGCTACAACAATCAAAGAGATGAAAAAAAATCTCGAAGTAGCTGCTAAACTAAATTTTTGTAAAGCTCCCAGCCAAATAATTTTAACAAATTCTAGCGCTCAAACTTTGATTGTGTATGATAATCCCAACTTTGGCAAAAGATTTATTAATAGGTCTTCTCTTAATACTTCAGTTTATGATGATAAATCCAGCGAACCAACAAAATATATATTACCCTCGTTAAACATGGTGATAGATTTTGTTAAAGGGTTTCATTATATTAGTCATTGAAGATGGGGCATGGGGGAGGCAGTGCGGTCTTGGGGTCTCCCCAAGTGGAGCAACTGCGGTCATGGGTCATGGGGCATAGGGCATGGGGCATAGGGCATAGGGCATTGAATATTAAGTATTAGTTATTGGATCGAGTGACTAATGATTAATCACTAATGACTAATGACCAATGACTAATGACCAATGACTAATAACTAAATTGTGGAGGTAAAAATGCGCGATTCTTTTAATAGAATGATTGGTCGAACTCGCTATGTGGTCTTTCGCCTATTTTTGCACTTGGGCGGAGGCGAAGTAGCACCAATTTTGGGAGTGTTAAATAGTGCAGGACGAAATGCGATGGATGCTGATGGTGACTTAGAAGTTCTGGGAGAAGCACTGGTACAACTGTCTGAAACCCTTTTGCAATATGATGATTACTGGCTTTCGGCTGCTAATGAAGGGGATGTATTTTGGAATGAAGGCGATGCAGGAGATTACGTCAATGAGTTGTTTACTGACTCCGCCCAAAGATATCTCAGCGAACCAGATTACAGTTCTGCGCCTGGGTTTAATGAACCTTTATCTGTACCTGTAACTCGCAACGTCATTGTGATGATTACAGTAGCTTATGAAGGAGAAGTACCACAATTAGAAACAGATCTTTCTAACGCTCAAGCAATTAAGGAAGGATTGAAAGCCTTAATCAATTTGCATTACAGTCATAAACTACGAGCAGTCCAAGTACATTTTTCACCAGCGCAGTTAGGCGATGAACTCACTAGCGATCAACTGTTGGAATATTATCCTGAATTGGTTCCTTTGTAAGATGTTGGGTAGTCCGTACTTACTGCTCACATCAATAAACATGAATAAATTGTTATGCTCCAAGATAGGACGATAATGCAATGATCATGACCATACTACGTAAATTTACAGTCGTTGTTTTAACACTGAGTTTGTGTTTGACAACTGTAGCTTGCGGAGGTGGAGAGCAAGCTAACTCTCCAGCTAAGAACGTTAGCCAAGCCTCGACTACTACAAAATTGAGTGATGGACAGTATCAAATTCAACAAGTTACTTACGACGATGCAACTGGGGAGTACAGCCTATTTTTACTAAACAACACGCCGCCAACCTTTGCAACTGAAAATTTGCAAATGGCACGGCTAACTGATGACGAAATTAAACAAGGTAAAAAAACTTATCTGAAGGTAGAAAATGGACAACCAGTTTTATATCTGACTGAAGATTTTAAAATTGCTTACGTCCACAACGTTACCGAGAATAAAACTAATCCGCAAACAGGAAGACAAGAAACCGTCGTAGTTCGTCAAGAAAATAGTTTTTGGACACCGTTTGCTGGATCTTTGGCTGGTAACTTGGCGGGTCAAGCCATTGGTAGTCTATTGTTTAGACCCCAGTACTATGTACCCCCTGTCTATCAATCAGGAGGATTCCTGAGTGGTTACGGTGGATATGGTAGCAGCTATGACCAAGCAGTTCAAAGCTATCAAACACGCTATAACCAACCACCCGCAGCGGTGAGAAACCGCACTGCTTTCCGCAGTACTGGAACGATTAGAAGGTCATATCCTGGAAGTTCAACTGTACGTACACGTACTAATACTGGTAATAGTCGTCCCTCTGGTTCTGGTTTTGGTGGTAGCAATTTGCAACCCTCTGGCAGATCTAGTACTACTAGACGTACTTCTGGTAGTGGTTTTGGTACTGGCCGAGGTTCTTCAGGTAGTCGCTCATTTGGTACGGGTAGACGCCGTTAATCAATAGACTTCTAAGAGAAGTGGGGAAAAGGGCAAGGGGTAAAGGGGAAAGGGCAAATAAAAACCCTTTTCCCTTTCCCCCCTCTTGCAAAAGTAACTTTTGCACTCTTACTCCATGAGCTGCGCTCACAAGGAACAATAAAAATCAATATGCCCAATGCCCAATGCCCAATGCCCTATTTTTAAGGCAGGTCTAATTAAATATCTCGTTTTTGTGAAATATAACGTAGGGTAGTACAGCTAGCTGTGCTACCCTAAAAATTTGTATATATCATAATAATTGGCAACTACTATAAAGGATTTAAATTAGGCTAATCAAGAAGGATAATAGCATAGCAAATCAGGGCAAAATCCACGCTCATAAAGATTAGTCACATAGTAAGAAATACTAAACACAAATATTGTTAAAATTACAGGAATTACTTTATTAATATCTATTCTCTTTTTTTTAAACATTTCTAAGCAAGACATAACAATCATCAATGGCCAAAAGATAGTTGTGGTCAGAAACATCACAACGGACAAAAATTTATCTTCTGGAGCAGTAGCGGGATGATTTAGGGAAAATATTAACCAATTTGTCAAAAAATAGCATGTCATTAGCAGGTAAGCAATACTGAAACTTAATTCTATCTGATTCACTCTGTATACTCCTTGAGTTATATGAGATCCACCAAGTTATAACATACTTTGCTCAGGAGTCAGTTAGAGTTGTATCAAATATAGATAAAAAATTGGTTAAAAATAATACAGCTAATTTAAAAAATTAAAACATGTTTTTTACAGATATCTTTTTAATCATGGAGAACAAAGATACCAAAATTTTGGTAAATGCTCAGTCAGGGGAGCGATTTTGAGGGAACAGGTAGGCAATAGCAGCGTAACCAGATACAGTGAGTAAACTAACCAAAAAAGCAGCCAAAACAAAATTAGGCATACGATCCAAAATGCCGAATTAAGATTATATTAAATACAAATTCTAAATCTTGATGCCTTTGAAAAAGCCAATAATTTAGATACTTTTAAATTTAGCAATTAGATATGACACGGACGTGACTACCTGATGTCAATTTGTTGTATTGCAAATGTTGGTACTTTGGATTTTAGACGCCAACTCAAAATTGCTTCACTTAAGCCAAAGGCAGAAAAAAACGAAATATACTGCCAATTCCAAATTCGCTTTTTACCTCAATCTCACCGCCTTGTAGTTCAATTAAACGGCGGGAAATTGTTAAACCAATACCAGTACCACCGGAATGGCGATCGCGTGATTGGTCAGCTCGCCAGAAGCGCTCAAACACGTGGGGCAAATTTTCTCTTTTGATACCAATACCTGTATCTATGACTGCAATCCAGAGTTTAGATGCTTCAATGTCAGTACGAATGGTAATTGAACCTTCTTTGGTATAACGTACTGCATTACCAAGGAGATTAACCAATACTTGTTCTGTGCGATCGATATCTGCCAACACAAAAGGTAACACAGCCGGACATTCCAAGCGCAGGCTCGGCCCGTCTTCCAATAACTGGTCAGTAAATTTCTCTACTAATGACTCTAATAACGGACGCAGATTTACCCGTTGTATATTAATTGGCAGATAGCCAGCTTCTGCCTTCGACAGTTCTTGTAAATCGTTTACCAACCGTTCTAGACGCCTAGTTTCTTTAGCTAAACGTCGATAAATTTCTGGAGATGCTTCTATTTCTCCATCAGCCAATTCTTCTAAATAACCCCGCACAACTGTTAATGGTGTCCGCAGTTCGTGGGTCATGTCTCCAATCACTTCTCGTCGGCGCACTTCCACCCCTTCTAAACTCGCCGCCATCCGGTTGAAACTAGCACCTAATCTATTGAGTTCTGGAATGTCATACAGTGGTAGCCGTGCATCCATCTGTCCAGCAGCAAATTTTTGGGTGATTTGTTCCATCTCTGTCAACCGCAGCATAATCCTTCTGGAAACCCAATAACTCAATCCTCCAGCAGCGGTGCTACCAACTAAAACTGACCAGATAGTACTCCGTTGCCAAGCAATTTCAAATCCTGTTACTAATTCAGTACGAATATCGATTAAATCAAACCCCTGATTTTCTAGTCGTTCCAAATGCAAGACAAAGAATCGGGGAGAAGAAACTTTGCTGATAATGACTAAACTAGCTACCCCCACTATCATCACTACCAAGTGAGAAAAAAATAGTCGTCCTCTCAGCCCCATCTTCATAACATTTACGCCATCGGCGAGTCTTCAAATTTATAGCCAACCCCAACAACAGTTTTAATAAAAATAGGATTGGCAGGGTCAGGCTCAATTTTTTTTCGTAATCGAGCTACATGGGTATCCACCACGCGTTCATCACCAAAAAAGTTATCTCCCCAAAGTTTATCAATTAGTTGCGTGCGGTTCCAAACTCGACCAGGATTGCTGACAAAGGTAGTTAGCAAATTAAATTCTAAGGTAGTTAAGTCTAGAATTTCAGGTTGCTGGGAATTCGTTTGCCTACTGGCAGTGCGCTGATCTACATCCACTATAAAGTGTTGGGTGCGATTAACTTGATGTTGTCCTCCTTGACGGAGACTGCGCCGCAATAGTGCGCGTACTCTGGCTACTAGCTCTCTGGGGCTAAAGGGCTTCACCATGTAATCATCAGCACCAGTAGATAAACCAATGACGCGATCGATTTCCTCGCCTTTGGCAGTGAGCATCAAAATATAAGGATCTTTCGCACCTGGTTTCTGGCGAATTCTAGCACAAACTTCCAGACCATCTAAACCAGGAATCATTAAATCTAAAATAATTAAATCGGGTGGTTGCTCCTGAAACATCCGTAAAGCATTGATCCCATCACGGCTAATACGGCAGAAAAATCCTTCTTTTTCTAAAGAGAGTTGGATTAAATGAGCAATTTCAGCTTCATCTTCAACTATTAAAATATCCATACTCAAGTACGCAGATTTAAAAAGACGCGGGGAGTGGGAGACGCGGGGATCGGGAGGACAAGGTAGACAAGGGGGACAAGGTAGCAATCTTTCTCTCCGAAGTTCTGATCGGAGGAAACCTCCGCTCAGACTTCTCTCCTTGTCTCCCTTGTCTCCCCCCTCTATTACCTACAGATTTGAATTCGTGGGGGTTCGGTAAGTATATCCAAGATTAGAATCTTTTTGAATGTGTGCTTTAATACTATCTAGGTCAATAAAACAGTCAGCAACATCAATTAAGCTTTCGCTAGTGGTTGTTTGCAGACTAACAACTTCTACTCTCACCCCCATTCTACTGACAGCATTCACAGCATAGGCTAGATCTCCATCACCGCTGACTAATACCGCAGTGTCATAGTATGGAGCTAAAGTGATCATGTCTACAGCAATTTCTACATTCAGATTTGATTTTTTAAAATTATCTGGCGACACAACGAGGTCTTTTGCCACTACACGATAGCCATTACGACGCATCCACAGTAAAAAACCCTGTTGCTTTTCATTAGTGATATCAACCCCAGTATAGAAAAAAGCACGTAAGAGTCTTGAACCGTTGGTTAAATGACAAAGCAATTTAACGTAGTCAATTTCTATGCCGAGTTGTAAAGCTGTGTGAAATAGGCTTAAGCCATCAATAAAAATAGCTACTCGACCGCGATTCAAGGTATTAAAAATCGAACTATCAGGTGCAGTATCTCGCATCTTGGTATCTTTACCTTTGACAGCAGTATCGCTCAAGTTTTGCCCTTGCCAATGTGGTTTAGCTTTGAGTACTTTAGATTCATTTAATTCATTTCTTTGTTTGCTAAAATTAGTTATAATCATTGATACCTCTGAATTTTAAATCTGAAAAGGGTTTTAACTAAATTGTCTATAGTATAGTCTCTGCTGATTTATAACCCTAGCAGGAAATTGACTGAAGTCACTAGATGCAAATAAACTTAACTCATCTTTAATAGAGCCTAAAATAATTTAAGCAACAATTTTTCATTGGTTTCAGGTTGATTTAACGAGATATTACCTTTGAACATAGATATGCTAGTCTTTAGCCACTATAACTGCAACAATTGGAAGTAAATATCTTCAGCTAAGTAAGTCCATAATCTCAAATCAGGGATAGTTGGATAGTATCAAACTATTTTTATTTTACCTCTGTATTTTAATCACCTTACAGCCAGGAAAGTTTTTGAATATTTATTCAATAGAATTTACTTTTAGCTGTGACGCTCAAATTTTAACAGAGTTTGCAGGAATCATAATGTAATGTACGATCGCCTCCAAAAGACAAGTTATATTAAGCTATTTATCTAATCTTTAAATGCACCTTTGATAAAAATTCATTTTAATGACAAAGTAATCTTCCAGCGATAGTCATAAATCATTGACAATTGACAATACAAGATTTGCGACTTCTTTAAGAAGTCGCAAATTTCAATTTTAGCCTTTAGCTAACTTTTTGTTGGATGTGTAGTAAACCTTACTTCCAGTATCAGGTACGAAATGGCAGTTCATCCAGGAATTCCATAATGATTTCCAAATTGGTTCGTCTGATTTGTGAAAATACTCACCCATCACTGGTTTTATCGCCTCAGTGGCTTTCAGCAAATTGTAATGAGGGATATTCAGGAATATATGGTGAGCAACATGAGTGCCAATATCATGATGGATATGATTAATCAAACCATAATCGCGATCGATACTGGAAATTGCACCTTTTAAAAAAGTCCACTCTTCTCCACGATACCAGGGAATATCTGGTTCAGTGTGATGCAAGAACGTCACTAAATCAAGCCAAATTACGAACACAATGTAAGGTGCAGCGTAATACTTGAGCAACCACATCCAACCCCACAGATAGGTAAGGTAGCCAAGCAAACCTACCATCCCAATCCAAAGAACAGTACTAGTGATGACATCCCATTTTTCTGATGGTTTAAACAGCGGACTATTGGGTAAAAAGTGAGAGCCTTTTTTGTTTGGAGAACGCTTAAATAAGTACAGAGGATAAGCCAATAGAAAAGCATAATACCGGACTATCTTTTGTTCTAGTGGCATTTGCTTATAGTGTGATTCGCTCAGAGGATACCAGCTTTCATCATTATCGAGATGACCGGTATTTTTGTGGTGAGTTCTATGGCTGATTCGCCAACCATGATAAGGAACGAGTATCGGCGTGTGAGAAAGATGTCCAATCAAATCATTCAGCCATTTATGCTTAGAAAAAGATTGGTGTCCGCAGTCATGTCCGACCACAAACAAAGCCCAAAACATTGTTCCTTGCATTAACCAAAAAATCGGAAAGAAAAACCAAGAATCCAGGTAATAAGCAACTGCATAAAGCAGACCAATAATCAGGATGTCTCGAAAGAAGTAATAAAGTGATTTTGTCACTCTGGGCTGAAAGCATTCAGCAGGGATCGCAGTTTTTAAATCCTGAAGAGTAAAAGGTAGTTTGGTATTTACCTCAGAGAATTTACTGTTCTGAGAATCGTTAAGCGTGATGATATTTGATTGCACTGGCTGGATTCTTTTGTTGAAAATAAATCGGAACTTTATTTTAGGCAAGATAATCTTACCCTATAAGGCAAAAGCTAAAAGGAAAAAAGCAAAAGCAAGATGAAGTCAAGACTTATTTTACTTTTGATTTTTTTACTTCACTAGTATGCCCAGGATACTAACTCTCGTAACATCCAAGATAGGACTTACGCATTGTAAACGAGAAATTAAGGGTTTGGGCTTGGCATGGAGGATAAGGCATTAAAGATTTTTTCAACCCCAATACCCATTTTCCTTTTTGGCTTATTCCCGACCTCAACAAATCATCTCGCTACGTAAGTCCTGCGAGAGTAAATTTTGTGGCAATTTACCAAAAAAAATTCAGAAGTCATAATTCACAATTAATTATCTACCACTAGCGAATAAATAACTAGGTTTAAAACCCATCGAATTGAAATATTAGTGGTTTTGGGGAACTCCAAAAAATAAATTATTCCGATTCAGGTCGTTGACTGTTCACTGTCAACGGTCAACGGTTAACAGTTAACAGTCTTCTGTGGAATATTTTTTTACTTGGAAGTCCCTTGAATCAATAGGGTAGATATAGCACAACCTTTGGTGCTTAAGACATTAACAGACGACAAACTCAGACATCAAAATACTTTTGACCCAGTCACCAATCCCTTGCTATACAAGTTTCCCGTAGTATCTGAATCAGTGGTTGATTCTGAATAGATTTGATTAAAAAGCAAAGTAATACAGACGCCCTTGTAAAGTTCAAGAGCGTCAAAAAAGCTGGCAATTTGGTTTATCGTTGTGCGTAATATTCGTCGAAAGTCTTATAGCCAACATCAGTTGTGTACAGTTGACATTGGTCTGTAATTTGCTTCATTAAAGACCAAGAAAACTGACATTCATCATGCAGATAAGGCCCCCAATTTTCCTTAATGCTGCTGTAAGCTAGCCGCAAATTATAAGAAGGAATGGCGGTGGAGATATGATGAGGGACATGAACATTAATGTCGTGGCAGAGGATTTCTACCCAGCGGGGATAATCGCAATGAATAGTGCCAAATAACTGAGCTAGAGCTTCATTCCACTTATTGGCTGCCACAAAAGGAACATTTGAAGCAGTATGGTGAACGATGGTAAAAGTACTCATCCAAAAGTGGTAGACCAACCAGGGAACTAGCCAAAACTTGACAAATCCCCAAATACCTGTGGTGGCGATCAGAATCGGGAAAGCGATCGCAGCAAACAACACAACCACAGCTACAGAAAGCTTAATGCTGGATTGGTCTTTAGTTTTGAATTTCCGCCAATCAAAATGTACAACTGCCCAATGTCCGATGGAACCTACCCACCATAAGCGTTTGCGAATGAATAGCTCAAAAGCAGATTGTCGGGTTTTATCCCAACTTTCAAACACTTCTGGTCTGATGGGATGCCAAGCATTGTCCTCATCGAGTTTGTTGGTATGAGTATGGTGATGATTATGCTTAATCCGCCAACTGTGAAACGGATAAATTAACGGCATCATAAAAAAGTGTCCCACCAAATCATTTACCCAACGACGTTTGGCAAATGACCTGTGACCACAATCATGGCCAATTACAAAAAAACCTGTTAAAGCTGTACCCGTAAAAACCCAAGCTAGGGGCAAAAGAAACCAAGGAGCGATCGCCAAGCTGTAGTAGCCTAAAGCAACTGCCAAGACACTGAGTATTGCTTGCGTCCAAGCCTTGCGACGACTTTGCTGAAAACATTCTCTTGGCAGAGTTTTGACAATATCTTTGAGCCTGAAGTTAGAATTGGCAGACTCGTCACTTAGTTTCTGGGTATTAATTGTTGATGTAGTCATGAACACCTGAAATACAACAAAGTCCTCCACCAAGTCATCAAAAAATAACTTGCCGTAAAGTTGCTTAATATTAGCGTCTCGGATTATAGCAACCTAACCCATACAAGCGCACCCGTAAATAACTTTTTCAAAAGTTAGGAGTTAGGAGTGATGAGTTAGGAGTGAGGAGTTGGAAGTTAGGAGTCGGAAGTTAGGAGTTAGGAGTGATGAGTGAGGAGTTAGAAGTTAGGAGTTGGAAGTTAGGAGTTAGGAGTGAGGAGTTGGAAGTTAGGAGTTAGGAGTGATGAGTTGGAAGTGATGAGTTTGGAGTTTGGAGTTACGAGGTAGGAGTGATGAGTTTGGGGTTTAGATTCTTAACTCACGCTTGAGGTGAATTAGAAACGCTCCTTGTCCCATAAGGATTTGTGGTTCTCAAAATTATGGTTTGGCAAAAATCGACGGCAACATAAAGATTAGGATGCCTGATTTCCAATAAATGTAACTCCAAACTCCAAACTCCAAACTCCAAACTCTTAACTCCAAACTCCTAACTGCAAACTCCTAACTCCTAACTAACTTTTCGTTGGAGCCAACTTGACATTAGTAGCCAAGCCAACTGCTTGTAGCAATTGAATTGTCATCCAAGTTAAATCGATTTCCCACCATTCCAGCCCATGACGAGCTGAATATTGAAAAGCATGGTGGTTATTGTGCCAGCCTTCCCCAAAAACTAGTAGGGCTACCCACCAGCAGTTGGTC
This sequence comes from Nostoc linckia z4, assembly GCF_002608075.1. Taxonomy (GTDB): domain Bacteria; phylum Cyanobacteriota; class Cyanobacteriia; order Cyanobacteriales; family Nostocaceae; genus Nostoc; species Nostoc linckia. The sequence continues at coordinate 185,447 of NZ_LAHA01000004.1, forward strand.
GATCTATCGCCAGATTCATGGCTTTGGTAGCCAAATTTATGAGTGGCGCTGTTTACCAACCAAGTGCAGTGATAAACCCAGACAATGCGAACAAAAATGCCCCAAATAACAAACGGCCAGCCACCGAGAAATAAGAGTGCTAAACCCAGAGCAATCTGAATCAAAATGAAATATTTTTGTAAAAACTGGTAAACTGGATCTCCTGCAATGTCTTTGGTAAAGCGAGGAATTTCAGCTTGAGCGGGCGATTGATAAATCAACCAACCGATGTGGCTCCACCAGAAGCCCTTATTGGAATCATGGGGATCGGTTTCAGTATCTGAGTGCAAATGATGGATACGATGTGTACCTACCCATTCGATTGGCCCCCCTTGACAAGCGAGTGTCCCGAAAAAGACCAAAACATACTCCAGCCATTTGGGAGTTTGAAAACTACGGTGGGTAACCAGGCGGTGAAATCCTAAGGTAATTCCTAAACCACCAGTGACCCAGTACAGTAAGAAAGCCACGCCAAGTGCTTTCCAGCTAAAGTTACCAGGAACAAAGGCAAACAGCGCACCGATGTGCAGCCCAATGAAAAACAGGGTATTAACCCAGTTGATTTGAGGTTTATTTAAAGTAGCAATTGTCATGCAGTAACCTGAATTGGAATTGTTCGGCGAAATTTGCGCGATCTGAAAATCCGCATGTTTATAATTTTTTGTGAACGAGGAACTAATGAACAGCTTGGAACAGCTGCGGCAAGCAGAACACGCACTGTTAGAAATTTTTTCTGGTATTGACACTCAGGTCAAGCATAATCTAAAACGAGTGCTGGATGCCTTTCGTAATCACCGTGTCGGGGCACACCATTTTGCTGGTGTCAGTGGTTATGGTCACGATGATTTGGGACGAGAAACTTTAGATAAAGTTTTTGCCGAAGTTATGGGTTCAGAAGCAGCAGTGGTGCGAGTGCAGTTCGTTTCGGGGACTCATGCCATCGCTTGTGCATTGTTTGGGGTACTCCGTCCTGGAGATGAAATGCTAGCAGTGGTTGGTTCTCCTTACGATACGCTAGAAGAAGTCATTGGTTTGCGGGGTCAAAGTCAAGGTTCCCTTATCGAGTTTGGCATAAAATACCGCCAATTGGAGCTAACACACCAAGGAACTATAGATTGGCAAGCTTTAAGTAGTAGCGTGGGTGATAATACACGTTTAGTCTTGATTCAGCGCTCTTGTGGCTATTCTTGGCGTCCAAGTTTATCAATTGCGGATATTGAAAAAATTATCAATTTAGTCAAACAGCAAAATCCCAACACCGCTTGCTTTGTGGATAACTGTTATGGCGAATTCATTGAAACCAAGGAACCTACAGCTGTAGGTGCCGATTTAATGGCGGGGTCATTGATTAAAAATCCTGGTGGCACTATTGTCAGTGCTGGTGGTTATGTCGCCGGTCGTGCTGATTTGGTGGAAGCCGCCGCCTGTCGCCTTACTGCTCCTGGTATCGGTAGTTATGGCGGTGCTACTTTTGACCAAAATCGGCTGCTATTCCAAGGACTATTTCTTGCACCCCAGATGGTGGGAGAGGCGATGAAAGGGACATACTTGACTGGTTATGTATTTGATAAACTTGGCTATCCAGTAAATCCCGCACCATTAGCGCCTCGTGGAGATGTGATTCAGGCAATTAAATTGGGTTCGGCGGAAAAATTAATTGCTTTCTGTAAAGCCATACAACAATATTCTCCCATCGGTTCCTACTTAGACCCGGTTCCGGATGAAATGCCGGGGTATGAGAGCCAGGTAGTGATGGCTGGGGGGACATTTATTGAGGGGAGTACTTTGGAATTGTCGGCGGATGGGCCTTTGCGGGAGCCTTATGTAGTTTATTGCCAAGGGGGGACTCACTGGACTCATGTGGCGATCGCATTACAGGCGGCGATCGATGCGGTGGGGAGGGCTGAGTGAGGGTTATAGAAGTAACATGAGTTAGGATTGTGTCACGCACAGACGCAGCGTGAGATATTTCTTTTTTGCTACACTATCAGTATATGCAAATACTCGAAATCTCTCCCCTCCAAGCATTTCGCCGTAGTGTAGTAACAGTGATGCAGGTAGTTCCAACGGAGCTACGCTATGTAACAATACTCACATTACTAAGTGGTGCAAGTCCAGCGATCGCTATTTGGCTCAACAAAACGATCATTGATGAAATTACTCATCTCCTGAGCCTACCAACAACAAAAAATGCCATCAGTTTAATACTTTCCCAACCGCTACTGCTTTCCAGTGTTGCAGGTTTAGTGGTGCTAAATTTGCTCAGTGATGCTCTCGGTAGTATCACTAGCTTTGTCTATGCTTCCCTACGCGATCGCATTCAAGGCTTTATCCAAGGACAAGTAATCGAAAAGGTTGCCACTTTTGAAGATATTGCTTTATTTGAAACACCAGATTTGCTCAATTTGGTGCAACTGACAGAAAAGGGAGTGCAAAGACTTCCAGAACTTTGTATCAGGTTGTTGAGTTTGTTACAAGGAATTTTTATCTTCATTCCCGCCGTGTTACTCTCCATGTCTCTGGCTTGGTGGGTACCGCTAATTTTGTTTAGCTGCGTTACTCCTGTAATGTATGTGGAAATGAAATACCGCAAGCAAAGTTGGAGGGTGGAAAGAACTCAAGCCAGTGTCGCTCGTGAAATGAATTTATACAAGACGGTTTTAACTGGGGAGACATACGCCAAAGAAATACGCTTGTTTAGTTTGCAACCCCTACTACTGGAACGCTGGCGCGGACTTTTTCGGACAATTTTTCGCGCAATGGAACAAATCCGCAGTCGGGGGACAACAGCAGTTATTGGCTGGTCTTTATTAAGTGGGTTAGGCTTAGCATTACCATATATATATGTAGTTCAAGGTGTGTTAGGTAAAACTCATACCTTGGGAGATTTAGCGCTTTACACTGGTGTGATTCTAGAAGTGCGTCGCAGTTTAGAAAATCTGATGTCTGGTAGTTCGGAATTGTATAATATCGCACTGGCAACAACACCAATTTTTCAGCTTTTAGATTTACAGCCGCAACTATCACGTTCTCAAAATTTTGCAGTCAATGGGAAAAAGTCGCCTGATTATGTTGTAAAGTCGTGGCAAAAAGGTATTCAACTCCAAAATATTTCGTTTATCTATCCCAACAGCGAACGCCCAATTCTCCAAGACATCAATCTGACGATTCACCCCAACGAAATGATTGTGTTGGTGGGTGAAAATGGTGCTGGCAAGACCACCTTAGCCAAACTATTGTGTCGCCTTTATGACCCCAGTGGAGGTGCGATTATTTGGAATGGTCAAGATTTACGATCGCTCCCTTTAGAAGAAGTGCGATCGCGCATTGATGTAGTCATGCAAGATTATGCTCGTTTTCCGACTACGGTGCGCGAGAATGTTGCCTTTGGCGATTTACTGAAAATGCAACAAGATAAGGACATCAAAGAAGCGATCGCTGAAGCTGGTTTGACGAGAGTCATTGAGAAGTTAGATCGAGGCTTGGAAACCCTCTTAGGCAAACAGCTAGAAGGAGGTGTTGATTTATCGGGGGGACAATGGCAAAGGCTGGCCATCGCTCGTGCTTTGCTGCGACTGTCTCAAACCGAACTCATCATACTTGACGAACCAACAGCCAACCTCGACCCCAAAACAGAACACGAAATTTACAACATTTTTCGCACCTTGGCAAAAGGCAGAATCGCCGTTATAGTCAGCCATCGCCTCGCCCTAGCAAAACTAGCAGACCGAGTAGTAGTACTAGAACAAGGTCAAATTATCGAGGTAGGCACCCACGACGAACTCATGGCACTAGGCGGACAGTATCACTTAATGTTTAGCCGTCAAGCCAGCAGTTACAACTGAGTAGGGAATGGGGAGTAAGGACAATGACAGAGGTTAAGGATAAGAGAAAGGGCGATCAAAGCAGTTGAAGAGGCTTAAGAAAATTTTGCCCTATAGCTTCCTTCGTTAAACACGAATTTTTTATTTACTTTTTATACTAAAATTATAGTAATTTTACGTAAAAAAGAGAATGACTTGTAAATAAAAACCGTGTAGATTCTGAAGCCAATGATGATGTTTCTGTTTAATTATTAAGGTATGCAAGTTAACTAATCGCTTGTTAAAAGTACTGAAAAAAAATGGCAACTGGCTCTAATCAAAATCAAACCCCAGATTCTCCTTGGAATCCTTTCCTCCCAACTCAAAGAGATATAAACAGAACTGAAGAACTAGCAGAAAAAAGTCCTATCGTTGCTGGTGTATTAACGTTTTTTATTGCCCCTGTTGCCATGATTTATCTCAACAGAGGAGTAAATAATCTAAAAATTCTTGGATATGTATTTGTTACTGCTTTTATGCTCGCTATGGCTTCATACGATGAAAAAGATCCTGCAAAAGTCGAAAGAACAGGTAATCTAGTTGGGTTATGTGGTCAAGTAGCTTTAATTACTGAGAATGTCAAAGCAGTTACTCTAGCTCGTAAGCGATTAGGTTCTAAATAGTCCTAATAATTACTAAATATTAAGTATTGTACCTCAGCACAAAACTGCAAACAAAGCTTTACTATTTTAATATAAGAGTCTGCCGATAGACAAAAAAGCCTGCTTTTGCAAGCAGGCTCAGATCTAATTTAGATAGATGCGAAAGACTATTCTGGTAACTTATATTGCTCAACAATAAGCTTTGCATACTCCGGAACATGCTCCTCTAACTTCTCCGGATGATTCCGCTTCACATACAAATAATTTCTAGTAAAGTGAGAATCAATGGAAAACCGCGCATATTCTAAACCTTTAGGGCCGATTTTCTCAATCACCACACCCATGAGTTTTGCAGCCCACATTGGCAAAGTTACTGCTTTATCGTAGGCGGGAATGCTTTGTTGTACGGCTTCCTTACGATTTCCTTGGGACATCACGGGCTGAGTATCTAACTGGTCTTTTACCAAATCCAGCATTTCCTTGCCAGTGTCATTTCTCACTACAATCCACTGCCAACCGAAGGGTGCGCCCATATAGCCCACCACCAAATCTGCTAAGGAATTAACATAATCAAAACAACTCATACAAGATGGGGCAAAAACATCCTTGAGTTTATTAGTTTTCAAGCCAAAGAAAGGCACGGTTTCTGTGGAACCATCTTCATGTTTGAAGTGAACCCGGAAGTCTTGCATGAATTCGTAATGTACAACTGTGTCTGGCGATCGGCTAGTAGTTTCTAAGAATTTTTGTAGTCCGGCGCGAGTCACGTTATCTACACAAGGCGTACCCAAAACATACAACTTTTCTAAACCAAGTTGTTTTTCTACAGCTCGTAATGCCTGAATTTGGCAACCAACACCAATTACTAATAAGCGCTTCATCCCCGATTTTTCTATTTGTTCCAACACCGAAAGATTAGGCGAAAGTGTTGGTTTATTTACCTTGGCTGCGAGTATTTCTTCTGGGGTGCGGGCGATGATGGGCATTGGTTGAAAGCGGTCTTCTTTAGTATTTTGGACGCAGACAACGCCTTCAACTAAACCGCGATTGAGCATTTCAATGGCAATGCTGCTAACAATTCCCGTCCATTGTGCGCCTGCGATCGGTTGCTGTTTTCGTGCCGCCATCATGTCTTGATGAACACCAAAGTATAACTCATCAGGGTGATCGAGATTGCGCGATCGCCTGTGTGTTTCTTCTTCAAGTTCCCCTATTTGTTGATTAAGAAAAGCACATGCTTCCTTGACATAATGAATATAATATGTATCGCACAGTCCGCACTCGCTACAAAGTTCTTTCGCAGGGCGACGGCTAGTAGGTTTTAAGGCTTTAGCTTTTTTGTGAGGAGAAACTGAGGTCATATAAATTTTTTGTTTTATCCAGGAATCGCTTTTATTACAATACCTTCACTGGCTATGAACTTCACAATAAAAATTAGACCTCTTGCAAAACTCCTTACTTTGCGTTCTCTTCTGTGCGCCTCTCTTGTCTCGTGCGTGATATAAAAAATTATTCATGCAAGAAGTTTATTTCTAGCTAAAGTGCTAATCGGTTAAGAGTACCGCACGAAGGTTGACAATAAATCGCTAATCTTTATTACTGTTCCTTTTTCTAGGATAATATTGGCGCTTAGTTATCAGCCAACCTATGCCAATAAAAAAACATGTAGCTAAAACGCTTAATATTAAAGATGCGTAAAACGGATTAGGTGGATTGTTCGGAGATATTAGGGGTATTGGGATTTTGTCAATATGTTGGACAACTACGCCTGAGATAATCGCACCGCCACCAAAGCCTATACCTAATATTTGGATGGTGTTTTCTAAGGAGCGATCGCTCTCGGTTTGTTCCGTTTCTACTATACCGCGAATTGTATCAACCAATTGCCCAAACAATTCTTGACCTGGAGTCAGATAATTAATATCTGTTTGGATTTGTTGTTGCCATTTTTTACAGTCTTTATTCAGAAAATCTTGCCAAGCTTTAGGACTATTTCCACTACCAATAGTGTGAATCTCCTCTAAACAAATTTTGTAGTTATTAATGTTAGTATTAATTGCTGTGTGATGTATTTGTAAATCTTGCAAACATCTGGCGTAATCAAAGTTTTTTTTGGGGATTTCTCCCATTAATTTTTTTAAATCAGATAATTGAGTTGGATTTTTAGATATCAAATTGTTAAATTCTTCAATGTTCTCTTCTAGACCGCTATAAATTATTCTGGCTTCTCGGTAGCTTTGACGCGCTAGTTGATAAATGTAAAGGATTTTGTGGTAGATACAAAGTAAATCTCGCAACCAGTCATAAGCTTTTTCTGCAAGTGTTCCTGTTGCAGCTTGACTATTATTAATGACTATTAAAATATGACATTGTTTGGCAGGATTATCTGGTTCATCGGGGTCGAGTGCTTGGTATTCAAATAAAAGACTACCAAATAGTTTTCCTTTTTCTGTTGCTACAGGATTTAAATTTGTGTCGGCTACTAAGGCTATGGCAAATTTTTTAGCTAGTGTATCACAATCTTCACTTGGATCTACTTCTCCATAAATCCATAATGTTTGTCCTAAAGATGCTTGAATACGAGATGGTAGTAGCGAACTTGGTTTAAAGTGTTGCAGTTGTGGTATATCTATGGAAATGTTTGGTGATTCTGCAAAGAGAGTCAAATCAACAGCGTAGGTATCGTGAAGTAAAAAAGGCTGAAGGTTGGCATGAATTTTAAAACCTTCTGTTGTGGACAGACTCCCCAAATCTAAAATTCCCGCATCAGTTAACCATTCTGTTTTTCTTCCTTGTTGGCGCTTGGGTTCGTATTTACCGTTTTCATAACAAATTAATTTTGAGCGTAAATATTTCAAATCAAGAGAAGTCAGCGAAGTTTCACCCACTTCCACCAACTTTTCCCATAAGAGATTAGCATCTTTCACAACTTCACCGGGAAGATCGGTAAAGGTGTGGCAAAGATGAAAAGCATAGAGGCTGAGGTTGAAATTCTTCACGATTTTTGATTGGTTTTCGTATTGTCAATTATAGTCAATTGTAGGTTGAGTTAAGCGAAGTGCAACCCAACAAAGCCCCGCAAATGTTGGGTTTCGTTCCTCAACCCAACCTACTACTGACTATTTTTGATTGGTTTTCGTGTTGTCAGATGATGGAGAATTATTTTTTATAGAATTTTCTATAAGTTGCTTAGATGATTCACTAGGTTGATTGGCTGGAGTCTGTGATTTACTATTACCTATTCCGATGTTTATATCTACATTAATGGGAGATTCAGCACTGATTGATTTCAGATTTTGCTTGTAAGCTTCTAGAAGTTCACTGCAAGATTGTCTTTTCAACCATTCTTCTATAATTTCTGAGATTTCCTCATCGTCTTCTGGTAACTGAGTAGATATTTGCTGCAATTCCTCCCAGTCTGAAATCGGGATTAAATTTGATTGAGAGTCAAGCATTTCAATAAAAGCTTTGATGCTATTTTTGTAAATTGACATGTTCTAAACTCCTTTACCTATAGTACAAAAAGCAGCCCAATAAAAAGGCGATTCAAAGGGTTTGGTTGAGGCATTTTGATAATTAGTAGCAAAATATTTATTTAGTTCTACCTGCCAAACTAAACTAAGCGAGGAATTATTTAGCCAATCTTGAAAGCCTTCGACTGTTGTATCTCTTAACCAACATTGTGCTGTCTTTAAAGCTAATACAATATTATTTTGCTGCTGTAGTTCTGCGTAAAATTTAATCATCAATAATGCTGTAGCTGTGGCGCTGACAGTCCAAAGGCTACTGACTACATTGGTGCTACCAGCTAACAAAAATCCACTGGGTAAACCAATGTATTCATCACTCGTGCTTCTGAAGTCCGTCAAACCAGTTTCGCAAGCAGAGAGAGTGACTAGGCGACAGTTTTCTAGTTGAAAGTGAGTAATGATATCTTTTAAAGTTAGGCATTTAGTTAAGTCCACTACTTGATCTTTAAAGACACGCATATAACGTTTAGAATCTACCTCAACTAACTCTGAATCAACAAAACAATCTGCTAATAGTAATCCAGAATCTTCGGGATAATCAGATTTAAAGTAACCATGACAGAAGAAAAAGACACAGTTAGCTGTCAGCAATTCTGGATGTAGTGTGATGGGAGAATTTTCATTAACACAGACAATTGCTGATTTGTTAGCTTTGTCTTGCTTTAAAATCTGACGTTGAGTAAATTGTTGTTTGATGGCTGCAACTGCTCCTAAATCTTTTTCGTAGTCTTGATATAAATCTTTTGTGGGGTTTTGGATGGCAAAGAAAGATTGAAAATCAGAGCGTTGACGCCCTTGGAGCTCTCGCAGAATTCGACAACTAGGTGCATAGCCTACACCGTTGGGGAATAAGTCAATGAGGTACGATTCCTCGACAGGTAAAGCATGGAGAGGAAACAGGTGTAAGTAACGATGAGGAATCAGGATTAATCTTTTGCATTGTTCGGGTACTTGGTTTAATATTTGGTCAATATGCAGAATTTTTGCTAATTTTTTCAAGCGTTTTCCTAGCTTTTTTCGCCATTTAATTTTATCTCTGTCTTCTGGGTTGTAGTAGTCATCCAGATATTTTTTTGTCCAATTGATTAAGGGCTTTAGGTCTTGTTTTTTGGAAGGCGGGATTATTGGGTTGTTGTTGTCGTTGGTGATAATGAAAGTCCGAAAATAATCATCAAAAATGTACCATTTGATGATTGCTGTTTCATTGTCTAAGAGGTTTTGAATGTCTTGAAACTGTATGCTGCCATCTGAAGGTAAATTTTCTCGACTTGTTGATGCTTTGATTAACAGTTCTACTAAATTGCGGGTTTTGCTACGTTCAATATATTCTATCGCTTCGGTATATTTTTGCAATTCTAGGCAAACTTCTACCATGCGTCCATAAAGTTGATTCCATTCTTCTGCTTGTTTGCGCTTGACTTCTTCGCCAGAAACAATTTCACCCGGCAAAGCTTCTACTGTTTCTATTGCCGCAAAAAAAGTATTGTAAGCTGAGTGAAATTGTTTTTCGTCTTGGTATAACCTGCCGAGATTTAACACAGTTTCTGCATAGTTTTGAGGAAATTTGCTGGGGGTTAAGACTTTCAGTGCTGCTTGATAAGCAGCGATCGCTAATTTAATATTCTCGCCTCGTTCTCCTAATATTCTGTTACGGTAAGCATTCCCCAAATTATTTTGTGTATCTGCCCAATCTACAGGAAAGGTACTGTGGGTTAAGACTTCCAATGCGGCAGTATAAGCAGCGATCGCTAATTCAATATTCTCGGCTCGTTCTCCTGATATTCTGTAAAGGTAAGCATTCCCTAGATTATTTTGCGTACTTGCCCATTGTTCAGGAAAATCGCTCTTGGTTCTAACTTCCAGTGCCGCTTTATAAGCAGCGATCGCTTTTTCCAGATTCTTGCCTCGTTTTTTTGATATTCTAATCCCCAAATTATTTTGCGTTGTTGTCCAATTAATAGGAAAAGCCTTGTTGGTTCTAATCTCCAGTGGTGCAGAATAAGCAGCGATCGCTTTTTCCAGATTCTCGCCTCGTTCTCCTAATATTCTGTAAAGGTAAGCATTACCCAGATTATTTTGCGTACTTGCCCATTGTTCAGGAAAATCGCTCTTGGTTCTAACTTTCAGTGCCGCTTTATAAGCAGCGATCGCTGATTCAATATTCTCGCCTCGTTCTCCTGATATTCTCTCAGTGTAAGCAATCCCCAAATTATTTTGCGTCTTTGCCCATTGTTCGCAAAAGTCCCTCTTGGTATAAACTTCTAGTGCCACAGAAAAAGCCGCGATCGCTGATTCAATATTCTCGCCTCGTTCTCCTGATATTCTGTAAAGGTAAGCAATTCCCTGATTATTTTGCGTCGTTGCCCAATCAATAGGAAAAGCGCTCTTGGTTCTAATTTCTAGTGCCGCTTTATAAGCAGCGATCGCTAATTCAATATTCTCGCCTCGCTCTCCTGATATTCTGTAAAGGTAAGCAATCCCCAGATTATTTTGCGTGGTTGCCCAACTAATAGGAAAAGCGCTCTTGGTTCTAATTTCCAGTGCCGCTTTATAAGCAGCGATCGCACTTTCCAAATTCTCATCTGTATCTTTTAATATTCTCTCAGTGTAAGCATTCCCCAAATTATTTTGCGTCGTTGCCCATTGTTCAGGAAAGGCGGTGGGGTTTAATACTTCGAGTACCTCTTTATAAATAGCGATCGGTAATTCAATATTCTCGCCTCGCTCTCCTGATATTCTGTAAAGGTAAGCAATCCCCAGATTATTTTGCGTGGTTGCCCAACTAATAGGAAAAGCGCTCTTGGTTCTAATTTCCAGTGCCGCTTTATAAGCAGCGATCGCACTTTCCAAATTCTCATCTGTGTCTCCTAATATTCTGTCAGTGTAAGCATTCCCCAGATTATTTTGCGTTGTTGCCCATTGTTCAGGAAAGGCGGTGGGGTTTAATACTTCGAGTACCTCTTTATAAATAGCGATCGCTAATTCAATATTCTCGGCTCTGTTTCCTGATATTGTGTAAAGATAAGCATTCCCTAGATTATTTTGCGTCGTTGCCCATTGTTCAGCAAAGGCGGTGGGGGTTAATACTTCGAGTACCTCTTTATAAATAGCGATGGCTAATTCAATATTCTCGGTTCGTTCTCCTAATATTCTGTCACTGTAAGCATTCCCCAGATTATTTTGCGTCATTGCCCATTGTTCAGCAAAGGCAGTGGGGTTTAATACTTCGAGTGCTTTTTTACAAGTAGCGATCGCTAATTCAATATTCTCGGCTCTGTTTCCTGATATTCTGTAAAGGTAAGCATTCCCTAGATTATTTTGCGTCGTTGCCCATTGTTCAGGAAAATCGCTCTTGGTTCTAACTTCCAGTGCCGCAGAGAAAGCAGCGATCGCTAATTCAATATTCTCGGCTCTGTTTCCTGATATTCTGTAAAGGTAAGCATTTCCTAGATTATTTTGCGTACTTGCCCATTGTTTAGGAAAATCGCTCTTGGTTCTAACTTCCAGTGCCGCAGAGAAAGCAGCGATCGCTAATTCAATATTCTCGGCTCGTTCTCCTAATATTCTGTCACTGTAAGCATTTCCCAGATTATTTTGCGTCGTTGCCCATTCTTCACCAGAGGCGGTGGGAGTTAATTCTTCGAGTGCTTTTTTATAAGTAGCGATCGCTAATTCAATATTCTCGGCTCTGCTTCCAGTCTCTATTTGTAGCGGCTGTTCATTCATGAGTAGGTGCAGGTGAATTTCTATCTGCTGTCAAAAATTTCAATAGCATTATCAGTAATTGGAGAAAAAGACTTACAGCAGAATTCAAAATCCAGAACCCAGAATTGGGAAGTAAAACAGGATTTGTATTTGGTTTTGAAGCCAATTTTCGTACTTTTGCAATTTAAAATCTGTATTATCCGATATAGTAGTTGAATTCGGTTTAGTTAACCCCCTTTGTAGAGACGGTGATTTACCCTTGTCTGTGTAACGTGTCAGTCTTTTAGAAGCAATGAATCGCGTCTCTACATGAGGGGTTTTTCGCTTATCTCAAGCGTATTGGGATAAAACTGGATCGGACTTGTGTGTACACCGTCTTCTAGTTTTCATTTGACAATGTTATTTTGGCGATGCCTACGGCGGGCTATGCCTACGCATTTATGATTTCAGCAGTCGCATTTATGATTTTGCGACTGCATTTTTGATTTTGGCGCTCGTATTTCTAATTTTGCGACTGCATTTTTGATTTCAGCAGTCACATTTATAATTTTGCGACTGCAATTTTTATTTTGGCGCTCGTATTTCTAATTTTGCGACTGCATTTTTGATTTTGGCGCTCGTATTTCTAATTTTGCGACTACATTTATGATTTCAGCAGTCACATTTATAATTTTGCGACTGCAATTTTTATTTTGGTGATTACTTTTGCGAATTGCACTTATTCTCAAACAATAAATTGATATCAAAAATTAGTAAAAACACAGGCAACCTAGTAATTATTTCGTTGAATCATTAATGAAATAAATCCCCAAAACTACCCATCTCAGACAAAAGGACACTCTACTATTTTGAAAAAGGATGATTAAACCAGAATTCAGACTGCGCTAAACGCCCCGTTACCGCTAACAGAATTCAGCAATCTTTTTAGTGGGGGATTTAGACTCGCCACTTTCTTGTTTACCACCAAATTAAAAATTTGGTGGGGGACTTAAACCCATTTATTCAAACGCTCCTGCGTCGCTCTAAGCGTACCCCTGCTCTTAAGCAAGCTACGCGTAGCGTTTCTAAGAGTTGCCATGCCGCAGGCTTTACGCTGCGCTATCCGCCAGTCATACAGAACACCTTTCCTGTATTCTGACTCCTGACTCCTGAATTCTTTCTTGTTAAAAAAGGATATCTTATGTCTTTAAGAACTCGTGGTTCTGCTGCTGTTGACAAAGCCCAACGTCGTCTCGCTTCGCTTAAATCCATTGATGAAAATCTGAATTTAGGACATGGGTTAAGTATTGAAGCCTACAACCAACTAATCAATACTACCCGTGCGATCCTAGAAACTCATAACACCCTTGTGTCCAATCTTGAAGAATCCCGTAAAACAGTCACTCAGATGGAGCAAGCCCTCTCGGAAATGTCTCAAAGAATGCTAAGTGGAATTGCAACTGTCTACGGCAAAAAAAGTATGGAGTATTCCAAGGCTGGCGGCTCTACTCGAAAACGAACTAAACAATCTAGTTCAAAAGTTACTACAGTTACAGCGGTTCTTGCTACCCAACCTGCTCAAGCTGCAATTGTGAATGCGTCAACTAACGGTAACGGTACAACTCCTATTCACCTAGCTTGAGGGTTACTTAAACAAGAAATCAGATCCCCGACTTTTCAAGAAAGTCGGGATTCTAAAGTGAAAAACGTCCATCGCGAAAAGGAAAGCCAGACATCTATCCATAGGTTGATATATATAACCCTTGGGAAGTATTGACATATTAAATTGTTTGACGATTTGTCTTGCATATTATGACAAAACGTTATAAATTATTATCTTATAGGGGAATAATGTGGCCTTTTAGTGTTAAAAACTAATCCTAATTAAGTAAAAATACTGCAACTAGTATTAACTTCACGCAAACCTTAAACAGCACTGAAGTTATGTTTTTGTTTGGTAAAGCCAAGATTCCGATACGAAAACGGAAACAAAAATAATCTAAAAATATCTCTGATGTGACTGTTTGATAAATCAAATTACTACTGACGATGAAGAATAATTTTAACTCATCGAAAGAATAATTGATTAGAAGGAAATTAATTATCAATAAAGTTGCATATTTATCGGCGACTTTTTTGGTTAATATGCAAGCAAATTCCGGACTGATATTTGCTATTCAAAAATGTGTTTTTGTTATGCTGAGAATAGCAAAATTAATCAACGAAGACGCATCTACCACAAAATTACAACCCAAATGGAGTTATTCTGGCGATGCAGTTAAACGACTTAAAATCAAGTGAAGATTCAAAAGAAGTAACAGAAGCGTGGCAAGCTCTAGAAAAGACAATCATCTACTATCAAGGACGCCCAGTAGGCACGGTAGCTGCTTATGATTTATCAGTGGAGGCTCTTAATTATGACCAGTGCTTTATTCGAGACTTTGTTTCGTCGGCTCTGATTTTTTTACTGAAAGGTAGAGCAGATATTGTTCGCAATTTCTTAGAAGAAACCTTAAAGTTACAACCTAAAGAAAGAGCGTTAGATGCCTATAAGCCTGGTAGAGGATTAATTCCAGCTAGCTTTAAAGTGTTATCGGAAAACGGGCAAGAATATCTAGAAGCAGATTTTGGGGAACATGCGATCGCCAGAGTGACACCAGTTGATTCTTGTCTGTGGTGGATTCTTTTATTGCGTGCTTATGTAGTCGCCACAGACGATTTTTCTCTAGCTCAAAGACCTGAATTCCAAAATGGAATCCGGTTAATCATGGACATTTGTTTGGCGAATCGTTTTGATATGTACCCAACGCTGTTAGTTCCAGACGGCGCTTGTATGATTGACCGTCGTATGGGTATCTACGGTCATCCTTTAGAACTGCAAGTTCTCTTTTATGCTGCCTTGCGTGCGTCTCGCGAACTGCTGATTTGTCAAGGCAATCAAGATATTGTCATCGCCATTGATAATCGCTTGCCTTTGTTGTGTGCCCACATTCGCCAACATTATTGGATAGATATTAATCGTCTGAATGCAATTTATCGCTTCAAAAGTGAAGAATATGGCAAAGCCGCCGTCAATTTATTCAATATATATGTAGATTCGATTCCCTATTATGAATTAGACAAATGGCTCCCGAAAAAAGGCGGTTATTTTGCTGGTAACGTTGGCCCCTCACAGCTAGATACTCGCTTCTTTGCAGTGGGAAACTTGATGGCAATTGTTTCTGACTTAGCTACTGAAGAACAGTCACAAGCAATTATGACTCTCATTGAGGAACGATGGGACGATTTAGTGGGAGATATGCCGATGAAAATTTGTTTCCCAGCCTTAGAAAATGAAGAATATAGAATTGTGACTGGATGCGACCCGAAAAATATACCTTGGTCATATCACAATGCAGGTAGTTGGCCAGTGTTAATGTGGATGTTGGCAGCAGCAGCGATAAAAACCAAGAGAACAAATCTTGCCCAAAGAGCAATTGAAATTGCTCAAGCACGTTTGTGTGATGATGAATGGCCAGAATATTACGATGGTAAGAAGGGGCGACTGATTGGTAAACAAGCCAGAAAATATCAAACTTGGACAATTACTGGTTTCTTATTAGCAAAAGAATTGATGGCGAATCCCACTTATTTACCATTAATTACCTTTGGTAAATTACCACCAGAAGTGGTTTCTAGAGCCTGTGAATTTGAAATTGCTAGTGTAGACCCGTATATGCCTCGGTAGGGAGTTTGGAGTTAGGAGTTTGGGGTTTGGAGTGATTAAATTTTGGCTTTTGGATTTTTCCTGGAATCCAAAATCCAAAATTCAAAATCTAAAATTGCCACAGTGGGGAGTTAGAATACAAAAGTTTCATTACTCCTGATTTGTGTTTCAATGACAAATGCTCGTCAACTAGCTTTTATCGCCCTACGAGATGTTCATAAGGGGGCTTATGTTGATGTTGCCTTAGACAGAGTGCTGCAAAAAGTTAGTTTGGCTGATAGCGATCGCCGCCTTGTGACAGAATTAACTTATGGTAGTGTCAGAAGGCAGCGCACCCTAGATACTCTCATTGACCAACTGGCGCAAAAAAAATCTCACCAACAACCAAAAGACCTCCGCACCATCCTACATCTAGGGTTATACCAACTGCGATATCAAGAGCGTATTCCCGCTTCAGCTGCTGTTAACACCACCGTCCAATTAGCTAAAGAAAACGGTTTTTCTGGACTGTCAGGTTTTGTTAACGGTCTGTTACGCCAGTATCTCAGAAAAGCAGAGGGAGATGGGGAGATGGGGAGATGGGGCGATGGGGAGATGGGGAGATGGGGAGATGGGGGGACAAGGGGACAAGGGGACAAGGGGATAAGAAGAATAATTCCTCAGTCAACAGTCAACAGTCAACAGTCAACAGTTAACACTCCCAATGCGCCATGCCCAATGACGCCACTTGCTCCACTTGGGGAGACCCCAAGACCGCAGTGGCTCCCCAATGCCCCATCTTTGCTACAACTCCCAGAAAACCCAGTGGAACGCTTGGGGATTTTACACAGTTTTCCTGACTGGATTATTCAAGTTTGGTTAGAACAACTGGGTTTTGCCCAGACAGAACAACTATGTGAATGGATGAACCAGTCACCAACCATTGATTTGCGTATTAACCCGCTTCGCACTTCGATAGAAGAAGTTGAGGCGGCGTTGCAATCTGCTGGTGTTTTGGTGAGGCGGGTTCGTTATTTACCCCAAGCTTTACGATTAATTAGTAATCCTGGGTCAATTCAAAAATTACCTGGTTTTCAACAAGGTTGGTGGACTGTGCAAGATAGCAGTGCCCAGTTGGTAAGTCATTTGCTTGACCCGCAACCGGGTGAGGTGGTGATTGATGCTTGTGCAGCGCCGGGGGGTAAAACAACTCACATTGCTGAGTTGATGCAAGATCGAGGTAAAATTTGGGCTTGCGATCGCACTTCTTCTCGGCTTCGCAAACTCCAAGAAAATTCTCAACGCTTAAATTTAAAGTCTATTCAAATTTGTATCGGCGATAGCCGCGATTTTACGCAATTTCACAATACCGCAGACCGCGTATTACTTGATGCCCCATGTTCTGGCTTGGGAACTATGCACCGTCATGCTGATGCTCGTTGGCGACAGACACCACAATCTGTCCAGGAACTTGGGCTGCTTCAAAGACAACTATTATCACATACCTCTACTTTTGTCAAACCAGGTGGCGTATTAGTTTATGCCACATGTACGCTACATCCAGCAGAAAATGAAGAAGCGGTGGCGGCATTTTTAGCTGAGTCACCTGATTGGCAAATTGAGTCTCCCAACAGCCTTGAATTGCGTGATTTTCCAGGTAATACCGCCCAAGGCTGGTTGAAAGTGTGGCCTCATCGAGAGGACATGGATGGGTTTTTTATGGTGCGCTTAAGAAAAACCAATAATTCCGAGTGATTACTGTTTGGGATTGTACGATTTGGTTGAAGCCAGAATCTACCAGAGGAGGCAGCAATGGTTACCCATTCCAATGTGAAAAACTTAGTTAAAATCCTGATTGGAGCCGCTTGGCTCGATGGCAGAATTCAACCAGAGGAACGCCAGTATTTACGCGAAATAGCTCAAGCAAAAGGTTTGGCTAGCGATCCGGAAATTAAACCTTGGCTGTACGAGTTAGTTCCCGTACAGCCAAAAGAGTGTTATGAGTGGGTTAGGGAGTATTTAGGCGATCGCCCTAGCCTTGAAGACTGTGAAAATCTCATTGAAGCCATCAGTGGCTTAATTTATAGCGATGGAGATGTTGCCATCGAAGAAGCCAGACTATTGACCGAATTGCAAGATATAACAAAGCCAAATGGCTCAACCCAACCGGCTCACACTCAGCTTCTCAAACAAATTCAAAAACTTTACCGCCGTTGGGTTGAAGTTCAAAACTAACAGAGAATTTGGAGTTTTGAGTTGAGAGTTGGGAGTTCAGAGTTAGGAGTTTTTTAACTCATAACTCATAACTCATAATTCATAACTCATAACTCATAACTGCTAAATTATCACAGATTGGGAGTTTATGACTTCGGTTCGCCCAGACCCGGAGTTTCTTCTTTATCAATCTTAGGCACAAAATCAGGACGCTCTTTACTTTCCCAACCAGCGGGGCGTTTTGAGTTGTACCAAGCTATTGAACCAATGGTGACAGCAGCGATAAAACCAACGACATATACCAAGGTAAAAGCGTAAGGAAAATGGGGGCTATTTGCTGCGGCTGGTGCTGCTGCTTGCATCAATAAATGCATAGGTATTTTCTCCAAGGTTAGGTAACACTATTCTTAAGACAATATAAAATCAGCCTATCACCTAACATCCCCCTGTAGTTTGAGCAACTTGATATTAAGGAGGGAATAGGGCATGGGGCATGGGGCATGGGGAGATGAGGGAGACAAGGGAGATGAGGCAGAGGGGCAGGGGAGAATAATAACTTCCCAGTCAACAGTCAACAGTCAACAGTCACCAGTCAACACCCCCATACCCAATTTATTCCTGAGTCGGTCTGAGTCTATCGCGCCAGGATGGTTGTGATGATGAAGAACCGGAAGAACCAGAACTATTGGAGGGAGATGAGGAACGTCGAGTTCTTCGAGGTGGGGGAGAATCTGATGATTCTACTCTTCTATAGCGCCGCCGCGGACGAGATGACTCTGAAGAAGAGTTACTGGTAGTTGATTCTTCTGTGCTGCGATAACGTCTTCTGCGTCTTGGGGTATAGTCACTAGTTGATTGCTGTTCTTCTTGAGAATATCTCCTGCTTCTACGTCTCCTTGATGAACCACTGTTATCTTCAGAATTTCTATAGCTTTGCTGTTCTGATTCATCGTCATTAGAGGAAATAGAACGATTCAATACTTGTTTGGGTTTAATTGACTGTGCTTTGATGGTGCCTTTGCGACCTTCTAACTTTGGCCGTTTGGGAAACTTTTCTACGGGCATTCCTTCCACAGCTTTTTCCATGAATTCATGCCAGGTGTAAGCGGCGCTACTGCTGCTACCATAGGTGGGGCGGTTGTTATCGTTACCTAGCCAAACTCCTGTTACTACTTGGGGAATGTAACCAATAAACCACAAATCGCGGGCTTCGTCTGAGGTTCCGGTCTTGCCAGCAACTGGTCTATTACCTAACTGGGCAGCACCACCAGTGCCGGCTTCCACAACGTTACGTAGCATCCAAGTCATGATAGCGGCGCTGTCAGCATCAAGAACTCGTTTTGATTTAAAATCAGCTGACCAAATCACTTTGCCTTGGCGGTTAAGGATGCGGGTGATACCATGAGGCTCTGTGTGTAATCCCTGGGTGGCAAAACTGCCGTAGGCGCTGGTTAATTCCAGTAAATTCACTTCATTGGAGCCTAGAGCTAGGGAATAAGTGGGTCTAAGTTCAGATTTAATCCCCATATCATGGGCAAGTTTAATGGTTGGCGTAAAGCCTATGTCAATCAGTACCTTCACCGCAACGATATTAGTGGAACGGGTGAGGGCATCCCTCATGGTCATTGAGCCGCGGAAGCTTTCACTATAGTTTTTCGGTTCGTAGCCATCTACAACAAAGGGTGCATCCTGGTATGTAGCGTAGGGGCTTTTACCGCTGGCGATCGCAGTTGCGTAAACAAATCCTTTAAATGTCGATCCCGGCTGGCGCTGTGCTTGGGTAACCCGATTAAACTGGTTTTTGCCAAAGTCTTTGCCCCCAACCATTGCTTTGATTTCACCATTGCGGGGATCGATGGCCACCATTGCCGCTTCTTTAAAATTCTCCCAGCGTCCCTGATTTCGCAAGGTTTTAGCCACTGCTTCTTCTGCTGCTTTTTGCCAAGTGGGGTTGAGGGTAGTTTCCACCACTAAACCTCCATTGGACAACACATCAGCAGAAACGTACTTCGGCAATTCTTTCTGGACGTAGGTAGTAAAGTATGGTGACTCTACTTGCAGTCGCTTGGGTAAACTGGTTTTCAGGGTTAGTGCTTCTTGGGTGGCTGCTCGTCTTTGTTCTGGTGTAATAAATTTTTCTTCTTGCATCCGTTGTAATACCAAGTTGCGCCTTTGTTTGGCTGCTACTGGATTCTTATCCGGGGCATACAAGCTAGGTGCAGGAGCTAGTCCAGCAATGGTAGCCATTTCGGCTAGAGAAAGTTGATCTGGGGATTTACTAAAGTATACCCAGGAGGCATCAGCGACACCGTAAGCCCCAGCTCCCAAATAAACCAAGTTGAGGTAACGCTCTAGAATTTGATCCTTGGTTAATTCTGACTCAATTTTTTGTGCTAAGCGAATTTCCTTGAGTTTGCGCCAGATTGTCTGCTCTTGCTTCAAAAACAGAATCCTAGCTAGTTGTTGGGTGATGGTGCTACCACCTTCTACCACACCTTGCGATCGCAAATTATTCAAACCTGCCCTCAGAATTCCTTGAGCATCGATTCCTTTGTGTTGCTCAAATCTTCTATCTTCTGAGGCTATAAAAGCTTTTTTTAAATTATCTGGGATTTGCTCCAGCTTTAGCTGTTCTCTGGAAGCTTCACCTTGTTGTTTTAATATGGTGCCATCGGCAGCTTTGATGGTCAGTGTTTGTTCTCTGACAACTGCATTGAGTTCGGCTTTATCTGGCAAGGAGCTATCTATTACACTTACGCCATAAATCGAGGCAAGTATCCCACCACCTACACCAAGGCCTGCCCAAAACCAGATTCGACGATAGATTGGTTTATTCCTAGTTGCCCGATCGGCCGTCATTCTTGATGGTAAAATTTTCATTTTGCTCAATAACTGCCTCGCCTATGGCACATATGCTGGTGGTAAGCTTTCATTTGTTGCGGGTTCCTTGTGTTGATGATGATTACCAGGTGGCAATAGTGGTTCTTTGTGAGAGCCACTTAAATTAGTTGGTCTTAGTTTGAACCAGGAGGTCAGCTTCCCCAGTCAGTTCCTCCATCGAAGTAGTAACTACTTAACCACCATCAATAAGCTTTGGGGTCATAGCACCACATTGTGTTAGTATACTATCCTATAAATAATTAACTTAATTCACTATTAAGAAGAATTCAAAACTCACAATAAAAAGTATTTTTTTATACAAACAAATAATTTTGACTGACTAAGTCAAAGGGCTGGTATATTAAACCTGACTGAATTCATATTCAACTAGAGGGATTTCTAAATCTTGTTGTTGTGGGGTGGACATCTTGTCATTGGTGTCAACTTAAACTATTCAGAATATCAAGACTATTGAAAGTTAGCGAAACAGATGTGGGGAACAATCCGCAACAACAATCTCAAAACAGTCAAAAGGCACTAAAGCGTGTTAAAACCGCCCTTGCCCTTGGTAGTAATATGGGAGATTCCCAGGCAATTTTAGAAGCAGCGATCGCAACTTTAGTCCAAACCCCAGGGATTTTTTTAGAAGCAAGATCCAATTGGTATAAAACCAAAGCCGTGGGGCCACCACAGCCAGACTACTTAAACGGCTGCGTCGCATTGCAAGTAGAAATGCTACCCCACGAATTATTAGAAAATTTACTCAAAATCGAGCGACAATTTGGGCGCGTGCGTCAAGAACGGTGGGGGCCGCGAACCCTGGACTTGGATTTGTTATTATATGATGACTTTATTGTCGATACACCAAATCTCCAAATACCCCATCCTGGAATGCGGGATCGCGCTTTTGTACTAGTACCACTTGCGGAAATCGCCTCAGATTGGGTAGAACCAGTTTCCGGGCGTGTTATTAAAGAGCTGCTCAAAGAGGTAGACTGTTCAGATGTACATTTATGGGCTGACGGTTGACAGTTAACCGTTAACAGTCAACAACCAACACAAAAAAATGTATCGCTTTCAATGCTATTGACAGCTTACAGGAATGCTAATTTTACCTGTTTATTGCAAAACTTTGCGGATTATATTGCCAGAAGTTGTAAAATATAGATATATTCCCACGGGTAATCACTTAATTTTCAAAAGGTGAAAGTCTTAATCTAGTTTGCCAAAAGTACGAATTCTGTAGCTTCTTCCTTTATTGACCTCTAGTCAAAAATAGCGAGGTAATCAAACCAGGAATTTGTTAACAAAAGTAGTTCTGAATGCATTCTGGAAATGGGATAGAAGTTGTGTTTTTCAAGCATGAAACTAAAACTTCTAAACTAATGAAATTGGATATTCGTCCATATAATTTTCAACTATTTACACATAATTCAAATTTGTTACTATGCCATTAGGTAGAGAATTACCACAACTGTTGAAACAACGCTTGTTTCATAAAGGACGCAAGTTTGATTTTGAAGTTAATCGCTTGCGCTTACCCAATAAATCAGAAGGAGAATGGGAGTGTATTCGTCATCCCGGCGGCGCTTTGGCTGTGCCGGTGACGCCAGAAGGTAAACTTGTACTCGTGCGCCAGTATCGTTTTGCAGTTCAAGGACGGATATTAGAATTCCCTGCGGGGACTCTGGAATATAATGAAGACCCCTTAGAAACAGTAAAACGTGAAATTCAAGAAGAAACTGGCTATAGTGCTGAAAAATGGCACAAATTAGGAGAATTTTTCCTAGCGCCTGGCTATTCTGACGAAATTATTTATGCTTTTCTGGCTCAAGATTTACAAAAGCTGGAAACCCCACCACCCCAAGATGGAGACGAGGATATCGAAACTGTATTCTTTACTCCAGAAGAATTAGAAAAAGCGATTCTCGACGGCGAACCGATAGACGCTAAATCAATTTCTAGCTTTTTCCTGGCGCGTCCATTTTTAGTGTAGTACCAATATGCTGCTAGAGTTAGCGATTGCAGATGCCTACGGTGCAGGCTTTGAATATGCAGACGAAATGCTCGTTAACAACGATTTGAGTCGATACGTGCAACACCCGCGTTTTCGACTCATTCCTGGCAGCTATACCGACGATACCCAGATGAGCATTGCCATTGCTGAAGTCATTGTTGCTCAAGCACTGTGGACGCCGGAAGTTTTAGCCGAAAGTTTTGTTACAGCCTTTAAACGCGATCCCAGACAAGGATATGCGAGAAACTTCTACAATTTTCTCCTAGAAATCCAAAATGGCGAAGAATTTTTAATCAAAATTCGCCCTGATAGCGACAAAAGTGGTGCAGCGATGCGTGCAGCACCCATTGGTATTTATCCCACACCAGAAAAAGTCATCGAAGCGGCAACAATTCAAGCCGCAATTACTCACAATACACCAGATGGAATCAACGCCGCTGTTGCCGCAGCTTTGATGTCACATTACTTTATTTATCGACTGGGGCCAAAACGCAAATTAGCCAAGTTTTTAGAAAGTTATGTACCTGGGCAGTGGTCTAAACCTTGGCAAGGTAAAGTAAAATCCAAAGGCTGGATGAGTGTTAGAGCAGCCATCACTGCCCTCATCAGAAATGACAGTATAAGTGAAATTTTACAAGATTGTATTGCTTTTAGCGGTGATGTGGATACAGTAGCAGCGCTCGCACTGGGAGCCGCTTCTTGCAGCGAAGAAATTACCCAAGACATCCCCCACCATCTCATGGCAGGGTTAGAAAATGGAGCTTACGGTCGAGATTACCTCATTGAGCTAGACCGCCAGCTCATGAGTTTAGTCATCTAAAGGTAAATTTAACTTTTTAAATACTACGGCTTTTCGATAACATTACAGTATTTCAGATAGACTAAAGCTACCTAGTCCTGTTAAAGTAACTGATAAAATCTGATTTCAGGCTATAAAATCTCTGCGTTCTCTGTGCCTGTGTAGTTAAAAATTATCTTAGTTTTACCACACACGGACAACACGGAGATAAGATTTATAGCGTTTCCAACTCTGGTGAGGTACAAAATCACCCCTCCCCTCCGCGACAGCGCAGGTGGGGTGTATTTTAATAAGGTTCGGATAGGCAGTATGAACTTCCCTTGTGGTTTGGGAAAAGGTTAAGGGGTAAGGGGATTTGGATATATTTGAAACCTTTCCCCTTTCCCCTTTCCCCTTTGACCTAACCGTATTGGGGTGTATTTCATACGCTTGGGAATTGTTATATAACAGCATAACCACAAGAAGCATACAACTGTGAAATATGTGTCTGTATGCAAGATGCATAATTGTTTCAGGCAAATGAGAAAAAATACGAATTTTAACCGTGCTGGAAAACTGACTGCTCTTTTGTTCTTGATAACTCTCTTGCTCACACCTTGTGTAATTGTCAATGCAGGAGAACGCGGCGTCTTAATGAAATTTGGCGAAGTCCAAAACCAAATATTAGCAGAGGGAATTCACTTCATTATCCCTGTATACAATACTGTAAAAAAATTGAGTGTTAGAGTCCAAAAACAGGAAATCTCTGCGGAAGCTTCTTCTAAAGATTTACAAAACGTTTTCACAGATGTAGCTTTAAATTGGCATATTATTCCTCAGGAAGTAAATGCCATTTTTCAGGAAATTGGAGACGAACAAAGTGTTATTGACAGAATCATTAATCCAGCAGTAGAAGAAGTATTAAAAGCCGTTATGGCAAAGTATACTGCTGAAGAAATTATTACTAAAAGAGGAGAAGTCAAAGCTGAAGTAGATGCTGCATTAACTACACGTCTGAATAGTTACCACGTTGCAGTTGATGATATTTCTCTAGTCCACGTCCATTTCTCCGAAAGATTTAGTGAGGCGGTGGAGGCCAAACAAATTGCCGAGCAAGAAGCCAAACGAGCAGAATTTATTGCTTTAAAAGCAACAAAAGAAGCTGAGGCACAAGTTAATTTAGCAAAAGGAGAAGCTGAGGTACATCGATTATTACATAATGGACTAACTCCACAAATATTACAAAGGCAAGCAATACAAAAATGGGATGGAAAGCTACCGTTAATTGTCAGTAAAGATACTCCCAAATTGATGAATATAGGTGAATTTTTAAAATTAAATCAAAATTGAAATTAATTTTGACGAAAAAGTTTACTGATGATTGTTGACTGTTGACTGTTGACTGAGAACTGGGAAAATATTTTTCAGTCATGATTGTGCGATTTATCACATCAGCATCTAGTTTAAAAGTAGAAAGTGGGGACTGGGGACTGGAAAAGTAAGATTTAAGCTATTGTTGTGTTTTTTATGACATTAATGCTTAAATTGAAATGATACATTAATCACTGTGGGTAAGACTGAAAGATGTTCCTGTGATTATCGTGATTTTGTTAAGAATTGTTAATTTTTTGATATTCAAAATAGGGAGTTATTATAGACACGATTAATTGTATATGTAGGGGAATGATAATCATGTCCGCCAAATTACTTATGATATGTCACTCAAAGGTGGCTTTTTTAGGGGAACGGCTTTACTGAACCGCCAACGCAATGATAACTATTTAACCAGAGTGATATCAGCTATTACGCTTTTAAATTGCATAGTTACTCATACTTTTGACAGTTGACATTTAACGGAATTTTAGGCGAAAAAATATTCCATTGCTAATATTGACAGTCAACATTAACATTGATTTTGTTTATTTTCTCTGTAGTATATTTTTCTCTAATCATTAATTTCTGATTTTTTATTCAGTTTGATTCACAAAATTATTTTGAATTTTAAATTAATTTAATTCCTGATATGGATGCTCAAAAAATCAGAATTTTATTAGTTGATAAAAATTTAGAAAATTTAAATTTTTTATCAGATATCCTGCAAAATAAAGGCTATCAAGTTCAGAGTCTATTTTCTGGAAAATTAACAATTGATCGGGCATTTTCTTATCCTCCAGATTTGATTTTATGCAATGTTATTTTGCCAGATATAGATGTTTGTCAAGTTTACCATCAATTGAAAAATCACCAAAAAACTCAAGACATAGCGCTCATTTTTTTTGGTAGTGGCGATGAATTATTTACCAAAG
The DNA here is from genome assembly GCF_002608075.1 of Nostoc linckia z4. Lineage (GTDB taxonomy): Bacteria > Cyanobacteriota > Cyanobacteriia > Cyanobacteriales > Nostocaceae > Nostoc > Nostoc linckia. The sequence continues at coordinate 211,045 of NZ_LAHA01000004.1, forward strand.
CCAAGATTTTTGATTTTCACGATATTGATTGTATTACTCAACCATTTAAAATTCAAGAAGTTTTGTTTCGCGTACAAAATCAACTGACTATCAAAAAGTTAAAAACACAGTTAAAACAAGAAATTCAAGAACGTCAACGCCTGACAATTGAATTAAATATTCGCAACAGGCAAACACAGGATATTCTCCCAGAAATTAGCGTTAACAAAGATTTAACAACAAATTTTAAAATTCTGGAAGATAGTGCGATTAAGCTCCGCACTCACAACTTAGTATTAACACGATTAGCGCAAAATCCAACCCTTTATCAAGGTGATTTAAAAGCAGCTTTGAGTGCAATTACAGAAACAGCTACCCAAAATATCGGAGTAGAACGAGCCAGTGTTTGGCTATATGACGACAAAAGGACGAAAATCCAATGTATTGACTTATTCCAAGCGAGTCTGAATCAACACAGCCAAGGAGTTTCATTATTCGCAGCCGACTATCCAGCTTATTTTGCAGCTTTGCAACAAGACCAAATAATCGCCACTGATAATGCTCACATCGATTCTAGAACCAAAGAATTTTCAGCCTCTTACTCAAGATTAAACATTACTTCTGTACTCGATACACCAATTAGGCTGGAGGGAAAAACAGTAGGAGTTTTATGTCTGGAAGCGGTGGGTGGTGTTCATTCTTGGACATTAGAAGACCAAAATTTTGCTCGTTCTTTGGGTAATTTAGTTTCTTTAGTACTGGAAGTACGCTGTCGCCAACGTGCAGAAGCGGCGCGACGCGCTTCTGAAAAAAAACTAGCATCGGCTTTTCGAGCATCTCCCGATCCTATTGCTTTAATTACCGTTCCTGACAAACGCTATATCGAAGTTAACGATAGCTTTTGTCGGTTTTTTGGTTATTCTCGTTCTCAAGTGATCGATCGCACTGATGAAGAATTGAATATTTGGGTGAATCCAAAAGAATATAATCTGGTTACCTACACCCTGCAACACACTAAAGCCATTCGCAACCACGAAGTTGATTTTCGCACTTGTTCGGGAGAAATTAAAACGACTTTATTTAGTGCGGAAATGATGGACATCGACGGACAATGGTATGTACTAGGTACTGCCAAAGATATCACTGAACGCAAACAAGCAGAAAATGAAAGTCGTTTGTTGCTGTTGACAACCCAAGCCATCGCCCGCGCCAGTGATGTCAATAACGCCTTAAGAGTGGTTTTGCGTTTAATTTGTCAAACCATCGGCTGGGATTTTGGCGAGGCGTGGATACCCAATGAAGATAACACTGTTTTAGAACACAGTTTGGGCTGGTATGGAGAGGAAGACAGCTTAGAAGAATTCTGTTATCAAAGTAAAACTATTACATTTGTTTTCGGAGTAGGATTACCAGGGCGAGTTTGGCAGAACCAGGAGCCAGAATGGATAGAAGATGTTTCCCAAGTAACAGAGCCGATTTTTTTGCGATCGCTACAAGCTGCAAAAGTAGGATTAAAAGCTGGTTTTGGCGTTCCCATACTGGCTGGAAACCAAGTATTAGCTGTTTTAGTGTTTTTTAAACGCAGTTCAGTATTAGTAGATCGGCGTTTGCTGTTATTAGTGAGTGCTGTTGCTGCTCAATTGGGTGGATTAATTAAACGCAAACGCGTTGAACAAGAATTGGGTTTAGCAAACGAACGCCTCCAATATTTGCTCACTTCTAGTCCTGTGGTGATTTATAGCAGCAAAACATCGGGGGACTTTAGCACTACTTTTATTAGTAAGAATGTGAGAGCAATGGTTGGCTACGAAGCAGCCGAATTTCTTGAAAATCCCTATTTTTGGCTCGATCGCATCCACCCAGAAGATGTAGAACTGGTGTCTAGAAAATTTAGCCAACTGGTTGAGCAAGAATACAAATCTTATGAGTATCGCTGGTTACACGCTGATGGAACTTATCACTGGTTCTACGAAAAGATGAGGTTAATTCGTGACGAAGCTGGGGAGCCGATAGAATGCGTTGGTTACTGGGCAGATATTAGCGATCGCAAACTAGCAGAGTTCGCTGTCCAAGAAGGTAGACAACGATATCAACTTTTAGCCGAAGCTTCCCCGGCTTGTATATTTTATACCGATCTTGATAGCAACATCTTATATTTTAATCAGCGTTGGAGTGAAATTACTGGTTGCACCGTTGAAGAATCTTTGGGCAAAGGTTGGATAAATGCTGTACATCCAGATGATTTAGAGCAACTGTTAACCGCATGGCATCAAGCAACAACATCCGGTAAAAAGTATAAACACGAACATCGCTTTTGTCATCAGAACAATTCAATTGTCTGGGTAATTTGTCAGGCTTTACCTGAATTTACAGAGGATGGAGAAATTAAAGGTTATATCGGGATGATTACTGATATTACCGAAAGAAAATTAGCAGAAGAAGCCTTGCGTGAGAGTGCAGAACGGGAAAGAGCCATCGCCCAAGTGATTCAAAGGATGCGTCAAACACTGGATTTAGAGAGTATATTTGCAGCCACAACCCAAGAATTACGGCAAGTACTAAACTGCGATCGAGTTGCTGTGTATCGTTTCAATGCCAACTGGAGCGGCAAATTTATTTCTGAGTCAGTAGCAGACGGTTGGATTTCTTTAATGGAAGAACTGAAAAATGACCCCGATCTGACACAAGGGATGATAGAAAATGGCCGTTGCCTGATGAAAATTTTACATCGGTCAGATGAGCAAGCAAAAAATACTTTCCTCCAAGATTTGTACGCCCAAGGTGCGAGTTTTAGCTGCATCCCAGATATTTACAACGCTGAGCTTCATCCTATGTACATCAAACTCTTGGAACGCTTTCAAGCAAAGGCTTATATTATTGTTCCCATTTTATCTGGCAATCAACTTTGGGGCTTGCTAGCAAGTTATCAAAATTCCGAACCCCGCCAATGGAAACCAGAAGAAGTCAACATGGTGGTTCAAATTAGTAATCAGTTGGCGGTTGCTTTGCAGCAAGCGCAATTATTGGCACAAATGCAAAGGCAATCACAAGCGCTGCAAGAAGCTGCCATCGTTGCTGATGCTGCTAACCGCGCCAAAAGTGAATTCCTCGCCAACATGAGCCACGAACTACGTACCCCACTCAATGCCATCCTTGGTTTTACTCAACTCATGAGCCATGATGATGCTTTGTCTAGCGAACATCAACAAAATCTAACAATCATCAACCGTGCAGGCGAACATCTTCTCAACTTAATCAACGACATTTTGGAAATGTCAAAAATCGAAGCTGGGAGAATGACATTGAATCTCAGCAGTTTTGATCTAATTCACCTTTTGCAAAATCTTGAAGAAATGTTGCGTTTCCGCGCCACTTCCAAAGGATTAGAGTTGGTATTTGAATATACATCTGACTTGCCCCACATTGTCCAAGCCGACGAAAGTAAACTGCGTCAAGTCTTGCTCAACCTCCTGGGAAATGCAATTAAATTTACCGATACTGGGAGGGTGATGTTGAAGGTGGGCATGGGGCATGGGGCATGGGGCACGGGGCATGGGGCATGGGGCATTGGAGATGAGGGAGACAAACAATTCAAAATTCAAAATGATGCTTACGGACACGGCTTAGCTGCCCTAACACAATTCAAAATCAAGAACCATCCTTCTGCCTCTCCCAATGCCCCATGCCCAATGCCCAATGCCCAATACCCAATGCCCAATGCCCATCTTTACTTCGAGATTGAAGATACTGGTTGCGGTATTGCTCCAGAGGAAATTAACTTGTTATTTCAAGTTTTTGGGCAAACTGAAACCGGCAGGAAATCCCAACAGGGCACAGGATTGGGTTTAGCAATTAGCCGTAAATATGTGCAACTTATGGGGGGAGATATTAGTGTCACTAGCACTGTTGGGAAGGGAAGTAAATTTAACTTTGATATTCAAATTAGTTTAGCCGCAGCTAGTGAAGTACACGTCAAACAGACTAGACGGCGAGTTGTCAGTTTAGCACCTGGTCAAAATCAATACCGCATTTTAGTAGTTGATGACTCTACAGATAGCCGTTTAGTATTAATAAAAATTCTTAGAAGCATCGGTTTTGTTGTGGAAGAAGCTGCAAATGGTCAAGAAGCGATCGCACTTTGGGAGCAATGGCAACCACACCTGATTTTAATGGATATGCGGATGCCGATTATGGACGGCTACGAAGCGACAAAAATTATTAAAACTAGAGAAATTGAATCGAAACAACAAATTTTTCATTTCCCCACTGTCCATAGTCACACTATAATTATTGCCTTAACTGCTCATGCCTTTGAAGAACAACGAGAGGCAATGATTAAAGCGGGTTGTGATGATTTTATTAACAAGCCCTTCCGTGAGGCAGAATTACTAGAAAAATTGCAAGAATATTTAGAAGTTCAATATATTTATCAAGAACAAAGCTATCAAATTGTACCAGACCAAGAGAAAGCAGAATCAATGTTAACCCTGACAGATTTAGCTACCATGATATCTGCAATGTCACCTCAATGGGTGAAACAAATCTACAATGCTGCTGCTCAATGTAGTGATGACTTAATTTTACAGTTGATTGAGGAAATTCCACTAGAAAATGCTGCCCTGCGAGACTCCATCGGTAATTTAGCTCATAATTTCGAGTTTGAGAAAATTATGGAGTTGACCAAATAGTTACAGGATTGAAGTCATTAATATTTAAATTTCAATGTTTTGAAAATGTTCAACTGTGGGAAATGGCTCGTAAAAATGATGTAGAAGTTTCTTCCATTGTTGATATTCAATAGAACCTCGAAATCCTACAGTATGAGATTCTAAGGTTTCCCATTTTACAAGTAATAAATATTTTCGTTCTACTTCTATGCATCTATGCAATTCATGGGATAAATATCCATTCATTGATGCAATAATTTGAGAAGCTTGTTTGAAATTCATTTCAAAATCGGATTCCAAACCTGGTTTGACATTCAGGATCGCAGCTTCAAGAATCATGTAGTTTTGGGCGAAAATTAAGTTTCAAAGTAGACGCGGTTTAAAATAGCAGATGAAGTAAAATTGGAAGCCCACACTTTACCATCAGGTCAACGTGGGCAGTTCACAATCATAAATCATCTTTACAATCGTTGTAGCAAATTCAAACCGTGGGTATCAGTACCACAGGTATTGAAAAGAACGTATTCATCAGCCAACTTTTGCACTTGTTCTGATTCCAAACCGCTGGGTTTCCAGGGGTTGGGGTTATTGTAGGCATAGAAAGCTTCTACACCATCGATACCTTTTTCGGCCGCAGCTGGAATCAAGTCAAAATGCGATCGCCTGTAACGTGCAGGATGAGCTAAAACTGCCAATCCGCCGGCTTCATGAATGGCCGCAATCACATTATTTGCTTGATATTCTTTGCCTGTAGTCGGTCTTCTTTGTAGATAGGGTTTGATACTGGGATGGTCTAGCTCAAAAGCATAAGCCAAAATGTGAACTTCTGTTTCTAAAAGGTTGGCATTGATTTCAACACCACTCCACAATAGAGGAGTGCTTGCACCAGGATTATTCCACTTCCAATCCTCTAACCAAGCTTGTGCAGCTTGATAGCCACCAACAGTGTGATGATCGGTAATCGCAAACCCCCTTAAGCCAATAGCGATCGCCTGTTCCATCAATTTACTTGGCTGCAACCTGCCATCTGAATGGACAGTGTGCATGTGAAAGTTGAATAACGTAGGACAACTATGTGCATCAATGTTCTGAAATACTTGCCTCAACATTTCTGTAGAAGCAGTAGTGCGGGCCAAATTTACAACCATAACCCTCTCTAAACAAAAATATATATTCCTAACACACTAAAACGCCACACATACAGATGAGAAATACTCAGAACTATAAATTAGTCCTGACAGCTAATTTCTCAGCTTTATTAGCCAATTTTTCGATATGTTAAGACTACGTTAGCAAATCTCAACGTCAGTAGTCATGGTTTGTTTGAATTACCTCATAAATTCAGTGGTGACAAATATTGCATATAAAAATTGTGTGTCTCATTAACCTTAGACACTAATTTATTAGCAGAGAAAATATAGCAGTCGAAGCATAGTTGAGGACATCAATTTACAGTAAAACCCAGACACCAAGAGACTTTCTTTCCCTCTTGTCTCTTGCATGTTGCCTTCCCCTTTCCCCTTTCCCCTTCCCCTAACCATATTAGGGTATCTGTAGCAAACATTTTTTGAATCGGTATAACTCCACTAAGCTAAAAATAAATTTAATTTTTCGTATAAAAAATATCTATCACACTGGCAATCCTACTAATTCTCCTGCACCAGTAATGACTTCACCGATGGCAAAAGCGGGAATTTCATGGGATTGAAAATGGCTAATTGCCTGCTCGACTTCATCGGGTGACACCAGCAATACAAATGCAATTCCCATGTTGAATGTGTTGTACATAGCTTGGGGACTAACTTCTCCTGCTTCAGCTATCCACTGAAATACAGGAGGAATTTTCCAACTGCTGCTGTGAATTTTTATTGCTTGACCTTCTCCCAAACATCTAGGCAAATTTTCTGGCAAACCGCCACCTGTGATGTGAGCCATACCATGAATTGATAAACCTGCTTTTAGCGCTGCTAGAACCGGCTTGACATAAATGCGCGTGGGTTTGAGGAAAGTTTCGCCGATAGTTTCACCGCCTAACAATTCTGGAGTATCGCTCCAAGAAAAGTTACCATCGCTGACAATCTTTCGTACTAAACTAAAACCATTACTGTGTACGCCCGTACTAGCGAGGGCGATCGCTACATCTCCTACTTTTACCTGAGAACCATCCAACATCTGGCTTTTTTCCACAATTCCCACACAAAACCCAGCCAAATCGTACTCACCTACTTGGTAGAAACCAGGCATTTCTGCCGTTTCTCCCCCCAATAAAGCGCAACCAGCTTGCTTACATCCAGATGTTATACCCGCAACCACATCAGTTAATTGCTCTTTATCCAACTTCCCGGTTGCTACATAATCCAGAAAAAACAACGGTTCAGCACCAGATGTCAGCACATCATTCACACACATCGCCACCAAATCAATGCCAACAGTATCATGGCGATTGAGAATGTGAGCAATTTTCAGCTTTGTTCCCACTCCATCCGTTCCCGAAACTAAAACTGGTTCCTGAAAACCTCCTGGTAGTTGAAAGCAGCCACCGAAGCCACCCAATCCACCAATGACCTCCGGTCTGAAAGTACTGTGAACCAAATTACGAATTTGATTTACAAAACCCCGACCAGCCTCAACATCAACTCCAGCATCGCGATAATCCATTGCTGAGTACACCCCGATTTATTTCAGTTAGAAGTGAAAAATTATAGCAGTCAAAGCATAGCTTAGGACATAAACTGCTCCTAAAACTTCCTTCGTTGTGAATTGTGTTCGCGGAGTCTCTTGCATAAATAATTTTTTGTCTCACGCATACCGCCAAAGGCTGAACCCACAGAGTAGACGCAAAGAAGAGAGTGAAGAAAAGGACTTTTGCAAGAAGTCTAATGACAATATCAGCGTTGCGTAAATCCTATTTAAAATACTTCATCTTCAATACCGCGCCACCATTCTCCTAAATTCATTAAATCTTGGAAAATATCTTCTAATTCTTTGTTGTAAACATCGTCTGTTAACGTAGCTCGACGTTCTTGCAATTTTTTGAGACGCAGTTGAACCAATAGCCAAGGTTTACTGATGCTATTTGTTGCTTCAATATATTGTGCTAAGTCTTTACTATCCATATACCTTAACATCTAACTATTTTTAAGATACAGGAGGCAGTACCCTTGTAGCTTAGACTTCTAAGAGAAGTCGGGAAAAGGGGAAAGGTTTCAAATACATCCAAATCCCCTTACCCCTTAACCCCTTCGGGGTTCGCCAGTCGCTCATGGGGGAAACCCCCAAGACCGCGCTGGCTCACCTTTTCCCAGACCACAAGAGAAGTTCATACTGCTTATGCGAACCGTATTGAGTCTTGATTATGAGTCTTGGTTGAGAGTTTGTAACTCTTCTTCCACTACGCGCAACACCCGTGCAATGTATTCTGCACGCAACTTTTCTCGCTGATTAATTACTTTGGCCTCCGGTTGATAACCTTCAATTTCACTAGTGGATAAAATACCTTTAGCTTCTAGCAATCGTTCAATGGTATCGAGGCGATCGCGTAGTACAGATACTTCACCAGTCAAAGCCATAACCATCGCCAATAATTTATCAATTTGCGGATTCTCTAAGTAAACTGGTCGTTTACCCTTGGCTGTTTTTGCCATCTGAACTCCAATTCTTTAAAAAATAAAATGCCTTTTGATTCTGAATTCTGAATTCTGAATTCTGTATTCTTCTTCAATAAAGAAATCAAAACACAAACTTGTAAATTCCCTTAATTCAAATTAGGGAATTTACAAGTTTGCCTATTCCCTGTTCCCTCCTAATTCACTTAGTTGCAGCAACTACAAACCAAGTACCAAAACTCTTGGATTTATCGCCTTGAGCTTTCCATGCACCATTAGGAACAAATTTCTCAAATGTCTTATCTGCTGAAAAACCCGCCTCAGTGGCTATGGTGACCAAATCCAAATCGCGTACAGCACTCCAGAAGGGTTCGTTGTTGTTAGCAGTTTCCCAATCAAAAACAAATTGCATGTAGGCATCCATGTGACGATACAAGGGTGCTTCTACATGGAGCATCATTCCACCAGGAGCCAGTAGACGATAACATTCTTGCATCACCTTACGCACGGCTGGCGGGGGAATTTCATGTAGCAAAATGTGAGAAACCACTAAGTCAAAGGATTCATCTGCAAAGTTGGTGTGTTCGGCATTTTGTTGAGAAAAGTGTACGCGTTTGCCCAAAGATTCGGCTCTTGCATGACCATAACGCAGCATAGAAGCGCCGATGTCTATGGCGTGGACTTCTGCATCTGGGTAAGCATCTACATAGGGCAATGTGCTGTGACCTACAGAACATCCCATATCGAGAATTTTTCTCGGTCGAAAGTCGGGAAACTCTGGTAAGAGATAGTTTTGGACTAGAGATAGCCCCATATCATCGTTGAGTGGCCCCAACCAACCTACACCATAAACATAGGCACCGCGATCGTAAACTGCACCGGCGGTGACATCATCAGCAATAAATTCGCTGTGATATCCCCCAGGCATACAATGAATATCCACAGCCTTTTGATAAGTTGGTGTTGAAAAATTTGGGTCGATAGTTAAAGTACCTAGTTCGCCACCTTTGTCTTTAGCACGTTCAATCAACTCTGGCAGTTGCCTATCAACGCTGGTATTTACAGCATCCCATAACATTTCTTGGCTGATTCGTTTCAGGACACCAGTCCAACGATAGTAGGGTTCGTCCTCCATTGCTTGCCGAATTTCATAACGGTTTTGGGGAGGACGCTGGTGTTCTCGCTCAAACTTTGGCTTGGCTACTTTTTCATAGATTACTTTATTGCCAGGAGAGAGATTGCGAAAAATGTGTAATTTTAAACTTTGGACAAACTCTTGGCGTGCCAACTCATCTTGAGTGGTTTTCGGTAGCATAGGGTGTTGGAGTTGTCGATCCATTGTTAATTTCTCCCCTAGATTTAACGTATATTTACTTATGCTGGATTTAAAAATTTGGCTACTGTTTGCACATCTTTATCACCGCGTCCAGAGCAGTTGATGATAATTCGAGGACTGTCGGTGAGTTGGGGACACAGAGTTTCCAAGTAGGCGATCGCATGGGCTGTTTCCAATGCGGGAATAATTCCTTCTAATTGCGATAATCTCTGGAAGGCTGCCAAAGCTTCTGCATCCGTGACGCTATAGTATTCCGCCCGACCAATATCTTTTAAATAGCTATGTTCTGGCCCCACACCGGGATAATCTAACCCCGCACTAATTGAGTGTGCCTCAATAATTTGTCCGTCCTCGTCTTGCAGCAAATAGCTCATGGCTCCGTGTAATACACCAACTCGCCCTTTTGTCAAGGTAGCTGCGTGTTTTTCGGTGTTGACGCCTTCTCCAGCTGCCTCAACTCCAATTAAGCGTATATTAGGTTCATTGAGAAACTCATAAAATAGTCCCATAGCATTGGAACCGCCACCCACACAGGCCATGAGGATATCAGGCAATCCACCCCATTTTTGGACTGCTTGGGCGCGGGTTTCTTCACCGATGACTGCATGGAAGTCACGCACCATCATTGGGTAAGGATGAGGCCCTGCCACTGAACCCAAGATGTAATGAGTAGTTTCCACATTCGTCACCCAATCCCGAATTGCTTCGGAAGTGGCATCCTTGAGGGTTCCGGTTCCTGCTTCCACCGGACGCACTTGTGCGCCCATCAAGCGCATTCTAAAGACATTCAGCGCTTGGCGTTCCATATCATGAACGCCCATATAAATTACGCATTCGAGTCCAAAACGAGCGCAAACCGTAGCTGTGGCTACTCCGTGTTGTCCAGCACCAGTTTCGGCAATAATTCGCTTTTTGCCCATACGCTTTGCTAACAATACCTGACCAAGGGCATTGTTAATTTTGTGAGCGCCAGTATGATTTAAATCTTCACGTTTTAAGTAAATTTGTGGCCCGGTGCCATCGGGACGGGCATAATGAGCGCTCAGGCGTTCGGCGAAATACAATGGTGTGGCACGTCCTACATAGTCCCTTAACAACTGCTGTAGTTCTGCTTGAAACCCAGGATCGTTGCGGTACTGCTGATAAGCTGTTTCTAACTCAGTAAGAGCAGGCATTAGCGTCTCAGGTACATACTTACCGCCAAAGCGTCCAAAGCGGCCTAGCGCATCGGGAACTTGAGTAGTTGAATTTGTAGACAGGGGAGTAGTAGTCACAGGCTAATTTTGATGAGGGAAATAACTTAATTATTATAAGAAAGTCTAGGCCTATATGTGGATTGTAGGAGTGTGACAAAATTTAACTGTGGTCAAAGCCCTGTAAATCACTTTAGAACTTCAAACCAAATCTCCAGATCTGACTTACGGCGAGTTTTATCAATGCGGCAAGAAAGACATTCTCACAATTATCAAAGGTAAATTTATGTCGTTAGTGAGGATTAATCTCTCAGAAGAAATATTTAGCGATCGCCCCAGGAATCTATAAAAATTAAAGCACCTAGACTGTAGAGGTAGTTAAACCGTGAGGAATTGCCTGCTATAATTAATTTTTATTTACTTTGAGATAAATTTTCCATTGCTTTGAAATTTTTATTAAGAAAAATTTTATGTCTTCTTCCAATTCCAAATCTTCTGATAAAAACTTTGTCTACCGCGAATTTGGTAACGATAACTCCGCCGCCATAGAAAGACCAATTCCAGAATTGCCTCCACAACAACAAAATTTGAGAGTACAAGCGACCCGCGCCGGACGCAAAGGTAAAACCGTCACTGTGATTACCGGTTTTCACACCAAACCAGAAACCTTGGCAGATTTACTCAAACAGTTGAAAACTCAGTGTGGCACAGGCGGAACAATTAAAGATAACGAAATTGAAATTCAAGGCGACCACAAACAGAAAATTGTCGAGATTTTGACCAAGCTAGGCTACAAAGCCAAAATCAGCGGCGGCTAATGTCTAAATCAGTGCGGTTTACCGAATATCAACCCCAATTTAAATTCACAAGACCGATGTTATCTTTGAGGAGTGTTGTAAATATAAACATGCTTGAAGGGTGATGTAATAACTTGCCTAGCAAGCTGTTTGTCATGAAATTAATAGGAGGTTTAAATGGATTTAGTTCGGATTCTGTGTGCAATTTTCCTACCGCCTTTGGGAGTTTTTTTGCAAGTAGGTTTTGGTATAGACTTTTGGATTAATATAGTTTTAACGCTGTTTGGTTACATTCCTGGGATTATTCACGCAGTGTGGATTATTGCGAAGAAATAATGATTTTAAGGGTTAGTTGAGTGTACCAATTTCGGCGTTAAAGATGCTGAAGAAAGTTTGTGTAGAGGTGATTGATGAATTGCCTCTACAGAATTCAGAATTCAGAATTCAGAATTCAGAATTAATAAAATTTAGATATAGAAACTTGATAAATTAACAAACTGGTCTTAGTGAATTCAGTAGAACGACTGGAAAAAACTAAACTATGTTAAGTAATGCAAAAAGTTTTGTATTTAGTTCGTAGTAAGCTACAAACCTTTAATTATTTACACCGCTCTACTTAGTTGTGAGAATTTAACTTATAATTGTGGCGATCGCTTTTCATTAAAAAAGTACTTGTTAAGAAAAATATTAGCGGATGCTCTCAATCTTCAAGCGTAATTATCGGATCTCTGATTGAGAGAATACGCTGCCAATGTTGATGGATCAGGTAATTATAGTTACTCCTCCGGTATCCAAATCGTAACGACCGCCGACAATTTTTAATTTACCGGATTCTAAACGCTCAGTTAAGAGTTGCGATCGCTTCAGTCTGGCAATTTGATATTGCACGTTGGCAACCACAGCATTTTCCACCGCATCCCCTGGCTGAAGTTTGGCATTTTTCACCACTGGCTTAATTGCTTCAACAAAGCTACCAATATCGCCGAGTAAGGCTTCATTTTTCACAGCTGCGGTAACGGCTCCACATCGCTCATGACCAAGCACCATCAGCAGTGGCGTACCTAATAAAGCAACGGCATATTCGATACTACCCAGAGATTCTGGCGTGACAATATTTCCGGCGAGGCGGACATCAAAGATGTCTCCAATACCCTGGTCAAAAATAATTTCTGCGGGTACTCGCGAATCCGCGCAACTCAGGACAGTTGCAAATGGATGTTGTGCTTGAGCAACTTCCTGCAATCGAACCGCAGTTTGATCGGGATATTGGGGTTTATGCTCAACAAATCGCTGATTTCCGTCTATTAACTTTTGCAATGCGGCGTCGGGACTTGGAGTTTGAGGAGGCAATTGTGCGGCTTTTACTTGTTCAACTCGCCAGAGGAAATCACTGGCAGTTAGCATCATTCCGAATGCTCCTGTGACCCCTAACTTTAAAAAGTCACGACGTTCCATGAAATGCTTCATTGGATTTATATTTATTTTATAAAGATGCAACACATTTCATCGAGCGAATTTCCATTACGTCCGAAACGTAACAAGTGCCTCCAAACTTGTTGAGCAGTGGTCTGATGTTTTCAACAACAGGTTTGAGTTGTTCTGGCATACAAAACGCGATGATGTAGACATTATCAAGCATGGTCATATCTAAATCTTCCGCTGTTCCTCGTAATCCTTTACCAGCAACATTTCGGATGACAGCGTGACCGTGTACACCAGACTTGTCTAGGGTATCTAATATTTTGCCAAGCTCAAAAGAGTTGGCGATAATCTCTATCTTTTTCACTAGGTGCATGTTGTTACCTCCAAAACAGGTTAATTCCGTAGAGATATAACGGAATTCCCACAATAATATTGAACGGGAATGTCACTGCTAGAGCTGTAGAAACGTAAAGACTAGGGTTTGCTTCTGGAACAGTCATCCGCATGGCAGCCGGCACAGCAATGTAAGAGGCACTAGCACACAACACTGCGAATAAAAGGGAATCACCCTGAGGCATACCGATAAATTTGGCGATCGCCAACCCAATAACCGCATTAACTATCGGAATTAGTATTGCAAATAAAATCAGAAAAACTCCGGTTTTTTGCAAGTCTTTAATTCTCTTGGCAGCAACTAGTCCCATATCCAAGAGAAAGAAGCTGAGAACACCATAAAATATCCCCTGAGTAAAAGGTTCTAAAGTTTTCCCGCCACGTTCTCCTGTTAAGAAGCCTATTATCAGGCTACCAACTAAAAGAAAGACTGAACTGTTAAGAAATGCTTCTTGCAGAACTTCTCCCCAGGCAAATTCTCGCTTTTCATCCACGGAGAACAGATTCACCAGAATTAGACCAACAATGATGGCTGGAGATTCCATCAAGGCCAGAGCTGCTACCATGTAGCCATCAAAAGTAATACCAAGCTCGTTAAGAAAGGCACTAGCGGTGATGAAGGTGACAGCACTGATAGAACCATAAGTTGCAGCGATCGCCGCAGCATCGTAAATATCTAACTTGAGCTTGAGGATAAAAAACGTATAAATCGGAACTACACAAGCCATCAACATGGCTGCTATCAGTGTCAGAATTACTTCCTGAGTGATTCCGCTTTTGATCAGTTCTACCCCTCCTTTAAAACCAATCGCCAATAGCAGATAAAGCGAAAGCAGTTTCGGCACTGGTGGAGGAATTTCTAGATCTGACTTGACAAAAACCGCAGTCATACCTAGAAAGAAAAACAGCACTGGGGGATTGAGGATGTTGGATACTATCAAGCTGACATCCATTTCCACCCCTCCTGATGCTTGTAATGTTGGGAATTAGAGAAATTTTTCATTTCAAAAAATTTAATGGCTCGATCATGATGTATCGTGTCTTGTTACCCCATGTCAATTAGACGATGAAAAAGTTGACCTACTAGAGATGGAGTTTTTGGGTATGGGGTAATGAGGAGTAATTGATTCAACAATTCACAAATTTTGACTTCTTTTTTAAGAAAATGTAATTAAAAACTGAAATACTCTTGCATAATTCCCCCATCTACCTCTGATAAATGGAAAACAGTAAATTTTACAAGTCTGTTTTTGATAACGGTAATTACCAACAGCTAACTTTTTTCCCATATCAGCGAAAAATATACTACCACTGGGTTTTTATCCCATAAATTTATAATTCTATATCTCTCTTACAAATATTGAGAGAGGTCAAGTTTAAGGATAGCCTTGTAGGGAATTATTTCGAGGTTAGGTCTGTATTGGACTAACTGCAAAGCTCTATGAAAACCTAACTTTAATATGGGGTCATTTCCAACTATGAAAATTTGAGGATTAGTTTTATGACACAGCCAAGTTTGCCCCAAGATGATAGCCCTGAGCAACAGTTACAGCGAAAGCAAGAGATTGCACGTCAACGGGAAGATTATCAATATAGCGAAACAGCGGGAATACTTTTGATTAAAGAATTGCCACAGTCAGAAATGTTTTCATTTAAATATTTACTGGAGCGAGATAAAAGTTTAATATCATTAATCGCCAATACTTTGGCAACTAATATTGATAATGTTTTCGATCCCTTCGATAGTTTAGAAGACTATCAACAGATGTTTCCACTGCTGCCCAAACCTTCGACATTGCAAACATTCCGCAACGATGGTGTTTTTGCTCGTCAGCGCATTGCTGGTGCTAACCCGATGGTAATTGAACGGGTAGTGGGAAAATTACCCGATAACTTCGCAGTTACAGATGCCATCTTTCAAAAAATTATGCTAACTCAAAAGACGTTAGCACAGGCGATCGCAGAGGGCAGAATTTTCATCACCAATTATCAGGGGCTTGATGGACTCACTCCAGGAACCTACGAACAAGGAACAAAAACCATTGCTGCTCCCTTGGTGTTGTACTGCTGGAAACCCGTAGGTTATGGAGATTATCGCGGAAGTTTGACTCCAATTGCCATTCAACTCAATCAGCAACCCCATCCAGAAAACAATCCAATTTATACACCAATGGATGGAATGCATTGGTTTATGGCAAAAATCTATGCTCAGATGGCTGATGGCAACTATCATGAAGCTATCAGCCATCTGGGACGAACTCATTTGGTATTAGAGCCATTTGTCTTAGCAACTGCCAATGAACTAGCACCTAATCATCCTCTTTCAGTGTTGCTAAAACCCCATTTTCAATTCACCCTAGCAATCAATGAACTGGCACGGGAACAATTGATCAGCCCAGGTGGCTACGCAGATACCTTGCTAGCTGGAACCCTGGAAGCCTCCATCAGCGTTATTAAAGCAGCTATTAAAGAATATCTGGAAAACTTCAGTGACTTTGCCTTGCCCAAGGAATTAACTAGGCGAGGAGTGGGGGAAACCGATGTGGATGGACAGGGAGAAAACTTTTTGCCGGACTACCCCTATCGGGATGATGGTTTGCTATTGTGGAAAGCAATTGAGGCTTACGTTAGCAATTATTTAGATCTCTATTACACATCTCCAGTCCAGATTATTAAGGATACAGAACTACAGAATTGGGTGCAAAAGTTAATATCTCCAGAGGGGGGTGGTGTCAAAGGATTAGTGCCCAATGGTCAATTGCAAACTGTGGAACAGTTAGTGGCCATCGCCACCCAACTAATTTTTATCAGTGGGCCTCAGCATGGTGCGGTGAACTATCCCCAATACGACTACCTTGCCTTCGTACCCAATATGCCGTTAGCTACTTATGCACCACCTCCCAGCCGCGATCGAGAAATTAATGAAGCCACAATCCTGAAGATTCTCCCCCCACAAAAGCTGGCAGCAAAGCAATTAGAGTTGATGAGAACTCTCACTGTTTTCCAACCAAATCGCTTGGGCTATCCAGACAAGAACTTTGTCGATGTCCGCGCTCAGAATGTTTTGCGGCAATTCCAGGCAAAATTACAAGAAGTTGAGCAAGTGATTAATCAGCGAAATCAGACCCGCCTTGAACCTTATACCTTTCTTTTACCCTCGAATGTACCTAATAGCTTAAATATTTAGCTTTAACCACTAAAAGTCCCACACTGTACTGTCAGTTCAGTATGGGTAGTTCGCTCTTTCTTGTTCGTACCAGTGAAGATTTTCAGGTAGCAGTTCTCGACTGAATACAATACAGACCATTTGTAGAGGCACGGGACAGCCGTGCCCTAATAAACTAATGGACGCTAAAAAAGCATAACTACACTAGCGTGGTTGTTGACTGTTAACCCTTAACTGTCAACAGTCAACAGTCAACAATCTAATCGAGTCAATGTGCAACTTAAATGCAGAATAGTTAATCTGAATTCTTCTTTTGAAAGTCGAATTGACAAAGTCACAAAAAAAGGAATAGACAATATGTCTACAAATTCATCTTCTCTATCAAGCAGATTTTTAGAAAAAATTTTTCCAATTTTCTTTAGTTCCAAAGTACGCCAACTGGATAATATACCTGGGCCAAAACCAATTTTTCCAGTAGGGAATATTTTGGATTTTTTTGGCAATGATATTCATAAATTGCTTTATAATTACGCCTTAGAATACGGTGATTTAATGTGTTTCTGGTTAGGGGGAAGACCTAACTTACTAATCAACGATCCAGCCCTGATTGAGCAGGTATTAGTAACTCATCGGGATGATTTTTATAAAAATTCACCTCAAAAAGTTGCAAAGCCAATAATGGGAGGTAGTCTCATCCTTAGCAATGGAAAAGACTGGGAATTTAAACGTAAAAATCATCCTTTTTCAGCAGCAGGAATCGAAACTTACTTTCAGAAAATAATTCCTGTGGTTAGGAAGACTACCAGAGAACATCTAGAAACATTGGCAAAATCTTATGCAGATAAAAGTGTCGATTTATTCGATGAATTAACCCAGTTATTATTTCGGATATTCGGTTTAACAATTCTCGGAGCAGAAATGGATGCCGATTTATTCTCTTATTATATGAATTTGCTCAATGAAATCAACAGTCGTTTACAGCAACCTTTTCCTTTATCTTTGAGTCCAAAATTTTGGTCTGATCGCCGGAAATGGTTTGATTTTATAGACAATCGAATTCGCGATCGCCAAAGTCACAGCGATGAAGAAGCTATAGATTTATTAGCTTATATCACAAGCAGAAATACCAGCGAATTATCAATGGAGCAACTGCGAGATGAATTGTCTACTAGTTTCACAGCCGGAACGCGTAATGTTGCCATTGTTGTGGCATCTGTATTGTATTTATGTTCTCGTTATCCACAAACAAAGCAAAAGCTTCAGTCGGAAATTAAAGAGTTTGTAGCAAAGCATGGAAATAATTTTGAATTAGCAGATATTAACAAATTAAGCTATCTGGATAAGGTGATTAAAGAATCATTAAGACTTTATCCAGCAGTACCACTTTTTATTCGTGAAGTACTTCCAGGCAAATCTGTAGTCTTAGGCGGACATTCTCTACCGGAAAAAACACAAATCTTTTGCTGTAGTTGGGCTTTTCACCGCAATCCCAATCACTGGGAAAATCCCGATCTGTTCGATCCAGAACGTTTTACCACAGAGCCTTTGCCATTTCATTATTTTCCATTTGGAGGTGGCCCGCGAGCTTGCGTAGGGATGTATTATACTCTTACGTGTACGAAAATTCTATTAATTACAATCCTTGCAGAATACTTTGTAGATGTAGATCCTTCATGTAACTTCGAGACGAAAGCTTTTGCCGCAACTATTGTGCCACGAGATGGGCTACCAGCTAAAATTAAGCGGGCATTGTGAATTTAAACTACTGGCTAAAAAATGATACCAATTTCCCAAAAGAATGTGATAGATACACACTCCGCAACTTTTATTCTGTCAGCTTTCTGAATGTGTGAATTTTGAATTTTGAATTGGTATTAGGTATTTTTTTGCAAACAAGAATTGGAAAATGGTAAACAAAAAATGACCAATGATATTAATCACATTCCTGGGCCTGCTCCTCAATTCTTAATTGGTAATGCTTTAGATTTTGTGGGTACGCCCTCTCATATCAGATTGTATGAATATGCCTTGGCTTATGGCGATATTATGCGCTTTTGGTTATTTAATCAAGCCAGTATTTTGATTAATGATCCAGCTTTAATTGAGCAAGTCTTAGTGAGCGATCGCGATTCCTATTATAAAAATTCTCCCCGAAAAGCAGCAGAACCAGTGATGGGGGACAGTCTTTTCTTAAGCAATGGTCGAGATTGGGAATTTAAACGCCACAATCACCCCTTTTCTGCAACCCACATCAATAACTATTTTGAGCAAATTTTGCCGATTATTCGAGAAACAACCGACAGTTATCTAGAAAACTTACAGCCTAGTTCCACACCTAAATCTGTAGAGTTCTTTGGCGAACTGGTGAAATTGTCTTTTCGCATCTTCGGGCTGACAATCCTGGGTTCAGCAATGAATAGCGACTATTTCGAGGCCTTTAATACGTTGATGCAAGAAATGAACAATCGGGGAGGACAGCAATTTTTACCCTATCCCCTATCGCTAAATCCCAAATTTTGGTTGCAGCGCCAGCAATGGAATAACTTTATTGAAAAGCAAATTTCTCAAAGTCAACAGCATTCCTCTCCAAGAGGAATCGATTTGTTGTCTTTTGTGATTCAGGACACAGCCCTATCAACAACACAATTGCGAGACGAGTTGTCTACAACCTTTACCGCAGGTACAAGAAATGTGGCGGAAGCAGTAGCAGCAGTCTTGTTTTTATGTGCTAAAAACCCAGCAGCAATGCAAAAACTAGAATCAGAAATCACTGCTTTTCTGGAAGAACACAACAACGAATTTCAGCAAGCTGATGTCAATTTACTCAAATATCTTGATTTGGTAGTTAAGGAAGCCTTGAGGTTATATCCTGCTGTACCTTTATTTATTCGGGAAGTTCTTCCAGGACGAACAGTAAACTTAGGAAGCTACAGAATTCCAGAAAGAACCCAAGTTTTTATAAGTAGTTGGTCATTCCACCGTAATCCTAAACATTGGCAAAACCCTGATGACTTTGTCCCAGAACGTTTTACTAATGTACCTCCTTCTTTCCACTATTTCCCCTTTGGTGCTGGCCCTCGACAGTGCATTGGTATGGCATTTACCTTACTCTGTACCAAGGTGATGTTAATTAATATAGTGTCGCAATACTCGCTGGAACTTGAGCCTGGTACTAACTTCGATACAACATATTTTTCTGGTACGATTATGCCTGACAAGGGTTTTTGGATTAAGCTGACTAAAAAGTAAACTACTCAAACCTACCCACAAAATCAAGTGTAGACTTTTAGTCCCTACTCGCTACCTTGATTAATCATTTTTCAGTTGACACACCACTAATAGATGAAAAGTTCGTAGTAAGCACTTTAGTGCTGAAAAATCAAGGACTAAAGTCCTTACTACGAACATTTTTTCCTACAAAATTAATGGGACAGAGGACTAATTTATAGGACTCATATTTGATTTTTGAAAAAAAACTAGGTACATTTCTACTCTCTTTTCCCTGTTCTCTTCCTATGGTGCTTGCACTGCGCCTCCGCGCAGCACACAAGTATGTTCAGTTATCAAATCCGATTCCTATACATATTCCATTCCAAAAGCAAGGGACAGTTACGCAATTGCCATTCCAAGGTTGAAACATTCAAATCTTTGATTAATCCAGTACTGATATTTAGTACCCAGCCATGAACCATAGGCGCTTTTGAGGTATAAAGTACCTGACGCATGATTGAAGTTTGGTAGAGATTCTTTACTTGCGCTGCAACGTTCATTTCCGCTAAATAGTTCAGGCGTTCTTCTCTGGTTGGTAAGGCGTCAATTTCTGCTTTTTTTTGTAAATACAATTCGCGAATCGGATTTACCCAGTTATCAATAATTCCGATGGTTTTCCATTCTAAAGCCGCTTTAATTCCTCCGCAATCATAATGGCCGCAAACGATAATGTGTTTCACTTCCAGATGTAGAATTGCGTATTCTAAAACGGCTAAAAAATTCATGTCTGTGAGAGAAACCTGATTCGCAATATTACGATGTACAAATAATTCTCCTGGCTCTGTACGGGTAAAATTTGTTAACGGTAAACGACTATCAGAACAACCAATATACAGAAATGGTGGTGTTTGTCCGCTAGATAATTCTTCAAAGTAATTCGGGTTGAGAGCCAGTTTTTCAGCAACCCACGCCTGATTATTTTTGAAGAGTTGATTAATGCTGTTATATTTCATTCTTTCATGAAATCTGAGAGAAAATTTTGCAGAACACTTCAGAATTCAGGACGCAGAGTTTAGACTTAATTCTCTAGAATACACAATTTCATTTTGACTGATGGCTGATTTTTTTATTTGGTTTTTTAGAAAAATTTTAGCTGTCCATCACTAGACTTATTGCATAAGTCGGGAAAAGGGTAAGGGGAAAGGGGGAAAGGTTTTGTGTTTTCCCTTTCCCCAATCAAGATGTACCCCTTTTTTCATCTCTTGCAAAAAGCACTTTTGCAAGAGGTTTACTCTCTCCTCAACTATGCTGCAAATACTATAGGACTCATATTTGATTTGGTGAAAAAACTCAGTACACCCCTAAATTCCTTTTTTCCTGTTAAGAGTTCCCTGTTCCCTGTTCCCTCCCAACACAAATATGTTCATTAATCAAATCAGATTCTTATATGCAGTCAATAAGATACCCGACTTTTTATATCAGCCGGGTATCTTAATTTGATAATTTTCAGAAACAAAATATGATTGCTATAGGATGTCTAGATATTTTGCAGGGCAGAGACCGTTTAGTGGTAAGCTAACCTAACAACTAACAAAAATTTGAACTTAAAACATTTAATACTTATTGCAAAAATGATTGCAACTGATGGATTCACTAAACCGAGATGCACCAAGAATTGGCAATCAAAAATACACAATTCAAAACGGTATCAGTTTCAATCAGGGGCAATAACTTTGTTACCGTTATGATGGTTGATTGACCAACGGTGATCGACACCGAGAGAGGAAAACTGGCAATTTTCTTCTAGTCGTTTTTGTTGCACAGCAGCTTTCCGCAGTGTAATAATTAGCTGATTAACTTGATAGCGTAAATCTGGATTATCATTTACAGCTAACATTGTTTGTCTTTCTAAAAGTTGAAGTATAAGTTCGTAGTGGATAGGCGAAGGTAGGGGAATTTGCTCCATGTAGTTAGAGTTTCATTTCAAATTTGGGATTTTTTATGAGTCAGAGTTTGTCTTTGAAGCTCAGATAACTAGAAACTGAACATCAAACTTTTCTCTTATTAAGAAATTGTTACACAATAATTAACTAATTGTTTAGGTTTTTGATTTGCTTAGCGATAAAGATTTAGCAAAGATATTGCTCTTATTAGGCAGCAAAATGCTGTATATCTACCTATAGTATGCCCAATTATCAAACTATTATGTACAGTTGCCCTGCAAGGAGCAGGGTGTTTGTTCTTACAAATTCCTGGGTAATAAAGGAGCGATCGCACCGCCGGGATCTGGTTGTTTCACCAAAGATTCTCCAATGAGTACAGCGGATGCACCTGCCTTAACTACTAAACTCAAGTCATCTGGTTTGTGCAGTCCTGACTCGCTGACAACTAGGATGTTTTTTTGTTGCAATTGACTACCTCTTGCAGCCAAAAGTTGGCAAGTAGTTTCAAGGTCAACAGAAAAATCTTCTAAATTGCGATTATTAATTCCTACTAAGGAGACTCCATCTAAAGCTAACACACGGTCAAGTTCATCCAAACTATGAACTTCAATCAAGGCTGCCATTTTCAGATTGTTGGCAATTTTGAGGAAGTATTGTAAATATTGATCGCTAAGGATAGCCGCAATCAACAAAATGGCATCTGCACCTTGAATTCGTGCCCAGTACATCTGGTACGGATAGATGATAAAATCTTTGCACAGTAGGGGCAAATCCACCGCAGCACGAACCTTGGCTAAATTGTCAAAGCCGCCCTGAAAAAATTTAGCATCTGTTAATACAGAAAGACAGCTAGCACCACCTTGTTCGTAGGATTTGGCGATGGCTACTGGATCGAAATCTGCTCGTAAAACCCCTTTACTAGGAGAAGCTTTTTTCACTTCCGCAATTACAGCTGGCTTTGTTTTTCCTTGACGCAAAGCTGCTACAAAATCACGGGTTGGTGCTGCGGAAAGTACTTGATGTTGCAATTCCCGTAAAGGTAACCTTTCCCGCATTTGGTCAACTTCTTGTTCTTTATGCCAAACAATTTCTTCCAAAATATTGTTTGGCTCTGAATTAGGCACAGCAGCTTGATAACGTAACGTAGATACTGCAATAGCTGGATTAGGTGAACGGCGACGGATTTGCATAAATTAGGGGAATGGGCATTGGGCATTGGGCATTGGGCATTGGAAATCGGGACTAGGGACTGGGGAAGGTGAGGAGTATGGGGAGTGTGGGGAGTGTGGGGAGAGGGAGGGGAAAGATTTGTTCCCCATCCTCCCACACTTCTCAATGCCCCATGCCCCTTGCCCCATGCCCCAATCCCTATATAGCGATCGCTCGTTTATAAGCTTCGTCGAGGACTTCTGAAAGTGTTGGATGGGCGTGGACTAGATGCGCCAAGCTTTGTACAGTTTGACGGTTAGCGATGGCGGCTGATGCTTCGTGAATTAAGTCTGAAGCGTGGAGTCCGAAAATATGGACACCCAGGACTTCGCCTGTGTCTTTGCGATAAATCACTTTGGCAATACCGTCGGCTTCATTTTCTGCCAAGGCTTTGGAATTTCCTTTGTAGTAACTTCTACTGGTGGCGATTTCAAAACCTTCGGTTTGTCCTAATTCCTTAGCTGCTGTTTCTGTTAAGCCCACATAGCTAACTTCTGGGTGGGTAAACGCCGCTGCGGGGATGCTGCGATAGTCTACTTTCTTCTCCCTACCAACTATGTTTTCCACCGCGACGATGCCTTGAGCAGAAGCCGCATGTGCTAACATCATTTTGCCATTGGCGTCACCAATTGCCCACAGATGCGGCACTACTTCGCCGGCTGACAATACTGCCATGCGATCGTCAACTGGGATAAAGTTTCGGCGATCGAGTTCCACACCTACAGACTCTAAACCGAGATTTTGCGTTGCTGGGATGCGTCCTGTAGCTACTAAGCAAGCATCTACTTCGATGACATCCACATCTTCTTTGGTTTTGAAATCTGCTAACTCAATCACCACAGGCGAACCAGGGATGACTTTTTTGGCGTATATCCCCACTTTGGTTTCAATGTCGCGGGGAGTAATCAACACCCGTTCGGCAAGTTTGGCAATGTCGCGGTCAAATCCTGGCATTAATTGGTCTAGGGCTTCAATCAAGGTGATTTCACAACCCAAGGCCGAGTAAATATCAGAAAATTCCAAGCCGATGTAACCACTGCCAATAATCGCTACCCAATTTGGGAGTGACTCTAACTTCACACCTTGGTCGCTGGTAAACACAGTTTTGCCGTCTACTTCAATTCCTGGAGGAACAAAAGGAATTGAACCAGGGGAAAGGATAATATCTTTGGCTGTGATGGTTTTTTCACCGCCGTCTGCGGTGATGGAGATTTTTTGTGTTCCGGCAATTTTTCCCCAGCCTTTGATAATATCGACTCCCAGACGTTTGAGACTGTTTGTTAAGTCGCCTTGAATCTTCGAGACGAGATTGTTAGCATGATTGGCGATCGCTTGGCGATCGAATTCCACGCTACCGACTTGAATTCCCAACGACTTGAGGTGGTGGGCATTCCGTAACTCCCGCACACGTCCAGATGCTGCTAGCAGTGCTTTAGAAGGAATACAACCGCGATTAACACAGGTTCCTCCCATATCACCAGCTTCAATAATCGCTGTTTTTAAACCACAACTTACGGCGTGTAGGGCTGCGCCATGTCCGCCCACACCAGCGCCGATAATGACTAAATCGTAATCAAATTCTTGACTCACGTTAGTTTCCCCGTGTGCTTCGCCTATTTATTCTCAACTTGACTGACAATCAAAGCAACCCCTTTAATAGTTATGAGTTATTCGTTGTTAGTTTCGTCGCTGGGTTTAAGCCCCTACTACTATATAGTTACCAGTTATTAGCGATCGTTGAACACTGGAAACTGGTAACCAATCTCAATCCCCCACCGTATGCCTGATAACTGTTAAGAATTTCAGCAGCAAAGCAAGGAAAGCTTAGCCTTTGGTCACCATTCAGGAGCCAGAATACTTAAAGAATCAGGAAAAAACTCGATCGTAAAATGTACTGCTCATGCTGAATTCCTTCTATATTATGACTTCTGACTTCTGGGTGCTGAATTCTTACGATAACTATTCGCGGAATTTAACGTTTGGGTGTTGCTAATTGACTTAAATTATGATTCACGCCCGAATGGCTAAAAGATGGATGTTTTCAGTAATTATAATCAAATCTACATACTTAATTTTTTTATACTTTCAAGGAAAGTGGGGCATGGGGCATAGGGGATGGGGCATGGGGAAGATGAGGGAGATGGGGAGACTTGTACTGAGCGGAGTCGAAGTATGGGGAGATGGGGAGATGGGGAGATGGGGAGACGAGTTTTTCCCCTCTGCTCCATGCCCAATGCCCAATGCCCAATGCCCAATGCCCAATGACCAATGCCCAATGCCCAATGCCCAATGCCCAATGCCCTATTTTTCAAGTCACAAGTCTATTGATTTTGATTCCTGAATTCTGAATTCTGAATTCTGAATTCTTCTTTTTAATTTTCAGTTTGATACTGTTCCTCAAGCAAGAGCGCTGCTTGTCGCTTAGCATGAATATTTTTCATGTGCTTTTTCACTGTATTGATAGTGATGAAAAGCTGATTGGCAATTTCTTTGTAGCTGTGGTTGTTTCTGTAGAGGAACCAAATTTCTGCTTCTCGATGCGTCAGATCGAATTTTTTAACTTCGCTGAGGGCTACGTCTTTGAGAGATTCATATTTATTTTGGATGGTTACCAATAAACAAGGTATATCAAATCCATCCATATTCAGTAGTCTAACTCGAATTCTAAAAATATTTGATTTATCCAGTACAATCTCATGTGAAAAAGTGACCATTGTATCGGGAAGTAAAGACTGGTTTTTCAGTAATGATTCACAAAGATTCCAGATAGCAGGCGGTAAAAAATTTTCAGTACAATTTTCTTGATGGAATTGAGAAAAAATTCGATGAGCCGATGCGTTAGCATGAAGCACTTTTCCAGCTTTATTTAAAATTAAAATTCCATCCTCTAAGCTTTCGATTACTTCTTCCAAAAAATCAGCTCGTTGTGAGTCACGGTTGATATTTTCTCGCAGTTGTGTTTCAATTAATGTCTTTGTTAAAGTCATCATATTAGGTATTTGAATATACAAAATGTTAGAAGACTACGGAATTCGTGGAGTTGGGATATACACCATGAGTTTTTTTGATGGTTGAGGTGAATAAATTGGTTGAACATTACAGTTCAATTACCTTAACGAATCAAATTTAAGTTTTATTTTTGACAAAAAAGTTTAAAAATACTTAAATTCAACAGATTGTGTAGTTTTTGGGAATTAATCTAGGCATCATTTATATACAATTCGGAAATTGTCTATTTCGGAAATTGTCTGTAATACATTTGCGATCGCCACCCAAGTTTTGATGTCTGTTTACTCGTTGTTTCTCCTACTCTTAACGCTCAACAACGCTTTGCTACGCACAGATTTTCTTCTATCATAAGGGGAGTAATTGGACTAGTTTGGAGGATGCTGGCAGGATAGACAAGGCAGTCAAATCATCTGCAAGACCCTTGTATTAAATTAACGATCGCCCAAACATACAACTGTTATTTGAGTTGAAATAAAAATATACATAGGTATATATTTACGCAGAAAGTTTATATTTTTAGTAAAAAATACTACTTTTAATTTGTGAAAGATATCAGTGTTGACGGTTGACGGTTGACGGTTGACTGTTGACGCTTAACAGTCCATAAACCTCACATTTAATTAGGACTTACGCAACGCCGATATTGTCATTGCGACCGAAACGGAGTGTAGGGAAGCAATCCCAGCGTCAGGGGGGATTATTTCGCTATCGCTCGTAATGACGGAATTACGTTATTTTTGCATAAGTCCTGTTAATATTTCAGAAATTATTTCGGATTGCTATAGGACTCATATTTGATTCGGTGAAAAAACTCAGTACACCCCTAAATTCCTTTTTTCCTGTTAAGAGTTCCCTGTTAAGAGTTCCCTTCCTATCGCGCTTGCGCTGCGCGAACGCGCACCACACAAATATGTTCATTAATCAAATCGGATTCCTATATGTAAACAATATCTTTGTGAGATATATAGTTTAGGCGGCGATGAAAAATTTTTATTAAAATGCAGATGTTTACTAGGCGGCGTGCTGTGTACCTAAATTCAGTAAATAATCGATGATTAATAAATTACAAGACTACAATCCCAGTGGCGTAGGCGAAATTAATGGCAACCTTTTGGGTTTACCATTCGATTATGAGTCTGCAAACTTGATTGTCTTTGGTGTTCCGTGGGAAGTCACTGTTTCCTATGGTGCAGGTACAGCGAACGGGCCACAACGGATTTTAGATGCTTCTACTCAATTGGATTTGTTCGATTTCGATCGCCCCGATGGCTGGAAACAAGGAATTTTCATGGTGGAAATTCCCCAGGATATCTTAGAGAAAAACAAATATTATCGTGGCTTATCAGCGAAAATCATCGACAGGTTAACCCAAGGAAAAGAAATCTCAGATACACCAGATTTAACACCCGTACTTATAGAAATAAATCAAGCTTGTCAACAAGTTAATCAATGGCTGTTTGATAATTGTCAGCAAGCAATTAACAATGGTAAACGGGTTGCAGTCATCGGAGGAGACCACAGTTCGCCTTTGGGATATTTCCAAGCATTAGCCGCGAAATATCCGAATTATGGGATTTTACATATTGACGCACACGCAGATTTACGGAACGCCTATGAGGGATTTGAATTTTCCCATGCGTCAATCATGTTTAATGGTATGAAAATACCACAAATTTCCAAGTTAGTGCAAGTTGGTTTACGTGATATTTCCCATGATGAAGTTCAGATGATTAATCAATCTGATGGTCGGATTATTGCTTATTACGATCCAGCTATTAAACAAAGGCTTTATGGTGGCACAACTTGGATAGAGTTATGTCGAGAAATTATCAATCATTTGCCTGAGGATGTCTATGTTAGCTTTGATGTGGATGGTTTAGATCCAAAACTATGTCCGAGTACAGGTACTCCCGTTCCGGGTGGCTTGGAATTAGAGCAAACATTTTGCCTGTTTCGGGAGTTGGTAAATAGCGGTAGAAAAATTATTGGCTTTGATATCTGCGAAGTTGGTGATGGTGAATGGGATGGGAATGTTGGGGCGCGGATAGTTTATAAGCTAGCGAATTTGATGGATTTATCTTTGGAGAATTGAGGAGTCAGAATTCAGGAGTCAGAATTCAGAATTCAGGAGTCAGAATTCAGGAGTCAGAATTTAGGAGTCAGAATTTAGGAGTCAGAATTTAGGAGTCAGAATTGAGGAGTCAGAATTGAGGAGTCAGAATTCAGGAGTCAGAATAAATTGGAAGCTGATGGATGAATCAATCAATAGGTTTAAGCACTGAGCTAATATGCATATTTAATGGTCAAAAAGACACTGCGAGTTGCAATAATTTACGTCCAGATATTCTGACTTCTGACTTCTGAATTCTGTATTCTGTATTCTCGATTCTTCAACTCATAGTAAGTTTTTGTTTGGGAACGAATTCCTTTTGAAGCTGATGGCGAAGTACCCAATGCTTTTGAAATTTATCCTGACTGGACTGTAGAAATACTCTCACCTGAGCAGAGAGCCACTAAAGTTATAAGTAGAACAGGATAAATAATTAAAGGTTTGTAGTGAGAACTTTCGTTCTCAAAAAAGGACTAAAGTCCTCACTACGAACTGAATTTTATTCTTTTACATTACTTAACATAGTTTGGTTTTTTCAAGTCGTTCTACTTAAGCAGTATTTTGCACTGTCTTAAATATGGTAGTCAAATAGGATGGTTAATCGACCCAGATGAGCGGTTAATTTTAGCATTTATTCCAGGACAGGAACCTGTTGAGTTGATAGATAATAATCGCCTTCCCACACCAAAGTTTTTAGAACTAAATTTGACAGTTGACCAAGTTTTTGGGTGGCTAAGACCAATTTTTAGTTCATAATTATAGCACGAACTTTTTACTCATTTAAACGATGTACGATCGCCTCCAACAATTCCTCAAACTCTGATTTGCTGTGAATATCGGGAGTCAGCGCGTTCATGTCTTTGAGCAAGTTGGTGAGTTCGGCGATCGCGTTACGAATCTCGGTGTATTGGTCAATTTCTTCTCGAAATCCCTGTAAATTCGCTGCACCAACTTCTTTCATACCTTCATCTAATTGTTTAATTTCGTCTTCCCAATGCTTAATATATTTAAGTCTGGCAATAGGTTTATAAATTTGGGCATCTACTAACACAATCGGGAAAATTCGATCATAAAATTTACCATTTTTAGCAATTTGGACTAACTCAAACATGCAATTGGGCGACTTTAAATACTTGTCACTAATCACAGCAATTACACATTTACCGCGTCCGATTCGTTCCATGAAGGCTTTGATTAGTCCTTTGTAGCCCAAA
Source organism: Nostoc linckia z4 (assembly GCF_002608075.1). Taxonomy (GTDB): domain Bacteria; phylum Cyanobacteriota; class Cyanobacteriia; order Cyanobacteriales; family Nostocaceae; genus Nostoc; species Nostoc linckia. The sequence continues at coordinate 240,298 of NZ_LAHA01000004.1, forward strand.
TCGCGTTTATCACGGATGATTTTGATTCCTTTTGCTTGTAAAGTTTCATCCAATTGATTGACAAATTGTTCGCTTTCTCCACTCCAAGCATAAGAAATGAAAATTTCCTTCTCGAATTCCATTGCCGATTGACTATTCATGATGTCTTTTTCTTTTTGTTCGCTATCTCGTAATCGATGCGTTAAAGATTCATTTTTTTCCTGCTCCAGTTCGCTTTGCAACTGTGCAACTTGGGGATTAAATTCCCCATCTGCTTTAATTGATTGGAACATGACATCATCAATTAACTTGCGAACATCCACCATTTGAAAGCTTTTCTGGCATTGGATCTCGTACTGACGAGCGTATCGAAACCTATACAACACATCCATATAATAAAGATGAGGAGTCCCGCTTCCTTCACAGTTTTTGCAGTTGCAAGGAACTAAGGTTTGATATTGCAAACGTTCGTAAGAGTTGTGGATTTTTTCAAGTTCATGGGTAATGACTGCCATCAATTCTTTTTTGCGATTTCCGGCTACACGGATTTTAATTTCCCGTTGATTGTAGTTTTCAATGACTTCTGCACGAGTTTCGTCTTTATTGAGAACAACACCGTTTTTCCAAACGATTTTTTGCTGTTCAATCCAAGGGTGCGTTTCCACAATAAAGCGGGTGAGGATGCCTTTGGGCATGAATGTATAGGTGTAGCGGAGGATGAGATTGTGGCGATCGTCCCAGGTATAATCAGCTTTTTCAATGGAAAGCAATTGTGGGGCAATATAAGTGTTAGGGCGGTTAGGAATTTCGTAGCAAAGCTTGAACCGCATCATTAATTGCAGTAGTTCATCGCCCATATCAGCGTATTCGGGGCTTTTCCAAATATCTTTGAGGTCGTCTTTGGTAAAACAACCGAGATTTTGCTTGACAGTTTGATTATCCAAAACTTTGTAAACGGCAGTTGTACCCCATTCTGGTTTGAGGATGACATAGTGTTTGAGTGTAGAATCATCTTGAAAGTGTAGGCAAACGCCGAGGTCATGAAGATAGCTGCTTAAGCGCAGCATATCCTTACGGTCAGTTAAATTATTGATTCGGCAAAGGATAAAGTATTCTTCAACGCTGATGTAATTGCGGGAATAGTTTTCTAGGGCGTTTCTAACTCTTACCCAGAGTTTGGGAAGAGGTGTACTAACGTGGTCGAGATTGCTGATGTAAAGTTGAATAGCTTGTTTAATCTCTGGCAAACCGCGATTATTAGCTAAATTGGTTGCCAGAATTTCCTTGAGGTTGTCAAATTCTCCTCGTAACTGCCCCCCATCAACTTGGCACTGACAGTCTTGTTTTTCGTTTTTGATGATCATAACTGGGCTTTTGTCGCTCAAGAGTTCGACTATTTTCAGCCACCAGTAAAAATCAGTGTTTTCTTTGCGACTGTCGGCAACTAAGGCATAGAGAGAACGCTTGCTGAGGAAAAACTGATGGGTTTGATGGTAGATTTCCTGACCGCCAAAATCCCAGATGTTGACGCGAAAATCTTTGCCATTGGGCAGTGTGAAGTGCCACCGGATGACTTCAATGCCTTGCGTTGATTTCTCTTCTGGCTGGAGTTTGTAGGTTTGGTCTTTGATTTTCTTGGCTAAAGAGGTTTTACCAGCTGCCCCTTCACCAACAATCAAGAATTTTGCTTCGTAGAAAGGTTCGGTTTCGGTTGGGTCTTGTACTCGAAAATAGAAATCGAGAATTTCATTTACATCGCCGGGGTCTTCATTAAAATTCTTCGATCCCAAAATCTCAGGTGGAATGGGGACTGGATTTCTACGAATATCAAGTTTTTTTAGGTTTGGCAGTTGTCTAATTTCCCTTGGCAGACTACTCAGTTGATTGTTGTAGAGGTGGAGAAATTGCAGGTTGGTGAGTTGTCCAAATTCGGTTGGCAGACTGCTCACTTTATTCCCACTGAGGTGGAGAGATTGCAGGTTGGTGAGTTGTCCAAATTCCGCTGGCAGACTGCTCAGTTGATTGTTGTAGATGTTGAGGGATTGCAGGTTGGTGAGTTTTCCAAATTCCGCTGGCAGACTGCTCAGTTGATTGTTGTAGATGTTGAGGGATTGCAGGTTGGAAAGTTGTCCAAATTCTGCTGGCAGACTGCTCAGTTGATTGTTGTAGAGGTTGAGGGATTGCAGGTTGGAAAGTTTTCCAAATTCTGCTGGCAGACTGCTCAGTTGATTGTCGCCGAGGTGGAGGGATTGCAACTTGCAGAGTTGCCCAAATTCCGCTGGCAGACTGCTCAGTTGATTGTGGTAGAGGTTGAGGGATTGCAGCTTGAAAAGTTGTCCAAATTCGGCTGGCAGACTGCTCAGTTGGTTGAAGCTGAGGTCGAGGAATCGCAGGTTGGTGAGTTGTCCAATTTTCCCTAGCAGACTGCTCAGCTGATTATTGTTGAGGTTGAGGGATTGCAATTTGGTGAGTTGTCCAATTTCCCCTGGCATACTGCTCAACTGATTACTTTTGAGGTTGAGGGATTGCAACTTGATGAGTTGTCCAATTTTCCCTGGCAGACTGCTCAGCTGATTATTGTTGAGGTTGAGGGATTGCAACTTGGTGAGTTGTCCAATTTCCAGTGGCAGACTGCTCAATTGATTGAAGTTGAGGTCTAGGGTTTGCAGATTGGTAAGTTGTCCAATTTCCACTGGCAGACTACTCAGTTGATTGAAGTTGAGGTCTAGGGTTTGCAGGTTGGTCAGTTGTCCAATTTCCACTGGCAGACTACTCAGTTGATTGAAACTAAGGTCTAGGGTTTGCAGGTTGGTCAGTTGTTCAAATTCCACTGCCAGACCGCTCAGTTGATTGTCGCTGAGGTTGAGTGTTTGTAGGTTGGTGAGTTGTCCAATTTCTGCTGGCAGTGTTGTTAAGCCTTTGCCAGAAAGGTCTAATTCTGTCACCTTGTCTCTGGCAGCTTGTTCAATAATTTGCAGCAGTTCTTTGTTAGTCATTTGGGGTTTTAATGCCTGACGACGAGTTGCTGCTTGGACGCGCAGCAGAGAAATTGAGCTAATTAATAATGTAGCCTGTATGAAGAATTGCATTGAGACGATGTGCGTTAGCCTAGCTCCTCGTAGACATCGCCGCGTCCTGTGCCTCTAAACTCCACCTCAAAACCCCATCATTCCACCTTTGAACTCGAAGCTTGCACCTTTTTACACGAACTGTCGAGCAAAAAGAGCGATCGCTTTTATTCATCTCAAGGGTGTGCGATCGCCTGTTGTTGAGGATGCGATGCCACCGGCGGGCTACGCCAACGCCACAAACTTTGGAACCAACTTATAGTAGTTGTAAAAATATAAAAAGTATTTAGTCGTTATCTTCAACTTGATATGAGCGCAGCAGATTTATTCCCAACCTTGCACAAGCTATCTCGTGCAGATAAACTCAAGGTCATGCAGTTTTTAGTTCAAGAACTAGCGACTGAAGAAGAAGCATTGTCGTTACAGCCAGGAGTCACTTATCATGTGTGGTCTCCCTATAATTCTCATGGAGCTGCTCAGAAACTCGCTGCACTGCTAGAAGAAGACAGACAGGTAAACGATGCTTAATTCCCAAAGATTTCCCTTTATTGAAAGTCGTGATGTCTTTGGGGATATCGATGCAGTACCAATATTACCCCTGACATTAAGCTACAAAAATTCTGTCGTTAACGTTTCAGGTTTATTGGATACTGGAGCTAGTATTAATGTTTTACCTTACAGTGTAGGTATTCAGTTAGGGGCAACTTGGGAAGAACTAACAACCTCAGTGCAACTAGCAGGAAACCTAGCACCAGTTGAAGCAAAAGGGTTAATTTTAACTGCTCAAATAGCCAATTTTGTACCAGTCCGATTGGTATTTGCTTGGAGTCTCACGGATAATGTGCCGTTACTTTTAGGACAGATGAATTTTTTCTTGGAATTTGATGTCTGTTTTTATCGTTCACAGATGGCTTTTGAACTGTCTCCTAAGTCGTAAGATTCACCAATTATGAAACACCTCGAAGGTAAAGTCACATTAGTCACAGGTGCAACGCGGGGAATCGGTCGGGGAATTGCCATTGGCCTGGGTGAAGCAGGGGCAACTGTCTACATTACTGGTCGCAGTTTAAACAATTCTTATGCCAATGATGATATTTCGGGGACTTTAACTGAAACGCAATTAGCCGTTGAACAAGCCGGTGGTGTATGCATTCCCGTGCAAGTAGATCACAGCGACGATGAGCAGGTGCGTTTGCTCTTTGAACGCATCCAAAATGAGCAAAATGGACAACTCGATTTGCTGGTTAATAATGCTTATTCAGGAGTGAGGGCAATTAAAGACGCTTACGGGCGACCTTTTTGGGATTGCGAACCTAGTCTTTGGGATGCTAGTAACAATGTTGGACTTCGTAGCCACTATGTAGCGAGTGTTTTTGCTGCCCGGATGATGACTAGGCGCAAATCTGGACTAATTTGCACCATTTCTTCGTGGGGCAGTATGTCTTATATCTTTAACGTAGCATACGGTGTTGGTAAAACAGCCTGCGATCGCCTCGCTGCTGATATGGCTGTGGAACTAAAACCCTATAATGTCGCTTCGGTTTCAATTTGGCCTGGTATTGTTGGTACTGAGCTTTTTTCTCGTTTTGCTTCTGAAGCTAACCCAACAAATGCTACCAACCAGAGAAACTCATTTTTTAGCGATCGCTATAATTGGGAAACTCCATTATTCACCGGACGAGCGATCGCTAAACTTGCTGGCGATGCAAACATCATGAATCGTACAGGACGCTTGCAAATTGTTGCCGAACTCGCTAGCCAATATGGAATTGTCGATGAAAATGGCGATCGACCCGCTTCATTACGTTCTCTGCGTTTTGTGCTACCTGCTGCATTGCCCGCACTGAGACAATATTCATCTTTCATACCCGATATTAAAATGCCGTGGTCACTGTTGCTACTCACTGCCCTGAGTTCGCCTAAAGTTTAAAGGGAATGGGGAATGGGGTAGGGATTAAAAAACTCGGTTCATCTACTTTGATAGTATGTTGATCCGCCTCTGAACTCCGTTAATGAGTATTTGAACTGGATTAATCCAACTTTTATACTCGTGAATTAAGAATCATCAGTTGGGTTTCGTTCCTCTACCCAATGCCCCATGCCCAATACCCCATCCCCTATGCCCTATGCCCTATGCCCAAAATAAACTATCCTGAGATATATAAAACTTTGTATCCTGGTTTTAATAAGTCGTACATAATTATTTAAAAACTGGTGCAAGAAGATTTTAGATTAATTGTTGATTTAGTTTCAGTTTTGGCGGTTGCAGCCTGTGGCGGACTGTTAGCGGCACTTTTGCGACAGCCGGTGCTGCTGGGGTATCTCATTGGCGGGATGATTGTCGGGCCGGCCGGACTGGGAGTGATTAAAGAAGTTATTCAAGTGGAGACTCTGGCACAGTTCGGAGTAGCCTTTTTATTATTCGCTTTGGGTGTAGAATTTTCTTTTGCGGAACTCAAGAAAGTCAAAGCGATCGCTCTGGGTGGCGGTGGACTCCAGATTGCTTTGACGATTTTGGTGACGGTGACGGTATGCGGGTTAATTGGTGCTTGGGGAACGTTACCTGCTAAGGGCATGTTTTTGGGCTGTATTCTTTCGTTGTCTTCCACGGCGGTTGTCCTCAAGTCGTTGATGGAACGCAATGAAACCGAAACGCCCCACGGACAAGTGATGTTGGGGATTTTGGTTGTCCAGGATTTGGCGCTGGGATTGATGTTGGCAGTGCTACCAGCCCTCAACCAACCAGCAGAAACCATTGGTATCGCTGTACTCACAGCCCTGGCGTCCATTGCTTTATTTGCCGCAGGTGCGATCGCAGCAGGGATTTGGCTGATACCGCCTTTGTTGCGACTGTTAGCCCGTACTGAAAGCAAAGAATTATTTTTGTTGGGCGTTGTAGCTTTATGTTTGGGCATCGCCCTGCTAACAGAGCATTTGGGGCTATCCATTGAAATGGGAGCGTTTGTCGCCGGGTTGATGATTTCTGAGGTGGAATACGCCGATCAAACCCTGACTTACGTGGAACCATTGCGAGATATCTTTGCCAGTTTGTTTTTCGCTGCCATTGGCATGTTAATTGACCCGGTGTTTTTGTGGAAGAACCTGGAATTAATTTTAGTGCTGGTGGCCATAGTTTTTATCGGCAAGTTTCTGATTATCACCCCCCTGGTAAAAGTATTTCGCTATCCTTTGAAAACAGCCTTAATTGCTGGTTTGGGACTAGCGCAAATCGGGGAATTTTCCTTTGTTCTCGCCAGTGAAGGGCAAGCTTTGGGTCTAGTGTCCCGGCGGATATATTTACTGATTTTGGGAACCACAGCAGTCACCCTCGTGGTGACACCATTTGTGCTGCGGTTTGTGCCATTGTTATTTAACTTCGCCGAATCCATGCCTTGGTTGAAACCCTATTTAGCAGATGACCAACCACGGGATATGTCAGAAGATTTACCTTCAAAAGACCATGTGGTAGTTTGCGGCTATGGACGAGTAGGCAAAAATTTAGTGAAATTATTGCAGCAACATGACCTACCTGTGGTGGTAATCGATCAATCAGAAAGTAGAATTCAGCAGTTGCGCGAAGCTGGGGTAGCTTATGTTTATGGCAATTGTGTGAGTTTACATGTTCTGGAAACTGCCGGAGTCAATCATGCCAAAGGAATGGCCATCGCACTTCCAGACCCTATGAGTACTCGTCTTTGCTTGAAACGAGCTTTGGAATTGTCGCCAGAATTAGATTTAGTTGTCCGCGCTACCCACAATCGAGACATTGAAGTGCTGTATCAACTGGGAGCCAGGGAAGTGGTGCAACCAGAGTTTGAAGCCAGTTTAGAAATGGTGACTTATTTATTAACTGGCTTGGGCTTCTCCCAAACTCTCGTTCAACGGGAAATGCAGCAAATTCGCAAGGATCATTATTTAGACTTGCGGCCAGAACGTTCTCCTACTGAAGTTGCCCAGGATTTGCGCCAAGCAACTCAAGATTTAAATCAGCGCTGGTATCCTCTACCATCTGGTTCGCCTTTAGTTGGCATGAGCTTAGAAGAAGCAGATATGCGCTACTTAACAGGGGCAAGTTTGATGGCAATTCGCCGCGCTAACGGGGATGAAATCGATTATCCCAGTAGTGAAATGCGTTTGCAAGAAGGCGATCGCTTGCTAGTGGTGGGAGCAGATGAAGAACTAGCTGCTTTAGCAGAATTCGCCAAGGGACAAGCAGCTGTCCCCGGAGAAAATAGTGCTTGTCAGTGGGTGACGGTGAATGCTGACTCGCCAATTCTCGCTAAAACTCTTGCAGATTTGGATATCACCAAACAATACGGCGTACAAGTGCAGGCAATCCGCCGCGATGGCAAATTTATCCGCTATCCTGATGGCAACATGGATTTGCGAGTCGGCGACCAAGTATTGTTGTGCGGTGGCTTGACAGGTTTGAGTCAACTACAACAGTTATTTGGGATTCCAAGTTCGGTATCCCTATAAGAAAGTGACGAGTGCTATAGACTTCTTGGCCTTAGTCGGGAAAAGGGTAAGGGGTAAGGGGGAAAGGTTTTGTGTTTTCCTTTTCCCCAATAAAGATGCACCCCTTTTTCCATCTCTTGCAAAAGTGCTTTTTGCAAGATGTCTTATTTTGAACTCATTGATTTAGGTAACTGCAAAAATAAATTATTCCCCTTGGGGTCGTTGACTGCTGACTGTCAACGGTCAACGGTCTTCTGTGGAAGATTTTTTACTTAGAAGTTCCTTAGAATTGAGAATTCTGACGTGAGTCTTAGGTTTTTGGTTTAATATAAGCGATCGCTTGTTTCCAAACAGTGGTTTGCTCGCTGTTTTCATCTACAATGCATACACAATGAGGGTCTTGCCATAAAACTCTCCCTGTGAGTACATCCCCAGTCAGCAACTTGAACTCTGCTGGTGTTGTTTGTTTAATCAGGATTTGAACTTGTCTAATACTAGGCAAAGAGGTGTCAAATTCAGTAATCATAGTCATTAGTCATTGGATATTGGGCATTGGGCATTGGGCATTGGTTATTCACTAATGACTAATGACCAATGACAAAACACAAATATAATTTATTGATTTGGGAAATGGCAATCGAATTTACTAAGTATCATGGACTAGGTAACGACTTCATTTTGATTGACAATCGCTCGTCTTCTTTGCCTGTGGTGACTCCAGAGCAAGCCATTCAGTTGTGCGATCGCCATTTTGGCATCGGTGCTGATGGTGTTATTTTTGCCCTACCTGGAGAAAACGGCACTGATTACACCATGCGGATTTTTAACTCCGATGGTTCAGAACCGGAAATGTGTGGTAACGGTATTCGCTGTTTAGCTGGCTTTTTGGCAGAGTTAGAGGGTGAATCCCGCGATCGAGACTCATATCGCATTCATACCCTGGCTGGTGTAATTACACCCCAAATCCTACCTAATGGTCTAGTGAAAGTAGACATGGGTTTACCCAGGTTACTCGCTGCGGAAATTCCCACTACCCTGACACCCGCCCAAGAAAAAGTAATTAGTCAGCCCTTAGAGGTGGTGGGGGAAACTTGGCAAGTTACCTGCGTCAGTATGGGAAATCCTCATTGCATTACTTTTGTGGAAGATGTTGCCGCCATTGAACTAGAAACCATAGGCCCAAAATTTGAACATCACCCAGTTTTTCCCCAACGCACAAATACTGAATTTATTCAAGTAGTAAGCCGCGACTATCTGAAAATGCGCGTCTGGGAACGAGGCGCGGGGATTACCTTGGCTTGTGGTACTGGTGCTTGTGCTTCCTTGGTGGCTGGGGTGCTAACAGGAAAGTGCGATCGCACTGCCACCGTAGAATTACCAGGCGGTTTGTTACAAATTGAATGGTCAGAAATCGACCAACGAGTTTACATGACAGGCCCAGCTCAACGAGTATTTACAGGTAAGCTTTCTTAAACAAGTTGCAAGTACAGTTTTGTCATGGGGATTTAAACCCCACCACAAAACTTGCTTTTTTATTGAACTGGGGGACAAAAAAGCGCCGAATTGGCGATCGGCAGTTCTTGATTCTGTTAGCTTAGTGGGTCGTAGCCCATTCTGAATTCTGAATTCTGAATTCTGAATTCTAGATCTAAACATTCATCAAGAACTAGCTTCATTGAGAAGGTTAATAGCATCTCCATCGAGTTTCAGATTAGCAGCTTGGATAATATCGTTGAGTTGCTTGAGGTTTGTTGCACTCACAATAGGAGCGGTAATGCTTGGATTAGCAATTAGCCATGCTAGAGAAATTTGGGTGGGAGTAGCATTATATGACTTGGCCACACCATCAAGTGCCTCTAAAATCGTAAAACCGCGAGGATTTAAATATTTTTTTATCGAACTACCACGGGCACTAATAGACAAATCTTTTTCTGAGCGGTATTTACCAGATAAAAAGCCACTAGCTATGGAAGAATAGCTAATTACACCAATTTCATATTCTTGGGCGATTTGTTGTAAATCTCCTTCGTAACCATCCCGGTCATACAAGTTATAACGGGGTTGGAGGCTTTCGTAGCGAGGATAATTATTTTGATGGCTAATTTCTAATGCCTGTAGCAAACGAGAACCACTATAGTTGGAAGCACCAATGGCACGTATTTTTCCTTGACGAATCAATTCACCGTAGGTTTCAAGAGTCTCTTCCAGGGGAGTATTTTCATCATCAATATGGGATTGATACAAATCGATATAATCGGTTTGTAATCTCTGCAATGAGTCTTCAACAGCTTGTTGGATGTGTTTGCGAGAAAGTCCTTTGCCTTTAACACCCATATCACTGCCAACTTTGGTTGCGATCGCTACTTGGTGACGATTACCACGTTGTTTGAGCCATTTTCCTAAAATTGTTTCTGATTCTCCACCTTGATTTCCTGGTGCCCATTTAGAATAAACATCGGCTGTGTCAATAAAATTACCTCCAGCCGCTACAAAGTTATCTAATATCTCAAATGAAGTATTTTCATCAATTGTCCAGCCAAAAACGTTGCCACCAAAAGATATTGGTGAGACTTCTAGTTCTGAACGTCCGAGTTTACGTCTTTCTGTGATGGCCATGAATTTTCTTCTAAAACAGTTTGAGAATTATTTCTGCTAATTATTACTTTGGATAATGAAAAATCAAGTTTGCTACTATATAGTGTTGTGTTTGTTGACAGTCAACAGTCAACACTATATTTTTCACAACTGAAATAGAATTGCTATATATTAACCTGTAACTATTTTCTTACGCTTTAATACTAATCCTAAACCACTTGCTAAAAGTACGCCGACAATAGCAGTGGGTTCGGGAACAACTTCAACTTTTGCAGCCACAACCTTGAAATCTGGGCCGTTATCGTTAGGAAGATCGGGAATTAACCCATTATTATTAGAGCTAGTTAATCGCAGTGTTTTTGTGGTAATTCCATCCAAAGTAATGCCGATAGAACCAATGTTGAAAGGCCCATTGTTCAGAATGGGAGCAACTACTGTGCTGATGTTATAGTCGGCTTTGGTGTAGTTTTGTCTCAAGATTTTGTAAGTTCCTATCACTGCATTATTGTCATCCAAAGCTTCAACTAATAAATCACTATCGCCTGCCACTGTTCCACCTGCTGTTCCGCCACGTTCCCAAAAAAAGAAGGTATTCACGGGATTTGCAAAAGAAACTTCAATGCTGGCTTTATTGGCATTTTCTCGTGTTACCAAGATGCTATTCAGATTTAAGTTACCCAAACTACCAACAATGTCTAGATCGGTTGGGTTTGGTTTTGAAGGCCCTTCTGGAACTAAGTTGTCATCAGCAGTGTTGGGGCCTCGTCCTGAATTTAGTACGCCGAATACACTCGTGTCGGGAAGTGTGTAAGTGTCGTTTTGCAGAATTTTTGCTTGGTTGACGACTTCAAAGTTGTTAATGGTTGTGTTATTAAATTCCACTGAGTCTAGGCGGATATCTCTAGTGGGATCGTTGAGTAAGTTGCTTGTGGGGTCGTTTATGGGAGTAGCTGTGACATTAGTTTTAAAGGAAAAGGCTGTAAATGATGCTGCTTGCGCTGGGACTGCGACCATTAAGGAGGTTATTGAGATGGAAGTAGTACTTGTGGCGATCGCCATCATTTTTGCCAAGATAGTTTTCATTGGAATTTCACCTGATATTTTGAAAGCTTTTGATTAAGTAATTTACAAATACTACTTAAAATCTATCTACTAACCGTATTTTTAGAAATATCCCATAGCTTTTTATCTGTGTCAATAACTGGGACAAAACGCTTGGAGTGAAGAAAGCTTCTCTGTGAAGGCAAGGGAACGGGATTACAGTGGAGCGGTATTATTTAACTGAGTTAACACCCATTGAGAATTGAAAATAGTGCGGTAAATAGGATTTTTAATTTTCAGGTAACCGTTGTGCTTCTGGACTAATCCCGATAATAAAAGCTCTGTTTGTTCTGGGCTATTATCAATATGTGTCGAGTATGGGGTACTCAAAGAGGTACTAGAGGGGAAAGACTCACTGGAATTTGGTCTCAGTTGCTGTGCTTCCTGTGCTTGTAATATCTGGTGATAAAGACTTAGTAGCCGTCCTGATTGCTGTTGGTTGAAGAAAAGTAAGCGATCGCGAATGGTGCGGAGGTGTTGCGGTTGATCTTGCGATTCCCAGTCTTGGATAATGTGCGATCGTACTAATTCCTCTACCCAAGACGCTGCACTTTTTGGGGATAAATTAATCTTACCAGTTGATGTGTTGAAGGTAGTTTGCATCACTAAATGACAAAGTTTCTGGGTTAAAAAAGGTTGCCCACCACTCCAGTAAAGAATCTCTTGCAAGACAATTTCTGGTTGGCTGATTACTGTTTTTAATCCTGGTAGTAATGGTTGAGTCTCATCTAATTTAAAATCAAATAATTCAATGGCTGTAGCAATATTAAAAGGTGTCTGTTGGCTGTCTGTAATTAAACCTGATGGACTGGCTACCCCAAATAATGCAAATCCCAAGCGTTTAAAATTTGGGTTGTATGCTTGTTGTTCGTAACAATAATGAATCCAAGCAAAAAAATCGTTAACAGGGAAATTCAAATTCAACAAACTATCAATTTCATCAATGAAGATAAAAATGCCTTTTGTTTGACAATTTTTCTGGATATTTACTAATAACAATTCTTCAATAAATTGGTATAATTTTTCTACAGGAGAAAGATTTGCTTGCATCTTCCACCACTGCTGAAAGTTAAACTCCTCTGCCAAATTTAAGCTGTATAACAAACTGATAATAATGCTTTTGTACCATTGTGCTGGCGTAATATCGTCACTCACCAACTGCGTCAAATCTAAATAAACAGATTCATAGCCTTCTTTTTGCAGACGATGACTAGTTCGCTGTAATAAGGATGATTTACCCATTTGGCGAGACGTAAATATGTAGCATAAATTACCATTTTTTAAATTGCTATAAAGTTTTTCGTCAGCCTGACGCACAATGTACGTGGGATCGTTAATGTAGAGGCTACCGCCAACTTGGTATCTCATGTAAGAAGATTCTAGAGTGAAGGAAAATACAGAATTCAGAATGTGCTACGCTAACAGAATTCAGAAATCTTTCAATGTGGCGAAGCAGCGCATTGAATTGTTGCACCACCAAACTTTCAATTTGGTGTGGTATTTCACCAGTTATTCAGACGCCGCTACATTTACTTATTTAATAATTTAGCTGGGATCAAAAATTATTAAATAATTATAAAATTTTCATAGTATTTGCTAAACAAAGCTAGTTTGCAAAAATCTTTCATTGCTATGTAATTTGGCATATCTATCTATTTTGTCTTGACATTTAACAATATTGATAATTTTATAGTCACCAATTTCGTCCTTAACTGTCTTAAGTGTCTTAACTGTCTTGTTGACTATTTTTTTAGGGTCTTAATCGGCATTGCATTTTATTGGCAATGATGAGAAGATACAAACTTAACAAGACAAAAGACATTTATCGGTATCCCAATTGCAGGAATCCGATTTGATTTTGCAGCCAGTTATATAGGTATTAAGTAATGTAATAAGCAATAGGTAAGCTACCAAAACTATTTGGCATTGCACATCTTTTCGTATAAGTTGTTAACTGTTGACAGTTACATGTCAGTAACGAACACCATAAGCGAATGTGCTGTTTAAAAGCCTAATATTAGGACTCATATTGGATTCGGAGAAATACACATATAGCAATTCTATTTGAGTTGTGAAAAATTTCAGTAGTAGTGTTTGACTGTTGACTGTTAACTGTCAACTGTTAACAGTTAACGGTGAACAACAGCAAGATTTCACAAATGATTTAGAACTGCTATCGAGTGTGTTAGGCGTAAGCGGTGATGCATACTCTAAGGCTTTTAGTGCGTTTTTTCAAAACTCAAATCGGATTGCTATAGTTTCGTTAATGTTTACCTGTTGTCACAATACATTTTACTTATTGAGTATCTTCAGCGCTATGTCTCAAATGAATTGATTTTCTGAGGAGAAAAAATTATGACTTCATTAAACCATAGACCAATTCAAACGTTAGCACAAGGTAAAAGTATTCTACTGTGTGAAAAACATGTAAAAACGGATAAATTTTTTATTCATAAAACCCTCAGGGATGGAGGTAGAATTAGATTTAAAGTTCGTTATTCCGCTGAATTAACAGATTTTTGTTTGCTAGAAATTATTCTGATGAATGCCCAGACTGAAACACAGATTGCTAGCATGACGATTCCCAACGGTGGCTCTACAATTAAGGTTCAGGAACAGGAGCAGGAATTTAGTATTTGGGAATCAGGAGATTATTATTTCCTGTTTAAAATGTCTTCTCCAAGTGGAACATTTTTAATTGAAGAATATCATCTTTATTGGTTAATCAGTTGATCGTAGTAGGTAATCAACAATAGTATTGAAAGTGTCTTGTTGTCTTGGTTTGATACTCAGTTTATGTTCTACTGTTAATTATTGACAGTTTGTAGTCAAGAAAAAAGGTGTCGGGTGGGGGTTCTCTCCATTGGTGTCAACTTAAGTTATAAATGACTTAACTGTCAGCTTCCTCACCCCACTTGAACTATAATTTTAAGCTAATTAGAGGTTGTTTTAAGAGTGGTTTGCTGTCATTTTAATCATATTTTACCGCCCTTAATTTTCCTGATTTTTTGAATGGGGATAATTTGGGATTTTAGATTTTAGATTCATTAGATATACTTTTTTCTGTTGTTCTAATGAAAGCTTTGGTGACGAGTTTTTCAAGTTTAACTACTTGGAGTGGATTTTCCCAGTCTTTAGCCAGTTGCGAATCATCTACATTTGTAAGACGGAGTTCGGCTATGGTTGCTAAAGCGATTTCTGCATTTGGATAGCGTTCTATTATTTCCCAAAGATGCCAAGGAAGCTTTTGAAGTTGATAATCTTCAGTTTGTACAATTACTCGAATTTGGTCATATTTCTGAAGTTTTGCCAGTCACTTTTCGCGGATATTGCGAAAGGTTTCTGATTGTAGCCATTGATTCAGGTGATGGCGTAATTTTTCGGCTGCTTGTAAACACTCTACATCGCTGGAAATGACTTTCTGCACTTTTGGCAATCCTTTGGGACGAGCAGAAAAATCTAGGTTGCGATAAATAGCTTGCCAATTATTAAAATCTAGCACTAATTCTTTATCTGGCGGCAATTCGCCGATAACTTCAGTTTCAGCACGGCTGTTTTCTTCTCCAATTTGGAGAGTAACTGGAAACCCAGCCTCAAAGCTACCTTTGCCAAATTTTAAAACTACTAATTTAGTCATCAGTCATTAGTCATTAGTCATTAGTCATTGGTGAAATGACTAATGAGGGTCTTAATCATAAAATATGTAACTTTGCCGCACATTAGATATCATCTCCAATTATTATATTTATGCAACAAACATAATTTTTTCTCAAGAATCTCACATATAGCAATCTGCTTTGATTCCTTCTTGTCTATTCCCTGTTCCCTTCCTACGCAAATAATTTCAGAAAAGTGTCGGTACAAGAAAGTATTTTAAATTTATTAGTTATTTTTATCAAATCGAAATTTTTATGTATTCAAGACAACATATAATTGAAATTTTTTCCACATTCGTGCTATTTAAAGGTGATGTTTTTGACCGTTGGGTTACTGATAGTAAGCTGCGGCGAAGTATGCAAAATTGTTTAGAACAATCTTCTTTTCAAGAGTCTGAAACCTTCTGGGCTATTTACTGGCATCGCATTTGGCAAACTCAAGCAAGTCCGATTGCTGTTGCTCATATAACAGCTTATTTGCAGGAAGTCTGCTATTGGGTGGCGAGAAAAATGAAGATGAATGTACTAAGTCAACATTCCATCGCCGACTTTTTCCAAACTGCCATAGCTCGCATTGATAAAGTTCTCAGAGGCTTTAATCCACAATTAAGTTCAAATTTGAAAACTTATGCTGAATTTACTTTTAGTAATTTAATCAAAGATTTGTTACGTCAGCAGCAAGAAGTTGATATTTGTAGCGATTGGGGGTTGCTGCACAAAGTCAGCCAAAAGCGATTAGTAGAATCTCTCAAACAAGGGGGTTATCCATCGCAAATTATCGCCCGTTATGTTTTGGTCTGGAATTGTTTCTTGCAAGTATACGCACCCAATAATGCTGCAACTGCTCACAAACTAATGAAACCAGATAATGCAACATTACAGGCGATCGCCAAACTTTACAACACTGAACGCTTGAGCCAATCGAGTTCTCATCCAGCTTGTACTCCAGAAAATGTGGAATCTTGGTTAATTGCTACTGCTAAAGCCGTGCGTTTCTATGAATATCCGGCTTCTGTTTCCCTGGATGTTCCCGCACCCGGACAAGAAACAGGTGAATTACTCGATCGCTTAAGTAATGATTTTCAAGAATCGGTATTAAATGAAATCATTATCCAAGAAGAAGTAGAAAATATCAAACAACAAAGTAGGGAAATCAATAAAATTTTAAGCGACGCATTAGCAAAATTAGATACCACAGCCCAAGTACTTTTACAAACTTACTACAAGCAAGGATTGACTCAACAAGATATTGCCGAACATCTAGGAGTCAAACAATATACAGTTTCTCGGCAATTAACAAAAATCAAAAAGACTTTACTAATGGAATTAGCGCAGTGGAGTCAAAAAACACTGCATATTTCTGTGACATCTGACGTAATCGACAGTATGAGCAATTCTCTAGAAGAATGGTTGATTGCTCACTATCGCCCTCTTATTCTCTCGTCGCCAGTGGAGTCTTGACAATGACTTTTGATGTATCCCCAATTCCAGAACAGCTGACCTTAGAAATTTCGCCATCTTCTCAAACCGAGGAATCACCAGCTTTTTCTACATCTGGCGCGCGTTGGCGAGCTGCTATTAACCAAATGTGCTTAGATGCATTTTTACCTTGGTTAAGAGAGGAGCAATTTCCCACTGCGAGACTTTGGACTCAAATAGCCGCACTACCTAGCTTTTGGGAATTTGTTAATGGAAGTGCCATTGTTTGTGACGGGTTACGATTGGTATTAATACCCACAACGGCAATTGACACAACAGAACTACGCATACCTCAAGAATGGGTAGATATTCCCAGTTGGGTTGCTGATTATTATATCGGAATACAGATTAATCCTAATGGTGGCTGGCTGAGCGTTTGGGGATACACAACTCATCGGCAATTAAAAACCAAAGGAGTTTATGATGCAGGCGATCGCACTTACTCTTTAGATGAAGATTACTTAATTAAAGACATTAATGGCTTGTGGATTACTCGTCAACTTTGTCCAGAGGAAATTTTACGTGCGGCGGTGACACCTCTACCAGAATTACCTTTAGCACAGGCACAAAATTTATTAGAACGCCTGGGTAATTCTGAAGTAGTTTTCCCGCGTTTAGCCATTTCCTTTGAACTTTGGGGAGCATTATTAGCACATGGCGGTTGGCGTCAGCAGTTGTACGAACGCCGCCAAGGATTATCGCCACAATGGTCAATTCAACAATGGTTGCAAACAGGAGTATCAAATTTAGCCCAACAACTTGGTTGGGGAATGACTAGGTTGCAATTAGCTCCTCGTGGCGTGCGGAGTCGAGAAAACGCACAATCAAATGTCTGCTTATCGCGACAATTGACCATCGCCGATTATACCTGCGAATTGCGTGTATTTCCCAGAGAAAATTTCACAGAGAATGTATGGCGCTTTGAATTACAAAATGCCAATCCAGATGAAATTATTCCCGTGGGATTTAAACTCAGACTATTAACCGAAGATTTACAACCCTTTATGAATAATGAGGATACAGCAACACAAGCAAGCGATCGCCTTTATGTCGATGTAGAACTAGAGCCAGGAGAGGGGCTGGTATGGGAAGTTGAACCAACACCAGACGGCTACGAGCGAGAAATTTTACGTTTTTGAATACAAATTTCATATCTAATGGACGCTAAAAAAGTATTACTACTCGTGGTGCTTGTTGGCTGTTAACAGTTAACAGTCTAATGGAGTCGATATGGAAATTAAATGTGGAATAGCTTATTAGCTCGACTTTATCTGGTACAAATTAGTTCTGTATTATGAGGCTATGTCGTCAGGAGCGATCGCCTGCATATTTTTAAACATTACCATCAAACTAAGCCCTAAGTTGAAATAGTAATTAAGGTGAATATTGTGTATTATCTACCTTTAACTAGCCTAATTGTTAGTATAGTAAACTGCTATGGCAAAAGATAAATTTCATAATATTGTTAGACATGCTTTAGAAAAAGACGGCTGGACGATTACGGCTGACCCTTATGAAATTAATGTAGATGATGTAGATTTTGAGATTGATTTAGCAGCCGAGGAACTGTTAGGAGCAGAGAGAGAAGGACGAAAAATTGCAGTAGAAATTAAAAGTTTCATTAGTCCATCGAATGTTTCAGAATTTCATACAGCATTAGGACAGTTTTTAAATTATCGGGATGCATTAGATAAGATTGAACCAGAGCGTCAACTTTATTTGGCTGTTCGCGTACCAATTTATGAAACCTTTTTTCAACGCAAATTTATTGTATCAGCAGTTGAAAAGTATCAATTACGATTGATGATTTACGATGTAGAACAAGAGGTTATTTGTCAATGGCTGTAGAACAATATCGGCAATATATTAAATATCTTCTTTCTGAGCGACAAAAACGAGCTTCCACGTCACGCAATTACGAAGAATATGAAGTGCAAACTATTTTTGACGAACAGCAAGACCACTATCAATTACTTTATGTTGGTTGGCGAGGAAATAAACGCGATTTTGGTTGTATTTTACATCTCGATATTAAAAATGGTAAAATTTGGATTCAACATGATGGTACAGAAGAAGGAATTGCTAATCGATTAGTGGAAATGGGAGTACCAAAGCAAGATATTATTTTGGCGTTTCACGAACCTTATGTGCGTCAGTTTACGGAGTTTGGTTGTTGAAAAATAAGCGATTAGCACCTAATAAGTTTCTGGATTAAAAATTTGCTTTCGGCAGTTTTTTAATTTGCTCAGTAAAGTATGCTTCTTGATGTTTGAGTTGTTGCGCGAGTTCTAGTCCTTTTTGGAAAGCTGTTAGTGCTTGAGGATATTCTTTGCGTTCTAAATACAATTGCCCAATTTGGTCATAAGCTTGCATCACTCCGTACAAGTTAGCAGCTTGTGTCTGTGTATCTACTAAAATTTGGCTAGCCTCTAAAGCCTCATCTATTTGTCCTTGAGAACGATACAACCCAATTATTTTTTGTAAAGCTTCACCAGCACGAACGAACTCCTGCAATTGCCAAGCAGTGGTATAAGCTTCTTGATAATTATTAAAAGCCTCTACTAATAACTTAGGATCTGTTTTGCCTAAAGATTCATAGTCTGAGGCCATCGCTAACTTTAATTCTGGTATTTTTATGAGATTATTTTGGCTAGTATAAATTTCTGCTAATTTGTTCAGTACATTTATTGACTGCTGCGGTTGTTCTGTCTGTGCGTAAATCTCAGCCAATTTTTGTAGATAGGTAACCTCATTTACAGATTCTCCTTGGGAAGTAGCTAAACTCAACAATTCCTCGTAAATTGGCGCAGCTTGGCGATAATCAAACCAACTCAGATGTAGTTCTCCAAGTGTCTTGAGAGTTTCCACTATTGCTGCGGTATCTTTTTGTTGCCTAACTGCCAATAAAACTTGGTTATAAGCTTCTATAGCTTGTTTTGGCGATCGCACATTTTGATAAGCTTCACCTAGCGATCGCCATAATTCTAAATCAATCTCAGTAGATTTTTTCTTAGATTGCGCTTGTTTTTGAATTGCTTGCAAACGTTGAGTAATATACATTATTTCTTGGCGATCGTTTTGATTCCAAGCGATGGCACCCACTCGCGATAATGCTTGTACCTCCTGTAAAGAACCTAAAAAGCGCCGCAAACGCAGTTCTCGGTTCCAAATTTCAAACGCCGTCACCTCATCCCCTGCTTGCAATTTCGCCGCAGCTTCTTGGTTTAACTCATCTAATGTTGGTTCTAGCTTTGTTCGTTCTTCGAGAGTTAACGGCTTTTTATCCTTGGGCGATCGTGGTAAAAGGGGATCGGGCTTAGTATATTCTAGTGGATTAGGAGGAAACTGATCCGGTGGTTTGGGCTTTTGACTCTGTGCTAATGCCAAAGAACTATTAAACAATATAGTGGCAGTAAGAATAACAATTAAACGCTGTAGCATAGTAACTTTACCTTTTTCTATTGTGGATGGGGCATTGGGCATTGGGCATTGGGCATTGGTATTTATGTTAGATCTCCCATAAGTTTTAGATATTCCTTATTTCATTCTTGCCAACTTGTTTGACGCATAAAACATTAACAATTATCCCCATCGAAGGTAGGAGGCAGAAGGCACGGGAGCAGTCCCAATGAAAAATTTTTTCATCTTTTCCCCTTTTCACCTTCCCCATACCCAATGCCCCATGCCCAATGCCCCATGCCCAATGCCCCATACCCCATTCCCTAGTACCATTAGCAAGGTCTACAATACTTCCAGATAATTTTTAAACAACAGGTTGATAGTTTGTAATGACCCATTCTACTGATATCATCACCTTAGCCCGCTGGATGGCGGCTGATTTTAGTAATCAAGAACAGGCTTTTGAAAATCCGCCTTTTTATGCACACATCCGTGTTTGTATCCGCCCCTTACCTTGGGAATTATTCTCAGGAGTTAGTTTGTTTCTGGAACAAGCTTATGATTTTATGCTCAATCAACCCTACCGAATGCGGGTGATGAACTTGATTGAAACAGAAAATCACATTGTCATCGAACACTACACACTTAAAGAAGAACAAAAATTTTATGGTGCATCTCGCGACCCCGAACGCTTAAAAGTTTTATCCCTTGACCAGCTAGAAAAAATGCCTGGTTGCAATATGGTTGTAGAGTGGACAGGTCACAGCTTCAAAGGCAGAGTTGAACCTGGTAAAGGCTGTATTGTAGTTCGTGATGGTCAAAATACTTATCTTGATAACGAATTTGAAATTGACGACAAAGAATTTTTCAGTCTTGACCGGGGAAGGGACTTAAACACCAATGAACGTGTGTGGGGTTCTGTAGCTGGCCCATTTCACTTTCTCCGTTGGAATAATTTTGCTGATGAAGTGAAGGTGTAATAAGTGAGAAGTGAGGAGTGAGGAATTAAAACTCATAACTCATAACTCCCTTAATATCACATTTTCTGGTGTAGTTAAGAAGCTCAAAAATTTGTTCTCTTAAAGGATGGCAATTTAGATAGAATATTGATAATATAGTAAATCGTGGGTGTGGCGGCATAGCCAAGTGGTAAGGCAGAGGTCTGCAAAACCTCCATCCAGCGGTTCAAATCCGCTTGCCGCCTTTAAGAATATCAAGCTTCAATTGCATTACAGGGACGGGTTTTAAGCTCGTCCCTTCGTTTTTTGGGGTAAAACTGGGGTAAATTTGGCTATCAAAATGGCTATCATTTCCTTTGCCAAACATTGCCATTCTTTGCCGTATCATGTCAAAAGTTGCCACAAATTTTGCTACAAAATGGACGCGATCGACAAGAAAATAGAACAGGCGAACGAGCAGCTAAAGAAGAAGGGGACAAGGGTAACGATATACAGGAGGGGCGATCGCTTATCATTGCGCGGCACTCTACCGCCCAAGCCGCACATCGACAAGGATAAAGACTATTCGCAGGTCGTTTCTTTAGGGCCAAACGCGATCGCTTCAGAAAAAGGCATAAAATACGCAATGGCTAAAGCTGAAGTTCTAACTGGCCAACTCATGGCAGGAACCTTTAGTTGGGGCGAATGGCTAGATTTAGATAAAGTCGCTCCCAACAGAGTCGAAGCAAGGCTCATAAAGGACTGGTGCGCTGAGTACGAAAAGGACTACTGGCAGAGGATCAAGCGCACACCGGATAGGGAAGGCAACTGGAAAAAAGACCACGGGCTAGTTTTCTCCAGGCTCCCTCAAAATGAACCGCTGACTATTGAGATTCTACTGAAGTACATCAAAACCACAGAACCGGATAGCCGCCCAAGGAAGCGGGCTTGCGATTACTGCTACAAATTGGCGGAATTTGCTCTTTTAGAAGGCAGAGAGCAAATCAAAAAGCTCACTGGAAATTACTCAGCTAAATCTGTTGACCCGCGCACTCTCCCAAGCGACGAAGCGATTTTTGATTTCTGCAACAGCATTCAAGATCCTAACTGGCGCTGGGTGGTACAAATGCTTGCCACCTATGGACTTAGAAACTACGAACCGTTTCGTTTATCAATGGAAGATTTTCCAGTCGTTCGTGTTGTCAAAGGTAAGACAGGTAAGAGGTTCGTGGTTCCCCTTTTCCCGGAGTGGGCAGATACCTGGAATCTACAAAATATTTGTCTGCCAAACATCGATACTAGCTTCACAAACTCGAAAATTGGCACCAAAGTTTCTGGATGGTTCTTCGACCACAAGGCACCTTTTAGTGCCTACAATCTCAGGCACAGTTACGCCCGCCGCTGCTTTGAATTCGATATTGCTCCAGACAGGGCGGCGAAATTTATGGGGCATTCTCTCTTAGTGCATTTGCAGGTTTATAGAGCGTGGTTTGATGAGTCAGTCTATCTTGCTGATTATCAAAAGGCGATCGCAAAACAAGACAGGCCCAAGCCTCCTTGATTTGCTTTTAAGGACTTTTTTCTTGATATGATAAGCTTTTCAGGTATTAAGAAACACTCGCATCGATTTGTATTTAAACAGCGATAGCTAACCTTCTAGATTATCTTGATTTATGTTGCTAGTCGCTGCACCGCCCGATATTGTTTCTTCTGTATGGCTAGTTGCGGCACCGCCCAATAATCCTGCTTCCTTATTAATTAGATAATTTTTATAAGAGTCTTCGACACTTGAAAAGGGATAAAGAAACATAGTTCCACCACTCCCTGCTCCTCCGTATGCGATTGGGGGTTTATCTTCCCTGGCTGTATCTTCGTCGTTCATATTTTTAGGATTTTAATATCAACAATCTATTCTACTAAAGCATTCCAAAGCAGGAAAATTTTCCTGGATTAGTAACGAGACAAATGCAACTTAAGTGTTAATGTCAATTTATTTGGCGGACTACCAAAAAGCGATCGACAAGGAAGGTAGGCCATTGCCCCCTGTCTAAGCTTACGGTTTGCTCTTAAGCACTTTCTAACTGGTTGTAGAAAGGTTTTCGGGGCGCAATCGCCATTTATATCAACTTGTTTTAAAGCACATTCAACTCTTGCATCAGAGCATTATTTATCTGATGGGCTTCTTCTGGGGAACGTTCAACGACTTCAAAAGCTTGCTGCACCATATCCCTAATTTTCTCTGGCAATTCTTGAAACTTCTTTGAATTGAGTACGAGAATGCGACAACCTGGATAAGGCAAGAAATCAGCAAATGGTTTCATTCCCAATGCAATCAGAGTTTTACTAAGTCCCGCGATCGGATGATAAGGTTTTTGGTTGTCTTCAGTACGATTAATTTCTGAAGCTATGTAGCCACAAAACCAGCCTTGGCTATCAATATCTTTTTCCAATGCAGCTAAAGCACCTATCATTACTTGTTGGCTGACACTGGAAGGTACATTATCAAAAATGCCGTCCAAGTTTTCTGGACTCCGTTGTTGACAGTAGCCTGCTGCATATTCAACAAGTTTTTCGAGTTTGCTCGGCTGAGCTTGCCCAAATCCTTTTGCCATATTTGTTCCTTTAATTTGCGTAACTTGTCGCTATAGCCAACTTAACTGTTGATATCGATCAGGTTTTGCTTGATCGCAGGCAGATGAAGTTTAATAATTCCGTCATCGCCTCCAGTGCGGAAGTAGTGAACCCCTTGCTTGTAAGTACCATTAGCAATTTTTCTTCTAATGGTTCTTGGGCTATATCCTTTCTTCAGTTCGGCATACGCCTCTTTTAGAGTCACTAAATCTTCGTCTTTTATGTCGTTGGGTTTCAACTTAACTTTTGGCATAAAATGGCGCAAAACGCTTCTTTTAAATTGTAACTTTAAAGTTGCAATTGACACTTAAAAGATTAACTATTTGGCTGGATAGTATTCACGAAAATTTTCCTGGTTCTCTCTAAAACCTAAATTGCAAATTTCTCTGTTTCTTGAAAAGAAAGGTGAGCAATTCTTTTATCTCCTGCTTTATCAAATTCTGGTTCTTTAACAAACCAAACATGAAATTGAGCAAAGTAAGAAACATGATTTGTACCCACTACTACCTCGCTAGCATGTGGAGCAATTACCCTAGTTCTGGGCGATCGCTCTCACCAAGAGGATCTATTTTTACAGTCATTTAAGAATACTTATTTTGAACTTAAAACCGGAGGGCGATCGCCAAAAATTGCCCCTCGCCGTTCTAGATCGCGTTTCATATCCTCTGTCAGTCCTATGCTGCCGTCAAATAAGGCATTTATGACAATAGTACTCTCTAGGATCGCATCGGTGAGGATAGCACCGCAAAGGTTGGCACGGCTGAGGTTGGCACGGCTGAGGTTGGTACGGGTGAGGTTGGCACCAAGCATGGCAATGCTCAACTTGGCATTTCCAAACTTGACATCGAGCAGATCCGCATCACTCAAATCGGCATCACTCAGGTCTGCATTACTCAGATCGGCACCGGCCAGCTTGGCACAACTCAGGTTGGCGAGGCTTAGGTTGGCGCCACCTAGCTTGGCGAGGCTTAGGTTGGCATCACCCAGGTTGGCAGCACTGAGGTCAGCATCCCTGAGGTTGGCAGCGAACAGATTGGCATCGCCCAGGTCGGCACCGCTCAGGTTGACACCGCTCAGGTTGACACCGCTCAGGTCGGCACCCCTTAGGTCGGCACGAATCAAGTTTTTAAGAATCCGAAAGACATCACCCAAATTGCCACGAATTAGATTTTTAAAAATTAAATTAACGCGAAGTGGATTACCACGAAAAGCCAGTCTTTGACTTTGAGATCGCTTAACTGTATCATCTGAAGTTTCAATAAGCGCAGCTTTTAATATTGCGATTTCACTTTCAGCAACATCACCAGCAATAGTAAATGCCAATCGGTTTTTATCGGAAGTGGAATTTGGGAGCGTTATAAACTCAACATTTTCTACAGAAATGCCCAACACATCTTCTAGTTGTCCCGATCTGAATAAATTTTCTAGTCGCTCAAGTCCTTCTTGAGAGCCTTCCAAAATCAGTTTGATGCTACCACGCTCAATGTCAACGATTGTTATAGAACTATCTTGAGATACTTTTTGTATAAGAGCAATGATCGCTTTGAGTTTTGCTATGTCCTCTGGGGAGACAGTACCAGCAATGGCAAATGCATAACTTTTTTTATCAGTTAACACCTGTGTAGTGCCGCTCGGCTCTTGAATGATTTTATCTTTATCAGCTCCATTGAGTTGTTCTGATTCTGACTCAAGTTCTGCAATCTCATCCCACTCTAAACTCAGTTCTGTGCAGATGGTTTGAAATAGGCGCATTTCAACAGGTCGTCTGGCAAAAAATTTGTTTACAATTGGTCGAGAACAGCCTGCCGCCCCTGCCAAGTATTCTTGTGTCCAACCTTTGACCTTGATTGCTGCCTTAGCTTTTTCTACCCCTTGTTTCGATGCTTGGCATGACCTACCCATCGTCAACCTGCCACAACTATTACATTAGTTTTATACGACTCCATGACACTTAGTGAAAGCGATCGCCACTTGTTAAAAATAGCGATCGCACTTCGACTAAGACCCTGTATCGGAGCCTCTATTTATTCGTTGGATTTGCTCTTGCTGAGTTGTCACTGTGGTAGTGGGATTACTTTGCAAGTTAATCTGTGGTTGAACGACAGTTGTAGCAGGTCTTAACACCGGCACAGCAAACCCAAAAAACATTGCTGCTATTGCCACAATCGCAACATTATTACTGCTGTCTTTACTCACAGCGCTCACCAGGTTCTTCAGCAGTCTATGAAACTGCTGTTCTGTGGTGGCATTTACTACCCTCAAAAATGCTTCAGGAGCATTTAACTTATCATTAGAAGTGCGGGGTCTACGACGATTGAATTCCATTGTTGTAACCTCGTGTTTTCGATGCTTACCTGGATGTTCTCCAGGTTTTTTCTTTCTTTTCTTAAGAATAAAAATTTCCAGCTCAACCTTGGTCAAAGTAGGCTGTTAGAGTTATGTAATAGTTATGTCAAAGTTGACTCACAGCTATGACGCGATCCCTTAGAGCATCGAAAACAGGGTTAGAAAAAGCTAATAAAGCATTTAAACTCAAAGGTTGGACACAGGAACGTCTAGCAGGGGCGGCAGGTTGTACTCGACAAACCATCAACAAATTCTTGAAAGGACAACCTGTTGATAATGGTAAATTTGAAGCCATCTGCACAGAACTGGGTTTAGAGTGGGGTGAGATTGCAGAACTAGAAGCGGGGGAAGAACAAGCAGTCAAAACCCGTAGTATTAATGAACTGGTGCAACAGGTACGAGAAAAGATAAAACCCTATATTCAAGAGTGCTGCGGTACTATGCGTGTGCTGGATATGACCCAGCCCATTGAGTTGAATGACATTTACACTGATGTCAATATTTTGGAGCAAATCACTGGACGCAGACGGTTAGAGATTGCAGAACTGCTACAAAACTGCGATCCAGAAAAATTCGACCGCTTTGGACTTAGCGACATAACCCAGGAGCGAGTACCAGGAATTCAAGCAGTGCAAGAGCACAGCAAGTTGATGGTGTTGGGTAAACCTGGAGCAGGAAAGACAACATTTTTAAAGCATCTGGCAATACAATGCATTGAGGGGAAATTTCAGAGCGATCGCTTCCCAATTTTTATTAGCCTCAAGGATTTTGCAGAAGCGACTCAAAAGCCAGACATTCTTCAGCATATTTCTCAGCAATTATCAGAGTGCGATGTAGTAGACGCTGGTGTAAAACTAATTCAACTATTAAAACAGGGCAAAGCGTTAGTTTTACTGGATGGGTTGGATGAAGTTCGAGAAGAAGACGATAGCCGAGTCATTAGACAAATTAGAGAGTTCACTCAGCAGTATCGCGAAAATCAAATTGTTGTGACTTGCCGAATTGCGGCTAGAGAATACATCTTTAAGAGCTTTGTTGAAGTTGAAGTGGCAGATTTTGCCGACCAACAGATTAAAACTTTCGTCCATCAATGGTTTAAGCGCAAGAAACCAAGCAAAGCAGAAAAGTTTATTCAAAAACTCCAAGAAGACAAGTCAATTAAAGAACTAGCAACTAATCCACTACTTCTCACATTGCTCTGCTTAGTCTTTGAAGAAAAAGGAAAGTTTAAGTCTAATCGCTCTGAACTATATGAAGAGGGAATTGAGTTACTGCTAGAAAAGTGGGATAATAGCCGCGATATTGAACGCGAACAGATTTACAAGAACTTATCGACCAGGCGCAAGGAAGATTTATTAAGTAAAATTGCACTGACTACTTTTGAGTCTGGAGATTATTTCTTTAAGTCTAGAAATGCTCAAGAGTTAATTTCAGATTATATTTACAATTTGCCTGATGCCCAAACTGAGCCGAAAGCGCTGCTGTTAGATAGCAAAAAAGTTTTGAAGTCGATAGAAGCACAGCATGGGCTATTGGTAGAACGGGCAAAGGGTATTTATTCATTTTCTCATCTGACATTTCATGAGTTTTTCACTGCTAGAAATTTTGCCTTAAGCCGTAATCCTCAACAGAGATTTCCGCAGCTAGTTAGTTACACCATAGAAAAGCGCTGGCGAGAAGTTTTTTTGTTAACGATAGGAATATTACCCGATGCTGACGACCTATTGCAGTTGATGAAACAGCGGATTGATGAATTTTTAGCAACTCATGAAAAATTACAGCAGTTTCTTGCTCGGGTTGAAGAAAAATCTTGTTCTGTCAAAGCACCATACAAACCTGTTGCTGTCCGAGCCTTCTACCTGTGTTTCTTACTCCTCCTCAACCTCTACCTTAACAACGGCGTTAGCTACTCTGTTGATTTCTCTCCCTTCCAAACCCTCGACCTCTACCGAATTTTCAACTTTCAGTTCTCTCGAACTGGAAACTTAGACATTGACTTTGACCTCTCCCTCTCCTTCTCCCTCTACCTCTCCCTCTCTTTCTCTCAAACTGAAATCCCCAACATGGATATCTCCAGAATCCTCGGACTCGACCTCGACCTCGACCTGGAATTAAAGTATAAGCTTCAACAACTTAAAGACCAACTGCCCTACCTTGATAATAAACTACCAAGCCAACTGCCCAACGTTGATAAAGAAGCATTCAAGTATTGGTGGCAGGAAAAAGGTCAAGCTTGGGCTAAACAACTTAGAGCATTAATAATTGAACATCGGAATATTGGCCATGACTGGCAGTTTAGCAACGAACAAAAAGAGCTATTGAAGCAGTACTACAACGCTAATAAGCTACTAGTTGATTGCCTCAACAGTGAGTGTTACGTCAGCCGAGAAGTGCGACAGCACATTGAAGATACATTGTTGTTGCCAGTTAAAACTAGCCCCTAACAGCGCACCCTAACTGCTGAACGAGTCATAGTAGAACTAAATAATCTGTTCTTTGACACTTCAGGAAAATTTTCCTGGTTCTCCTTAAACCGCAAATTTCTCTGTCTCCTGAAAAGAAAGATGAGCAATTCGCTTATCTCCCGCCTTATCAAATTCCGGTTCTTTAACAAACCAAACATGAAATTGAGCATAGTAGGAAACATGACTTGCAACTACCATCACCTCGCTAGTACCGGGAGCAATTACCCACTGCGGAAATACGAGCAGCGTAGTTGTTCACAATTTGCTTTGGCAGGGTCATATTTAAAAATTATGGTATGGGTATACCCGATAGTCTCAGCGCTATCTTGAAAACTTCTTTTGCGGCTTCACTTACAGTTGTTTTAGCGGCGGTATCACTTAATGATTGTCCCCATTTAACCAACTTGCCTAAAACTGTGGGGTCATTATCAGCTTTCGTTGCCAAGTCCTGAGCAGCTTGTTGTTGGGCTTGCTCTTGGCTATATCCTTGAGTTTGCAGTTGAGTCAAAAGCTGTTGAATATCTGCGGCAGCTTCAGTAAGGTTTTGTTTTGACGAATAATCAATATTTGATGAGTAGTCATTTAAAGTTCCGCCTATCGTAGTGCCTTCATCTCCTGAAAAACCACCACCAAATTTTGGATTATTAAGGTTATACTTGGATGCTTCTGACATTGTATTTTCTTGATTGTTATAGGTTTCTGCATTAACGCTATGTTTTTCAATAGCTGTTTTTAGAGCTATTTCAATTTTTTTGTCTAATAAACTAATTGTGTTATCTTTTTCTTTTAGTAATTCTAATAAAGATTCTGGTGGTAAAGATATAAGAGTGTCGTAACTCTTAAAATATTCAGCATGTAATTCCGAGTGATTAGCGGTTGTTGCTGTTTGAGCTTTGATTAAAAGTTTATTTTTATTAACTCCACGTTTTTCTGCTGCTACAGGTTGAATTTCTGCTTCTGGATTATCTTCGATTAACTGGTTTAAAGCGATTTGGATTGCACGAAAATTAACTTCTGTGTTGTGGTACAGGTCTAGAGTTTTGACAATGGGAGCAATATACTCTGTAAATTCACCTTCTTCAAAGTTTTTATTCCAATCATCTGGTTTACGGCAGCGATTTGGGTTGTTTTTTGTTTCTAATCGCATGAAGATGTAATCACACTTCACCTCATTGAGTTTAGTTTCACCAGTAATACCCCAGTCCTCTATAGTTGCTCCAGTGAGAATAGCACCTGTAAAGTCAGTAGCATCTAGCTGTGTTTGCACCAGCTTTACTCTAGATAAATCGGCATCTTGTAAATTCGCTTCACTGAGGTCAGCGCCAATAAAGCTGGCATCTGCTAGGTTTGCTGCTTGTAAGTTTATACCCCGCAGTTTTTGACCGTCAAAGTTTTTGTCTTGTCCCTGTTTCGTAACTACCCACTCCTGGACTTTGGGATTATTTAAATAGCTTTCTCCAACTCTAGCTAGGTTAAGTTGTTGTGAATGATAAAAGCGAGTCTGAGTCAGATTAGCTTTGACGAAATTAGTGTTTTTAAGTGTTGCCTTATTAAAATTGACACCTGATAAATTAGCAGTGTAAAAGCTAGTTCCACGCCAAGCAGCAACAGTAAGAGCAATATTGCGAATAAAGGTTTGCTTATTATTTCCGGCTAATGCATACCAACCAACATAAACAGCTATTCCTGTTCCTATTCCTGAAACTAACGCTGCTATCGGCATTGCTCCTGCTACTGCCTTTCCTCCTACCGCTACTCCCGCCATCGCAATGGATATTGCTACTCCCCCTACTGCTACCTGTAGCAATGATCCTGCCGCTACTCCTGCTACTGCCACGGCTATTGCTGCTGACCCTGCTACTATCCCTCCTCCTGCTATTATCCCTGCCGCTGATCCTGCCAATGATACTGCCTCAGGTTGTGGCACTCCCATTACTATTGCCACTACCCCTACCATTGCTGCTACTATTGCCGCTGACACTGCCAAAATTCCTAAAGCTACTACTAAATCTTGATAGAAAGTCAGGATAAAGAAGACTGGCAATACTATTAAGCTAATTATGCAAGTGAACAAACTGGCGATGTTACTATTTCGTAGAAGATTTCCAATTAAAACACCACCGATTGCTCCTGTCCATCCTGAGACTACAGATAGCAGTAATGAAAATAAAACTAACACAATCACCCATCGACGTTGTAGTCCTGCTTGAGCATAACTAAAGTTTGCATTCCTCAAATTAGAACCAGTAAAATCTGCGCTTCGGATATCTGTACCACTAAAATTTGCACCCTCAAGATTTTGATTTTTGAAAGAACGACCTCTGAGATTTTGACGGGAGAAGTCCTGGGGCATGGCTATGCACTGTATACAAATTTCTTTGTGGATACAGCAGATATATCATGAATAATTCCGGATTTTTAAGGGTTTAAGTTAATTTTATATTTTTAACTTTAAAATTTCATGGAAATTGCAAGTCATAAACATCATAATCAATCCCTAGTGTGACAGATGATAATCTGATTCTGTAAGTCGGAAGTATCAAATATCAGTGACACCAAATAACCATTGAAAGCCCAGAGAAGTCCTGACACTACCGATAATAAGAACGGGGTAATAACTAAACTAATTGCCCTTGTTGTGTGAAAATATAGTTACCAAAGTTTTTGCGATGCCATTCGTTTAATTTGAATCGCCAGCACCGGGTCATTTTGGCATTCTTGCAAGAATTCGTCAGGTGGACATTCACCAATCAACGCATAGGATTTAAGTCGATTGAGTCGCTCTTGTCGCAATTTAGAATTTTGACTAAAATCTTGCGGGACTGTGGAGTAATCTGATAAATTGATACCCCACTGCGGATTATTCGTAATTATGCCCATGAGTGAACGCGCATGAGGTGTTTTCATCAGGACTGCGATCGCCTCAATAGATGGGCAAATCCGAAGGTTTGCACTGTCTAAAATATTAAATATCTCGGCGTTTGTTAGGGTTTGTAAAGGCGGCACGGATGGCGCGGCGGAAGCTTCGCCTTCATGACAATCTCTCGGTTCAACACCACAAGAGAGGTTTTCAGCCAACAACGAAGCGGGATTACTCTGTACAGCATCTACAAGCGTTAGCGTCGTGCAGTCCATCGCCACAGGCGATTCAACTTCCTTTTCTTTCACGCCCTCGACACTCTGAGGCGACGCGCCCCCAAAGGGCGCGTGAGCCGTCTCCTCACTTTGAGAGATTTTGTTTGGCGTGGAAGAGACACACCTCAAGAACTCTTTTGAAGAGTTCTTGAGGTGTTCTTGAAAAGTTCCTGAGAGGTTTTGGAACGCTTGCTCAGTAATGATTTCAAGTTCCACCCCGGCACTGTCATTGCCGCCCTCGGCTCTAAGAGTGCCGATAGGGGTGTTATCAATTCCGATTGCGGTATTACCATTGCCTTCGTTTGCACTGTCATTGCCGACCCCGGCTAGAAAATTATCACCTTGCTTCCAGTAAACAGTCCTTGAACCATGAAGGTTAATCACCATAGTCTCGTAATGCTGTTTACCTTCCAGCACTCTGGTTTCTGTCTTAAAATCAAACAGTCCAGCATCTCTGAGAACTTTCTTTGCACCTCTTAGATTGCGATCGCGCAATTTTGTGGTGAGTGGCATCCAGCGAGAACCATACGGGTCTGATTTCCAACACTCCGAAAAAAGGCGTAGTACTGTCGGAGATTGATTTAGTGCCCAGTCAAGATCAGCCGTTGGGATTGTCATGTGGGAGCGAGTACGCGCCTTACTGCTTTGATCGCGCTTTGTAGATTTATCTACAACTGGCTTAGTTCTAGTCTTTGTCATGACTCACCCCCGAATTGTGCCCAAAACCTCTGCAACGCAACTCGTTTACCTGTTTCTATCAGCTCTTTTTCTGACTCTGGTACATCGTTAATCAGATGCTCGATTTCAGCTAGTTGTGATGCCCTGTTTGAGAGGGGTAAAAGCTTTACTTCAGCTTCATTACCGGGACGAAAACCACGACGACGGTACAAATATTTGAAGTGGCGTTTGTCTTGTGGTAGTAATTTCTCCCACACATGAGCGTCCCACCCAGGCGGCATGAAGTAAGCTGATATCGGTAACAGGTTTTGTATTTGGGATTGGAGGAGTGCGATCGCTTTACCCTGTTCTTCAATCACCCGATTTTGCTGTTCAAACTTGGTCAATAGTTCTTCAATTAACTCCTGAGTTTGTGGTGCCAGTTCTGCCTCGCGGGTTTTAACAGCGAAGTCGTCATAAGAGGCTATGAGCCAGATAGAAAGTAAGTCAAAAGCAGATAAATACTCTACTGACCTATTCCACAGCAGATAGGACAATTCATCTAGCAACTCAAAGTCTATTCCTAACTCTTGGGCTATGAGTCGAGAGTCAACTACTAGTTGTCCTTGGTGGTGAATAACATTCAGTTTGCTCATAATTTGGTATGTGTGTTTGTCAACAAGGCAAGCAAAATTGACCCCCACGCAGGTTGCTGGGGGATTAAGGATTGTTGAGCGGTCAAAATAATTTGTAATTCGTAATTGATTTTTTAATTACGAATTACGTTAACAGGGGTGGTTATGTTTGCGGATACGCAGATTGAAAAATTTGTTCGGCGGTTAAATTCAAGTCTGGAAATGTTTGTGATTCGATGCGATCGCTCCCGCGAAACTGGCTAACTTGGTACTCACCATCAACCAATGAATAAACCGAGATAGTAGGTTGCTTGGGATTGCCAATAAACCGCCTACCACCTAAAGCTGCATAATCTACAATCCAGTATTCTTTAATGCCTAGAGTTTCATAACCAGCCACTTTTGTTAGATAATCATCACGCCAGTTAGTGCTAACAACTTCGATTACCAATGGTATAGATTCAGCTAGGCTAACAGTGGATTCTTTTTTCCAGAGTGGTTCATTGACTAAATTAGGTTGATTTAATATCAGCACATCTGGCAAATAAGCTGATTCGCTCTCCAGCGGTTTAACTAACGCTGTTTTAGGGATGAGATAAGGAAGTTTTAGTCGCCCGATTTCGATAGATATGTTTAACGCCAAAAAACCTACCACTTCTTCATGATCGCCAGTTGGCTGTGACATCTCAACAACTACTCCATCGTGCAGTTCATAGCGTTTACCAGAATTGTCTGGGTATTTGGCAACGAATTCATCAAAGGTTACTAGTTTACGTAAAGCTTGAGTCATAGGTTTTCGTAGGGCTTGCTCATTTTTTATTAGCTAGCTTCTTCATCAGGTGCGTATTCTATAAGATCAGCAGGGGTACATTTTAAGGAATTACACAGAACATTTAGCGTCATAAATGGTACGGACTTAGCTTTACGCTCTAAGTGCTGAATATTTTGCAAAGTCATTCCATTGCAGTACTTTTGGTACTGAGCGCCATGTTCAAGCGCTGGTGCTACTCGCGCAGCTTCCGCCTTTTTTCCGCTTATACTAGAGCGATCTAGCGGCTTAAATTCCCCTGCCCAATTAAGGTATGCATTACGCGATCGCTTTTTTATATTACCAATTGTCTTCCAAAAGGGATACGTTTTTCTGTGTGAAATGACAAACCCGCCTTAACTAGTCGATGGAGGCGGGTCTTCTTTTAGGATCAAAAATATTCTTTGTAATTTTTGCCTCAATACTTTTATTTCTGTATTGAGGCTGTCAATTCCCCCTGGCGGAATTCCCTGACGGTTTCTAGCTGCTGCTTTATCTCAGCAATTTCTCGCTCCAATTTATTAATGCGATCGCCCGTCTCTTCATCATCTAGAGAAATTTCGCCTTTTACAAACTTCTCAGCCAGCTTGAGCAACGCTTCACTCATGTTTAATCCTATAGATTCAGCTTTGGCTTTGAATTGGGCTTGAAACTCATCAGATGTTCGCGCTCCTAGCCGAACATCTTTTCCATTGTCTTGTGTGCTTTTCGCTTTCACCATACGAGAACTCTTGAGCTTGTAAATCAAGCATAGCACCCGTTTCCCAGTTTTTGATATTTTGTATCCCGTTTGGTTGACTTTAGGGAGACAAACGGGATACACTAAATTCATGAGGCAAGCAAAGCCTTGTAATTACGAATTACGAATTACGAATTTGCACCAAAAGGCGATCGCCTGTCCTGAGAAAACTAACGATCGCCTTTCTTCCAAAAACTATGGAGAATTCCATCATGCCACAAGCGATTCTAGACAATCAAGCGATCGCCCAACTTGAACTTAACCAATACATTGATCAGCAAGCTCAAGATCTCGCTCCTGACTACGAAATTGATAGTGCAGAAGACGGCGATTTTGGCCCTCTCTACAGACTGTGGAAAAGCTACATTTTCCTGGGTTCTTTTTATCAAAACCTGTCTGGTAAGTGGGTTGCTCAACCTGCCAATAGTGATTGCCGTGCAGAATGCGATACCGAGTATCAGGCACAATTAGTCATCTTGGCGATTCAAGGTTTAGTCGTTCCAGCAGCAGCATAACAACTGACACCCATTATCAACGAGCGCCTAAACTTGGCGCTCTTTCTTGCTTTATAGGCTGACAAAAAATTGAGGTGAATTATGTTGCAAGTTGGAAGTCTGGTCATTAATTTGAATGCGATCGCCTACGTCAACTTACAGGCGAAACAAAGTTACGTTACAGATAGAGTTTGCACTGTTGGAGTCAGAGTTTACCTGAAGGCATCTGACACTGAGGGCAATTTAGCAAACTTGTTTTTCAAGGGTGAAGAAGCTGAATATTTGCGGAAATATTTCACTTCTGTTGCGCCTCAGTGCGGGGGTGTAGAATGAGCAGCCTAACGGTATTTCAGTTTGAATCTAAAGAAGTTCGGTTTGTTGGCACAGCACTCGATCCTTGGTGGGTAGCAGCAGATGTTTGTGCAGTGCTTGATATCCGCAATAGTCGAGACGCGATCGCAAGACTTGATGAAGATGAAAAGGGTGTCGGCAATATCGACACCCCTGGAGGAAGCCAAGAAATGACAATTATTAACGAGTCTGGCTTATACTCCCTTATCCTCACTAGCCGCAAACCACAAGCGAAACGGTTCAAGAAGTGGATGACATCAGAGGTACTCCCCAGTATTCGCAAGACTGGTAAGTACAAACTACCACCATCTGAACAATCCCCGACACTTCAACAGTTAGATACAAAGTTACTGCCTCCATCAGTTGAAGAAATTTGTCAGGTTGTCGAGTTGACCTTGGGCAAAACCGAATTGCATCTGAACTTGATAGCGGGGGTAAAGCTCAAC
This sequence comes from Nostoc linckia z4, assembly GCF_002608075.1. GTDB lineage: Bacteria > Cyanobacteriota > Cyanobacteriia > Cyanobacteriales > Nostocaceae > Nostoc > Nostoc linckia. The sequence goes on from NZ_LAHA01000004.1 coordinate 275,678, forward strand.
GCCATCGCTGCTTCACATCCCAATCTGATAGCTACTACTGAAACAGCAAAATCAGCATTGTCCATTTCAGTCAAAGAGGAACTAGTACGTCCAACACAGCTTTCGCGAAAACTAGAAGCCAAAACAGGCCAGAAGTGGAGCGCGATTCGAGTCAACAAAACTTTGGTAGACCAAGGTTTTCAGATCCTCAATCCAGATGGTAAAAACCCCGCCTATCTGCCTACTGAAAAAGGCTCATCGTACAGTCAGTTAGTCCTCGACACTGCCAAAGGGCGGGATAAAACTATTCAGTCCTTGCAGTGGCATTTATCGGTGCTGGAAGTATTGGAGGTCAAAGATGCTGGTGCGCCGTAGCTCCTTTGTGCCAAAGCACCCAATTGTCGAACTAGAGGAGTTCTTAAGTTGCTGGCAAGTAAACCACACAGAACTTGCTCAAATCTGCGAATGCAATATTTCAACTGTCCAGCAATGGTTTTTATCGCCAGACGATACCGATTATTGCTCACCCACCGAACACCATAAGCAGATGCTAGCCCAAGCACATTACTTGTGGCGCACAGAACAGAGAAAGGAGCGCAAAGGTCGCCTTAGACAAATGTATTGGGAAAAGCACTCTTTATCTGGTGGTGCAGATGGATAGTAACAACTACCCACGCCGGCGCAAACGTTTATACAGTTCATCTAGACGCGACAAACTTCCACGCCTAATCTCCAAGTACGGCGCGAGATGTTTCTGGTGTAAGTGCCATTTAACGCCGGAGATTATGACCATCGACCATTACATTCCACTCTCTTTGGGTGGGAGTAACAGAACCGATAATTTACGCCTAGCTTGTTACGGTTGCAACCAAAAACGAGGAAACGCCATGCCAGAAGATACACCACAAATCATTGCCGAACAATCATGTATCCGTTTTCCCAATCACTGGAAAAAACCTAAATACCATTTAGGGCAACAAATGAAGCAGGGACAAATCATTGGTATTGAATACGACCCACTAGGAACAACAGCAGCAAGGCTGTTCGGTGAGAATTGGACTTATTGGTTGCTTGTTAATAACGACGACATTGACGCAGAAAGCTTCACAGAGCACAGTCTTGAGCCAATGCCAGCAGAAGATAAAGAAAGTGAAATTGAGCCAAGCACTCAAGAGGAAACCTTTAGTGCTCTTGATGAACATCTTAGGGAGCATGGTTGGATATGAACTTAGAATCAATTACTGGAATTCGCCACGGATTACAAGATTGCCGCCGCGATGGACTAACACAGTTTTTCAACGAATTTATGACGGTTTTGATTGCTGAGGGTTATACGTTTGAAGATTTACTGGACGCTATTACTAGTTGGGTTGCTTTAAATCCGGAACTTGAAGATGTGGTTAAACACCTTGAAGATGCCGAACAAAAAATGCGTCTTTTTCGTTCGCAATCTTCAGTCTAAGTTATAGCGTTGGAATTGGGTAATCACCCATGCAAGGTAACTATTGCATGGGTATTTTTTCGGGAATATATTATTTTTAGATTACGAAATATAAATAACTATTAGTAAATAATGCTCCCAACTATTGCTATACAACAGCTTGAAAAAATTAAATGTGGGAAACAATCAAATAAATGTTAAAATTAATTAATGGCAAATAATCAAATTTTCAGGAGCAATGAATACTCGGAGGTGAGAAGACGCAAGAATAAGAGAAGAAATAAAAATCTAAACAATATCTTCTCTTACAGTAATTAACTCGGCTAGAAATTCCAGATTTTCTAAATCACCAAGCCTATCTCTGCAATAGGTTTGGTGATTTGGGTGGAATAAATTTTCACTCAAATTGTCCTTTACACCAAAACTATCATGTTTGATGAACTGAAATTAGGTTCTGTGGCAGCATCCGGATATCAGCAAACTGGCACTGCTGATTCTCGCGTCCGAGGGCAAAATGAATCCAGGGTTTATAAGAAACGATTGCTTAGTTTGTTTCCAGATGAATCAGATTTAGGAAGCGTGCCTTACAAGGAAAAACGCCCGCTAATTAATACTCCTGACTATGATGCCAATTCCGCTAAAAAAGAATGCAGAGTTTTCAAGGAATATTTACAGCGGTTATTTCCCATACCGCAACAATTAGAAGGTCAACTTTGTTATCGCATTCGGGGCTACGACTCTGATTTTGGCACTTATTACAAGGTGTCAATTTTGTACGATGGCAACAACTTAGAAGCTTTTAACTTTGCTTGCAAAATTGAACTGGTGGAGTTTCCCGCCAATTGGGATGAAATAGCCCGCAAAGAGTTGCGTTCTTTGGGGCTAAGTTCTGCGCTCACTAATTTGGATTAATGATTGTGCGTTGTCTTGCACTTTTACTCGCATTACTAATAGTTTGACACAGGAATCATCCCGGATGCAAGAAATTCCGTGGATTTCTGTGAGCTGCTTAGTTGATTTAGATCCTGGGCGTTAACTTGAAACGCCCAGAATATTTCTCTACCTTCAGTAATTATGAAAATAACCAGAATCAGAATAAATGAAATCGAAAAAGATATTGGTTTATTTCAGTTTCGCTCCGTTGCTTTTGACGAAGAAAGAGTGCAATGGCTAGTTGCTAACTGGAAACCTGAAGCGTTAGACCCAATTGACATTTGGCTTTCACCTGATAATAGGAAGCTCTTGATTGCAGGACATCACCGATTAGAGGCAATGACCCGCCGAGGTGATACTTCCGCACCTTGTCGGGTTCACCAAATTGGTTTAGAAGAAGCGCAAATGATGGCGTTGATGTCGAATGCTAATCGGCTGCAATATACCTCATTTGAATATGCGCGGTGTGTGGATTTTTTAATAACTAAATGCGCTAAGAACTACTGCCAAGCTGCGGAAAGTTTAGCGATTAGTGAGGGAATGGCGCACAAGTATCATTCCCTGATTTATCTTTTAGGAACAGATTGGGAGGTACAAACTGACAAATTAGATTTACTCTCACGCGCTTTTGAAGTGGCAAATTTCGCTGAAAATAATCCACTCACTCAAACGGAGATTCAATCACTATTCAAGATTACTGCCCAATACGATTTGACGGCTAACCAGATTCGCCAACTGCTGCGGGATATCCGCCGCCAAAAAGACGCCGATGCCAAAACTCAAGGAACTTTATTTGACCTTGCAAGCTTTGGCGATCGCACCGCTAAAGCTTTGAAGAAGCGAACTTTTCTAGATAATTGTGCGGCACAGACTTGGTGGCTTTATGAAATGATTTCGTCTGAGCGCCACCACGTTTTTCCAGAAGATATCAAAGAGCCGTTAATGAAAGAGTTACGGCGAATTTATGCTCATTGTATTGGATCAGAAGAAGCCGAAGTAGTGCCAGTTCGAGCCACCAAAAAAGGCAGAGCAATCCCAGTATCTTACGAGGATAAGGATAAAAATGACAGAACGTAAATGGCATCCCCGTACTCGCCCCCAAGATGTGCGGGTGGGAAAACATTTTATGCTTAGCGATTTTCTCTACTCTCAAACTGCCATCACCAAGGGCATCCCCAACTGTCCTAGCAGTTGGACTGGTGTAGAGGTTCGGGGATTAAAGGGGCTGTGCAAGCACATACTCGATCCCGTTGTCGAGAACTTCGGGACAGTTAGCGTGACCTTTGGGTTTTGTTCGTTACAGCTTTGGAAGCATTGGTATCCCAGCCTGGAAAATCCATTCGCGCTCCACCTGTTTCGCCCTCCCCAAGGGGGCATCGGCGGCGCTGCTGATATCCTCATTCACTCGCACCCCACCAATCCCCGTCCGGTATTCAACTGGATTCGCCAAAACTGCACCTACGACCGATTAATTATGTATCCTGGCAGTTCAATTATCTGCTGTGCTTGGTGCGAGCAGCGCCCCAGGTTCCACGCCAAAGAATGGATTTTTCCCAACGTTGGTGGAAATGCCGAATACGTGGATGCTGGTTGGGACGGCCCGCCGTCTCCCAAAAAAGGTTCAAATCCAGATTTTGAACAAGGGAAGCTATTTTGGGTTCCCTCAATGTTACGTGACTGTTCTTCTATGTTGGATCGCAATGCTAGCTTAGTATCTTTTCTCATCCAAAACAGACAAGTACTTAGCAAGCTTTCTTAAATGCAGTCGCCCAACCATCATTAATTTTTTTGAGCTAAGTACTTACACAAAATTAATTACACACATTTTTTCTCTATTGCCTATCTCCCCGAATGAAATTAATTTTGCTTGACTACTTAACCCAGAAGGTGCTTTTATTGTTGCCGTTATCAAAGGCTGGCAGAAAGCCGAAGCACAAGATTAAGGAAACTCCGCTTTTTCTTCTAATCCTGTGGACGATGCAGCGAAATTGATGAGCGATTTGTCAAGGGGGCAAGTTGTGGGAGCGGGATGTTAAAAATTTTCCAGAACCGAAGCTAGACTTGTTCTTGTTCTACCTCTTGTTGAATGCCTATGAATTCTCTTCTTAAATCGTCGTCAGATGGTCTTTTAGGAAAATCCTCGTGGGTGTATATCCACAACAGATAAACAATACGCCTTGCATCATAGACCACATACATGAAGCGACATTGCCCCGCAGCACCATCTAATTCTGGTGTTCTAAACTTGATTTTCCTGAATTTGAAGTCCGGTTGATGCGAACCTTTAGGAAAACCCTCATCCTCTGAAAATGAATTAGAGCTAGGATTTTCACGGAGTTTGTCTATGTAGTGTTCTACTAACTCCAAAAAAGAATTCCTAGCTCTTTCGTTTTTACGGTAGTGACTTTTAATTAGCTTCTTTAGGCTAATATCAAACCTCTCTAAGCGCCTCATCTGATAAGCTTCGCAACCAGTCACGGGTTTCCTCCGGTTTTAGCTCTTCACCCTGGTCTGGGCATAAATACAATTGTTCTAGGGTATCAGATAAAACCCCTTGATAGCGAGGATCTTGACGCTCAACCGCATCTAAAATATTTTCAACCAACATATCCAAAGCTTCTATACAAGACCAAAAAGCTTCTGCCTGATTAGTTGCGTTTACAAACCACAAGTAAATTTTTGAGCGAATTTTACGCGGCCAGCTAGATATTCCCTTGGGTGGTGACTCAATCAAGGCGTATGCAAGGTCTGTTAGCACTTTTCGATCTTCCTCTGGAAAATTGCTCCACTCCTGTTTAACCTTGCTAGCTAGCCTACGAAATTTGACAGCCAATTCATCAAATTTTGATGATGGACTGATTTTTCTATGCCATATCTGCCGAATTTCGTAAGAATCGATCACAATTGCAGTGGACACCGCTACACTCTCCCAATTAGCTGCTATTCATTAACAACAACAGATTTAAATAAGTTTTCCACCTTAACTAACTACATTTACAGTTTCACTTGCCGTGTATATACGCCTTCAATCTATTCTATGACAATAGATACTTGCTGTCTTCCGCAGTCAACTCAAAGTTGATGTTTGATTATTTCTGTTACACAAGCAATCAAAGTGCAATCGACTTGTTTTATAATTGCATAGCCAGCTATGCAATCAAGCAGAGTCTTGCAAGCAAGACGATCGCATCACTTTTAAAGAATTTTTCAACCAGTTATGCCCTGTTATATGTCATCCAAGCAAGGAATTTGCTGATTGTGGCGATCGCTTGAGCCAAGAATATTCATAACGTGCTACTGAAATATCAGTAGTGTACTAATGACACACCAAAGCTTTTTTCGCAGCCATCGCTTATGCCAAGAGATCCCTTTTACTTGGATATCTAGATATCCAATAGGCTAGGCACAAGCGATCGCTCTATTGCAAAGTTGGGTAACATCATGTTACTGAAAGCGATTGCTCCTATGTTGGGGGTTTGTGAAAATTTTTCAAGAATAGAGCCAAAAATTCACTTTTTAGCATTCCAGTCAATCAAGCTTACGCCCTTTGAGCTTGCTTCATTACACTTAAATCGTAGTTTTACAGGCTACCTTGAATATACTATTGAAAATATGTCTTTGAGCGCATAATATTAATGGAGTGGACAGTTAAATTTCATGATGACTTTGAGCCGGAGTTTGACGATCTACCAGAAGAAGTGCAGGATGAGTTGTTTGCTCAAGCTGTTTCACTGGAAGAATTTGGCCCTCAACTAGGGCGGCCAAAGGTTGATACGCTCAAAGGCTCAAAGCACCCTAACATGAAAGAGCTGCGTTTTAAAGCAGCAGATGGTGTATGGCGTGTAGCATTTGCATTCGATCCAAAACGAAATGCAATCTTATTAGTGGCTGGTGACAAGTCTGGCGGCAGTGAAAGTCATTTCTACAAGCAACTTATAAACAAGGCTGACGCTAGATTTACAGCACACTTAGCCCAATTGCGACAAAAGAAAGGTTGAGTTAACTATGGCTACAACTTTAAAAGAAAAGCTAAAAAAATTACCACTCGAACGCCAAAAGCAAATCGAAGACAGAGCAGAAGTGCTTATAGCTGAGGAAATGACCAGACGGGAACTCAGGCAATCATTAAAATTGACTCAAGCACAAATAGCCCAGATCCTTGAGATCGATCAAGGGAACGTTTCTCGAATTGAACAGCGCACCGATTTAATGCTTTCTACGTTGCGAAAATACATAGAAGCATTGGGAGGGGAGCTACAACTGGTTGTCAGGTTTCCTGATGACCAAGTTATTACTTTGAAAGAAGCCTTTGACTACGAGGAGCTAGAGGAAGATTGCCCTCCACCTCTGGCTTTAGCCAGTAAATAATTTTGATTGCTAGCAAAACTATAAGTTGTTGTACTGAAAAGCGGAAGTGCCCTTATTAGAGGCGCTTCCGCTTTTTTCTACCAAGGGTATGGGACGCGATCGCCCTATTCGAGATGTGCCAAAATTTTTCAGCAAGAGCGTAAGCCCTTACCCAAATCGCTTTTTGAGTAACTTCAGGTTATTGAAAGCGATCGCCTTATTTAGGCTCATGAAAAATTTTATGTTCGCTTTTTTTGGCGATAACCCTACGGGTTATCGCCAAAAATGGCCCCTCGTTTCTCTAGGTCACGCCTCAAGTTTTCTCTAAGACGTTCGACAATTAAGGTGTTCATAAGGACAGCATGTAGGTAGGCACTGCTCAGGTCGGCACTGCTCAAGATGGTACTGTTCAGGATGATACCGATCGCGATGGCAGTGCTCAGGATAGCACCAATTAGATTGGCATTTCTCAGGATGGCACTGCTCAGGATGGCACCAATTAGGTTGGCATTTCTCAGGTCGGCACCGCTCAGGTTGGCCTTTCTCAGGTCGGTATCGCTTAGGTCGGTATCGCTTAGGTCAGCATTGCTCAGGTTGGCACCGCTCAGGTTGGCACCACTCAGGTTGGCACCGCTCAGGTTGGCATCGCTCAGGTCAGCATCGCTCAGATCTCGACCTTCAGATGCCTGATTAACAATTTCCCACACCAAACGCCATTTGTTGTTAATTATTGTTGTTTCGTCAATGATGGCATCATGCAGAGAAACACGGTTCAGGTTGGTAGTTTCTAGGTTAGTACCTCTCAAGTCAGCACAATTCAAGTCAGCACCTTCTAGGTTGGCACCTTTTAGGTTAGTACCTGTCAGGTCGGCACAGCTTAGGTCAGCATTACTGAGGTTAGTGCCTCTCAGGTCTACACTACTCAAGTCAGCATCGCTTAGGTCTCGACCGCTAGCTCCCTGAGCAATAATTTCTTGGACTAAACGAATTTTATCTTGCTCTTCACCTGTAGTGTCGCTAGATAATAACTGTACATTTTCAACAGGCATACCCAATACTTGCATCCCTGTTTTGATTTGCTTCTCAAGCCTTTTAAGACCTTCTCGTGAACCGCTGAAGGTTATTTTTATACTGCCTTTTTCAATCCTATCAATTGTTAAACTTGCATCCTTTGAAGCTTTTTGCATCAACACTAGCAAAGCTGCCTGAACATCGGGATTATTAAGGACGCTTTCTACATCACCAGTAAGTGTAATAACGAGTTGTTCTTTACAGTTAGCATTTTGGTTTTTTGCTAGGGATACTGGAGAAATCAATACTTGTGTAGCACTGCGCTCCTCCTGGAGAAGCTCACAGTTTTTTTCTCGTTCTGTGTCCATACCAAGATTCCTGCTGGATTGCTGGTCTTCTGGCTCCAGTTGTGCAATCTCTCCCCACTCCAAGTCTAGTTCATTGCACATAGCTTCAAAGAAGTGCTTTGCAACAGGTCGCCTAGCAAAAAATTTGATTACGGTCTGTCGAGTGCAACCTACCCCTCCTGCCAAGTATTCTTGTGTCCAACCTTTAAGCTTGAATGCTGCCTTAGCTTTTTCCAGCCCATCTGTCGATGCTCGGCATGACCTACCCATTGTCAACCTGCCACAACTATTACATTAGTTTTACACGAGTCCATTACACTTAATGAAAGCGCTCGCCACTTGTTAAAAATGGCGAGCGCACTTCGACTAAGACCCTGTATCCGAGCCTCTATCTATTCGTTGGTTTTGCTCCTGCTGAGTTGTCACTGTGGTAGTGGGATTGCTTTGCACGTTAATCGCTGGTGGATTAACCACAGAAGGTGTAGCAGGTCTTAATACCATCACAGCAAACCCAAAAAACATTGCTGCTATTGCCACAATAGCAACGTTATTGCTGCTGTCTTTACTCACAGCACTTACCAGGTTCTTCAGCAGTCCATAAAACTGCTGTTGGGTTGTGGCGTTTACTGCCCTTAAAAATAATGAAGGAGCATTTAACTTATCATTGGAAGTGCGGGGTCTACGACGATTGAAATCCATTGTTGTAACCTCGTGTTTTCGATGCTTACCTGGATGTTCTCCAGGTTTTTTCTTTCTTTTCTTAAGAATAAAAATTTCAAGCTCAACCTTGGTCAAAGTAGGCTGTTAGAGTTATGTAAGAGTTATGTCAAAGTTGAACTCACAGCTATGACGCGATCCGTTAGAGCATCGAAAACAGGGTTAGAAAAAGCTAAAGAAGCATTTAAGCTCAAGGGTTGGACACAGGAATACTTGGCAGGGGGATCGGACTGTTCTCGACAGACCATCAACAAATTCTTGAAGGGACAACCTGTTGATAAAAGTAAATTTCAAGGCATCTGCACAGAACTGGGTTTAGAGTGGGGTGAGATTGCAGAGCTAGAAGCGGAGGAAAGGCAAGCAGTCAAAACCTTTAGTGTTGATGAACTAGTGCAAGAGGTACGGGAAAAGCTAAGACCTTATATCCAACAACGCTATGGCACAATGCGAGTACTGGATATGACTGAGCCTGTTGATTTAAGTGACATTTACACTGATGTTAATATTTTTGGCAAAATAACTGGACGCAGACGATTGGAGATTGCAGACCTATTAAAAAACTCCGATCCAGAAAAATTTGATCGCATTGGGCTTAGCCCTATAGTTGGGGAGAGAATACCAGGGCTAGAAGCAGTTCAACAGCACAGTAAGTTAATGGTGTTGGGTAAACCAGGAGCCGGGAAAACCACATTTCTCAAGCATTTGGCGATACAGTGCATTAAAGGGCAGTTTTTTGGCGATCGCTTCCCGGTTTTTATCACACTCAAAGATTTTGCAGAAGCGGACAAAAAACCAGATGTTCTGGAATACATTGCCCTACAGTTATCTAAATGCAAAGTAACAGATGGCAGCACCAAAGCAGAACAACTTTTAGAACATGGGAAAACATTGGTTTTATTCGATGGATTGGATGAGGTTCGAGAAGAGGACGCTAAGAGAGTATTGGATAAAGTTGAAGAATTTTCCTACCAGTTTCATAAGAATCAGTTTGTTATTACTTGTCGGATTGCAGCTAAAGAATACACTTTTAAAGATTTCACCGAAGTAGAAGTTGCAGATTTTAACTCTGACCAAATAGCTACTTTTGCTCAAAACTGGTTTCGCCAAAGTGACCCAGTTAAAAGTGAGCATTTCATCCAAAAACTCGATGAAAACGAACCAATTCAAGAACTGGCAACCAACCCTCTATTGTTGACTTTGCTTTGTTTGGTATTTGGTGAAGTTGGAAATTTTCCCAACAATCGTTCCGAACTTTACAAAGAAGGAATAGATGTGCTGCTAAAAAAATGGGACGTTAAACGTAACATTGAACGAGATGAAATCTATAAAGGACTTTCTTTGAAGCGCAAAGAAGACTTGCTTTCACAAATAGCCCTAACTACTTTTAAACAGAAGGACTATTTTTTCAAGAAACAGACAGCTGAAAAGTACATTAGTGAGTTTATTTACAACTTACCTAATGCTCGTACTGAACCGGAGGAATTAGAAGTTGACAGTGAAGCAGTTTTAAAATCAATTGAAGCACAGCATGGTTTATTAGTTGCAAGGGCAACGAACATTTATTCTTTTTCTCACCTAACATTTCAGGAGTATTTTGCTGCTAGGGAAATCGTTGCTAATTCTGACTGGGAGAATCTGGTAAAGCATATTACCGATAAACGCTGGCGAGAGGTCTTTTTGTTGACAGCAGCCATGATGCGGAATGCAGATAATTTAGTAGAACTAATGAAGCAAAAAATCGATGGTTTAGTGGCAAAAGATGAAAATTTTCAGCGTTTTTTGAAATGGATTAGTCAGAAATCCGAGACAGTTGACACTTCATGCAAAATGACTGCTATTCGTGGTTATTATATTACTCGCGCTCTTGCAGAAACCCTTAGTTCTGCTAATCCTCGGGACGCTATAAAACTTATTGAAGAACTTCCTCTTGTTAGCAGCCTTGATTCTAATTTAAAAGATGAGAAACAAAAAATATCCCTAATAATAAACCATTTCACAAAATCGGGATCACAGTTTAGCAATTTACATAAGAAATTGTTACAGCAGTATTACGATGCTAATAAATTGCTTGTTGATTGCCTCAACAGCGAGTGTTACGTCAGCCGAGAAGTGCGACAGCGCATTGAAGATACATTGCTACTGCCAGTTAAAACTAGCCTCTAATAGCTCACCCTTAGAGTTAGGATAACTACTGAACGAGTCATACTAGAACTAAATAATCTGTTCTTTGACAGTTCCAGGAAAATTTTCCTGCTTCTCTTCACACTGCAAACTTCTCTGTCTCCTGAAAAGAAAGGTGAGCGATTCGCTTGTCGCCTGCTTTGCCAAATTCTGGCTCACTGACAAACCAAACATGAAATTGAGCAAAGTAGGAAACATGACTTGCACCCACCATCACCTCGCTTTCCTCGGGAGCAATTACCCTAGTCCTGAGCTATCGCTCTTACCAAGAGCATCTATCTATTTTTGCAGTCCTTGAAGAATACTTATTTTGGACTCACAACTGGGGGGGCGATCGCCAAAAATGCTCCTCGTTGCTCCAGGTCACGCTTCATATCCTCTGTAAGACCTTTGCTCTCTACAAAAAAGGCATTCATAACAATAGTACCGCTCAGGTTCGCGCCACTCAGGTTTGTACCGCTCAGGTTAGCACCGCTCAGGTTCGTACCGCTCAGGTTTGCACCGCCCAGATTGGCATCAGTTAAGTTGGCAAGTATAAGATTTGCACCGCTCAGATCGGCATCAGTTAGGTTGGTAAGCATCAGGTTGGCAAGCATTAGTTGGGCATCAGTTAGGTTGACACCAATCAGGTTGCCACCAATCAGGTTTGCACCAATTAGGTTTGCACCAATTAGGTTTGCACCAATTAGATTTGCATTGCTCAGGTTGGCATGGCTCAGTCCGGCATTATTTAAATCTCGGCCTTTAGCTCCTTGATTAACAATCTCCCAAACTAAACGCCATTTGCTATCAATCTGCGTTTTCTCATTAATATTTGCACCACTGAGGTTGGCATGGTTTAGATCGGTATGGCTTAGGTTGGCACCAATCAGGTTGGCATAGCTCAGGTTGGTATGTCTCAGATTGGCACTACTCAGGTTTGTATCGCTCAGGTCGGCACTGCTGAGGTTAGCATCTCTCAGGTCGGCACTACTCAGGTCGGCACTACTCAGGTTTGTATCGCTCAGGTTTGTATCGCTCAGGTCGGCACCGTTCAAATGTCGCATCTTAAGTGGCTGACTAGCAATCTCCTGTACTAAACGCCATTTTTTATCAGACTCGGTACTTTCATTGTCTATACCTTGCAAAGACGCAGTGTCAGTTATTTTTCTATTTTTTCTGCCAAGGCTTGGGTCTGTCATTGTCTGATAATGGATATTTTTAAAAAGCGATCGCTTACGCAATCTAAACTAGAGCATCATACAAAGAATACTTATTTTGGATTTAGAACCGGAGGGCGATCGCCAAAAATTGCCCCTCGCCGTTCTAAGTCATGCTTCATGTAATCTGTGAGTCCTATACTGTCTCCAAAAAAGGTATTCACAACATTAGCACCAATCAGGTTGGCATTTCTCAGGTTGGCATTATTCAAGTTAGCACCACTCAGGTTGGCATTTCTCAGGTCAGCACGGCTCAGGTCGGCATCGCTGAGGTTGGCATCACTGAGGTTGGCATCGCTGAGGTTGGCATCGCTGAGGTTGACACGCCTCAGGTAGGCACCACTCAGGTCAGCACCACTCAGGTCAGCACCACTCAAGTCAGCACCACTCAGGTAGGCACCAATCAGGTCGGCGCGGCGGAGGTCGGCATCACTCAGGTTGGCACCACTCAGGTCGGCGCGGCGGAGGTCAGCACCACTCAGGTCAGCACCACTCAGGTCAGCACCACTCAGGTTGGCATCACTCAGGTCGGCGCGGCTGAGGTCGGCATCACTCAGGTTGTCACCACTTAGGTTGACACCACTCAGATCGACACCACTCAGGTTGACACCAGAAGGCAGTCTTTGACTTTTAGATCGCTCAACTGTATCATCTGAAGTTTCAGCAAGTGCACCTTTCAAGATTGCAATTTCACTTTCAGGAACATCACCAGCAATAGTCAATGCTAATCGGTCTTTATCAGAAGTGGAATTTGGGAGTGCTACAAACTCAACATTTTCTATAGAAACGCCTAATACATCTTCTAGCTGTCCCGATCTGAATAAATTTTCTAGTCGCTCAAGTCCTTCTTGAGAGCCTTCCAAAATCAGTTTTATACTACCAGGCTCAATATCAATAATTTTGATAGAAGTATCTTGAGCTAATTCTTTTAAAAGAGCAGCGATCGCCTTTAATTTTGCTATGTCCTCTGGAGAGACAGTACCAGCAATGGCAAATGCATAGCTTTTTTTATCAGTTAACACCTGTGTAGTAGCGATCGACTCTTGAATAATTTTATCTTTATCAATGACGTTGAGTTCTTCTGATTCTGACTCAAATTCTGCAATCTCACCCCACTCTAAACTCAGTTGCGTGCAGATGGTTTGAAATAGACGCATCTCAACAGGTCGTCTGGCAAAAAAATTAATCACAATTGCTCGACTACAGTTAGAACGTCCTGCTAGGTGGTCTTGTGTCCAACCTTTGACTTTGAATGCTTCCTTAGCTTTTTGCAATCCTTGTTTCGATGCTTGGCATGACCTACCCATTGTCAACCTGCCACAACTATTACATTAGTTTTGCACAACTCCATGACACTTAATTAAAGCGATCGCCACTTGTTAAAAATAGCGATCGCACTTCGATTAAGACCCTGGCTCGAATATTAAGGGATAACGCTCGGTCTTCGCCCTCACGTTATCCCTTAGTATTCGAGCGAAGCGGTCTTCCAGTTCGCCTGCACTACACAATTAATTTGTTTAACCCTTTTTGTTCTTCAGGTTTCTGTAGCTCAGCAAGAAGTATTTGTGTATTTAGGTTCGGAATAAGCTAAAATTGTGCTTTTTTTGACTGAAAATTGAGTACGTATTAGCATTTGCTTAACCGTTTATTAACCTTTCTGTCACCCTCAAATAGTACATTACTGTAGTCTATTAAAAAGCGGTTAAAGCAAAGCTTATTTTAGTTTAAGCTTTGCTTTAACCGTTGTTCTATAACTTTTAAACTTTGAACATGATACCAAAGTCTATTTCCAAAGAGACAATTCTCGGAATAATTGTCCTAGTTTTAGTTGTCGGTTCTCTAATCCTAGCGATTGTGGATTCTTCAACTCGTGCAACTTTTGCTGATTTGACAAAAGTTGCAGTAGGTACGTATATAGGACTTCACATACCTTCACCTAATCAGAAAGTTGGGCGTTAATTCCACCTTCACTTGAGTGGCGGATCTATTCGTTGGATTTGCTCTTGATTAGTTGTCACTGTGGTAGTGGGATTACTTTGCAAGTTAATCTCTGGTTGAGCCACAGATGTTGTTGGTCTTAACACCATCACAGCAAACCCAAAAAACATTGCTACTATTGCCACAATTGCAACGTTATTGCTGCTGTCTTTACTCACAGCAGTCATCAGATTTTTGAGCAGTCCATGATACTGCTGTTGGGTTGTGGCGTTTACTTCCGTGATAAGTGCTTCAGGAGCATTTAACTTATCATTAGAAGTGCGGGGTCTACGACTGTTGAAATCCATTGTTGTAACCTCGTGTTTTCGATGCTTACCTGGAGAACATCCAGGTTTTTTCTTTCTTTTCTTAAGAATAAAAATTTCAAGCTCAAACTTGGTCAGACTAGGCTGTTAGAGTTATGTAATAGTTGTAATAGTTATGTCAAAGTTGAACTTACAGCTATGACGCGATCCGTTAGAGCATCGAAAACAGGGTTAGAAAAAGCTAAAGAAGCATTCAAGCTCAAGGGTTGGACACAGGAATACTTGGCAGGGGGATCGGGCTGTTCTCGACAGACCATCAACAAATTCTTGAACGGACAACCTGTTGATAAACAGATATTCCAAACCATCTGCACAGAATTGAATTTAGAGTGGCGTGAGATTGCAGAACTGGAAGCTGAAGAAGAGCAAGCCAAGACTTTTACCATTGACGAGCTAGTGCAGACAGCACGAGAAAACATTCGCGACAGCATTCATCAAAAATGCACCACCATGCGAGTGTTGGATATGAACCAGCCAATAGGACTGGATGACATTTATACCAGCGTCAATATTTTGGAGAAAATCATTGGACGCAGACGACTAGAAATAGCCCAACTTCTCCAAAATTTGTCTTTGAATAATTTTGAGCGCTTCAGTTTGGGTGATGTGCGCGAGAAAAGAGTCCCTGGCTTGGAAGCAGTAAAAAAGTACTCAAAGTTGATGATTTTAGGGAAACCAGGAGCAGGCAAAACAACATTTCTCAAACATTTAGCACTCCAATGTATTGAAGGTAAGTTTGAGCCAAAGCGTATTCCTTTATTTATTTCGTTAAAAGATTTTGCTGAAGCAGAAGCTCAATCCACTTTATTGAATTATTTAATACAGCTTTTTACAAATTATGGAATCGCGCCCAACACGCAACTTAATACTGGATGGCTAGCATCTCTTGCAAGATTGGGTCTCAAGAGCGCAAATCAGTCTGTCGATCTGACAGCTATAGAAGAACTACTCAATCAAGGCAAGTTTTTAATACTGCTAGATGGACTGGATGAGGTAAGAGATGCAGATAGCAAAAGGGTCTTACTACAAATTCGAGACTTTTCAAATCAGTTCCATAAGAATCAGTTTGTGATGACCTGTCGAATCGCTGCACGAGAATATACTTTTGAGCAGTTTACTGAAGTTGAAATTGCTGACTTTGACGAGCAACAAATTGACAGCTTTGCGAAAAAATGGTTCAAAGCAAAAGACGATCCAGTTAAAGGTGAGCGATTTATTGAGAAGTTGAAAGAGGAGAAGCCGATTTTGGAATTAGCAACCAATCCTCTTTTATTAACGCTTTTGTGTTTGGTATTTGGAGATAATTTTAGCTTTCCACAAAATCGTTCTGAACTTTATAAAGATGGCTTAGATGTACTGCTCAAGAAGTGGGATGGGAACCGAAATATTGAACGTGACCAAGTTTATAAAAAGCTATCCCTAAAACGCAAAGAAGATTTACTCAGTCAAATCGCTTGCTTAACTTTTGAACGAGGTGATTACTTTTTTAAGAAAAAAGACATTGAAAGATACATCAC
This sequence comes from Nostoc linckia z4, assembly GCF_002608075.1. Lineage (GTDB taxonomy): Bacteria > Cyanobacteriota > Cyanobacteriia > Cyanobacteriales > Nostocaceae > Nostoc > Nostoc linckia. Next base: position 291,653 of record NZ_LAHA01000004.1, read on the forward strand.
CGACTACATCCAAAATTTGCCAGATGCTAGTACAGATCCAGAGGCACTGCAACTAGATAGCGAAGGAGTACTAAAGTCAATTGAAGCTCAACATGGATTATTTGTAGAACGAGCAAGAAGTATTTACTCTTTTTCTCATTTGACTTTTCATGAGTATTTCACTGCCAGAAAGATTGTTGCCAGTGCTAACCCACATGCAATAGATGACAAGACTTTGCAAACCTTAGCCACCCACATTAACGAAAATAACTGGCGAGAAGTCTTTTTACTTACGGCTGGGATGTTGGAAAGTGCAGATTCCCTTTTGCTGTTGATGAAACAGCAGATTGATGAACTCGTAATAACTGATGATAAATTGCAGCAGTTTCTCAGATGGGTTGAGCAAAAATCAAATTCCGTAGAAGCACCCTACAATAGAGCTGCTATTCGTGCTTTCTACTACGCCCTCGCCCGAGGTCTCGACCTCGCCCGATACCTCGACCGAGGTCTCGCTCTCGACCTCACCTTCGCCCGAGGTCTCGACCTCGCCCTCGCCCGAGACCTCGACCTCGCCCAAGACCTCGACCTCGCTCAAGACCTCCCCCTCGGCCAAGACCTCCCCCTCGGCCGAGAACTCGCCCGAGGTCTCACCCTCGCCCGAGGTCTCACCCTCGGCCGAGAACTCGCCATCGCCCGAGACCTCGACCTCGCCCAAGACCTCGCCCTCAACCTCGCCCTCGCCCTCGCCCGAGACACCGAATTGCAGCATAAGTTACAAAAACTTAAACAAGAACTACCAAATTTGAAGTCACAAAACTTAGAAACGTTCAAACAGTGGTGGCAGGGAAATAATCAAGCTTGGATTAAACAATTCAGACTAATAATAATTGAGCATCGTAGTATTGGACATGACTGGCAGTTCAGCATCGAACAAAAACAACTATTGCAGCAGTATTACAACGCCAATAAGGTACTAGTCGATTGCCTCAACAGTGAGTGTTACGTCAGCCGAGATGTGCGACAGCACATTGAAGATACATTGCTGTTACTAGTTAAAACTAGCCCCTAATAACTCACCCTTAGAGTTAGCATAGCTGTTGAACGAGTCGTAGTAAAACTAAATAATCTGTTCTTTGACACTTCGAGGAAAATTTTCCTGCTTCTGTTCACACTGCAAACTTCTCTGTTTCCTGAAAAGAAAGGTGAGCGATTCTTTTATCTCCCGCCTTATCAAATTCCGGTTCTTTGACAAACCAAACATGAAATTGAGCAAAGTAGGAAACATGACTTGCGCCCACCGCTATCTCACTAGCACCGGGAGCAATTACCCGAGTTCTGGGCGATCGCTCTCGCCAAGAGGAACTATTTATTTTTGCAGTCCTTGAAGAATAGTGATTTTGGACTCAGAACTGGGGGGCGATCGCCAAAAATTGCCCCTCGCCGTTCTAGGTTACGTTTCATATCCTCTGTAAGACCTGTGCTTGGGCCAAATAAGGTATCAAATTTTTGATTGGCTAAGGAATAGAACTAAATGAGATGTGCAAATAATTTTGTATGGCTACTGACTATGTTGGTTTTCATATCTTAAGGAAAACTATTATCTCTGACTTGCAAAAAAGTATGCCAATGCACCTGAAACTAAAAAAGAGCTAGCTGGAGCTATAGTATCTATATAGTTTGCAAGTTCTTTATCAGTCGTATCCGTCTCAATAAAAGTGAATACTATGCAACGCCAAGTCAGTAGAATATTCCAGATTAAAACCATTACTAAAGCAAGCTTAAAAGGCACTAATGAACTTAGTCTTCTATCTGAAATTTCTTGACCAAATATTCCCCCAGCGATTACTCCAAAGTGAATAGAATAGACAACCAATACTTTTATTATTAGGTTGATAAGAGAATCGCCCCCATAATCTCCTTTAATGTAAGGAATAATAATCAATAAGATTATAAACAAAAAAAAGAATATGAAAATATAAAGCAATATCGCTCGCGCCTTTCCAATTGTCATGTTTACTTATTTGTGGTAGCTGTTTATTATTTATTAAAAACACTATATTTTTTTAAATTCATTAAGAATTTGATCTATTAAATTACTAGCAGATCTTTTTGTTTCTTCACTAATATTTGTTTGACTCCATATTGCTTCTCTTCTGCGCTTTTCACGAATCAGAGATTGAACACGAAAAATAAACTTATTTCCTTTACTATCATAAGGTTGCGAAATAAGTAGTGCTACCTGACCTCTCAAATTATTTGGTAAACCGCTCAGTTCAATGTACGGAGTAAGAAAAAAGAAAAGATTATCACGTTGAAAAGGTTTAATGCCTAAAGGAAATTTTTTGTTGAACACACCCAACGCAATTTCTTGAAATGTAGGAGGAGATACCCAACTTTCGCTTCTAGCCGTTTCTTGGAATTCACTTTCTTTTGGTATATCAACCCCTCCTAAAAAATTTAATCTTCCTGAAGCTTGAACGATAGAATTTGAAGTTAACATCCTGGTGTCCCATTCAACAATAGAGTTTACTGTTCCAGGAGATTCTGGTGTTATACCATCTGGTGTAATAGTAGAGTCTGGTGTTGTAGACTCTGATGTTGCGCCAGGTATTCGAGTAGGTGTCGCAGTAACACCATTATGAGAGGAATCAGCAACTTGGGAATCCTCATTTGCCTTGAAAACTTTATATTCAACTATTTTTATAATAGAATTATTAACTGGGTCTCTAAATTCAACTTCTGGTTTTTCCGCAAAATAAATGAGATGTCCCTTCGCTGGAACAGTACCTATCTGTTTTATATAAACTGTATCCCGCCCCTCAATTCTATAAATGTAATCAAGCCTATACAGAGTTTGTTTGTGAGGCGTTGTAGCTACTTCTACCTTTTCAAATTGAACATAAGAATTTTCTTGAGATTTTACAGTAGTGGCTACAGATAGTAATATCAAAAAAGTAAAAAGTGTAATTTGTATAAATTTTTTATGTATAAAAATAGCCATTTATTAATACTCATTATAGATTTACAAAATAAATTTTTTGTTAGTCTTAAAACTACATCTATTTTTAGTATAATGCTTATTTTTTCTGGAACATCTAACAATTGGGAGAGGAAAAAGTGGAATTAATAAACAAATGATTATCGCCCTGGTGCATGAATGGAGCGATGCCTGCGGCAACCCCTTCGGTGTACGTAAGCGTAAACTATTTAAGCCGGAACATATTCGCAAAGCTTGGCAACGTTTAGGTGAACAAAACTGGTTAACCAAAAATTAAACTAATATGATGAGATAAAAAAATCACTCATGATTTACCCTGATGTTAAACGAGTACACTCAGGTTGAACTTCCTCTCATCAACCAACTCAAACTTATGGGTTGGCAGCATTTTGAAGGCGGCATTGATGTTCCTTACCTCATGGAAAGGCAAAGCTTTCGAGATGTACTATTAACGGAAAGACTACACAAAGCCATCTGCCAAATCAACCTTGATGATCGAGGACAACCCTGGCTCGACGATGGGCAAATCACCTACTAGTTGATTGCCTCAACAGTGAGTGTTACGTCAGCCGAGAAGTGCGACAGCACATTGAAGATACATTGCTACTGCCAGTTAAAACTAGCCCCTAACAGCGCACCCTAACTGCTGAACGAGTCATAGTGGAACTAAATAATCTGTTCTTTGACACTTCCAGGAAAATTTTCCTGCTCCTGTTCACACTGCAAACTTTTCTGTTTCTTGAAAAGAAAGGTGAGCAATTCGCTTATCTCCCGCCTTGTCAAATTCCGGTTCTTTGACAAACCAAACATGAAATTGAGCAAAGTAGGAAACATGACTTGCACCTACCATGACCTCGCTAGCACCGGGAGCAATTACCCTAGTTCTGGGCGATCGCTCTTGGTACTCTCGTACCTTATCAATTAAAGTAAGTTCGGTATTTATTGGGGGCAATTGTCTGCGCCTGACATCGGATTCGTAATACATTGCCCCCAAAATCCGCATATCTTGGTCTGTACAGTAAACACTGAAAGTCCACAGATGCGGTTGCTCGAAAACTGGCCCATCGCCAATGCCATTGCCATTGGCTGAGTATTCCAATTTACCCCCATCGATAGCTCTAGCTCTGGGGAATTTCGGGTCTACAAATTTACTGAAGCTAACAGAAAGACTATCAAGAATTAGAGTGATACTGCTAGTCATATATTGGCATTCCTTACCGCATTTTTGGAGATGTTGCTGTAGATATCTGCGGCATCGCTCACGGGGTTAGCAGTGGTTACATTAAGTTCGGATGGGCGAGAGGCGATCGCTGTTAAATTGGTATTCATTTTTTGTAGTTCAGCGACAACATCTTTGTTCGACAATTTAGCGGAATCCATTGAAGTGCCAGAACTACTCATTCCTTGGGATATCTGGTTGCTCCATTTGGCTAAATCTTCGAGTCCATTGTTGGTGATTGGAGTGAATTTAGCCAAAGTATCTGATGGTGTAGACAGGGGCTTGGTTAACGGATCGGGGGCGAAACTTCGGCTAACTGGACTTTGACTAACAGGTGTAACTTCTTTGTGGGCAATTTGTTTGGGAACGATTTCCTTGGGCGAGTTCCCGTCTGGATTATTTGCAGCCAACCTTTCTTGCTCTGCCTTCTCGTCCGCCTCATGTTTGGCTTTCCTTCCAGCTTCAATGCGGGCAATTTCTTTGGCTCTGGCTTCTGCAATTTCCAAAGCCGCCGCTTGGTCTTGTGCTGCATGTGCAGCATCGCGCTGCGCTTGGGCTGCTTCCTGCTGAGCTAGTTGTGCCTTGCGGGCGTTGTCGGTCAATTCGCCTTGCATTTCTACGCTGCGCTTGGCTGCATCGATGGACTTGGCAGCTACTTCCTTGGATAAATCTGCGGCCTTGACTTCATTTTGGGCAATGGCGATCGCGTTTTGGTCACCGAGTTGTTGAGCCTTTTCTAGATTAGCCTTGGCTTGAATCTGGGCTTGGCTAGCCTTAGAGTCGGAGATTTGGGCTTCGAGTAAGGCTATTTCAGCCGTTAACTTGGCTCGGCTAAGGTCGATGTCTAAAAGTAAGCGAGCTGCCTTTTCCTCGCGCTGGGCAGCTTCATCTTGTTGTTTTGCTAATTCAGTTTGAAGTTGTCGCCGCTGGGATAAGATATCAGCTTCAGAAGTATCTGCAAATCCAGAAGCTTTTAGCTGGGCATTGAGAACATCTTTGACTCCTGAATCTAAATTAGGGTCGCTATCTAGTTTGCGACGTGCTTCTACTGCCCGATTTACTGATGCCAGCTTGCTATTTGCTTTGACATCGCCAAGATTAGCGATCGCCTTTTGCAAATTAAGTTGGCTCTCCAACAAATCCTTATCTTGCTGTAAGGTTTGCAGCAGGCTATTACGAGCATTCTTTTCTTGTTCTAAAAAATTTAGTGTCTGGTCAAAAGCTACTTTCTCAGCATCAGCCCGTTCTTGAATTGCTCGAATCGCTTCATCTTGGAGTCGCTTAAATTCGGCAATTTGCTGGTCTATTAGCTCTACATTTTTTTGGGAGATTTGTACTTCTATTGCAGTCCGAAGTTCAGCGGCTTTTTGAGCTGATATAACTTTGTTTTTTTCGTTTCGATCGACATCAGCGGCTTGCTTTTCTAGTAACTGAAGTTGTTCTATTGATGATTGTCTTGTAATAGCCGCTAATTGTCCCGCAGCGTCTCTAGCCGCTTTATCCGTAGCCCCAGCAGCCAAGAGCGTTTGCTTGGCTACTAAAATACGTTGATTGGCACTTAAAGTAATGCTAGCCTCAGCGGCTTTGTTGCTGCGTTCTAAATCCGCTAAGATTTTATCGTTCGCGTCTTTTCGTGCTTGAACTTCTTTATTGACCTGCTCAAGGGATAAAGCGATTACACGCTTTTCAATTTCAGTTCTCAGGTCAGCAGCTTGTTCTTTGGTTTTAAGTTTTTTCGCTTCTAAATAATTAACTTGAAGATATTCTTTATTAGCTAAAGCAAGCCTTTCCTTAATAGCTTCTTGTTCAACTGCCAGGACTTTATTAGCAGCAGCTTCAGCATCAATAGTACCATTAGCTTCTTGCTGTTTGATACCGATAGTTGCTCTACTTGCCTTATTATCTACTGATGCCAGTTTTTGAGCATTAACTCTTTCAATTACCTTAAGTTCGCGCTCCCGTGCATTTTCTTCGGCTTGGACTTCTTGCTCAATATTTTTGAGTTTTAGATTTTTGAGATTGGTATTAATTTCTGCTTCTTGCTCAGCAAACTGTTGAGCCGTAATCGCGTTACGCGCCCTTAAGTCTTTAATACGTTTAAGCTTATCTTCCTCAGCAGTAATTTCACTTCTAATGCTCGCGGTCTTAGCCTCGGTTATTTGCTTATTAGCTTCCTCGTTTGTGATAATCCCCTTAAGTTCTAACTCTCGAATGCCAGTAATTTTTTCAGTTTCAATATCTATAATGTTGCGAGCAGCAGTTTTAGCAATGATTTCTTCATTTTTTAGGGCTTCTTCATTGGCTGCTTTTTTCTGAGAAACTAAGTTCTGAGCAATCTGCGATCGCAAGTTGGCGCTTTCACCTTCAAGCTCTTTAATTTTGTTATTAACTTTTTCAATTTCTTCAGGTTTAGCTCCTACTTTAGCTGCCTCTAGTTTAGGGATTTCAGTAGCTATTAATTGTTTTCTTTCTTCTAATCCCTTCTTTTCGGCTGCCAGTAGTTTGGTATTAGCCTTCTCTTGGCTAATATCTCCATTAGCCAACTCTTCATTGATAGCAGCCTTTTTCGCATCGCTGGCAACAGCAATTTCCTTGGTGGATTTATCATAAGCTTTTCCCAAAGCTTCGACATCAAGGATTAAATTTTTTAACGATTGGGAGTTATTTTTATTAGCTTCAGTATCAGATTCAACTTGCAAGACTCGTTTTCTTAAAGCTTGCTTTTGAGCCTCTAAATTATTAATATTTGCTTCGATTAACTTCTGTTGTTCTATGGTGGGAGCTTTTTGAGATTTGAGAGTATCAATGTAGTTATTTAATACCTTGATTTGGTCGGAAGCTTCTTGTTTGAATTTCTTAATTCCCTCAGCACCCAAACGCTGTTTATCGGCGGTATCTACTGTCAACAGACCATATTTAGCCAAGATGTCATTAGAAGCACTCATCGTCTTGGCAGTTTCGTCGAGCTGCTTGTCCAAGGCAAACATCGCTAGCTGATTACCGCGTTGTTCGGCAGTTAGAACAGCTAACTCATTTCCATAGGTTGAAGTAACATCGCTGGTTCCCCCAAGGGCTTGATCTAGTTGGGCCAGTCCCGCCCGCGCTGCTTCAATTGGCCCGGATTTTGCTAAGGTTTGCCCCAACAAGTCAAACCCACTAGCTGCTGCGGCGGCTTTTGCTGCCGTTTCCCCAAGTGTAGAATTACCCTTTTCCAGGCTGGCTTTAAACTCCAGCATTTTCCGGGTATTCTCTTCAACCTCTTGACCAAATTTAGCGCCTTCGGAGCGTTTGAAAAGCTCAGAGACGGCATAAATAGCACCGCCGACCAAAGCCGCTTGTCCTGCCAGGACTGCCAACTTGCCAGCAAATCCTAAAGTAGCCGTAGCAGCACTTCCAGTCGCAACGGCGTAGACATTACGGGCGGCGGCGGCGGCTCCAGATTGAACGGTACTCGCAGCCAGGGCCAAATTACTCAAAGAAAGTTGAGCCGTGAAAACCCCTGTAACAGCAGCAGAAGCAGTAGTGACGGCGGTGTTTGCTGTGGTCGCAGCGGAATTTAACCCTAATGCCGCAGCAGAAGCGGTAAACCCAGCCGTAACTATAGGACTTAACGCACTAACAGCAGCGATCGCTCCCCCCAATGTGAGCGTTGCTCCAGTCAAGCCGATGGTCACACCCAGGGTTTGCTTGACTGGTTCGGGCAGGGAGTTGAAAGCTTGGAGAATGTTAGCCGTCGCCGTCACAACTGGATTAGCGACCTGAAGTATTCCCTGTCCTAAACTAACAAAGGCTTCATTGGCTTGGTTTGCAGAACGCTTGAGTTGACCCTCAAAAGAGCTTGAAACCTTATCGGCAGCGTCTTTTGCCATCCCAGCGCTGTTTTGAATGTAGGCTAGGTTTTTATTGAAGAACTCAACGTTTTGTCCGGCACTGGGCATGATTGCTGCCACAGCTTCCACCGAACCAAACAGCTCAGTTAAGACCTGGGGAGTGGCGGCGCCCTTGGCATTGAGGTCTGCGAGGATACCTGATAGTCCCTTAGACTGCAAAGCCGCAGCGTTGAACTGTACGCCCAAATCTTTAGCAAGCCTACTGGCTACTAAAGTCGGAGATAAAACAGCAGTAATAGCCGCCCGGATACCCGCCACCGCACTAGAAGCCTGTACCCCTTTGGCGGTTGCCCCAGCTATATAAGCAGAGAATTCTTCCAGGCTTACCCCAGCGGCGGCGGCGGTCGTTGCAGCTTGCCCAATCAACCCCGCATACTGCGCCACAGTTATTTTCCCGGCGTTTTGTGTAGCGATTAAAACGTCGGTAATGTGTGCCGCTTTGTCGGCTGATTCTCCATAAGAATTGAGAATTGTCGTAGTCGCGTCGGCAACTGTATTTACATTGCTGAATCCACCAATTGCAGCGTAGGTGGAGTTTTTGAGGATGTTGGTAACATCAGCAGTTTTGGAATAGCCCGACGATAAAACCTCGTATGAGCTATTAAGTAGGTCTGTGGAGTTGGACTGATATCCCAACTCCACAGAGAGATCCCGCATCGACTTCGCCAGCCCATTGCTATCCTCTGTGAGGGTGGCTGCTTTAGCTTTTGCAGAATCGAAAGCGATCGCGGCTTCTTTGGCTTTGTCGGCAACAATAGATAAGGCAATGCCAGCAGTAGCACTCAATCCGCCAAGAGTAGCTTGTAGAGCAGACGCCGATCTTCTAGCTGGATCGGTATTCAGGTCTACATCCGGCAGTCCACTGAGCAAGCGCCGCAGCTCGGCAATATCCCTGGCAAGTTGTTCTCTTGCCAAACGGATTTGGATATCTACGGTACCTGCACTGGTCATTGGTTATTAGTTATTGGGCATTGGGCATCGGGCATTGGGCATTGGGGAAAGGGTAAAGGGTAAAGGGTAAAGGGGACTGGGGAGGCAGGGATACTACTAAGCCGAAGCTGCTGCCTTTATTAAGTCGAGGTCAACTAATGGAGCTACCCAAGTCGGCAACAAGCGATCGCGTGCCAAATCAAGAAATGTTTGAGCCGCAGGCTGGGGAATGGTTTGCGTGGCATTTTGGCTTAGTAGCTTTTGCTGGTAAGGGTTGAACCAGTTCGGGTCAGGGTCTTTAACTCCCTTAAGGAAACAAATTGCCATACCCACGCTAGCGACAGGAGCAGCGGCGTGATAAGCCTCAACAAGCTCCCTTTGCCGCATCTGCGCCACAGCTTGTTCGATTAGCCAAATCGGTTGATTGCCAAAATTTGTAGCATTAAACCTTTCTTCACCGGGGTAGGCGTGACGCAGCTGCCAGTAAATAGCACTCCAGTCAACCTCTTCTACTTTTTTGGTTGTTCCTGGGTGAGAGGAAAATCAGCAGCGATAAATCCCAGAGGTACTGATTCTGGGTTTGCAAACACAAAGTAAGTGCCTGGGATATCTGGGCGGTTTGCTAACACCCCACCACAGATATTTGCATAATTACTAGCAGCAAGATAGCCGTGGCTTCCCTCAAACTTAACCAAGTAGGCATTCCCCACCCAACGACTGCGTTCGTTATTGGCAAAGTTATACAGGTCTTCAACCAAAGCGAAACTCTGAATTTTCTCTAAAGTATCGCTGCGAGTCCAACTGCCATCAAATCTGTATTTCAACAGAATTGTCGCAATTTCAATTTTGGCTTCTGATAGCGATTCGTTTTTCAAACCTATGTAATAGTCGGCGATCGCCAATTCTTCGTTTGGTGTTAAAGACCCGAAGCGAGGAATTTTTAATACTCCGTAGTTAGGATGCCCAATCTCTGCATATTCTTGTACCTTTTGGGGTTCGGTAACCCAAGGTAATTGCTTGGTTTTGGTACTCATAAAATTCTTCTCAGCGTGAAATTATAATTAACAGTCTCAAAAGCAACATCAACCAACGAAACTTGGTATTTTACTCCAGCCATTTCCCGGTCTACGAGAACCGGAAAATCGTCTAAGACTTCATCTGGGTCTCCCAGTAAAATCCCCACCGTAATTTGTTCGCCTTCTACCTGACAGTGACAAGCGAATAAACCTCGGGTTTGCAAACTACGGTGAAAAGGCATACTAAGTCGTGGGTTTTGGTTGGATTTCGTTGCAATAGCCTAAGAACGCAACTTCTAAGCTTTGGCTAACGAACCCATCAGCTGGGACTTCATCGGGGATTGAGGTGACTGCTGCGGGCCCCTCGGTTACTTTGCCGACACTGTAAGCACTTGATGGAGCAGGAAGAACGCGTTTGACCCAAACTTCTTGGTCGTTTTCGTAAGCGTACTCCGCAGTTCTTAGCCCTGCGTCGTAGTAAAGATAATTCCCCGCCGCCGACAAACCACGCTCCCGGCTAGTAGTAGTCCCGTCGCGCTCGGAGCCAGAATCAAAGGTGATGGAGGATTGTAAATTCGCGCTGCGAGATACCGAAGCACCCGAACGGGCTTGAATTCTGACAGGGAATTCAGCCGTTGCCCCATCAGCGATCGCTTCTGGCAGGGGATAGACAGCAAGGCTGGTTGCATTGTCAACGGCATCCGCCGATAGCTGAGCCAATCGCTCTACACCATCTGTATCTTTGAACAAAAGCCATTGCCCTTTAGGGATTAGCCCATCAACGGCTGTTTCCAAAGGAATACTAGTTGCTGCCTTAGCAATAGCGGCATTTGACGCCCCAGAGGTAGTGAGAGTTTGCTCTGTAGGTTTAACACGTACCCCTACAGGCAAAAGAGCTAAGTATAATTTAGTACCTTTGGATTTTTGAATAGCTTGGGTCATAAATCTCCTGGGTCTGAAACCCCGCCGTTCTACGGCGGCTTTACATGATATAATTGGATGAGTAATTTACCCATTGAAATGCAGACAATATCTGTAAAATGCAAACTTCAAGTCCCTGTAGAGTCGCGTTCTGAGATAGACCGCACCTTGCAGAGATTTGCTAATGCTTGCAACCAGATATTGGAAGTTGCAAAACGTGAGAATTGCTGGAATACGACCAAGCTTCACCACAAGGTTTATAAACCAGTGCGTGAGGCTACAGGATTGAAAGCAAACCATGTTTGTCAAGCAATTCGTCGTGTGATTAATAACGCCAAGGCGGTTAAACAAGTCCATAAATTCAGACCGACATCTTTGAGTTTGGATATTCGGACTTTCCAATATATTGAGGAATTGCAAACTGTCGGCGTTACCTTGATGTGTGGGCGGGTTAAGTTCAAGTTGAGTATTGGTAACTACCAGTTGGCTTTGCTCAAAGGGCAATCCCCAACTGCTGCTACACTCAGTAAAACTAAACGAGGTGACTACTACATCAATATCTGTGTTGATTTGCCTACCGACCCCACGGGTAAAACCCCTAAAGTAATTGGGGTTGACTTGGGCAGACGTGACATTGCTACCACTTCCACAGGTAAATCCTGGAGTGGTAAACAGATTCAATCCACTCGCGACCGATACAGTAAGGTCAGAGCTAACGTTCAAAGTAAACGCACTCGTTCGGCGCGTCGCCTGATGAGAAGGCTTTCTGGCAGAGAACAACGCTTTCAAAAGTGGTTGAATCACAATATTTCTAAACAGCTTGTTCAAGACGCTAAACAACTGGATGCGGCATTGACATTTGAGGACTTGACTAGCATTAGGAAGTCTTTGAATCAAAAACCAAGAAGCAAAACTGAACGTCGTAGAACTAACAATTGGGCATTCTATCAGTTGCGGTTGTTTGTTGGATATAAGGCGAGTGTTGCTGGTGTGCCTGTTGTTTTCGTTCCACCCGCCTACACAAGCCAAACCTGTTCCCGATGCGGACATATTCACCCAACTGCGGGTAAATCTTATCGCAGTGGAAAGGTTTTTAAGTGTGGACATTGTGGTTTTGAGCATGACGCTGATGTAAATGCGGCTTTTAATATTGCTGCTTTGGGGGCTTCGTTTGTAAGCAGCCCCGAAAGTCCGGGGATGAGTTGTCAACTAGAAGGACAGATGTCTTTGTTTTCGATGATTTAAATCTGAGGCTAAAGCCTCGTGCCTTTAGGTCGAGGTAAGCTTACAAATCTCCCGTATCTGTATAAAAAGAGTGGAGGATTTGCATCTGACAAGTTTCGATGTTGCCGATATAGGGATCGCTAACGGTGCGAATCGGGTCGCCGTCAATATCAATGACGCTCAAAAGCTTGAATAGCGGAGTAATCGTATTTTTAGAAGTGTCGAATTGTTTCAAAAAGACTTGAGTGATAATGTTTTGAATAATACCGTCTAACCTTTGTTCTATACGGATAGAATTGAGCGTTACCAAAACCACCTCTAGTCCAGTGACGCTTGTATCTTTAGGCGGGTAGATTTCGACTGCTGACCCTAACCCCAGCACTGCGATCGCCGGATCTGTCGTGCCATCTGGAAATGTGTAAGTTCCAATTTCAAGAGCTAAAGCAGTGACAATTTGCGATCGCAATGTCACAAGTGCCGATTGAATCTGGGGTAGTATATCTGCACTAACCATTGCTACCGAGTCTCCTTTGAACGATGATGCCAACAGTGCGGGTTACATTAAACCTTGCCAAGGCGTGAGTCGTCCAAGGTCTGCCCGGAATAGTAGTTCCATCAGGCATGGTGTAGCCTTGGTGGACGTAAAACGAGTAATCAACAGGCCAAGCAAAGGTAGCTTTACCAGTGCCTTGAAAAGTTAGCTGCTGACAGGAGCGCAGCCGTCCACTGTCGATGATGTTGCGGGGACTGGGGGGATTTGGCCATTGCCAAACATTGTCCGTGATGGATTTGGTAAATTCCCGCCCCAACAAAAACATCGTTTCTCTAAAAGCTGCATCCAGCGCCCGATCTACGTTTGAAAAGTCAAGGTTAGCCGTCATTTGATCTCAAACCATCCTTGTAGGCGATCGCCAAGAATTTGCTCGGTTTTGAAAGGGGAACGTCCTCGCCGCAAAATCACAAATTCCCCGTTTAATTCGTCCCAGGTTGCAGATGCTCTAGCTTCGTGCTGGAGGGTATTTGGCAGCAACAAACCTGTTTGCCCGCTTCCGCTAGAAACAGAAATAACGCGTCCTTCCAAATAAACCGCTTGTGGGTCAACTCCAGGCAATCGCTCTTTGTTATAAGAACTGCCAGCTTTGAGCATTGCTGCCACCACCAGGGACTCGCCTGCCGCAAACATCCGGTTGCCGGTTACTGGGTCAGTGCCAGCCGCCGCCCCTGGAAGCTGGAACGTCAGCACTGCATTGCCAAAACTAACAAACGGCGACTGTGGCATGTCAGAAAACCGAGACGTTCGGGATTGAAGTTGTACCAGAATTCAGGAATAACGGTTCTTCACCCAATCCCAAAGCGGTAAATCCATCTGGGACAGCCCAACCGTATTTGCGATCTAATCCCCTTTGTAACTCCAGGTAAGATTCAATCGGTCGAACCATCCCGGTAAAACCTACCCCATCAGCACTAGCTAATTGCTGATGTTGTGGGGCTTGCTCCAAAAGCTTGGCAGCTACCCAGTAAGGGCGATACTGGGTAACTTCATTGGCATCTACCGCCGCCGATTCCCGAAGATAAATTTCGACATTAACCGCCATCGCATCATCAAAATTCGTCAGAGTTTTGACTAGATCGTAGTTTGCTTGATAGTCATAAAAATCACTCATGGGCTTGGGAGTAAAAACAGCTTGCTACAAAATCTGGGGTGATGTCTCGAAAGTCGCTCACTTCATCTAAACGCTCGATGAATCGCTCGGATGCCGAACTAGTCAGGGTTGTGGCTGCTGTCCCGGCATCGTGGAGAAGAGTGAATATCCTAATTAACTCTTCTGCTGCTTCAAGACTTTCATTAAGCAAATCGGCAAAAAACAGAATCAGACTCTCAACCGTTTTTAAATAACCTACGTACCCAAACCTGTTGCAAATTATTCCAATTGCCGGGTTGATTACCGAGCAGACGCAATAAAAAACCTCAAGCAGCCCTTCGTTGTCGGGGTCAGATGCCCAAAGAGAAAAATTAATAAAAATCGGTCGAGTCAATCCTTCCATAATTTTTCTCAAAGTAGTCCCTATTTGGGCTGGGCGCGCTTTCTACCTGTTTGGGTTTTCTCGCCCCCAGATTCTTCACCCTCGGTTTCGTCCTCCGGTGTCCAGCCCAGAGCCATAGCCAAGTCTTCAGGAATTGTTTGCAGCCCTGGTTGATAAGTTTTGCCGCGCCAGCCAATTTGACAAGGAAGTTGAAATTGAATTGCCATAATTAGGTTGGATCTGGGATATTGAAAACAGCGATCGCTTCTGGGTCTTGAACGACTGGTAGAACTGTTTGCCAGCCTTGCATTTCAATGCGCGGCGGCTTGTCATCCTTATAGGTAGCCCGGTTTGCGACTCCAGGCTTGGCTTCACCCACTGGTCTGCCGATTGCTGTGTAACCCAAGGTGTTATAGAGGGGAATTGGTTCTTCGTCCCCTAAGTCAATCGTCTGGTCGCGTCCGGTTTCGCACAAGATGACAAAGGCATTTTCATCCATGAACCGTTCGCTTGAGCCGTCGCCGTTGAAATAGCGCAAATCGTAGGTGTCGCACCGGGGGATTTCGTTTTTAGCGAATGCCAAGTCAACGACGCTGGCAGTGCCGTTAGGCCCCGTCCCTGCCAAACTTCCTTGGATGATTGTGATACCGCCGCCATAGGCTTGCACCTTGGGAAGCATTGCCATTCGCATCTTCAATTTGGTTGAGGTGACGCAGCGAGTAGCAATCAGCCCTTTTTCGGTTTTGAGCCAGTTGATTTTGCCGATAATATCTTCGATGGGGTCGTAATTATCGTTATACCAACCAGTTGGACTGCCTACCGAGCCGCTGGGAATCGTCACCCGATGCCCTTCGGGATTGGGGACATCGACTACCTCTTGATAGTTGTTAGCTCCCTTACGAATTATCTTGGCTTTAACAATTGCATCGGCACGTTGCTTTTCTCGGTATTCAGCCAAGGCTCTGCCGATGGTGCGATCGGTGAAATTGATAATTTGTTCTTCTGCCTGCTGCATACTTTCGACGGTATCTAGTCCCAATTTTTCAATTAGGGTGTCGAAAGCTTGCCCGGTGAATTCCGAGCCAATATCAGATTCGCCAAGTTCTACCAAGAAGGAACCAACCCGCGCCCCGCCTTTAATCACAACCGGCGAATATCTTGTGCCGGAGTTAGGCATGATGGTTTTATAGCTGATTTCTTCTTCGCGGTACTCGTTGCGAGTTACATTCCGCTCGGGTAGAAGTTCGCTAAAGTAATATTTACGAGTCCTGGGGCCAAATTGCAATCTGGGGAAGTTGACCGTATCTACTAAAACGTTTTCGGCTTTTAGTCGCTCCAACAGAGCACTTACACTTTCTGGCATTTCAACCTCCCGTTACGACTTGATAAAGTTCTTTGATTTTTGCCAAAACGTTGGCAAGGCTCGTAAACGGGTAATCGGGAAGGTAGTTGTAATAAACCAAAGCTTGATGCCTGTAGAGCGTGGCATCAGCATTGCGGTTGGCATCCTCAATGTCGTAAGCCAGCAAGTAAAAATCGTCGTGAGCAACTGCGGTTTTTAGTGCCACAGCTACCCCACTCGCTGCCGATGCGCCCAATCCAGCCGTCAGGGTTAGGGTGGAATTTAGGTCATTAACACCATTGGATGCAATGGTGTAATCGTTGCTTGCAATAGTGAGAATGTCCCCAGCCCGATAACCCGATGTGCTGGCGACTGGTAAAATCGTTCCGCCACTGGCTACCGCAGCAGTTAGGGTAGTTGCCAAAGTCGTATTTAAGTTGTTGTTGACTGGTTCCCAGTGGGTAGCGTTGGCTCGCCTTCCCAAAAGTACGCCGCTGGAGATTTGGCGAATACTGTTGGATTCAGCAAATTTATATTTATTGACTCGCACCCCTCCAGGTAGCAAGCTATGGCGATCGCCATAATCGCCCATCCATCGGGGTGCGGTATTCCGCGTCCCGGAAAATTCTAATCTAGCCATATTGACCTTGAGCTATGTTACAGGCTGACCACCAAGGTCAAGGGCGTCCACCAAGGACAAAAACAGGCTAAGCGCCTTTTACTGTCGGTGTGCTGTAAAGATTTCCAAGGGTTTTCTTAACCGCGTTACCCTTAGTTTCAGTTCCCTTAGGCCCGCCTTCTGGCAGCCTGGGGCTAGGCGCACCTTGAAACAAAGCTGGCACAAAGGCTTTCCAGTTAGCATCAGCATATTCTCGCAATTCGGTGCGAGTTTCACCTTGAACCACAAATACTTTGTCGTTTTCTACAGCTATTTGATGGTCGTCTTTGAGTAGAGTTTGCAGGACTTTTGGCTGTGCGCCGGCTATTGTTGCCGCCTCATTCACTCCAAGCGATCGCGTTAAGCTTTGCTTCTCAGATTCTAGGGCAGTTAGCTTTGTTGCATTTTCAGCTATCTGAGTTTCTAGGGTTTTAACTTTGGTCTGGGCTTCGGTTAGGCTGGCTTCCGTGGTTTGCTTGTTTCCTTTTTCGGTTTCGAGGTCTGTTTTTGCTTGTTGCAATTGCTGGTGTAAGTTGCTGGTTTGACTTTTGAGTTCTGTTTCACTGGTTTCTAAAGTTTGGATGCGGGTTTTGTACTGGCTATTTTCGGTACGCAGCTGCTCAAGTTCTGTCGCCGCGGTCGCTTGTTCGCTGGTTGCACCTTTATATTTTTGCCGCCAGGATTGGGCTTCTTTATTTAAACCGGTGACATGGTTGCGAATCGCGTTGGCTACATCTTTGCCACCTTCTTGCTCGTCCAACCACCCTAGAGCTTCCGTGTAATCCATAGGTAATAAATATATATTTTCGCTACTTAATCTTACGGTGGGGTATTTTTCATCAAATCGGTGTCAGTACGGATTTTTAATTTTTTACATTTCTAAATTAATTAGTTACAATTATTTCGTTTGGAATGATTTTATTCAGCCGAGTTTGAAAGCGTAAGAAGTACTCTTTTTATTCACAAATTTTATTGTTAAATTCTGCGTCGCACCCGCAGATTTTTTTTGGCAATTTAGATTTAGATTTTTCATTTTCCTCCCGCTTCCTCTGATGCCTTTACTGTTAAGTATTCTGGAGTTTTTCCTTGCCACTAAAATGTTGCAAACAATCAAAAAATGTGCTAGGATCAAGATGTGGCAAAGATTCAACCGCGTGCGCGGGAAGGATGGAAATGGATATATTTGAGATCGAACAGAAACACATTGATGAAAATGAGATCCTCAAGCCGGAGGATTTGGGGAAGCATTGCTATTTGGTGAACGGCGAGTTCCTGGGCTTCTTTGATACTTCGAGAGATGCCTTTGAATCTACACTGAATATCGTGAAACTCTCCCAAGATGAGATCCAGAGTTATGACTATTTGAAACCGGAACATTTGGGCAAGTGGGCTTATTTGGGATGGGTTGATGGTTCTGGCTGGATGTTGTTGGGATTCTACGATTCCCAACGTGAGGCGATCGCTGGATATAAATCGAGTAGATCCCTTGCGTAGATGAGCGATCGGTGCCGGGCTTCCGGCACCCGATATATGTGGGCTTTGGAAAATTTTCATTTAGGTTGGTTTGAGATATGGAAGACTTGAAAAAAGTGGAATTGGAGTGGATCGAAAATACGGTTGGCTGCGCTTGCAAACTTGGATCTGATTGTCCGGAAAGATTATATTTGGTGCCCGGAATGGATAACGTGAAAGCTTGTGAGTTGTGTTCGTACTCGATTTCAGACGATGGAAGTTCTATCTTTCTTCCTCATCATCCCGACTTCGATCCCGCAAATCCGTTCTTCAATTAATTGATGTCAGAGGGATATTTCCCCCTTTAAAGTTTCTCCTCAATTCCCATATCCAAATTGCCTTTCCTCATATCTGCATGGGGAAAGGCGATTTGGATGGAATTTAGTTTCATCCTGCCCACCTAGTACGAGGTTCGTATGGACAAATTCAGATTGGGGTCTGTGCCAACAGACGAGGGATATCAGCAAGCTGGCACTGCTGATTATCACCCTAGAGCGCAGAGCGAGTGTCAGATTTACAAAAAACAATTGCTTCGCTTGTTTCCTATTCCTGATTCCTTGAAGGAACTGATTCGCTTTGAAGTTGACCCTTTCCAAAACGCGCATTGCATCTACTACGAAGTGGTGATTAATTTCGACGGCGGTGTTGAGGAAGCTAGCCAATTTGCCGAAAACGTGAAAGCGAATCGCCCTAGTGAATGGGACGAACAAGCTACCAAACAGTTGGAAGCTTTGCATTTAATTCCTGTCTAACTTTCGCTTACGGGGGGCTTACTCCCCCCAACTTTTATTCATCAAGAGGATTTTGATATGAACTTAGTAAATGACTTGGTAATTCACGACAACCAATTTGTTCTAGCGATCATTGCACCGAACAAAACTTTTCATTCTCTAGTAATTAATAACATCGAAGAAGCCGTTACCCTGACTGAAAATTATCGGGACATAGAAGGGCATGGTTGGTGTCGGTCGTTTGTTCTAGATTCCAAAGGGAATCAGGTGGCTTACTTCACGGAAACCGAGTTGACCTATCCGGGGCAAGCCAAGTACAAAAACTGGCAAACTGACCCTTGTGGTATCTCAGCTTTGTTGTGCTTGGTCAGTAAAATCTACTCGCCAACTCCAGGCTTTATGTTAGTTCTTGATTCGCGTGGGTACGCTGAATTTGAGAATATTCAATCATTAAACAACGTACCGACTTTAAATGTTTTGTGTGTTGATTTGGATGCAGCCATTGAAAAGTCACACAAATATATTAAAGACCACAATCTTGGTTTTAAAGAATGGGCAGGCGGATATTTATTCGACATATCCAATGGTAAATGCGCTTATTACATTTCTTATTGGGGAGAAATAATTTGTCCAGGCGATCGCGCTTGGGTTCGCCCACATTTGGTAAGCTGTTCTTTACAACCTTTATATGTCCTGATGCACCAAAACCAGTCTGACGTTTAAGTTAATTAATCAACTTCCCGCATTGACCGCGGGAAGTTGGCTAACCGTAACCTTCCATGAGTAATTTGCCACCTTTAAGGGTTGAAGAAGCGCGAAATTTTTGTTGTTGTTCCCTCTATCAAAACCGCGAAATCTGTATTTATGCAGGGGGAGGGAGCAAGACCCAGCACGATATGTACTGGGCATATATCATTTACGATTCCAATGGCGATCGCCTTGCTTATGAATATCTGCCAGAAAGCTGCTTGGATGTTGTTGATGCACTGGAATTTTGTCGGGCAATTATTGATAAATGGGATGCGCCTTTGAGTTATGAGGATATGAGGCTGTGGCGCGATATTTGTGAATATTTGAATACGCGGCGAAATCTAGTCTCTTCAGAATTAATCAGTATTAGAGTTCCAGGATGCAGCTATTTAGTTGGCTACGACAGAACCCACAGACAAAAGTTGTGGAATAAGTACAAAATCCAGTTCATCACTTATAAGAAATTCTCCAACAAACATCAAGGCTGGGCGCTCAAGGGTAACTGGGAAGACAAGATTGATTTTTTGGAGCAAGTTTATATTTTGGGGCGTGACGAGGATATCTTGCCCCGTCCTTGGCTCGACAAATGGGCAAAGAAACAAGAAGCTAAAAAATACCAAGATTTAACTTCTGCTTTAAAAGTTATAGAACGCGACTTAGATAACATTCATAAATGCCATAAGTTGACGCAAGATGGCGTGTTTGACTATTTCCAAAACAACACCTTTGTACTTAAAAACTTACTGGGAAACTTAGGCTCTCGTTGCAAACAAGCTAAAAGCTTATTATCAGAATTATTATGAGTCTAAATTTTATCCCTTGCCTAGTTGGAGTAAAAAATAATGGCTTTGTTCGGTAAATACATTATTCAAAAAGCGGACGGGACACCCATAGATCCTAATGCTCAATATTTTGTTCTTCGCCCAGATACAGACAAAGCGGCACGAGTAGCTATTCGCGCCTATATTCAAGAGTTAAGTGATAGTGATGAGGATGCCGCTCTCAAGCAAGACTTAATCGCTTGGATAAAAAACTTAGACGAGAAAGATCGCAAAAATGCAATGCGGCGGCAAGCTGCTAGGTATGGTGATGGATCTGCATGGGAGGAATATGGAACGTGGCAGGGACATTGAAGAAACTAGAACCAGGAAAATTTTCCTGGTTCTGATTCATCCGATGTTGCAAGGCTGAAGCATCACAATTCTATCCACCCGCAGCCCGCGCAAAGTCATCGTCAACAAAACCACCATCAGGAGTCCACAAAGGAACTGCTGGAGTAGTCAGCCCGCGCGATCGCTCGAATTGCACTAGTCCCGGATTAAGGGGAGTTTGAGCAATTGCCGCCGTCGTAGCGTGGTGCGATCGCATCCATTCAAGATCGACTAATCCATCCCTTAGCCACTCGGCTTTTACAGGCATCAAATAGCAGCGGCAACGGACGTGAAGGATAGCAAAAGCCTCGCCCAGTGGATAAATATTTCCACAGCGGAAAGCACAAAACCCGCATACTCGTTCGTCCTCTGCTGAGACTCGCTGCACATATCCAATGGCGTTAGTTTCGTAAGCCTCCCTTGTAGCTTGGTCGGTTGCGCTGAGTGTCGCGGTGCGGGCAATGCTTTCGGCGTTGCGTTTTGAAATGCCTAAGTTACGCCGCAGTACTCCTGTTGTCCAAGCAACTCCCTTATTTTGAATTAATCCTTGGGCGATTACTTGTTTGGCGGCGGTCTTAAATTCTGTTCCGGTTCCTGTTAGCCAACTCATGGCATCAGCGACGGCACTTTTAAGGGCTTCCACCGGAACAGTAGAAGGTAAAATAATTGCGTCTGGGGCAATGGTTCCAATCAACTCCAAAGCCATTGAACTACCATTTTGAGTTGCTTGGTTAATTAATTCCACAACTCCCGTTTCTAATGTTGCTGCCACTCGTGGGGGTACTAAATTGAGCAATTCTTCAATTTCTTGTAGTAAGAGTGCAGAGCGTTGTAGTCCGGTTAAATTTGGTTGAGCTACTGCCAAAAACTTATCGTGCTTGAGCCTTAATTCATTTTCTAAATTTGCATAGCTGGTAGCTAAGGCTTGGATAATTTGCTTGATGGTTGTATCTTCTGCCCGTTGCAGAATACCATCAAAGCGGCGAACAACATTAAAAGCATCATTCATAATTTATTGAGAATAATAGCTTAGTTTTTATATACTATGAGTATTATTAATAAATTAGCAAAAATATTAAATCATGCTTAATAACAACTTTTAATATATTGTAGTTTTTAATTATTTCTGAAACCATTAGATAAAAATACTTGCAAGGCTTAATGCTCTGTCCTGATTTCCAAGAAATAGTTGAGTAAACAGTATGCGCTACGCTAAAAGCTTACTATATGGTGTAATTGTAGATGCTTCAGGGTGCGGCTATCACGATTACGCAAACTGGCAGTTAAAATGCCCGAAGTGTGGTGAACCAGTTTACTTGATCGGTGCGTCTAAACGCAAAGAACACAAAAGGTTAACACCAAAATCAAAACAAATAATTTCGGTAAAAAAAGCCGAAGTCAGCCCTTCATTTGCTCATTTCAAAGGATTAGCGGATGAAGCTTGTGAGAACTTTAATAGTCAAATAAGTCAAACCTATATTAATAAATTTAATGTAACCAATCGAGAGCAAAGATTAAAAATCTATAACTCTCGATTCCTAGAGATTGTGGGATATGAAAAAAATAGTATGAAAGGATGTTTTTTCAATAGTTTTAAAAAGATTAATACTTGTAATAACAAAGCAGCTAAAGCAGTCGAGAATGTTACTGTGGTTGATTTTTTAGGATTAGCGGTTAACTTTAATCCTGAAATATTTTCAGAAGCATCGAGAATGAGATTGCAAGAAATAAAGGCAGAAGAAAATCCTCTAGAGTGTGTTGATGCAAGTTTTGCTAAAGAGGAAGATATAAAAAGTTTTTTGTCATGGCTAAAGCAACTTGATGTTGATATGCAGGTAATGTTTGTCAAGGAAGCAATTTCTTTTTTAAAAACTCGTGCTTGTAAAGCGATCGCTTTACAATTATTTGAACTAGCTTTTTATCGTTTAACTTTGCATAATAAGAATATATTTACTTTAATCGATCTTTCCAAGGTTTTTTCAAAAAACCAAGAGAACGAACAGTATACAAAGTTCATTCACTTGTGTGTTAATGAATTGATTGAAATATTTACCTTAACTAATTGGGCAGGAGCAGTAAACAATGGCAAAGCCTAAATCCATGCCTCAAATCCTTTCCGCTCTCGCCCAACTCGCTGAATTCCGCAACAACGTGTATAGCTTGCAAATACAGAATTATTTTATGTGGGGTTTGACTTTTGAATATTATTCTCACCCCCAACTTTGCCACTAATTTTCTCTAAATCAGGGACTCCAAAAGCCGCGGTCATGGCGTCCTTAGCTAATTCTTCATCGATTAAAGCTGCCTCCGCGTCAGGATTTTCTATACCCAATTTACTCATCGCTGTAGTTCTAGAAATTAATCTTGCCTGATAATTAGTACGGGTTTCTGCTGTTTCTTCGGGGGTAACGTAGTTGATTCCCTTGCGAAGTTTTACAGTTGCAAAAGTATTTTTATATTTAACAGGTTCAACGAATCGCAACACTACTTCTAAAATGTTGGCAAAAGCATTCTGGATTACTGGTGCAGGTCGGTCAAGGCTGAGGTTAGCATCTTGCCTGAGTTGCACTCTTGATATCCCTGAAATTGTGCCGTCAGCTGACGCCAAAATATGCCCTTGATTGAAGGCTAAATATAATCGTGCCGCGAATAGGGCTACAGACTTTTCAAAAGTCGTGATGTCGATAGGGTCGCGGTAAGTAACGCCGGGGGTAAGATAGCCGCCGTCTTTAGTTTTTATCCCCGATAAAAAAGTTGTTTTTCCAGGGCCCAATTGCAAGCCCTTTTCGTCTGGAACAAATCGTTGCTTGCCAGGGCGAGTTGGATCTTCCACCCATTCACCGGGGGTTTGAGCGTTGGTAATCACTCGCTCCAAAAACCCCGCCAAATCCAGATTTCGACCCAACATAGTCAAAGCTTTATTAATGGCATTTTGCAATCGTTTGATATCTTTGTTGATGATGGTTGGGCTACGCAATTCGTAAATTGTCCAGCGTCCGTTAAAGTCAGCTTCCCAACTTTCCGATACCGCCTCGTCTTTTTTTTCACCAACGGAAGTAACTGTAAAAGTCAATTTCCCAGTTCGGGGGTCTAAAGATTGGATTTCAGACCCACCTTTGTAGGTGTAAGCAATCTGCTCGATTTCTCCGTCATCGTCGCGATCGACTCTTACACTTCCCAGCGGCGGGCAATGCAAGCGAATCCTTTGGTAAAGCTTGGCGTTACCCATACCCTTATATCGCTTCGGCTGGTAAAGGCGCAGGTAGCCAGTGCCAGTCACTAGCATTTGAGTGACTGCCATCGCCAAAGGATTTGCTTCTTCATCTGTGTCCTGGACGGCAATGTGCTGGAGCATTTGATCGAGCCAAGTTTGCAATACTTTCTCGGCGTCCGTTATCTGCGGCGATCGCTCTGAGGAATTTACGTCGTTGCCAGCATACAAAAACCAATGAGGCATCATACCAACCATTGCAGCTACGTTGCGGTCTACGCACTCTTTAATGAGATTGTTAGAAATATAGCCGGCTTCAATTTGTTTGAGAATTGCTTCTGAATGAGTGTCACCTTCTGAAGGTTTTGGCCCCGTCCAAAATTGAAAAGTATCGCCACAATAATAATCCCAATTTTCTGTAATTCTTTCTGTGCGTTGATTTTCCACAGTATTTTCCTAGACACTTTTCAACAATAAAGAGAAACACCTTTTTAGCGTCAACCGGACAAACACTGGGGTTATAGCTTGGGGGTCATGTTAATACTGAGGAAAAATATCTATGCTCGTCAGAATTCACGTTAACCAGCACAATATCAGAACGAATAACCAAGGCGCAAAACTACCAGTAATTTCTGTAAAGCTGCCCGACGAAAATATTTACGGCAACCGTGTAGATATTTTGGATTCTGAAGGACGAATAATAGCTACTGTGGTTTACCGTCCAAATCAGCCTTTAGATTGTGGTGCGAAAGTTTGGATTGAAACTCGCAGTAAAGTTCGAGTTAGAGGTAGAACTGTGCCGGAGGTTTGAAAGCGCGAATCAAACCAAATCAATCATTTAAATAAAAAAGCAGCTACATCTTAATATGTCGCTGCATCAATTATTTTGGCATTCCTCTTTATAACGGTCGAATGACTAACGAAAAGTGGGCATTGCCCACCTTTGTTTCATAGCTTTATGCAGTATTTCTCAAAAACTACGAAACTACATCTGAGCTAATTTTAGCCTGAAAAAATAAAAAAATACAAGTCTGAAAATAATTCTTGTTATTCAATAAAACTCACTATAACCCTTTCCATGCAAGGCTTTTGTGTAATTAAAATGTTGCAAATAATCGAAAAATGTGCTAAAATTAAGATGTGGCAAACAATCAGAAAGGCGCTTAGAAAGATGATTAAATTACAGAATAATGAAGTGAAAATAGTACAAGTGATAGTAGCACAAATAGATGAGGATTGGGTAGTAGCAGGATTGGACGCTGACAACAAGTTTTATAAGTTGACCGAGGAAGAAGACTTGAGATTACCCCAAGCGAAAGAAGTAGCGATTATGGCCAGAGGTGCGATTAACGTGGGGCGGGATGAATTGACAGTTTTAATTAGTTGGGTGAGAGATCAAATCAGCGAGATATTGTACCCAGAAATGTAGAGATGAATTTGGGAGGCATATCCTCCCCATCTAATAAATATGCAACCAAAATTAGCTTTTACTGCCCTAGCTCAATGGCGCGATGGAAAAATCTATTTAACCCAAGATGAAACCGATGATATTAAAGGTCGCCGATTTCGGGCGAAGGAGGTAGTCGAAAAATACGAATTTGAAATTGTTGAAAATGGAGTGAACTTTTTTCCGGGAAGCAGTCGGCAGCTTTTTGTAAGATTGGGGGCGAAAGCTTGTGGCTGCAATTGTGCCGATATTCATAACCGACACCTACCTTGCAAGCACATTTTTGGTGCTGCTTTTTTATTAGGTGACAAGTCTGCACTCTTAGATGTACCGCCGCCAAAAATCATAACTCCGACAAATACAAATAATGCGACTAGAAAACGGCGACTCCGCCCCCAAGATATCAAGGTTGGCAAATACTTTACCTTGCTTGATTTTTTGGTTTCCGACACCGCACTAAAACGAGGAATTCCTAATTTTATAGATTGGGAATCCGAGCCAGGACAAAAAGCTTTATCCCTGATGCAGACGTTGTGCGATCAGATGCTTGACCCCTTGTGTGAGGAATTTAATCGGATTTCGATTACTAGGGGTTATCTAGGTTTAGACCTTTACAAATATGTTTATAATGCTGGCGGTGCTGACTGGCCCAAGGGAGCGTTAGCCCACGGATTTAGCACTAGTGCCGGGGCAGATATTTGGGTGCATAGCTGGTCGAAACCAGCATTGGATTTAGCTTTTTACCTGCAAGGCAATACCACTTACACATTCGACTTTATTCGGGTTTATCCAGAAAGCCCGATTTTGTGTGTCGGCATCGATGCAATTCGGCAAAAGCGAATTATTCAACAATGGCATCCGAACTTTCGCGGCTGCACGATTCACAAACCTCAATCGACTTCCCGCATGGGAATTGTGGGGGAACTTCCATTATTTGATCGCTAATATAAAGAGGTTCTTCAAAATGACTGCATATTTTCACACCTTGGCTGCTTATGGATTGCCTGGGGCGGTGGGGCATTGCCCAGTTGACCATAGATATACAGCCATGCTCGACATTGGGGACTTAGTATTTTTCATGACTTCCAAACAATATGGTGTTTTGGTGGACTTGGAAGATGGGTTTCGGGGTTACTGCATTCAAACTTTAGCTGGCGAACGGCGCTGCTATCGTCGGCAATTTCGGTTAGCCGATCTCTCAGAAATTGATTATTCCAAACGCGCTGAACGGCGTTTTTTAGAAGTTCATTCTTTGAATGCAAAAGCTCGTGTGGCGCGAAGCTCTGCATTGCTTACTTGTTGAGACGGCTCAGATGCCAAGCGCCCGGACAAATCAGCGACGTTTGCCTTGGTTTCGATCCTCGCCGTAGATAAATTATATCTGCAAACCAAACCAGGAAAATTTTCCTGGTTCTCTCGTTTGTATAAAATAATGCCCAGATAAACCTGGGCATGGGTTAAACATAAAAATTAGATATATGGCAGTTAATATATACCCTTTGCTGCCAGAATGGGGTTTTAGCGCAAACAAACTATGAGCGCTATAAATCAAGCAAAAGTTGAGGCTGTTGTTGATTCTTTGGAAGTGTGGGAAACTTCGCCCCCGAATGGCACGAGCATCACTCCTTTAGAGATTCTATTGGGAACTGAAAAGTTCGCCGTGAACCTCAGAAAACGCCTTACAGAAGGAAGCGCGATTGATTGCAAAGTAGCAGCGATCGCTTTGGTTCTGGCAAGCGAATATGTTGAATCTATAAATAAATTAGCTGGTGCAGATAGCGGTTCTACGATTGCATTGACTTGGCGACTGATGTGGGCAGTAGAGGCAATCACTTTGATTAAAAATAAGACCCGAGAAGAGTTAGAGGAATTCCTACAATCTAAATACCCTTCTGGGGTTTAAGGCTTCCGCAATAAATTCATGCTCTGCGCTGCTGCACCAGTGACAAAAGCTATTGGTGTAACTGCGATCAGCAGGTAGGGTGAATTAGGTCTAAACCATACAGTTAAGAGACAGGAAAGCCCAGCGCACATTAAACCAGTGGAGATAATCAACGATTTCACCCTTTTCTTGTGTTGATCTGGCGATTCGGATTCCCAGGAAAGTACCACGAAATCTTGATTCTCTAATTCTTCCAAAATAGTAGAAATATTTTCCCCAGTCGCTTTTTCGATCCGAGCGATCGCTGTTCTGTCTGCGATAACTGAACTGGTTGCCAAAGTTCTTAAAGCTTTTTGTAGTTCCATGATTTACTCCAACTTATTTTCTATCCAAGATACTATGGCGTCTTTCATTTGAGGTTCTTTATTGTCTTTGTCCTCACTGTACAAAATCCAAAGACGATTAATTAAATTGTCTTTATTCATTTCAACACCTATTGAATTGAATAAATTTAGATAATATCCGACAACATCACAGGCTTGTACTAAGGGGTATTTTTTAACGTTGTTTATAATCACATTTTCTATTTGTTGATGCGTAAGTTCAATCTTTTTCATACGGAATCCAGTAGTTGGTTGAAATTATAAATTGAGTTTTCTATTGGACTATCATTATCATCTGAATTGCTTGAATCAGGATCGGCATATAAATCTCCTTGAGGTTGATCGAGTTCTAATTCTGTCTCTGACACTAGCTCTATAGGTAATGCGCTGCGTTCGCTACTGTACATCTTGGTTTATTCCTGAATCTTGGGAGGTTAAAAACTCATACTCTTTGAGTGCTTGCGACCAATCTTCTGAACTTGGTTCGACCTGCCAAAGAATAGATATTATTTGGTCTTGGTCGTAGCCACGATTATTTTTAAGGTCGTTGATTATACTGCAAGCAACTGTTTGATTGGCTTGAAATGTTGTGAATTTCGCGGGCATTCCTGCTTCCTGAACTTTTGGTAAATCACCATGATTTTGAACGAGTTCAGGAAAGAATTTTAATAAAGTTCTCGCTGGGTCTGGATGCCCGTTGCCGGGATGTTTTTCAGATTTCAACCATTCAGGTATATTGCCCAAATGTCCACCCTCAATAGCAGTACCAAAGTTTTTGGGATTAGCTTGAAAATATGTCCCACTAGCGATATTGATTTTCCTCAATCCTCCAGCATCTACCGCTACTGCACTACATCCAACAAATTTCACAGTATCTTTGAACGTGTCTGCTAATCCTGCTGTTTCTTTACCAGCAATCGAAGACAAATTAAAGGCATGAAGCACAATAATTAAAGTTGCGCCAGTCTTAGCAATCTGACTTAATAAAAATTGGATTGCCCAAGCGCGATCGCTTTCCTCCATTAAAGAAAGTAAGCGCATGGCTTCATCAATTACTACCACTAAATTGTTGTGGGAATAAGGCGGAGAATTTTCCAAGTCTTTGAGAAATTTTAGTAAATCACCAGCCACTCGCCTATTTGCTTGTTGGATATCTTTTTCTTCTGGATAAGATAAGGCGCTGTGCAGTCTACAAGTAAAAGGATAAACATCAACCCCAGTTGTAAAGTATTCAATGCTGAGCGTTGGGTCGTAAGCCTTTGATAAGACAGTTAAGATTGCCGCAAGAGTGCCTTTTCCACCTCTTTGGCTACCTGCGATCGCAATTACTTGCCCAAGCATAACTTCATCAATTTTGAAGCCGCTATCAATCAAGCGATTAACTATAAATTCTGCCCTTGGGGTAATAGGTAACTTCAAAATTGTTTCTAAATCAGGCATTTTATTGGGCTGATTAGATTGTGGGGGGACAGCGGTTTGTGGAGATTGCTGAAGTTGCGTAACTTGTGGTACTGGCTGGGGCTGGATATTAGTTTCTGATTGCAACGGGTTAGGAGCCTGTGGCAATTGCGTTTGAATGTTATCGTTAGAAGTATTGATTGTTCTAGTTTCGGGTAAAGATACTGTTCTAGCTTGAGGTAGCTGCTGTAATATCTGCGGTCTTTGTTCTTGAATTGCCTGTACAGATTGGTAATTGATACGCGGATCGGGCGTCACTGTTTGCAAATGCCGATTTAGGCTTTCTTTATCGGGAATCGCACCGTGAAAATCCACGAAGCGATCGCACAGCCATCGGTAAGCATAAAATCGCTTACCCGGATGAACTTGATCCAAATATTCGCTAAGAATACTGTGCATCTCCCGAAGCATTGCAAACTCAAATCGCTCTAGAAGTTCCAAGTGAAACATCAAATCTGCGATTTCGTTTTTCTGGGCTATCCACTCTTCACGGGCTTCGGCATCGCCCATTGCCGATAAGAAATCGAAAAAATTATCTCGCACAAAAGGGATTGGAGCAAAGCGATGGGAGTCGTTGAGGTCAAGCGCCAACGCCCAAATGTAACCTATCCCTGATACAATCGCACCGATGGTAGCGACCGGACTTGTAGCGTAACAAACCAACCCGACAACTGTGCCAGATAAAGTCACGAGTTTGGATAAATTCATCTCGGCACGCGATCGCTGTGCCTTACAAAGAAGCTGGTCATGTCTTTCTTGTAGCCATGACGCAGCGTGTCCTGCCTCCAAATGTTCAATACTGGGATACTTGTCACGCAGTCGGCGAGTTTCTTTAGTTGTGAGGTTTGGCATACTGCCGACTGGTTGAAAATTCATTAATATCTCCTATTTTTCAAACAGACTCAAGTCCTATCTTCTTGATTTTCTAGATAGAATTTAACTTCCAATTCTGCGTGTTTTGTGGCGTCAATTTCTCTTGCAAATCCGAGATGAGCTTGGCTATCTAAAATTTTTCTGCCTTCTTGGTAAGCTTTCCAGTGGTAAATTTCTTCATGCTCCCACCATTTAACTTCAACCAAAATGTTTTGGATGATAAACATTAATTTTCAAATCTTTCAAATATCTTGTTTATCCATGCTTGAGAAATCAATTGGATTGCCAGCATTTCAATCAAATTTATTAGTATTTCAATAGATTTTTGATGATTCAACAAACCACAAAATACTAATACAGTTGCATTGATTGTTACTATTCCTGCTATTTTCCAATCCATAGTTTTTGGTAAGTACTTGATATGTCCATCACTAAATGTATCCAACTGCTAGACTCAACTCCTATCAACACTGTGAAGACAATATTTTGATTGTTCATTATCCAACCAACCATCCGAGATGAATCAAGTCTCGATAAAATCACCAGAGGAAGACATAGCATCGCTAGATATCCAATTCGTAATATTGTTCCGATAATTGGTGCATGTGAGAGAGGATTACGGTAAACAAATCTGCCTCTGTGCGGGATTAATCTTTGGTATGGCTTCCAAATCCAACGCAGAAATCCCCACCTATAAAAAACGTTTGAACGTAAATCTAAATCTGGTGATAAATACATACCTCCTAAAAAATATGAGGTTGTAAAAATACTAGAAATTACCCAGTCTTTAGTTAGGAAATATGCGATTCCCCCAGACAAGGGGGAAGAAATAATAATTGAGCGATCGTGCCACTTCCCGCTTGCCATTACTCTTCTCCCTCTGAGTAAAAGTTATCTAGCGAATAGCCACAAGCAGAACATCTATTGGCTTCGATAAAGACTTCTAAAGGATTAAACAATCTTTTGTCCTCTGCCTGATATTGTAAACCCTGATATTTGCATATAACATCTATAAGAACTATCTCCTATGCCATCCCAATTCCCAGGATCTTGGGTTCTTACTTGTTCATCAACATGGGTTTTACCACTGTTGGTTATACAAGCTGGAAAGATATTTATTATGATTTTGCGTTCTTGTTTTGACATAAAAAGCTCCTACTTTTTCGTATATCTCCAAATAGCAAATCCCGTCTCTCCTGCCATCATTGACAAGATATTGTAAGCAAAGCAGCCGATAATTTGGCTTGGCTCAGTGTACCGAAATGGATTGCGGCCAGCGAATGTAGTGATAAAATCGAATATCCAGAAAAAGAGCGCTATTCCTGCTCCAGTACGCCGCTCTTTCATACCTGCGCGTTTATAATCGCGCCATAGTGCTTGAGATAAATCAATTTTCCCAGTTGGGCGACCTGGGAGATTGTATTGCTGGGATTCTTCAAATTCGACTTTTGCAGATTTAGGATCTTTGCCTCTTAATGTACGCGCCTCCATGATTTGAACCAACGCACTCATAGCAAAACCAATCCAAAAAAGTATATTGAATGGTATGGTTAGCCAGCCAATCCAGCCAATCCAATTTTCTTCCCACCAGGGAAACATTGGCGTTCCCTGAAATAAAGTTTGCCAAATTCCATCAGTGCTGAGGAAAGTTCCAAAAGCAAACCCTATTGCACCGATAATTTTAGTGCCAGAAGAACCTGGCGTCAGGAATAGCTCAAGAATAGTTGACAAAAATGTGAATGGAATCGAAATAGCATTAATAATCCACTCAGCAATAATTTCGATAAAACCACCATTTCCTGATGATTTTTGAGGCTGTCTAGGAGTAGCTACTTCTTCATTATTAGAGGATGGCATTTCTCTGCCATTTTTATCGAGTATTGCCATTTTTTCCTCAATTTCGTTTAAGATTAGCCAAGCTTTTTCAAGTGCCAGTCATTTTATTTGGCAAACATTTTTGTAGTGATACTTCCAAAGCCATTTGCGATTCTCTATTTGCCCAATGCAGCGACCAGCAGAATCGTAAACGACAACAACTTCATCTTCCAAGAAGCCTGTAGTATCAGGCTTTGGATTGCGTTTTGGATTATCCAAGTATCGCCGTACTTTTAATTTGGTAAAGCTTGGCATTATGCCAAGTTCATCCAATTTTTTAGCTGTATCGGCTTTTTGTTGTGCGCGATATTGCTCCATTTCTTCAGATCCTTGCAAGTTAAATTTTGAAAAATTTAACGGCAATCTGAATACTAAGGGAGAAGCAACCAGCAGCAAACCGATAAATCCACACATTGCAGGCGATTGGTATTTGCTGCTATGCATTTTCAATCAAGCTCCTTTTATTTGCTCGACTAAAGCTTGAATAAGTCCAAGTTTGTCAATGTTGGGAATTTGATATTTTGCCTTCCTGATGAATATCTCAACTTCATCACTCACGGGTTCTTCCGCATCTTCCCAAAGTTGAAAGCCCAGTTGATAAATCATCCAAGCGCGTTCGGCTTCGTTAAGGGTTTCAAAAGTTGACCCCCAGGTTTCCTCCATTGCTGACAGCAAACTGCCATCGCCGCGAGTAAAGTTTGTCCAGTAACCTATAGGTTTAGTCATTTTTCCAGTTGACTCAAAAAATAATTCAGAATTAGGGCGCAAATTGCGATCGCACTAGCACTGCCAACTAACACTCCGATAATCGGGTCGGAGTTTGTTTGGCGCATCATACCAACAGCAGTTGCAGTAGTAATGGTGGTTGTTCCAGTTCCTATAGACACGCCAAGCATCAAATAATTAGCAGTCTTAATTTTGCTTACTTCTTGTCTGACTGCCCGGCCAATAATCCCGCCGTCCTCGTCGGCAATTGTGGCAGCAAGTTCTTGGAAGCCGCCCCTAAAATCACTTGGTTCAAAAAACTTTTTCCCGTTTTTCCCACTCGCTTACCAAGGATAATTTTTTTGGCCATGTTGATTGATTCAGAAACTTCTGGACTGGTAAGCACTGCTTCGCTATTGACCGCAGCCGCAAATAACGGGTAATACACCTGCAAATATTCTGTTGCAGACTGCATAACATCTTCTTCAAGAATTGCAGCCCCTACTTGATTTTTAAAATCAGCCCCAGACGCAGACTGCTGTACTAAAAGTCCTTCCATATCTGTTTCTGGTTCTGGAGGAAGATCGCCAGTACGTGCATAATCGACCGCTTGCCCTAATGGGATGCCTTGCCTAATTAGTGCGTAAGCAGTTTCTACAATTTTTGCGATTTCTTCATTAATTTCAATGTCACCAAGATAACCCGCCGCCTCAAGGATGACGTTGATTTCTCCGACATTCTGACATCCGACCAGGCGTTTTTTCAATTCTTGTTTGGTAATCGACATAAGGTGTTAGTCCCTCTTCAGAAAGTTTAAAGCGTAAATTTTCACCTTCATAGCCAAGCTCTCTCCAATCCCTCAGCACATCAAATCCGTGGCGCTGACGATCGCTATAGACTCGACTTTTTTTAAACAGTTTCAACTCTGGGCAGTATTCGATCAGCAATGCTTTATCTCGCTTGAATGTTGCCAAAGAAATCTGCAAGTACTCAAGCAGTTCTGTTGTGCGCCAAAACTTGACAACATCCCCCGTTTCTAGATTCACAAAACTAACTTCTACTGCCTTTTTTAGAGTTACCACGAGCTACTGGTGAGCTAAGAATGAGCCTTTGATGAGCTTTGAATGAGCTGTTTTTGGGATAACCTTAAATGGCTCATTCTTAGCTCATAATAAAAAACCCACCTATTGTGGGTCTACGGTCAATTGCACGAGTTTTAGACCGTCAATTTGCCGGGGTAAAAATAAAAGGTGGAGGCGTTACGCCATTTATTAGAAACCATTGATTAAGAAACCAACAATATCCCAATACCATTTCCGGTACTTCTGCGCCTTCACTACAGTACCTCTCTACTGTGCGTTGGTCACGGCACAGGAATAATGCAAGTCTTGTGTAGCTTAATTCCCAGTTTTTTTTTAGTTCGCGGGGTGTCATGATTGTAATTGCCTCCAAGTACTGTTGGGGGAACTGCCTTTAAGGTGGGGAGCGATCGCACACCTTGGACGGAACTGCGATCGCTTTTGACTTTCTCGTATTGTAACCCTAGTTGAGTCAAAGTCACTCATCATTAAAAGAGTAGAATTAACTCACTTGCACTCTGTTGGGGTTACGATTTTATGTATGAGTGAGAAACCAACACAAATCAAAATCAGCCTTGGGCATCGCAGGCAAATCCTGGACGAGATTGCTGCCTCGGAGAAAAGGTCGGTGAGCGAAACCGTCTGCCTCTTGCTGGACATAATTCTCGATAATCTCGATCAGATAAAAGAAGTAGCGGAGGTTGAAAAGCGTACCTTCATTGACATGGCCCAATTGTGGGTTGCAGAAGGTGAAGAGGGCAAGGCGGCGGCGGATTTTATTAAAGCGATCGCCTCCAACGAACAAGTTTCAGATACTACTTGCATCAAGGTTGCGAGGGTCTTGGATGTCGAACCCGAGCAGATCATCCATCTGCGAAATTGTATACGAGATAGACAGCCCAATGGAAAATAACACACTCATTCAAGTGGCTCAAATGCCGGGATGGAATCTAAACATTAGCCCCAAATCATTAAGCCTAGAGGCTCCCTCCAGGGCTGCGGCAGAAGATTTTTTGGAGCTAATTACTTCTTCTTTGGGCAATGCTGCTGCGGCGTTCGGATTTCGTTACGGACACCTAACTTATCCCAATTGTCGAAAGCCCTACAAAATTCCGGCATCCATTTACTGCGCTAAATCCTATGACCTACACAGGGGAAATTTTATGAATAATTCAACACCACTTATAGTTGTGCCTGGGCTGCAAATTACAGAAATGAAATTATCGCTGCCTATACTGCGAATCTTCGAGGAGTTCTGCGAGTATCCAGAACGGCGATCCGGACTGGTACGGGTTAGCGACGAGCGACAAGTAGCAATGTCTGAGTCCAGCGCCGGGCTAGTTGTCAATGCAACTCTAAAGCAAGCAGTTCAACGCAAACGCGATGAATATTGGCACCCTGACGATCTAGGAGCCTTTAATCGGGAATGGCAACAAAACCTGAGCGTTGATGACAATTCATCAACGCTAGAGTTTTCCTATCGAGGCGTTTCGGCTGACGGTACGAGTTGGCGGCGGTTTACCAATCGGTATCGGTTGGTCAAAGACAGCTATGGAATTCTTTATCACGTCAGCAGCAACGTCGGGGTTGAGGAAATCAGCAGACCAGCAGGGATAACGGTTTAATGGATCGTGGAGAGAGACATCCAGGAAAATTTTCCTGGATTCAACCAGCCATCGAACGTCTTTTTTCTTTCACTTAGCCTAAATCAATGCAATCAAAAGTCAAAGCAGGACAAACTTTCGTCTGGGCGTTTAAGTATGGACAAGAATACTATGCCCATATATTTTTAGCCTTAGAAGATTCGGGAATAAAAAGGGATGGAGACTGGAAATTCAGAGTAAAACTGATAGCTAGTACGGATAAATCTGAAGTTATTGGTAGCGAACAGTTGGTCAATCCTGAATTTGAGGAGATTTTGATATTACATTAATCAACAAATAGTTATGTTTGACAAACCTAGATGTAGGCGATCGCTGTTTGTAGGAGAAAATGACTATGAGCTACCTGGACAGATTTCGACTATCTTTTGTAGATCCCCTTTCGCCGCAGGTATGGGATTACGAAAAGCTCAAACAACAGGCAGACACAGAAATAAAGCCTTGGTCTTCGCTTTCAGTCAATAGAAAATCGATTGTTGTAATTGTGTGGGGCGGGCATAGCGCCCGCCGTAAATACCGACTAAGGACGCGCTATAAATCCTAAGCACCAGCCATCTGGAAGACTTTTAGCTTTAGTCTTGTTTTCCTCCTTCATCACATAAAATCCCCAGTTATTAATAACTGGTGACCCGCCACGAGTACTTGATTCAACTGTTGTTTGAAATCTGTAGCTAGGACTCGCCGCAGTACCGTGTTTTTGAACCCCTAGAATCCGATAACTCCTGGGAGAAAATAGCGATTCTTGTAAGCTGCCGGACTGGGAACACCAGCGATCGCTTCCGTCCGATCCCTCTGTAATTGCAGCATTAAAGTAAGCTTCTAAAAACTTCTGTGCTGACTCTTGTTCTGCAACGCCTGTGTTAGCAGATGTTTGCGTTTGTGGCTGAGGTTTTGGGGTTTGTAGTTGCGGCTGTACTTGTGCTTGAGTTGGCTTACCAGAAAGCCTGCTTTGGGCATAAACAAGGTTTTTCTGATATTCAACTATCTTCTTTTGAGCAGTGGCATAATTTGGGCTTTCTTTTGGCACAGATTTCATTAAAGAAATTGCCTCACCCCAGCGACTTGCAACTAGATTCCAATCATCCTTAGAATAAGATGAGCTAGCAATTGTTGTCGCACTGATAGCAATGCTTTCGGCATCTTCAAATGTATTTGCCTTTTCTTTTTGAGGCTCTACAGATGGGGTTGGCTGTGGTGTCTCTTGAGTGGCTGGTGAGGGTTCTTTTTCAACAACAGTTTTATTTGCGTTCGACTGTTGACAGCTACTCATCAATGCACCGCAGGCCACTAAAATAATCAGTTTTTTAACCTTGGACATATACATCCTCAAAACTCTTCTCTTAGTTAGCCCAAGTGAAGAAGTGTAATTAGACATATCGCCTTACATTTTTTCAATAGCTTTAACTTCCTCAATCCCTGCCGCCAGCGCTGCCTCTGGAGTTTCAAAACTCCCACTCAAAAATGGGTCTTCAGCAAATTCTTTAAAAGAAGCGGCTCCACTACCATAACCAAGCGCAAAAGAATAGCGTTCAGAATTAGTCGGACAATGCCAAATGCTAATATCATGTTTGCCTTTCATTGGCCCGCGCCTCAGATAATGCGTCCCTCTTAGCAAAGGCTTTCGAGATTGATTGGTCTTCCACGAATGCCGACAGTTCTCGCAGATAATTATCAGGCTTTTTGGGTCTGTTCTGTAAATGCGATTGCTTCCGCATCTCGGGCAATTCATTTACTCTAATCCTCAGCTAAAGATTTGGTATGTACTTTGCTAACCAACTCTAGTCAACCAGCCAAAATTCTGTATAAAACTTTCAATAAATAGCTATGTGCAATACTTTCTTCTCCACAACAGTTATCGTTTTATCGAAAAGTGTACTTGAAAAAGTAAGCTCATCTGTAAATTTTCTAAAAGCAGTATTATAAAAACTACGAATAATAAAGGATATGAAGACACTCGGTGCGATTGGGGAACAAACAGGTATTCTACAATTTTCAAATTGTCCCAAGGTTAGATGGCATTTTGGGTGATCTAATTCTTTATGATTGTTTGGATCATAATCGAATCTAATTGGTACTGGTAATATATTTTTTGCTATGATATCTGCATATATTTCGTCTGCTTCATAAATTCCAGGTTCATTCTGGAAAACTTCTAAAAATGGTGATGGTAAAAAGGCAAGCCTATGTGAAATTAACTCGGATTTTTGATAAGTATACAAAAGTTGTATTAATGCACCATCAATCATTTTAAAGTTATAGTTTTTATCTCTATCTAATTCCTGGTAAATGTCCTTATAATCAATGTTTTTCAGTGCTATTGAAAGATCCTGCATACCAGAATATGCAATTTGATAACTATCTCTACCAATAGATGTAGATGACGGAAAATTTTGTTGGTCGCACAAACTAACTTCTATTAGTTTTTGAGTTATAGTATTAATTTCTCTATAAATTTCTTGATGACTAATCATTTGAAAATAAGTGACTTTTTAATTTTTCTATTAGTTCTTGTGACAAATCTTCTTTGTGTATAACACCTTTGTCTAAATCCTCAACAATATCTTTTAAATTTCTTTGGTTCTGAATTCTACGCTCACGCTCTTTAGGACTTATATCTCTATTAATAACATTCATTTTTCTGCGTTCTTCTTCTGTAGGATAAGTAAATTCAAGAACAAAGTTTCTTCTTCTGACTTCTTCAAATTCTCTCACCAAACCCCTCATGTCTTCGCCATAGCCTAATACTCTTAACCAGGCTTTACTTCTTGTCATGGCAGTAAACAAGATATTTCTTTTCTTGGAAAGCTCTGGGCCAGAGAAGCATTCATGGGCATTTATAACATATATCATCGCAGCTTCATTTCCCTTTGCTCTATAGATACCTGTGAAAGTGACTGCTTCTTCACTAAAAAATTCATCGCGGGAATTTGTGACTCCGGCTAGGTTAGAATTAATCTTTTTTTCAAAGAGTAAAGCCCTAGATCTTCCAACTTCACCTTTAGTTGTTAACGGGTTAGAATGAATAACCATTATGTCATCATATTTTAATTCATCTTCCTTAATATTCTTCTCTATTTCGTTAACTAACCATTCATCTTGTTCGCGGCTGTTATTAAATGACTTAAATATAATTAAGTCATCTATAGCTGAGTGAGATTCAAGGAAGGTCGGACTAGTATTGCTAGTTCTACTAAGCTTTACAGGCTTTCCATCTTCCAGATTTCCTTCCTCTACTTCATAACCGATATCTCTCCATAACCCTGCATCATCAAACATTTGGATTAATCCTCCATTTCTATAGATTCCAAAACCTAAAGCATGTGCAGAAGTTAGTAGTGGGCGAGAATTTCTATAGCATTTCTCTAATATGATGTCTTGTTTTGCTGTTCCTGATTTGTTTTGAAGTTGAACATATGGATTACCGTAAATATCTTTTCCGAAGATTACTTCTGGCGATTCCATTGTTTTATTGTTCAGGCTTTGTAACTCGTCATATGCATAAACTAGTCTTTTCGGATGCTTCAAAATTCTATAACAAAGTTGCAGAAAATGTTTAGAAAAATCTTGTGCTTCATCAACTAATATTGCATCATAATACTGTTCAAAGGTGTTGATTTTATTAAGTGCTTCCTCACAGACTTTATCAAATTCTTGACCATCTACATTGCTAATCTTTCTTGCAGCATTTACATCTCTGAATTCAATATTATGTCTTTTACATATTTCATAATAAATTCCTTCCATTGAGGGACTTCCCCAAGCGTGAATAATTTTTATTCTTTCCCAGTCCGGCTCCTCATTTGTATGTTCAATGCTAAAAGTGTTAATAAAATGTTTAAATTGATTTTTGAGAGAACGAGTATTAAAAGTAACAGCAATATTCCAATCAGGATGTTTTGCCTGTAAATATGCAACTTTAAGAGCTAGAACTATAGTTTTTCCTGAGCCAGCAAGTCCTCTAATTCGCTGTACGCCTTCTACCGTTTCAAGGACAGCAGCAGCCTGATTCTTATCTAGGTTGGCGATAGAATCTTCCAGTTTCTGAAGTTTTGCACCCCTAGAATCTTCTCGTTGAATATAGCCACGCTGCCTCCTTTTTCTGATGGTAGTTATAGCTTGTATGACTGAATTAAGGCTTTCAAAATATTGGTTGTCTTCCCATTTACAAGATTTTAAGTACTCTTCTAAGGCAGGCTCATTAGTTATGATAGGATAGTCTTCTGCAACAGTTTTTGGTGGATTACTCAACACAGGTGCAAATGTTACGACATGGATTGGCACCATTAGTTTCCTTTTTTTAACCAAAGTTGTATGCTGAATTAGTCTTGATTCAACTTTGATTGCGCTTTCATCTTGTGTCTTTTCTATATCTGTGTTGGTATCAATTCCCTCAATAATATTGAAAATAACAACGCCATGCTCTCTGGATAATAAAAGAGCATCAATTTGATAACCACCTTGAGGTGTCCCTATAATTGGGTATCCCAGATATAAGCTGCCATCGATATCGTGTCTACTCTCAAAGTAATCAGCCAGCCTTCTAGATGAAACTGGCTTATTATCTACATCACCTCGAATAACATTAACCATAAAATGTTGCTTTACCTAAAGTATCTACCTCAATTGTCCGTGAGCGCTCATGCAGCTTTCTCATATTTTGCAGTGGAATCCCTGTTGCCGATCACCCTCATCCCCCATTCCCCATTTCCTCTTTTAGCGTGAAGCGATGGCACTCAGATTCAGAGAATAACTGAGATGTAAAGTTGCTCAGTATTTTCAATCAGCAGTTCAGCTTGCGATTGCCCCTGCCCTAGTTTGTGTTTCCTCTACAACGCTAACTAGCTCGTCAAGGCTGCAATTGTACATTCGAGCAAGCTTTTGCGTCTGGAAGATGTTTAGCGTTGGGATTGTTCGCCCTTGCTCCCAATTCCTAACCGTAGAGCAGGCTACCCCAACACTAGCTGCCACTTCTTCTGCCCTCAACCCCGCTTTTCGACGTAATTGTTTTAGATCCATCATATAAGTATACTACTAATTAATTAGTATAGTTCATTGACTTTTTAATAACGGGTTAGTACTATTAGGATACAACACAAAGCGATCGCCCTTCTAAGTCCAATCAGAAAACGATCGCTATTGTGCTAACCCATTAGATTAGGCTTAATTAATTATGACTCAAGGTAGCCTTGACATTCAAGCGCTGGCGCAATTCCAGCTAAACTTTTACATTGCCGAGCAGTCAGAGAGCGCATCACACTACGAAATCGATTCTACTGACGATATATTCGGCAAGCTCTACCGCGTGTGGGGCGGGGAAAAGGGCATTAATTTGCTTGGCACTTTTTATCAAAACTTGGAAGGCTTGTGGGTATCCCAACCTTGCAACAGCGACAAGCGCGACCAATGGTACACCGACTCTGAAGCGATTAACGCAATTCTTACAGCCTAAAACTAATTCCCCTACCACCACGAGCGTCTTAAAAGACGCTCTTTCTTGTATTAAAAATATGGACTACCAAAAAGAAATTCGCTGCACGCTGCAAGACCTTCGCAGGCAAGCTTTGTCTCAATTCATGAATTCATTCATGGAGATTTTGCACGCTGAGGGCTACACATTTGAGGACTTACTAGAAGTTGTTACTACCTTGGCTAGTGAAAAACCTGAATTTGAATCGGTAGTTAAGCACTTGGAAAATGCGGAAAAAGAAATACGTTTGCAGTCGGGAGGTTTGAGATGATTGCATCAGCCCCCGAAAAGCTTTTCACTTCAACTGCCCAAGCTCTAGACTGTTGGCTCGAAGCCGCCGAGAAGCGAGAAAAATTACCAGCCAAAGAATATCTAGAATATTTACACTCGTTTGGTTGGGATCGCCGCAGCGCCCTGTCTTACGTAAAGCTAGCAGACTTCATCAAAGAGCATTTGAGTGGATGCCTTGAAACTCTAGCCAAATTAGACATCAGAACCTTGCTAAAACTTCCTTTGCCCCGCTACGCCCCCATCGTCGAGGCGATTAAGACAACGGCGCGGACGCAAAAAGAGGTTGCCCAACTTATCAAGCAACTTCCCAAAAAAACCCGTACAGGGTTTCAGCCAACTGGTGAAGGCGGGGCGAGGATGTTTGCACTACCGCCGCTGCATAACGAGTCGGGGAAAGTAGTTGAAAAGGCCGCCCAACTGACTGGGTTGAGCTTGCAAAAGCTGGTGGAGGAAGCTTGCCATTTAGTAACCTCCATCATTACTGGGGAAGACTTAACCCAAACGATCGCCAGGATACAAGAGCTTGCTATCAAGCAGGCTGGTGAGGAGGAAAACTCAGAATTCAGAATTCAGAATTCAGAAAACTCACAATTGAGAATTCAGAATTCAGAAACCAACTTAACTCCCTACGGGTTGTCGCTTCAAGATGCGGTGCAGTGGACTTACGCCGGAGAAACTCATGCCTCGTACTTAACTCAAGTTGAGGGAGAAAATGCCCTTCTGTCGGTCAACGACGCGATTTACTCAGTGCCATTGGCGAGTCTAAAAAAGATTGACTTGAACACCATCAAAGCAGAAATTGGCGATCGCCACAAACTATCTCACCCGTATCAGCAGCTCTACATCAATGCTGTCAATGCAAAGCAGGAATGGGTGACCCTGCAATCTTTACCAGATGGCGACGACACCTACCAATCACAGCTAAAACAGTACACCCGCTGGCTGTCCTGCGCGGTAGACAACGCCAAAAGAAACGGGATTTGGCTTGATTGGGAGGAGTTAAAACACAACCAAAGGTTAATTCTTGTTCCTGGTGGGGAAGATTTAATTGCTCATGTCGCCAACACTCCTAGACCAAAGCACAAGCCCGCCAAGACATCTTTTTTGGAAGCTTTTTCATCGGGCGTTCCTGACAAGCCAAGTTTGGAACAGTCACTAAAAGACGCTCATGATTGGGATGAAATAGCCTTTCTTGTCGGTCGCAACAACAAAACTTTAACCCAGGCAACAGACGGTTGGACAATCGAAGAAAAGCAATCGTTAATAGCCAAGCTTACAATTTTCTTGAAAAACAGTTTCACCTGTGCAATTCAAGAAAAAGAGCTTGCTTGGTTGCATCATGCAGCCTTAGCCAAGGCGTTGGCTAAATTGGAGTTTGAGGTCGAGAAACAGGTGTGCCAATTTGATAAATTCATTGATTACGGAACTAGCAATGAATTGTGGAGTTTTCGCACGGAAGGAGGCGAAACTATAGTTGTCCCTCGGCAGGAAGTCAAAATATTTAGGTTTTAACAAGTATGGAACTTAAACTAGGAATTTGTAACCTTCCTGAGCCAGTTTATCTCTATGTTAAAAAGGGTGATTGGGAAGGAAAAAGTTATTGCTGGTATTACCACGACCCAGAAACGGAAAGAAATACTCCCGAATATTCCCCAGCGATATGCGGATATCTTTCGGAACTGCGCTTGACTCCTAAAGACTTCAAGGGCAAAGACAACATGAAGCTTGATATCGTAATTTCGGCAGATAAAACTTACATCATCAGAAGTGGAATTGAAACGAATTTTACCAAAGGCTTTTTATTAGCGATCGCATTGGTCAAAGACTTGTCTAGACCAATAATAATTGGTTGTTCGCCTGGAGAACAAAATACAGTTTTCTGCCGAATTTATGACGCTTTAACTAAATCCAAGGTGGAAATAGATTGGAGCGCCCGTTCTGATTGGGCAAGCATTATTAAGAGTGTTCAGAATAAATTGGGCGCACTTCACCAGTCGCAAGGGGAACAAACTTCTCGTGCCTTTGGGCCCGTAAACCAAGATTTACGAATCAAGGGAGTCCGCACTTTATTGAATTACCCTACAGATTTAATTGTGGAGTGGTTGAGTTTTCAAGGCGTCACAAGACCCAGCGAACTTAGCCCTGAAACAGTTGATATTTTGGTGCAGACAATTTGCCTTGATTGGGCGAAGGATAAATTTACTCACTCAAATCATGCTACTAACTCTTACAACAAATACGTGCTTAATGCTATAGCAAATGGTGTGGAAGAAATAGTAGCGATTCGAGATTGGACTAATCATGTTATGTCTAGATTGGGTCACAAATAAGAACAAATAAAGGCATTAATCATCGATTATCTTACCCATTCTTGCTACGGCAAGAATAATTTTCTTGCGTCAACATAACAAGGAGATTGAAAGATGACGAATTACAAATGTATTCCGCCAGAAGATTTGATTTGGGCAATCAAGCATTTTTCATATTGCGCTCTCAAACTCTATAACTATGCTTGGGCTGTACATCCATATAAGCCTAAATATGACAAATACTCCACTACCTACATCCCAAGAGAAATCTTACTCTCAGATTTGGAGATTAAAGCAAACGTTTTAAATAAGGCCATGACGGAAGTAACTGATAGCAAGCTGTTCAAGATATTTTATCTTCCGAATAAACCCTGCTATGAAAAATATGCTGGTATGGTCTGTTTCTCTGAAAACAAACATGGTATATACTTGCCTGAATCAACGGAGTACAAGTTCAGTGCTTACGATGAGTTTTTAGCATCAGAATACTGGCAAGACTGTAGAAGGTTAATCTTAGCTAGAGACAATTTTAGATGTGTCAAATGTAATGCTAACCAAAAACTACAAGTTCATCACTTGACTTATGACCATCATGGCTTTGAGATGGAATACTTGGATGACTTGATTACTCTGTGTCGTCGTTGTCATGCCTCTACTCATCATGGAGGTGAGAAATGACCGCTAAATCTCGACAGTCCATTGGTTCAAAATTTAATCGTCCTCACACGATCATTCCCGAAGAGGACACCATATGGGCGATCGATCAAAAACCATGTGTATTAAGATTTTGGCAGCAGTGTTGGCTAGCCGACCCTTATGGCTCACGCTGGATGAAATTGGCAACTAATTTAAGCGACTCAGCTTTTAGATTTGCCAGAAGAGTATTAGAGACAGCTAGTTTATTTACGTTTCGTCGTATTAGCTTTGGCAGTGATGGAAGAACATCAGTATGGGAAGTGAAAAATCTTCATGGTGCGCGGGTTAAAGATTTTTGGCAGAGTAAAAAAAATGAAGCGAATACCGCCTCAAATAAAGCGGACAACATTTCAGATGAAGCGAATATCGCAATAAATGAACCGGATACTGTCACCCAAAACCAGTCAGAGCAAGCGTTTGACGTTCCTTCACAAACTCCTCAGCAACACATCACGAACTCTTCAAAAGAGTTCGTGATGTGTGATTCTTCAAAGGAAGAGGCGATTGCACCCTTGGAGGGTGCATCGCCTCCATCTGTCGAAAGTGTGGAACAGAAGGAAAAAGACTTGTCTATGCCAACTGACACACATAACCCTCATGAAGGCACTTATTCCCCCGCACCCGTGACATTAAATCAAGACGAGATCTTTAATTGGTTGGATAGAGCAGACGCGGGAGTTTGCCCACCATTATGGGTAATTCAATATTTACTAGATAGCAAGTATTACTTCAGCATGAGGGATTCATTGACCAAGTTTGGCCAACAGTGGAATGTATCTGTAGTAAATTATCAGGTGCAAAAATCGAGTGAAGCAGGATCTATGGTGGCAAACAACTTTACTAAATCCCAGGTTAGGCCAGCACGAATTCACAAGCTGAAACTCGCACAAACTTTAGGAGAAAACCCAGGCTTTGAATACTTGAAAGAGTGTTGGGATGACGATCCTGCCTTACGAATAGTTATCAAAAAACTAGTGGCTAAATTCCCTGAATGGGGATTTACTATTGCAGGAGAAGATCTGATCGATGATTGTTAGCCATGCGGTATATCTTTATGTCCAAACTCTTCAGTCAGATCGTTGATGTCACACCGCTGCTTATTCGAGGCATCGCCGTAAACAGCATATTTTATTAAGACTTCCTGACCTTGTT
This sequence comes from Nostoc linckia z4, assembly GCF_002608075.1. GTDB lineage: Bacteria > Cyanobacteriota > Cyanobacteriia > Cyanobacteriales > Nostocaceae > Nostoc > Nostoc linckia. Next base: position 336,488 of record NZ_LAHA01000004.1, read on the forward strand.
CTAGTTGGGCTAGGCACCCATCGCACACAACAGCGATCGCTCCATCAAGAGGAAGCTGGCAAACCATACAACCCCAACCAGTACCGGGTAAGAGAGTCTTTTTGCCAATCGTCAAAATATTCGTCACCTTTACTTCGGAAGTTTCGCACCCACAGCAAGCGCCAAGGTCTAAAACTTCTTCATCAGAATAGCCATAACTCTTGCCAAACATTTTTGTTGAGTTTTGAAAGCCCTTATATTATCCAGAAGATCCAGGAAAATTTTCCTGGACACTAAAACCGATCGCAATCTTTAAAATATGAAATTAGCCCCAGCAGAGCTAACCGTGGATTATCCATTCCTGCGTCTGGTTTCCGAAAGCCAGGTATGGGAAGTTGGCATAGGAAAATTAACCATAACTGGCGGTATTCGGATAGTTGCCGGAAAAGTCGGATCTCAATCTTTTGAAGTAACCTATTGTGCTGGTCAGGATAAAGGCATGGCAATAGGAATATTAGCTCAAGTATTGGTAATTATCAGCGCGATGCCAGAATCAATCTCTTGCCACAATTTCAGAAATACTTTCCCAGTGCAAACTATTAAACCAATGATTAACGATTTTAAATGCTGGGAAGCTTTGACTCAAAAAAGCAAGGAGGTTGGTGATACTGTTGAACCTCTGAATTTGGGCTTAACCTCAAGCCTCCAGGCAAATTTTCCTGGAGATTAAAGCCCATGAAAGAACCAGCCTTCAAGCTGGTTGGAGGACAATAAATTTGCATAACTAAACCAAGATAACAGCGATCGCGCTGTTCGTTTAGCCTAGAAGAATAACTACGATCGCGAAACACTAATGGCTACCAAGACAATTGAAGTCAAAGAATACACAGTCAGAGCGCACAAACGACAAATCCACACTCGGATTTTTAACTTCGTATGTAAGGAATGCCACAACCCAACTACCCGCGAAACTTATGGTTCGCGGCCAGTTTACTGCGAGAAATGTCGCGCTCCTCAACCACCAAGATCCTCATCAATGCCTATCAACAAAAGGAAGCCTAGACCGATGGCTTACGAGACAGAGAAAGTATTAGTTTCGTGAGGTGGAAATTAATTTTAAAGACTCGTCCGTGGAAATCCGCGGACGAGTTTTTGATATTATTTTATGGCTGCTTGTAAAAAGTAATTAGCTATGGAAGATTTAGAAATTATTAGCGTGACGGCTGAGGCTAATAGAATTGATGTCAAGACAGCTATGAGTACTTTTGGAATAGGCAAAAGTCTATTTTATGGAAGATATCTCAAGGACTGTCAAATCACTCCCGTCAAGGCTACGGGACGCTCTTATATAACTTGGGAAGAGTTTGAATTATTGCGGGGGTATCACCTAGCAAGAAACTCAAGCAACGAAGATTTAGAAAGGTTCTTAACGCAAATTAACGGACAAGTAGCTATTAATGCCGAACAAAAAACTTTGATGGGATTGTTTAAAAACTTTGTCCCGGCGACAATTTACCAAAAGTTGATTTTTCGGCTACAGCTACTCGAACAATACGCCTCTGTTTCCCACGCGAGGCTATCTACAAATGAATTAAGTCAAATATTAGAAATCAGCAACAGAACATTGTGGAGTAAAAAGGAATACCAAAAACTAGGTTTTCTATTTCGCCGCGATCGCCAGGGATGGCAAGTCTTAGTTAATAGCGACCTTGAAAGAAAATGAGTATCAACATTTGGAGAATTATTAGTAGGGGTGTTATGCCCAATGGAGAAAAGATTGAAAACGCTGAATATATCATTGTCGAGGATAATTTTCACGATCGCAAAACGAACGAATATATTCCTATCGCCTCAGAACCCTTATACAGGGAGGATGTTGAGGAATTAATTAGTGGAGAAAGGGAATTAACAGATTTTGAACTGACTGAAGAATCAGTACAAAACTACTCTGATGAAGATTGGGAAAAAGCCCAGCAGCTAGAAGAACAAGAGTGGGAGAAAATTCTAAAGGAATTGTAACTATTATTGATTGTTTTTCATGTAATCGATGATCATATCTTTAGGACTTCCAGTCATTTCTAAAATTTCTTGATGCCCAGGAATGAGCACCAACGGAATTCCCTGGAATTTTTCAATAAATACATTAGATCCAGGATTTGTTGTGCATTGGTAGCAAATCAAGCATTCATAATATTCTTTGCTGATGATTATAAATTTTGGCGATCTAAGAAAGTTTTTCTTAAATTTTTCAATTTTATCCTCAATTCTTTCTATGACTTGCTTGCAGCCAGGTGTGTACATAGAATTTCGGTTTTTTAATTATTTATTTGTATTTTATAGCAAGTTAATATCATAAGATTTTATCATTTCAAAAGGAATATTAAAAAGTATATCTTTGGCTACAAAAGGTATATATTTATCCCACAAAAATGCTTGATGAAAATACCAATGATAGGCATAAGCTTCACCACCATTTCGTGCTTCATCCGACCAAGAACAACTTACAAGTTCAGCACTTCCAATTATTGCCTGTGTAGGCAATTCTGCTGGTGTTAGAGGGTTTGTTTTTTGAATTTGTTTAAGCTGCCGTTTATTAGCAAATTTACCTGCATGGATAAGAATCAGTCCCTTGTGGTTGGTTGAATAGTTCTGGCTTTGAATATTGCTCCCATGAAATATCAGCCAAGCATTTGGCTGGCAAAGACTCAAGCATTTAATTGAATTATTTGACAAAGAATTGGTAGCCGAAAGCATTTAGGATATATTGAGAACTTTTAGACAGTATAAAATATGGATTTCACTATTAGGAAAGCAAAGGAAACAGATGCACACGCGATCGCTGAAATTCTTCAAGAATTAGGTTGGCATGATTGGGTAAATTCAAATCCTCACGATAAAGTTGTATCCCAAATCCAACGTCATATTTGTATGTGTGCAAGAGATGATAGTCATTCAGTTTATGTTGCTGAATCCCAAAGGGGGGTTATAGGTTATATCACAGTCCACTGGATACCATGTTTATTCATTGAGAAACTTCGAGGATATGTATCAGATTTATTTGTCCAACGAGACAGTCGCGGTCAGGGAGTCGGTACTAGACTACTGGCGGTAGTTATATCAGAGGCTCAACTCAGAAGATGCCATTCAATTACGGCTCTAACCCGCAGAGAACGAGAGTCCTATAAAAAAGGGTTTTATGCCAAGCAGGGTTGGGTTGAGCGCGGCAATGTCGTTGATTTTATCTATGAACTTCCTCCTACCACCAGCTTGAAAAGCTAGAAGAAGCTTGATTGTAGTCGTCTTCATCGGGCATCAATTCTTCAAGTTGAATGTAGAAGGCGGCTTCAGCAAACACTAAAGCAAAGTAAAAATCATCAACATTACCCGGCCCGCGCTTCCACTGCTGGGTTTTGGGATCGCGGGATGGCCCCATCAGATGACGCAATGGCGATCGCTCGTTGGGGTTTGATATCCATTTTTCCCAAGCTGGGGGTAGACGGTAGAGCGGGTAGTCGTCATCGGCTTTTAGTAAAAAGCCTTCTAAAACTGCGCCCATGAATTTCTCATTGCGGATTTGGTAGCAGTCGTAAACAATGCCGCCGTCAGCAACTTGAGATTTTCGTACTGGGTCTTTGAGGTAGGCAATCTGATCGGCCATGTCTAGGCAGGTGCGGCGGCATAGGTACATGGATGATTCCCGCGATGGTTCGTTGTCGATTAAACCTGCCTTGACATCGAACCGAGTCAGCAAATCAGAGATATCATTTCGCATCACATCGCTAGCATAGCTGACATGGCGAATAGTTTTTTCAATGACTTCAGCTCTAGTGAGGCGGTGGTAATTGGGGGGTAAATAAAACTCGACAATTGCCAGCCAGTCTTCGCTTCTGCCCACATCAATACCAGCTAAGACTAACTCTGGTTCTCTTTCTGGTACGGGAGATGCCATCGATGCTCTGAGCATTTCCAGAGAAATACTACCAACTTGATGTTCGCTGGCATGACCCAACATCTGTTGCTGCCAGTCGTCCGTAGTGCTGGCACTCATTCCCTCCTCAATCATTTTGGATGCCAAATTAAATTGAGTTTCCCGGGTGAGGGGTGAAAGGTGAATTCCCAGCGTCCAGCTATATTCGGGGATGCCTGGGGGTAGGGATGCCAAAAAATCAGCCAGAGCAATCCCTGTGTGACGACAGTAAAAACGGGCATCGTAGCGTTGTTGGTCGCTAATCGGTTCGCCGCAGTTGGAACAACCAAAGTAAGCACTGCCCACTGCGTCGTTTTCATCGCGGTGAAACCAACTAACCGGTCTACCTGAATCGCTCAGGTAAGTTTTCTTGACTCGTCCCAGGGCATCACGCTGTACCGTTTCCCGCAGCAAACAACCTTTGGGGTCGAGGGGTAGGGTTTGCTTACAGATGGTGCAGGTGTAATGGGGATAAAAAAGATGGTCAACTTTTCCCATCTGTTCTTCAATACCCGTACCTCCCCCCGGTGTCCCTAGTTCCCGAATAGGCCTAGTTGGCAGTAAAGAAGCATCCAGTCGTCGGGGGATAGCATCAGCTGAGCCAGGACGATACTGCGATCGCTCCTCAAGAAAGGCGTAGTCAGCTTGGTAAGATACCGCCATGCCACCCGCGGCGGCTGTACCTTTATCCCTAGAACCCGGACGGGATGTAGAAACGTAGGCAAAGATGCCGTTTACTTGGTCGATTTGGAAGCGGGTGTTGATGCAGCGATCGCTTCGCCGATTGAACTTGTGACCAGCTGCTACCATGTTGGCAATCCAAGATTCTGCCACCGGCTGAAACTGCATCGGCACGTTTTGGTCTAGGGAAGTGCGGGTGTCATAAAACCAAACGCCATTGAGTTTGCCTGTGGTCAGGCAATCAACAAATAACATGGCATGACCTAACGTGTTATGCGTGACAATATAATCGTCACAAACATACAAATGGTCTTTTGCTGCTACAGCAATACATTGAGCATATTTCTTGCCTACGTACTCTATCTTATGAATGTAGTGTATACAGCTAGTTTTTGAGTTTTTTACTACGTATTTACGAAATAGTTGGATATCAGGCAGTTGTACCTGGACACAATAACCGCACCGTCTTAACTTATGATGTTTAACATTTGCCAATCCCCCAAGCGATCGCACCAATTGTTGAACATCTAAAGCCAACTGGTAAGAAGTACACCTAAAACTGACATTACCTGTTGACTCATTAACTGTACCATTGGCATCCATTAATCCTTGCAAAAGTGCAATTCTGACATCTAGACTGTTGAACTTGTAAATATCAGGAATAGAATCGTCAGTCGAACATCCTAATAAGTATGGATCTGTCGGTACTGTTTGAAAATCGAACAGTACAGATTGAACTAACTGTAATGAATGGTTATATCTGCCATTTATGCATAGTGAAGTTCTAATCTCTGACAGCGATTTAACCGTACCCTGTTTTTTGCGATCGCGCTCAGCCGCAGTTTGCGTAAGCCAAAGATGTTCGTCACAGCATTCGGTACTAGCGCCATCATCAAAAACTACACGATAAATTTTCTTGATGCCTTGCGGGTAAACTCCGGTGACCAAAGTAGGCTTCCCGTTGGAACCAATAACCCAGTCGCCAAGCTTAATATCACCCATTAACTTCCAGCCATTAGGTGTTAGGATTTTGGCATCCAACGGCTGGGCTTTGCCGCACTGTGCTGGGCCTGTGGTCAGAACCTTGTTGAGTCGAAAATCTCCAATTGCTAAAAGGTACTCACGATACCACCAGGGCAAGCGCACGGATGATTGGCGCTCGGTTGTTGCAAACAGTTCGACTCGCTCGACAAAACCTTTTCCCCCACGTTTGTAGACATCAGTGATGAAGGCTTCGCGCTGATCGTGTTTGCTTTGCGTGCGGGAAGCGTTTACAGCGGCTGATTTGTTGGCAGCATTTTGTAGTTTACGTTTGAGGTTGGCTGTGTTCATTAGTTGTTAGAACCAGGAAAATTTTCCTGGACGTTAGAACCTCCAAATAATTTTCGGTAAGCTTCCTTAGCAGTGGTATCGAGAAAATCTCTAAAAGCCAAATTATCTTTAATCCCAGCCCCGGTGACGTAGCCAGTGCTGGTATAGTCCGGCTTTAAAGTGCCGGGAGGTAAAATAATCGCCGCTGCTTTTTGAACAAAAGGCTTATCTTTACTGATTGGGACAATATTTAACCGTTGTGACAAAACCCAATTCATAAAATCCCAATCGTAATAAGGCATTCGCACGTGGATGCCGTAATGCCGAAAGATGCTGCTAAATAACTTGTTCACATCCCAAACTAAGGTTTGGTCGTTAAAGGCACGTAAGCGTTCATCTCGCCAAATCTCGGCATTTTCTACCGTGTCCGGCAATCCGACTATCTCCTTATAAATGCTTCGCATTCTGCCCATCAAGTCATCTTGCCCGTGCCCGTTAAAAATGCTGGTGACTCCGGCAGCGGCGGCATGACGAGCGATCGCTACGTGAGCGATCGCTTGCCGCATATATTCTGAAGTCGGGCCGATATCCTCAAACAGTAGCAAGGCTTCTTCAACAGAATCCAGAACTGTTTGCCGGTCAATAAAAACTGGAATCGGTTCGGTTATGCCCATTGCCTTGAGGTTGCGCCGAGCTTGAGAAATGTCTGAGGATTTAGAAGAAGTGCAAGCTGTAAAGGGGAGGAAGTCTACCCCAAGTTCCTTGAGCGCCCAGGCGACTAATAAAGAATCCACACCCCCAGAGCAGGATAAAGCAATTCTTCCTGGCGGACAGGTTTCTGTGCGCGATTTGACGGCTTTTAGCAGTAGCTCTCTGTACTGGGCGATCGCGTCTGGTAGGGCGATTGGAGGTGCGATGGGGGGTTTGAGTTTTTCGTGCTTCCAGATTTTTCTGCCATGTCCAATTTTGATGGCTGTTCCTGGAGTTACTTGGTGGGCTTTCCCCGGCAGTTTTCGCCATCGTTCTCCCCAGTGAATCTGTTTATTATCGATGCTGTAATATAAAGGAATTTCCGCAGGGAATGAAGAGTACAAGGTAACCGTTCCAAAACTACCAATGGCGATCGTGAAAGTCCCTTTGATTGGCAACTTAGTACCATCAAATTCGGCATATCCAATAGGATTGATTTGTAAATCCGATTGGATAAGTGGTTGACTTTGCTTACTGTAACTTCCTGTAATTCTTTCCATAATTAATTAAGATTATCGGTTATCGAAACTTACGACGGTTCCATATCTCTCCTTGGTTGCTTTAAACCCAAGGGATAAATATAGTTTTACTCTTGCAGGGCCTCTGCCATCTTGATCGGCTACAAGTGCATACAATTCTCTTTTGGAATTTGGACTTTTTATATATTCTTTCCACGCCCGTTTAAGCTGTTTAAGTTCTTGTGTAGGAATTTTACTTTTACTATTAGCTAAGGTAGAACCGTCTACAGTCCATTCCACCTTACCCTCTCTTGTAACTTCCCCTTTAACTCTTTTGCCTTTATAAAAACTAACGCCTTCTGTTGGCGGTGAATTCCAAGTTGATTTATTGGCTCGGTTAGCTATGCGCTGTTGTTGATTCAACCTTTGCCGTTGAGGAATGCTGCTCGTGCCGCCAATTCCTCCACCACCTCCACCTCCTTTTTGTAGCCTGATTTCGTTAAGCGATCTGCTAAATTTCATAAAGTTTATTGCGATTGTTTTATTGCTTAAATTAACGATTATCTAGTTTTAGTATTTCTCCAAACTTTGGGTCTGTCACTTTGCGGAAACCAAATGATTTATATAATTTCGCTCTTGCATCACCTCTACCATCTGAAGTGCTTGGATCTGCATAAAACACTCTTTTGGCATTGGGGCTTTTTATGTATTCATTCCAAGCCCTCTTAAGGTCTTTAAGCTCTTGAGTGGGAACCTTTGCAGTACTTTCTTTGGTCGCTGTATTGTAGCCATCGATAGACCAATAGACTGTGCCATCTTTCATGACTAGTCCCTGAACTCTTTTCCCCTGATAAAAAACAGCCCTCGCCTTTTCACCTTCAGGCGGATTTGCCCAGGCGGATTTGTCTGCTGTATTCGTGCTTGTTCTATTTAGCTTTTGGCGTGTTTTAGCGCTTCTACTACCGCCACCGCTTCCACCGCCACCGCCTTTTTTAAGCCTTCTTTCGTTAAACGATCTATTAATTCTTCTCATGTTTGAATCTCGTGAATTTTATTATTCAATTCAGTTTCATAATTGTCGATAACCTGCAAAATGCGATCGGCAATTGTTCCAGGAACTAAATTATTATCTAGCAATATACTCAAGGCATCGCGCCATTCAGTAGCAGTATCTCTGCTGCCTTGTAATCTACTGAGTTCAGAAATCACCCTAAACATCCTTTCTCGAATGCGGGTTTTAGTTTCTATCAAGTAAGCTTTATCTGTTAATCGTGGCTCTGGAATCAGCTTGATTCTTTGCTTTAATTCGTGTAATTCTGCTCCTGCGGCAGATTCTATTTGTGCAAAAGTTAGTTTCCGAATAGTTTCGATTTCAGAGATTTTATCAATCTCTCTTTGCATTGCCATAATTTCATTTTGATAAGCGGTAATTTGTGCGTGATACATTTCAATGATTACCGCATGATTCCGCTTTCTTTGATTGATATCTTTATCAATCAATTCATCGCAAGTTTTATTTATCCAACTGCGAGCTGTTTCAGTGGAAACTTCAAAATGTTCGGCAAATTGCCGCTGCACATCCAAGCGAGGAAAGCCCGAACGTAAGCGGGTCAGAACGTAGTTTTTTCTATCCTGAATTTCTTGTGCGGTAAGTTTTACCCTCCCTTTTCTAGCCACAACAAAAATGTCCTTTTATTAAGATCCACGATTCAAACCAAATCAATCTTCGGCATTATGTTGTTGGGCAATTTTCCGCCAGTCCTGGTTTTTCAAATAAGCAAGAAAGACTTTGGCTTTCTCTAGATGTTCCTCAATGGCTGGGCGAATATTGTCTTCATAAAACCCAGCGCCAGTAATATACCCGCGACGGTTGTATACATCGCGCGACCATTCTCCCACTGGCAGAACTTGACGAGCTGCTAAACGGGCAAAGGGCTTCCTAGCTTTTACTGGAATAATGGCTGTAGTTTGGCTGAATACCCAATTTGCAAAGTTGGTATCAAAGAAGGGCATTTGTACTTTAATACCGTGTTTGCGAAAAGTATTAGAAAACATTTTTTCCATGCCAAAACCAGACATAGATTCTCGTCTGGCATCGCGCCAACGCTCGGACTCTGTGCCTTGGAGTTGTTTAAATTTTCCTTGAACTAGTCCTTCACTGCCCATCAAGTCGTCGTGGGCGTGCCCGTTAAAGATGGTTTTTACTCCCAGTTCTCGGCAGCGGCGAGCGATCGCTACATTGGCGACTGCCATTTGCAAATTGTCGAATTGGGTAGACTCGTAGCAAAACACAGCCTCATTAAATAATTCCGGTAAATCCTTTGGTGTAATCAGCACAGGAATAGGCTCAATGCCAAGTTGAGAAAGAGTTACATTTGACATTTGGTAATCCCAATCTTCCAAAGAAGAACAGGCAACCAAGGGTACAAAATCTACGCCCAATTTATGAAGCGCCCAAGCAACTAAACAGCTATCTAAACCACCACTTTGGGAAACAGCAATACCGGGAGTAGAAGCCAAAACTCGATTGTTTACCGCACCTACAAGGAATTTAAGATATTCTTCAATAGCCGCATCTAAAGAAACTACATCGCTTCTAATTGGCGGCTGAGGGATTGGTTCAACTTCATAAGTTTCGATACCTCGTTCGGAATGCCAAATAACAGCTTGTCCCCGTTCGACTAAAACAGGACGCATCTCTTGTCTGGGTAGGGCTAATTGTTGTTCGTGCCAATACAAATTGTCGCGGTAAATCGAGTAGTAAATTGGGATTTCGTGACTCCATCCCGTGAATAAACAAACCTTGCTGTTGCGAGAACTAACAAAGCTGGCTCCACAGCCGACAGGGATGTTGAAATCATCCAGATTTTGAAATTTAAGGGGAGTAATTGCACAATCAATTACTTCAAAATCCTTATCCCTCCTCGGATTGCACTTGCCGATTAGTCTCTGCATCTTCTTTAACCTTCATTAAATCAAGATTTGTAAAACTGGAAAAAGCCTCTATCGCTTCTTTTGCTAACCCCATCCGTTGATTGCCTGGGTAAGGTAAATTGAATTCAAATTCCAATGCCCTTACTAATAAAATCGGTTCAATTTTCCTGGAACCCTCGCATTTAATTCCGTGAGAAGAACCGTTAGCAGGATAGTAAGTAACTTTGTGAAAGTAGCGTTTACCTTGGGCAATTAGTTCTTCTTCAGAGTGGAATTTTTGTACCTTCGGAACTTTTAGAATTTCGTTAATATAAAGTCCCGGCTCTGTATCTAGTAAAATTGCCCCGTCAGCGCGAGCCGAAGCATTTAGCCCATTATTAAATACGCGGCTAGCAAGGTTGGAATCTGAGAGAGTGTGGAGATATAATCTTGCCCCATAAGAGCAGATAAAATTGAAAATTACCATTAGGTGTTCGCGGTCTTCGGCAAACGGGACGCTGTTGAAGACGCTCGAACAAAATAGTGAATCTATTGGCGGTTTGGTGGCAATCCAGGCTAAGAATCGCCTCGCTATTAGTCTTGCCCCAACAATGCTGATTTGGTCGCTGTTGGGTTTCATGGCGTAAGGTTCAAAGGGGATACAGGTAATACCCGCTGCCTGAAGCTTATTGGTATTGTCTAACCTTCCTGCGCCAAAATCTATACAGGTGGTTCCGTGCTCGGTGATAAAGCGGGCGCGGTAGTCTCCCTCAAGCTTGACCATATGTTTGAGTAACCACGCCTTACCTTCATTGCGGGCTTCCTTGCCGAAAACCCAATGATAAAACCCGACTCCGAAAGTTGTCCGTTGGGCGGCTTGATTGCGGCGGCGGAAAAATGAGTTGTAGCGGAGTTCTTCGCCAAAAGCTCGCTGCAAATCAAAGCTCATGGTGATTTTGTTGAGGAACAGTTGCATAGCAACGCTATTCTCTGTCACTTTTACTGCTGAGTGGACAATCCGCCCGTAAGATAAAGCAGCTAAAAGCCTGGGGCCGCCATTAATAATTTTGTTGTCGGCGTTTAAAATGATCGGAATTTCCACGCCCAAATCGCAGAAAGTTTGAGCAAACAGAAAAGTCATGTTACTAATTTCTGAAGGCTTGAGGTCTTCCTGGAAATCGATGGGTTTAATGTCAAACTGCTTTAAACAAGGAAAAGGATCTGTGGCATCTGGTAGGGCTTGAAATTTTTCTAAATCAGAAAGCTCCATTGCTGCTTTCTTACCAAAATCTGCTTTGGTGGCGTGGTCATTAGTACAAAGGTTGAAAACTATATTTATGCCACGCTCTGTCGCTTCGTCGTAGCCTGGTAAATAAATTACTGGCACGTGGGTAAAACCCAGTTCCCGCGCTGCCCCAGTTCTTTGGTGACCTGAATACAACATCCCATCTTCACGGGCATAAACTGGCATGACAAACCCGAATTTTTTGAGCGACATTTTAATCCATTCAAATCGCTCTGGGTCGCGTTGCCTGGGGTTTTTACCCCATGCTTCTAATTTGTCTAAAGATACTAATTTAATGTCAATCATTATTTAATTAAGTGTAGAAAATTACGAATAGATTGATTAGAAATTAAGGGGTTGTCTTTAAATAAAGGTTGCTTGAAACTCAAGCCAGCCCCCGTTAAATAGCCAACGGAATGCTTTTTATTTAGCCACTCCCCTTTAGGCAATACAGTATTAGCAAAATCCCTAACGAAAGACTTATCAAAAGTTACAGGGATAATTGAGGTTGGCTGACTAAATGCCCAATTTAATAACTCTCTATCGTAGTAAGGCATTCGTACATGAACGCCATAACTGCGGAAAGTAGAGGCAAACATTTTGAGCATTCCCCCGGTAGCTAGGGTTACGTTCTTGCGAGCGATCGCCCACCGTTCTGATTCGCCTTCACCTTGGGTTACTTGCTTCAAAGCCGCTTTTACTAAAGTTCCCTTGCCGTGGATGTCATCATGCCCGTGTCCAACGAAGATACTTTGAATTCCTATCTCGTTGCACTTTCTGGCCATGAGCAAATTTCCCATTGCCATTCGCAGATTTGAGGTTTCCGTATCCTCCAGGCAAGCGATCGCTTCTTTGAGTAATTCCTCAGTTTCTAGATTTTCTAGGACAATTGGAATCGGTTTTAACCCCCAACATTCTAAGCAAGCACTAGCAGCAGTGATATCTAAATCATTAGGGTTTGTGCAGACAGTAAGCGGGTAAACTTCCACCCCTAATTTGTGCAACGCCCAGGTAAGCAGTAAAGAGTCTAAGCCTCCGCTTTGGGCTACAGCAACTCGATTGCTTTCGGGACAAGTAGCAAGTCGATTAGCTACTGCATTTAAAATTAGTTGCGTGTACGCTTCGTAAGCATCAGCAATAGGATAATTGGCTTGAATTTTTGGGGCGAGAATATTATCAATAATCTGCTTGGTAATGTAACTTGGCTCCCAAATTATCAGCTCTCCAGCGTTAACTTTTTTGGCAGGCGATGGTAACTTGAATTTCTGTTCTCCCCAGTGCAAAGAGTGGGGTTTTGCTGTGTAGTAAAGTGGCGTTTCTCCAGGGGCAGAAACGTATAAAATTACGATTCCTCGCTCAGCTTTTACTAAAGAAAACGGGCCGTTTGCAGGAAGAGTCCAGCCTTCATATTCAGCGAAAGACTGTGGGTTGATTTGTGAGTCTATCTGATGAATTGGACTGCTTTTTAAATGGTATTTTCCTGATAGCCTCATGATTTTTAGTAGCCCAAGTCGCTAAGCTGTTTAGAGTTTAATTTAGCTACACCTTTAACCCCAGCTTTTTTGGCTGCATCTCGCCTTTGCTTAACGGAACCATTAGGGCTTTTGGTCTTGCCCTTCTTCCCGGTTTTCTGTTTAGTGCCGCCACCGCCACCACCACCGCCTTTACCGCCACCTCCCCCGCCACCGCCGCCGCCTCCCCCACCTTTACAAGAAATATTTTTACTTGCTATTAGTAGCTGGGATTTAAAAGTTCTTTTCCGCATATTTTTCGCTTTGGATAGTTCCTAATAACTTGTTGTTAGCAATCAAAATTAATTATCGTTCGGCTATACCAGTGTCGGAATAAATAGCGTGGTTCGACATCGATATATTTACTTAGTCCAGGTATCTAAAATTTATATTTTTTTTAGCATCAATATATTAGATAATCTATTGCACTACTTGACAACATTAAGCCTCAAAACCCTTTCTATAAGCCAATCACAGCCATTTTAAAATGTTGCAAAGAATCAAAAAATGTGCTAAAATAAAGATGTAGCAAAAAATCAGCCGAGGCGGAAGAAACATGATTACAGAGAATATCGAAGAAGTGAAGATCGGACAATATGAATGGGGGAAAGTATGGACGAGAATGAATCGGCAGGGATACTCTGTCTCCCAATTGGAAATGATAATTGCAGAGTGCAATATCGAAAACCAATTGATAGCAGCTTCTTTGATATGGGCTTCATTGGTACCCTCGGAAGAAGTATTCAAGCAGGCTGCCGAGTTGGTAGCAGCCAATGATTTGGAAGAACTTTGGGGAGCGTTCTACTCAATCAAAACTCGGAAAGGATTCGTAGCGGTGGTGTTGGCAATCGTCCACTACGAACTATTGAATGGGTTAGAAGATGGGGAATATTATCCTTGGATTGAGGTATTTGCTAAGGGGAAGGAATATTGGAGCCGCCACTCAGGACGGAAGCGGATTTAGGGAATCGGGTGGAGAAATCCACCCATATTTTTTTCTTATTTTTTAGGAGGCCAAAATGAATTTAATTCGAGGTTACGATTACGAAATTTCATTTCCACAGAAAGTTGTGGTAGCAACTTTTAAGCACGTTACTATTAATTTCCTCGGGCAGATAAGTTTAGTTTTTCAGTATGAGGGTAGGGAGTTGGAGGTAGTGATGAAATGCAAGCAAATATCTACTACTTGTTATGAGCCTTGCCTCCCCTACGAAATAAAGGAGTTGTCAAGTGCTTCTAAATGAATATCCAAGTGCGATCGCCAGCGTTCAATCTCGAATCCACGAACTCGATGTTCAAATTGAGCGCCTTCATCAAGTCATCAAACAGATTGAATCCCAAGTTGATTCCGCAATAGCTTTTGATGAATCGCTCCGCAACGATGCCCAGCGTAAAGCCAAGCGGCAACAGTTTTTAGAGGCACACCAAAGTTATTGGGAGCTTCAAGAAGATATCTCGGATGCGAGGGCGGGGCGGGAAATTAATCATATTGAGTTGTGCAGACTTCGCGATGAATTCTCTGTATTGAAGCTAGAAAAGCAAGAAAACATTGCTCGTTTGGGGGGTTTATTAATTAGTTAAATGTCCCAAGATTTCATTCAGCCGTCGTTATTTGATTCACAACCCTCAGATGACGACACCGAAATTGAAAATTATCCTAGTTGGCTTTACCCAACTAACTGGAAAACTCCCAGATGGAAAACAGCCATTAAGCGCCAGCAGCTATCTTTGCCGTTGCGGAATGCACTCAATTCAAGTTTCCTGCCTCAATACGGTTCCTGGTTGGATTTTGGCTGCGGTCACAATTTGGATATGCCTAGATTGAGCGATCGCACCGAAGGGCGGTATGAAGTTCATAGCTTTGACCCTTACTACTTCCCTAAATTTCAAAAGCTAAATCGCTCGTATTCAATTGTCAGTTTGGTTTACGTTCTCAACGTAATTGAGGAACCTGTAGAGCGTTGCAAGCTTTTGCAATTTACTTGGGATTTATGCACTGAGGCGATGGTCGTAGCGGTGCGAGTAGGTTCCGGACAGGACATCACTCGAATCGGAACTTTTCAAAAGTACTACGACCGCGATGAGTTCTTAGATTTACTAATAACTTATTGCCCTGGAGCTAGGTTATTTGGCATCGGTGCGGGACACGCGATCGCCTGCAAGTAATTAACTTTTTTAATTCCAATTTTCCTAATTCACCAAGCTCATATCTGCAATGAGTTTGGTGATTTGGGTGGAATTTGTTTCGCCCTAAAAAGCCCAATAGTAAGAGGTTATTGCCTTGGACGAATTAGAAATTGGTTCTGCACCAGCAGAAGAACAATGTCAGCAGGCTGGCACTGAGAATTATGCCTCAAATGCCAAAAAAGAATGCAGAGTTTATCGGGAATATTTAGAGCGATTGTTTCCCATTCCCGAACACTTAAAGGCGAGTATTGAGTTCTTCACTAAAGCCAACCCTCACGACCTCGGAACTTATTATGAGGTGGCAATCAGATTTGATAGCGAAGTCGAAGAAGCTGTTAAATTTGCCTACAACGTTGAGAGCAATAGTCCTTGTGAGTGGGATGAAATAGCCCGCAAAGAGTTGCAATCTTTGGGGCTAGCGGTATGAATAAATCAATTTTCGGGATAGCTATTTGTTTGCTGCTAGCTAATACTCCTATTAGTCTCGCACAAGACGTACCGCACCCGCATGGAGTAGTTTCCACGATCGCGCGACAAGCATCCAAACCGCCTACTCGTTGTCGGGGATGCGGACGCCGCGAACCCAAACAATTAGTACCTTCTTTGCTCGTAATTCGGCAGACAACGCCTGCCGAATTTTGGAGGAATTATGAACCCAACTCAAAAGTTTGAATCGGTTATTTGTGAAGGCGTTGAACATCTAGAAGATGGTTCGCGCCGCCGCATTGCTTATATTCGCATCTCGCATGATGTGACTTTGGGCGATTCGGTTGCCGATACTCGATTGCTTGCCTGTGCGCCGGAACTTTATCAAGCTCTAAAAGGTTTGGTTGACCTACTAGAGACAACCAACCTCAAGGCAACCGGACGCATTCCAACGGTAGCTAAAGAACGTATTTCAAAAGCTACCGAATTGCTTAGTTACATTCAAGGTGAATCAGATGAGCAGCCCAGCATTGAAAAGTGCATGGAAATTCTTCAGATGTCTAACGACGGCAAGGAACTTTCACCGCGCCACTTGAGCCTCGTCCAAGCAACCATTGACGGAAATTTATCCGAACTCGGTCAACAGGAATTAGATAGAATTTATGACCTACTAAAAGCTGGTAATTACTGCGACTGGTTTTATGGCATTGAGCATCTGACTCAAAGCCACACTGGGCGCGTTTACTGGAAGGGTCAGCTTGTTGAGTCTTTCGGCTTCGATGATGACGAGAGCGAACAAGAAAAAGCAGCAGCAGAGGAAGTGGCAGAACGTTGTAGATATCTAGAATCTATAAGCGCCCCAATCTGCATGAGAAATGTTACCTGCGAACTGGACAAAATTCAGTTTAATCCCTAGCCCACAAGCTTTTTAGCTACTTCTATAGATTCAAATTCACCCTGTCCGCGGAAGTCCACGGACAGTTTTCTCCTACCCATTTTTAACTATGACTGAAGCTAAACCTTTGTTTGATGTTGAAGCCCTAGCCGCCGAAAACCGCCGCAAGCAAGCCCAAAAGAAGCTGCCCCCAACGACACAGAAGTTGTTGCTTTTCATGACTGAGATGGAGTTAGCAAAAGAAGTTACAGCTGCCCTATTGGACATGGCAGATATGGAACTCGCGCACATTCGCTATATCGCGGGGCCTGTCATCACCCATCGCAGTCCTTGGATGGACTGCATACCCCCTTGGATATTTAAAGCGATCGCCATTGACCGTCTGAAGCTCGTGTTCGAGGAACACGAAAAAGGCATTGTCGGCAGTTTGGCGACTCCAGCCGAGATAGTAGCGGTAATGATGCCCGCAAGCTATGAAGCGCCTATGGGAAGCCGCTGGACTGATGTTTATTTGTGGGCGTGTAATGAAGCGATGGTGTCCCATAATCGCTTGCGTGATGGTGTCAAAGACACCTGGGAAATTATTGGTAGCCGCCCTGTTGATTACAAAAGCATCAAACATGACTATGAAGAGTTGGCACGAGATATCCGCGCCAAAGTTGTCGAACAAGCAAAACAAAGAGGTTGGGTTAGCAAGCGCACTAGATCTTTAGAAGAAAAGCAAACTAAACGTCCTACCAAGCCTTCAGAAATAGACGGGCAACTCAATATTTTGGAATCTCCAATAGTTGAAGCTGACGAAGATGAGGCTGATGAAACTGTAGCGCCACCCTTCGGTGGAGTAGTGCAAACCAATTTATTTGATTTTTTGGGTTAGGTTCCAATGAAAATAACTAGAATCCGAATAAGTGAAATAGAAAAAGACACTGCACTATTTCAATTTCGCTCTGTCGATTTTGATGAAGAACGGGTGCAATGGCTAGTAGCAAATTGGAAGCCGGAAGCGTTAGATCCTTTAGATATTTGGCTAACGCCAGAAGGAAAAAAGTTTGTGATTGCTGGGCATCACCGATTAGAGTCGATGATTCGTCGGGGGGACACTTCTGCCCCTTGTCGCGTTCACCAAATTAGCTTGCAAGAAGCTCAAATGATGGCGTTAATGTCCAATGCCAACAGGTTGCAATATACCTCATTTGAGTATACCCGCTGTGTTGATTTCCTGATTAAAAAATGCGGCAATAACTATCAGCAAGCTGGCGAGAGTTTAGCAATTAGTGAAGGAATGGCGCGAAAATACCATTCCTTAGTTTGTCTTTTAGGAACGGATTGGGAGGTACAAACTGATAAATTAGATTTACTCTCTCGCGCTTTTGAAGTGGCTAATTTTGCTGAGAATAATACACTCACTCAAACGGAGATTCAATCGCTATTCAAGATTACTGCCCAATACGATTTGACGGCTAACCAGATTCGCCAACTGCTGCGGGATATCCGCCGCCAAAAAGACGCCGATGCCAAAACTCAAGGAACTTTATTTGACCTTGCAAGCTTTGGCGATCGCACGGCTAAAGCTTTGAAGAAGCGGACTTTTCTAGATAATTGTGCGGCACAAACCTGGTGGCTTTATGAAATGATTTCGTCTGAGCGCCACCACGTTTTTCCAGAAGATATCAAAGAGCCTTTGATGAAAGATTTGCGGCGACTTTATGCTCATTGTATTGGGTCAGAAGAAGCCGAAGTGGTGCCAGTTCGAGCCACCAAAAAAGGCAGAGTAATACCAGTTTCTTACGAGGATAAAAATGACAGAACGTAAATGGCATCCCCGTACTCGCCCCCAGGATGTGCGGGTGGGAAAACATTTTATGTTGAGCGACTTTCTCTATTCCCAAACCGCCATCACCAAGGGCATCCCCAACTGTCCTAGCAGTTGGACTGGTGTAGAAGTTCGGGGATTAAAGGGGCTGTGCAAGCACATACTCGATCCTGTTGTGGAAAACTTTGGCCCTGTTAGCGTGACCTTTGGGTTTTGTTCATTGCAGCTTTGGAAGCATTGGTATCCCAGCCTCGAAAATCCCTATGCGCTCCACTTGTTCCGCCCTCCCCAAGGGGGCATCGGCGGCGCTGCCGATATCCTCATTCACTCGCACCCTACCAATCCCCGTTCGGTGTTTAACTGGATTCGCCGCAACTGCACCTACGATCGCTTGATTATGTACCCCGGCAGTTCGATTATTTGCTGTGCTTGGTGCGAACACAATCCCCGGTTCCACGCCAAAGAATGGATCTTTCCCAACGCTGGTGGAAAAGCCGAATATGTGGATGCCGGTTGGGACGGCCCGCCGTCCCCTAAAAAAGATTCAAACCCAGATTACGAGCAAGGGAAGCTGTTTTGGGTTCCCTCAATGTTGTGCGATTGTTCTTCAATGCTAGACCACAACGCTAGCGTCATGTCTTTCCTCTTACAAAATAAATAATCGTGATTTCCAAAATTCGTGGTTTACAATCTGCCAATCCCAAGTTTGGCTTTACTTGTGCTGTCGATGTTCCAAGAACTAACAAAGTTGCTGGTTTCCTGACTCATATCAAAACCCCACAACGCGACGTGTGGCAAACTCATCACTTAGAAGAGTTTAAATCTATGACCCAAGCTGCCCGCTATTTAGTTGAGGAATACGAGAGGATGAGATCCGATTCTCGCGTGAAGCAACTAATTAAGCTGGAGTCGATTTTATGGTTCTACGGAGTCTGCAAGAATCAGCGGTTTAATGTTAACAATCTGTCCGAGTCGCAGTTAATTTTAGCGACCACAATTTTAGACCAACGCAGGTATCTTCTTCATCCCGACATCCGCCATAGCTATTGGTTGCCAGCAAATAGCGAAAGCTATCAAATGCGGCTTTGGGATATCGCTAACCCTTGGGTGAAACCTCTTTATTGGAGGTTTACAGCATTGGATGAAGTTAGCGCCAACCGAAATGAAAAAGCCATTGCTAGCGGTTTTATCAATACTTATAAAGCCGCAGTCTATTACCTTTACTACCAGATTTAATTGCCATTTTGGGAGACACTGATGGCACGAAAACCTAATAAAAAACAACGGCGTTGGGTTGAGGAATTTTGCAAGCAGCGACCGGGGAGCCGAATTGTCAGTATTCAGGATGCGACTTGCGGCTACTTCTACTACACGATCGCGTGGAACGAAGATCTACCCGTATACGCGCCTTCAAACGAGGAAGACGAGGAATTAGATCTAGGCATGGGCTGGATAACTCGTCAGTTATACGTCGAATTGACCCCAGCGGGTATTGACCGCTTGCGTCAAGAGACAATTGCAGATATTGTTTATCCCCACTGCCTAATCGATTGGCGGCGGCGGATGGTAACTGCCCAAACGGTATTGCCCATTGCTCAAGTATTGGAACTTCCATCTGAGCCAGTAAAGCGCACTACCTCCAGACGACGTAAAAAGTCTAGTTTGGAAACAACTCAACACCAGCTGCCAATAGATCCTCTAGGGCAGGAAATCTTAGATATTAGACTGCGCCAGGGGGGTGAAGTCCAATCGCGTCAAGATTTGCTCTCTGACCGAGCACCTCATTACTCTTTGGCGATGGGAACTGTAATTCATCTCAACCAAGCTCTCATTGATTTACTCAAGGAAATAAACGCAACTTCCGAAGAATGGGAATCTGCGGAATTGCTTTTAGGAGTAATTGGTGAAGCGGGTGTATTGGAGTACATCAAACAGATTCCAGGGTGGCGCAAATACCACGGCATAGAAGTAGCATCAACGGTTCCGGTTGTTGCCAAGCAATCTCAAGTTCAAACTCAATCAATTTAACAAAGCGATGGAAAGATTAAACCAATTCAATGCTATGCAAATAGCAGAATTTCTTGGCGGACGTTTGTGCGAACAAAACAACGATTTTATCAGAATCTACGAACAAGATTGGGGCGGTATTACCATTCATGAAAATGGTGGTGAGGAGGTAAATGTTAGCTTTGAATACATGCGTGGATTAGATATCGATCTACCAGAAGGTATTCGGGCGACTGAGTTTACTTTTGAATTTAGCATTCCCTACACTGGCTGTGATGAAGCAGAATTCGCAGCACGGCTGCTTTTTTACTTAAGAAAAGCACCCAAAGGAGTTGATTTGATAGATTATTTTGCCCAACAAAAAGAGCAAGAGGCGCAGAGATCTTTACCTGTATCCGTTACAACAGTAAAGATTCAGGGAGTACAGAAATTGAAGTGCGATTGTACAAAATGGCTAGGTAAAAACTCTACTTGGTCTATTTGTCTTAACGAGAATTTTGAATTTGAAGTGTGGCATCAAGGCACTACTTTATGTGATACCTCTAAAACCTTTGAAAGTGCTTTGAAAAAAGTCGGCATTACTCAAGATTAAAGAGCCATAAAACTAAAGCAGGCACGCTGCTCGTGGAAGGGGCTAGCACCTGCTTTAGATCGATAGCTCCTTGAAATTCTTTTCCCTATCAAAGAATTCTAAAAGTATTAACGCAATTAGGAGTTTATCATGAAATGATTAGCGAGTTAGAAGCAGGAAAATTTTCCTGCTTCTTTGGGCTTGCCGCAAACTTCAACAATTCATCCCCAGCGATCGCTGTGCTGTAGAAAACGTAATTATTGTTAGCCAAGTAGCGGCGATCGCGTTTGACTATAGACATAAATTCTCGATGTCCAGCGCGCGATCGCCCAATCAAGCAGCCAGCCGAAGCGTTGTTGATATTGTTAGCCGGGTAGTCATAGCCCCAATGCTGGTTAATCCCGAAAATACCACTGTCTAACTTATCGCCGGTGCGCTTGTAGTCTTTGTTGAAGTCCCGACAAACGGTGACTGAACCAACTTGCACCAGCGCTTCATGTGGTTCGGCATTCCCGTGGATGCCCACAGCCCAAGCTCTGTACTGCCCAAAGGCAATTCTGGCAGCACCGCCAGGATTCATCGGGTGGTAGGTGTAGTA
Organism: Nostoc linckia z4; assembly: GCF_002608075.1. Lineage (GTDB taxonomy): Bacteria > Cyanobacteriota > Cyanobacteriia > Cyanobacteriales > Nostocaceae > Nostoc > Nostoc linckia. The sequence goes on from NZ_LAHA01000004.1 coordinate 357,840, forward strand.
GCTTCCTGGTTCGGAAGTTGCTTGCCACCGCCCAATAATTTTGGGAACGCCATCTATAACTTCGATGACCAAGCGTAAATCGTTAAATTCGTTGGGAGCGTCGTTATTGAGAGTGCCATCAGCATTCAACCCCTCAACGTAAACAATGTTGTATTCGTTGCGGTTGGTAAACAGCTGATAGTTTTTAGCAAGCATATATTTAACAATGCGACTTGCTAAATCTTCCCCCAACTGTAGTGGCGTTTGAAAATCCTCGGGTTTAGCCTCTAACAGTTTTTGGACGGTTAGCGAAGAAATAATAAAATCAATTTCTCCGGAATTACTTCTTTTTTGAAAGTCTCGTAACGCCGCTGCTGAAAGCGGCCCAAATCTGCCATCAGCGGGAGGTTCTAATAGTCCTAAGTTAATTAATTGTGCTTGAATTTCAAACGCCAAATCTCGGTCTTGAGCGATCGCCTCAAAACTGAGTTTGATTTCTGTATTATGAAAGTCTTGAAGCTTCATTTTGAATACAAAAAGTGATATGAGTACAGAAAAGGTACAAGCTTGCTGCAACTGCGTCTACTGGACTGGTGGTGATGGAAAGCAAAGGTTGTTGTGTGCTGTCGCACCTATTCCCCAACCTGTCTCGTTAGCGGCACTGGAATTCAAAGATGGCAGAATAGCCTATACAGAAAACTTGTGCAGAGAATTCCTCTTCTTAGGTACTACTTAATTGCTGCGATGCCAGCAAAGTTAAACCATTTGAAGAAAACCCCAATTTTGGTAAAACCGGCTTCGGCTAGCATTGCAATATTACTTTCTAAAGTTAGCGGAATCATGACCCCACGCAATGATTTAGCTTTTGAGTGAATCTCCTCAACGCTCAATCCCATTGCTTCTTTACGCTGCCAATGCAGATGGTTGAAAATCTCGCCCATCGTGCTATCAGTATCGGCAACTTTTTCGACCAGTAAAAATCCGCCACTAGGGTTGAGGCTGTTGTAGATTTTTTGGCAAATATCTTGCCGATATCTGGGGTGGATAAATTGCAAAGTGTAAAGGCTCGAAATCAAATCAATTTCTTGGGGGAAATGATAAGCTTCGATGTCGGTTTTGATTAGATCTATCCTCTGGAATCCGTTGAGAGTTTTACTCGCTTCTTCCAGCATTGGGGCAGAATTATCAATGCCAATAATAGAGATATTTTTGCCTACATGCCGCCTATAAATATCGCTAATTGTGCTTCCAGTCGCACATCCTAAGTCTAGGATGAGTGAATTTTTTCTGACGAACCAATCAGATATTTCAGAAACAGCAACTTGGGTATCTAAATAATAAGGAACTGATTTAATGACATGAGAGTTAAATTTGGGAGCTACTTGAGAATTAAATTCCCAACTGCCTGGACTAACGAAAATACCATCATCGGCTTTTAAGGGCGTTATTTTTGACATATTTTTTTGAGGTTTTTGAATTTAAATTTATGCTGCTGTCTGTTGTGGTTCTTGTTCTTGCTGTTGTTCGTTTTCCTCCTCAGCGAGTGGTTGAATATTTAGCATTTCGGCTATTACAGTCCCCAGTGCTGCTGGGCTATTTCCGTTGGGACTTAAATTACTTAAGCGTTCTACCCAGGCTTCATATGTACTAGCCGGAACGTGTTTGGAAAACATTCCAAACTGCACCTTAACGGTACTTTCTAGTTCTTCTTCTACTTCCTCATTGCTGCGATTGCGTATTTCTTCAACCACAGAATCGCTGCCAAAAGCTAGGTTTTCAGCTTCAGTGATAGCGTTAGCTACAATCGCCTCAGTTTCCTGGGCGGTGAATCCGGTACCCACCAAATCTTCACTATCAAAAGTTGATAAAATCTCGGCTAATTTATCGTAGTCCCAGTCTCCCTTAATTTTATTAAGAGAAAGATTAAGAGCCATTTCTTGGTCATAGGGTAAATCTACAAGCACCGCCGTAAGCTTTTTATATCCAGCGTTTTTTCCGGCTTGAATTCTTTGGTGTCCGCCGACTACTTGATTGTTTCTAACATTAACAATTAGCGGTTCTACTAAGCCAAATTCTTTTAGTGATTCCTCTAGCGCTGCCATTTGAGATTCTGGCATCCAGCGCGGGTTTTTCGGATTCACCATTCCCTCTAAGGCAGCAAGCGTGAAATCTTTATACTGTAACGCCATGTTTTATCCTAAGCCAATTAATTTAAAAAACCTTGCCCCAGCAGCAATGTCATCTACTCCAACCTCTGCATACAACCTTTGGATGAGTGCTTCATAGCCTTGCTTAGAACAAGTGAAAAACACTTTAGCGCTGCGGAACGCTACAAATTCAGTTGTTCGTTTGGTACTAAAGCGTTCGGCAAAAGATTCAAAACTTTCTTCAAAGGGTTCCTCGTAGTCCGACATGATTTCTACTAGGTCAGACTCACTAAAGCCAGAAAAAGCGATCGCCTCGGAAGTAGATAATTCTGCCAAAACTTCTTCTAGGATTTGATAATCCCACTTCCCATTGATGCGATTGAGAGCTAGCCCTAATCTAGCCTCAGCTTTTTCCTCAAAATCGACTACGTTGACTTCAATCTCAGTTAAGCCTTCTGCCTGTGCTGCCCGAATCCTTTGATGTCCGCCAACTATATTACCGGTTCGCTTATTAAAAATAGGGGGTAACAGCAAACCAAACTGCTTGATGCCGTTTCGTAAATCACTTAATTGTTTGGCGGTAATTATTCCAGGATTGTTTTTTGTAAGAGCGTTCACTGCTCTTTCAATCTCCCAAGTTTCAATCACCATATTATTCGGTGAAGTTAAGTTTTTTTTCATCAAAGATAATGTTTAAAATAATAGAAGAATTAACGTTTGAGTACTTGCATGGCAAAAGATCGAGAAACAAAACCAAAGCAGTCAGGAGGCTTTCGCCCTGGCGCTGGCAGGAAGTTTAGAGGAGTTCCCACCGAGAAGATCAGACTCAACAAGGATATGAGGGATAAGCTAAGGAGCCATGTAGATTGGCTAGTTGAGACTGGAGGAAAATTTATCTCGCAACAAGAATATAGTTCAAACGTAATTCTGAAATATACCTCGGCTTGCTCTAAAGATGAAAGCCTGCTAAATGAAATAGCAGAGGATGTTGCGCCTTCTTACTCTCCGTGGGCAACCCTTACAATAACCCAAGAAGCTTACAACCAACTCAGTGAATTAGTTAAAAAGATAGAACCTCTTACACCTGTATATACCAATTTATCTAATGTTTTTACAGTAATAATACTGAAAGAGATTAGGAAGCAAAAAAAAGTCGTGTCTGCACCGCGCCCAAGTCTGGAATCTTAAACTTAAGAAATGAGCGCGTTTTTCCCTTTCTAGTAAAATGTTGCAAATAATCAAAAAATGTGTTATGATCTAAATGTGGCAAGTATTCAAACTTGCCGCTAGAAAGGAGGGTATGACAAATTTTCAACAAATAAATTCAAGCCAAATAACCTGGAATTTTATCATAGATGAAATCTTGCCTAGTAAGTTTCATCTCGTAATGTTTGATTCCAGCGGTCGCATTTTTTGGCATCGACGTTGCTTTACAAGTTTTGAAAAAGCTAATAGATTTTTTCAAAAAACTTGTCGGATGATTCGTAGTTACGATTGGCTTTGTGATGCTGGTAATGAATTGGATTGGTACTTTTTCGATAAGTTCTTTATTCTGGTTTCTGAAGAGTTCATTTACAAGCATTGGGCGATCGTAATTACTGAATTGGTTGGTGATTATCACTTGCAGCTGCACGATCCTTGTGGCTCTAAAGTAGAACTAGATCCAATCAGTATGGATGAGGCAACAATGTCTGATGCGCTCAAAGCGTGTCAGCTTTATATTGATGGGGTTGAGACTTCAAGGTATTCCCACCCCGGACAACTTTCACTATTCGATCTAGAGGTTTAATATGACCGCAACATCAGTTGAGCAGCCGACGACGACTTTTGCAGTTGGCGATACGGTAGAAATCTTGCGATTGCAAGATCCCAAAAATACTACCTACAACGGAACCGAAGCCCCCGTAGTTGGATTTAGTGCTAAAGGTTGGTTAAAACTCAAATGTCATGATGCGAAAATTGTGACATTGAAGCCTGATTGGGTGACCCTCAAATCATCAGCCCCAGCTGTAACTGAGGCTGAATCTGAGGTTGCCGAGGACTCAACAGTAGCCGAGGCTGAATCTGAGGTTGCTGAGGACTCAACGGCAAGCGAGAATGAAGTTGATGTTCCCGAAGACTCAGCTGTAACTGAGACCCAAGCCGAGAACTCAACACCAGAGCCAGAGGTGTCCTACCAAGACAAAAGCACTGGTTACTTCAAATTTTCCTGCAATAGTGCGGCTTTTGCCAAGGCGTTAGCTCAAGTGCGGCGAGTTATCCGGCAACTGTCAATTCATCCGATCCTCAACAACGTCAAAATTACAGCTGATGCCAAGACTAAGCGAGTTGAATTAGTAGGATTTGATTTATCGCTGGGGGTCATTGTTGAGTTTGTTGCAACAGAAGTCCCCGTGGGCGGGAGCTACACGGTTACCGTTGCCATCCTTCACGATATCCTTTGCCAGCTACCCGAAGGGACAATTACCTTAGAGCGTAACGAATCTTCTGATAAAGCCAAGCTGACCACAGCTAATGGGATATTTGAGATATCAGGTAGAGATGCCTACGATTATCCCGAATTGCCCATTCCCACTTCAAACCTCAAGAAGTTTAAGCTCAGCACCAAAGCAATGCGAGTGGGCTTAGGAAGTACCTTGTATGCAGCATCTACCGATCTGACGAAGCTCGTTTTGACTGGAGCGCACTTTGTTGTTACTCCCGACCAGAAGCTAGAAATAGCTGCGACTGACGGACACCGACTGGCTTTATATCGGTGCGAACTCAACTTCACTTCCGACATCGAAAGCCCACAGCATCTAACAATTCCGGTTCGCACTTTACGCGAAGTCGAGCGGTATCTAGGTAAAGACGAGTCGATGGTTGAGGTTAGCTATGAAGCTAGCGATAGCGGTAGCAGCATAGTTCAGATTCGTCTAGAGGAAGCAACTATTGTCGGGCGCGTCCTTGAAGGCGACTACCCCAAATACGATTCGCTAATTCCCAAGAAATTCCAGCGCGAACTTTGGGTAGAACGTTTACCTTTGATTGGTTCTGTCAGTCGGGTTTCTGTGTTGTCCGACTACAAGAACAATCTGATCAAGATGTCTGTTGAATCTAAGAAAGTTGTCTTGTCTTCCGAAAACGAAGAAGCCGGGTCGGGAACTGAAGCAGTCCCAGCCGAACTATCTGGAGAAGACATCAAAATAGCTTTCAACGTCAAATATATTAGCGAAGCCTTAAGAAGCATTGGTACTCAAGAAGTAGCAATCAAAATCAACCAGAAAGCTACGCCAGTAATTGTGGTGCCGCTTAACGGCTATGACATTGTGGCGTTGATTATGCCCGTACAGATTCGAGAGTAATCAGCGATCGCCTTTTAGTCTCCCGGCTCTAGCCGGGAGTTTCACTCATATTGGTATCCGACTATGAACGACAAAATTGTCAAAGCCGCCCTCATTGCATATTTGCAGACTGATTTAACAGACGAAGAAAGAAACGAGGTGATAACGGAACTGGAGAGCAGGCAAGAGACTTCCAAGGTTTTTTGGTCAGATTTCTTAAGCCAAGATGAAGATTTAGCTTACCACTACTCAGATGTTTTAGACCATCAAGGATCTGGATTCTACGAATCTTTGCCAGAGTTTTGATAGAAAGACCGTATAACTTTTTAGAACAATTTTCCTAGAACATGAATCCAAGTTTTCTCGCGCCCAAAAAGCCTTACATCAGCTTTGATAACTGCGCTCATATTCGCTGTTGGGCTTGGTCAATGTTAAACTTGTTCCCCTTTCAAAACCTAGAATGCCGCTTAGTAATTTACTTTGCAGACGGCGGCGGCCGATGGTTTCAATTGAGGATGGCAAGCGATTGGTTCGTGAATGATTTGCGTTTTTGTTTTCCTAGCTTGGTTGTAACCGCAGTACTACCGGACGATGCTTGGAGGGAGTACGGACGAGCATACGGACTATCAGAGGGAGAGATTGAGAATTTAAGCGACCCTATCCCTTTTTAAATCTATAGGAGCTACAAACATGATTGACTTAGAACAAATGATTACCAATGCGTACACCCGCCATTTAGCCGATTTAGAAGCCAAGAAACAGGAGCGCATCGCCGAAGAAGAACGCAAAAAACAAACAGCGATCGCTAAATTTCGAGAAGTCTTCGATCCCGTGTTTGCAGCAGATTTGCAAAATGCTATGGGGATTGAGTTTGATAGCGACAGCCGTCGGACGTTTGCAACCTTTACTTATCAAGACACTAAGATCTGCATATTTCGCTATAGTGACGACATGTGGGAGGTAGAAACAAGCAAAGGCGAGACTTTTGGTGCTAAACCCTCAGAAATAGTAGATCGCTTGTTAGCGACGATGGGCAGGATTAGAGAAGAATTTCAGCCAAAGCGATTGACACCCGAAGAGGCGCTTGAAGCATTGATTTTTGCTCTTTCTCAATCAGAGTACGTTTATAGCCACAGGTTTGAGTTTCAGAATTCAGATAAGTTTGGAGAGGACTTAAAGACAGTCGTTTGCCTGTTGCAGAAACTCTCAGATGAGATTCAGCCCAAGTCGGAATAATTAAACCATGAGTCCAGGAAAATTTTCCTGGTTCTCCAAAACTTCACTTATGAAAAATACGCAACTAAGCTTGTTCGCCTCCTCGCGGGGCGACGAAGATTTGCTTGAGAGTGTGACGCCTCCCAAAAAGCCAGTCACCCAATCCGACTTAGAACTATCACAGCGGTTTCGGGAAATGGCTGATGCTATGCAAGTCTCCATCGACGAGAAGCTGAATCCCTCAATTTTAAGCGGTGACCTAACCGCTAGAAAGTTACGGGTTGGTCGAGCCATAGAACAAGAAGGCGAGCAGTTAGAGCAGATTCAACAATGTCTGCGCCTGATAGCTACTGCCTTAGAAAATGGTTCTGTGCCTTTAATCTTGATGCAAGTTAAGACCCGCGCTTTGGTCGAGCAGATTTACTACGGGCATCTACAACCCCAAGAGCGATTGATTGCCGCAGGACTGAAAAGTGAACGATTCCAATTAGCCCGCGACACCTTGCTTGAGATGTTAAAGGCAAACCCTGTAACCATCGACCCAGAGCGCCAAAAGCAACAGCAGTTACGGCGGTTGCAGCAGTGGGCGGCTGTATCGAATATCCCTGGTTATTTTCCCACACCGCCCGATATAGTCGATTTGATGATTGAAAGGCTCAAACTCGCCCCCGGTATGAAAGTCCTAGAACCGTCAGCAGGTTCGGGACACATTGCCGATGCTTTGGTGAAGCTTGGTTGTGAGGTTGATTGCGTGGAAATTGTACCCGACTTAGCCCAGCTTTTGCGCCTGAAGGGGTTCAAGGTTTACGAGCAAGACTTTTTGACTTTCCGTGGAACCTACTCCCGGATTGCTATGAACCCAGACTTTAAGCGCAATGGGGATGCAATTCATATCCGCTATGCCTATGACTACTGCTTGAGCGAAGGCGGCATTTTAGTGGCGATCGCATCTAGCGGAATATTCGACCGTTCTACAAGAATTGAATCCGAATTCCGCGACTGGTTTTATAGCGTCGGCGGTGTAGCTAAAGCATTACCGAAGGATGCTTTTAGAAAAGGCGATCGCCCCGTAGGAGTTTCCACCAAATTAGTCACTTTACGTAAATCGAATGGATAAACCTGAATTAGCTAAATCCTATGAATTTCCCAACTGTCCGATAACTGTGAGCTTGCAAATCTTCCCTGAAGATGGTTCCCCCGAAGGACGGCAAATTTTGATAGGTATCAGGAACCATCAAGACCCCCCTATTTTTAAGAGTCATCGCTCAAACGATTTGGCTTGCATTCAACAGTTGATTGATGAATTGTTAGCCCAGCTTCAAGCTGAATTGCCAGCAAGATTAACTGCGGCAATTGAGCGCGAACAAACAAAACCTCTACCAAAAGAAGAGAAGTCTGCCGATAAGCCAAACACTAAATCTGCAAAATTAAAACCCAAACTCTTGCTGCCAAATATAGAAGTGCAGCCACAATCCGGGACGGCATCAGACGCAGAGCAAACGACGTTAAATCTTTTTGAGGACTAAACCAATGGCAATTATCAAAATTGACGGGCAAGATATCACAATTGACGATGCGATCGCTCAAAATGACGAGGATTTAAAAAAGGTAATCGTGCCATTTTATCCCCAGTTAGCTAATGCCGAAATCAAGCGAGAAACTACCGCTCAAGGTTTAGTTGTGCGGATGATTAAGCAAGCTGGACTCAAAGGTAACGATGCTGTAATTGAGTCGCTAAAAAATGCACTTTCAGAATTTAACCCGGCAATTGATTTAGCTTGGAGATGCAAGCAGGTATTTTTTACCAATTCTCAAGTCGAACTCAAGGATGTTATCGATTTACAGCCGCAGATTGAATCAGCCTTGAGTGCTGGAAGGCAAGAAGATAATGAAATCCGCCGCAGCCTCGATTTTTTAGGGTCGTGCCCAAACGAAGCCAGTAATATTCCAATTGCAGGATTCTGATGTATTACGAGTACACAAAAAACCTGCATCATCTGGTTTTACCTAATAATATAAGTGATGCAGTTTCTTATCTCCATAGACTGGATTGGTTAATTAATCTGCACAAGATTTACCAACATTTTTTCCCCGAAGAATATGAGGCAGATCCTTGCGACTGGGAGGCGGAAGATAACTTAATCAATGGGTTGGCTAGTCGATGGGAACTCAATTTATTTAGTCTAATCGACTCTAATTTATTTTCCTTGCCGTACTCGATGTTAGAGGGAGAAGAACCATTTGGAATGATTCCTGTTTGGCCGATTTACCCGGAGTGGTGGAATTCTGATGTAGAGGATTTACCAAGATCCTTTCAATTGGTTTTATCCCTTTCGGGTAATATCGACCCGCCAGTGTGGATGGAAAATATTTTATCTGAGCCAGCCGGAGAATTTGACGAACAAAAACTCAAAGCTTTGTGTGAAGAAGCTGAATATCCGCTTTCGGCATTATCCAAAGTTATAGAGGTAGTAGATAACTCTACAAACAATGTCTGGCTTGATTCAACCGAAGAATATTATCCAGAGTTCGATTGGACTATCGAGCAGATGGAAATGCTCAGAAATCATTGGCTAGAAGCTCACGAAATTTGCTCTCAAATAGCTGATTTGGATGATTGGCTTGAGGATGAAAAAAATATCCTCTTAGCCGCCAACATCTTCCAACAGGCTTACGAATTCGATACCGAAGCCATCTATAATCCAGAACCTTTACAGACGGTTTTAAGCCCCTATCTTGAGTAGTTATGAACGACATAAAACCCGTACAATTTTTACCCGATTCGTTGTTTGAAAGCGCCGCTAATTACCTTGTAGAATCCTCAAGCCATTCGCCCCCAGCTTTAATATTTTTAGAAGGGCAGTACGTGTTTCGCTGGACAGAAGAAGGGAAGGTAAAAGCTAAATTAGTTTCGAGTTCTTCCGTGCGGGCTGCCTTTGCAAATGAGCCAGTTGATTCCGGTTGGCTGGGTGCGAATATTGTGCGCTGCGGTGTCTCCAAGCGAGGTAATTGGAGTGTGCGGTTTTCCCCTCCTGGCAAGTTAAATCTGCTATTGCAACTACCCAATGGAACTGAACAGATTGCCGTTCCCATGCCTGGGTTAGTGTTTTTTGGGATTCACCAAACTTATTACATCTGGGCAATTAAGGAAGCTAGCTTTAGCCCGACATCAATCTTGCACCATGCGCCATTGCCTAACGTTAGCGGCGATAGGGATGGACATAGCACTATGCCAGGACAAATCTGCTTTGGTGACAATTCTTTGCCAGTGGCAACTGGTAGTGGCATTGAGAAAGCTTGGCAGATATTTTGTAATACCCCTTTTACGGATCATTTAATTAAAGGCAAGTCAGTCAAGCACAACGAAGATATTCGCTCGTTGTTATTAGCGCTATCTGATAGCAATAAAAGTAAATATCCAACTAAAGAATTGGTTTCTATTTATGGAGGCCAAACCACCGAGAGATTAATTAGTAGAGCCACGAGAAATCAATGAATTTAGTAAATTATATCATCGCCGCCACAGATGAATTACCACCAATAACCGCCCAATTATACGAATACATTTTTGCTGCCAATGGCGTTTTTATTCGAGCAAAACGCTCTTTTATGGAAGCTATGTGGCCGATTGGGGAATGTGAGATTCGGGGCTTGGCTGAAGTTGAGGCTTATTTGCGGTGGGAAGGAGAACAAATTCCTTTTTCTTTCCTAAACCAAATGCTTGTTGATGCCCAAAGTACTCATAATGAAGTGCTTTGGTATCTATGGCAAGAAACCGATTGGCTAATGTCTAAACCCGAACAATTAGCCTCGCCGCATTCAGTTACTCCTGTATACCACAGCCTTGTGAATACAGATTATGAGAAAGCTTTGGTCGAAGTTCATTCGCATGGCGATATGCGACCATTTTTTTCTAGTCAAGATAATGCCGACGAGCAGGGGTTTCGGATTTATGCGGTTTTGGGTTGTGTGAGGTCGCGTCCGGCGATTAGCGTTCGCATTGGACTTGCTGGTTATTTTTGTCCAATCCCCGCGTACATGGTTTTTGCAGATTTTAACAATGATTTGATCGAAGATACTTATGAACATTGATACTTCTTTTTTAGAGTCCACTTCCTTGCTTGTTCCTGCGTGGGAAAAGATTGAATTTATGTTAGTCGGTTGTGGTGGGACTGGAAGCCACTGCGCCGGAGCGATCGCTAGATTGATGTATGCGATTAATGCTACTGGTAAAAAAGCCAGTGCCACCTTCGTTGACTTTGATTTTGTAGAAGAGAAAAACATTGCTCGACAGCTTTTTTGTCCCGCGGATTTAGGAAGGCCTAAAGCAGAAGTTTTAGCGCATCGCTTGAGCTTAAGCCTGGGATTAGATATTGCTGCTATAAATAAGCCTTTCAACGTCGAAATGATTGGCGAGCAAGCAAGTATGAGCTTGGTTATTATTGTTGGCTGCGTTGATAATTCAGAGGCTAGATCTGTACTTGCTCAATCGTTGGAATTAAATGTTCCTGGAGCCGCGCATCGCATTCTATGGCTTGATGGGGGAAACCACGAGCAATCAGGACAAGTACTATTAGGCAATATAGCGAGGAAGGAGCATTTGAAATACGCCTTTCCAGATCATCTAGATTTTTGTGTGGGTTTACCCTCGCCAGCTTTGATGCATCCCGAATTACTTTTACCTGCTAAAAAGCCTACTGATAAGAACTTAAGTTGTGCAGAATTAGCCCTAAAAAATACTCAGTCGCTCTCAATTAATTTTCGCGTTGCTGCGGAAATTAATGACTATTTAAGAGGTATAACTTTTGGTGGATTACGTAAATTCGCTACCTATTTTGATTTGCCTACTGGTAGTTCTCGCTCGATTTACATTTCCAAAACAAATATTTTGAAATAACTTCTTTCTCTATTTCCTCAGTATTTATATTGAGGGAATATCATTTAAATCGTGCCAAATTATTAGTAGCCTTTGGCACGATTTAAATAAGTTATGACAATAAACAAAGACTTAATAACTTCTGCCGACGATTCTCAAAATACCGAAGAGAATGTTTCGGAAAATTCTCAAAATATAGAAAAGAAATGTTCGGCTGAAGAAAGTCGTTGTCATCAGGGGATAACTTTATTTTTTGGTGCCAACAAAGTTCATCTAGATCCGCTAGAAATATTATTCCTATTTCTGCTGGCATTGCCGATTGGTATTATGATTCGAGATGCGCCCAACGCAACTTTTGAAGATGCCATGAAACAGGTCTTGGCTGTGATTACTACAGCAACAGGGATTCGGAAATTTCCTACGGATAAAGCTTATCAGTATCTACTAAAAGTTTCATTCGATCGCAACAACAAAGATGAATAATAATTTAAGCCAGTGCTTGATCGAGCCGCCGAATACCTTAATAAACTCGTCCTACAAATACTCCAATTTATCGGAATTGTACGACCTAAAAAATATCGACCTCCAATTATCAAAAGCGAATATAGAAGTACCTTTTGTCGATTGCTGTCCCTCGAAAGCAATACAGCAACAAACGTTGCCATCTGGAGAGCAATATTGCAGTATACCCCTTATGACCTGCTATTTACCTGTGACAGACTCCAGCGCTCCCCCACAAGAGTTAAACAATTGCCAGCAGTATCTACGGGACTTACTCGACAACAGTTATTACCCATTGGAGGCTTCCTTTTTGCAGAACATCCGTTTGCAACTCATCAAATTGCCATTAGTCGCATCAGCCGTTATCCCGTTAACAATCAAATTAAAGTTGAGTGCTTGGGTCTGTGGCACTTGGATTTGGTGGGGGTCACGGGAATTGCTTGGAGCGCAGGCGATCGCTTTGCTGTTGCTGTTGCCAAATCGCTAGCGTTTGATTTACTTGAAAATCATGTTGACGATTTAGATTGGACAAAGCGAATTGACACTCATGCTAGAAAGTGCATTGGCGATAATCACAATGCTATTGGCAAATTAATTTAACCAAATTCGAGTTTCATGTATTTTGCTACCCATTCCAAATCTTTACCAGAGCACATCGCTTGTCTTTGTAAATAAGCTCGATAAAGTTGCTTTTGGTTGTCAGATGGATTAGCACCGAAAACAGCGCCTTGAGTAATATCTGGTGTAGGAATACCGCCGTATTTTTGATTAAATAAAGCGATGGCATTACCGGGTGGCAGTTCTTTTTTAAAAGACCGCTGGGCAGCTTCGCGGTAAAAACTAATTTTGGCATCTAAATCAGAATTTTCTGATGGTGTTGGCGATGGTGCCAAGGGAACCATTGAATAGTTGTAATTCGCTTTTTTAACTTTTTGGGGAAACTGATAAAAACAATGCGGGCAACTCATCACCGATAAATGTAGCAGCATCCCGCACCCCCCTTTTTCTCGGGGACACGCTTTAATTGGTGCCATGCCTGGGGCGGATGTTTTATCTTTATCTAAGCTCACTTCCTGTTTGGAAGTTACAAACCCAAAGCGATAGGCATTGCCAGCATAATCCAAAACGATGCAATATTCTTTGCTTGGATGAACCCTTGAACCTCTACCAATTTGCTGCCGATATTTGATGCGTGACATGGTAGGGCGAGCTTGAATAATGCAGGCAACAGAAGGTTCATCAAATCCTTTTTCTAAAACATCAACGCTAATTAATATTTGTGGATCTAATTTACCGCCCCTAGCAAAACCAGCATAAATTGGGGGACGGTCGAAACTTTCTACCCTGCCGTCAACACAAACTGCGTTGTACCCTTTAGCTTGAAATTTAGCTTGCAATCTATCGGAATGATCTAAAGAAACGGTGTAGGCAATTGTTTTTAAACAAGAAGCTTTTTGCTGCCATTCATCAACAATTTGTTCGCAAGCTTTATCTGTGTTGACAATTACGCCTAAATCTTCAGCATCGTAATCACCTTTAGTTTTACGAACTCGACTTAAATCGAGTTTCGGAAAACCAAAATATAAAAACGGACACAACCGCCCCATTTCAATCAAGTCTGCCATTTGTGGGGCTTGAACGAGGCAATCATAAATTTCCCCTAATCCCTCTTTGGGGTTTGTGCGGTAGGGGGTAGCTGTCAAGCCAATCACCACAGACCCCATTTGCCAGTAGTAGTCAAGTACTTTGCGCCAAGTTGGTGAATAACTAACGTGAGCTTCGTCGGCGAACACAATTTCAGCTAGGGGAAACTTGCGATTAATTAAAGTATCAATACCAGCAATTTGTAACTTCTGGCTTCTATCTTCTTTGCGTCCAGCTTTGATAACTCCACACTTTAAACCAAATTTATTAGCTGTTTTGATTGTCTGGTCAATCAACGGTTCATCTGGTACTACAAATAGGCACGGCATACCAGCCTTAACTGCATAAGTTATTAATTCAATTGCAATCGTTGTTTTACCTGCACCTGTTTCCGCATAAACCAAGATTCGCTTTTGTTCTTGCTTGATTAATCTTAAAACTTCTTCGACAACTTTCTTTTGGTCATCGTAAAGTACAGGTTTTTTTGTTCGCTGCATTCTATTAATTAGCCTAAATTAATACCATTAAACCCGCTGGGTTAAAGCGGAATTTCATACCAGTTGCAATAGCGATCGCATTCCAACTTTCTATTTCTTCAGTATTAGGAGCGATCGCCAAACCTGCAATTATGGCATTCCAAAAAGCTATAAATCGAGGGTAGTTTGGCTCTACTCCTCCCGCGTAATCAACTACCGCAGTCTCTAACCTTCCCACCATAATTGCTGCGGAAGTTTGCAACGTAATTCTTTGGTAGCCGAGATTTGGGAAAAATTGATTTTTAAGAGCCATCCAATCTGGTTCGGGTTCTGGCTCTGGCGGACGAATAAAAGTTGTACCGTTCCACGTATCGCCAATCCTGGCGATTTCGCTAGCAATCAACAGCAAGTCTAATTGAATATCATCCGGGCTTTCCAGCAAAATGACATCCACAACTAGCGAATCTTTAACCATTGCATATCTCATTGCTTGCTCCTAGAAAAACTCTGTAATTCGTGCAAGCCCAGGGCCGCCATTACCACCATCGCCACCGATAGTAGTCCCGATACCTCCGCCTCCACCTCCGCTAGCAGTCCCGCCATCTCCACCTCTACCTCCAATTGTGGGGCTACCACCTCCACCGCCGCCGCCAGTGCCAGCGCCATAGGTAGAATTAATCCCATTGGCGCCTGCAACTCCTGGCGTACCAGCAGTACCACCCAAAGCACCGCCGCCGCTTAACACCCCAGGAGCGCCACCATCACCCCCCCCAGCGCTCGTACTAGCGCCGCCAGTTCCACCAGAGCTACCGCCGTAAGCGCTGCCAGCGCCAGCCGTACCTGCCGTTGAACCACTGGTAGCGCCGCCAAATAAGGCTGATTTGGACGTGCTAGTAGCAGCTGTGCCGTCCGGATCTAACGCTGTTGTGGTGCCGCTTGATGCCGTCATCGAACTTGCGCCGCTAGCTCCCGAACTAGCACTACTTGGCGAAGCACCACCATAAGCTGTAGCAAAATTCCCGAAACTCGTATTTCCGCCAATGCCTCCAGTTGCCGGGGTTGTAGCTGCCACACCGAGTCCCCCTGTCCCCCCAGCACCAATAAGTACATTTTCAGTGCTGCCAACTGCGCTAGCTGGAATCCAAATTTCTTTATAGCTGGCACCACTGCCACCTATTCCTTTAGTCGTCGTATTTCCGCCGCCGCGCCCGCCGCCGCCTCCCCCCCAAAGCTGCACGAGTAAGAATACAGCACGAGAATCTTTGGTAAAAGTTCCTGAGCTAGTGAAAACAGTGGTTTTAGTCCTAGTTCCCCTAGTCCCTGTGTAGATACCCATTAAGCCCACCTAAATCCGAGAATTGTTTCTGAAGCTGTTGCAGCTGTTGGGGTTGTGGGACTAATACTAATCATCCAGGCTAGCCCAGCATTCAGGCTAATTCCCCCACCTCCAATTTCTTGCTGCCCAATAAACAAAAACCCATCTTGGCTAATATCGGCAGCCGGCACTGGATATACCCGGAAAATTGTATCGGAGCTATTTGGCGCAGTAGCTTTTTCAAATAGAAGTAGGTATTTTTTGATTGGCCCAGTATTAATAACAGACATCGCATAAATAGTACCAGCAGCGCCTTTTAAAAAACCTGCATTAGCAGTGCCTAAAACCTGCGTATAGCTAGTTCCGCTAGATGGCATTAACCGATCGCGAATTCCCTGAGCATCGGACTGCGAAGCGATAGCTGCAACCGCTGATTGATTAGAAGCGATTGTTATAGAAATCGAGCCACTCATTAATTGCTGCCCTTTGGCAAGTGTCGCTATCAGCAAGTAGCGGAATAAGCTGATAAAGCTACTCTGTGCTAATTCAGAACTAGCCACGCCGTCGCCTATCAATCCGAAATTTGTGGAGAATGCCCCATCTGTAGAAAGCGTTACGGGTATAGAACCAGATGCGGATTTTGTCCCCAGCGTGGGAAAGCGATCGCTAATTAATTTCCAAATTGCTGATAGCCATCCCCGACCGCTAGTGCCACCACTGGGCATGGAAGCACCAGTAATGTCAGTTCCTTCTTGCAACCAGTTACCATCAACCGGCATCTTGCTGTTAACAGGAGTGGGGAAGCGATCGTTGATCAATTTCCAAATTGCTGATAACCAGCCCCTAGCGCTTTGTCCGCCAGCGGGCATTGTTACTCCAGTGATGTCTGTACCTTCTTGCAGTCCGCCGGATGCAATTTGTTCGCTTGCTCCTTGCGAAATAAGATTGCCGCTGTCATCAAGGGTTAGAGTCTTTTTCTTGCCAGAAGCAGTCAACCCCTCCATCAAAACCATAGTTTTTCGTTTCCCAATGGGTAGATCAGATCGTATTAACTATTCACGTACTACCCCTTTGAGAGTTTCCACCGTGGACATACTTAACTATAAGAAATTAAGTTAATTAATCCAGGAAAATTTTCCTGGATTTAACAAACTACCTTCATCAGCAGTGCTTAATATTTCCGCCAGGACTACCCGAATATATATCGGAGAAAAAGATTTTTCTTCATGCTTTATTTCGTTTCAAGGCTCTGATTCCCATATCGACCAGAGCGGTTTAATCGCCTTTACTGGCTCTATAGTTTTGGGGCGATCGCTTGGGTTTGACGAGTCACTCGATGACCGCAAAAATTCTCGTTTTTTTCGCGGTCAGACTATCACTATTGAAATTCAAGATAGCCAAGGCGTTTTTAGAAAACATCCCAGAGGTTCGCTAAGAATTATTTCTTCTAAATACGATGATGATTCCAAAAAACTGACTATTGATGTAGGGGATTTAATCAGCCTCCTCAATTTTAGAGAACCAACAGACTCCAGTAAAACTGAAATTAAACTGGGGACAAATACCACCACTGGGCAAGTAATTCAAAACCTCTTAACTGCGGCTGGTATATCTGCTATCGGTGGTACATTGCCCAATACAATAATTAACTACCCGATCAACTTAACAGGTAGCTATCTTGCAAATGCAGGGAAACTTTTATATGCAAATAATCTATTTGCCTGGATAGATAAAAACGAAGTTTTTCAGGTTCGTACTGCTAACATTGCAGCTAGTACACCTGCTGTCACTATTGTTATTGGTAGAGACGAAATTTGGTACAAGCGGCTTGATTCAGCCGAATCGCCTTGTGAAGTGGTTAAAGCTGTCGGTAGATGTGTAGTTGTTAAAAATGCCGTGTTTCGCAACGACACATCAGAGCAGTACGGTGCTGCTATCCTTGTAGATAAAAATGCTGGCTATAGTGAAATTACTATCAAAAGAACTACCATTTTAGAAGAGTGGTTCCCTGGCCAGAAACTCCTAAAAACCACAACTACAACTAAGCAACCAATTGGGTTAGTAATCCCCAAAGAAATTTTACCCAATACCTCACCTAAGCTGTCTTTAATTACTTCAGAAATTCGGATTGATAAAACTTACTTCGAGCAAAATGGTGAGGGTAAACTCAAAAAGAAAACCACTTCTCTTCACCAGTTACTAGCACCATCAATACTAGAATACGCACAAATAAATAAAAACTATATATTCAATATTTTTTCTTTGACTGAAGCTGCCGATAATTCTTATTCCTATGAATACGACAACAAGGATAGGCTAACCAAAATTACTACGAAAAGTTCTGAAATCGCTGGTAACTTATTATCAGGTACGGACGAAGACTGGTCTAAGTGGCTTTTTCCACCAGATTTTTTAGCGGAAACAGAATACAAAGTAGAGCAATGGGAAGAAGCCACCAAGGGCATTTGGGAATACGAATACTTTAGTTATCAACCTTTAATCAAAGTCAAGCCCGATCTAGTTGAGAGCGGCACTGAAACCGGAACTCAGGGGCCCACTAGCAATAAGCTAGATATGATTTACGCTAGTGGCGATCGGCAAACTTCCAATTCCGGCCAACTCGCCCCAGCAGCGCCGGAGAGGGAACCGCCGCTATTCACAATGGAGGAAGAGGATATAGAGGAGAAAATTACCTTCACCATCCCCGGTGGCGGTAGTAATTTGCGACCTCGCGAGCGCATCTTCAGCGTTGATTGCCTAGCTGGGGTTAGTAAGAGGGGACTAAAACGGGGCGAGGTAGAAGTATCCTTCGGCGGCGGTACTGCGGCGAACAATCAACTAAAAGCGATCGCCCGCCGTGAGGGTAACTTGCTTTGGGGACGGTACAAAGGGCAACAGATTGCAATTGCTTTGACAGATGCGTGGTTTGATTATCATCCCTTGTTTAATCTCAAAACTGTAGAAAAAGATGGGACACAACAAGCTTTCTTAGCCGATGGTTGCAGTTGGGTAGTCGGTCAAAGCCGCGTCCTTGTCAGCTGCGATGGCGTTTGGCTTGGTAGTTGGCAAACTGGAGCAACCGAAGATTACGTTTCATCCTTCTACAACGAAGTCGATACCTTAAACATGGGCATGGGCATGGGCATCAACTTTATTGGCTACGCCTACGCTTTATCCACCACCACCGTTGCGCTACAAGTTGGTATCGGGTTGGGCTGTGGTTCCTGGATTGGAAGTATGTCTCAACTTCCTGGCACGGATCTGCAATGGAGTAATTTAGATTGGGACGATATCTCAGATTGGGATTCTGTTGCAGACGATAACTACTGGGAAGCTCACAGCTGGGATTCGCTGTCTGATTCAAGCTGGGATGCACTCAACAATTTGAGTTATTGGGAAACGACTGATTGGGAATCTTTAGATTGGGAGAACGTAGTTTAGTATGACTTGCTCCTCTGTGTCCTTTTTTATTTCAGAATTCTGAATTCTGCCCAATGCCCAATACCCAATGCCCAATACCCAATACCCAATGCCCAATGCCCAATGCCCAATGCCCAATGCCCCATGCCCCATGCCCAATGCTTAATAACTGATAACTGATAACTGATAACTGACAACTGATAACTGATAACTGATAACTGACAACTGATAACTGACAACTGATAACTGACAACTGATAACCGACTCCTTCTTACTCCTTACTCCTTACTCCTTACTCTCTATAATTCATGCCTCAAGGAACTTTTACTAATGCTTGGATTTCCGAAACTGCCAAGATTCTATTTCGGGGTAGCCCAGCGCCGGATGCAACCAAATTTTACGTTGGACTTGCCGATACCGACGCTTTGACAAGAGCCAGCACGATCGCCAGTTTCGTCGCAAAGGAACTCGTACCTGAGAGTAATTACACCAGAGCGAACTTAACTTTATCTGGGGATGGCAGCTATAACAGTGCTGCTAACCGCCACGAGCTACCAACTGCAACTATTACCTTCACAGCTGGCGATACTTCTTGGCAATTCCAAACCGCTTTTTTGATAGCCAATGCCCATCAGACTTGCAGCGTTGCCTTCACCAATAGCAACGTCAACGCTGCTACCGACCGAATCGCAATCGCTAGCCATCCCTGGATAGCAGGCGATCGCTTGGTATTCACCGCAGACGAACTAGCAACCTTACCAACAGGTATCGATGCTGGGACTATTTATCAAGTCCTCTCGCCTACAACCAATGACTTTCAAATTGCAACCCTCGGATCTTCAACTCCGGTGAACATCCAAAACACCGGGGCTGGTACGTTTCGCGCTCGGTCAGCTAATGGGATAGTTAGCGTTTTTGCAGTGGAACCCTCACCCATTACCCTGTTACCCGGAAGAAGCTATGCGTACCAAATCCCCATAGCTTTACTGAATACAGGCTTTGTTTCTGGTAATTAATAATGCAAGAAGAAGAGTTGTTGAGGCAGCAAAGCGAACTAAACCAAGCTCAATATCAAAGCCGTGCTAGCGATACTAATACCAACGAATCTGTAGCAGCCAAATATATTGGCTATGACCCAGAATTAAGACTTGCTAAACTGCAAGATGCTAACGGCAACATTTTCTACGGCAAAGCTGATACTAATGGTGCGATCGCTCGTGGTGAAGATATCCGTTTGCGACAAGGGTATGGCTTACCTGGGTATGATGCTATGCCACACCATAAAATTGAGCAACCTGCATCTTCAGAGATCCAGAAAGAGGTATTTGATGCTGCAATTTTATTTCAGATATCAGCACGATATTGGTTTTACGATTTTCGCTTGTTTTATACCTATGGAGAATATATTTACCAACAAGATATTACTCCAAATCGGAGTATAACTCGTGAAGCGATTACTATTGAAGATAGTTTTTTCGTTGAATTTGGACATGGCGGTT
Organism: Nostoc linckia z4; assembly: GCF_002608075.1. Classification (GTDB taxonomy): domain Bacteria; phylum Cyanobacteriota; class Cyanobacteriia; order Cyanobacteriales; family Nostocaceae; genus Nostoc; species Nostoc linckia. The sequence goes on from NZ_LAHA01000004.1 coordinate 378,235, forward strand.
TTGTTAAATCTTTTTTAATAAGTTACTACGATATTTCATCTATAAGTAATAGTAGTTATCCAGCATTTAAATTTTCTTCCCCAACCGAGGCTATAGTCACGATTGATATTAATTTTTCTCCAGGAGGCGGAGTTATTAATACTTTTTGCGGTGCCAGTGTAGATCGATACGTAGGTTACCACCGAGTTGATTATCTTGAGCCTGGGGAACAAATTCCGAACGATTCGATTATAGAAGTTTATTCATCAACTTGTGATGCCTATTCTTCTGGCACTTCGCTTTCGTATACAACAACAGTACAGGCAGGAGAACACTATATTAGTGTGTTTGCCGGATATAACTATCGCTATGATGTTCAGTCAAATTCTGCTGGTGGTGTTTTATATACGGAAACCGTATCAGGCTCGATTAAAATTAAAGTCGAAACAACTACTCACACTACTTTTTATGTTCAACGAGGAAGAAATATTACCAAGATTGCAGAGTTTAGTGCTAGAGATAGTTTCACCGCTGATAATTATAATAGCTTGGTTGTAATCTCAGCGTATCTAACTTATACAAAATCACGATTAATTGTACATCTAAAAACAAAAACTAATACCCAAATCCAACCAACGGTTCATCGATATTTCGTTTCATTGTCGGGAGAAGTAACAGAAGAGGTCTTTTCATATCCTGAAATAATCCCACAAATTGAGGATGATTGGCAAATGTCCTGGACAACCTCCTACTTGCCAGAACTAAATAGCGAAGACCCCTGCATTAAAGCTGTGAGGAATAGCTTTGAACGCCAATATACAAACTTTTATAAAAATAAAATATTAATTGCTTCTAAAACGCCTACCAATGTATTGATAGATTCAGCAATCAAAAATCAAGATGTAATAGTTGAGGTAAAAATAAAATCGTATAACACAGAGAACAATACATGCGCTATAACTAGCGAGAGGCGAAAAAATTTTCAATTAAAAAAGCTAATAGTTGATGAAAATATTGATATATCTTATATCGCTTTGATAGCTGTTAGCGCTATTCATTACAAGTTGGGATATGCAAGAAATTGAGGCTTTGAAGCAAGCTACTTTACTCAATCGCGCTGCCTTTTTTAACAAGATAAGCGATACCCAAAAGCAAAGCGATCGCGCTCAAGAACAGCAAGTTCAAATTATTAGCTACGACACTGGTACTAGAACGTATAAAGTCAAACATCCCAATGGTTCGCAAGGATTTGCCAAAGCAATTTCTAATAGTTCTAATTTATGCAAAGGTGCTTATGTTAGCTTGGTGCAACCAAAGGGTACAACAACAGCAACTATTGATACAGTTCCTAAAGGCTAATGGCTAATGGCACCACTCACCGGATACTTCATCGCGGACAAAGCCGCGATTAAAGCACTCACTCCCAGTCAGCGATCAAATGGTTACGCGCGGGAAACAATTACTGGGAACGATATTGAATGGTACGGATTCATCGCTGCATCAACAGCCGCAGCAGACGACGATTCAGTGCTGATGCCCGACGACAACCCAGCTAACGGACGCTGGCACAAGTTTGCCAACAATCGCGGGGGCGGCATCCCTGGCAAAATAATCTGCACTTCCCAATGTACTACCGCCGCTGGTGGTAGTGGCAAGGCGTACCAATTTTACTCGGCTCAAACGGCACTGCCACTGATCGTAGTGCCGTCGTTCGACATCAACATCCAAAATGTTAGCGATGCGATCCGCGTTTACAGATGGTCGCAGGAACCCAATACCAACAGGACTGGACAAGAAGCCAATCCGATTATTCAGTTACCCAAAGCTGGCGGTAAATTCACAGTCAACATCACCTCGACTTATCGTTGGATATCGGTGTACGCGAGAAATCCAAGCAATAACAATTATTTGGATGGGACTTGCTTTACTATCACTGGCAACGTAATTAGCTTGTTGGGGTATTCATAATGAAAACCATCGAAGATTTTATGGAGCTAGTAGTTTCATTAGCTTGTGCTATTACAATAGCTATCATTATTGTTCCGTTGCATTTGTTGATTGCGCCTTTAGCCAGTAGAAAGCAGCGCTGTAAACCTAAACCTGTTAACGATCATGAATAATCAACCTAAAACTTTTGTACCTGGTAACTTGAATTTTTTATCAACACAAACTGGGGGAAAGCACGAGTACAGTTTAGATAGAGTACCTAAAATGATTACTTTTACTATTGAAAATCGTTGTGGTAAAAACCATAGACACTTTAATTACTTTAGTCCTAGCCAGAATCTTTACTCTCCTCCCCAACTACCTCACCCTGCTTAAAAAATTAGAGGTTGGCGTATTCTTCTTTTGTTGGCGCTGCCACCGCGAAGCTAAAGCAATGCCATTTCACCAAGCAAGACTTTACGGAGATTTAGATTTAGCAGACATATTAAAAGAGCAAGCGTTATCTGAATATGGTCACGCCCAGGTGTTTTGCCAACTCACTGGCAGTAAGCTGAATATGTCCGGCGCTGGACTAATGAGCCGCGAGGAGAAAGCAGCTTTTGATTGGGGTTGCGTCAACTGGGATTCTTCTGGTGAATCCTACCAAGCTGACGGCATGAGTACCCGATACTTATCAGCGAAAATCTTCTTTGGTTTTCGCACTGCTAATTCTTACGACTGGCGCGATCGGATAGCATTCATGTACGTCTTGGAAGAATTTCAAAGCTGTTTTTACAAGCAGTTGCTAAAGTTTGTTCCAGGAGAAGTTCAAAAAGAATTGGTTCCAATCGCAGATTGCGAAGAAGCTCACGCCATCAATCTCTATGCTCTCCTGTGGAATTTAGCGGGAGTTGAGGGGAGGCAGAAGTTAGTATTTTGGTGGCGCGTTCGCAAATATTTAGGTTTGATTTGTTGTCCGATTGATGCACTGTACTATTTGATTAAACACGCGATCGCGCAAATCAAACGCGCGATCTGAATACGAAATACGCTCCCCTTATAAGGGTTTTGACCAATGCTAAAACTTCTTGCTGAACTTTTTTGATATTAAAACCACTATCCAAAATTACAGCGTTCTTGTCCGTCTTGAACAAGAACGCTGCTTGGTTTCAATTAGCCTCTAGCCTTTCCGGATGTCTTGCGTTCCAAACATCCATAGTTACCTTCATTAAGGCATCTAGATGCTCATCCGTTAAAGGATTGGTTTTATCTTCACATGCCCATTTGATAGCCGAAACTAATTCCTTGGGTGAGAGATACCGCATACCCTTGGCTATTTCTATCGCTACAGTTGTCGAAGATTCGGTGTCAGTATGCTCCGAGCGTAGCTCTGGCGACTCCGAGCGTAGCTGAATAACGTTGCTTGGACGCGGCTCCTCATTAGATGTTTGCAAGCTAGGCGATGCTTCTTCATTGGGGTCGAAGCCTTCATTCCGCGGAGCCTCTGGTAAAACCCCGCCATCATAAGTCTTGCCCAATCCAAATTGCCTACCGGGTTTTTTAGAGTTTTGCATTTGTTCGAGCTTCAACTTAGCAGCTTCCGGATCTGCTGGTATCAGGTCGCACAAATACACATTATCGCTTTCCTTGCCTTCGCTGGCTTCGTCGAATCGAATTACAGCGATAGATTTGTCCACAGAAACTACCACCCCCAAAGCCTCGGCATGATGCGAAGCTCGTTGAGATACTTTGATTCTTTCTCCAAGCGCGGGCTTCCACGCTTGAGGTTTTTGTTTTGCCTCGGCATCCTGGATAGCCCAGCAGGCCGCTGTATATGCTGCGTGAACCGATTTCTTATTTAGCAGTTCGCGTAGCGCATGGGCATTTTCAGGCTCAGACTCTTGCAAAGATTCGATAACTGTCAGTACTTTGTCGGCTTTTTGAAGGTTTTTGCCGCTTCCTAGACCAACACGATTGGCCACAATATCTCTAGCTTGCCCTTTATCAGAACCAGGAAAATTTTCCTGGTTCTCTGAAGACCCTTTTCTAGATCTAGCCTTATAGGATTCTATAGGAAGCCAGAATCTTGCCTCCCTGACCTTTTGCTCTACTGTCTTCTCCCGTACAGCATTGTCCAGAAGTAGTGCTTCTAAGATTGATTCCTCATCAGGAAATTCTCGCACTTCTACCATTAAGCGCTTGACGTTCTTTTTCTTAGCCGTTCTTAGTCGGCGGTTACCTCCAACTACGTCCCCGTTGGGAGTGACGAGCAACGGTTTAATCCAACCGCTGCTTTCAATCATTTCTTCAAGAGCAGTATCGTCCTCCTCTTCCCCGTAGATTTTGGAATTGATGGGGTGCGATCGCAAATCTGAAATTGAAACTTCGTGGAAGCCTAATGGTAACAGCGGTCTAACTTCTTCAACTCCTATCGGCTCATCTAAAGAAGCTTCGGGGTTTTGGACAATAACATCTTCCTCGCCGCGATGCAGATATTCAAACAAGGGGGGTAACGTTTCTAAGGTAAAACCGCTTTCTTCTGTTACGGTGCCGTTATCCCACATCACGGTCGCACGGAGGGAACCATTACTAAAAACATATTCTGCAATGCTGCCAAACTTATCTCCCTTGCTGATGCGATCGCCTTTTGCTGGACACAAAACCAATGCCTCTTCTTCGGTTTGGCAGATAGGAGTAATCAGCCAGTGAGTTGTAACTTCAAGTTTGAGTCTTTGGCTTGCAGCATATTCTTGGGCATCTTTTATTAGATATTCAGCTGCTTCAAACTCGGTAACTGCTGCTGCTACAACAAGCATATTTAATAACTTATTGGTAGCAAATGCATTGACTTTCATTGCAGCAATTGGCGGTTCTACGGGTACTGATAACTCCCATAAATACTCCAAAGGCGAGCGCGAATCTGATTGATTTTCTGATTGCCTGAGATGCTGTTTTAGAGCTTCAATCATCAACTTATTATCGGCGCAATGCCGTCTAATCCATTGCAGAGCTAAAACTAAAGTATTCTTGTTGGCTCTAGCTAAAGATGCTTGAGTATTGATTCTGGTATCGGCATCACAGCTTCCCGTACTAGCGCCAACAAGCCAATCAAAATCCCATCTATCGAAGTCTTTAGCTAAATACCATTCGCTACGAGGAAATCTAGATTCATCGCTTACTTTTATCCAACCACGAGCTTGTAATTGACTGATTTTATCTAGCCGATAACCAACATTTTTGTCGTTCTTCTTCTTAGCAACCCAAACAATATCCCCGACTTTAGCAGTCCCAGAATTAGCAAATTCATCTATCTTTAGTAATCGTGGTTCCTCCGGAATCGGTACGGCTTCTCCCCAGGAAACAAAAACTGTCGGCTGATTGCCTAGAGTTTTTTCAGTGACCTTCCCAATATTTAAATTATTCTGTTTATTGACCCAATCTCCAACTACCAGCTTTTCAAATGACTCCACGTTTGCAATGCGATCGCGCAAAGAATTCAACCTTCTATCTAAAGATTGTTTTTCTTTAATAGGAAGATTTGGATTAGCGCTTAGGGCGTTAGTTAGTTCTTCCTCTTGTTTTTGCAAGACTAATAGATCGGCAACCATTTTATTCTCCTTGATTCACGTAAAACTGTTATTTGATAGCTAACAATTCGTTTGTTTTTTTGATGACATTGCACTAGTAAGTAGAACGTTTTCTATGTAACCAGTAAAAAATTACAACCCTTGCGTTTAGAGTTTGCAAGGGCTGTACAAATTAAACAGAGGACATAAGTGTTGTAAAAAATGCAGATGAAAAACAACACTTTGTCTATTTTGTGATGTGAGAAAGATAGTGTATCTATCTAAAGGTTTTTGTGTCATAATAGGGAGCGAAACACGAAAAAGAGGTGTTTGTAGCAAACACTTGTGGCAAATATTTCTTTTAAAGTTTTGGCATCAAAAATTGATGCTCGAACTCTATAGAATGCACTATTTAGTCTTGGCAGATGGTAGTGCGTTAGTTTTTCAAAAAGTAGTCTGTTGGCAGCAGGCTACTTTTTGGATTTGAAGGCTTATAAATCATGCTGCCAATACCTCGGCTGCTCGATCTAGGCGATCTTTTAGCATTTCAAGCTCTTGCTTGATTTGTAGTTTATAGCACTCCAAATATTTTTTTAAGCATTTATGAACTACCGTACTTTTAGTAAGGTGAGTTCGTGTCACCGTATCCTGTAAAATACGTTTTGTTGGCTCATCGTATATATATACTGTTGTTGCCTTGCTGCGTCCCTCCTTGCAATTTCTTGTTTCTGATTGCAGGGAGCTTGCGAATTCTCGGATTGCCCTCCTTACTATTTCTTCAATGCTGACCCCCATTGCTGTAGCCGCAATTACAGCACTACTCATCGTTGCTGGGTCAGTGTTGTAACTTATAGACTCTTTGGATTTCATTGGATTTTGTAAGATGCAAATGCAACTTATACGAGTCATCCTAGCACTGTATTTTACAAGTTGCAAGGTTGCCTTGACTCGCTACAGTGACAAACTTTTCACTAAAGCGTATGGGCAACTTATACACGAGGACTGGATTAGAAAAATTGGCTCAAATAGTCAAGAACGCGCGAGGATCTGACTCCGTGCGAAATTTCGCTAAAAAGGCTGGTATCAGTCACCGAACGGTTACACGATTAGAAGAAGCAGACCTTCAAGAGCCAGAGGTCACCACATTACAAAAGATTGCCCCTTTGACTGGCTATACAAAAGAAGAACTGATTGCCATCCTGGAATCAAAGCCGCAAACCCCACAGGTGCGAGAGTATCGGGTAGCTGAGGATGTGCTTCCGATAATCAATCAACTTCCCGACCAAGAAGCAGCAAGGGTAGCACAGCATATTATTGCCCGCCTAGCTCGCCCTAGAGTGTCGTTGAATGGCGTCCCTGGCGAGGGGGTATCTTTGCACATGGAATTGATGAGTCAGCGCCAAGTAGCCGAATTGTTGCGAGCGATCGCGGAGAGAATCGACATTGATGAGTAGTTGCTACAAAATTTGCTACGTTGTGGAATTGATTTTTGAAATAGCCTATCAGCAAAGGTTTTGCTAATGCTGTAGTGGTCTGCAAAACCTCCATCCAGCGGTTCAAATCCGCTTGCCGCCTTCAAGAATATCAAGCTTCAATTGCATTACAGGGACGGGTTTGGCGCTCGTCCCTTCCTTTTTTGGGGTAAAACTGGGGTAAATTCCAGCCTTTATATTTAATAATTTTGTTGGGTGGGCACTGTTTACTGATGCGAAAAACGTTGATTTTGTATACTTGTAGCAGTGCCCACCCTATAGTTATGGCTTGAGACTCCCTTTATTAAAATTCTGGAGCGATCGCCACACCATCAGTAAGATTCAGCAATCCGGAGATAATGATTTTATCTTCTGGTTGTAATCCTTCAATTACTTGATAATTATTACCTTTAATTTGACCGAGCTTGACTTGTTTTTTTCGAGCCACTTGCACAGACGCGCCTTGGGGAGATGTTTGGGTTTCGACTACATAGACAAAAGTTTCTCCACCAACACGAGTCACTGCTGCGGTTGGAATTAAAATTCCAGGACGCTGATTCCAAATGACTCTCGCCCTCGCTAATTGATTTGCACGTACCTGACCATTAGAGTTATTAAAGAGTGCTTTAATTAGTATCCCTTGTGTTTCATCACTGCCATTGGGTGCAATGAAAAATACTCTAGTTCTACCTAACTTCTGACCCTGTGTATTCATAATCTCCATTGGCATTCCCTCACGCAATAGAGGTTTTCGCTGTGGAGGTACAGAAACTTTAACTTCTAAAGGTCGATTTTGCATTACAGTAACTAACGGTGTGGAAGTATTCACCAAATCACCCGCTTTTACCGAGATTTCGCCAACTGTACCAGCAAAGGGAGCAGTAATCTTCTCAAACTGGGGTTGCTGTTTTATATTTACATTGGCTTGTTGTAAAGATTTTTCAGCTTGTAAGATATTGGCTCGTTGGACTTCTATTCTAGAATCAATTGCATTGAGACTAGTTTTCGCAGCAGCAAGTCTATTAGCGTATATATTGCTAGCCTGTCGAGATACTGCTCCTTGCTGAGCCAGGTTGAAATATTTTTCGTACTCCTGCTGGCTGAGTTGCACATTAGCAACGTAAGATGCGCGTTCCGCCTCCAAAGATTGGAGTGCAGCGCGGGCGTTTGCTAGTTGTCCTAAAAATAGCTCAGATGGAGGATTAATTCTATTTTGTGCTTGTTGCGCTCTAGAGTCTACTTGGATAATTGCTGCTCCTTGTGTTACAGAATCTCCAGGTTTGACAAAGATTTGAGTGACTTGACCCTGAATTGCCGGTTTGAGGTTAATTGAGCGCTGGGACTCCAGGGTAGCAATAAAATCTGAACTTTCCTCAATAATCCCGCTTTGTACTGTGGATATTTTGACTCTTACCCCTTGAGGTTGAACATTAGCAGTTGAAGGTACTGAATTTTTTGGAGTTAGCAAACGCCAAACGAGACCTACTCCACCTCCTAGCAGTACTACAGCTAAAAATAACCAAAGCCACCGCCGTTTTTGTGGAGGTGGCTCAAATGAAGTTTGGGAAGAATTTTCTCCCAAATCAGTTTGAGGCTCTGGGGATGTCATGGCTGATAAGGAATTTAATGAACATCATGAATTAGAACTCAATCAAGATTTTATCTATTGAAATTCCTGATTTGGCATTGGCGATCGCGGCAAATTATATATTTACCCAATCAAAATATACTGTTTTGATAATTGCATCTAAATCTATCTAAAGGTGAATGATATATTTTGGGAAATCGTTTATGGACTGATGACTGATAACTGTTGACTGATGACTATTAATTTTTAATTTTTCCTTTTTCCTTTTTGGTTGGTTGTTGATGTGAATTATTTAACATGGAAGATAACAACATTTGTTCAAAGGCTTTGGAAAGAGCAGTTTGAAAACGCTGACGGTGTTTGAGTTTGAAAAAGGGTCGAACTATTTCGACGATGGTAGTTTCTTTTTCTCTGTTATCAATAACTTTAATTGAGCGTAGAGTTCCAAGCTGGATTTCTTTTTTGACCATCAACTCAGAAATTCCAGTTGCGCCTACGCCGTTTTCAATGGCTGCTTTTGCCATTTCGCCACTGGTGAAGACCAAAATTACATTCAGTTCGCTGAGGTTGATTCCCCAATTGAGCAACGCTTCCTCAAATCTTTGTTGAGTTCCAGATTCCGGTACTCGCATCACCCAAGGAGTTTCAGTCAGTTGGCTTAACTGAATTTCTCCCTGCTCAAACCAAGGATGTTTTTCACCTACGACAATTAGTAAGCGATCGCTCCCCACAATTTCGTACTCTAGAGTAGTTTGAAGTGCTGGCTTTACATCTCCTTCCACTAAACCCAAATCAAATTGTCCCATTGCTGTCCCGACACAAATTGTTTCGGCATTGGCAAGGGTACAGTCAATTTGAATACCAGGATATCGGCTTTTGAACTCACTAATCTTGCTTGGTAGCCAATAATTACCAATTGTCAGACTTGAGCCTAATTTCAATTCACCCCGTTGTAGATTATTCAATTCCCGCAATCCCCTTTCAGTCAAGGAGACTTGATCGAGGATTTTCTGAGCCTCCACTTGCAGTAACTTACCAGCCTCAGCAATTTCAATGTGACGACCAATTCGATGGAACAACTTGACTCCGTATTCTTGCTCTAAGTTCTGAATAGCTGCACTGACGGCAGGTTGTGTAATATAAAGTTCTTCTGCTGCCCTGGTAAAGTGTAAGTGCTGCGCCACAGCCAGAAATATTTTTAGCTGCTCAAGCGTCATTCCTGCCATTGATGGTATTCCTAAAAATTGGTGTGAAAGTTTGCATCACTTCCATTTATCATTTTGACAAAAAAAAGCATTTGATTCTATCGTTTAGTTTGCTTAAAGTATAAATCAAAGCTTACTACGTAGTTATTGGTCGTTAGGAGTTAGGAGTTAGGAGTTAAGAGTTAGGAGTTAGGAGTTGGGAATTATACCAATTCTTATCTCCCACAATGCCCCATGCCCAATGCCCCATGCCCAATCCCCAAAATAAGGACTTTCACAGATGAGCGGTTTAGTCACTGCAATTACCACAGGAATTACAGCTTTCAGTGCTACGAATATTGACGATATTGTGATTTTGACGTTGCTTTTTTCCCAAGTAAATAAAACCTTCCGCAGTCGTCACATTATTGCTGGTCAATATCTCGGTTTTGCGGCACTAATCGCTGCTAGTCTTCCAGGTTTTTTCGGTGGACTAATTATACCGCAGTCGTGGATTAGACTACTTGGTTTTATGCCAATCATTATTGGTATGAGTAGTTTACTCAAACGCGAAGAGGATTCACCAGAGGAAGTACCAGAGGAAACTCAAGATTCTTATCCTTCTGTGATTGGGACTTTTCTGTCTCCGCAAACATGTAATGTAGCTGCCATTGCCTTTGCTAACGGTAGTGACAATATTAGTGTTTACGTACCCTTATTTGCCAATTTAGAATTAGAAAGTTTATTGGTGATTGTGAGCGTATTCTTTGCCCTGGTGGGTGTTTGGTGTTATGCCGCTTATAAGTTCACTTACTTACCTGCGATCGCTCAATTTCTCACTGATAATGGCAATACTTTTGTTCCTTGTATTTTGGTTGGATTGGGGGTGTTTATTGTCTCAGAAAATGTTACTTGGACTCTGTTATCTGTAGTTTCTAGTTATCTATTTTCCTTTATTTTCAGCAGAACTCAAAATTCAGGAATCAGAATTGAGAATTGAGAATTCAGGAGTCAGAATAATTGAAGAATAACTTCATAAAATACCAAACTCAAAACCTGGTGTAATATTTCAGAGGTAATTAATCACTAGTAACTATAAATTAAAGTAAGTTCTGATGAATAATGTCTTGATAATTTCTTAGTTAAGACAATCAGAACTTGAGTAAACTCCACCCATACCCAGAGTTCTTTATAACTTCTGAATCCTGAATTCTGAATTCTGAATTCTGAATTCTGAATTCTGAATTCTAACTTCTAACTTACCTTCAAAAACAATCAACATCAACAGGAGTTTAATTATGAAAATTTGGAAATCTCTGCTAATTGTTTTGATGATTTTGGTTAATTTCACCTTTGCTCAACCTTCTTTTGCCGATAGACCAAAATTTAGTGAAAACCCTGATTATGTGCAGGTTACCAAAGCACTCAAACAACTTACTCAGGTAAAAAAAGCTAAAACTCAGCTGGCTAATGTGACACCACAAGAAATTCAAAATAAAATCGATGAGTTAGAATTCCAAAAATATGCTTTAGAGACCGGAATTAACTGGGGTCAATGTGAGAACCAAACAGGTAATACTATTGCAGTGTACGGCAAAGTAGCAAATGAAGAAGAGGAAGAAGATGCTGTATATGACAATGGTCTGTATTTTCTAGCTGATGGCCAGTCCACTCGAAATAACTGGGATTGTGATGGATTCTATTTACCTAATGATGCTCAGCTTGCAGCCCTAACCCCAGAGAAACAAATTCAAGAGTTTACAGAACCAGTAGCTATTAAAATACCTGATGGCAGTAAGTTAACGATTAAAACCAATCCAGAGAATGGTGCTATTCAAATCAACATTCCCAATGCTGAAATTGTCAAAGCTAATGAAGTTAATTGGTTTATTCCCAATGTATCACAAGCTTTAATAGATACACGAGTTCCCAATGCGCCTATTGAGAAGTCTTAAATCAGCCACTAGCAGACAGTAATTAGTGAATGCTAGTAACTGCAATCTGTTTATCGATGAAATGTTTTTAAATTTAACAGGTTCACAGCCACAATCAGAGACAAAACAGGACAAAGACTGGTAAAAAATCTCTCTGTTGTTGGCTGTTTTCTTTGGGTAATTACTGCATGGCGTTAACGAATATCTTGCTTTTTGTCTGGCGTAGGCGTAGCAGTTTGTAGACATCACTTTTCACTGCACCCTACTTGAGAAAAATACCAAATTTCAGTTAAAATAAACCTAACAAAAAAATGTACAATCACAATAAATATATTTCAGTAGCACAATTAGCGCGTTGGATGCAAATAATCTGGAAGGAGATTTGCTACTACTTTCGCGTTTTTTGGAGAGGAACCTCTTTCGGAATAAAGGTATTATTGATGCAGCTAAAATCCAAACCTACAGAAGAAGTTAAAGAGCAAAAGAAACCAGGACGACTAAATCCATCTCGTATCCGAGACCACTTAGCAAATGAGCGTACATATCTAGCTTGGATGCGGACAGGGATTGCTCTTTTGGGTTTTGGTGTGGTCATTGTGCGTCTGCGTGCTTTCCAAATACCTTTGGTACCCCGTCCTGGGAACGGCTGGAAGTTAGGTTTAGTCTTTTCGCTGGTGGGTTTGATTACGGTGTGGCTGTCAACAGGACACTATTTTGCAGTGCGTCGTGATATCGAAGAAGATACCTATGAACCAACAGACCGTTGGGTGCTGCTATTTAGTTTAGCTGTGATGATTCTTGGTGCTGGAGTTATTTATTTTGTGTTTACAACATCTTTAGATCCAACGAGTCCAGTGATTGCTGAGTAATACGTAATACGAATTTTGAATGAAAGAATTTTGGATTAAAGGCTTGATTAGACAATACATGCTATCCAAAATTTGGTATTAAAAGTATGCACAGATATGTAGTGGACTGACACAGCTAAAATAGTGCATTAGTAAACTCTTGTGGGCTGGGCATCCTGACCACCCGGACGGGTGAGGACACCCATCGCACAATAAAATCTATTGCAATATTTTATTCTTGTCACGCCATTACAATAATTTGATTTTTATTAGACACAAAGAGACGTTGCATTGCAACGTCTCTACAGGATGGATAATTATTGATATTTCGTTGATTTGGATAATTCACATCAGACGTAATTCTGAATTCTGACTCCTGAATTCTGAATTCTTTTTTAAAACCGCACTTTGTACAACTCGAATAATTCACCTGATTTCTGGGTTATGATTTTAGCTCCAGCAGCTTTGATTGTTTTTTCCCAGTTAGTTAGAGGTTCTAAAAACACCTCTGCACCGAGGTAAGTTTCCAAAACTGCCCAATCTTCTGCTAAAGGCTGTTCTGGGTTGAGGATGTCAAAGACAAAATTTCCGCCTGGTTTGAGAACTCGTTTGACTTCTGTGAGGACAGCATTCCAGTATTCCAGTGGAAAATAGCAGCTAAATCCTGTGGCGATCGCTAAGTCAAATTGACCTGGTGAATAGTTTAATTCATGAGCGCCCCCCAATTCAACACCTTTGAATAACTTAGAATTCAACTGCGGCCCGCGAGAAGTGAGAATATCTCGCGCCACATTACTGATTTCTTGTCCGTAAAAAAATGCTTGCCAATCCCGCCAAGGATAAATTAACAAGCTGACACCGCAGCCGATATCTAAACAGTGTTGGTTCTTTTGAGGTTTGGCAACTTCCCAAAAAGGAGAAGCAATTCTCCCAGAAAAATTACCCCCAGCCCACTCCCGAAAGATTGGCATTGCTTGGACTTCGGCCGGAAGTTCAACGGGTTGACCAAGATATTCTCGGTTGAAGCGGAATGCTACTTGTGTTAATCTTTCTTGCCAGTTGGTCGATTTGTGGGTGGCGAAGAGATTTTGTAACTGCGAATCAGGCTTTTTGGACATGAGATTTTTGCTAGTCTTTCTAAGGATTGTATTCAAATTCCCTTTGGGTTCGCATCTCTATCCAATCACCTGCGAGAGTTTGTCTGATTTCGTAGCTGTAGCCCCAATACGGTTTGGTTAAAGGGGAAAGGGGGAAGGGGAAAGGGGAAAGGGGAAAGGGGAAAGGGGAAAGGGGAAAGGGAAAAGGGGAAAGGGGAAAGG
>NZ_LAHA01000040.1 GCF_002608075.1 Nostoc linckia z4
ATATTATGAGACTGTTGGCGAATAAGAGAGGGGTATTACCCCTCACAGAAGAAGGGAGTAATTAGTGAGCAGAATGATTGTGTGACAAACATGGCATAAATAATCAAGTATATGACTCTTCATCCGCAAGATAGGTCATCCATTCCAGAAACGACAGCGCAGGTGGCAGGAAAATCCTTTCCCAAAGGAAACGTGTATATGAAAATGCGGGATGAACTTGGAGTAATGTACAAAGACAATGACTTTGTAACACTATTTCGAGCAGACTGTGGTCAAGGCGCTCTATCACCCGGACAATTGGCATTGGTAACAGTTATGCAATTTGCTGAAGGGTTGAGTGACCGACAAGCGGCAGATGCAGTTAGGAGTCGGATTGATTGGAAATATGCATTGGGGTTAGAAATCACGCTCTTGCGGATTTGATTACTCAGTATTAAGTGAATTTCGCAGTCGATTAATAGCTGGTGGGCGAGAAAGTGAATTGCTAAATGTGATGCTATTACATTTTCAAAACAAAGGTTGGCTCAAAGCTAGAGTCAAAGTCAGAACCGACTCGACTCATGTACTAGCAGCAATCCGGCAACTAAACCGCCTAGAATGCGTTGGAGAAACCTTACGCTATGCCTTAAATCAGTTAGCAACGGTAGCAGGTGAATGGTTATTAACGGTAGTCAATGAAGATTGGTATTACCGTTATGCAACCAGATTTGAGCAATACCGCTTACCAAAGTCAAAAACAGAACAACATTCTTTGGCACTAACGATTGGTTGTGATGGTCATCAGTTATTACAAGCTTTGTATGACCCGTCAAGCCCAGAATGGTTAAGGCATCTCAAAGCGGTAGAAACTTTACGCCGCGTTTGGGTACAGCAATATGAACTGCAACAGGAGCAAGTCTGTTGGCGACAAGCCGATAACTTACCACCCAACAAACAGCTCATCCAGTCCCCGTATGATATTGAGGCACGTAACCGCACAAAAAGAGAAATGAATTGGACAGGTTATACCCTGCATCTGACGGAAACTTGTGATGACGATGCACCACATCTGATTACCAATGTCGAAACCACACCTGCAACCACCGGGGATGTGGAAATGACTCAGATGATTCATCAAGCTTTGGCCCAGAAAAACCTGTTGCCAGAGGAACATATCGTTGATACTGGTTATGTTGATGCTCAACACTTGTTGACAAGTCAGACTGAGTTAGGAATTGACATTGTTGGCAGAGTACCTCCTGATTCGAGTTGGCAAGCCCAAGCTGGACTTGGTTTTGATGCAACTTGTTTTACTGTCGATTGGCACAATCGCTCTTGCATTTGTCCACAAGGTCATACCAGCCAATCTTGGCATTTACGCTCCGATAATTACGACAATCCTGTGATTCAAGTCCGCTTTCACAAAAGTGATTGTGCTGCTTGTCCTGTTCGCTCTCAATGTACTCATTCGCCCCAGTCTGCTCGTGTTCTGACTCTCAAACCTCAACCCCTTCATGAAGCTCTAGCAGCAGCTAGAGCTAGACAAAACACTCCCGAATTTAAACAACTTTATTCCAAACGTGCTGGTGTTGAAAGTTCCCTTTCTCAAGCAACTCGTGCATATCAATTACGCCGCACTCGTTACATTGGTCTTGCCAAAACCCGTCTACAACATCTTGCTACTGCTGCCGCCATTAATCTTTCCCGAATGTGGGCTTGGTGGTCTGATGTTCCTCTTGGCAAGACCCGTGTCTCTCGTTTTGCTTCTCTTTTTACTCCTGCTTCAGCATAATTCCTTTCCCATTTTTATGGGATGTTTGGTTTTACCCTCTTTTAATTCGCCAACAGTCTCATGATTGAGCCAAGACTGAATAAAATTTTACTTGTAAATTTGATTTTGAATCTACGTATTTTCTCACAATTCAATTCAGATTGCTATAGTGCTTCTGATAATTTGCTCAACAGTTTTGCAGCTAAACTAGAGCTAGAAACCTGGACTAATGGTGTTTACTTGCTGCCGGAATCTTTAAGGACAGCAATTGTAGCGATTAACGAACTACCTATAACTGATGACACCTTGTGGTTAAGGATTTTAGGCAGAGGTGAAACACAACGCCAAGCTGTTAGTGAATTATTGGCACTCCCAGAAAACAATGTTTTACGAGAAAATACTCTCAAACTGATTACTAATTGGCGAATAATTCTAGTTCAACAACAACAAAATTTAACAGACGAAGACCAGGAACTAATTATGAATTTATCGCAAGCTTATCAACAATGGGAACAAACAACAGTACAGCAAGGAATACAGCAAGGAATACAGCAAGGAATACAGCAAGAACGCCGTGAACTGATGGAAAATCTGTTGAAATTTAGGTTCGGTTCTGTGGATGAAGACTTAGGAAGAGTCATCGATATTTTCTTAGAGTTACCAGCAGATGACTTTGCTAGGGTTTTACTGGAATTACCTAATTTATCCCGTGAAGAATTGTTACGAAGACTTGATTTGCAATGAGCGGTCAACACAGCAGAATTCGCAATTGACAAGTAAAAGAAGCTAGTTACTGGGGATTAGGGATTGGGGACTGCTGTATGGCGATCGCCACATTTTACCTTTAATTAAAGATAGCTTTACTTTTACTTAAATAAGTATAATTTGTGATTATTTTCAGTGTTAAAGCCCAGACTATAATATGTATCATAAATACAATCCACTAAAATATACTCACAAAGCAACCAGGGCATAGTACCTCTGAATTTTGACATTCACAATTGCTACCAAAATTTCTATATGATATTGTCAAATTAGCTTTCAGGATTTAGCTTTTCGATCTGGTATCGTAATATTTAAATCAGGGAAAAACTTATGTATCGATTCCAGATCAGTGCATCTACTCAAACTGGTGAATTCATCGGTATTGTAGGTTCTACTCCGGAATTGGGACTATGGGATATCAAAAAATGTGTTCCTCTACGTACAAGTCCCGATCGCTATCCTTTATGGTGGACAGATACAAAAATCAATTTTGCGCCGTCTTTGGAGTCAGGCAACAGTCAGACTGTTGAATATAAGTATGTGCGTATAGACTCCAACGGTAGCGTCCGGTGGGAAGCATTCGGTCTGAACCGCTGGCTGCCAATAGAGCGTGAAAATCAGTGGAAAACAATTGTTGTGGATGATGGCGCATTCGGTTATTTGCAGCCTTATCCCTTTGGATGTTTTACTGAAGAACCTGCTGCTAGGATGCCCCAAAACCAAGATTCCCAAAACCTGAAAATCTTGGTCATCGGCAGTTCTGTTGCCTTGGGTCATAAGGCTTGGCTTTTGAAAGGTTGGACTTGGCTATTAGCACAAGCTTTGCAGGAAAAATATGGGCACGAACTCGTGAATGTGTCTGAAGTCGGGGCAAATGTCACCAGAACAATCAATCGATTTGCCTCAGTGGTCAGGCCAGAAAAACCAGATATCGTAATTATTGCTTTGTCTTTGGGTAACGAAGGCTTAGCCTACTGTCTCCCCCACGAACGACGCGGAATTCAACGGCGGTTTGAAAGCGGTTTACAGCAACTCATAAAAATGACACGGGATATGGGCGCACGCCCGATTCTCGGCGGCGTTTATCCTCATAACGATTATTGGCTGGAACACCATTGGTTGTTAAAGGATACACACAACCGGATGCTAAATTGGGGCATTCCTGTACTTGATTGGTTGGCAGTATTGGATAACGGTCAAGGACGCTGGAAAGATGGAATATCCTTCGATCCGGCTCACCCCAACACCCACGGCCACCGCCTGATGTATGAGTCCATTAACCTGGACTTGTTTGCCATCAACAAAAGCGAATTAGTCAAAGAAAAACAAAGCTTCCCGCGGCCAAGTGAAATCATCGTTTACCTCGATAATGCAGGGTTTTATGTCTCTAGCTGCATTGAAGAGAAGCGTTTGCGAATCGTCAATCCATCACAATACACCTACACCATCGCTCCCTATTGGCAACAACTCCAAAATGCACTGAAAAATAAGGCAGGATTGCTTGCTGGTATCTATATTGCCAAATTTGCCAAGCCAGGGACACTGCCATTTTTTGCTGTCCAAGAAGATGGAGCGATCGCCACCACAGTGGACATACCCCCCGGTGCAGATTTAGAATACAGTGCCGCCTTCAATCTGTTTTCGCCCAATAACTCAAATCTTTTATTTTATGACGGGCATTTGGGGATTTTACAAGCGGACGATGGCCATCTGTGGGTAATTAACGAATCAGACAATGAATACAACATCCATCCCATGTGGCAGGAAATTCGCCTAGCACTCAAAGCTGTGCCCCCAGGCATCTATGAAGATCCGCTGCACCCAGACATTCCCTTCCGGACAATGATGATTGGCAACAAGGGACTAGAAAGTAGGGTGAAAGCACCACCAAATTCAGCGGTGCTTTTTCAATATAAATGTAAATTATCAGATATTAATCGAGTTGCGATTCTGCCATTGGGCGATCGCTGTGCCGTCAGAATGATGCTATATAAAATGGAATATGACGGCCCCGCCTTTCCCTTTGATTTAACCCGTACTACCAAAATTTCAGACATTGCAGATATAATCGAAAATCGTTTTTATGACATGTGGAACCCTGCCTTTTTGCATTTCAATGCCTACGAACGCAGAATCTACCACAGTAAATGGTCTGGTTTATCCTTTGCCCATGAAGTCGAGGACACAGACGACCCCGTAAACGATATGTCTCCCGTCTACGAACGGATGCGCCTCCGCTACAGCGCACGCTCACAAAGGTTTTGGTATACAATAGAAAACTGCGATAAAATACTTTTCGTGCGTACAGGCATTGCCGATCGCGCCGGTGCAGTGGATTTAGTCAACAAACTGCAAAAGCATTGCCAGGGAAAACCATTTCACCTGCTACTACTTTCTCCCCAATCCAGTGACGAATTTTTAGACCTTCCCTGTGTACTGCATTACAACGTAGAATTTAATCCCGATCGCATGTATGACGATTTAGGACACTGGATGTACTGCACACAGGTGATGCACGGAATTTTACAATCTCTTGGCGTCTCCAGCAAAAACCTTTTTTGGTGTCCGCCAAATCCCCCTAAAGATGAGACAAAAGGATAGGGCTGATGGTTTAATATTCTTCCAGGGAAAAAATATTTTATTACTAATGTTAACTGTTGACCGTTGATAGTTTGCAGTCAACAGTCAACTCAATACGGTTCGATTGAAGGGGAAAGGGGAAAGGGGAAAGGTTTCAAATACATCCTTTACCCCTTACCCCTTAACCTTTTCCCAAACCACAAGGGAAGTTCATACTGCTTATCTGAACTGTATTGACAGTCAACTACTATGTAGTGTTGTTGATTTTCTTGAAGTTTCTCAATATAAACCACAATTTTAATCAGACAATTAATATCAAGTTCGGGTAATCACTTACGATTCAAAATTCTCTGTGTCAGAGCGTCTCACTATCTTTGCGTCATTCTTATCGTAAGTATTTAGGCGAACCTGATATAAGGCAACGTCATCGATAATTTATTCACATTAAAATAATTTAAGCAACTCTATTAAGCTAGATATTTGGGCATCTGGAATACAAATATCTTGTGAAAGAGTTTTTCTAGAGCGATTAATCCAAATACCTCTAATGCCGATTTTCTGCGCTCCTTTGATATCTCGGCTCAGATTATCGCCCACCATCGCAGCATTTTCAACAGAGATACCAAGCTTATCAAGTGTTAATTTAAATATGCGCGGATCTGGTTTACCAAATCCTTCTTCTCCAGAAATAGTGATGTGTTGAAAATATGCTAAAAGGTTAGTTTTTTCTAACTTTTCATGTTGTAAATCGGAAATGCCGTTAGTAATTAAAGCCAAGGAATAATTCTGGCTCAGTTGTTTGAGTGTTGATTCTGTTTCGGGAAATAAAACCAGGCGTTGGCGTAATTCGTTGCCAAATACATCAACTAGTTGTTGAACAAATATTGAATCATTAATTTTAAATTCAGCCAAAGCATTATACCAAACTTGATATCTATAAGTAGGAATGCGATCGCTGATAAATTTCAAGTTGTGATGGTCGCCGATGAAGTTTCCCCATAATCCTTCCCAATAACCGATACCAATATTGTTACAGTATTCAATGTCAACAAAAGCATTCCATAATTGGCGACCGTGACTTTTGACTGTATGGTATAAATTTTCAGCATCAATGCCATATTTTTTGTGGGCTAATTCACAGGTTGCCAAGAATGCTGCCTCCACAGCTGCCACCTCTACAATTAATGTATCGTCCAAATCGAAAATGATAATTTTCAAATTTTCTAATTTATTCATTGTTAACAGTTGGCTTTGCAACAAACCTCACGATTATGCTATTTAGATGTGTTTTAGATTATGCAGGACTCCTATTTACTTTTTGTGAAGCTAGGTACAGTTTTTGTTACCTGTTAAGAGTTTCTTGTTTCCTAGCTTCACGAGTATAGCAGTCCTAAATGATTTGTGAGATATTGCTGCTGTTGAGCATTGATTGTCAACAGTCAACAGTGAAAAATCAACATCAGTGCTGGAATTTTTCACAACTCAAATAGAATTACTATATGTTTTTAAATTGCCATAACTTGCTACTAATTTTCTCCAGCATTATGTTCATTAAATCACCTCAAGGTTTAATTTCTGAAGGAGTCACAGCAGCGTATTCTTCCGAGGAAAGTGCTGCTTCTTTCACATTAATTTTCTTAGTGATGAATTTCTGTTCGTAGAACAAGTCAGCAATCTTTTGCTGCCCTGATAAAATTTCATCATTAATTGGTCTTAAAGTATAACGCCTCCGCCTAACTACTTTTTCCAAGGTTGAAATATCTAGCTTGGCATCACGTCCAATGATTTCAGCAACATCTCGTGGGTTTGCCTCAGCCCATTTGCCTACATTGTTAACTTCTTCGAGGATAATTTTCACTAGTTCTGGATTATCTTTAACGAAACTGCGTGCTGCTAACCAGTAACCTCCTTGGGTTGTAATTCCCTTACCATCGCGAAGAATGCGAACTCCTACAGTTCTCTGGAATTCAGCAAGCTGGGGATCGTTAATTACACCTGCGTCAATACTACGGCGAATAAATGCTGCACGAGTTTCCGGTGATATGAGATTTAGATGTTTGACATCGCTCAGTTTCAGTCCTGCTTCTTGCAAAGCCTTCACTACAAAATATTGACTAGCAGTGGCTCTTTGGAAAGCAAGAGTTTTACCTTTTAAATCAGCTACAGTCTTGATTGGGGAGTCTTTGTGTACTACGATCGCAGTTCCTTCACCAGTTGGAGGTTTAGTACTCGCAATATAAACAAAAGGAATGCCAGTTACTTGGGCAAAGATGGGAGGAGTTTCACCAACAGCGCCAACATCTAAACTTCCCACATTCATTGCTTCTAGAAGTTGTGGCCCAGCGGTAAATTTTGCCCACTCGATTTTAATACCTAGTGGGTTCAAGCGTTTTTCTAAAACTTGTCGAGACCTGGTTATATCTCCAGCTGTCATATAGCCCATTCTTACCACCTTTGTTTTGATGCCACTAGAGGCAGCAATGGCGGCTTTTTCTGGTGTATTCGGCGCTTTACAACTAACTAAACTTGTAGATACCGTAAATACTCCAGCTATTAATAAGACTAAAAAATTTGTTTTTTGAGCTACCATGATTTATTACTCATTTTTTCAGGTTTAATCACAATTAATGACGGGTTTTAATTCTGAGTTATTTATTGTTTTTTAAATCCTTAAGGCTTAATTTCTGAAGGAGTCACAGCAGCATATTGTTCTGAAGAAAGCGTTGCTTCTCTAACATTTATCTTCTTAGTAATGAATTTCTGTTCATAGAATAAATCAGCAATCTTCTGCTGTCCTGATAGCACTTCTTGACTCAGCGGTCTTAATGTGTAAAACCTACGTTTTGATACGAGTTCTAGTGTGGGAATATCGATTTTTGCTTCTGGCGCAATTAGTGTCGCAACTTCTCGCGGGTTAGCTTCAGCCCATTTACCCACGCTGTTAACTTCTTCCAAGATAATTTTCACTACTTCAGGGTTATCTTTGACGAAATTACGCGAACCTAACCAATAACCTCCTTGGGTCGTAATTCCCTTACCATCTCGGATAACACGAATACTACCAGTTTTCTGAAATAAGGCTAGGTGGGGGTCGCCAATCACAGCTGCATCAGCACTTTTACGTTCAAATGCTGCACGAGTTTCTAATGGGGTGAGGTTAATATGTTTGATATCGCTAAGTTTTAATCCTGCTTCTTCGAGGACTTTAATAACGAAGTATTGTTGCGCTGTAGCCCTTTGAAAAGCTAGTCCTTTACCTTTGAGATCCGCTATTGTCTTGATGGAAGAATTTTTATCGACTACAACAGCAGTTCCTTCACCGATTCCAGGTTTACCACTAGCAACATAAACAAAAGGTACGCCAGATGCTTGAGCAAAAATAGGCGGAGTTTCACCCACGAAACCAAAATCTACACTTCCCACATTCATTGCTTCTAAAAGTTGCGGCCCAGCAGCAAATTTTGACCATTCAACTTTAATTTCCAATGGATTTAAACGTTTTTCTAATACTCCTTTAATCTTGACTAAATCTCCGGCGGTCATGTAGCCCATTTTCAGGACTTTTATCTTGGTATTAGTGTCCGTCTTATTAGAAGCATTAGCAGCTTGCTCTGGTGTATTTGGGGCTTTACAACTCACTAAAGTTGTGGATAGGGTAAATACTCCACCTACTAACAATAGTAGAAAGTAATTAAATGGCTGTAAACGAGATTTGCTGGATGTTGCTACCATAATGCACTAGGAATTGTTGATTTATGTTATTTTTTCAGCACAAAATATTTACCCTTCACCTCATGGCAATTGGCTGAAAAATTATATGAAATTCATAGCTGATTAATTTACTGAACCAGCTTTGCAAATGTCGAATAATCCAAATCGGCTTTTATTTACGGTAACTCGATAGGATTACAGTATTTTGTAGTAGCACGGATATTATCACAGACTCTTTCAAGAATCAAGCAGCAGATTTAAGCGCACTATTCAGGTAACTCCAAAAAATAAATTGGCGTTGGTGAATAATGGGATGATTTAGGCTGACACGGAGACACGGAGACACGGGGATTATGTCTTGATGCAAATTTTCACATCATCTCGCAATTATGCAACGCCAATAAATTAAGTAGGTGGACACAATTATTTAGAAGACGCATTTCGACTTCAATGCTCCGTAAGCTGATTCCAAGAGGGTTAAGCACAGCAATGCACTGAGCCGCCCTGAGCTTGTCGAAGGGAGCGTGTCGAAGTGTCGAAACCCAGCGAGTTCGAGTTAGGTTTAATTTAGTCCTTCTACTTATTCTGGTTCAGGTCGTTGACAGTTTACCCTTCGATTTCGCTCAGGGTAAACTGTCAACCGTCTTCTGTAAAATATTTTTTTCTTAGAAGTCCCTTACTGATTTGGTATAGAAAATTCTATACAAGTGTTAAATAATTGATGCTAACACTTACGTTAATGCTTTTGAGGTTAAAAATTAATCAAACAAACTCAACATACTCAATAATTGTTCCATCAGGATGCATAGCTCGCATATTAACTCCAGTGGGGACTTTGTTTGGTTCGGTGAGAATTATTGCACCTTGCTGAGTCAGTGCTTCTCGAAAATCATTGAGTGAGTCAACGAGAAATGTTGCATGTGTACTTTTGAATGGAGAGAGTGCTTCAGGTGAACCGGCAATTAAAAGAATAGAACCAACGCCAGCCAGTTCCAACTCGGTTTCGGAATATTGAAACCACAACCAACATTTTTCTGTAAACAGGTTTTCATAGAAAGCGATCGCCTCATCCAAGTCTATGGGACTAAGATACACTCTAGTTAATACTTTAAGAATTTGCATTGCAACCTGTCTATTAGGTAGCTATTGTATTCGAGCGTGCTAGCAAATTCGGGTCTTGACCACCCAAAGGACTACTTTGGAAACACCCCAACGCAGCGGCCGCTTTTGAGTACTGAATTGTTACTTTCAAAACAAATCTTCAACTCTATGTTCGCCTACTTCAAGATTAGGTTACTCGCCATCGCTCAAAATTCATTTCATTTCTACACCTTTAGTCCTGTCTCAGTCATCTGTATGGTTATTACCAATATATATACATGATTGAGTATCAGTACCTAATTTCGGCAGCGTGTAATAAGTAGTTGTACAAGATTAGATACATTATTTTCTTTGGCTCAAAATTATGTGTTGCAGTCACAATTGAATAGCCGATTATACTTGATTTTTGCCAAGCTAAGTTATTGGTTTTTAATGTTCCTTCTTCCCTATTACCTATTTAGGTAACTCCAAAAAATAAATTATTCCGCTTGGGGTTGTTGACTGTTAACCGTTGACTGCTGACTGTCAACGGTCAACAGTTAGGGACTTGCAATTAAAAAATATGGCTATGGTACTTAGAGACTTACAAGTAAAAAATATTTCATAGAACACTGTTCACCATTGACTGTGAACCGTCAACAGTCAACAGTCAACATTTTAACCAAATTATTTTTTGGAGTTCCCTTGCTGATTTTGCCACGTCATTGAGAAAAACATGAGTCTGCTTGTATCAAGGTAAGTCTTCGCCCCATTGGCCGATACTTGAAACATAAAACTTAAAATATGTTTATTATCTTTTAAAATCATTTGCAGAGATTTAGGTACCAAACATGGCTGATATTGTTGATATTGCTGTTAATGCTGAGTCTTTTAAGACACTAGTGGCGGCTGTACAAGCTGCTGGTTTAGTAGAAACATTAAAAAGTCCTGGGCCTTTCACCGTCTTTGCTCCCAATGACGATGCTTTTGCCAAATTACCACCAGGAACCATTCAAACTTTGTTACAAAACATTCCCCAGCTAACCCGGATTCTCAAATATCATGTCGTTTCGGGAAAACTCTTGGAGACAGATTTGGCACAACTCGGTACTGTGAATTCTGTAGAAGGTTCACCAATTAAAATTAATTCTTCAGATGGCTTTGAAGTTAAAAATGCCACAGTTTTAGCAGCAAATATCGAAGCTGATAATGGTGTAATTCACGTGATCGATACGGTGATTTTGCCCGGTTAATTCAGCTAAGGTGGGCGATTGAATCGCTGTGGTCTGTTGACTGCTGACCGTTGACTCTCAACGGTTAACATTCAACAGCCCACCCCAGTATTTATGTAATTTATACGTGCATTAGCTGATTATTTTGGATTTGAGACAAGGGAATTTCAGCAATCTATTTGGTATAAATTATGCAAAATTTTTTATATTCATTAGTATTAATTATTATAACTATAAGAACTTAATTGAATTATTTAAATAATGTTAAATTTGTCCTTTTCATACTCTCGATATATGCTAAGGTTAATTGCATTATTTAGAAATAAGTTACATTAAATTATAAGTTTCTAACATTATCCCCAGGATCTTGATGTTCGATTTTAACGCCTTAGCTGAATTCTCTCGCGCCAACTGCGTGACTATTTGCGCCTTTCTTGTACCAGCAAATTTGCTGATGACAATTTTAACTATGGTTTTAACAGGACTACGTCGGCCATCACATCAAATTTGGCAGTCAGCGGCAATTGCCAGTTTTTTCGCTTCCGTGATGATTTTGCACGTCTACTCTTGGTTTATGATTGGCGTGGTGATGGCTCCTACATATATCTTGATGTCTTTAGCGATCGCCTGTTTGCTAACTAATTCAGCAGCAATTATTGTTCACAGACGCTACGGTAGTAACCCTAGTCCTGTACTTTTAACCTCTAATCCACATAATGGGTAAATTACAGAAATTTTCAGTCGGGATTTAAACTCCTGCTGAAAATCTGCTATTTTTAGACGAAGTAGCCTTAAATCCTTGAATATCGATTAAAGCAACAAGTCTAATGACCAATGACCGATGACTAAACCAATTGTTTGGGTACATGGAGACTGCCTCAGTCCATATAATCCCGCACTACAAGAATACCCTGGCACTCCTGCTATTTGGGTTTGGGACGAAGCTTTGATTGAGGAATGGCAACTGAGTCTCAAACGCTTGACCTTTATTTACGAATGTTTGCTAGAGTTACCTGTTGTCATTCGTCGTGGTGATGTGGTAAAAGAAATTTTTGCTTTTGCTCAAGAACAAAAAGCAGATTTAGTGGTGACAGTAGATAGTCCGAGTCCCAAGTTTGATGATATCTGCAATCAAATTGAGCGTTCCCTCAAATTGGAAGTTTTAGAGGTGGAACCGTTTTTTGATTATGATGGCTATATTGATTTGAAACGGTTTTCGCGTTATTGGAAAGTGGCTCAAAATTATGTTTTTGAGTAGGTGGATTGTAGAATGACCTCTTGCACAAGAGTGCTTTTTGCACTCTTGTGGGAAAAGGGAAAAGGTGAGCCAGCGCGGTCTTGGGGGTTTCCCCCATGAGCGACTGGCGAACCCCGAAGGGGTTAATGGTTCGACAAGCTCACCAACCGGGGAAAGGGAAAATACCAAACATGCACCTCCTTTTCCTGACTTTTGCAAAAACACGACTTACGCACAATAACAAAAAACGTAGACGCGGAGCGGCTTGCCGCAGGTTACCGCCAAGGACGCAAAGAACACATTCGCCGTTCGCGTAGCGTCTCGTTCGCTCTTAGCGTCTCGTAGAGAAGAGAAGGCGTTCTCGAAGGGTAGAAATAAGAGTTTTAGAGAGTTTTTGCGTAAGTCCTAAAAAAGTCTGCTGTACAGTGACTTTTGATTTGTCACCGTACAAACTCAGGACTTACGCAAAAATTACCAAAAAACTTGATTTAACGAACCGCCAAGACGCCAAGAACGCCAAGAGTTCGTAGAGTGTGCGTAAGTCCTAAAACTAATCAGCCAACTCCCACTAAAGGCTGGGTGATTTCAACTTTTTGCCGTGGTGCTTGCCCGGTTAACAATTCCACTACATCCATCCCATTACCAATTACACCAGGTACACTGGGATACCCAGCACTCGCCCCTACTAAAAACAAGTTTGGTAATTCCGTTACATATCCCAAACGATTTAAACCAACTTGTTTGGGGATTAATTTTGCACCATAAATATTACCCTGGGGTTGTCCGAGATAAAATTCGCTGGTGGTGGGTGTACCGTAAACTTTCATTCGGGCGTAGTTGTCCACATCTGGAATCAAGTCTCGCACACTTGTCATCATCTGCTGATAAACTTCCCGTTTTCTGGCTTTATAGGCTTTTGGGTCGGTTTTATGCAGATATTCAAACGGTTGGTATGAACAAACAGTAGCAATCTCTAAAACGTGATGTCCTTGTGGTGCTATGCCTAGTTCGCTGGATTTCATCGTCGGACACGAAAGGAAAATCCACGGATGACTGAGATCTCCCTGCAATTGTTGTTGATATTCTTGGTTGAGGTTGCCTGTAGGATAATACCAAATATTCCAATTACCAATGCCGTAGCGTTGAGGATCGAATTGGCTATCTAAACCCAAGTAAATATTAAAGGCACTAGCTGAGTATTCGTAACGACTAAGGCGTTGTCGTTCTTTATAACTCAACGCTTCTGCATCGTGCATCAACTCTACTGTTAATTTGGGGTCTAGGTCGCTGATATAAGCTTTACTGGCACGATAGATAATGCCATCGGCAAGTACGCTATGAACGCTACCGTTGCTAACTTGAATATGGTTAACTGAGCTTGAGTACTTGATGACACCTCCACCTGTGGTAATGACATCTGCAATGGTGTCAACAAAATGTTTAAAGTGATGTTTGGGATAATAAGCGCCTTGTGAGTAGTCCCAAACTAGGGAAGTGTGGGTGAGTAGGGCAATTTCTTGGGGTGGTAGTGCATAGTCGCCACTTTGCCCAGCCAAAACAGCTTGCAGTTTGGGGGATAATCCTACATGGTTATATAAATCTTGTAGTGTCCAATTGCGCTTCCAAAATAAATTAAGATATTTCGGTAACTTCAACCAATCAGAGAATTTGCGATTAAACCAGCGTACTTCCTGCACCAAGTTGCGAATTTCTTGGTGGAGTTGTTGAATTTCATTGCAATAATTGTTAATTGCTTTAGCTTCTTCAGGAAATGTGGAAAGTAAACGCGATCGCAAATTTTCCCATCCCAAAGGAATTTTAAAATCCACCTCTGGTGTAATGACTCGATCGATGCAGTCAGGATCGAGACTATTAAAAGGTATATCTCGTCCAATATAGTCAAGAAATTGCCCTATGGTCTCACCAGAACCACATTGAGAAATATAATGAACATCAGCACAAAAGCTGTATTCTCCATAATCAAAGGTGTGGCAACATCCACCTGGTAAATAATGTTGTTCTAAAACTACTACTCGATAGCCTTGTCTGGTTAAACAAGCTGCGGCCGAAAGTCCACCTAGTCCGGCTCCTAAAATCACGTAATCGAAGATTTCCATCTCAGCCTCCTGTGGTAATCTGGCAATATTGATTTATCTTGATTTCGGCGTTATGGTTTTTGAGCGCTGTTTTTGACTTGTCAGAATGGCAAAATCTCACTATTTTTTCATCTAGCTTTGCTGTTTTCACTCAATGAAAATTAGGTGTAATCACCATTCAGTAGAAGGTGTAAGGATTTTTATCGATGATAGTGCTAAGGGACTTCCAAGTAAAAAAATATTCCATAGAAGATTGTTCGCTGTTGACGGTTGACTGTTAACTGTGAACCGTCAACAATCAAGAGTCAAGGCATTAGCTGGAATAATTTATTTTTTGGAGTTTCCTAATTACATCATCACCAAATGTTTTGATATTTAGCTATGGTACTTTTGACCCAACAACCTCATATCAATTCAAAATTCATACATACCCTACGGGAAGCTAAAGCAACAAAATTCACCCATGAAAAAAGCTAGATATCATAAGGGCTTGGGAGTATTTTCCAATTACTATCATTCAGCTTTAGATGTCCTCAAGTATGTTGAAACTAGCCGCATATTTTTGCTGCAAATCTTTGGGAAAACTTGCAAATACATAGGCGGCGATAATTTAATAATCTAAGCTTTTTTATTCACCCTCTATGTATTCAGATTATCTAAGCTGGCAAGAATTGTTTGACAATGTTTGCTTTTCTTTATAAAAACTGTCTCTTAGAGACGCTACGCGTAGCTTGCTTAAGAGCAGGGGTAAGCTGAGAGCGAGTCATACACAATAGCCAACTGAATTCTGACTCCTGAATTCTGAATTCTGTTTGATAAAAAATCTCTCGCCAACTGTTCTATGGTGGTGCTTTCACAATCAGCAAAAAGATGCAAACCCAATACTACACGCGCCGTATTCTGCATCTTTTGAATACCTGTCCAAGGTCGCACAAACACACCGAGTTGCTCAAGCTGAATAATTAAACCAATGATGTAACCTTCTAAAATACCCCAGCATTTTTCTAGCTCGTGATTATCTTGATTACTCACATTTAATATCAAGAATATTTCTGATTCTTGGTGTAACTCGATTGGCTCAAATAAAGCTGTCCACTTTTCTTGTCCAGCTAAAATTTGTTGAGTTAGTGTTGCACCTCTGGCAAATTCACGCTGGAGTATCTGTGCAGTAGAACGGGTGACATTACGAGCAGTATTCTGACATGGTTTTATTGATGTGACTATAGGTAGCCAATCTCGTGGTGATTGTACCTGATATTGTCTACCTACATCGGTAAGAGCAATCACCTGTTGCCAATCATGATGATGCAAAATTTGGAAAAAATTAGCCAGTAATTTCTCTATACTCGTTTCTGATTTTTTGTCAAATGTACAACAAAAAGCGCAGAGTAATGCCCAGGAAAAACCACCCAAAAACCCCCAAGTATTGCTGTAAATATCTCTGGCTTTAGCCCAGGCGCGTACTGTTTGCAATAGCTGGCGGTAGGTGTCTAGCGATACATATTGACAAACTACCTCTGTAATTACATCTGCTTCCCAACAACCGACAATAGCTTTTAAGCTAATTGGGTCAAGGTTTTGCGGAGTTTTCCTCGCCAATTGGTAGTTTTCTATCCTTGCGTAAAGTAAATCTAAGGATATTCCTTCTAATTGCAGGCGCAGTACTGGTACTTGTGCATTTAATATTAGTTGAGTGCGGCACAATCCTTGTAACTGTTGTTGGACGCTAGCCAAAAACGTTTCCCCAGATACATAAGTTGGAATCACACACACAACATCCAAATCGCTTGCGAGACTTTGCACCCCAAGGCGCGCCGAACCCAATAATTCTAATGATGGTTGAAAACCCAAACATTCTGCACAAGCTTGAGTCACCACTTCTAACACTGTGTCACGCTGTAATTGCTGTGCTGGAGTTAGTGGGGGTTCCAGTTGTTTAACCAACTCCCCTAATTCACTTCCCCCTTGTCCCAAATACACAATATGTTTCACCGCAAAAGGCTCATCACCCCGACGGCTAATTAAAGCGATAGAGTCAACTGTAAAACTAACTGGATACCATTGCGGTAACTCAGTAAAAGCTGCTTCCTCACTGGGGAATTGTCCGACGCTGAGGTGGGGTGTAAAACCTGCTTTTGTTTTGCTACTTTGTTCGTTACATTGGGGAAACAGATTTTCCAGTACCGCCTGTAATTCATGCAATGCGTTTTCTGGCTGGACAACAGGACGCAACCAAGCTGTGGAACTTTTGCGGTGTGTAAATGTTTGGAAGTCGGCTAAGGTAATTTGAAATGGTTGTAGTTGAGCAAGTGCAGGGGCAATTATTTCCACCGCTTCAGCAAAATAAGATTCCGGTAGAAAGCCGTAGAGTAAATTAATGTGAGCCATCCAACGCTCAACTCTGGCATCATAACGCTGACGGATGGTTTGGATAGCAGGTAAAACATTGTCTGGCGGAATTACAACTACAGCACTTTGATAAACTGGACGGACTGTACTAAGTGCGGAAGCTGGAAAAGACTTGGCAAATTTAAGAACTGCACGAACACCAAAATGATCGGATGGATAAATTTTGCCTTCTGTACCTGCTAGCGGTTCACAAGCAAACAAGTGAATTGACTGGGCTTGCCAATCATGGTTTGGACTTCGCAGTAAAATGCGATCGAGCCTGACTGGTATTCCCTTTAAACTCATCAACGCCGCTAGGGTGTTGCGTTGCGGGTCAAATGTATAACCTGCTGCATGGGGATGTAATTGTTGCCAGATATCGATATATCCAGCACCCATTAATATCTGTTCTTGTTCGTTACCTCGCGTGTTGAAGTCACCAGCTATCAAGCTATTTCCTGGTAACTTTTGCAGATATCCAATTATGGTAGCTAGTTGCTGCTGGCGTTTTTCTAGGGCATTTTGGGCGTAATCGCTGGTTAGATGCACCACTGCAATGTGCAATAATCGACCGTTAATTTCACAACTCCCCACCAATACCCGCTTGTGTCCAGAAAATTGATGCTCAACGAGTGTAAAAGGGAGACGCGACAATAATAAATTACCGTAAGGTCGCACTGTTGCGGCTGTGCTAGATTCGGATATGTAATAATTGCGTACCCAATTTTGTGATAAAAGCAACTCTAATAAAATTGGTGTTGCTTCTTGGATGGCGATAATATCGGCGTTACATTCACGTAACTGCTCAATAATTGCTGGTAATCTTTTTTCAGTGGCGATTTTCTCCTTTTCGTAACGGTCACAAAGCACGTTAAAAGTAGCGATCGCCAAAGTTTCTAAATTGACGGCTGCGGCTTTTTGTGTATCTACTTGCCAACCTTGGATATCGTATTTATAAACAGGTCGCGGAGTAAATATCGCTGTGCTATCTAATATAGTGACAACTTTCTCCCCTAGATTTTCTCTAGTCTCGCTTTTCCACGCCGCAGCAGGTAACTCTCCAGAGGAAATTAAATCTAAATGCTGTTCCCGATCCCAAACAACCACATCTCCACAACGGATATAGCGGATGCGATGCCAAGGAATATCACCATCTGTCACCCATTGTGCTAACGGTTTTTCTCTAATTCCTGTAGATGAAAGACGTTCTTGAAAACCAACAACAAAAGCACTGCTATCAAGACGCACATCCCAGATAATGCGATGGTAAACCTCGCGACTGGTTGCCATTTTTTTCTTTTGAGATTTTGACATCTTCCCTTTTTTCTGTAATCAAATAATTTCGCGACGAAATCAAACGAATAAGCAAGTCAATATTCGCCACTTGAACCGAATTTGATTGAGACGAGGGATTACATAATGCTTTTACCGTAGTTTTCAAATTTGTATTATTTATAATACATTATATTTCATAAGCTGGAGCAATACCAAAATAACCAGAAGACTGTTAACTGTGAACTGTCAACAGTCAACACTCAACAGTCAACTTTCTGAACTATACTCATTCCAAGCCACAGGAAAAGAGTAATCTGACAACCCTGAGAAAACCTGATTTTCACTGCGGGTTTCTTCATCGAGAACTTTGACGACTTTGTTATAAATATCTTGTGCTTGTTGGGGGGAATCACCGATACTGGTTAATCCCAACTTGCCAAACTGAGACAGACAACCCATAAGATGAAAGACTGTGCCTGTTTCAGTACCGCTATCAAAGTGCAGTCTGTAGTCAGCGATAATATCCATTAAATCGTTAGGTAATAATCCCCGATAGCGGTCTTTTTGCAAGTTGTCAGTGGCAATGTAGTATTTGGGGCGGCCTTGCTGGCTGTAAAATAAGCCTGTGGAAAGGTCATAGCGACCGTTCGTCAATAATTTCAAGGTCATGAATGGATGAGTTGTGCCGCCTTTACGCAGATTAATTTCGATCGCCTGAATATCCCACTCTCCATTACCCTTGTCAACTGCGATAAAATCTACCCCAAATCGTTCTAGTGCCCCTTTTTGGGCTAGCTTTCTGCCGACTTGCAGTCCCAATTGTTGTAGCTGCAATCGATACCTTTCATCAGCGGGAAAGCTACAACCAAGATAAATTTGACCGTCTGGCCCTCCGAGAATTTGGTCGTGGGTGGAGAGGATTTCCACTTCACCGCCGGGGGTAATTCGTCCTTGAACGCTTGGAGAACGCTTAATTTCTCCTTCCACAAATGCTTCTGCAATGGCCCCTAATTCTGGAATTCTGGCCGAAAAATTCTCCCAAGTTTCTTGTTTTGCTTGAAAGCGCATTGTTGAAAAGCGATCGCTAATTACTGCTACCCTTTGGGTATGAGTACTTTTACCAGGTGCGACATTTTCAATCGGTCTTAAATCTAGTAGGGCATTTCCTTCTCCAGAAATACCTTCGTTGAGTTTCACTACTATTTTTTTTAATGTCGGTTGGCGTTCCCACAAATCAGTAGCGGCTTCTGCTAAATCGCTGTGATGCCATACTTTTTCGCTTCCATCTGGATGTGGTACTGCACTTTCACTAAAAATTTGCCGACTACCACTTTTTGTCCCCCAAATCTGCAAATCTGGCGCAGCAGCATACAGTGGTATGCCCAATTTTACAGATAATTCGCCTTCAAAAACCGACGAATTGTAGCAGATCATAAATGATTTATCTAGCCTCAACGCTTGACGAATTCGCTCTAATAAACGGGGGCGTTCTAAAATTTTTTGGCTGAGGGGTTTTAGAGAGGAATCGTAAGTAGAAAGTAGCAGCAAGCGATTGCGAGCATGAGAAAAGGGGATTCCTGGCAAAAGTTGTAGATAATAATCAATGATACTGGGATGCAATGGTAC
Organism: Nostoc linckia z4; assembly: GCF_002608075.1. Classification (GTDB taxonomy): domain Bacteria; phylum Cyanobacteriota; class Cyanobacteriia; order Cyanobacteriales; family Nostocaceae; genus Nostoc; species Nostoc linckia. The sequence continues at coordinate 19,741 of NZ_LAHA01000040.1, forward strand.
TGACGTGACATAAATCAGTCTAGTACGGGGATTCCGCAAGCGAATCAAAGAAAATAGTAATCTTTCTTCATAATGTTCGCAGCCTTCGATTTTTTGCAGTTCCCGCTGGTCAATACTCAAAGAAGGAATAATTACAATATCAGCTTCACTATTATCAAATAGCTCGATAGTTTTCCAGCGATCGCGTAGAGTTGATTGCAGATGGCGAAACTTATCAATCTGCTGTAATTCAGAAACATCTAGTGTTGCCATAATATCTACCTATCGCGATCTAAAAACTACTTTAGTGTGCTGGTACATCCTCAGTCACTTCTTTAACAAGTTACTCATTTGCCAAAAATTAAATAATATTAATTTTCCGCAACAAATGAGTACCATGAAAAATTGTTTCACCAAATTAGAGAAACTTGACAAAAAATACTATAAAGTTTTGCGGAAATACCAGCTTAAATTAATATTAACGAAAATGCAAAGTAATATAGTGCGTATTTTGGCATTTATCAAGCTATTGAGAGCTAATTACTACAAGTTTCTTAACTTGTCCAAGGCATTGTTGTACATTGTTGACCAACAACAGGGTCTAGAGAAAAGTCATTTATCAGCGTAATAGCTTATTAGGAACTTCCAAGTCAAAAAATATTCCATAGAAGATTGTTGAGTGTTGCTCGTTAACTGTCAACCGTCAACGGTCAAAAGTCAAGGACTTTAAGTGGAATAATTTATTTTTTGGACTTCCCTTATTTGAGTTTATTTTATGTCTTAAGGTTGAGATCGTTTCAACTTGCTTTATCTCTAGAGGATGATAAAGTCTTGGACAATACATAGTTTACTTAAATACAGAACATGAGAGTTCTGTACTAGTTTTTCGTGGTCAGGTGAATAACTTGTGTCAGGTGTGAGGACAAAACAGGCAAGCCCCGCACTGTTAATATTAACAAGTACGTTTGGTAAGCATTCGGGGTATAAAAACCCAAAATTGCAAATGGCAAGTGGGAGCCAAAGCAAAAAATAAACCTTGGATTGAATATTCCATCCAAGGTTTACTTTTAAAAATCAGGAAATTTGAAGAAGAATTCAGAAGTCAGAATGGGCTAAACGCCCCGCTACCGCTAACAGGAGTCAGAATAAAGACGCTCTCTACGAGACGCTACGCGTAGCTTGCTTCCCCGGAGGGGTACGCGGACACGGCTTAGCTGCGCTATCAGTCGGGGATTCAGACCCGCGACTGATTAAAGACCACCAAATTGAAAATTTGGTGGGGGTGCAAAAACGCCGATTATTCAGACGCTCCTACGTCGCTCTAAGCGAAGCCATGCCGCAGGCTTTACGCTGCGCTATGCGCCAGTCATACAGAATACATAACTGAATTCTGACGACTGACTCCTGAATTCTGTTTGATAAAAACAACAATAATTACTAATACAATGCCCAATGACTAATGACTAATGACTAATGACTAATAACTAATGACTAGTCTGAAAGATACCCTAATTTTCTTCCATTGGGGAGAGGATTTGATGTCTACAGATTGGTAATATATTGAGCAGCAAACATTTAAGAAAAAATAACTATCTCTATGGCATCTCCAAAACCATTGCATGGTACAGAACTAGTAGATTGTGCTAGAGCAAATGCCAAGCAAGGAATTGAAACTGCTGCTTATCAATGTGGCTATGGTGAAGATCTCAACACATTTGCACAAGAACTCAGGCAAGCTTGCGAAGAAATGAATTTGCAAGTCAAGGAACTCAGCGAACTGATTACGGAACAGGATTTAATATTGCAATTGGGTACTGGCGAAATCATTGCTCCAGATACGCCATCAGAATTATAAAATTTAGCACTGAAAAGTTAAAAGTTAGGAGTTAGGAGTTAGGAGTTAAGAGTTAAAAATAAGAGTTAAAAAATTTCACCTCTTGAGTTCTATCAGCAGTCAAGAGTTAAAAATTAAAAAATTTCACCTCCAAACTCACAACTCCAAACTCATAACTCCAAACTCCTCACTCCTAACTCCTAACTTTTAATTGATAATTCATAACTTATATTTTTAAAATTATCCGCGCTAAGTTGAAGTAAATCAAAACACCGAGTACATCAACTGCTGTGGTGATAAATGGTGCTGACATTAATGCCGGATCTAAACGCAGAAAACGAAATAAAAATGGCAGTGCTGAACCGGAGACAGAAGCTAAAATAGAAATAGCTACTAGACTAGTGCCTACAGCGATCGCTACTTCTAATCGTCCTTGCAAAAAGTAAGCCCAGACAGTGGCGATGGTACCTAACATTCCCCCTAGTAAAGCACCTGCGATCGCCTCCCGTCCAATTACCTGCAATGAACCAAGCGATCGAATTTCGTCGGTGTTCATCCCCCGAATTACCACTGTGGAAGACTGGGCACCCACATTACCACCAGTACCAGTAAGTAAGGGAATAAATGCTGTCAGTGCTACCACTTTTGCTAAGATGTCTTCTTGGGATTTAATAATCGTTCCCGTGACAGTGTTGGTTAAAAGTAAAACCAATAACCATAAAACCCGCTTGCGAGCAACTTCTAATAAATCCATCTGAAAATAGTTGTCGCCTCCAGATTGCACGCCACCACCCAAGGCATAGATATCTTCGGTGGTTTCTTGTTGCAAAATATCAATTACATCATCAACAGTGACAATACCTACTAGACGCTGTTCTCGATCTACCACAGGCACAGCCAAAAAATCATATCTTTGGATTAATCTGGCAACTTCTTCCTGGTCTGTATCGGTGTTGATAAACACTACATCACGCGTCATGATTTCACCGATAATTTCTTCTGGCTGGGATGTTACCAATTCTCGCAACGATACAATTCCCGTTAACCGCCTTGCTACATCAGTGACATAAAGATAATAAATCATTTCACTGGCATTAGATAAGTTGCGAATTCGCTCTAGGGCTTGAGATACTGTCAAGTTTTCTTTGAGCGAAATGAACTCTAGAGTCATAATTCGCCCAGCAGTATCAGCCTCATAACCCAATAACAGGGCTGTAGCTTGGCGTTCTGCTGGACTTAGTTGTTCTAAGAGGCGATTAACGACTTTTGCCGGTAACTCATCAAATAACCTGGCTCGGTCATCTGACGACATTTGATCGACAATATCCCGGACTTCTTGACTTTTAAGTTCTTCGATTAACCGTTCTTGAACAGTGTAATCAAGATACTCATAAACCTCGATAGCTTCATCTTTAGAAAGCAAGCGAAAAGCCAAAGCGTGCATCGCTTCTGGCAAACCCTCAATTGCCTCGGCAATATCCGCAGGCTGTACAGGTACGAGAATAGCTTTTGCTCCCTGCAAGTCGCCTGCTTCTAGGAGCATTTGTAGCTGAGTCCGCACCAAATCCCGCAATTCCCTGCGTGAGACATTCTGGAGGGTAGAGTTTAAATTATTTGTCTCAGTCAAAGTTCACTTTCCTCAGCCAGTTTGAACAAGGTTGCTGCCACTAGTCTAGGGGAAAGTGGGGATACAGAACCTCAAACTTGTGATTTTTCCCAACATCAACTAATTAGACTTCTTGTAGAAGTCGGGAAAAGGGGAAAGGGAAAGGGGGAAAGGTTTGGTATTTTCCCTTTGACTACAAGAAATTTTCTCATGCCCAATGCCCATTGCCCTATTTTCAAGCTAGGTCTATTGTAGTTAATGGCTGGCGGAGCGATCGCTCTGATATCAGTACTTTACTAACTCTTGTAACGAAGATTTAGTTTGAGAGTCAATATGAAGTAATAAATAAAGCGTTGCTAATGAGATGATTTAGGCTCATACGGTGACACACCTAGCTGCAAATTGTCAAATCATCCCGCAATTATGCAATGCCGGAAATAAATAAGGAATCTCATTTTAATTTTGAAAAATCTAAGTATATATAGGGTGTGTTAGAAAAAACGTCTAACGGACTAAAACCTTGAAACGCTGCGTTGGTCTAAGGTATAACACACTCTAGTTATATTTAATTTTTCAAAAATAAACTTTATAATCCTTTTTGGAATCTTTAAATATACAAAATTTCTTTATCAAATTTTCATATAAATATTATTTAGAGACAAAAAAACATGAGAATATTTTATATACGGGTAATTTTTATTTAAAAATCATTAAAAATTTGATATATCTTTAAAAATACATATTCAATTATGAATATTTCAACAAAATTGTATAGAAGACATAGACATAATACGGTAATGTAATGTCAAATGTTGAATTAATTGGCCGATCAATACACGTCAATGTAAAAGTGAGGTATTATAAAATCACTTACGTATATACTTACTTCTATAGAATACTGAGTTCTTTGTCTAGAAATTTCATATGGTTGTATATCAGGTGAAATTATTAGTTTCTCCTGCAATTTACATTGTTTAGGTAAATTCAACAAACTTCAAATCTGAAATTTTTAGAAAATTTAATCGTGGCTAACGCCTCATATAGCGAGTCTCTAGTATTTCTAGTTATACATATTTTCCTATATATCTGCTTGTTTTTAGTGGAGATATAGGAAGATGTGTTGCTGTATGCTGATTGATTTTAGCTGGTTAAAATTACGCAACAAAAAACTCGAATTCAATGGCAAAGTAAGAGATAAAAAATGTGTATTAGCATTGATTAATATATGAATAAGTAAGTAAATTCCATTAGGGTGGCTACACATTATTTCTTCACAACATTCGATGAAAAACTAATCCCAAATAATTGATTGTGGCATTAGTTTTAGCTCTATTATGAGGCATATATATCAATGGACAATTTACAGAATCAAAATAATCCACTGTCTTCAACACCTACAAGTCCGGTAATTGGTGGTCAATCATCTCTAGCAGCCCTGGATCAAGCACAACCAAGTATATTGGGTGGGTCTAGTAGCCTTATTTCTCAAGGAAATGGACTCAAAGGAGAATACTTTGACAACGTTGATTTTACCAACCTGAAGCTAACTCGCACAGATAGCACAGTAAACTTCTCGTGGGGTAATGCTTCTCCAGACCAACTCATTGGTGCAGATACCTTCTCAGTACGTTGGACTGGTCAGGTAGAAGCTAAGTACAGCGAAACTTATAACTTCTACACCAGAAGTGATGATGGTGTGCGGCTGTGGGTGAATAATCAACTGCTCATTGATAACTTCGTCAACCAATCAGCCACAGAAGTTGTGGGTTCCGTTGCCTTAGTTGCAGGTCAAAAGTACGATATTAAACTTGAGTACTTCGACAACACCTACTCTGCCGTTTCTCAACTATCTTGGTCTAGCACCTCTCAAGCCAAAGAAATTATTCCTCAGTCCCAACTTTATAGTCAGGTCAATACACCAGTTGGTAATGGTAACGGACTCAAAGGAGAATACTTTGACAACGCTGATTTTACGAACCTGAAGGTCACTCGCACAGATAGCACAGTGAACTTTTTGTGGGGTAGTGGTTCTCCAGATCCCCTCATTGCCCCAGACACCTTTTCAGTGCGTTGGAGTGGTCAGGTAGAAGCTAAGTACAGCGAAACTTATAACTTCTACACCAGAAGTGATGATGGTGTGCGGCTGTGGGTGAATAATCAACTGCTCATCGATAACTTCGTCAATCAATCAGCCACAGAACTTGTGGGTTCCGTTGCCCTAGTGGCAGGTCAAAAGTACGATATTAAACTTGAGTACTTCGACAACACTTACTCTGCTGTTTCTCAACTATCTTGGTCTAGCACCTCTCAAACCAAAGAAATTATTCCTCAGTCACAACTTTATAGTCAGGCCAGTACACCAGTCAGTAATGGTAACGGACTGCAAGGAGAATACTTTGACAACGCTGATTTCACCAACTTGAAGCTAACTCGCACCGATAGCACAGTGAACTTTTTGTGGGGTAGTGGTTCTCCAAGTCCCGTCATAGCGCCAGACAGCTTCTCGGTGCGTTGGACTGGTCAGGTAGAAGCTAAGTACAGCGAAACTTATAACTTCTACACCAGAAGCGATGATGGTGTGCGCTTATGGGTGAATAATCAACAGCTCATCAATAATTTCGTCAACCAATCAGCCACAGAACTTGTGGGTTCCATCGCCTTAGTTGCAGGTCAGAAGTACGATATTAAACTTGAGTACTTCGACAATGCTTACTCTGCCCTTTCTCAATTATCTTGGTCTAGCACCTCTCAAACCAAAGAAATTATTCCTCAGTCGCAACTTTATTCTCCAGTTTTACCAACCACTATCACCTTAAGTACATCTCCCACCAGTGTGAACGAAGGTGATGGTAATGTGACTGTGACTGTACTGAGAACTGGTGATTTAAGTGGTGTATCTACGGTTCAGTATGCCACCTTGGGTAATACTGCAACAGCAGGGGATGACTACGCCAATGGTGGAGAAGAAATAGGCGGGACACTCACCTTTGCAGCAGGAGAAAGCAGCAAACAGATTGTCATTCCCATCTTTGACGATTCATTAGCAGAACCAGATGAGAATTTTAGTGTGGCTATCGACCAGCCAGAGGGTGCAACATTAGGAATCCAAAGAACTCTGGGAATCACGATTAAAGATAATGATAGCCAAGGTCTGAATTTTACTCAGCCATTAGTGAATGAGAATGATGGTACGGCGACGGTAACAGTGACACGGGGTAATGCTGCGGCAGCAGCTAGTGTAAACTACACAACTGTGGATGGAACTGCTAAAGCCGGATCTGACTATGTGGCTTTATCTGGAACCTTGAACTTTGCAGTGGGAGAAACCAGTAAGAATATTTCCATTGTTCTCAAAGATGATTCCGTTACAGAACCCGATGAAAGCTTCACCTTGAAGTTTAGTAATGCAGTTGGGGTGTTGCTACCTATTACTCAGACCACAATCACGATTGCCGATAATGACTTGGGTGAGTTTCAAAGACAAACCGTAGTTTCTGGCTTAACTACACCTATAGACTTTGGTTGGTCAGCTGACGATAAGCTGATGTTCATTGCCCAGAAAGATGGTGTAGTCAAGGTGTTCAACTCCACTACAAAAGTCTTAGAATCAAAACCATTTATTGATATTTCATCACAGGTAAATAACGTATCCGATCGCGGTTTGTTAAGTTTGGCAGTACATCCAGATTTTGGCAAGAATCCCAATGGCAACAACTACGTTTATTTATTGTTTACCTATGACCCACTAGAAACAAATCCCAACAATCCCAAAAATAATCCCAATAGCAACTTAGACGATCCCGATAGGCGAGGTAACCGTGCAGCACGCCTAGTTAGAGTCACAGCCGATCCCAGCACTGGTTACAAAACAGCGATCGCTGGCAGTGAAGTTATACTATTAGGCAAAAATAGCACTTGGCAGTACATCAGTCGCCCAGACAAAGACAGCACATTCGTCGATCCTACCGATGAAACCAAGAATGAAGCACCATCAGGCATTGTAAACAAAACCACTGGCAAATTGTTTGCCAACGCCCAGGAATATGTGGATGCTCTGGAAAACAATAACATCAGAAACATCCAGGATTTCATAGCAACCGATAGTGCAACTCACTCCGGTGGTAGTGTGCGCTTTGGTAACGATGGTACTCTGTTTGTGAGTGTTGGTGATGGTACTTCCTACAACCGAGCAGACATTCGAGCCGCTCGCGTCCAGGATATCGATAATTTATCAGGTAAAATCCTGAAAATTGACGCCATCACTGGTCAAGGTTTAGCAAGCAATCCTTTCTACAACGGCGATGCCAACAGTAATCGTTCCAAAGTTTATGACTTGGGTCTGCGTAACCCCTTCCGCTTCACCGTCAATCAACAAACTAATGTGCCTTTTATCGGCGATGTCGGTTGGTACAAGTGGGAAGAAGTGAATGTTGGCGGCCCCGGTAAAAACTTTGGCTGGCCATTCTATGAAGGTGGTGTTGATTCAAATGGCAACCTCATCAACATCAAACAAAACGCCTATTCTAATCTCGGCATAGCCAAGGAGTTCTACGATAGCGGTACACAAGTGACAGCACCAATTTACGCCTACGATCATTTAGCTGGTTCTACTTCCGTGGGCGTCGGTACTTTTTACACTGGTGGCAACTTTAACAACGCCTTGATGATCTTCAATCCCACCAAGGGAACCATCACCGCTTTAACATTAAACAACCAGAACAAAGTTGTTGCAACTACACAGTTTGCCTCCAATTTAGGAGCGCCTGTGAGCGTTCAGGCTGGAGATGATGGCAAGTTGTACTACGTAGACTTGATCTCAGGTAAGATTGACAGCTGGACACCTGTTTAAAGTAGGTGGGTAGACAAGGGAGACAAGGGAGCAGGAGAGGTTTAGTAGTCTGGCAACCCAAAAATCTTAGGTGGAGGTTGGGAAAAGGTTAAAGGGAAAAGGGGAAGGGATAAAAACCTTTTCCCTTTCCCCTTTTCCCCTTCCCCTTTAAAGAGCCAAGTTGCCTTGGCGTACTACTAGGTTTCCCCATGCCCCATGCCCCATGCCCCATGCCCCATGCCCAATTCAAGATAACTTAGTGATAAATCCCAATAATTTTTTAGTAGTTGATGTCAGGAGTGTACGACGATAGGCGTCAGCTGCTTTTTTAATGGCTTCGGCTTGGGTGGGATAAGGATGAATGACGCTGCTTAACTTACTCAAACCGATTTTATTTACAATTGCTGTGGTTATTTCTGAGATGGTTTCGCCGGCGTGACGGGCGACAATGGTTGCACCGAGAATTTCATCGTCACCTTTTTTGTGGTGGATTTTCAGAAATCCTAATTCTTCACCATCAGCGATCGCTCGGTCTACACTACTAAAAGGAATGGCGATGGTTGTCACTTCAATGCCTAATTCCTGCGCTTCATGTTCGTATATTCCCACATGGGCAATTTCTGGGTCGGTATAAGTTACCCACGGCATTACCAAGCTGCTGAGTTTGCTACGTCCCAAACCAAAAGGAGAAAACAGGGTATTCTTAATTACAATCCTGGCTGCGGCATCGGCAGCATGGGTAAACTTCCACTTCATGCAGATATCGCCAGCTGCATAAATTTTGGGATTGGTTGTTTGTAAGTAATCATTCACCTTTACGCCAAGGCGTTTGTCATATTCTACACCTGCGGTTTCTAAATTTAGACCTTCTACATTTGGCGCACGTCCCACGCCTACTAAAATTTCATCTACTGTCTCCGAATCTCGATGGCCGTTGGAGGAAAAATAAAGCCGTTTTCCTTGGGTCACTGTTACCACTTCTTCCAATTTGGAATTCAACACCAAGCGAATTCCTTCGTTAACCAAAACCCTTTGCAGAATTTTTGCAGCTTCGGCATCTTCTTTGTTGAGGATCTGAGAACCGCTATGAAAAAGTACCACCTCAGAACCCAAGCGCCGGAAAGCTTGCGCCAATTCGCAACCAATGGGGCCGCCACCAATTACCGCTAAACGTTCCGGTCGTTGAATCAAAGAAAAAACCGTTTCGTTGGTGAGATAACCTGCTTGTTCCAGTCCGGGAATGGGGGGTTGTGCGGCTCTTGCGCCAGTAGCAATTACGGCTTTTTTAAAGCGGAGAATTTTATCGCCGACTTCTACGGTATTTTTACTCGCAAATCTGCCGCTACCTAAGAAAACATCAACTCCTAAGTTTTGAAATCTTTGTGCGGAATCATTATGGCTAATATCAGCTCTTATCTGCCGCATCCTAGCCATAACTTTGGGAAAATCCACATCAATATTATGTTGGGGAATATTAACTCCCAAATTTTTAGCATTCCAAGCTTCGCCAACTACACGAGCAGAACGAATCACAGTTTTAGATGGTACACAACCAACATTTAAGCAATCTCCACCCATGAGATGCTTTTCAATTAGTGCCACTTTTAAACCTAAATCTAAATCTGCTGCACCTGCGGCTACTACTAGTCCTGCGGTTCCAGCACCAATTACTACCAAGTCGTAAATATCAGCAGGTTGAGGATTGACCCAATTTTGTGGATGGACATAGGATACTAACTTTTGGTTATACTCGTCCATTGGACGGACTGTAACTCTCTCGAATTGGGAATTGGTCATTTTTATACCTCATTTGCCAACTGAAAATACCAAAGTCAAGATAAATTTGTTAATGGTTATTTCATCGAAGAAGGGAATAGGGAACAGGGAACGGGGAACAGTTCCTTGTTTACTATTCCCGTCAGGTGAGTAAGAGACCCCGACTTCTATAAGTCGCTTTTTGAGATGGGGATTTCAACCCCATCTTAAACAGTCTATTCCCTGTTCCTTGTTGCCTGTTCCCTTTTAACAGAATTACATCTTTGCACTGTTTTATCGGTTTGAGAATTGACAAATCAAATGAGAAAAATTTTTCAACGCAGAGGAACGCTGAGTTTTATTGCGAATAGTTATGCTTTTTTAGGGTGCATTAACTTATAAAATTTCATCTTCTAAAGCTTTGCGGGCAATGCGGGTGATATAAATTGTGACGGCGAGTGTGGCAATAAAACCAAGAATCCGGATTGTCCATTGTAAAGTAGAGTTTGTGGGTTGAGCCTCAGTACCAATGGTGGCAAGATTGCTAGCTAAAGAACCAATGTAAACATACATAATAGTTCCAGGAATCATACCTACGGAACCGATAAAGTAATCTTTGAGGGAAACTCCGGTGATGCCGAAAGCATAGTTTAATAAGTTGAAAGGAAATATTGGCGACAGTCGCGTTAACAAAACAATTTTCAATCCTTCTCTGCCAACGGCTTGGTCTATGGCGGTAAATTTTTTATTATCTGCGATTTTTTGAGCAACCCAATCTCTTGCTAAATAACGTCCCACCAAGAATGCAGCTGTAGCGCCAAGGGTTGCACCAATGAATACATACAAAGAACCCCAAACTACGCCAAAGATGACGCCAGAACCCAAGGTGAGAATAGAACCTGGGAAGAAGGCAACGGTGGCGAGAATGTAAATTGCAATAAAAGCGATCGCTCCCACTGTACCAAGGCTATCAATCCACTGCAATGCATCTCGTAAAATTGCTTGGGGATTAAAAGAATTGCTATTTACAGATTCTTGTGCAAAAGCAAAGTCTGTATTTAATAAAAAACTAAATCCAAGTACTAATAATATTAATAAAATCCATCTCAAATTTTTCATTTGCTTTGCGCCTAGAGCGTTTGGAGTTAAAAAAATCATCCTGCAAATATATACTGCACAGTTTTCTATATATTGATTTTTGATAAATTGCAAAGATGAGAAAAATTAAACATGATAATTTGCAATTGCTATTCTCGAAATGAATCTGGTTGTTCTAAACGACTTGTTTCTGTGAGTTCTACACTTTGAGCTAGGGCTTTTTGAGCAATTTTTGTCATATAAACAGTCACAGCAACGGTAGCAATTAATCCAATTATTCGCATTATCCATTGCCAAATTTGAGTTTCTGGAGTACTTGGTTGATGAGAGATATTAATCATCGCAATATTGCCAGCTAAAGAACCAATGTAAACGTACATTACAGTACCAGGAATAATGCCAAAGGAACCTAATATATAATCTTTGAGAGAAACCTGTGTAACTCCAAAAGCGTAATTCAATAAATTGAAAGGAAACAGGGGAGATAGACGAGTTAATAAAACAATTTTCCAGCCTTCTTTGGCGACTGCTAAATCAATGGCTTTAAATTTTGGATATTTTTCCATTTGTCGGTAAACCCAATTCTGTGAAAAGTGGCGTCCAATTAAAAAAGCCAAGGTAGCTCCAATTATGGCAGCAATTAAGACATATACTGAACCCCAAAATACTCCAAACAAACAACCACCTTTGAGAGTTAATAGGGAACCAGGTATAAATAATAATGTTGCTAAGTTGTAGATGACTATGTAGGCAATAGGGCCAAAGATGCCAAGACTCTCAACCCAAATGATTAAGGTGTGTAAAAGTCCCTGAATGTTTAACTGTTTAGCCGCAATTATAAGAGTGACAATTAAGCAACTTAGCAGTAGTATTTTCAGTTTGGAAGTGAATAAGCGCTTCTTCATTTTGATAAATTTGACCTTCTGAGGTTCAAGTTTGACCTTTTGGTGCTGAATTTTGAAACCTATAGGACTCCTATTTGATTTTTGAACAAGATTCAGTACACATCTATACCCTTCTTTTCTGTTCCCTGTTCCCTATTCCCTGTTCCCTACCTACGCAGATAATTTCAGGAATCAAATCGGATTACTATATACCAATACAATTTAATAATTGCAGCACATTGTTGGGTCAAGACGCGATTCATCGGGTCTATACAAGTGATGTATTTGTGGCATTATTTTTTTCAATTGGTATTACATATGGAATCTAATGCCACTAAGATATACTACCGACATGAAAAACAGCTTAAATCCTCTTAAATTTTTCTCCCCGATACCAGCGACGAATTCGTTCGGGTGACACACCGAGTAAATAAGCAATAATTACTATTTGATTGAGTAGCGTAGTTTTAAGCACTCCTTTTTGCAACCATCTACGCGCTGAGGTCACAACTGGTGTGGAGAGAATTGCAATACGTCCTTTGGTTTTTAAACGACGTATCAGTTCAAAGTCTTCCATGATGGCTAATTCTGGAAAACCGCCAACTTGTTGAAATACTGCTTTGGTAACAAAAATTGCTTGGTCGCCATAAGGCATTTGGCAAAAATGCGATCGCCACTTTACACCCAACTCTACCCATCTTAAACTCAAAAGCGACGCATCAATTTGCAAGTTAAATGCACCAGCGACTATTCGGGGTTGTTGTAGCGCCGTGCAAATCATTTCATCAAACCCAGCAGGTAAACGGGTATCTGCATGAAGAAATAACAGAATCTCGCCACTAGCCGCCACAGCACCCGCATTCATTTGCACAGCACGACCAGGAGATGATGAGATAACTTTGACACCTAAAGATTGAGCTATTGCTTTGGTATCATCACTAGAGCCGCCATCTACGACAATAACTTCTATATTTGTACTGCTTTTTGTAGTCGCGATCGCTTCTTTGATATTCCCTGCTTCATTAATAGCCGGAATGATAATAGAAATTTTGTTACTACTAATATTCTGATTCATGATTGCTGAGTTTTCTTTTCTGGGCATGGCAGAGAAAGCGTAATAATTTAGCAAATCATCAATTTTCTGCCCTGGCTAACTTAAAAACTTTGAAGGTAAATAAGTACCCAGACATAATTAATTACACATATTGTTTTTCTCTTCTCTATTTCCTGCCTCGACGAATGAATTTAATTTTGTCCAACTACTTATGGTAAGTTTTTTGTAAAAGCTGCAAATAACGCCACTAAATTATCATAAAACTTGTGACTACGGATATTTTTGATTACAGCTTGGAACACATCTTTTCCTATCGTGTAACCCTCAAAACTCCGCCTGAGATCGTTGGGCCTGTTCCAGAAGGAATTCGGGTTAACTTTTACATGCTTGGAGGAGAGGTGAAAGGTACAAAGCTGAATGCCAAAGTTCTTCCTGTGGGCGGAGACTGGCTAACTATTCGTCCTGACGGCGTAGGTATACTCGATGTACGTAGCACCTTTGAAAGTAACGATGGAGCTTTAATTTATACTACTTTCTCAGGAGTGCTTGATTTAGGGGAAGATGGATATCAAAAGTTTTTGAACCAAGAACTACCAGAGTTGATTCCACTACGCATTGCTCCTCGTTATCATACAGCCCATCCAAAATACCAGTGGCTCAATCGCATACAATGTTTAGGAATTGGTCAATCAGATTTGAAAAATTCACAGGTTCACTACAACATCTATGTAATTCGATAACCAAGAAAAATCACTTTTCACCACCTCTCAAATATACTGAAAATTAGTAAACAGATAATCATTGTAATCAGGACGTACAACTAGTTTTACGCCCTTAATACATAATGATTTATATCAGAGTTTTGCCTTTAAAATCTCTGTCCTCCTGCCTTAAGTTTCCCAGCGATTTACTTAAGACGCGAGAATTATATCAGAGTAGGCAAAAGACCAAACTGGACGCATCTTAAAAAACTCTTCAAAGGAAATTTTCAAATCTTTATTATCATCGTATTTTTGCATGTATTCTTCAACTTCACTAGAAGGTAATCCCCATTCTAGCAATAGGATTTTTAACTCCAATTCATCAATGTAACCATTGCGATCGATATCCAATTCCTCAAAAATTAATCTACACTTTTCTTCATTGCTAATATTTTTCCCCTTACTTAAGTATTGTAACTTCAATGTTTCTTTTTGTAGCCGTTGTTTGACACCTTTAATATGCCAGATTTGCTCATAAAACTCATTGAAATTAAATTCATTAATCTCTGTGTGTTCATTGATAAAATTATTGATAAAAGCGTCGGGAACTTGCCATTCTCGCCAAAGGCTCATCAATTCGTCTTTATCTAAAGTTCCACTTTGATTCACATCCAATTGAGTAAAAACTGCTGCTGCTAATGCTCGATCGTCAAGTTGTTCAGAATTAATTGATAAATGATTGCTGATCCATAATTCTTTCGCATCTTCATCAATTAATGTTTGTCTTTGACTTTCTTTTGTCCAACTTATCCATTGTGCTGGTGTGGGATTCATAATTAACTTATAAAGAGCATTATATCCCAGGACAAAAAGGATAAAAAACAAGTTGCCAGCCACACCTAATACAGAAGGGAATATCAATACACCAGCTGCGAGAATCGAAGCCGAATAAAGATTATCTTTAAAAAGTCCAAACGCAGTAAAGACAAAGTAAAATACCCGACACCAAACGTAGATACTGAGAACTAAAAAGGTGTTAACTAACCACAAATCTGAACTAGGTTCTAAGAGGAGATGAATGGCACAATAAAGATGCAAACTAACACAGAATATATACGATGGAATCATCGCACTCTTCGCGCCAAAAACAATCGGTGTTTGGTAAGAAGATGAAGTGACATGACCGATTATGGCTGATAGTGCCATAACGATCGCTGGGATTTCTGGATTACTACTAAAAAATGCGATCGCACCAAAAACAATTTCTATAGTTCCGGAAATTACATGAGTTCTGATTGATAATTTCCGTTTGGGTAACATCAGAAATTTTGGGTGTGGTGGGTTCGTATAGTGATAATACAAAACGTAAAAATTACTGAATATTGATGCCACACACAAAACTAGTTTTTGATAATATTCAATTTCTTTTCCTGTAAAAGTGGTACTGAAATAAAAGTAAGCTAGGACATAAATACTCAACGGTAAAATTAGCAATCCTTGTTTCAAAAATGTTGGCATATAGACTATACTTGGTATATCTTTTGACAGATGCGATAAATATACTAATTCTTGTGAGAAAAAAACACAAGGACAGTTAAGACACTTAAGGAATTTTTTATAAAAATTTTATATTTTATAGCTGAGTTAGTTACCTGATATCGTCATCCCCTAAATTCTCGATATCCTACATCTCTACACACAATATGGCATCAGATTTGTAGCTGGCTTATAACTGCATATTGAGCATAAGTCTGACTTAAGATTTATTTGTCAAAGTTAGCAAAGCGATGGTGTGGATTGGAGATTGTTTTGCTGGTAATGAGTTTTTACCGCCTCAATATGTCTAATCTGAAAAAATGATGTTAAAGAGCGATCGCTTTTTTCGAGATTGCTTTGCTAGCTATGAGTTTTTATAATTAAACCATCGTAGAGCTAATCTGAAAAATAATATCAAAGAGCATCGGCACTACTAGATACAGGAATAGAAATTTGTATTCTGGTCAATTCCTGGGGTAGTTCCTTGGCAATTTGAGAAGAGAAAATTTCTAGTTTTCCTCCCATAACTTCCACTAGAGTTTGATTGATTACTAGCCTCATTCCTGGAGAAAGAGTAACGCTTTGTAGGTTTGCTTGATGCAGATGATTTTTAGATTCCATCAAGTCAATTGCCTCACTCCAAGGTATGGTATTCATTGGTACATCCAGCCAAATATTCACAAAATTATTTGTAGAGATAGTGTTGCTAGAAATATAGATGCTGCCTTCTTCCATCTGACTAATAGCAGTGTCTATTAAACTAATTAATATTTGACGGAGCCAGAGATGATCTGCCAAAACATAAATTTCTGGATCTGCGGGTAACAATTGCAACTTAAAATTGCGATTTGCCGCCAGCATATAAGTTAAGTTATAAGCTTCCTCCAAAATATTGGCCAAGGGTCTGGGTTGAATATCTAGTTTATTTGTACCATGCTCAGTTCTAGCGACGTTGAGAATTTCATCCATTAGCTTCAGCAGTTTCAGCGTTCGCTCATGAGCCTGGACAATAAATTCTCGTTCTTCAGCGGGACTTTCACACAGATCTGACAAAATTAACTGATGTAAACCAATTAAACCATTCAAAGGCGATCGCAATTCATGAGTTGTACGTGCCAAAAAACCAGCTTTAAACTGGCTCATCTCTCTTGCCATCAGGTATGCCAGCTGGGTTTGCTGGATTTGTTCTGATATTGATGGTGTGTCCTGTTGGTCTAATGGCGTTACCGCAGATAAGCTAGATGAAGAGTTTGGCGATGGCGTAAAAAATCGACGAAAACCTAGACCTAGTGCTATTCCTGCTCCTAAATATATCCAGTTCATCCAATTCATATTTTGGCAATTATTAACTTGTTAATCGATGGCAACAGCCGAAATTCAAGTTCCGCATTTTTCGGCTGTAGAAACTAAGGAAACAACATTATAGCTATCTATAGCAGTTTTAAATTGTTGCTATATTTTAGTTACATTCGACGAATCTAAGTTTATTGCACCTTGCCGGAGAATCTGCCAATTAATTCCTGTCCATTTGGCAACTGTGGAAGGTATACCCACTCCCAATATTTCATCCTGAAATTCTGTGGTTGCTAGAGTCAGAACGTCGGGAAACTGAGCTGTAATTTCAGCGATGGTTTGTAAAGGTGGCTGACCAGAAAAATTAGCACTAGTGGTGGCAAGGGGGCCTGTTTGCGCCAAAATAGTTTGAGCAATGGCGCTGTTTGGTACTCGTATCCCAATTGTTGTTGGGTCACTGGGATTCATCACTTTTGGCAGGCGTTGACTTGCTGGTAACACTAATGTCAGTCCTCCCGGCCAATATTTATCTGTTAATTCTTGCCAAATTTTATACTCTTCATCGCTACCTTTGACATAAGGCCACAAATCCTCAGCACTAGCAGCCATGAGAATCAAAGGTTTGTCTTGACTGCGTTGCTTCGCTGCAAAAATTAATCCTGCTTTTTCTGGTATCGCCGCCAGTGCCGGAACTGTGTCTGTGGGAAAGCTCACCAGTAAACCAGCGCGTGCGCCAGCTATGAGCTTTTCTAGAGAAACTTGGGTCATGTTTACTGACAATATTCATCCACCAATTTTACTATTGGGAAGGATACCAGTTTATGGTTGGTACACTAGCAATACTTGTCGGTTAAAGGGGAAAGGGGAAAGGGGAAAAGGGAAAGAAAAAACCTTTAACCCTTACCCGGTTGGTGAGCTTGTCGAACCATTAACCTTTTCCCCAAACCAAATTCCAGTTTAAAATCCTTAACCGAGCAGTGTTGCCTAATTTTCTACTCATCATTCCTAACTTTTATAAGCTAAGGCAAAGCGTTCAATACCAGCTAAATCACTATGAATTTGAATATTGCCATAGCTACCTTGATTTTCTAAAAGTTCTCGCACTGTGTCTGCCTGTCCTGCCATCATCTCGATTAGCCAAATGCCACCAGGTTGCAAATATGTAGGAGAAATTTCTATCAAATGGCGGATGCAATCTAAGCCATCAGCACCACCATCCAAAGCTAGATGCGGTTCGTGGTCAATCACTTCTGGTTGCAAACTAGGTAAGGTACTAGTGGGTATGTAAGGGGGATTCGATACCATACCACTGAACTGACCTTTGAGGAATGTCAGTGGCTCCCACCAAGAACCTTGATAAAATCGAATGCGGTCAGCAAAACCCAAATTCTGGGCGTTGGCTTGGGCGATGGCCAATGCTTCAACACTGTAATCAACAGCATGAATTGTTGCGTTTGGCAAGGCATCTGCTAGCCCGATGGCGATCGCTCCACTGCCAGTACCCAAATCCGCCCAGTGTCCTGAAGCATTACCACCAGCTGCTACAGCCAAATCAATTAAGCACTCTGTTTCTGGTCGGGGAATCAAAACCGCATTCGATACGGCAATTTTAAACTGACGCCAAGGTGTAGCTTTGGCAATATACTGCACTGGTAAACGTTCATTTAATCGCCTCTGCCACAACAGATCTAACTCTGCCAGAGGCAATTGCATCTGAATTTGCGGCCAATTTTTAAAAGACTCCAAACGGAGTGCCAAACGGTCTAAACCGGCTACTTCTTGGAGCAACCAATCTACTTCTGTTGGTGGAACATCAGTGGCGCAAGCTGCTTTCACTGCTGCATTCCGCCACTGCCAAAGTTCTAAACCAGAAATTATCAGATGTTTCTCCCCCATGCCTCAACCTTGGAGAGCAAATTGGTTATTTTTTCGGTGCAGGTGCAGCAGCAGGTTTGTTAGCTGGTGCCTGATTCGGAGCAAGCGATCGAATAAAATTGATAGATTCTCGCGATGGATATAAAACAATTTTATTAATACTGGGATCGTTGCTAGTATTGAGAGCCTCCATCACACCGTACAAATCCACCACCTGAATTTCAGTGTTTTCTGCTTCCTTAGGCACGGCTTTTTTAAATTCATCTAACAAAGCCACTGCTTGTTCTTTTTCAAAGAAGAAAGGAATGTAGCGCTCATTACCGTTTGCCAAAGGAATGGTTAGATAGCTATTATCTTTTTTAAATTTGGGCACAAACAAAGGAATGCCGTTGAATTGCTCAACTTTTTTACCGCTTGCGTTCAGCATACTTGTTGCTGAGGCTACCTGTTGTTGGGTGGGGACTAAAGTATAAATTACTGAGTCTGACTTCTTTTTACCTTCTAGCACTATCTTATAGTAGTCTGCCAAAGATAAAGGTCTTACCTGTAGGGTACTTGCCAATTGAGGATTTTCTTTTTTCAGTCGATTATCTAGGAATTTTTGAGCATCTTGCTTGCTAATAAAAAATCCCACTTGAGAGACGGTCTTAGATTGGTTATTCCTGGAAAGAACTACGAATTCGCCTTTAGGATTTGTGAGGGTGAATACGGGTACTTCCTGTAGCTTTTTCACTACCTGGTCTTGTGGTAAAGCTACCGCTTCTAGATTCCCTAATCCTGGTAAATTACCTATTCCTACAAGTCCTCCTAAAAAGACACTCCCGGCCATACCTAATGTTGCGCCCCAACGAACCAATGATTTCATGACTGCTCCTCGCATCAATAAGACAATTCAATTAAACTAATGGTTGGATTTGCACAGCACCAACTAGCTTCAGTTATATAGCAATCTATTTTAGTTGTGAAAATTTATTTGTAAACAACTTATGAGGTCAGTTGATTGTTGAAAGTCAAAAATCGAAGTCAAATAATCGCAACTATTTAAGATTGTTATGATATCGCCTTTAGCAATAGACTGTGCTAAAGTTGTCTTTTTGTCAATTTTACTTTGCTGTTGGCTGCTAAATCTTGTAGATGACTATTTTTTGTCTTGGGGAAGAATGAAAAATTTCTCTAACCCTGAAAATTATAAATGCCATTTTATTGACTTTCTCTAACACCGGATGACGGCATAAGTTTATCAATCGTTCCATCTAGTCCTAACTAAATATCTTCTCAAATTTATACAAAGTACAGTGTCACGAGTATCTGATTTATCAAAGACGAAATTCAGCTAACATCGCTTCAAAAGCTAGTCCAAGACAAAAATAACCAAATTAATTTTCTGCGTAAAAATATGTAATTTAATTGCACTTCTTAGCAACAAAACTTTAGTCTATTTGCCCTAAATGGCAGAAGTTTTTGAGAGATTTTCTAAATTTAGTTGGTTGCTGAGACAAAAAACCCTCAATAAATACAGGCGTTTAGTAAGATAATTCTGCCTTAACGTACATTTTTGTAGAGACGTAGCACTGCTACGTCTCTATTTATCCGTGTGTGGGGATTCTTTAACAGTGTGGTGCAGCGATCGCAATGTGAGAAAATTTTGATTTTTTGATTTGACATACTAATCAAAGGCAAATTTATCAATAACTTTGGTTTTGATTGATATGTCTTAACTAAAATCGGGATGACAGGATTTGAACCTGCGGCATCCTGCTCCCAAAGCAGGCGCGCTACCAAGCTGCGCTACATCCCGGCTATATTTATCTACTGTGTGCGGTTGGGTTTTAACTTAATTTCCCAAGCGATTCACCCTTTCGCATAAGCATCAACTATATCATATCACATAACACCGACTTATGCATAATTTTGTTTATTTTTTATAAATACTAGATAGTTTTTCTACCTTAAATTTAAGGTTCTTGTGCCGACTGAGTTGTACAAGACATAAAATTTGCTTGTTCGTCGGCTTAACCTTCCCAAACAATGTCAAAACAATAGATTCTTGCTATAATGCCTGATTTTATTGTGCAAATCGGGTTTTATTTGAATCGATTGTTAGTGAGGATACCAAAACATACCTTTAATACCTTCTGGATCTGGCATGAACCCCATAGTTCGGTAGAAATCTACAACATGAGGGTCGGCAAAGAGAGTCACATTGCTAATTTCTTCACTCCTCAGTTTTTTGAGGACGTATTTCATCAGTGCCTTACCCAACCCTTGATTTTGAAAGTCTGGGTGAACCACCACATCCCAAATAGTGGCATTAAACGCATGATCTGAAGTAGCGCGGGCAAAACCAATGAGCCGCTTTTGGTTTCCTCTTACCTGCCACATCGAGGCAACGAGAAAACTATGCTCAATGGCTTTTTTGACTTTTCTTAAAGGACGACGCGACCAACCAACTGCATCACAGAGTTCTTCTAGTTCATACAGATCGATGTCTCGGTCTGTACTGAAGACGATGCGAGACTCCTTTGAAGAAGCTTCGCTAATATTACTGGGGCTGGAGTTGCCCAGAGTGTCTGCTGTATATTCTTCAAAAGAAGTTGTTCTAGTTGTCGCTACAGACTCAGGAGTACTAAACCAAGTTTTCCAAAAACCCATGCCAACGAGGTTCGGGTAATATAACTAAATTGGCTTCTACTCTCAAAGAGAGTTGATTCATACTCAACTCAGCTAGCGCCATCCACTACCCCTAACACTCAAAATTTTTGGGTTGTTTTCGAGATTTGAAATGGTAACAGCTAGTTGGGGCATGTTTCACACCAATCATCTTCAACTTTAGCATTTTGTTGTAAACCCTAGTAAAAATTCAGCAAAAGGGAAGAATATAAGTAATTCCAAATTACACCCTGTTGTGATTCCTCTGTCTGACTATGTGGGAAACGCCCCAAGCTGTTTGTGACTTTTCTCGAAATAAATATAGAAAACCCAATTCTGGCAAAGATCCTGTGAATTGTTCGTATGCAGCTTAAATGCAGGTTAGCTTAAGAGTGAATGGTATATCAGGGATTTAAATACCGGGAAATTTTTCCCACCCCCCAGTTTCCAATACCTAGTCCCTAGTAGTCTGTCCAGTCAACTTTGCTGGGTGAAGGTTCTTTAGAGGGAAAGGGGTAAAGGGTAAGGGATTTAAAACCTTTCCCCTTTCCCCTTTCCCCTATAAAGAGCCAAGTCACGAAAGCGAACTACTAGTCCCCAGGTGACGAAAGCAAGCGAGTCTTACCTTAACAATGGCTTCTGGTTTAAAATCTTCGACACTGGAACTCCTAAAGCGCTTTAATCGAGCGTTTCCCCAGTTTTATGAGCAATTTGTCAGCAGTGAGATTCAACTGCAAAATTTACGGCTAGCCTACCGTCTCTATAAAACTAGACGCGCTGTGATTGAACTAAAACCGGAAGGTAGCAAAAGTGCTTTACATTTTGCCTACCGCAACCAGTCTTTTCTGCTCAGCGATATTTTTGGCGTACTAGCAGCTTATGGTTTAACAATCCACGGTTTGAGTTTATACGGTCAAATCCGTCCGCCGATGTTAGTTTTTATCAAGCTGCTGGTTTCTCGTGGTAGTAAAGCCTTGACGGATAAAACCGCAGAAAATGTCTGCCGCGCCATTCGCGAAGCTTTAGGAGGTCGATTTGAGGTAGAAGAAATGCTGGCAGTAGAATTCAATCTTGACACTGGCCTAGAGCAGGTACAAACTGAGTTCTATGTCGATCCGGTTTTTCATCTTCCTGCTTTGGTGATTGAAGCTGATAATCAACCAGGATTATTCTATAAAGTCATGTACGCCATTTGGCAAGAAGACTTGCTAGTGGTCAATGCTAATTTACTCGTTTGGCGCGGACGTACACGGCTGATTCTCTACTTATTGGGGCCGAATGAAAGCTTAATTCCTGAATATCTAGGCCACAAAATTGCTGAAGGGGTACGACAGAGGTTGCTGGGGAAATAAAAAAAGTTAGGAGTGAGGAGTGAGGAGTGAGCAGTTAAATAAGAGCGTAGGTTAGGGGTTACAAGGCATAGTCAAGCAAAGTTATCCCTAATCTTCTGTACCCTATAACTTTAGGTTAGGAGTTAGAAGTTGTTGATTTTGTAACACCAAACTCCAAACTCCAAACTGCTAACTCTTAACTCCAAACTCCTAACTCCAAACTCCTAACTCTTAACTCCTCACACCTCGTATTTAGTCGCACCCACCCTTAGGGGTACGATATAAGTATGGCAACTATTGAAATCTTGGGCGTTCCACACGCATACGAGCTAACGGCTCCCACTTCCTGCCCCCACGCTTTAGTATTTATCCACGGTTGGCTCAATAGCCGTGGATACTGGCAACCTGTGATTTCCCGCCTATCAGATGATTTGCAGTGCCTGTCCTATGATTTGCGGGGTTTTGGTGAATCCCAGTCCCAGGTAAAAACTGATTTTAGTCGGGCACAAACCTCTGTGAGTCTGACTCCCATCTCCAGTGGTGGGGTGGGTTCACCTTTCGATTCTCTTTATACCCCTGCTGCCTATGCTCAAGATTTAGCAATTCTTCTGGAACAGCTAAATATTAATAGTGCTTGGCTAATTGGTCACTCTTTGGGAGGTACGATCGCTCTATGGGGAGCAGATCGAATACCTGAGTGTGTTAAGGGAGTTATTTGTATTAACGCTGGTGGCGGTATTTACCTCAAAGAAGCTTTTGAGCAGTTTCGCTCAGCAGGTCA
Source organism: Nostoc linckia z4 (assembly GCF_002608075.1). GTDB lineage: Bacteria > Cyanobacteriota > Cyanobacteriia > Cyanobacteriales > Nostocaceae > Nostoc > Nostoc linckia. Next base: position 42,945 of record NZ_LAHA01000040.1, read on the forward strand.
GAAATTTTTACAAATTCGTCCGCGTTGGCTATCCCAAGTACCTTTAATTGATTTGCTATTTACCAGAGCCAGTGTCGCACGTCCTTTAGAACGCTATTGGGCACGTCAGCGGGTGATTGATTTCGTAGTGGCTGACCCAGAAGCAGCCCTGGGAACTCTGTTAGATTCTACAACTGAAGAAGAAATTAACCGTTTGCCTGAGTTGGTATCTCAACTGAAGCAGCCAGTTTATTTTTTAGCTGGTTCGGAAGACAAAGTTATGGAACCCAAGTATGTTCGCCATCTAGCTAGCTTCCACAGATTGTTTCAATACTGTGGTGACAATGTTTTAGAAATTCCTAATTGCGGACACTTGGCTATGTTAGAGCAGCCAGATGCAGTAGCCGATTACATCCGGTCGATAGTTAAGAGTGAATAGGACTGGGCATAGGGCATAGGGCATGGGGCATGGGGGAAAGGTTAAATTTATCCCTTTCCCCTTTCCCCTTTCCCCTTTTCCCTTTAACCTTTCCCCAAGGCGTTGCCATCTCCCCCAGTCCCTCATCTCCCCTGAGATTGATACAATTTCATCACCTGATTCAGGGCTAATCTAGATTCAACTCCTAGTGTTAGCGGTGATGTATGTCCTGAGGCTAGATGTTCGGCGGCGGCGCAGCCAATCATGGCGGCGTTGTCAGTACAGAATTTCAAAGGGGGAAATAGTACGCGCAGGTTATGTTTGCTGGCGGCGGCTTGGAGGTTTTTTCTCAGACCGCTATTGGCTGCTACGCCACCGCCAACGGCAATTGTGTCTAAACCATAGTCTAAGGCACAGGCAATAGCTCTTTTGGTTAGCGATCGCGCTACAGTATCCTGAAAGCTAGCTGCTACATTTGCCACTGGCACTTGTCTACCATCTTTTTCTAGCTGCTGTACTAAACGCAATACAGCCGTTTTTAACCCGCTAAAACTTGCATCATAAGGATGAAACCCGCCACTAGGTAAAGAAACTTTTCCTTCTGGCAAAACAAAGGCTTGGGGATCTCCTTGTTGTGCGAGTTTATCAATTACTGGCCCGCCAGGATAACCGAGTTTTAATAATCGCGCCACTTTATCGAAGGCTTCGCCGGCAGCATCATCGCGAGTTTGTCCTAGCGTTTGGTAAATACCACAATCTTTAACATAAATCAAGCTTGTATGTCCGCCTGAAACCAGTAAGCTAAGAAAAGGGGGATTTAAACTTGGCTCGCTCAAGTAAGTTGCGTAAATGTGACCTTCGAGATGGTGAACTCCCAAAAAAGGTTTGTTGTGTACCATCGCCAAGGTTTTGGCAGCAGTTAATCCCACCAGCAGCGCTCCCACGAGTCCAGGGGCGCAAGTGGCGGCAATTCCATCAATTTCACTCCAGTTGAGTTTGGCTTGCTCTAGAGCTTGGGCGATGGCTTGATTGATTGTTTCTAAGTGCTGGCGGGAAGCTACTTCTGGTACTACCCCGCCATATTGCTGATGCACTGGAATTTGCGAGGCGATAATGCTGCTGTAAACTTGACGATTATTCACAATTGCGACAGCAGTTTCATCACAGCTAGTTTCTATTGCTAAAACGGTTGTCATTGAGAGAGGGGAATGGGGAATGGGGAGTAGGGAGTTTTAAGTCCTGAGTTTTCAGTGGCATAGACAAAATCGTCCTTGCTTACTACCCTACTACAAGAATTAATATACTCAGCAGTTGTTACTCACTACTCCTTACTCCCCATTCACCGCTCCCCACGTCATCTTGGTTGAGAAGCTTTAACTTTTATTTACTGAAACTTTACTCGGTTCCCACCCAAGAGTATGATGACTTCCTAGTTATGCAAATAAAGACTGTACAAGCCGCTTCGTTTTGTACAAAGAACTTTTTGTTTTGTAATAAAAGGAAACACTCTATGCGACGATTGTTTGCTTTGATTTTAGCGATTTGTCTGTGGTGCAACTTTGCCCCCCCAGCACAAGCTCTAGGGGCTAACTTGACACCTTGTAAAGACAATCCCGCTTTTCAAGAGCTGGCAGCTAACGCCCGTAACACCACCAGTGACCCACAATCAGGTCAAAAGCGATTTGAACGTTATTCTCAAGCGCTCTGCGGCCCTGAAGGTTACCCCCACCTGATTGTTGATGGTCGCTTAGATCGTGCTGGTGATTTCTTGATCCCCAGCCTTCTATTCCTATACATCACTGGCTGGATTGGCTGGGTAGGTCGTGCCTATCTCCAAGCGATTAAAAAGGAAGGAGATCCCGAACAAAAAGAAATCCAAATCGATCTGGCTTTGGCACTACCTATCATTGCTACAGGCTTTGCTTGGCCAGCAGCAGCAGTCCAAGAATTACTCTCTGGTAAATTAGCAGCCAAAGACTCAGAAATTCCTGTTTCCCCACGCTAAACCAGTTTCACTAGTTCATTTGTTTGGAGACTAAATTCATGGCAGACAAAGGCGACAACTCATCCTATTTGATTAAATTTATTTCCACAGCCCCAGTGGCAGCTACCATCTGGCTGACAATCACAGCAGGCATTTTGATTGAATTCAATCGCTTTTTCCCGGATTTACTTTTCCACCCACTACCATAAGGTGGAAAATCAAATTTTCGGAAAACTATCTGAAATTGTTTAGTTAGTATATTTGGACTAACTAAACGAAATTTTCACCTAAATAGGTAGTAAAAAGAGGTTTTTGAAACTCGCGATTTTGCTTAGATATCGCGAGTTTCAGAGCTTTCAAATAAGCTAAATTAATTTTTTTTAACTTCCTAAGCAAAAGACATCTTTAGCTACAATTATTATTAATATAAAAATGCCACCATTTTAATTGAGAGGCGAACATAAAAATATGGCGCAAGCAGTAGATGCATCAAAAAATAACCCCAGCGATCCCAGAAATCAGGAAGTTGTTTTTCCTGCATTCGGCGATCCACAACTAGGTAACCTAGAAACCCCAGTTAATTCTTCTCGCTTGATTGCAGAATTCATTAGGAATTTACCTGCTTATCGTGCTGGTTTAACTCCTTCCAGACGCGGATTAGAAGTTGGTATGGCTCATGGTTATTGGCTGTTTGGGCCTTTTGCCAAATTCGGGCCACTGCGGGATACAGCTAATGCTAATTTGGCTGGATTACTAGGAGCGATCGGTTTAGTTGTTGTTTTGACCGGTGCTTTATCTTTGTATGCCAATAGTAATCCTCCAAAAGCTCTTCCTAGCGTTACTGTACCCAATCCTCCAGCAGATGCTTTTAACTCTAAAGAAAGCTGGAATAACTTTGCCAGTTCTTTCTTAATTGGTGGTATTGGTGGTGCAGTAGTCGCTTACTTTTTAACTAGTAACCTAGAATTAATTCAAGGTTTATTTGGTTAATTTAGTCATTAGTCATTAGTTATTGGTCATTAGTTATTGGTTAGTTCTTACAAACAAAAAACAATCGATAGCAAAGGACGCATGACCAAGCGCAAAGTCACAAGCTAAGGCTTCCTTAGCTTCAAATTTTGTAATACAAATGACAACTGTCAAAGTCTGAGTAAAGGAAATCTTTGCTCAGACTTTTTAATATTAGTTATTAGCCATTAGTCATTAGTTATTAGTCATTGGTCATTAGGGAAATTGAAAAAATAAATTATTCCGGTTAATGCGTTGATTGTTGATTCCTTACTGCTGACTGTCAACTGTCAACCGTCAACAGTTAACACTTTTCTATGAAATATTTTTTTACTTGGAAATCCCTTAGTTCCTATAACAAAGGACACAAAGAAAAAGCTTTGTGTCCTTTGTTCATTAATGCTGAAAATGGGTATGTTGTTAAAAATGCTTATCCAAATAAAGCCGCTTCGATGTCATTTAAAGCAGTTTTAAAATCGTCATTAACGATTTGAATATCAAATTCATCTGCGGCCTTAATTTCTTCTTGGGCGCGGTGCAGACGACGGGCGATCGCATCTTCAGAGTCTTGATTGCGAGAGCGTATCCGTTTTTCCAATTCCTCTAAAGAAGGCGGTAAAATAAAAATGCTCAAGGCAGTGGGAAAAGAAGCACGAATTTGTCTTGCTCCTTCTAACTCAATTTCTAACACCACCAACTTGCCAGAATTAATCTGGTTAAGTACAGCTTCACGGGGAGTGCCGTAATAGTTACCAGCAAATTCCGCCCATTCTAAAAATTCGCCTCCCGCGATTAATTGTTCAAACTTACTACGGGTAATAAAGTAATAACTTTTGCCATCGATTTCCCCTGGACGGGGAGAACGTGTCGTCGCAGATACCGAATAATACAGTTCCGGATGACGCTGTAGGAGCGATCGCATTAAAGTACCTTTACCGACTCCACTAGGGCCAGTTAAAACAATCAATGCGCCTGGATTTAGAGATTCCTTGGTAGTGGCACGACTCTGGATGGGTAAAACTCGGATCATCCGTTTAACCTGTGAATTAATCAATAGATATTATTTATGACTGTTGTATTTGTGGCCAAGCCCACCATTGACTACGGTATTTGTAGCGTCGGTGGCAAAAAATTGATCTAATTCACATGGTACTGCCGATATGCTGCAAAGAGAGTAAGGTTTTTAACCCACTCCTTGTCAATTATCTACAGTCTGATGATCGCGGGAAATCACAAAGCGATTCGCTACCGTTTCCGGCTGAATCGCTGACAGAATTACGTGGCTGGAATCAGTGATAATTACAGCCCTAGTCCGCCTACCATAAGTTGCATCAATCAGTTGACCCCTGTCCCGTGCATCGGTAATTATCCGCTTAATCGGGGCAGACTCTGGACTGACAATTGCAACTACTCGGTTGGCAGACACGATGTTGCCAAACCCAATATTGATTAGCTGAATGTCCATAAAAAAACTGAGATCAAACGCGGTTTAGGAAGCTTTTAGTAAACTTATTTCCATGTTATCGCCAATAAATAGGAGTTACAACGCTTAAATTCACGCCAGACTTTGTTTTTAAAATAATGTCTGCTTTTTTAGCTGATAAACAGCTAAATATCCTAAAAATCTACCTAAAGATATAGGGAAAATTATACTGATATCAGTTACTCAGGTGATGTATATTTATTTTTTTGAAATAAGTATCTAATACCATTTTGGATTTTAGATTTTAGATTTTGGATTAGGAATTGCTTTGTACATTTTGATTCTGAAAATCCATCTGTAGCATTCTTTTTTCAAATTGGTATAAGTACACGTCACTCTAAAAAAGGGTCGGAAATCATGCGGTGATTAGCGAAAGACGGCGAGAAAGCCCATCCCTAGAAGGAATGGGATGAATTGCCCTCACCGTCTTAGTCATTAGACTTCTTGCAGAAGTCGGTAAAAGGGGAAGGGGAAAGGTTTGATATTTTCCCTTTTCCCAATAAATATGCATCCCTTTGACCACAAGAGTGCAAAAAGCACTTTTACAAGAGACTCCATGAGCTGCGCTCACAAGGAACAATAAAAATCAATATTCTCATGCCCAATGCCCAATGCCCTATTTTTAAGGCAGGTCTATTAGTCATCGATCGATAGTTATTAGTATTATTAAGTAAAAAAAATTGCGTATAACTACTAATGATTAATAAATTAAAATCCTGACTGCGTAAAGCGGGGGATGAGTTAACAACAAATTGTTAATTTCTCAGAATATTGCTCAGTATGTTTACTGTGACACCAGTATTTCCAATTTTACTAAACAGTGAATATTCTCACTTTAAACTTTCAACGGAGAAGGGGAGATTCGAACTCCCGGAACCTTTCGGTTCATCCGATTTCAAGTCGGACGCAATCGACCACTCTGCCACCTCTCCAAATAAACTGTCGAGCTACTGGCTACTGGCATTTGTCGGTTAGCACCAAAGCTGACAGATAATACTATATCTTATCACTAGGCAGGTTGCACTACTGAATGCGAATGTCTAGGACACACTGGGCGATCGCTCGTACAAAATTTCCTCTGATAACACCTGAAAGTCATTCCCCACCCACACTAAAGAAGCTTGCTCAACGACACCCGCTTCTAGGGAAACCAAGGAAAAATTACGCAACTTCTGGCCGTCATTTTCCACAATCCTGGGCACAGTAGCCGCATTTAAGTAAACTGTTCCTTCTGGACTTCTAAAAACGGGCTTTCGCAGTTCTTTCTTGGTGTGGCGTAAAGTCCGGTGCATATGACCAAATGTCACCAGGGGAATGGTTTTTCCAGCAGTCAAAGCCTGAGAAATCGCCTCAGCTAAATCTGGATCCCCAAAGTCGCCACCAATTGGATGCCAGTCTTTGCCGCAGGGGTCTTCTGGCCGATCGCCTAAGCCACTAGGCCCGTTATGACCAAGAAAAATAATCGTCTGGTAAGCAGCGCTTTTCACTGCTTTGACGATGCGATCGGCAGATTCTTCCAAATCTGTGACACCGTAACGTTCGCGACAAATATCCGCAAATTTCCATTCCGGGCCACCCCAAGTAAAGGGACGACCCCCCACTACAGTTAATTCCCAAGCCGGAAAATCTAATTTTCCATAACCGACATGGGCAGGGCCTAATAAATCGAGTTGTTCCTGTACCCAGTCTTCCTTAGAACGGTCGTAGGGACACTTTTTGCGTCCCCATTCTGTAGCTGTGAACCAAGCATCGTGGTTGCCCATGACGGCTGCTTTGGGAATATCAACAGAAGCGATCGCTTTCACCACTTCCACTGACTCGTTACCAAAATCCCCAACAAACAGGACTAAATCAACACCCAAATGCTTGAGTGCGATACCATCTTCTATTTCCCATTGGTCGTGAACATCTCCAACTACAGCAATTTTTAGGGTTATCGAATGAGTTTTCTGACTGGTCATGCCACTTTCCTTGCCGTCTATCTCCAGCATAGGAAACTCAGCCGGATTTGGACATTATCTGTAAGAAATCAATCGCTCCACTATTTTTGGTAAAAACTACTATAATTAATTCAACAGGTGGCAGCCAAGAGTCCCAAGCAAATTTTTAATTGGTTGCGAAGGAACGCCGCTCTCTTCCTGGGTATTGGGATTGGAGATTGGGTAAATGTTTTTACAGGATTGGGACGGGGTTTGAAAAAAAGTCCATAATTCTCCCAGTCCCCAGTACTCAGTCCCCAATTCCCAGTTCTACAAAACTACAAATTGCAACAAAGAGCAACCATAACTGTGTTTACGACTGCACTAGCTCAACGAGAAAAAACCCAACCGGGACAACTACCATTAGATTTGTTTAGCGCCATCGAGAGTCTCAAAAAAGAACTTAACGCGGTCATTCTGGCGCATTACTATCAAGAGCCGGATATTCAAGATATCGCAGACTTTATTGGGGATTCATTACAGCTGGCCAAAGCAGCACAAAACACCAGTGCTGATGTAATTGTCTTTGCTGGCGTTCACTTCATGGCAGAAACAGCAAAGATACTTAATCCCGATAAATTGGTACTTTTACCAGATTTGAATGCTGGTTGCTCTTTAGCAGATAGTTGCCCGCCAAAAGAGTTTGCCGCCTTTAAAGCAGCACATCCAGATCACTTAGTGGTGTCTTACATCAACTGCTCTGCCGAAATTAAGGCAATGAGCGATATTATTTGTACTAGTTCCAATGCTGTGAAAATCGTAGAGCAAATACCCAAAGAGCAACCAATTATTTTTGCCCCAGATCGTAATTTAGGGCGCTACGTTATGGAACAAACTGGACGAGACTTGGTGCTGTGGCAAGGTAGCTGTGTTGTCCATGAGACCTTTTCCGAAAAGAAAATTGTCGAGTTAAAAATTGCTCATCCCCAAGCAGAGGCGATCGCCCACCCAGAATGTGAAACTAGTGTATTGCGCCACGCCAGCTTTATCGGTTCCACAGCAGCTTTACTCAAACATTGTCAAAACAGTTCTGCCGAGGAATTTATCGTGGCAACAGAACCGGGAATCATTCACCAAATGCAAAAACTAGCTCCCCAAAAGCGCTTTATTCCCGCGCCACCGATAAATAACTGCGCTTGCAATGAATGTCCATTTATGCGGCTAAACACCCTAGAAAAGCTCTACTGGGCAATGAAAAATCGCACTCCCGAAATTACCATGTCCGAAGATATCCGTCTTGCTGCACTGCGACCAATGCAACGAATGTTGGAGATGAGTGCGTAGTTAGGAAGTTTCTACAAATTGTAGAGACGTGGTTTGATTGCGTCTCTACCAAAAATTTATTTTTTATAACACTTGAAATTTATAAAACTTAGTGCTACTATATAAAATCGTGAGACAAATGGGTCGGTGTCCGAGTGGTTAATGGAGACGGACTGTAAATCCGTTGGCTAGCGCCTACGCTGGTTCAAATCCAGCCCGGCCCACCTCTCAAATCGATAAGTTACAATAGCTGGAGAAGACTAAAAATTTCCAGCCTTGTAAATTAAAAAAGTTATTTTTTGCCCGTGTGGCTCAGTGGTAGAGCACACCCTTGGTAAGGGTGAGGTCACGAGTTCAATCCTCGTCACGGGCTTTTTAAATTATTGAAAAATAAGCAGTTTTATAGCAACTCCACAGAATTAGGGACTTCCAAGTAAAAAAATATTCCGCACAAAAGTGTTGACCGTTGACCGTTGACTGCTCACTGTCAACAGTCAAGGCTTTGACTCCGCTCAGCCTTGACCCTGAGCGAAATCGTACCACTACGTGGAAGCAAGCTACGCGTAGCGGCGACCATAGGAGAAGGGTCAACGACCTGAATCGGAATAATTTATTTTTTGGAGTTACGTTACTGATATTTAGTTCATACTTAATTAATTCTTGTACAAAAATTACCGTACATTTGACAAAAATCAACAGTATTCAGTACGTATTCATCGAAAGACGATAATTTCTCCCATTCCCAGAAAGAGTGGGAGGAATTGTCGCCAAGTCATCTTAGTCATTAGTCAGTGGTCATTAGTTATTAGTATTACTGAATACGATAAATTAAATATAAGTACTAATGACTAATGACTCAAAATCCTTGTTGCGTAAAGCAGGGGAATGAGTTAAAAGTTTGTCGTCTTGATTGGGGATGAGTTGGTGATTCAATGATTCTTAACTTTTGATTGAATCAAGGTAGATCCAGAGATTCGTCTAATTCGATACAATTTATAAGCTGAGAGAGCCAAGGAGAACAAGGTGGTGTTATTAAAAGGCTTTGAGATTGAGATGTATACTGGCACGCCTCAAGGTGAAATCGTTGGTCTCTCCGACAAAATTGTTGCAGCTTTGGATGGATTTGTTCGAGAGCCAGATAGCCGCAATGTGGAATATACGACCCAGCCATCGGCTAGTTACGAGAGTTTATTATGTGCCCTACTACATCCCAGACGGAGGTTGCGAAACTACCTCAATCGCTTGGGAAATTATACCCTGATACCGGGAAGTACTTTATCTTTGGCTGGGAGCGATCGCTTTATGCGTTCCGATCCAGCCAACCCTTATCATGACTACATAGAACAAACCTATGGCACAAAAGTAGTCACCGCTAGCGTACATATCAATGTCGGCATTAGCGATCCAGAAATATTAATGCGGGCGTGTCGGGTGATTCGTCTAGAAGCACCTTTATTTTTAGCCCTGAGTGCCTCATCTCCGTTTTTGGATGGCAAAGCCACAGGCTATCACTCAACTCGTTGGGGTCTGTTCCCACAAACCCCCAAACATGTGCCGTTATTTGCCAGCCACGCCCATCATATTGAGTGGGTGGAAAATCAGCTGGCTGCTGGAACAATGCAAAATGTGAGGCATTTATGGGCTTCAGTGCGACCAAATGGCGATCGCCGTCCCTACGATCTAAATCGCCTAGAACTGCGAATTTGCGATTTAGTCACAGACCCCATTGCCTTACTTGCAATTAGCGCCTTATTAGAAGCACGTCTGTTACAAATCATCGAAAATCCCAGCATCGACCCACTAACTCAAAGTACCTTTTCTCCTGAAGAACTCGTTACTCTCAATGCTCACAATGAAACTGCGGCAGCTGCCACTAGTCTAGATGCTCAGCTCATCCATTGGGAAGATGGCAGAAACATCACAGCCAGAGATTGGATTACCCAAATGTACAACGAGGTTTGGGCGATAGCCAAACAACAAGGCTTTAGCTGTTTCCTTTCACCTTTGCACAAAATTCTTCGCGAAGGCAACGAAGCTCAACAATGGTTGCAGCTACACGGAGTTGGTTTTGACAGCCACCGCGTCATTACCCAGGCTATCACCACCATCCAAGAACGGGAAATCGAACTCGAAGACAAATTGTGTTCGTCTCTGCTGGCGTAGCTGAAGGTTTTAGGGACTCTGTTAACAGTTGACAGTTGACCGTTCACAGTCTACTGTCAACTATCGATGCGCTTGTATGTTTCAATCTCAATCTCTGATGCTCAATCCACAGCTGTCGTCAAACAAATGGTAGATTTTTTCACAGACAGTACTTGTTGAAAATCACACAAACAACCACTTAACTTTACATAAAATTTAATATTTAATGATTTCAGTAAAATACGCTCTCAGGTACTATTCTGAGAGGTTTTGCAGTTCGTTTTAAAAATCTAATCGATGGAGAATGCTTGATTATTATTAACAAAACCTATGAATAACCTCTGCCTTTTGGTAGATTTTACATTGATGATAGATTATTTTATACAATACGTAAATTATACGGATAATGCCTCAGGTAGTTTTAGTTAACCCCCAAATTCCTCCTAATACAGGCAATATTGCTCGTACTTGTGCAGCTACTGACACGGAGTTACATTTAGTGGGGCCTTTGGGTTTTGAAATTAGCGATCGCTACCTCAAAAGAGCTGGTCTGGATTACTGGCCTTACGTCAAGCTGCACTATCACGAATCTCTAGAAGCCTTCAAAACAGTACACCACAAGCGTGGAGGCAGATGGTTGGGTTATAGTGTCGCCGGAAATATTAATTATGCCAGTTTTCAGTTTCAAGCCGATGATTGGTTACTATTTGGCAGTGAAACCACTGGTTTACCACGAGACGTTTTATCACATTGTGATGCTACTCTGTATATTCCCATGAGCCAGCCAGGAGTCCGGAGCTTGAATTTGTCGGTGAGTGTGGCTATCGGTTTGTTTGAAAGCCGCCGTCAATTAGGCTATTTACAATAGTTGTTTAACTAATTTTTAATTAAGTAAATGTACTTAATTATTTTACAAAAACCAAGCATATCAATGATTTATAGGGGCGACTATTTGCTGGTTACGTCCGAGTAAATGTCAAAAAATACACGTAAAATTGTGTTTTTGCATAAAATGTAGTGGAAGATACTTACAAGAGGTGCGGGCTTATTATAAGAAATTTGTATATAAAATTCGGGATAATGCCAAATTTGAATGATAGATTTTGATGAATTTGCAGCATTCCATATTGGGGAACAAATGCCCCATAACTCAGTCATATAGCGCATTTGAGCTATTCTTGTTCGAATGTCCCCAAGATTCTCCCCAGAATTAGCCGAGAGTTAATACGGTTGTTTTTTAGGGAATAATCAACGTAAAGTCTCGTGTTGGGAAGACGGATTGTGTAGAAATATCTTGAAAAGATCTACAGCAGGGGGCATCGCTTTTCCAGAGGTCGCAGCAATTTAATTTTCGGTAGCGACTATGGACTTGACAAAACTGTAATAATTGGCAAGTCCCCGCGATTGACGCAAGACAGTCTCGGAAAACTGGAAAAAAGAAAACTTCCTAAATGGTGTGAGGAGTGGTTCAGACAAGTAAGCACAGCAATTTTTAAGTTTTGCTAAAACATGTGAACTTGTCTAAATCAGAGAAGCAGGTTAATCTTGCGTAAGCATCTCTGGTGAATGTGATCTCGATCTATCATTTGTTGCGATCTAGATCATTGACTAGATATCCAGCTGAAAAATCGAGGTCAGTTAAGCGCTAGTGATCGTAAGGAGGTCGTCTTTGAAACGAGCATTGAAAAAGAGAGTGAAAGCTGTGTTGAAAAATAGCCCCAGCAGCGATGATGCCCCGGTAGAACAGCTAAATTCAATTAATCCAAAAGTTAACCGTCGGGTGCGGACAAAAGCCGCCATGATTGGCTTGGCAATCTCTATGGGAGCAACCAGTCTTTTGGTGACTCGACAAAGCGATCAAGCCCAAGCAGCGGTGCCTGTAGGCAGCCAAAAGGCAACCTCAACCATTCCTGCTGTTCGTGATACTGAGGTGAAATTCGCCTCCACCAAGCTGGAATCCCAAGCAATCTCATTACCGAGTGTGCCGGAAAATCCTGTTGTGGTGGAACCAACAGCAGTCTCACAGTTGCCTGGGCTTGAAGCTAAATGGCAAGTCGCGACCAATGGAACGCCTTTGCAAGTTCCTGCATCAGAAACCTTTTCCCAAGCCACACCAGTTGATAAAAATCTCACTGGCTCAAAATCCCAACCGCTACAGGGGTCAAACAATACACTAGCTGAGACTAGCTTTCCAACAGTCAACAAGCTATCGAACCCCATTGCTGAAGACACTGTAGGCACTACAAACATAGTACCGACAGTACCACAAACAGTGGCAACATCTGGGACAGCAAACAGTGAAATAAATGCACAACTTAAGGCGCAACAAGAGTTTGCGCTCAATCGCTTACAAGAAAAATCAAACCGTTTAAGAAAGAGTCTTGCACAATTACGGTCTGGGGAAACCGAAAATTTATCACAAACTGGTATTGGCAATACTGTAGTTGAGAAAACTGTGTTAGCGCAGTCAGAAACTACTAACAATGCTGCCCAAGCCAAGCTGATATCGAGGTTAAAGCAGAAGACACAAAAGGAAATTGCATCAACTACACCAACAACGTTGATTGCTTCCTCTACTACAACAGCCTACGAAGTTAAGCCTGGAGATACCCTAGCGGCGATCGCCAACAGATACAATACATCTGTATCAGAACTAGTTAAGGCAAATAACCTCAGTAATCCCAATCAACTGCAAATCAGTCAAAAACTGATTATTCCAACTGCTCAAGTTGAGGTAGCTGTAGGGACTAGACCCACTTTTGTAGAGCCGACTAATACTCCCAAAGTTACTTCTTCTGTGACCATTGGTAGTGCTAACTCATATCTACCAGGCTCGCCATCGTCAATTATTGCTGACAACAGTAGCGTTACTGTCCCCACACCGGTAACTGCGAACAACCAAATTCAAACAAATACTGCCATTGAGTTAGAAACAGCTCCCATTGCTCCTAGAGCTTATGGCATGGGTGGTGAAACCCCAGTACCAAAAGCCTTTGTTGAAATCCAGCAACCTGAAAAAATAACAAATAGGGTAGTAAGGGGTAACAATAACAATAACGACCGTCTACGGAGTTTACAAGCAGAAATCCAGAGGTTACAGCAAAAATATCGCGCTCAACAGTCTGGAAACTTAGCAGCGCCGACAGCAGCCTCTGAAATTAACACTGCTACAACATTCACTCCTGTTTCTACCCCCAGTAATTTACCTGTACCTATCTCTGTGTCTCGACCGAATAATGTAGCGATACCAATTCCGGTTCCGACACCAAACAGAGTTAACTACGCTCAACCAATTCAGCCCCAATTCCGTGCCACCGTACCTGCTAACGAGCCTATAAATCCAGAGTTCTTACCCAGTCTAGGATCTGCTGGTCAGTGGACTCCCCCTCGCAATCCATCTGGTACCAGAGTTGCAACGCCTCCTAGACGAGTAAACGCCTCGGATTCCTTAGGGAAGTTGCGCGGAACGACAGTTTCTCCACAGGCAATACCACCTTTGGCAGCAGTCGATCAATACTTACCCAAAGTAATTGACGAAACAACAGCTCCTCCATCTAGCTCATCAGTTGCTTACCAATGGCCAGCAAAGGGTACTCTTACCTCTGGCTATGGCTGGCGTTGGGGAAGAATGCACAAAGGAATTGATATTGCCAATTCTACCGGCACACCTGTTTTTTCATCTGCTGAAGGTGTAGTAGCAAAAGCTGGCTGGAACAATGGCGGTTACGGTAACCTCGTTGAAATCCGCCATCCTGATGGCAGCACGACTCGCTACGCTCACAACAGCAAGATTCTGGTGCAACCAGGTCAGCAGGTGAGCCAGGGAGAGACAATTGCTTTAATGGGTAGCACTGGTCACAGTACCGGGCCACACACCCACTTTGAAATTCATCCATCAGGCAAGGGTGCTGTTAACCCAATAGCGATGTTACCAACAGCACGTCTGTAATTTGTAGGCTATCTGTAACTAAATTATTGCCTTGTTGATTGAGGGAGTTTATCTCCCTCTTTTGTTTTTGATTGAAAAATTGCTTTATGGTAAGGGACTCAATACGGTTGGGATAAGCAGTATGAACTTCCCTTGTGGTCTGGGAAAAGGTTAATGGTTCGACAAGCTCACCAACCGGGGTAAGGGGATTTGGATGTATTTGAAACCTTTCCCCTTTTCCCTTTTCCCTTTAACCGAACCGTATTGGTAAGAGACTTGCAATTAAATAGGACTTACGCAACGCCGATATTGTCATTGCGACCAGAACGAAGTGTAGGGAAGCAATCCCAGCGTCAGGGGGGATTACTTCTCTACGAGACGCTCCGCGTAGCTTGCTTCTGTGTAGGAGTACGCTATCGCTCGTAATGACGGAATTACGTTATTTTTGCGTAAGTCCTGTTAAAAAAATATTCCACAGAAGACTGTTAACTGTATATTGTTGACCGTTGACAGTCAGCAGTCAAAGCGCGTTGGACGGGTTATCAAAATTTACTATCAAATTAAACTCAGTACATTGGGCTTGTAACTATAAATCCATTTGTGAAAATCGTCATTCAGCGTCATTTGTCGCTGTGGGGTGTGGTTAGAAGATGTAAAAGTGTCATCGTAGTAACGCATTTCGCCCAAAGCACTACGAGCTTGAATGATTTTTGTACGGTCGATGCGAGACTGTTCGTAGTTGGCGAGGGCTGCTTCAAGGGTGGCTGAATGGGAAAAACACTGTGCCAGTTCGTATGCATCTTCAAAAGTGGTGTTGGCTCCTTGTCCCATAGCTGGTGCCATTGGATGGGCGGCATCACCTAAGAGGGTTACTCTGCCTTGACTCCAGTGGGTTAAGGGCGGGCGATCGCAAATCGGCCCTTCCCAGATTTGCTCGGCTGGTGTCGCTTCCACCACCGCCCGAAAGGATTCATCCCAATCGGCTAATTCTTGAAGAATGCGAGATTTGACCTCATGTGCATGGTGAGAAAAAAAGTAATCAGGATAAAACTTGCGACTAATCCAACTGGTATAGCCGCCTCCCACATTGAGAATGTACATGAACTGTTTATTACCTTTAACGAAAACGAGTTCATAGTCATTAAATAACTCATGGTGGTACTTGATAACGGCACGCCAACACATACTACCAATATAATTGGGCTTACCCTCGGCAAATAAAGTTTCTCTAACTACGGAGTTGACGCCATCAGCACCAATGAGCAAATCTGCGTCTACTGATTCTTGACCATCAAAATGAATTTTTACACCGTTTTCTTGTTGGTCAAAGCCGATGCAACGATGATTGAGGTGAATAATGTCAGATGGCAACCTGGATGCGAGAGCTTGCTGTAAACGATACCACCAGACAGTCAATAATGGTTGTCCGTATTGCTCTAGATATTTAGTTTGATTAGTGCGGATTGTTTCTCCCTGAATATTCTTTAAAATTGTGTGGTTCACTTGGCATCCTGAGCTTTTAAGGGTTGCCACTATTCCCGGTGCGATGGCATCCAGAGAATTCAAGCCATTAGGAGCCAATCCTAGTCCGGTTCCCGCTGGGCGAAATTCTTGTGCTTTTTCGTACACTTGCACATCAATACCTTGGCTTTGAAGTGCTATGGCAGCAGCCAAACCGCCTGGGCCAGCACCAACGATCGCAACTTTTTCTACTATCGGTTTAGATAATTTCTGAGTTAAATTTTTGTTCATATACAAAGTCAAAATTCAGAATTTAGAATCTCCTCACCGATAAATCCGCAGGAGTTCTACCCTCACGTTGGCAGCAGACCCATAATCGTTATTCTGGCTCCTAAATATTTTTTTAGTCAATCGTCCCCAAGGATCAACCTTGATTTACCGTTGTAATGGGTTGTCATCAGTCCTGTGGTTGATAGTGGTAACAAAAAATTCATAAACATGAAATTTTTGTTAATTTAATAAACTCGATTTCGGCAGTAAATTTGTTAAATTCTACATTTATTGACCAAAAAACTTGATATCAGGTACATAGCTTGCTGTATTATTTTTGTATTCAAAAATAATTACCAACAAAGTTTTGTATGAAATTAAAATCAGCCTCCATATATATTGCTTTAGGCCTTGTGAGTTTTTCAGTCAGTTCATTGCCACGTGTTGTCAATCCACAACAAGTGCTTGCCCAAGAAGTTAGTCCTTCATGCCCTTTACCAGCTGATATTGCCATTACCTTCCTCAACTCAGAATGCAAGGAAGTCAAACTAGAGCAACCCCAAACTTTTTATCGCTACTATAGTAGCAGTAGCAACAAATATGGCAGGTATTTAACAACTGACAAATATAAAACGAACGTAGAAGTCATCAAAAATCTAGCACTCAATCAAGAATGGGGTAATCAAGCCACTCAAATACTAACAGTAACTTTGCCAGCAGGAACCCTAACTTATCAAGGCATTGTCGGCCCTCAAACTCCTAAAGAATGCTATCCAGGTGGCGGTCAACAGACATTTATTAAAGATTCCAAAGATCCGAATATCAAGTGGTCTGAGGGAGGAAATATTACTGTAGAAAAGTTTAGCTGTCCGTAAAACTTATGGAAACCAACACACAAGAATTTGTCAAGCTAATAGACCGAGCTTCTGAAATCAGCCAACAGATGCTTAAAGACAAACAATCTGAGTCTTCGCCACGTTTAAATAACGTTATCAATGCCCTACAATCTATAAAAACTAAGGCACTGAATGGGAAACTCGAACCATCAGGAGGAGTCTCAACTCTTGGTTTGGCTCGTGAAGTAGCAGATTGGATTGAACCTTTGGATTCCCCATTACTAAAAGCTGTAGGTAGCATAGAGGAATATTATCAACAACACCTCTAAATTTACTACATAGTTTCTATAGCAATCCTATTTCAGTTGTGAAGAATATTGGTGTTAATTGTTGACTGTTGACTGTTGAGTGTCAACAACTCTAATACGTAATATTTCACAAATTATTTGGGATTGCTATATATTGAATTAGCGTCAAGTAATTTCAGATTTGAGATTTTGGATTGATTGCATATTCGCATCTGATAACCTATTAGGGAATTCCAAAAAATAAATAATTCCGGTTGGGGTCGTTGAGAGTTTACAGTCAACTGTCAACGGTCAACGGTCAAAACTAAACAATCTTCTGTAGAATATTTTTTACTTGGAATTCCCTTACTGCTGATATATGGGTTTTAGTAAAAAATTATAAATCTTCATGACACTTGAGTTTTTAATTTTACATTTCAAGTCCAAAATTTCAGATATAAAATTTGGTAATTGATTTAACTTTTAACATCTCCACTAAGAATATGGAAGAAAATTCCTTAGCTGCGATCGCTTCCAACTCCACAAGGCAAGAATTCAAAATATTGAGTTCCCAGGAAGTAGAAATATCTCTGAATGTGAATAATTTATGCTATTCGCTGAAACTAGAACCTCGCGTTACTTTACTCGATGCACTACGGGAAAAGCTGGGGTTGATGGGTACAAAAAAAGCTTGCGATCGCGGTGAATGTGGCGCATGTACTGTATTAATTAATAATCGGCGAATTAACTCCTGTATGACATTAGCAGTAATGCACATCGATGCTGCAATTACTACTATTGAAGGATTAGCAGAAGACGACAAACTCCACCCCCTACAAACAGCTTTTATTAGCCATGATGCTTTTCAATGCGGTTACTGTACATCGGGACAAATTGTATCTGCTGTAGGAATGATATTACAAGAACCGCCCACATCTGAAGCAGAGATTCGGGAAAAGATGAGTGGAAACCTTTGTCGTTGTGGGGCATATCCGAATATTATTGCAGCGATTCAGGATGTCCTAGAGGAAATAGAAAATGCAGCCATTTAATTATACTAAAGTCTTTTCAGAACAAGCAGCGATCGCCACATTTGAGCAAGACAAAACTGCGGAATTTATTGCTGGTGGTACTGATTTATTAGGATTAATGAAAGATGGCGTACAAGTAGCGAATACATTAGTTGATATTAATAGTTTACCACTAGGAGATATTGAATTTCACACTCATCAAATTCGTATTGGTGCAACTTCTAGATTGAGTGATGTAGCTTTTAATCCCCAAATTCAAGAATCTTATCCAGTAATTACTCAAGCTTTGCTACAAAGTGCTTCCCCACAACTGCGAAATATGGCAACTGTGGGCGGAAATTTATTACAACGAGTTCGTTGTGGGTATTTTCGCGACCCAGTTTTTTCTTGTAATAAACGCACTCCAGGTAGAGGTTGTGCGGCAATTACAGGCTACAACCGAATGCACGCTATTTTTGGGGCTAGCGAACATTGTATCGCCGTTCATCCCTCAGATTTAGCTGTGGCTTTGACAATATTAGATGCGGTGATTTGCATTCAAGGTGCAGAACAAACACGACAAATTTCAATTCATGATTTTTATGTTTTACCAGGTGAGACACCAGAGATAGAAAATTTATTACAGCCTGGAGAATTAATTATTGCTATTGAAATTCCAAATTTAGTATGTAAATCTCACTATTTAAAAGTTAGAGATCGGGCTAGTTATGAATTTGCTCTCGTTTCCGTAGCTATTGCTTTAGAAATAGAACAAAATGCGATCCAATCTGCACGTATCGCTTTTGGTGGAGTAGCGCCAAAACCTTGGCGTGCATGGGAAGTAGAGGAATTTCTCAAAGGACAAACAATCAATACAGCTACCTTCATAGCCGCAGGCGAACTAGCAATTAAAGAAGCCAAACCGCAAACACATAATGAATTCAAAATTGAATTAGTCAAACGCGTTTTAATTCGTGGGCTTTCAATTTGTTGTGGAAGTTGAATTTTATATAGCAATCCTGAATCATTCATGAGAAATTTAGAACCCATTGGGCGAATAGAATTCGCTACTACACAAACAAAGTCCACCTACGTGGACTTCATTGAATAACCCGCGTAGGCGGGTTTCGTCTGTGTAGGCGCGATTTCTAATCGCCAAGACTGAATAAAATTTTACTTGTAAATTTGATTTTGAATCTACGTATTTTCTCACAATTCAATTCAGATTGCTATATAGCAGTTATATGTTATGTAGGTATTTGCAGGTAAGTGAGGTAGAGATAATAGTTTGAAACGCAGAGGTAACCAGAGATTTGTACCTCAGCAGACTAGGAAACGGGATATGGTAAATAGTGACATTGGTCACAATAGTAGTGTGACTAATATCACTAATTAGCTATGATTTAGATTGTAATATTTGTGTGATGGCTTATAAAGTTAACAGCTAGCTCATAAATTGATACTAGCCTTAAAAGCTCGTTATCCCTCAATTCAGCCGATCGAGAAGTTAAGACTATGTTTGAGTAGTGATAAATATTACCCTTTCATACCTCAATTGTCTTCGTAAATACATTTGGGGTCTGGATTATAGATCAATACAGTTCACATAAGGCCAAAACACTTGTAGAGGCGGCGATTTATCGCGTCTGGTAAATCCACAATTTTATAGAATTAGCCTTTAACCCAAGCGTATTGGATTATAGATAAATTTAGATGAGTACTATCAAGTATTAGCAAATTGCTATGCGAAAATACATAAATTAAATTTCTTTTGATAGTAGCTAAAACTTTGAAGTAGAGTTACCTAGCTCTGTAGATTTATATTGACTATTAATAAAAATTCTTTATCATGCTACAAAATATTAAAAAAAAGTTTCCATTCTTATATAACATTTGTTATGAAAACTATATTGGTTTAACCAAAAACCCTCGTTGGTTGTTGATGCGTAAAGTCGGCAGGTTTCGTTTAGGAAGACTTGTAAAAAATTTTTTACCTGATGAAAAAAAATACTTATCTCAAACATTGGTAAATAAAAATTCCACTTTATTTCCAGATATTGATATTGATTTTGTAGTTAATGAACTCAAAAAAAATGGATTTTATTTGGGTCTGAATTTGCCAAAACAAATAGTAGATGAAATCACTGATTTTGCTGAAAATCATCCTTGTTATGGTGATTACAAACCTCATTTAGGCTTTTTTTATAATCAAAAAAAATCGGCAGAAAAGCATTACGATAGAAAATTGAAAATAGCTGGTTATTTTAATACTTCTTTGCTTTGTACTGCTATTAAAAAGCTGCAAAACGATCCAACACTATTGGCGATCGCAGCTAAGTATTTAGAGTGTAATCCAGTACATTTATCTAATCAATTATGGTGGAGCTTTGCTGGTGAAACAACAACCTTTGAAAAAATGAGAACATTTCAAATGTTTCACTACGATTTAGATGATTATCGGTTTTTAAAATTTTTCTTTTATTTAACAGATGTTGATGTATATGGTGGCCCTCATGTTTGTGTTAGAGGCAGCCATAATCAGAAAAAACTTTCACATTTATTATTACCTAAATATCAAACTGATGAAGCTATTATTAGCTATTATCAACAAGAATCATTAGTAACTATTTGTGGTAAAGCAGGATTTGGCTTTGCTGAAGATACTTTTTGTTTCCACAAAGGCACTACTCCAATGACTCAAGACCGCTTGATGTTACAAGTGGAGTTTGGCACAGTTGATTACAATATGCAGCATGATATAAGAGATCCATTAATTTTACAAACTATGAAAAATTCTCAGTAGCAATTGATTTATCATATAGCAGTCCGATTTGATTAATGAACTCATCTATATAGGCATAAGTACTGTTATCTATTTAGGCACAGAGTAGTAATGGATTGAAATTTTTAAGTTTAATTTGCCACAATTTGATAAGAAACTCTACTAACTTGAATTTTTCAGGAAAAGGAAAGCAACGGTATGAGTAAAATTGTTGGTAAATCAGTAGATCGGGTTGATGGTAGGCTGAAAGTAACGGGAGAAGCAGCTTATACTGCTGATATGCCCATAGAGAATTTGACTTATGGCGTAGTTTTTGAAAGTACCATCGCCAATGGTAAAGTTATACAAATAGACACATCAGCAGCCACAGCAGCACCTGGTGTCATAGATATCATTACTTATGAGCAAACACCATCGTTAATAAAAGTACCTTTCTTTTCTCCTGAAAAAACTCAACCAACAAAGAAAGATGACAATATTTATTACAATGGCCAACACTTAGGAATTGTAGTCGCTCAAACTTTAGAACAAGCCCAAACTGCTGCTGACTTAATCAAAATTATCTCCGAAGCAGCACCGCCAACAACGACATTGGCACAGGCAGAAATATTTGAACCAGAAACACTTTATTTTGGCATTATGCCAGGTAAAATCACTAGAGGGAATATAGAATTTGGAAAAGCACAAGCAGATGTTTTAGTGCAAGAAGTTTATTCCACACCAATGGAACATCATAATCCCCTAGAGACTTCTGCAACCATAGCCATGTGGGAGGGGGATAATTTGACATTATATGAAACTACCCAAGGCATTTCTGCAACCCAAAGAGCCATTGCATCTGTTTTGGATATTCCTCAAGAAAACGTCCGCGTCATCTCCAAATACTTAGGCGGAGGATTTGGTTGTAAAGCACTTTTAAGGTCTCATACTATTCTCTGTGCCATCGCTGCCAAACGAGTCAACCGACCGGTGAAAGTTGCCTTAGAGCGGTCGCAAATGTATACTAGCTGCGGTTACCGTTCCCAAACTCAACAACACCTAACCCTGGGCGCAACTAAGGAAGGTAAGCTAACAGTCATTACTCACACTGGCACATCCTTAACATCGCAATTTGATGACTTTGTGGAACCCGTCGGTGCAGCCACAACGATGATGTACGCTTGTGAAAATTTGGAAGTGAAATATCGTTTGGGACGTATCAACGCTGGTACACCAACCTTTATGCGTGGCCCCGGAGAAGCAACAGGAATGTTTGCCTTAGAGTCAGCAATAGATGAACTCGCATCTGCCTTAAATGTTGACCCCATTGAACTGAGACTAAGAAATCATGCAGATATCGATCCTCATACAGGATTACCTTGGTCTAGTAAATCCCTGAAACAATGTTATCAAAAAGGTGCAGAAATTTTTGGTTGGTCACAACGCAACCCAATTCCTCGTTCCATACAAGAAGGTGATTTTTTAATTGGTTGGGGAATGGCCAGTGCGACATTTCCCAGCAATTCTGGTTCAGCATCAGTGAAAGTCGAAATTTTTGCCAGTGGAGAAGTTAAAGTACAAACTGGTACTCAAGATATCGGTACTGGTACGTATACAGTGATGAGTCAGGTAGCTGCGGAAGCATTGGGCTTACCAGTGCAGTTTGAACTAGGTGATAGTAATTACCCCAAAGCACCGATTACAGGCAATTCAATTACAGTGGGTAGCGTTTCACCTGCGGTACATAAAGCAGCGATCGCCGCACGGGATAGAATGATTGAAATGGCGATCGTAGATCCAAATTCCCCTTTGTATCAATCTCAAGCAGAAGATATTACAGTTGAGTCAGGGCAAATATTTTTAAAACAAAACCCCTCCCAGCGAGACAGCTACACCGAGATTTTGCACCGCCAAGGCTTAGCAAGTTTAGAAGTTACAGAACAAACTTCACCCAACCCAGAGAGTAAAAACTATTCTAAACACTCTTTTGGCGCTATCTTTGTGGAAGTCGCCGTTGATGAACTTTTGGCAGAAATCAAAATTAGACGTTGCGTAGGTGTTTATAGTGTAGGACGAATTCTCAACCTCAAGACAGCACGCAGTCAAGTTGTCGGTGGTATTACTTGGGGAATTGGCATGGCATTAATGGAGAAAACCGTAATGGATGCTAATCAAGGGAGAATAGTTAGTGCCAATCTTTCAGACTACTTGATTCCCGTTCATGCAGATATACCAAATATAGAAGTGCTATTTGTTGAAGAAGAAGATGCTTATGTGAATGCACTCGGAACCAAAAGCTTGGGAGAACTTCCCATTGTTGGCGTAGCCGCCGCCATATCAAATGCAGTTTATCATGCCACAGGTAAACGGATTCGTGACCTACCAATTACACCAGATAAGTTGTTGTAGGTCAAAATAAAATCTAGAGAATTATTCAGTTGATAACCTTCACCGCTTGATAGTTTCACTGACTTCTTTGACTTCTTTTCTAAATTTTTCGATAACATCTTTTAATTTGGCTTCACGTTCTGAATCTAAATTATCCAAATTAGCTTCGACAAAAACTTTTACCACAGATCCTTGGTTAGGATTTTTAACACAGTTAACACATCTACTATCCTTTTCATAGGGAGATGCCTTAGTTTCTCTCCTGTTCGCTGCACCCTTTTTTTTTGGATGGTGCATATTTGTCACAAACTTAAATGTAGTTGCTAAAGCAGACAACCCCATTATGCTGGAAACAATCGCTATAATCTCCATAATTTCCTCCGAATTAAGACATCGATAAATACTTACAAAAAAGACTGGTAGCAAAAGAAAATAAAAATATAGCTACCGTAGCATAAAATATACTCCTATCAACGTTTTGACTAGTTGTTTTTTGACTAGTTACTGGAAGATTTTTGATGTAAGGATAGAGTATACCAGCAGCTAATGTAGTCAAAAAGCAACTACCGATGATTAGAATTTCATACCATTGATTTAACTTAGACCTAATTAGGATATTACCTATTGATTCCGCTCCAAAGGACACAGCAATTATTAGTAACTGCCCATCTCTGTAATGTTGATAGTCAAACCATGCTTGTTGGTTAAATAGCCTAACCAGACAATCAATTCCTAATGGAAGCACCGAGACTACAAACGTAAATAGTAGCCAAACAAGTACTTCTTTTGGTATTGGAGGCAACATAATTATGTTAGATCAATATAATAACTTATTCTCTAGCAAAAAATAAAATGAAATAGCTGATAATATACAAAAAACTGGCTAAAAATTGTTTGCACTATAACTTTTTTTAGGAAAAAATTATATTTATATCTTTTGTTTAGGTAATTTTTACAAGCGCATTATGTTTAGAGTCAACAATCCAGCTGCACCCAGAAGTATTTCAGCGTGATGTTAATACTTTGAAAAATATCCTGTCGGAAGTGGTAAGTAGTAACATAGTGCCTTAGCCTAAAGCCATAACGCTAAAGCAGTTAAGTAGGTCAACTTAATTAAACATAAAACAATAGTATATTTACATCTACGTGTTAATTTTTTTTAGGTTGAGCTACTTATCATCCCTGCGGAGGGCTGCACCAACGTCATTACTAGTTCTCTACGAGATTGTTTTTCTCAAAACTTATGTAGCTTGACTGTGAATTTATAGCCAAGAAAATACAGAATAAATAACTCTTAGTAAATAATGTGGTTTTAACTACGTTATTGAGTTTAATTAGTAAGATAAACTTGCCTAATGAATGTCATCAAAGTACTTAGTTTTTTTTAGTAACAAAAAAGGATAACCAATGAACAAAGAAGTAGCCAAAATAGTCTTATGGGAAGAAAATCAAAAAGATTTTCTCAAAAAGTTCTATGATTTACAATTTGTTCCTAGAGTAGGAGAGGAGATTTACCTAAAAAAGGAGAAATGGAAAGTAACCAGAGTTGAACACGATCTAGAAGTAAATGAAGTTAATATCTACATAGAATTAATCAAAAAAGTGAAGCAGGATAAATCATCTAATTTATAGATAAAATCGGCAAGAGACACGATAAATTGCTGTCTCTACTATATATTGGACTTCTTGCAAAAGTCGGGGAAAGGGGAAAGGTTAAAGGGGAAAGGGATAGATTTTTCCTTTACCCTTTACCCTTTACCCTACCTCTTGCAAAAGATACTTTTGCAAGAAGTCTATTGTTTAGCGTTAGGCGTTGCTGATGAAAGGTATGAATGAGTCTCACGCAAAGACGCATACCGCCAAAGGCGGAACCCGCAGGGTAGCCGCAAAGATTCGTTGTTTAGTTATATCGAAAACGCCATTTTTCAAACTTCCAACTTCACACCCCGAATGGAATAATCTAACAACTCCATCGGGTGAATTACTAAAATCTTCTTACCTTGCAACTGCAAATGCTTAGTAATTTGCAAAGTACATCCAGGATTAGGAGAAGCAATTAACTCAGCACCAGTATTCAATAAATTCTGTACTTTTTGCTGACCCAATTCTTCAGAAACTTCTGGTTGCAACATATTATAAACACCAGCACTGCCACAACACAAAGCTGCATCTAGAGGTTCTTTTAACTTCACCTCCGGAATTTGCCGTAACAACTGACGCGGTTGGACGCTAATCTTTTGACCGTGCAATAAATGACAAGCATCTTGATAAACTAAATTCAATGTTTTATCAGTCAATGGTGAAAGTTTAGCTGTTAAGCCAACAGTTGCCAAAAACTCTTGAGCATCTCTGACTTTGGCTGCAAAATCCTTAGCTTTTTCGCGGTATTCTGGGTCATCTTCTAATATATGACCGTATTCTTTTAAAGTATGACCGCAACCAGCAGCATTGATAATTACAAAATCTACATCACTCTTAGCAAAACTATCAATCATCTGCCTTGCTAAAGCCTTCGCTTGTTCTGTTTGTCCTTGGTGTTCGGGAAGCGCTGCACAACAACCTTGAGATTTGGGAATTACAACTTCACAACCATTGGCGGTTAAAACCCGCACCGTCGCTTCATTCACAGGAGAAAAGAACAACCGTTGCACGCATCCTAAAATTACCCCAACACGGTAGCGCTTTTCACCTTTAGCAGGAATTACAGTAGGCAAATTATCTTGAAAAGATTTGAGAGTAATTTTTGGCAGAATCGATTCCATTGCTGCCAAACGCGGAGAGATTTTATTGAGTAAACCAGTAGTCCGGAATAACTGACTCAAACCCAACTTTTGATAAACCAATAACGGAACTAATAAAACTCGTAAAAGCTGAGGATAAGGAAATAGAGAAAAGATTAACTGCCGAAATAATTTATCTGGCAAACTCCGGGGATAATTGCGTTCAACTTGGTGACGAGTTGCAGAAATTAACTTGTCATACTGCACGCCAGAAGGACAAGTCGTGACACAAGCAAGACAGCCCAAACAAGAATCAAAATGTTCTACTGTTGCCGTATTGAGAGCAATCTTACTTTCATTAATTGCATCCATTAAATAGATGCGTCCTCTTGGAGAATCCATCTCCTTACCCAACACCCGATAACTCGGACAAGTAGAAAGACAAAATCCACAATGCACACAACTATCAATTAACTTTGGTGCTGGTGGATGACTTTCATCAAATCCCTGTAAATCTTTCAAACTAGCCGTCTTATTCGCAGAATTTTTTGAAACTTGCATAATTAATTTTTCCCCTCTATTCCTTGGCTTTCTGGGCGTCTTTCCGGTTATTTTTTGACAACTAAATCCCACCCACAAACCGGCCAGGACTTAAAATATTTTTACTATCAAACTGTTGCTTAATACGCCGCATCAATGCCAAACTATTCCCCGTATAACCCCAAACATCTACTTGTTCTTTAACCGTCGCTGGTGCTTCCAGAATTGTTAAAAAACCACTATAAGCTTGAGTGCGATTGCGGATTTGCAAAACCTGATTTTTATCCCTTAATTTTAACAAACCCAAACCACTACTAATATGAATTAAACCAAACTCTACCTTAGACAAAATTGCCACCGCATTTGTGGGTAACACTCCTATTTTGCAGCTAATTACAGAATCTTCAACAGGAGAATATATTTGTTGTTGCAATCTTTCCCATAGATTAGCTTCATGACCATCTACATAAATTGCCCCATCTAAACCCAATTTTTGTCCTAGTTCCAAAACTCGATTTGACTGTTCTTGAACGCTTTCACGAATACTTTGAAAACGAGCAATTAATCCCAGTCCTTTACCCAAATTTAAACCGGATACCAATTTAGTCGATAGCAAATCAGCCTGGACTGGTGTTAACCCCGAACCCCGCAGAGTATTAGCTGCCTGAGATACAGCCTCAGCTTCCCCAGTTAGTAGCACCGTTACTGATGCCTCTTGTAACGGGTAGAGTCGAAAAGTTACTTGACTAATAACTCCTAATGTGCCGTAAGACCCTGTAAACAACTTCATCAAATCATATCCGGCAACATTTTTAACTACTCTTCCGCCAGCTTTCGCAATTTGTCCATCAGCACGCACAAAACTAATACCTAATAATTGGTCGCGCACGCTACCATAACGCTGTCGTAGAGAACCCGTATCACCTGTGGCGACAATACCGCCAATAGTTGCCGACTTTGGCGCTGTGGGGTCAAGGGCGAGAAATTGCCGTGAATTTGCCAAAAGTGCTTGTAAATCAGAAAATTTCATCCCAGCTTCTACAGTCACAGTCAAATCACCCACAGCATGTTCAATCAGCTGGTTGATACGTTCTGTGCTGACTACAATATCAACGTCCTTAACTAAACCACCCCAAGAGAGTTTACTACCACTACCACAGGGAAGAACACGCCAGTTATTTTTGTCAGCTGCGGCGAGGACTGCGGCTAGCTGTTCTTGAGTGCGGGGATAGACAATACAACTGGGAAAATTTCCAGCAACTATAGCCTGTTGAATCCGTTTTTGTTGATTTTCTTCGATATTTTCCCAAAGGCAAACAGCATTTTCTTCACCGACGATAGATGCAAGTTCCCAAGGGTAGACGCCTTGCGGCTTGTCGTTAGACATCGCTATCATTGAGTTTATTTTTTTACGCCCTACATCTAATTTACTGGGTAACTTGACTAAAAAAGCGGATTGGTGAGGTTGGGGAGGTGGGGAGGTGGGGAGGTGGGG
>NZ_LAHA01000041.1 GCF_002608075.1 Nostoc linckia z4
AAGGCAAATAAATAATCTGGTATGGCAAAAACAACGACGCGTAATGAGTCGCTCTCGCTCACAGTGCCAGATAATCGCTTAAACGGAAAGGGAGTGTTGAGCATAAAGACTAAAAGGGGAAAGGGGAAAGGGGAAAAGGGGAAGGGGGGAAGGGGGAAGGGGGAAGGGGGAAAGGGTAAAGGGTAAAGGTAAAGGGTAAAGGGGAAAGATTTTATTGTTTTAATGACTGATTTATAGATTGAATTTGATTAGATAGCATACGGCTCAACTCCATAGCTTGATTAGAAAGTTGTGTATAAGTTGGTTGGTCTAGATAGCCCACTTCTAAAGCTACTCTTAAAAGACTGCGAACTTCACCAGCAGACCCTTTGGCAATATTTAGAAAATTTAAGTATTCTTTGCGAGAATATCGTTCAAATCCTTCTGCAATATTTGTAGGTATTGATACGGTTGCACGTCTTAACTGATCTCTTAAACCAAAATCTTTACTCAGTTCACCTTCCTTAGTCCTTAAATATATTTGCTTAACTAAGTCAATACCTTTTTGCCATACTTTTAAATCCTCAAAAGTTTCAATTTTTTTCCTTTCCATTCCTTCCCTTTCCCCTTTCCCCTTTCCCCTTTCCCCCTTCCCCCTATCCTTCCCCTTTACCCTTTCCCAGTGACACTGCGCTAAGGGCTATTAACCAGTTCGGCGATCGCGGCTAGGAAGTTCTGTTCGGAATAGGGTTTGGTCAGGTAAGCTTTCGCCCCTAGAGCTAAAGCTAATTGGCGGTGCTTCTGTCCGCTACGGGTTGTGAGCATCACCACGGGAACCCTTGACAAACGCTCGTCTTGGCGATGGTGTTCTAAAAACTCAAATCCATTCATCCGGGGCATTTCAATGTCGCAGATTGCTAGATTGACATTACCGTGTTGAAGCATTTGGGCGATGGCCTCTCGACCATCACCTGCTTGCAACACTTGATAATCGGCTTTCTGGAGGGTCTGCACCAAACTCTGCCTTTGTACGATGGAATCTTCCACCACTAACACCGTCAAGCGGTTGGGTTGAGCAACGGCTGTATTGACTTCCATTGGCTGCGGTTGCCTTATGGTTAGCTCGGATTGCTGCCCCTCTAGAGTCAGAACAGGCTCAAGTGTGGGCAATAGTTTAGTTGCTAGACTTGATGCTGGGGAAGTCGGCATCATATCTGTCTCCCAGGTTTGACGAACTAACTCTAATGGGTCAATGGTGAGGGTGAGGCTACCATTTCCCAAGACGCTGTAGCCTTGGATGTAACTAGGTAAAGTCACGACTCTGCCGAGGGATTTAATCACTAATTCCTGCTCGACTAAAATCTGATCGACTTGCAAACATAGGTATTGCTGCTCTGTTTGCAACAGCAATAAAGGTTCGACGGTGTTCCGTTGTTTAACAGGAAAAGGACTTAGGGTTAAATTGTGGTCTTGGGTGAATAAAGGATATTTATAATCCAACAAATTGGCAAGTGGGCGGATGGGAACTAGTTGCTGATTTTGCCCTTCTCCCCACTGCCAGAATTTTTGGATGCCTTGCCCGTGTAAAGATTGCTGGACTTGAATCTGGTCTGGCTGCGGTAATAAAACCTGGCTAATTCCTTCAGATAGCAAGGCATAAGTGATACCTTGAGATTGACAAACCAGCAAGCGTGCTGTTGTCAAGCTCAGGGGTAATTGCAGGATAAAGGTGGTTCCTTGCCCTGAAAGCGATCGCACTACAATCGAACCTTGTAAAGCCTGCAATTGAGTGCGAACCACATCTAAGCCGATACCACGGCCAGATAACTCACCAATTTGCTTAGCAGTAGAAAAACCCGGTTCAAATAATAACTCTGAGAGTTGGTCTTGTGAGGCGTAGGGGGCTTCTTCGGAATTTAATAGGTGTTTTTCTATACCTTGCCGACGAATGGATTCCCAGTTTAAGCCTCGACCATCATCCCGTACCTCAATAGTAGTGCGGTTGCCTTGATGGTAGGCTTGAATTGTAATTGTTCCGGTTTCTGGTTTGCCCTGCTGGCGGCGGGTTTCTATCGGTTCAATGCCGTGGTCGAAGGCATTGCGAATCATGTGCAGCAAGGGATCGTACAGCAGCTCGGAAATGGCTTTATCCACCAGTACCTTGGTACCGCCAAGCTTGAGTTCAACAGGCTTATGATAAGTTGCTACCATCTGTTGCAGCAGGCGGGGAAAGCGATTCAACACTGTTCCCAGTGGCACCATTCTGGCTTGCAGTAAATCTTCCTGCGCTCCTGAGAGCAGTTGTTTGCGCTTGCCGAGACTGAAACGAGATTGCTGAACTAAGGTATTAAAAGCCTCAATCCGTTCTCCTAATTGCACCATGTCTTCTGTCAAATTTTGTAGGAGAATGTGCAACTCGCTATAGCTATCCATTTCTAAGGCATCAAATTTAGATTGTGCCTGGGCAGTTGGGGAAGCACGGACAATTGAGCAGCGTGGGTATCGCTGCTTTGCGCGTTCGGGAAGCAGTTGTCGATCCGACCAAGTAGCAAGTTTACTAAGTTGTTGTTGACAGTACAAAAACTGTAGTAGAGTTTCTTGACCTGCTTTGTGGATGTGGTTAGATTGTAGGTTTTGTTGGTTTTCGTTGATTAGCAATTCCCCAATCGTGTGACTGAGGCGATCGAGTTGTTCTATTGCGACTCGGATACTGGGAAGTGATGCCGATGACTGAGCCTGGAGGCTTGGTGCTGGCGGTGGAGAAGCAGGCCGTTCTGAGTCTGAGTAGCGGCAGGATGTCTCTTGGTCTCCGATCCAGATTGACTGTAAAATCCGGTCTATGGCAGAAGTAACTACTACCGCATCCTGAGAAATTGGTTCCAGTACTTCCGGTGCTTTCGGTGAGGAATTATCAGTCCGCTTCGGGAAAAATGACCAAATTGATTCTGCTTCACTGGCACTGAGGAGGGGGGATGGCTGATTTTCAGTTGTAGTGGTTTGTGTTGGTTGGGTAGCTATGGAAACTGGCTGTTCTTGTGATTCTGGGACAGGAGTAGTTAGCCCTGCCCATTCTCGCAATTGGGGAGATATTTCTCCCCCTTGAGTGCGATCGCCTGCGAGTACTGCTACTTGAACTGCTTGAAAATTTTCTAAAGCCACTTGAGCGATTTGCAGTACTTTGTCTGGATGCGCTTTCAGGGCGTTTAGAGTTGCTTGGGCAATTTCTCCCAATCCCAATAAGCTATAAGATGCTGCTAGTTCGGCAAAAAATTCTGCTTGAGAGTTGAGTGTTGTTTGAATTTGTTGCGGATCTTGGCTTTGGATGTCAGCTGCCAACTGTTGCAAATCCTGGGGTACACTCCCAGAAAAGATTGACTCTACCACATCAAAACCAAGTTCTTCCGAACTGGGAAGCGGAGCCTCACGGCCAAAAAAGTCGCCTAGTTTATGTTGGAGTTGGGCAAAGATTGAGGCAGTTCGATCGAGTATTTCTGCCTCATTGTAGGATAAGCCCATCAAAGTTGCGCTCAAGGGAGTTCGCAGACACTCATAAGCATCTAGAAGCAAAGCACCCAATTCTGGATCTATTTCCAGTTCTTGGGGGTATAACGCCTGGAATACATCTTCCAAATGATGGGCAATTGTCTTAATCGTTTCCTGTCCAACACTGGCAGCACTTCCCTTGAGAGTATGGGCGCTTCGCATCAAGGCGTGAACTTTTTCTGTGGTTTTTTCATCAAATAAACCGATCAGATTCTGCTCAATGGTTTGCAACAACTCTGCCGCTTCAGCCAGAAAAGCCTGCTCTAGCTGCTCTTGATTAGTGGGATCGAGGTTCATAGCAGTTTTGGGAGATTAGTCAAACAATTTTTGATTTTAGATTTGCGATAGCGCAGCGTTAGCAAGTCATTGAGCGTCGGATTTTCAATTTGGGATTTTGGATTTGTTGCGCTGGGCATGAACCGAAATAATCTAAAATCTAAAATCTAAAATCTAAAATTCTTAGTCAACTTTGAACTGGCTAACGCTGGTTTCCAGTTGTTGTGAAGTCATCCGTAGTTCCTCAAAAGAATCGGAAATGTGGATGGCACTTTGGGAAGTCTTGCGGGCGATGGCCGAAACATCTACCATCGCTTCTGTCAATATCTGAGATTGCTGACTTTGAGTGGAAACTGCTTGAGTAATTCCTTGCACCAATCCCCCAATTTCATTAGTAGCTGCCACGATGGCACTCAGAGAATGACGAGTCTCATCGATTAAGTTCGAGCCTTGGACAACTTGACTAATGCCTACTTCCATTGCTTCGGTAACTTCGTTGGTGCCAGTTTGAATTTCTTGCACGAGTCGCTCAATTTCTGTGGTGGCGCTAGCTGACTGATAAGCCAGAGAACGAACTTCATCTGCAACCACCGCGAAGCCTTTGCCATATTCTCCAGCACGGGTAGCTTCGATGGCAGCGTTGAGCGCCAGCAAATTAGTTTGAGTGGCAAAGTTTTCAATCAAACTCACTACTTTGGAGATTTTCTGAGAAGCTTCACCGAGGCGTTTAATTTTCTTCGCTGTTTCCGACACAGTTTCCCGAATCTCTAAAATGCCATCTACGGTTCTTTCCATCAGAGAATCGCCAGCTTGGACGGTTCTATTAGCTTCATGCACCGCCTGTCCTACTCGTTGGGCATCAGCAGCGACTACCTGGGTGGAAGTGACCATCATTTGTAATTGTTCCAGAGCGCGTTCGAGCCGTTCTACCTGCTGTTGAGCTTGGTCAGATAGTTGTACTACTGAGGTGGTGTTATGGCTGGAATTTTCACTCACCTTGCTGGCAGCAATCTGCACTTGTCGCACCAAATCTCGCAAACTTTGGATTGTAGTGTTGTAACCATCGGCGATGGTGCCAATTTCATCTTCGGATAAGGGCGCTCGAACGGTGAGATCCCCTCTGAAGGATGGTTCCAAAGCCATGAGAACGCGTATTGCTCCTTGTTGCAGTTTTTCCCTTGCAGTACGTTCGCGCTCTGCGGCTTCTGCTAGTTGCTGTTCTTGACTACGCACCTGTTTTAAATACTCTGCCAGATTGAGGGCAATACCAATCTGGACGCTGGCTTGGTTGAGAACATCTTCCTCCGATTGCTCCCACTGGCGCGATGTGCTATTTTGATAAACTCCCATCAGCCCCCAGAGCCGGTCTTCTTGAAAAATCGGCGCAATCATGTAGGCTTTAGTTCCCCAGGTTTCTAACAATTGAATGTGGCATTCGTCATGACCGACACCATATATATTGTCAACCCGCAAGCTTTCTTTACGAGCATAACGCCCGCCTTTGTTGTACTGGAGAAAGGTATCTCTAACTCTGGCAAGGCTAGTTCCCACTAGCTTCGGCCAATCCCCAGTCACAGACTCAACTACAAATTCTCCAGACCAATCAGGCTCAAAACGGTAAACTCCAACTCGGTCTACTTTCAGCAGTTGACGAAGTTCGTGGGTGGCAAACTGGACAAATTCTAGAACATCACCATGACTTTGGGCCATCTCTGTTAACCGACTCGGCAAGCGATAGGAAAATCGGGCATTTGCTACTTCCCGTTCTGCCAGTTTTATCAGTTCCTCATTCTTGTTTAAGGTTTGTTGTAAGTATTGCGATTGCTGGACGGCAACCCCAAACTGCGTGCCGATTTTCGCTACCAAATTGATTTCGTTATCTTGCCATTGCCGCGGCCCGTCATTCTGATATGCTCCTAACAAACCCCAGAGCTTGTTTCCGGCAATAATCGGGGTGATGATATAGGCCCTCATTTGGAATTGCTCTAGAATTTTTATGTGGCACTGGGCATGACCAGAAGTGTAAATGTCATTGATAACAAACGTCTCGTTGTGGCGATAGCGTCCACCTTGAGTTTGTTGGAGGTGTTCGTCTTCCCATACAGTCCTGATATCGGGGCCAACCAAAGCTACCCATTCACGACTTACAGATTCGGCAATAAACTCCCCACCCCAATCTGGATTGAAGCGATACACGGCTAGCCGATCGCATTCCAAGTGCGATCGCAATTCTGGTAAGGCATTGCGGAAAATCGTATCTAGCTCTTGAACTTGGCGGATTTTTTCTGCCAGCCTTGTCAAGGCTCGTTCCCCTTCTGCGGTTCTGGCTAACTCTGCATTCTTGTTCTTGAGCTTTTCGATATACTTAACCTGTTGCAAACCTATACCCATTTGCAGAGCTAGTTTTCGCAACAGTTGGACATCCTTGGATTTCCACTGCCGAGGGCCAGTATTTTGGTATGCTCCTAAAAAGCCCCAGAGTTTGCTGCCAGTAAAGATAGGAGCGATGGCGTAAGCTTTGGCTTGGATTTTTTCTAATATCTCTAGGTAGCACTGGACGTGACCGACAGCGTAAATATCATTGACAATAAAGGTTTCATGATTGCGATAGCGTCCGCCCTGAGTTTCTTGTAAGTGTTCGTCCATCCAAATTGTTTTGATGTCGGAACCAGCTAAAGATAACCATTTATCTTTTACGGATTCGGCAACAAACTCCACACTCCAATCGGGATTGAAACGAAATACTGCTAGGCGATCGCACTGGATTTGTTTGCGTAAACTTGGCAGTACATTCTCGAAAATTGTGTCTAGATCCTGGGCTTGACGGATTTTTTCCACCATCGCTGTCAGCATCTGTTCCTCTTCTGCTGCCCGTGCCAATTCAGCATTCTTCATTTTCAGTTGTTCGATGTACTCGGTTTGCTGCACGCTTAACCCCAACTGAATGCCCAATTTGGTCACCAATCGCACCTCCTCGGAATTCCACTGGCGCGGGCCGCTATTTTGGTAAGCTCCTAATAAACCCCAAAGTTTGTTGCCAGCAAAAATCGGGGCGATGGTGTAGGCTTTAACTTGGAATTGCTCTAACAAATCAATGTGGCACTGGGCATGACCAACAGCATAGATGTCATTGACAACAAAAGTTTCATTGTTGCGATAGCGTCCGCCTTGGGTTTCCTGTAAATGTTCGTCTTCCCATACAGTTTTGATATCGGGGCCAACCAAAGGAACCCAGTCACTTCCCACAGATTCGGCAATAAATTCACCACTCCAGTCACAGTTGAAGCGATATATAGCCAGGCGATCGCATTTGAATAATTGCCGCAATTCTGCCAAGGTAGTGCGGTAGATGGTTTCTGGCTGTTGGGAATGGCGCATTCGATCCACCATACGCGCAATGGCGTTTTCTACTTCAGCTACTTGGGTCATTTCAATATTTTTTAACCGTAGCTGTTCGATATATTCAGCTTGCTGGAGGGCAATGCTCAAGGATTCGCCAATCTGCAATAAAGCACCAATCTCTTCATCAGTCCATTTGCGGACATCAGAATTTTGATAGGCTGCTAACAAACCCCAGAGATTACCAGCGCGGAAGATGGGAACATTAATGTATGCTTTGGCTTGGAACTTCTCTAATGTTTCTAAATAGCAAGGCGAAAAACCAGCAGCAGAAATATCGTTGACTTTACGGAAGCGCGTTCCTTTGGCGTACACTCCACCCTGGGTTTCCTTAAGATAGGTATCCCCATCAGGTTTAATAGGGGAGCCATAATCCTTAATATTGCACCGTTCTGAAGATATCAGACCTGTTTTTAAAATGCCGTCTTGTTCCTGCATCTCCAACAATGACGGCCAACCAGCAGCCACAGATTCAGCGATAACTTCTCCACTCCAGTCTGGATAAATTTGATAAATGACAACGCGATCGCATTTTAAAAATCGCCGCAATTCTTGGGTGGTAATGCGGAAAAGGGTACGGAGATCCGTTGCTTGCCCAATTTTTTCAATGATGCCGAAAACAGTACGTTCTCGTTCAATTAGCTTGGCTGATTCCTCAGATCGTTGATAAAGTTGTTGCTGATATTGCAACTGCTGAATAGCAATACTAGACAAAGATGCCACCTGCACCATCAGGCGAATTTCACTATCTTTCCACTGACGAGGCTGAGAATTTTGATAAGCAGCCAACAAGCCCCACAATTGTTCTCCCTGGAAGATGGCAACAATAATGTATGCTTTGGCTTGATAGCTTTCTAAAACTTTGACATAGCAGTCAGAAAAACCAGCACTGTAGATATCATTAGTGACTCGATAAACCTGTCCGCGATGGAAAGTTTTGCCTTGGGTGTGCTGAATGTAGCTATCTGCACTGTGCGATCGCCCTGTTGTCCCAACTAATCCCCCTTCGTCTGCAAAGTTCCTCACGCTGCAATAGTTAACGTTCTTGATAATTGCAGGGTTGTTTCGCTGTTCTTCCAATAGAGAAACCCACTCAGATCCAACAGATTCAGCAACAAATTCCCCACTCCAATCTGGTTGAAAACGATAAATTGTCACGCGATCGCATTTTAATGACTGTCGCACTTCTTGGGTGGCAACCCGAAATATGGCATCCACATCTTTGGACTGGAGAATTTTACTCGCTACATCGGTAAGGATTTGGTCTTTTTCTACTTCTTGTTGCAATGTAGCTTGAATCGCGGCAACTTGTAGTTGTGCTTCTAATTCCTGCGCCAGTAATTTGAGCGAGCGAATTTCAGCATTCTGCCACTGGCGAGGAGCAGTGCATTGTTGCACTACCAACAAACCCCAAACCCCATCTTTTGTTAATATTGGCAAGCTCAAACAAGCTCTTACCTGAAACCGATCCACAAGCTGCTTTTGGTAAGGAGACAAACTTGCAGTGTAGGTATCCGCGATCGCTGCTAATTTTTCTTGTTGATAAAGCTTGGCAGAACTTAAGCCAAAAGTGACGGCGGGCAATTTTTCTTTCACCATTGGGGTAAAGCCATCCCTCATGGCCTCCGCAACAACTACCCCCAGAGTCGGATTCGTAAACTCATACACCAGGACGCGATCGACTTGCAGGGCGCTTTGTACCTCCAGGACAGCAGTCGCTAACAACGAATCTAAATCCGAATATTGGCGGATTTTACTAGCGATGGCCTGTACTTGCTCTACCTCAAATCGATCTCCTTTGTCTTGACATGGCAACACACTCAGCAGTTCTTTTAATTTGCGGATTCTATCCCGCAATGGCCCTGTTTCCACCCAATCAGCTTGCTCTAGTTCAGCTCGCAATTCTTCTAGAGTGGAGATGATTTGCTGTTGTCCAGGTAAACCAACGGTATGCCCATTGCCG
Organism: Nostoc linckia z4; assembly: GCF_002608075.1. Classification (GTDB taxonomy): domain Bacteria; phylum Cyanobacteriota; class Cyanobacteriia; order Cyanobacteriales; family Nostocaceae; genus Nostoc; species Nostoc linckia. The sequence goes on from NZ_LAHA01000041.1 coordinate 9,161, forward strand.
GAGGTAGAATGTGGTTGGTTGGGTGTAACATTGAGTTGCGTTACCATAATCTTTGTTGCTATTAAGGTTGTCGGAGTTAATAAGTAGAACGAACTTTAAAGACTTCCAAGTAAAAAATATTCCATAGAAGACTGTTCAAGGTTCACAGCCAACGGTCAAGGCTTCGACTCCGCTCAGCCTTGACCCTGAGCGAAGTCGTACCACTTCCCTCCGGGACGCTCCGCGAACGTGGAAGCAAGCTACGCGTAGCGGCGACCATAGGAGAAGGGTCAACAGTCAACAGTCAACAACCTGAAGCGGAATAATTTATTTTTTGGAGTTCCTTTAAAGAGACTGAAGGGTTTGAATCACAGTATGAGTGTCAACTAACATCAAAGGGCTACCTTGAGCATCCATAAAGTAACCCTGCAAGAATGATTTAAGTCGGGCGGGTAACATCGATGCCGAAATTGCTAACCGCTCTTGGGAGTCATAAACTTCAATGGTATTGACTTGCTCCACCAACAGCCCAACAGTTTGATTCTGGATTTGAACAAGCATCGCCATGCCAGAGTTGCGGACATTTTCTCGCCGACACCAGTGTGTTGCTCCCAGTAAACCTGCTAAATCAAGAATCCAGATAGCTTCTCCCCGCCAATTCATGATGCCTAACAAAAATTCTGCTACCTGCGGCACTGGTAAAATCTCTGTGAGTGCAACTTGAATTACTCCCCGCAAATCTGCTAGTGGTAGTAACCCGTTTACCTTTCCATTTAACGGAAATCTTAAAAACCTCTGGTTGTTTCCTTGGGAGGAGTTTTCCAGAATGGGTAGCGCTTTAAAGCCATCATTGCCCTGTACCATTGCCACAGTTTCCTTTAGCGAATAAATTTACTAACAGTCTGGAGCAAAGTATTTTCATCTACTGGTTTGACTAAATACGCATCAGCACCACTCATAGTGCCCCAAGTTCTATCAACATCTGTGTTTTTCGTCGAGCAAATCACTACTGGGATTGCTTTTGTTATCGGATCGCCTTTCAACTTGCGGCAGAACTCAAATCCACTTTGACCAGGTAAAATCAAATCCAGTACGATCAAATCGGGTTTCTGTTGCTTCAACCGCAGTTGAGCTTCTTCACCACTGCGAACTTCATAAACTGAATATCCTCCTTGTTCTAGGTAACGTGTCATCTTTTCGGATTCTGTCAGGCTATCTTCCACTAAAAGAACTTTTTTCATTTTTATTCCTAACTATTTAATTGAGAATTTGAAACATAATTGCGACAAATGAATCAAAAACAAGTCAGAAGGAAGGTTTAAGAATTTTCATACTTGCTTGTGCCAAAACTGGGCATCAATTACCTGTTTGGAATATGGCTATAGAGGAGCCACTGGCATGGCTGTCGCTTCAACCTAAACGCTTAAATACTTGTGCAGCACATTGAGTACTTTTTCTGATTCTACGGGTTTACCTAAAAAGTCAGTTGCCCCTACTAATTTTGTTCGCATCCGATCTACTATTCCATCTTTCCCTGTTAAGATGACAACCGGCACATCTTTAAGACTTGGAGTTTTACGGATTTGAGAACAAATTTCATAGCCATTGACTTTTGGCATTAAAAGATCCAAAAAAATAAAGTCTGGCTTGCTTTTAATTAGTTTTAAAACTGCTGTTAAAGAGTCTTGAATGCCAACAAAACGGTAACCTTGTTGGCTGAGAATTTCCTCCAAACTGCGGCAGATCGTCGGACTATCATCCACACAGGCTACTAAAGGTCTTGAGGCATCAATAATTGCTTTGCTAGGCGCTGGGGTAGCAACTTGGATAACAGTGTTCTGTTCTGTCTTTAGTGAAGAATTGGAATTATTAACTGCACTGGATGGACTGACAATTTGTCTGTTAGTTGCAGGGGTAGCAACTTGGATAACAGTGTTCTGTTCTGTCTTCAGTGAAGAATTGGAATTGTTAACTGTACTGGATGGACTGACAATTTGTTTGCTAATCGGTGGGGGAGCAGTTTGGATAACAGTATCCTCTTCTGTTTTCAGTGAAAAATTGGAATTATTAACTGTACTCGATTGGTTGCTAGTTTCTTGACTAATGCCAATCTTCCTGAGCCTTGGGGTGGGTGAAAAAGCGATCGCCCCTGTTTTGACCAATGGCATCAATAACCGAGTTAAAGCTAAGACATCCCGACTTCTTTTTTGCGCTAGACCTCGTAAAGTTTTTGTGCCATCAACTAAAGAAATAATCTGTTTAGAGGATGCTTGTCCTTGGAGTAGCTCAATTTGTTGAATAACAGGATATAAATTAGGGGAGTAATTAACCAGTCCTGCATCTCGCCATTCTTGCCAAGCTTGTGTAGCCTGTTTCAAAACTTCCTCAGTTGGTATTACAGCTAGGAGAAATCCAGGAACTGCACCAACAACTGTGGTAGGTGACAACTGCCTTGCTTGGTTGTTGCCATCTTTTTTGGCTTCAATGTACTGCATGATATCAAACAAGACTTCAGCTATTAAGCTTGTAATCAGGCTAACAAGTTGTTGTTGTTCGATTAATTTTTGTTCTCGCAATTTACTAAGAATGCAATACTCACGATAACTTTCCTGGGGAGAGACAAGCTCCTGTAACTGTGTCAGATCCAGATTAGAACAGTAGTACGACAAGTGCCGTCGCCATCGTTCATCGGCATTAGAACCGCCAGCCTGCCAAATTAATCGTCCTAAACGAAAATATAGCGTCCAACTCGGCCCGTCCCTTGATTCAAGATTCAGCTTGCCTGTGAATAATTTTGTTTGAAGTTGCTCGATCAATTGATTCACAATGGATCGCACCTCCTTATATATCTTGAGTTTTGCATTTATATTAGAATTCCTCCAACAGTCAAGCTGACTAGCCTCATCATGCGATCGCGGGAACACAGTTCAAAACCTCGATCTACCCCAATTTGTTATATTCCTTTCCAATCGGAACATTTTTAAAGTTCAAAGCCAGAAACTCGAACCAAGATTTAAACTCTTTTTTTAGTTAGCCATAAGTTATCTATATTACTTCTGCCATGTTATATATGCTGAAAAAAAATTGCATATATTATAGTTGCAATACAGACCTTAAAAAGACGGAAATGTTGAATACTACGAATCCCAGACCAGCTTGAAAGCTTATAGATTGCTTACTCTGCCTACTTGAGACAAAAGAAACAAACAATCGCCTAAGCGCTCGTCTGCAAATACAAAAAGTCACCTGGAATCGAGTTTGTCAAGAAATTGCTGGTTGCCGAATAAAGTATTGGCGATCGCGTTGTTCTAGTACTCCTTGCTTGATTAAAGAGCGCAGGATATCTATGGTTTGCACCCGGCTTAAGCCTATCACCTCTTCAATTTCTATTAAAGTAGCTCCTTCGGCTTGCTGGATATATTGCTGCACTTTCGATTTAACATTATCTGCATTCAAGGCAGGCACTTTTCTAGTTATGGTATTAACACCAGGACGAAAACCAGTGGCTTTAATTGCAGAACGGGAAATTGGCCATTTGGCAACTGTTGGCACTAATTGTTCTTTTTTAGCAAGAGTTGGAGAAACTGTTTGTTCGTGACTGCCATCACCCCAAACACTTTGATGTAAAATTTTCCGGAAATTTTGCAAATCTTGGAATAATTCCTGAGCCTTTGCTACTCGCTGTTGGCGGTATTCTTGCTGGCGTTGCCAGACATCTGTTTTGATTTGCAATATTTCCAATTGCCGCTCTACAATTTCTTGCTGAAATTGCTGTTGTTGTAACTTTCTGTTGTTGTGAAGGCTAGTAACAAAACTGCTCAATTCTTGATGAATTAAATCTGCTTGTAACTGCAATTCTTGTTGAGTTAGCTGTTTCCACTGGTTAATTTGTTGACGGCGTTCAGCAGTTATTTGTAATCGCTCTTCTCGCTCTTTTTCCCATAAATTCTTCAGAGCCATCAGCTGAAATCTCCTATTTTGTTAACTAGAAACATTAAATGGGAGCCATGAATTAAGGCTCCCTTTTTTAATGTGGTGTTAAGCAGCAGCAGGAACAGCAGCCTGAGATGTTAAACCAACTGCTTCGGCATATCTTAAGTAAGTTTCAACTGAAGCAATCACAATCCGAGCTTCCACTGCTAGCAGTTCAATACCAACTAAAGAAACACGTACCCAAGCATCAACTACAATACCTTTGTCTAAAATGCGGTCAATAACTTCCGCCAGACTAGAAGATGAGTTCACTTTTTCAACAGCCATTTTATTTTCCTCACATAAATCTAATAATTGGTTTCATCTTGCTCCAATCGAGCAATAGGTAAAACTTACACAATGTGTTTTATTCTTCCTGGATTTAGTGTTCCCAAAAACAACAGATAAATAAAAGAAAATAAAAAAATACTAAAAAGTTAACAATATTTTGAGAGAGAAAAATTAAAGAAAAATCTTCTTGTCTTTATTCTTTCTTGTATATGGGAGTATTTTTGAGAAAATGATACGGTGGCAGAGGTTCGCTCAGTGCTAATTGCCAGTGCGAGCATTGTACTTGCCACAGGGAAAATTGCTGCGTATTAACTGTTGAATCGTTGCGCTGTGCTAAAAAGTGGATTTGTCGCACATCTGGCTTTTGAGTTTCACAGATAACATTTGTATATGTTTTGAGAATTAACTGGTTCAAGACTTCCCACTGTTGGCCTTGTTGTGCTTGGAATGCTTGCTGTGTTTGGTAGCGTTGTTTTTTAGCTAATAAATAGGCTTTTCCCCTAGCATCAATCGTGTCAGAATCATCAAGCAAATTACTGGGTGTAGCTTTTAAAGTGTACTCAACTTTGTCTGTTAGCTTAGTTAAGGTTTGTTGATATTCCTCTTGGTGCTTTTCTAAATGGTTTAGCAATGTTGCTTGCGAGGTAAAACCGTTGCCAAAGCGTAGGGGAAGCAGGGGAGTTTGCTCAAAGACTTCTCGAATTACGCGATCGTGGTTTAATACAGCTTGAAGTAAACGCTCATCGGTTGCTTGTAATGCTTCCAGTGAGATTTCCGGCTCTACGATCGCGGCTAAACCAGAAGAATAAACGAGTTCGGTCTTCCTTTCCATCCCTAAAGGTAGAATAAGCGGTGATGCGATGGGTTGTAGAAGTGCATAGGTGTATATGGACATAAACTAGATATAACGAACCACAAAGGACACAAAGAACGCGAAGACAAGAGGTATGGAGAAAAATTTGGCTCAGCTTCACAAAGAAATTTATTGAGATTGATGCTGATTAGCAAGCATCTGATATGTAACTTGGAAATCATCATTTGTTATCTGAATCAAACTGGAGTCGCTCAATCCTTGTGCGCGGTATCGACGAATTGCGCTTAAAGCAGCTTGATTGCTCAATAAAGCTAAGTCTGCGCCATTCCAACCCTCGGTAACTGTTGCCCAAGTTTCTAAATCGACATCAACCAAGGGACGATCTAGATTGTGAACTTGTAAAATCGCTAATCGGCTAGCTCGATCTGGTAGATCGATTTTGATTTGTAAGTCTAATCTTCCTGCTCTGAGCAAGGCAGGATCGAGGGTTTCTGGACGGTTGGTTGCTCCTACTAACAACACTTTCGGGGATTCATGCAATCCATCCAATTCGGTGAGTAATTGCCCCACAACGCGATCGCTAACTCCAGAATCACCACTGAATCGTCCCCGTGCTGGTGCAAGGGTATCTATTTCATCTACAAACACAACACAAGGCGCTGCTTGGCGAGCTTTGGCAAAAAGTTCTCTGACTGCTTGTTCTGCCGCACCTACCCATCGGCTGAGTAATTCCGGGCCATTCACAGCAATAAAATTAGCTCTCGCCTGGGAAGCGATCGCTTTTGCTAGTAATGTTTTTCCTGTTCCCGGCGGCCCCCACAACAAAATCCCACGGGGAGGCTTGGCTTTGGTTTGTTCGTATAGTTCGGGATAGAGGAGTGCGCCTTCTACAGATTCTTGAAGTTTTTGTTTGACATCATCCAAACCACCAATATCATCCCAACTGACATTTGGTGCTTCCACTGCTACAGCCCTGAGAACTGAGGGTTTGATCTCCTTTATTGCTTCGAGAAAATCCTGTTGCATAACAGTCATATTCTCAGGAATGGGACTGTTAAGGGAGGGGACTTGACGACGCAGAGCAATGTAGGCTGCTTTTTGACACAGAGCTTTGATATCAGCACCGACAAAACCGACGGCCAAATCGGCGATCGCTCCTAAATCAACCCCAGTCTCCAAGGGCATGGCACTTGTTAAAATCGTGAGAATTTCCCATCGTCCATTGCGATCGGGAACGCGAAAATGAACTTCGCGATCGAAGCGTCCCGGACGACGCAGCGCCGGATCGAGATAATCGGGACGATTTGTTGCCGCTAATACGAGTACGCCCTCGGTTTTAGCAAATCCATCCATTAACCCAAGCAACTGCGCCACTAGTCTTTTTTCAACTTCACCTTCTACTTGGCTGCGATCTGGGGCGAGACTGTCAATTTCATCAATAAATATCAGACAGGGAGCAGAACGAGTGGCTTTCTCAAAAATGCTTCGCAAACGCGCTTCCGCCTCCCCGTAATACTTACTCATCACCTCTGGGCCATTGATGGCAATGTAGTTTAACTCTAATTCTTGTGCCAAAACACGGGCTGTTAAAGTTTTTCCCGTACCAGGCGGGCCGACTAGCAAAACCCCACGGGGCGGCTCTAACCCTAATTTTGCCAATAAATCTGGACGTTTCAGGGGAATTTCAACTAACTCTCTGATTTCTTGGAGAACATCAGCCAAACCACCGACATCTTGCCAAGAAGTTTTTGAGTTCGTCTTAGCTGATGGGGGGGTGACATCAGCATCATCAGCTGCATCGGTGGCATTAGATCTGACTCCGCTAGAACTATTTTTTCTGGGAATATTGCCTTGTCTGGGAATACTACTGATATTATGAGAGCGAATTTGAATAGAAGTTTTTAACTCTCCTTTCTCTGCTTTTTCTTCTAAAGCTTTGGCGATTTCTAATAGTTGTTCAAATCCTTTAAATATGTCATCCATTGATTTCACTTAAATAAAAGGTCGAGAAACTTTATTTGGTATTTAACTTCAAAACAATTAAAAAATTCAATAAACTTATTACACGAATGTTAGAAAAAAACTTTCTTGCCTCACACAAAGGCGCAAAGAATGACAAATAAATCACCTGTTTATAGTGTTTCCTAATTTACTGGCGTAATGACTACTGCCCTTTCTAAATTGCGTAAAACTCTGCGTAACTTTGCGCTGAACTCTGCGCCCCTTTGCGTTTAAAAACATTCGTTCTGTACCTCACTTAACTGGCAATCTCTATACTAGCCACACTCTAATTCATGCAAGATGTCTAAGAATTTTTGATTTTCAATTTTTATTGTTATTTAATTGGAACTAAATAATCGCAGACGAGCAAAATTAAATGGGGCAGTGAAATTGTTGTAGCGAATTCGCAAACGTTCTTCAAATTGGCGATCGAGTGCTTCAACTTGTTCGCTAAATTGTGATTCTGCTTCCCAAGGAATTAGATAAGCTGCGTTGTAAATCATTGTGTCCATTTGGGGAGTATTTTCCACTACATCGATGGCAATAGAGTTAAGAGTGCCTTGAAATAAATTAATGATGCCTTGTTTGCGATCGCTCATTCCTTGTTCGATGGCTTGTCCTATTTGGATTACTTGCTCCATACTCAGGGGTTGACCGGCTAGCTTATCCCTTTCGGTTTTGAGATTTGGGTGTTCTGCTAACAATCCCTGAATTTCTGCCTTGGTATCCCAAAAAACTTTGACACTAACTTCTCGGCGACCTGATAACTTTGCTAGTAATTGCGTCAATTCTTGTTGATGAGGACGAATTAATTGTTCTGAAAACGTTTCCCAGTTGGCAACCAAAAGTCCAAATTGCACTGGTAGTAAATTGCCATCGCCTGTTTGCATGATTTCCTCAAGGACTTTCTCATGACTTAGCAGATTACGACGGCTTGCCAAATAACGCTCTTGCTGTGCTTCGGAGTAGATGACTGCAAAATCATCCAAAATTTTAATTTGTACGGGTTGCCGATCTAACCCTTCTAAATTTAAATCTTGCGGAGCAGGCAAGGTCAAAATTCCATAAATGTAAAAGCCATAACTCATAAGAATGTATTACCAATAAAAATGTGGATAAAAAAGTTACAACAAAATGGGATAGCAAGTATTGTTTTAAATTCTTGGAAAACCTTACTAATAAAGGCTTTTAATCCAAAATCAAAAACTTGTACTGAGTGAAGCCGAAGTATCTAAAATCCAAAATCGGTATTACAGGGGTTTAGAGGTAAGTACTAGTCTTAACTTGGCATGAATTAAGTTTAATTGAGCCAGTCCTAAGTCCAAGTCACCTTCAACCACCACACCGGTATTTAATAGGCGATCGAGGAGTTCTAGGATAGAGGGTTGACTAGAGGTTTCACCAGGGTAATATCCCCCAGATTGCGGAAGTAAAGTTCCTATTTCACCCAAGTGAATATTTAGATCGGCTGGGTCAATATCAAATACCTCGCAAAGTTGAATAATTTGTTGTTCGAGCTGTCGCAGGCTTTCGGCTGCCCGGTCTAACTCATAATCGTTGAGGGTGCCAGCATCCATACGCCGAATCACTTGAGCTTCCATGAGTTGGCGTATGAGTTCGACAACCGTCAATAACAACGGTGCTAAACCTGAATCGGAACCTTTTGATTTACTAATCGCCTGCATTCTGATGATTAAGAGGATTGAGTGCTTTGAGCGATCGCAGTTCTGTTTCTAGACTGGCAATACGCTCTTGAAGTTGTTGATTAGTTGTTAATAAGGTGCGAGTTTGACTATTAAGATAGGGGTCGCCCTCCCACCAGTTAATTCCAATCTCTTTGGCTTTATCAACAGAAGAAATCAACAAACGAATCCTAATGTTGAGCAGTTCTGTGGAGCCGACGGAAACAGAAATATCTCCTGCTATAACAATGCCTTTATCCAGAACCCGTTCGAGAATATCTGCCAAGGTAGAACCTTGAGTTGCTGTGATAACTCCCCGGTTAGTATGAGTACTCATTTGTTTATTAAATGGCTAGAATCAAAAGCCACTTGTGATACGTTCGGCAACTCAGCATTACCTTGCATTTGCAATAATACTCCTTGCTCTCTGAGAGACTTGAGTGCAGCTACAATTTGACTGCGATCGATCCCTAATTCGGTTGCCAAATCAGAGAAACGCTTTCCCGGAGACTTGCACAGATAGTTGTAGACTTCATACTCGTAAGGTACTCGTTGTTCTAATACAATCTGATTTTGGCTCTCTGATATTATCTCTGGCGGCTGGAATTGAGTGTTTGTACTACGATGCAATTCACTTAAAACCTCTTCCAGTAACCGAATTGCTTCCACACGAGGTTGATTCGTGCGAGTCAGCAGGATATCGGCACAAATATCTTGGAAATTAGGCTCTTCAAAGTTTACGGAAATTTCGTGTTCGTGGCAGATTCTACCGATCATCAGACAGGAACGTAAACCACCGCCTTGTCCAGAGCCAGATCGACTCCAAAACATCCGCACTAAACGCACGATTTTGTCTGCTTTCTCAGAATCTATGCCTGTTTTCTGAATTACAATTTCCTGCTGAGTTAGTTCATCAGGTGGAGGCATATCGATAGTGATAACACGATCCATCAAAGCATCCTGAGTTGCATGGACTCCACAATACTCTTGGGGATTTGATGTTAAGATTGCCCGAAACTGGGGATGAACTCGGATATACTCGGCTCGATGTTGGTTTGTTGGCAATACTAACAACCTCTCCTCAAGTACCGAGAGTAAAACGTTATTTACCTCCGGGTGCGATCTGTTGAATTCGTCGTAAACCAGCGTAAATCCCTCTTTACAAGCTAGGGTTAATCGTGCGTCAACCCAGTGTTGTCGCAGTTCATCCTCAACTTTGATCACGCTGTGGATGAAGTTATCAACAACCTTTTTGCGGGTGTAACCTAATTGATTACCAATCAAGTCTGAGGTTTTAAACTCATCATCTCCAAATAAGAGGATGATAGGCTGGTTGAGTAAATCAGCCAGATGCATTGCCAGAGTAGTTTTTCCGACTCCAGCCGCGCCACGTAAATGTACTGAAAAACCTGACTGTAGATAACGCAAAGCACGTTGAGTGATGCGTTGAATAGCAGGGGTATTGACAAATCGCTGTGGAGATGCATTTAATACTGTTGTCAAACTCTAAGTACCTCCTCAATAAGCATTTTATAAAAAAAGTAATTTTTGGCACATCGGATATATAAAATACTGGACTCAAATCCCACGCATTTTGGTATCAACACAAGACTAGTAATGTTTAATATCTATGTCATCAGCATGATTACGGTCTTGCGAGGACAGCTTTAGTAAATCCACACGAGTGTAAAGTCATATGGTTCTGCGCTTTTTACTATTACCGATTACCGGCCCATTAATGGGGGTAACGTGGCTTGGGGAAAAAATTTTAGAACAAGCAAGTACTGAAATTGATGATAAAGAAAATCTCAGTAAGCAGCTCCTTGCACTGCAACTTGCTTTTGATATGGGAGAAATTCCTGAAGAAGAGTTTGAAATTCAGGAAGAAGCTCTTTTATTAGCGATTCTGGAAGCAGAAAAGCAGGAACGCGATCGGACACAAGAGTAATACCAATTCTCTAAAAGCCGTCTACAGATAGAACCGCTAAAATATATTGCCTACGAGCAGCCTGGACAAGTTATGCTCAAGGCTCAAGGCTATACCACTATCATGCGGTAGCCAGTGAACTAAGCAAGCACTTAATAAAAGGCTAGCAGTGTAAAATTAAATATAAATAAATCAAAAAGAGAGGTGATATCCTCTCTTTTTAATATTTATTCAATTTTGTAAGTTACTTACATATGAGCTATAAAGACAAATTAATTTATTTTCTGCTATGACCTAAATTTGTTAGCGCATAACTTTATCATCTCGAAACCTTGACCTCACCTTAGATTTTGGGGAAGCTTTCCGCTTTTGACCTAATGGTAGGACAAATAGAAAAGGAAGTGTAGAAAGGTAGCGGCTGAATTTTAGAACAAGAACTGTTCTCTGAGGATAGTCATTTTGTGTAATGGTTGTATCCGTCCAGTTGTCTAGCCAGTCTCCATCTACATCTTTAACAAATTGGCGAATTCCATCCACGCCGTGGACTCTTCTAGATTGTCTCAAAGCCCTAGCTCGTTGAAGAGCATCTCTAGCTCTGTCAACCCTTTGTTTTTCAAGACCCTTTTGAGTAGACATTACACTTTACTTGTCTATATTAATTATAAGATAGCAGTTTCCTTGAGTTCGATCGCTACGCTGAAATACAGATTGACCAATTTTTTGATTTACTTGATTTAATCTTGGATTAAAACTTACAAACATTGCTCTTCTAATACCCCAGTATTTTAAGGTTGATTGCCATTCTCGCTGCTTATTTCGAGAGTGAGTATCATTTACTGTAGTTATTTGCACACACAAAGGTAAATTTTTTGACCCTGAAGCTATAAAATCAGTTGCCATTGACAAATCAGCAATATAAGGGTTTAAAGTGTTTCCTCCTAAAAATTCTATTTCTTGGCAAATTTTATTGACAAAAGATTTATCATCCCCCTTAAATTCACCACCCATTAATTTTTTCTTCCAAATTGGCATCTTGGGGTCAGGCTCATTAATCCAACGCGTGAATAAAAATTCATACCAATATTGTTCTGTTGATGTTAGCTGTGCAAACTCCGCTTTTCTATCATCTTCAGACATTAATTGGGTTTCAAACCAAAAAGTGGCATCACTCAGCAATTCTTCAATAAACTGCAAAACATGAGGTTTTCTTTTTAGAAGTCCAGATTTTTTATTCGCTATCCAGCGTCTTACCTCATCCAACCTAGAAGCTAGTTTGGGGAAAATAGATCGACTTTCTTCAATTAGTTGATTTAAATCTGCCCTAATCTCGTCCGGGTCTCTTTGCACGCTGAGTATACTTTTATATTTTTATTTTTAAAATTTTCTTTAGTATTATAGCAGTTCTCACCCCATTGAAGTATAAGCAAGATTAATTAACCGAAGATGAACACAGATAAATTTGTACTGAATCTGACTAATAAACGCTATATCTCTATTAAATACATTTAACAATTGATAATTTATTTCTCCTATTTTGACACGTCATCATTTTCAATTTCATTATGCTTTTGTGCTTGGTAATCATCAAACAATGCAAATAATTTATCCAAAGCATCGCGTTCATCTGCTGAGTAAAACAGTATTAAATTGGCCCATGTATGATGTGTTTTTACAGGACATATTTTTCTTAGCCATTCTAAAAAGTTATCAAACTCTATTTCCTCTTCAGTTTTAGTAAATCCAAGATTTATTCGTGCTATTTCATAACCTTGAAGAAATGAGTGAAAATCAAAAATACTTTTCCTACTTAAATACAAAGCTGGTCTTCTTTTAATTTCTTGTAAAAGTTCATAAAAATTCATTTTTAAACTCCTTGAGTTTTTCGTCATGTTGATTATGCAAGGAAGTTGCGAAGAATAGGCAGATGAAATCTTAGTACTTAGTATTCCAATGTTATGGTGTTAAATTTTGGTGTATTGTCCTCTAAGCCAGTATTTGCTTGCTGATGGGTGATGTCCTCTTCAGCTGTGATTTGACTATTTAAAATAGCAAGACGCTGCTGAATCTGATGTCGGCGTGCTTCGAGTTTCTGTAGTTCCTGCTCTAAATGCTCTTTTTCCACCATCATTTTGTAAGCATTTAAGTAAACTCTTATTAGATATAAAAATGTGTTGGCATTGTATATACAATATACTATATTAGATATTAAGCATTACCGAAGTAAGCTGTAACTTTACTTTGGTAATGCTTGATATGACACATAAACATGGAAGATACCTAATGGTTGCCCGTTCTAAAATGGATAATCTTAGTCGTAACCAAGTAATTAATATTAGAGTTCAAGAACAACAACGGGATTTAATTGATAATGCGGCTGCGATTCTTGGTAAAAGCCGTTCTGACTTTATGTTAGAGGTAGCCTGTAGAGAAGCTGAAAAAGTCATCTGTGATAAAGCTTTCTTTGCATTGAATGAGGAAAAATATCAAGAATTCCTTACTATTTTGGACTCACCACCTAAAGCGAATGAAGAAATGAGTAAACTCTTAACTACTAAATCGCCTTGGGATTGATGACAAACCAAATGAAAATAATCGATGCTCCTCGGCCTGTTACTAAAGACCATGATGTATCAGAGTTTGAATCTAAATCAGAAGCCTTGAATAGCTGGCTGAAGGAGAGAGCTTTGAAAAGTGAGGGGGATACAGCCAGAACATTTGTAGTAACAGTTGAAAATAAAGTAATAGGTTATTACTGTTTAGCAACAGCTTCTGTAACTCATTTAGCAGCTGTTAGCAAAGCTAAACGGAATGCACCAGACTCTATACCGTGTATGCTTATTGGTAGGCTAGCTGTATATACCAAATGGGAAGGACAAGGTATAGGGTCTGGTTTATTAAAAGATGCTATTAAACGCATTTTATCAGTATCTCAAATAGCTGGTGTTAGATATATTTTGGTTCACGCTAAAGATGAAGAAGCGAAAAAATTTTATTTAAAACGTGGGTTTCAAGCATCACCAATAGAACCATTCACACTAATGATGACTTTAAAAGATATTCGAGCAAGCATTGTAGATTAACCTACACGCTTTTCCCTGACGCTCAAAAAGTCTATTGTCTATTTGTAGAGTTAAAATATTGCGACTCCAACCATTTTCTAAGGTTTTTTGTACATACCATAGCTTTGCTGAAGTATCTTTGATAGCATCCAAAATACGGACATTATGCCCCCAAGGAATTAGTGCAACAAGCTGTTGCACAATTTGTTCATCTGGGTAAGCTTCAGCAAAAGCCCGCATATACTTCAGGTTACGTGCTGAGAATCCTTTCATCTCCGGGAAGGCTTCTTTTAAATCCCTGGCAAGACGTTCAATAACTTTTGTTCCCCATCCCTGTTGTTGTTGTCTAAAAAGAATATCTCGCCCAATTTGCCAATAGAGCAATATCAATTCGCGGTTAATAGATAATGCCGCTCGTACCTGGGCATTGCGTATGCGTTCTTTTAGCTCCCGCAAGAAATTGTCATAATTGTCCATTTCGGTTAATTCTTTGCCAGCTTACTGATAAATTACTGCCCCAACAGTGTACTTTCTATTTGTTTATAATTTAACTTGTTAAATTGTAAACATTTGAATTATATTGCACTTACCTGGTTTGGTAACAGAACATTAAACCCACATAACTATGACAAGACTCGAATTAAAAAATCATCAAGTTTGGCAAGATTTAACTGAAAGATTACAAAATTTAGATGCTAACCTTCTTGTTCAAGAACATCTTGACCAGTGTGATTATAAAGTGTGTGGCTATTGGGATGAACAAGATGAATATTATGAGAAAATTACGTTACCTCGTACCCTAGAAGCCGAATTAGTTAGCAGTTCAATAGGCGTTACTCACGAAGAATGTTTTTTACAACTAAAGTTTTTGCTCATAGCTAATGCTGGCGATAATATGAAAACGGCAAGTAGCAATGCTCAAAAACTTGGGGAATTAGTTCTTGTTTATGATGAAAATCTAGAATTTATTGATGAGAATTGGCTTTTAGATGTCGATTCTCCATTCCTTGGGAAGCGATCTGGCTAATTTTAGGGAATTGAAAGGACACCTTGGAAAGCAAACCGCAATAGTTCTTGGATAGTATTTTTTGGTTTTATGGCTGTTTTTATTGATGTATTGTTTGCATTTTATGCTTGGCGGATTAATCAATTTACCAATTGTCTAATATCAGATTTGCATCTTCACTAATTAGTTCTTCAGGGGATTGAGCTGCTGATTCTATAATCATTTTCGCTTCAGGAGTTCCGATTTCTGCTAATGCCAAGAGAGACTTTCTTGGCACATTGAGCCATTCATCATAAGACCATCGGTATGTCAATGCCTTGGATAATGCCGGGATTGCTCTTTCATCGCGCAATACATCCAAAAGTTCAATAACTGATTCATGAAGACCATTATTGCTCTCATCATTGAGGATTTGACAAAGTATAGGTGTGTAATCCTTTGATAGGTTACGCCATGCTGCCATCATGACAAACGAAGCAGCCGGATAATCTGCTGGATTTGAAGCATATTTTTCCAACTCCTGAATCACTTCGCTAACTGAAGGAGGTGATATATCAAATTCCTTTTTCATTTCATTAGCAATTCTGTCAGTTTCTCTATAATTAGGAGAATTTTTGAATAATTTCAGATATTTTTCAACTGTGTTCCTTAGCATTTTATAGCCTTTTAATATTAGTAAAATTGTTATATATACTAAGACAGAGAAATATCATGCTTGGTAAATACACTAAAACCATCTAAAAACTCAATAACTGCTTCATTTTCTGATAATGGTTGACCCTGTTCTTTCAGCATCACTTTATATGGACGATTACAAGTGAAACAGAAATCTTGGAAAAAAAATGTCCAACCACAATCGTTAACAAATGTTTTAAGTATGTGCCAAAGATTGTCTTCGGGAAAGCATTGTAATTCAGAAATGCAGTAATCGAGCAAGCAGCAGACACTACACTCTGCATCTGGAACCACTAAACCAGATGCCAAAAAACGCCACAATCCCTCTAGCCGTCTTTGCTGATTTGTTTTTGCAGATTTCCAAACTGGAGATAATTTTTCACTATCGCGTAAATTCACAGGTATAAGGCTATGTATAATTGACCAAAATCCCAACTGTTTTTGAAGGTAGTTCCATAGATGAATATCCAACTGCCTTCCAACTGTTTCGATTAATGGCGATACAATATATCGATGAAATGTATTACTGAAAAGTCCTTTTTTAAGTAATTGCTTCTCAAGCCGCCTAATGAGGTTATTAAGTTTTCGAGGATTACACCAATCTTCATGCGGATAAACACAGTTGATAAAACTTAAATTAGCTATACCAAATGGACTATCAAAAAAATATATGTCGAATTCTTCTACACTAGATATTTGCTTGTAAACAGCTTTAATCGCTTGGGTCGCTTTTTGTGTATCAATAACTTGTGTTGAAAGTGCTGCTAACTGCCACTTTCTCTTATATTCACAAAGTAAAGCTTCCTGATGTGGGGTTAACTCAGAAATTAGTTGCATTAATTATTGAGGCAATTGTTAGTTTCTTTCTATAACTTAGAAGTCATTGCAATTCAGCAGCGTGACAATAAGCTGGCTTGAGGATCTAATTGACCTAAGTAATATCTTAATGCCTTTCTTAATTACCTCTCCTTGAGTCGAGGTAATAGCAACGAGTTTGGTCAGCAACCTTAAGATTACTAAGTAAAATTGTGATGTCGTCAAACTCCACGATTCAGACATCCAAAAATGAGATCGCCCCTGCTTGCTACGACCGCGCAAGGAAGTTGTGAAGAATAGGCAGCTGAAATCTTAGTACTTAGTATTCCAATGTTATGGTGTTGAATTTGGGTGTATTGTCCTCTAAATCAGTATTTGCTTGCTGATGAGCGATGTCTTCTTCAGCAATGATTTGACTGTTTAAAATAGCAAGACGCTGCTGAATCTGATGTCGGCGTGCTTCGAGTTTCTGTAGTTCCTGCTCTAAACGCTCTTTTTCCAACATCATTTTGTAAGCGTTTAAGTAAACTCTTGCTTGAGAACGTTGAGGAGGCATTGAGCTAAGTTTGGCTTGAATTTGTCCACGTTTTGGAGTGCGGTGCATAATAAATTTCTCTTTGGGTATGAAAGTATTTAGTCTAATTGGCACTTAAAATAAACAGGCTGCGGCTGCTTGAATGCGTTCTAAAGGCTGAACTGAGCGAGGAAGCACTGGTAAGCGAACCATTGTCAAACCTGGAAAATCGCAATTAATGGTTGCTGTAGAAGTAAAGCGGTTGAGAACAACGTAATTCTGGCTTACACCTATTTCTTGCAGAGATTTGAATAGGCGTTGTTGTTCGGCAAGTACGCTAGTCTGGTTAAGTGTAACGCCAATGAACTCTGCTTGCTGTGGGTCTTTTAGCACTTTTTGGGCTTTGACTACGCGCTGTCGCAAAGTTCGTAAACGCCCCATAAACTCTGTACGGCCAAGCACATCCTGATACTTAATCCATAGTTTGAAAATCCAAGCTAGCCAATCTGCTAGTGCTGTTGGCATTTCTAGAAAACGCAGAAGATGACCT
Organism: Nostoc linckia z4; assembly: GCF_002608075.1. Lineage (GTDB taxonomy): Bacteria > Cyanobacteriota > Cyanobacteriia > Cyanobacteriales > Nostocaceae > Nostoc > Nostoc linckia. Next base: position 26,447 of record NZ_LAHA01000041.1, read on the forward strand.
GTAGGAGCAGTGTCTAAAATAATCAAGTCTTCTTCTTGTTGCTCTAGCAATTCCATTACTGTTAACAAGGAAAGCATTTCATCAATCCCTGGTAAAGCTTGCTCGACAATTTTGCGCCAAGCCACAGGAGCATAAGCCATTTCAATAGCTTCGCTTGTTTGGGTTTCGCCACTCATCATTTCGGCCAGTTCCCACAGGTAATCGGCTCTGAATTGCTCCAGAAGGCGATCGCTATCTACTTCCTGACCTCGAAGATTAGCAGTTATTTGATATGGTTCGTGTCCTAAACTCAGACCAAAGGCATCACCCAAGGAATGGGCTGGATCGATGGAAACCATGCGAATTTTGCGATCGCTATGTTGTTGAGCCATAGCCCAACCAATGGCAGCTGCTACTGTAGTCTTTCCTACTCCACCTTTACCGCCAATTAGTAACAGGCGGCGACCTTGGGTAAGAAAATCTCCAAAGCTAGGAGGAATTGTTTCCGGCCATTGAACTGGGAGTAGATCGATAGGAAATAGCGGTTCAAGCTGAGGAACATGGATTTGGTCAATCAGATGGCTGAGGGCTACAATTCCCAAAGGCTCCTTATCTTGCTGTGGCACGATAAAAATCGGCTTGCCGTTAGCAAGATCCGTATACTGACCGATCAGCGGTTGTTGTTCTTGGTAACGATCGCGGTCAGTCGCACTGGTAAGGACTTGGTTGACAAACAAGCCTCCGCAAGGAACCTGCATGTTTTGTAAGGCTTCTAGGAAGCGTTTTGACTCCAACCAACTCATTGGTTCTGCGATCGCAACTAACAAACAAGCTGTATGCTTAGGATCTTGCAGCAGACGACGACCTTGCGATAGTTCAGCTTTTAGGGTATGCAAAAAATCGTCAGCGCGATCGGGTGTGTAACTTCCGGCAAAGGTCTTGCTAATATATCGATGCTTTTCTTGAAACAGTTCCAGAGAGTGGAGGAAAGTGTCTAAAAAATCCATCAAGCCAAACAAGTTGAGTGTATGACCGCTAGGAGCCATATCCACTACTACTCGATGTACCTGCTGTTCGTTGAAAAGGCGTTGGATTTCTAACAAACCCATCAATTCATCCAGTCCAGGCCAATTTAAATCCCAAACTGGCAGCAAGTCTTCTCCTTCAACAAAACTACCACGCTCTACTAACAGTTCTAAAACCTGGCCGTAACGTTCTTTAAACTTTTGTAGCAAAAGCTTTGCATCCAACGCCCTGACTAGTAAATTCGGTAGTTCCGCTATGGGACGAGGAATGTCATCAACGCTAATTTGTAATACATCTCCCAGAGAGTGAGCCGGATCGGTTGAAATTAAAAGAATTTGCTCGTTGACAAATTGCTGCGCCCAACGACATGCAAAGGTGCAGGAGATTGTTGTTTTTCCGACTCCACCTTTGCCGCTAAACATAGCAAGGTGTAGGTTATCAAAAAGTTCCATCTCGTTTGTCATTTCCGGCGTTTTAGGATAAAGTTACTACATATTTTTGAAAATAACTTAAGTAATTTTGCTGAATAAAGGAATTTAAAACGTTAATTTTTCGCAGATGGGATTTACAAAACTTCTATTCTATTGGCTACCGTGTACACATAAGTCATTCCACCCGATGTAGAGACGTAGCAATGCTACGTCTCTACCCGATGATGGGTCTGACCCTCTATTCACCAGCTGCATCTTGTAAAGGGGAGGGAACTAGATTTTCCTTTACAAGTGCGGATTAAGGGGGGTAATTCGACTTGTGATTCTATAGGGTGGTGACAGGGAAAGTTTTACAAAAGAATGTGTAATGAATTTTCTTGAAGTACTTACAAAGATTAGCCGAGGAACTATAACTGAGGGAAAGATTTAGCTAGGGGTGTCCAAAGGTAAGGAGATAAGATGGTTAACAGTTCTGAAGGCGATATAAATATTGGGTGTCATGTCCAAGGTATTTCTGAATACGACTTTTTTTCTGACAGTAATTTTGAGGACATTCATCATCGTTCACTGAAAATAGACTCTCCCTACTTAGGACTAAAAACTTTTGCAATTAAAGATAAAGATAAATTTTTTGGTCGGGAAAAGTGGATTGTTAATTTGGGCGATCGCTTAAAAAAAGATGATGCAATCTTGCTTTTAGGTGCAGCATCCATTGGTAAATCATCGTTGATTTTATCAGGTTTAATTCCTGATTTAGGATATCATAACAATTCCTTGATTAATATCACTTTTCAACCAGATTACAATCCTTTTAAATCTATTTATAAATGTCTTGTTTTTACATATGGTGAAAAATCAAAAATAGCAGATATTTGTCGAGATATAAGAGAAGATACTTTAATTGAAATTACCACATTACTTAAACAAGATTATGAATGTGTGCTGATTTTTATTGACCGATTTGAAGAACTATTTACGAAAACTCCAAAGCCGGAACGTGACAAATTTGTTGCTAGTCTGTTTCAATTGCTCCAGCAGCAGGATAGCTCTGTGAAAATAGTTTTAACAATGCGGTCTGATTTTTTGGATAGATTTAGTGAGTATCCACAACTTGCGAAGATCCACGATCGCTATAGTTGTATACTCACTAGAATGAGCGATGACGAATTAAAGTTAGCGATCGCTGAACCTGCGGCTAAACATGGCGTGACCTTTGAACAAGGGCTAATCGAGCAAATTCTTGATGATTTTCACAAACAAAATGATTCTTTACCACTTCTGCAATACACTCTCGATGTACTGTGGAAAAGCGAAAATCTTCAAAACCGAATTCTGCAAATAAAGACTTATCAACAACTAAAAGAACAAATATTTGGTGATTTCCACGAACAAAGTCATCAATTTATTAATCCTAGTGTTGGATGCTACGATTCCCATTTGCAAGAACAGAAACAAGAGATTCAAAAGTTAAATCTTACACTGACTGAATTAAAACTGCGCGAACAATCAGCCAGGGTTTTGAATTTGCTTCCCTTGCAACCGCTAGAGGGTTTGGTGCTGGCAATTCAAACAATGGGTGAAAATTTAGAAAAATACCCAAATCAGCTTTTACCTTGTGTTTTGGGAAGCTTAAAGGAAGCAACGCACACACCCACAGAGGCAAATAGCTTGCGGGGACACGAACAAGAGGTGAATTGTCTAGCCTTTAGTCCTGATGGCAAATTTATTGCCAGTGGCAGTAGTGATTCTACGGTGTGCTTGTGGAATATCATTGGCAATCCCACTGCTGAATTTTTGCTGGGACATCAGCAAGAGGTGAATTGTCTAGCCTTTAGTCCTGATGGCAAGTTTATTATTAGTGGCAGTATTGACGGAATTTTGTGTTTATGGGATTTACAAGGTAATCTCATTACTCAACCGTGGCAAGGACATGAGGAAGGAATTATTGCCGTCGCCTTTAACTCAAATGGCAACTCCATTATCAGCGTTGGTTTTGACGGAACGGTGTGTTTGTGGGATTTACAAGGTAGCGCCATTACTCAACCTTGGCGCGGACACAAGGAAGGAGTTATTTCCGTCGCCTTTAGTGCAAATGGCAATTCCATAATCGGCGTTGGTTTTGATGGAACAGTGTGTTTGTGGGATTTACAAGGGAACGCCATCACTCAACCCTGGCACAAATATGAGGCAAAAATTATTTGCGTCGCCTTTAGCCCCGATGGCAAGTTTATTGTCAGTGGTAGTAGTGATTCTACGGTGCAGTTGTGGGACATCCAAGGTAATCTTATCGGTAAACCTTGGCGCGGACATGAAGGAAGTGTAAATTCCGTAGCCTTTAGCCCTGATGGCAAGTTTATTATTAGTGGTAGCTGCGATCGCACAATCCGCTTGTGGGATATTGACGGCAACCCCATGACTCAACCTTGGCGGGGACATGAAGCACAAGTTAATTCCCTAGCCTTTAGTCCCGATGGCAAGTTTATTATTAGTGGTGGCGATAAAACTGTGCGTTTGTGGGAGCTACATCAAATATTACAACAACGGGTCATGGGGCGATCGCAGCGTAAATATGAAAATTGGGTCAATGATGTCGCCTTCAGCCCCGATGCTAACTGGATTGTCAGTGCCAGCAATGATTCTACACTGCGCTTGTGGGATATTGAAGGCAACCCCATCGGTGAACCTTGGCGCGGACATGAAAAAGAAGTGAATTGTGTCGCCTTTAGCCCTGATGGTAAATTGATTGTCAGCGCCAGCAATGATACTACAGTGCGCTTGTGGGACATCCAAGGTAACCCCATCGGTGAACCTTGGCGCGGACATGAAAAAGAAGTGAATTGTGTCGCCTTTAGCCCTGATGGTAAATTGATTGTCAGCGCCAGCAATGATTCTACAGTGCGCTTGTGGGATATTGAAGGCAACCCCATCGGTGAACCTTGGCGCGGACATGAAAAAGAAGTGAATTGTGTCGCCTTTAGCCCCGATGGCAACTGGATTGTCAGCGCCAGCAATGATACTACAGTGCGCTTGTGGGATATGAACGGCAACCCCATCGGTGAACCTTGGCGCAGACATGAAAAAGAAGTGAATTCTGTCGCCTTTAGCCCCGATGGCAACTGGATTGTCAGCGCCAGCAATGATACTACAGTGCGCTTGTGGGATATGAACGGCAACCCCATCGGTCAACCTTGGCGCAGACATGAAAAAGAAGTGAATTCTGTCGCCTTTAGCCCCGATGGTAACTGGATTGTCAGCGCCAGCAATGATGCTACAGTGCGCTTGTGGGATATTCACGGCAACCCCATAACTCAACCTTGGCGCGGGCATGAGTATTGGGTCAATTCCGCAGCTTTTAGCCCTGATGGCCAACTGATTGCCAGTGCTAGTCTTGATGGAACAGTGCGCTTGTGGCGCTGTGGGTGGCAAGAGTGGTTGCAAGTTTGTTGCAATAGGTTAAATTATCATCCCATCTTTGAAAATCCTGAAAGCGGTAGCGATGTAGAAATTGCTTACCAAACTTGTCAAAAATATGTATGGAATCCACAATGTCCTCAACAGTTGAAGAACCAAGGTGCAACAAAGCTAAAAGAAAAACCTGATTCACCAGCTTTGGAGGACTTCAACCAAACAGTTCAACTTAATTTCACATACCACTGGAAACATCGCCTTGCTTGGCAATCAGTACCCACAGATGTGATAGGATTTTAATTCTCTATGACAATATCGGTTTTGTGTCAATACGGTTCGGTTAAAAGGGAAAGGGCAAAGAGGAAAAGTTTCAAATACATCCTTTACCCTTTACCCCTTAACCTTTTCCCAGACCACAAGGGAAGTTCATACTGCTTATCCAAACCGTATTGGGTGTTGTGTAAACCCTATCAATTAGAAGGTTCTATATTCAGAAAATTTGCAATTACATTCAAAGCTTTTTCTGCGCTTTTAGCTGTAAACATTGGCCCAGTAGCTAAATAAATTTTATCTTCATTATCCATTGTAAAAGCAATATTATAACTGCTGGAATTTTCCACTGTAAATGCATCAATATCAAGTCCTACTATCTTGGATAGTTTGGTTTCTATAATTTCTTTATCGAATAGCCCTTGACGTTCAATAGTAATTCTGTTTAATTTTTTATCTAAAATACAAGTTATCTTGCGATTTATTAGTAAATAGATAATACAAATAGAGCCAACAATAATTAAAAAAATACCCAAAGGATAAGTCCATAAGCGGCTATCTTCATGAATAGTTAATTGAGATACTTGGGAATTTTGAAGAATGGCATTTATTTGTTTTGCCTTGGCTTCCTTTTGTCTACTATCTGCATTAACCAAATTTATGGGAATAGAGCCAGATTTTGTTAATAACACTAAGGGATAACTACCCGATTTATCAGTGGTTTTCGTGTCTAATTTTGCACCTTTTAACTCTTGAAACCGCCAATTTTTAACATTTGATTTGAAAATATCCTGAATAATTAATTGACAACTTCCTTCTGTAGACGTTATGCGATTACAACTAAAAGTAGTCGTTTTTCCCACTAATGTTATTAAAAAAATACCTCCAGCAATGAATAAACCTCCAAATAACCAATATAGGACACCTTGTGGTTTGAGGTTTATGCTTAACAAAGTTGGGGTTTGTTGCAAAATTTTTAATCTCATACTTGTATATTAGTATAGGAATCCGCTTTGATTACTGAAATTATTTGCGTAGAAGGGAACAGGGAACAGGGAATAGGGAATAGGTAAGAAGGAATCAAAATGTACTGATACCGATTCAAAAAATGTTTGCGACAGATACCCCACCCGCCTGACGGCACCCTCCCCTTGCCAAGGGGAGGGTTGGGGAGGGGTCTTGTCTATGTGTTGCATTATTTTTTCAAATTGGTATGATTTTTTTTCAAAAATCAAATACGAATCCTATATGTATTCAATAATAGAAATCAGTTTGATTTCTGAAACAAGCTACATACTCAGGTAACAGTAAACAAGGCTCTCTAAGGTATATTGAATTGAGCTTTTTCATCAATCAAATATAAGTCCTATAGTAGTTTTTATATCGATTTATAATGACCAATGACCAATGACTAATGACCAATTTGTGCTGTACTTGTAACTCCATCAAAATTGTAAAATATGCTATCCGTAGTTTGATTGTAGATAAAGCGATCGCTTGCTGTTGTCGTATTAGTCCCTAGTTGAAACAAGCTTGATTCAAGGCTCGTATTCTCAGGTCGGCTCAAAATAAATTCTGGTTGGGAAATATAAACAGTATCATTTTCAATATTTAAATCAGTAATAATACTATTAACGCCAGTGTAGATATCAGAATCATCGAAGCTTGCTTGTTTGCTTCCACCGATGAGTACATCGTTACTGACATCGCTGAACAAGTTAGTATTGCCGGAACCAGTAATGAGACTATCGCTTTCTGTATCAGCATCTAATTCCTTGGTGGTGATGCTGTCGCCAACACAGAAGAGAGCATCGCTAGTATCAAGCACTGCCAGTGCAAAAACATCGCTGACGGTTGTTGTTTCATCACTAGCGATAACTTTGATGTTGAGGCTGCCAACATCGTTATTTGTGGGAGTACCGCTGAAAGTGATGCCGTCAAAGGTCAACCAACAGGGAATTGGGCCGCCATTTTCCAGGGTCGCACTGTAGGTGAGGTTATCTCCAGCATCAACATCTGCAAAGGTGTTTGTAGGTAGAGTGAAATTGAAGCTAGTGTCTTTTATTGCTGTTTGGTCGAGAATGCTATTTGCCAGTGTTGGGGCATCATTAATATTGTTGACTGCAATGGCGATCGCTTTCTCGTAGAATAAGCCACCTTCATCTGTGGCGCGCAAACGAATATTGTAGCTATTCTTGGTTTCGTAGTCGGGGGAGATGTTGATATGTAACTCGTTACCAACAATTGTGAAGGCGTTGTTATCAGTGTCCCCTGTACCAGAAACTAGGGTATAGGTGTGGGTGTTCTCTGTGTCAGGGTCATTGGTACTCAAGTTGCCAATTAGTGTGTTGCTAGGAACATTCTCGTTGACGCTAGTGGCACTTAAACTCAGGTCAGTGGGAGTACTGTTGAGGTCAAGCACAAAAAGTTCTTGTCCAGTGTTGCCGTTATCAGCAAAAAAGTAGAGTTTGCCATTGATGTAAGTGATGTTGTTAGGGTAAGAGCTACCGATGCCAGAAAAAATATCCTTAACTAGGACAGTACCAGCTTCAGTACCATCACTCTTCCACAGTTCATTGCCTCCATTGCCGTCGGTGGCACTAAAGTACAGCGTACCGTTGACATTGGTGAGATTTTGCAAGTTAGAGCTGCCGATGCCAGAAAAAATATCCTTAACTAGGACAGTACCAGCTTCAGTACCATCACTCTTCCACAGTTCACTACCTACATTGTTGTCATAGGCAACAAAATATAGGGTGCCGTTGACATTTGTGAGATTTTGGGGGTTAGAACTACCTATACCAGAGAAAATATCCTTGACGCGGATAGTACCAGCCTCAGTACCATCACTCTTCCACAGTTCATTGTCTCCATTGCCATCAGTGGCACTGAAATAAAGCGTGCCGTTGACGTTGTTGAGATTTTGGGGGTTAGAGCTACCAGTACCAGAGACAATATCCTTAACTAAGATAGTACCAGCCTCAGTGCCATCACTCTTCCACAGTTCATTGTCTCCATTATCATCAGTGGCAGTGAAGTACAGCGTGTCGTTGACATTGGTGAGCTTTTGCGGATAAGAACTACCCGTGCCAGGGACAATATCTTTAACTAGAACAGTACCAGCATCGGTGCCATCACTTTTCCACAGTTCCCTACCTCCATTGCTATCGGTGGCAACAAAGTACAGGGTGCCATTGATATTGGTGAGAAAGTTTGGATTAGAGCTACCCGCCCCAGAGACAATATCCTTAACTAAGATAGTACCAGCCTCAGTACCATCACTTTTCCACAGTTCGCGTCCCCCAGTGCTGTCAGTGGCAACAAAGTACAGTGTGCCGTTGATATTAGTGAGATTTTGGGCGTTAGAACCACCTATGCCAGAAAAGATATCCTTAACTAGGACAGTACCAGCCTCAGTACCATCACTCTTCCACAGTTCGTTGCCTCCAGTGCTGTCAGTGGCTGTGAAGTATAGCGTGCCGTTGACATCGGTGAGATTTTGGGGGTTAGAACTACCAGTACCAGAGAAGATATCTTTGATACGGATAGTACCCGCCTCAGTGCCATCACTCTTCCACAGTTCACTACCTCCATCGCCATCGGTGGCTCTAAAGTAAAGCGTGTCATTGACATTGGTGAGAAAAGACGGTTCAGAAGATAGCGTAGTGGTATTAATATCCTTGAGGCGGACAGTACCAGCCTCAGTACCATCACTTGTCCACAGTTCACTACCTCCACTGCCATCAGTGGCACTGAAGTAAAGGGTGTCATTGACGTTGGTGAGATTTTGGGGGTTAGAACTACCTATACCAGAAAAGATATCCTTGACACGGACAGTACCAGCTTCAGTGCCATCACTCTTCCACAGTTCATTACCCCCATTATCGTCAGTGGCACTGAAATATAACGTGCCGTTGACATTGGTGAGATTTTGCGGATAAGAACTACCCGTGCCAGAAAAGATATCCTTGATACGGAAAGTACCAGCCTCAGTGCCATCACTCTTCCACAGTTCCCAGCCCCCAGTGGTGTCAGTGGCAGTGAAATACAACGTGCCATTGACATTGGTGAGATTTTGTGGATTAGAACTACCCGTACCAAAGTAGATATTTTTGAGGCGGACAGTACCAGCTTCCGTGCCATCACTTTTCCATAGTTCATTAGCTCCAGTACTGTCAGTGGCAGTAAAGTACAGCGTACCGTTGACATCAATGAGATTTTGGGGGTTAGAACTACCAGTACCAGAAAAGATATCCTTGACGCGGATAGTACCAGCCTCGGTGCCATCACTTTTCCACAGTTCATAGCCTCCACTAATGTCATAGGCAACAAAGTAGAGCGTACCGTTAACATTGGTTAAATGTTGCGGGTTAGAGCTACCTGTGCCAGAGAAAATATCCTTGACGCGGATAGTACCAGCCTCGGAGCCATCACTTTTCCACAGTTCATTGCCCCCACTGCTATCGCTGGCAGTGAAATACAGCGTACCATTGACATCGATGAGATTTTGAGGGTTAGAACTACCTGCACCCAAGACGATATCCTGAACGCGGATAGTACCAGCCTCAGTGCCGTCACTCTTCCACAGTTCGCGACCGCCATTGCTGTCGGTGGCAGTGAAGTATAGCGTGTCGTTGACATTGGTGAGATTTTGGGGATTAGAGCTACCGACGCCGGAGAAAATATCCTTGACCTGGATAGTACCAGCTTCAGTGCCATCACTCTTCCACAGTTCGCGTCCCCCATTGTTGTCAGTGGCACTAAAGTACAGGGTGCCGTTGAGGTTTGTGAGATTTTGGGGATAAGAACTAGCTATGCCAGAGAAGATATCTTTGACCTGGATAGTACCAGCTTCAGTGCCATCACTCTTCCACAGTTCATAACCACCACTGTTGTCGATCGCAACGAAGTATAAAGTACCGTTAACATTGGTTATATATTGCGGGTTAGAGGAAACTCCACCGGTATTGATATCTTTTATCAGGTTAATAGATCCTTCTGCTGCTGCCATAACCCCATGCCTGCTGCTACGTGCTATATGTTCGCTAACTACAGGGTGTATGAGGTAGGGAGAAATGATTTTCCCCACACCAGACACCCCCCTCTTTACCTGTGCATCATGTAATTTCAGAACTGTTAACCGTCAACAGTCAACACTCAACCACCATCTGCTGTTGTTTCTTTTTTGCAGTTCCCTTAACGCAAAACCATATTTGGCGATTCAATTCCGACTAATTTGGCGCTCAGTTCCCACATCCGCTCGCCTTTTTCATCATCGCGGGCTTGGGGAGAAACTTTCTGAACAAAGGACTGACCATCTTTTTTCTGGCGATTTCCCCAACTCCAATAAACACCAGATTGATTATATTCAGGATCGGCAACAACAGCAGCAACTCTTTCTCCTGACAACTCCTGAGACACATATCCCCCAGTGATGTACTTTTGGAACAATGGGAAAAGTTTCTGGAACAGGGGATAATGATTTCGGAATAGTGGTGTTTCGGCAACACATCCCGGATAAAGAGAACTGAAGACAATCTTAGTTGACTGGTGGTAGCGCCGATGCAGTTCTCTCATGGTCAACACGTTACAAACCTTGCTGTCTTTGTAGGCTTTAACGGGTTCAAATTTCTTGCCGTCAATCATGGAAATTGGGTCTTTAAATCCTGCTGCGAAGCCCTCAAAATTACCCAAGTCTGGACGGGGCGGAATTTTGCCACCCAGTTCGTCTGGGTTATGGGTGACAGTTCCCAAAATCACCAGTCTGGGCTGTGAAGAAGACTTTTGTAAATCCTCTAGCAAGAGGTTGCACAACAGGAAATGCCCAAGATGATTGGTAGTGACAGTTAACTCATAACCTTCTGGACTGCGTAATGGTTCTTTTAATAAGGGCATATAAATTGCCGCGTTGCAAACCAAAGCATCCAGAGAGTTACCACTGGCGCGGAAGTTTTTCACAAACTGTCGAACGCTTTCCAAAGAACCAAGGTCAATGTGTATGCTGGTATAACTGTTGTAAGGAATTCCCACAGCTTGGGCTGCTTGTTGCGCCTTTGCTAAATCCCGACATGCCAAGATTACGTACCATCCTCTCAGGGCCAGAGCTTTTGCCGCATACAAACCTACCCCCGAAGAGGCACCTGTAATTACAACCGTTGACTTCCTATCCTGTGCCATTCTCTTGAGACTCTATTAATCATCTTTTACTATTTCCAGGATTTTACCACCCCCGAACCGGGAGGTAGATGGAAAACTCAGTACCTTGTCTTAATTGTGATTGGACTTCCAGGCGGCCAGCATGTTTCTCTACTACAATTTGACGGGCGATGGCTAAGCCTAACCCCGTTCCTTTACCAACTTCTTTAGTGGTAAACAAGCGATCGAAAATCTTAGATTTGACTTCCTGATTCATGCCTTGACCGTTATCAGCAATGCGAATTTCAACGGCATTTTCTTCAGATAATAATGCAGTTTGAATTGTAATTTGTTGGGGATGATTTTCTAACTCTTCAAAGGTTATTTGCTGTGCCATTTCATCGAACATATCAATGGCATTGGCCAGAATGTTCATAAACACCTGGTTTAGCTGACCGGGGAAGCAATTAATTTCAGGGATGTTGCCGTAATTGCGGATAACTTTAATGGCAGGGCGATTTTCATTGGCTTTGAGGCGATACTTGAGAATCAACAGGGTACTATCTAAACCTGCGTGCAGGTTGGCGCTGACTTTGTGTTCGGTATCAGCACGAGAGAAGGTACGCAGGCTGGTGCTGATACTTTTGATGCGATCGGTGGCACCTTTCATTGAGTCAATTAACTTGGGTAAATCCTCTAACAGAAAGTCCAGGTCAATCTTTTGGGCTAATTCGACCACCGAAGTAGTAGGCGGTTGCTGTTGCTGATAGGTGTCTAAATACTCACGCAGGTCTTGTACATAATCTTTGGCATTATTAATACTGCCGTTAAGAAAGCCCACTGGGTTATTAATTTCGTGAGCAACCCCCGCTACCAAGTTACCCAAAGTCGCCATTTTTTCGTTTTGCACAATCTGAAGCTGAGATGCTTCCAGTTGTTGAGCATAGGCTTGGGCTTGTTGATAGAGACGAGCATTTTCCAGTGAAATCGCAGCTTGGGCACAGAGCAGATTCAGTAACTCAACGCGATCGCGGGTGAAGGCTGCTGTTGTCAGGTTATTTTCCAGATATACCATACCCAACAATTTGCCTTGTTGCAGAATGGGACTGCACAGCAGACTCTTGGGCTGTTGGTTTTGGATATAGGCATCGCTTGTCAATAGCGGCTCTTGCACGGCGTTGCTAATCACAGCAGGCTGCAAACTGCGTTTGACTTTTGTTACCAAATTAATGGGCACTACACCGCTATCCACTAGGGACTGGGTTGGATACAAAATCTGCGTTTCGATTTGACCAGATTCCATAAGTTCTGCCCTAGCCTGAACCGTGAGATTTTGCCCCTCACTTAACATCAAAGCGCACTGCGTAGCACCCAAGGTTTGTATCACCGTCACCAAAAGAGTACCAATTAAGCGATCGAGTTCAATTTCACTGGAAAGAGTTTGGGAAGCTTTGAGAATAGCAACCAGATCCAGGGAATCAGAAAGACTGGTGGAGGAAACACTAGTGGAGGTGACAGTTCCAGTGGCAAATACAGTTTCGTCAACAGAAAATGGTGTCTGTGCTTGTTGGAGAATGGGAGCCAAAAGTTGAGGATAGCGAGTTTCCAAGTCGGCGAGTTTGGCTTTCGCCCCCCAGCGAGCATAGCCATAGTAGGCTTCAATCATGTAAGCTTGGGCGATGCGCTGTTTGTGCCAATCGAGGTAGAATTTTGCCGCCAGTTCATTGGCTAGGGCTGCTTCTTGAGGGTAGCCATTGGACTTGGCTCCCGCGATCGCCAAATCGTATAGTTCTAAAGCTTCTGTTTTGCAATTGAGGAGTTGCTGTTTTTGGGCTTCAACTAAATGATATTTGTGCAAAAAGTTCATGGGAGCATAATCAGCCCATTCTTTTAACTTGGCTTGATTTTCTTCGATTCGTTGCCATTGCGGCTGTGACTGTGACGGCAATTCACCAGCAATGGCCAGCAGGGTGAGAGAATCATAGAAATATAATAGGGGTTCAACGATATTGCCCATACCCCCAGCCAAATACTGTCGGGTTTGAATGGCATCGTGTTCTGCTTTGGCCCAGTCTTGGAGCCAGTAATTCAATGTGAAGCGATACAGATAAAAGTAGCAGAGTCGGTAAAAATCGACTTTTGCCTCAGCCAGGACTTTTTCTTCATAGGCATCCTGGCGTAAGGGAATTTCATTCTCTGACTGACCCAAGAGAATTTGAGCAGCTTGCCAGTAAGCTAAAACACAGTTTGCTGCTGTGAATTGGTGGAGGTCGCACAATTGTTGGTAATAGGCGTGAATTTGGGGTTCGAGTTCGGTAAGGGGTTGACCGCACCAATAGGCATTTAAGCAGTACAACTGGGCATCGTAGCCCATAAATTCTAGATTGCCAGTTTCTAGTCCTGCTTGATAGCCTTCCAGCAGAATCGGCAGCGTTTCTCGTAGATGGATTGTCCAGTGACCAACATACCCCCCCATTAACAAGGCTGTTGCGGCTCGAATATTTTTGGCATCTGGCTCTGAAGCCAGTTGATAGCCTAATTGCCCAAACTGGGGTACTTTTGCCATTTCTCCCCACAGTATCCTCAATTGAAAGGCGTAACCAGCGTAGCAATAAGCCGAAACTGGACTATTACCAAATTGAATTGACAATTTCACCTGTAACGCCACGATCAGGAAATAGAGCTTTGAGCCTGTCATATAACAGACTGGTGTCAGCCGAGCCGCATTTTGCATAATAGCTAACTGCTTAGCATCGGTCATTTGCGGCAGATGAATGAATGACTCAATGGAGCCATCGCCAATTAAAACATCGATTTCCTGCTTCAAGAGGCGAATATCCTCTAGGGTGGGTTCATCTGGTAGATTCACACCAAGCATTTGAAAGACTGATTGACCGATGGCAATGGCTTCTAAAAATTGATTGCGGGCTACCAAGGCCTGGATTCTGACTTGATAAACTTGCACTTGTTCTAAAGGCGTTTTTGCATGATGAATCACCGCTTCAATCCACCGATCCATCTGCTGAAAATCGCCAACCAAGAAAGCCACCTCGGCGGCTAAGTCATGCAGACATAGAGTCATTTGGTACTGCCGTTGCCAAGCGTCTGTTCCTAGTAGTTTTAGCCCCACTGTGGCATATTCACGGGCTGCTTGATAGGCGGTTGAGGCTCTGGCTTTGCGGCAAGCAGTGAGGTTGAGTTGGGCTAGTTCGTCTTTTTGCTGTTGTGTCTCAACCAGCGTCGTTCCATAGTTCAACTGATTAACGATTTCAAAAATCCGCTCTTCTCTGGCGGTTGGGGAAACTTGTTGCAGCAGGAGTTGTCCGATTTGGTAATGAGTCGTCTGTTTTTCCTCGTCGGGGATGAGGGAATAGGCGGCTTGCTGGACGCGATCGTGGAGAAAGCGATAGGAACAGTTAAATGTTGCTGCTTGATTGACTTGTGCCACCTTCAATTCTGACGGCTGATAAAACTTATAGACCTCAGTGATGGGCAAAATCACTCCTTCTTGCAAGGCTTTCCAGAGGTCGATGGCGGTATCTTCGGGCGATCGCTCATTGACAATGGCTAGGGTAGCCAAATCAAACTGAGCGCCAATGCAAGCCGCCAGTTTCAAAGCCGTTTGGGTTGCAGCAGGCAATTTTTGTAACTGGAGTGCCATGAACTCCACGACATCATCCGTGAGGGCAAGTAACTTCACCGTTGCCAGGTCGCACTGCCAATGTCCTGTCTGAAAGTCAAACGTAATATAGCCGTCTTCATGGAGTGCTTTGAGAAATTGGGTGAGGAAGAAGGGATTACCCTTGGTTTTTTGATACACCAACTCCGTTAGCGGTTGAGCCAGTTCCAAAGGGCAACTGAAGGTATCTGCCGTTAACTGATTTACATCTCCTTGGCTCAGGGGTTCCAGGATGAGGGTGTGGAGCCTGGTTTGGGCTTTTTCGATTTCATCGAGCATCAGCATCAACGGGTGAGTCGGGAACACTTCGTTATCCCGATAGGCTCCGATAACGAACAGATAACCGCGATTGCGTTCTGTCAGCAGTAGCTTCAGCAAGTTCAGAGAAGCCGAATCAGCCCACTGCAAGTCATCGAGGAAAATCACCAGTGGATGTTCTGGGGTGGTGAACACCGTGATGAACTTCTGGAACAGCAAATTGAAACGGTTTTGAGCGGCGCTACCGGAGAGTTCTGGTACTGGGGTTTGTTGACCAATTACCTGTTCGAGTTCAGGAATTACCTCAACCAGCACCTGACCATTATCACCAACTGCTGCTAAAATCTTCGCTTTCCACTCAGCTAACTGCGCGTCATCATTGCTCAGCAGTTGACCCATGAGGTCGCGGAAGGCTTGGACAAAGGCGCTAAAGGGAAGGTTGCGGTTGAATTGGTCGTATTTACCTTTAATAAAATAGCCATGCCACCGGACAATAGGCTTATGGACTTCATTGACAACGGCGGTTTTGCCAATGCCGGAAAAACCTGCCACCAGCATCAGTTCGGAAGCTCCATTGGCAACTCGCCCAAAAGCATCGAGTAAGATTTGAACTTCTGATTCTCGTCCGTAGAGTTTTTCGGGAATCAAAAAGCGATCGCTGATATCCTGTTCTCCTAACTCAAACCAGGCATGTTTGCCCACAAGATGATATTCTTCCTGACATCTAATCAGATCGTGCTTGAGACCAAGGGCACTTTGATAGCGGTCTTCGGCGTTTTTAGCCATCAATTTGCCAATGATTTCACTAAGCATGATGGGCAAATCATGGTTGAGATCGCAAACAGAAAGCGGTTGCTTTGCTAAATGGGCATGAACCATTTCCATTGGCTCGTCAGCTTGAAATGGTAACTGTCCTGTAAGCAGTTCAAAAAAGGTAATTCCCAAGGAATAGAAATCGCTGCGATAGTCAATCCCTCGGTTCATTCGCCCGGTTTGTTCCGGTGAGATGTAGGCTAGGGTGCCTTCTAGAACATTGGGATTTTGAATCTCTTGGGTTTCGCGGGGCAACAGGGAGGCAATGCTAAAATCAATCAGTTTAATTTGCCCAGTTTCTGGTTGAATCAGAATGTTGGCTGGTTTAATGTCTTTGTGAATAATCCGTTGCTGATAGAGCTGGTGGAGGATATCGACAATTTGCATGGCAATTGGCCAGAATTGTTCGACTTTTAAAGGGGAAGCCTGGATATAATGACGTAGAGAAATGCCACCGATATCTTCCATTACCAAAGCATAGCCATTGGCATAGGGTTCTAGACTAATCGGTTGGACAATACCAGGGATGTTGAGATTTTTAGCGATCGCATACTGATTGCGAAACTGCACCAACTCGCTGAAGCTGGGATAATCGTGCCGCAGTGTCTTAATCACCACCGGAAATCGCTGCGAGTTTTGCACTCCCCGATAAACAGCCGTCCTAGAACCTAGATACAGCCGCTCAACCAAGGTATAATTGGAAATGTTTGGGAATTGCTGTGCCAGAGAAGTCATAGGTTTAGCAAGAAGGCTTTGATTTTACTAGGATTCCCTAAAATGTTACTCAGGTAACAAATACAACAGTTCAGGAACCGAAAAGTTTTGCCATACCTGAATTGTGCATAACTATTGCTTTGTGAAGAATAGTTGCTAAGTGATTTTTGATTTAAAATTGGCGATTTTAAATATAGCGATCCCCAGTTAAGTGAGGTAGAAATAATATTTTGAAACGCAGAGGGGCGCAAAGTAAAGCGCAAAGGTGAGGCAGCGCGGTCTTGGGGGTTTCCCCCATGAGCGACTGCCGACGCAGAGATTTGTACCTCAACAGACTAGGAAACGCTATAAGTAGAAGTAGTAAATTAAACCTAACTCGACTCGCCAGGTTTCGACACTTCGACAGGCTCAGTGCATGGCTGCGCTCAACCCTCTTGGAATCTTTGGTTTGCTACTTTGAGGTTGACTTTAGAATTTGGTAAATCTAAAGCTCAACAATAACGCTTGCCAGCATAGTTCCATCGTAGTCTTAACCTACCTTGATACTCCTCAATAGCTATAACTCCCTTCTGATGGGAATTCTGAGGTTTTTTTGCCATAGCAGTTTCATACCAATTAAAGGCTGAAAATGGCAATTTTTTACTTATCTGCTAAATTAAGGAGAATGATTGAACTTAGCTTATAATAAGCTTTTATCAATCGGAGCGGCGGGATTTGAACCCACGACCTCCACTACCCCAAAGTGGCGCGCTACCAAGCTGCGCTACGCCCCGTAAAATAATTTTGGATTTCAGATTTTAAATTTTGGATTTTTCCAATTTCAAACCTTGAATCCGTTTATTCACTTTCGCTATTCTAGCATGTAGGCAAATAAAAGTCTAGATATTAGCTTTAAAAAACTTTGAGTATTGCAGTGGCTTGCAGTAAATCTCCGACAGCACAAGCATCCCATTTACCTTCAACACATCGCCCTGTATTCAAGATGAAACGTAGGCTGTAGGCGTGGGGATAACCTTCGACCTCCATCCATAATAAATCGCTTTCAGCTTCACAGGCGATTTTCTCTTCTTCCATTAATTCTGTTGCGAGTTGCTTGATGGTGTCTGCTAGCTGTGCCAACAGGCGGCAAAAATCATTTAATTCGGCTTCGGTTAACTCAATTGCCCAGTCGTCGGTACCTATTAAACCTTTAAATTCAGGTGCATCGGGGTTCCAGCCAATACGCCACCCAGATCCACTTTTGACAACGCGTTGCATAATTTAGTGAGGAGTGAGGAGTGAGGAGTGGGGAGTGAGGAGTTTGGAGTTTGGAGTTAGGAGTGAGGAGTTTGGAGTTATTAAATTACAACTCTTTACTTTGGTATTATTTAAGTAATTGTGCGCCTCCACCTTGGGGTGGCTGTGGAGTTGTTGAGGTGGTGGGGTCGGCTGTGGTGTTGGGGCGAGGGGCTGATGTGTTTTGGGTATTAGGATTAAATATATTGACTAAAACTTCCACTAAAGCATTTCGCTGACTGCGAGTTAAACGAGCGATCGCAGCTTTATCGCCATCTATGGGATTTTCCCGCAGTGTTTCGTTTCCTGGATAGCTACTATCATACATAACTTCATTTGCACCCAGGTAATCAGCCAAAGTCAGTTTCCAATCCAAGCGATAAATTGGGGAACGCCCTTTGGTGTAAACATGATATCTAATCAACCGAGTTGCTAGGGTATTGTTTTCAGCAACTTTGCCATTTTCTTTGTTTATATATTTATTTTCCCGTGGAAAATCTGGCAATTTTTGGTAAACTATTTGCCAAACATCACTAGGCGTGATTGTCTGTGCTATCCCTGGTTGGTTAGTAAATAAAGTGGAACCCAAAATAATTAAACCCAGCATTAACGCAAATAGTATTGGTGAGTACTGAGTTTTGAGTTTTAAAAGAACTAATTTCACAAAAATTTTCTCTTTTTCATATAACAATATTTTGGGCGTTGCTGAGTGCAAGTATGAATTCAGAAGTCAGAAGTCAGAAGTCAGAAGTCAGAAGTCAGAAGTCAGAAGTCAGAAGTCAGAATTCAGAAGTCAGAAGTCAGAAGTCAGAAGTCAGAAGTCAGAAGTCAGAAGTCAGAACTCTTAACTCCTAACTCCTAACTCCTAACTCCTAACTCACCACTATTTTTACAGTTCGCCAATAATTTCTGGCTGAGTCAATTCATCGGACATTTCGATAATTGCCCTTAGCACTGGCTTCATCATTGCATCTTCATTGCTTTCAAAATCTTCATAACGCCGACGTTTGGCACGATTCGCCACCTGAACCGTAATGCGGTAACGATTTGAGGCTGCACTGATCAAATCCTCAGCACGGTGCATAATTTGAGACTGTGTTGTCTCGAACTTAGAACGCTTTAGCATAGTTAGTGGTTCTTGGGGACATTCTCCAGTGTAACAGCACTAAGCGGTTGTGGATTTGGCGTAGCAAATCTGTTGAGTGTTGACTGTTAAGCGTCAACGATGGTGAGTGACTGTGCGATTTAAAAGGTAATAGCTTGAATGTATCTGCAACCTTTCTGTTGATAGAGGCTAAGAGTATTTGAGTCACTTTATAAGTAACTTGTAGTATTAACTGATGCATCTTTATGGCTGACCTTGTGGAAACTGCGATCGCAGCAAAAAATTTCAATACACTGATAAAGGCTGTTAAAGCTGTAGACCTCATAGAAACTCTCAAAAGTCCTGGTTCTCTAACACTTTTTGCACCCACTGACGAAGCTTTTGCCAATTTGCCAGAGGGAACTTTAGATTCGTTACTACAAGACATTCCCAAGCTGAAAAAAATTGTGGCATATCATGTGGCCAGTGGGGATGTCAGGTCTGATGACTTGGCACAAATTAATGAAGCCGAGACACTCGAAGGGTCAATTGTCGCTATTGAATCTGTCAACGACAAAATTAAGGTGAATAGCGCCAATGTCATCAAAACAGACATTTTGGCAGACAATGGCGTCATCCATATTATTGATGCAGTGTTGATGCCTGCAATCGTGGCAGGGAAGTAAAAAGGGAAAAGGGGAAAGGGCAAAGGGGAAAGGGAAAGGGGAAAGATTAAATTTATTCCTTTTCCCTTTTCCCTTTAACCTTTTCCCCTGCTTCCCCAGTCCCTAGCCCAAAATACAACCGCTACGTTCAGGAATAGTTAATGACAACTGCTGAGTTTCTCCTTCACTGTTCCACTCAACTTCAGCACTACCATATAAGAGTTTGTTGGGTTGAGTTTGCAAACTGGCGATATCTACAGTTGCTGTTACCGGACTTGTCCCAGCGTTGACGGCAATTATCAATTCTTCTTTCTCCAAAGTTCGCGCAATGATGTAAAGTTGCCCTTGAGCGTAGAGAACTTGGTAATCACCTGTACGCAATGCTGGGTAAGTGTGGCGGAGGGCAATTAATTGGCGGTGAGTATTGAAAATTTCTCGGTTCCAGTTAGCCTCTAAGGGAAAACCACGGCGTGAGTCTGGGTCTATGGCGCCGGGTAACCCAACTTCATCGCCATAGTAGATACTGGAAGCGCCGGGAAAGGTGAGTAGCAGTAGAGTTGATAATTCTATGCTGGGTATGTCACCACCAGCAATGGTCATCAATCGGGCTGTATCGTGACTTGCTAGCAAATTGAGTTGAGTCAGCTGAATTTCCCAAGGATAAAGTTCGAGTAATTCTTGGATTTTGGTGGCGTACTCGGCAGCAAATAAGGGTGGATAAGGTTTATAATCGCGGCTTTGCACTTGATCTAAGACTACGCGATCGCCCGCCGCAAAGGCAATTGTCGGCCCAGCAAACAAATAATTCATCACCCCGTCAAATTGCGTGCCATCTAGCCACTCACGCGAATCTCCCCAGACTTCGCCGACAATGTAAGCTTCAGGATTGATGGCTTTGACGCGATCGCGAAACTCTTGCCAAAAACCAGGGGTTTTAATTTCAAATGGTACATCCAATCGCCAACCATCAATGCCGAATTTAATCCAATATTCGGCAATTTCCATAATGTATTCCCGAACTTCTGGATTGTCGTGGTTAAATTCTGGCAAAGCGCGATTTCCAGCCCAACCCACATAGTTAGCAGGAAAGTCACCGTTGTAAGCCGAAAGCGGCCAGCCTTCTATTTTGAACCAATTTACCCACGGTGAATGCGGCCCATTTTCTAAAACGTCGTGGAAAAAGAAAAATCCCCGACTGGAATGGTTAAAAACTCCATCCAGAACGACTTTGATATCTCGTTGATGGGCGGCGTCTAGTAATTCCTTAAAAGCTTCGTTGCCCCCCAGCATGGGGTCAACTTGATAATAATCATGGGTATGATAGCGGTGATTGCTGGCGGATTGAAAAATCGGTGTAAAGTAAATGGCGTTAATGCCCAAATCCTGGATGTAGTCTAAGCCTTCGAGGATGCCCCATAAATCCCCGCCTTTGTAACCTTGCAGCGTTGGCATTGCCTCCCAATCTTCCCAACGGGTGTCATGCAACAGGCGTTTGTGTGGCTTTTTACTTCTTGCAAAGCGGTCTGGAAAGATTTGGTAGAAAACAGCGTGCTTCACCCAGTCTGGTGTTTGAATTTGCATGAATTATTCTCAGTGGCTTCAGAAGCGATCGTTGCAGATATTAGCTTCTTTGTGGTTCCTACTTATGATAGAAAATTGAAAATTGGGCGTGGGGCATTGGGCGTGGGGCATTGGGCGTGGGGCATTGGGCATGGGGCATTGGGTATGGGGGAAAATTCATCCGATCAGTCAACAGTCAACAGTCAACACTAAACTTAGTTTTTTACCCAAAAATTGTCAGGAAAAATTATTAATTTAATTGAAATATTTAATAAAATTTAATGTTTGTTGAATTAACTTTATCCGTAATGACTTAAGGGAGTACTGGATTATTTTTATAGATTATCAATTATGTCAAGGTGTATTCAGTCCTAGTAGTAGAAAAGGAAGTTAGGATTCACAATATCGATTGTTATGGTTCTGAGCTTCCAATAAATTTAATTTGAGGCAAAAATGAGACACGATAAACTTTCTCCCGGATTACTTTTGGCTTTTGAAGATTATCAAAATGAAGGAGAACAAGCTTTAGTTACACATAAGCGATCGCTCGGTATTATTGCTAATAAAAACACAGTCAAACCAACTAAAAGCGTAGTTTTTATTTACTGCGATTCTGATGCAGACTTGAGTTATCTATCACAATATAATATTGAAGTCAATCAAAATTCTGGCAGCGTCCGTACAGCTTTCTTGCCAATAAATGCTTTAGATGTCTTGTCTGAAGAAGATACAATCCAACGTATCAAACCATCACGCAAACTTCACCTAAGGATGGATGTTGCACCCGGAAAAGTCAAACTGCCGGAGTTTAAAAACCAAACTGGACTCACTGGCAAAGGCGTAATTATTGGCATTATAGATAGTGGCATTGACCCGAAACACCCTGCTTTTGCTGGCAGAATTTTACACATTTGGGATCAAACACTCCCAGGCCCAGGAGTCACAGAAGGACGCTACGGGGCTGAATTTTCAGGGGCGCAACTGACAATTTCTCAGGATACCGACGGACATGGAACCCACGTTGCTGGAATCGCTGCGGGTGCGGATGCTAGCTATGGCGGCGTAGCACCAGAGGCGGAATTAATTGTAGTCAGGTCAGATTTACAAGATGCCCACATTGCCGATGCTGTGCGCTATATTTTCCGAGTGGCCAGGGAGTTGGGACGCCCAGCGGTGGTGAATCTCAGCTTGGGTGGACACGCCGATGCCCATGATGGTAGTGATTCTCTATCAAAGGTGATTGACGCGGAAACCGGCCCTGGGAGAATTGTTTGCTGTGCTGCGGGTAACGAAGGAAGCATTAATATTCACGGTCAAGCAACCATACCTAGCGATCGCACCCGTGGTATGCGCTTTAATGTACCTTTGAATCAAGTAGGCATCGTTTGGCTAAATGGTTGGTATTCCAAAGACAGTGAGTTGGAAGTATCGTTGCGGAGTCCCAATGGTTTTGTGACTCCCTTCCAAAAAATCATTACTGACGGTAATCCTACACAAGAACATAAATTACCCGATGCAAGGGTGGAAATCGTCACACCAGGCCCAGACCAAGCAAACGGCGACCATAATTTCTTTGTCCAAATACGCGGTAACGGCCCTTCCCCAGTCATGGGAGGCATTTGGCAATTACGCCTACGCAATACCTCTACCACTGATACACGTGTGGATGTGTGGACATTAGATGATATGTCATCAGTATTTTTTACAGGTAAAAGCGTCAAGGATGCAGTAAAAATTGGTTCGCCAGGAGCCGCTAGCAGTGCCGTTACAGTTGCAGCTTATACTACCAAAGCCAAGTATACAGATATTGATAACCAAATACGAGAAATGGGCTTAGATTTGGATACTATTTCCGAATTCAGTAGCGAAGGCCCTTTACGCAATGATGCCCAAAAGCCAGATATAGCAGCACCGGGAGCAATGATTGTTTCTACGCTTTCTGCTGATGCTAATTCTGCCCGTTCGTCGATGGTTAATTCTAAGTTTGTGGCCATGGCTGGTACGAGTATGGCTACACCTTTCGTCACTGGCTTAGTTGCATTACTCCTGCAACGCGACCCCCAACTAGACCCGGCTACTTTGAAAGATTTGCTACGTAAAAATAGCGCCATTCCCGGAAAACCCGCAGGCACATTCGATGAAAAATGGGGTTATGGCGTGATTAATGCCTTAAATCTGTAATTAGATTGAGCAAGGTGGATATTATTTCTGTACAAGGGTAGGCAATAAAAAACTAGAAATTTGATAAGTTAGGGTAGGCAATTTTTACCTACCCTATTTACTAAGGAATTGTTTATGAATTATCAAAAGCTAGACCCTGCCCTTGCTACAGCGTTAAATGACGCTCAAGATTTAGAAAAACCGAGCTTGGGCGTTTTTATCCATACCGAACCAATTTTAGACTCTAATGCAACTGCTGTTTTAGAAAATTTTGGCGTTAGTGGTGTTACTAGTGGTAAGGATATTTTTACAGCAACACTGTCACCCAATGCCATCTCTCAATTATCAGAACAACCTTGGGTGAAGTTTTTGAAGCGATCGCAGCAATTACATTTGGTTAATAGGAGAATAAATACAGGGAAGTTGGGTGTTTAATGGGCATTGCCTAACCCTACGCTGTGCCGATAAATTTTGACTGTTAGTGTGAATCAGGTTTTTGTTTTTCTGGAAACTTACACTTCACCTCAATTTCCAGATTACTTTCAGCTGAACCTTCGGGAATGTAGGGTATGCCTGCTTTGCCACCTAAAGTATCCTTTATAAACCGTTACCGATTAAAAAGAATGGTGCCCAATAATGGGGATGACTGAGATTATTGACTACGTTGGGTAATACGTTGTTACGTGTAGATTGGAGAATTACCCTATCTTGTTGGGAACCTATTAATTTGAAGTCACCTGTAATCATAATTACTTGTGCCTGACGTAAAGCTTCCGTTTTGCTAATATTCCCTTGATGTAGTAAGGCGTAGAAGGTGTTCATTAAGATTTGTGTGCCTCCATCATCAACGGGCCATAAAGAAGCGATCGTGGCTTTTGCTCCTGCATTTTGCATCTGGTAGCCAAAGCCTAAAATTTCTGCCCCATTACCATTATTTATACCGCCTATTCCAGTGTTGCAAGCACTCAATACTACTAAATCTGCTTTTATCTGTAATGTTTGAATTTCAGGCATTCTAATTATATTGCCATCACCTAATAGAATAAATGACTCTTCTGGCTGACCAATAACAAAATGTGCATGAGTAGCCAAATGCACAAATGGGTAATTTCTCAAAGAGTACATAGTTTGTTTTTGATTAAACTGCTCGTCAATTAATGTTTTAGTTTTAGGTATGATGGCAGCTATGTTTTCTACTTCTTTACCTGCAAAAGGCAAACTCTCAAAACCTATTGATGCAAAACCCACATTTACAATATGACGGTTAGTTGTAGCTCCTGCTAAGATTTGAAGTTGAGGTAAGGGTTGACGATCAAATCTTGTGAAACTAAGGGCAGTAATATAGTTTGTGTTAAATCGTTCTACTAACCATTGCTTACCATCATATAATGCTGCTAGCGGTATATAACGTAATTGCCCATCTGGTGCGTAAATAATTGTTTTGGCTTTGGCAGCAGCTAGTCCTGATTCTATTGGTTTAATGAGCCATTTATATAGTTTATTAGCTGGAGTTTTAACATCTAAGCTTGGATTTTTTAAAGCTTGGCTGAAATCTGAAATTGCTCGGTTAATTTCTTGCTTTTTTACATCAACTTTATAATGAATTGGTGGTGTATAAGATGTAGCAACAACAAGTTCTAGACTATTTTCTGAAATTAAAGGATAGAGTAATACGGCATTCTCATCTCGTTCATGTAGACTCTGTAAAATCCTTTGAGAGTCTGTAAGAGTACTTAAAGGTACAATATGATCCCGAATAGTTGGATTAATATCTGCTATGTAGCGAATAACTTCTGGACTTTTGAGAAAATTCAGAAATTCCTGAATAATTTCAGATTCCTTGTTTTCTAGTTCTATAATTTGCTCTATTTGATTTGGGGTTCGTTTATCGAGTGGAGTTTTTCTGAATTCTGCAAGTTTTCTACCTAATTGAATTTGTTGAGTCAAAATATCATTAAAACCACGATTAATTTGTTGTTCTTGTGGTAACACATCAACTCCTCTACTTGTGATGTCGTTACCTCTGACATTATGCAGGTAATCATCTATTTCTTGGACTTTTAACAAGTCTAAAACTTGTAGTGCTTCTAGAATTCTATCTTGTTGTAATAGTAAATCTGCAAGATTGCGATAAGTATCAGCAATAGTGTTAGTGTAAGATTTCTGTTGTGCGTTTGGGAGGAGACGTAAATCTTTACGAATGGACTCAGTTATATTAACTGATTGCTTATAAAATAAGATGGCTAATTGTGGTTGATTTTGTTTGATGAGGACATCGCCAATGTTAGCCAATGTGATTCTCTCACCAGGGCGATCGCCAATTTCTTTACGAATTGCTAAGGCTTGCTGATACAATGTCAGTGCTTGTGGGAATTTACCTTGATTTTTGTATACTGTGCCGATACTATCAAGGGTATTTCCTTCAATGCGGCGATCGCCTGTTTGTTGCACAATCCTCAATGCTTCTTCAAGGTATTTTAATGCTTGAGAAGATTGACCTAATAATTGATAAGTATATCCAATATTATTGAGCGTATTACTAAGACTTGATTGCCTGCCTATTGTTCTAAAAACTCTTACAGCTTGCTGATAAAAAGATAAAGCTTGGAAATATTGCTTTTTTTCATCGTAGGCAAAGCCCACATTATGAAGAGTTTGCCCTTCACCCGTTTTATCGCCAATTCGTTTTTGTATCTCTATCGTTTGTTGATAGTATTTAATTGCTGTATCATATTGACCAAGCCGATTATATACTAATCCAATATTGTTGAGAGAAGCGCTTTGTACTTCTAAATTGTTAGCAGTTTTAGCAAATACTAGAGATTGCTGGTAATAATCAAGGGCTTGGTAATAATTGCCTGTTAAGTAATATACAGTTCCGATGCCGTTAAAGTTAAATGCAAGATATTTCAGATTACCAACTTCTCTACTAATAGCGAGGCTTTGGTTATAGTATTTTAGCGCCTCGCTATATTTACTTTGAGACTGATATATATCTGCTATATTTTTTAAGGTACTAAGAGTACCTTCTTTATCATTAAATGCTTGGCTAATTGCTAAAGCTTCATGATAAAATTTTATTGCTTGAGAATATTGAGACAGATTATTATAAACTGCCCCTAGAGTATTTAATGTATCACGTATATTGCTTTCATAGCCTATTGTCCTCTCAATAATTAAAGCTTGGTTTAATAAATTTAGGGCTTCAGGGTAATTGGCAAGATACAAGTAAGTCTTGCCTAACATTCGTAGAGTATCTGCAACATCAGAATGAGATTGAATATTTTGATAAATTGCCAAAGCTTTTTGAAAAGTGAGCAAAGCTTGTTGGAATTGACGACTACTGTATTCATCGATACCTTGGTTAAATAGTCGCTTTGCTTCTTTTTGTTGTCTTGAGTCTAGCGAATCAACTTGATGCGATAAATTTTGTGATTTAGCTGGTAATACATATAGTGATTGAGTCAAAAAAGTTAATATGGTGACTGTTAGCACCCTCAAAAGTTGGAAATAAAAAGAGTGCATAAAAAATAATTATAATGACTTAAAAAATAATTGGGCGTTGTTTGAATTTCATTTTCAAATCCAGTAACGTCGATAATTGGAATGAAAAATTATTTTTTTATTTTTTCAGTTATTTCTTTACTGGAGGATAGATTATAGGTGGGTTAATAGTTTCATCCCCAGGCTGTTCCGTTCCATCAATAAGGTCTGGATCTATCCGATCAAATAGTCCAGTAATCTTAGTATGATTAACAAAATGCTTGAGTGCTTTCTTATCTTTAGTATCGTTATAAATTGATATTGCTGACTCATAAAATTTTATTGCTTGTTCTTCATGAACTGAGCCAATGATTTGCAATGTGTCAGCAATATCCTTTTGATTACCAATTTCTTGACGAATATCTAAGGATTTGTAGTAAGCTTCTAAAGCTTTTAATAGTTCGTTAAAAGTTTTATAAACCCATCCAATATTTAATAAAGCTACTGCTTCGTTTTGCTGATTAGAGATTTCTTTCCACAGCTTTATAGATTTTTTTAAAGAATTTAATGCTGATTCTTGTTGTTGCAAGCGAGCATAAGTTACACCAATATTATTATAAGCACTAGCGATACCAGCTTTATCTTTATGCTTTTTATAAATTTCTAATGCTTGTTCGTATAAATTTAAAGCAGTATTAAAATCAGAACTATCTTTACCTTGCATTAATAATTGCTCTGCATCCTTGGTAGAAGAAGTTTGAGAGCTTTCTGCATCTTCCATAATTTAACTGCCTTTAAAAATATTTTTAAGTAATTTTATAATTTATGTAGGAACTACAACAATAAGTTTTATTGCCACAAGAATCGATATGTAGAGACGTTGCACTGCAACGTCTCTATCTACACGGATTTTGATATTATGCAAAATTTTTTTTGATACATGAAATCAGCAACGCCGTCAAATAGATTTTAGTTCCTCTATCACTACATCCAGTTCCTTCACTCGCTGAGTATTACCCAAGGTTTTATGACTATCTCGCGCTTGGTTAAACCATTTTATAGCTGCTTTCTCGTCACCAATTTCTATATATAACTCTCCCAAAGCTGTGGAAATCTGTGCTTGTTCTGGGATATCTCGTGCTGCGATCGCTAGTTGAACAGCTTGAAGATAGTTCAATTCCGCTTCCATATTAACACCTGTTTCCCAGTAAAGTTCACCGAGTTTTTTATATAAAGCAGCTTCTTTAATACCACTAGCTATTATTTTTTCTAGTGTATCAATTGCCTCAGCTTTCAATCCAAATCCACTGTAAATGTAAGCAGTTGCTAACGCTTTATTCTTATCTGTAAGTTCTTGATTATCTAGTATTGCTTTCACAATCCCTACTTCTGGTGTTGGCAATAATCTGAACCCTTGCTGAGATGCTTCTTCATCTTGGGATGATTTGCCATTATCAGCTGTGATAATTAGCAAATATTCCACACCTGGTTCTAGTTTAGGTTCTCCAGCATATATAGTCTCATTTTGCTCGGTTGTAGTTTGCCAAATTGTTTTGTCACCCTTAACCAAGCTAGCTGTGTACTGTTTAACCCCAAGGGGAGAATTCCAACGCAGCTTTGGTTTATTACTTAAAAGTAAAGTATGGCGGGGACTAATCAAATAAGGGATATTTGCTAAACTGGGGTCACGCGGATCGCCAGTCCTAGCGCGTCTGCATGTGCTACTTTGGGCAAGTATTATCTGAGGTCGCTCAAAGCCAAATGCTGTGTGAATATTAGGTAGTGCTGTTAACATTACCAAAAACAATAAAATACCTGCAAACCAAACAAAAGTTTTGGTAATTATGCTTTTTTGTTTCCATTTTTTTAGTAGTTCTTGCAACTTCATCACTCAATTCCAGTATTTTTAGATTTTGTATTCTGTTGTAAAGTAGCTAAAATTTTTCGCGCCTGATTTCTCCATTCATATTCTTCTGGAGTTTTTGGTTCCAAATTAAGGCATTTATGTAAATCAGGTAGTGCTTGTTGTTTTAGTTGTTGTAATTCTAGAAGCTGGACGTTTAAACAGTAGGCAGAAGGGCGCATAGATGGTATAGTCATTGCCTTTTTAAGATAGGTTTGTGCCTCTTCGTAGCGTCCTAATTCCATGTTTGCCCAGCCTAAGTTTTTCAGTATGGCATATTTTGTTTTATCTTCAGAGGCAGAAGGAAGTTCTTTTTCTAGCAATGATACTGCTTTTAGTGATTGTTTCTGTAGAATATATAATCGCGCTAAATTGTTATATGCATCTACCCAGCCCTGTTTTATAGCTCTTTTGTATGCCGCTTCTGCTTGATTGAACTTATTTTGGTCTTCGTAAAGTAAACCCAAATTGTAACTAGGTTCTGGCATCTTTGGGTCAAAAATCAACGCTAAACGATAATACAATTCGGCATTCACCAAATTTTTACTATCAATTCCCAATTCGTTTAGTTCAAAAGCTATATCAGGGGCAGATTTCCACAAATTAAAACCTGTAAATAATAACAAACTGGTTATTATCCATTGCAATCTACGTTGAAGAGGTTTCTTCTTAGTGATTTTGTGCTTTGTGCCTAAATGACTCAAGCCTGGTATTGTAGCAACAAGCTTTGAGAAAAGTGTATTTTGTGTACTTTTTCCTAAGTACTCTAAAATTTCTTGGCAGTTTTGCGATCGCTGTCCGGGGAAAGGAGCTATTAATTTATCTATCAAGTCTGCAAATTCAGATGAAACTTGTGTTGCATAATCGCGCCATAATAATTCACCAGTTTGGGGATTTTTGGGAAAATCAAGAGGTGATTTACCAGTGAGTAAATATACAAAGCTGCGTCCCAGCGCGAAAAAATCAGACTGTGGTACGGCGTGTCCCTCTGCTTGTTCTGCTGGCGTGTAACCTGGAGAAATCAGGACAGTACCAGTTTCGTGACCTTTTTGTTTTTGGAGGTAACTTTCAGTTACTTCCCGCACCGCACCAAAATCAATCAGCACCAATTGTCCATCAGGTTTGAGCATGATGTTAGAAGGTTTGATATCACGATGGAAATACTGATGTTGATGCAATTCATTGAGAATTTCTACCAGTTGGATTAACCACTCCTGGGCTTTTTGTGTGGTGATGGGTTGATTACCTTGTGCTTTTAACCACTCTTGCAAGTTAGAACCGGGAATTTTCTCCATCACCAAACAGTGCAACGGTTCACTGCCTTCAGACCAAGTAAAATACCCATCTGGTTCTACACGGGGAATCCCAGGATGCTGAAGCCGACTCAACAGTTCTGCTTCTCGTTTAAATAAAGCGATCGCTTTCTGCTTTATAATCGAACTCTGGAAACGCTCTAACTTCAAAACCTTTAATACTTTGGCAACACCGCCATCATCCACTTCAAAAACCTGACCGAAACCACCGCCACCAATTTGACAGATAACTCGGTAGCGACCTTGAAGTACTACTCCTGGACGAATCATGGCAGATGTAATCATTGCTTATTTACTCTAATAACAGAAGTAAATTATGTTCTGTGTAACCCATAACTGGGGAGATATTTTCACGTACCTGTGCAAGCAAGTTTTGTAGATGCACTTCCATCACTTTAGTTCCCATGACTAGGTACAGACGTTCTTTAATCCGTGTGAGGATGAGACGTACTTGTTCTGCTTGGATTTTGTCAGACTCTTGCTGAACTAAGGCGTGGCTTTTAAGTAACCTAAGTTTTTCAACAGAGTTAGTTGCTATTGCTTCATGGATTTCCTGAACAATTTCTTCTATAAATATACTTGTAGCATACTTCATTACAACAGGCTGTAAAGCGAACAAGATGGTAGTATTAGGTGATGCTTGCTCTTTTTCGATCAGCGCCCTTCGTCCCAAGGATTCTAAGACTGGCAACAGTTCCGAACTCGATACCCCAATTCCTAAGTTTGCTTTTAATTGAGTAAGTGAAAGTGGTTGACGTGCAACTGCTAACCAATAGATGATTGCCTTTTCTAAACTAGATAAACGTTCAAAATGTTGATCGAGAAGATTAGCAAAAATATCTCCAATTACTAGAGAACTTTGTCCCATAAATTCAGAAACATTCCCATTAAATAAATCTTTAATTGTGGTAGCAATAATTTTTAATGCAGCAGGATGACCCCGGTATAGTTGAATTAGTTCATCTAAACCATTTTCTGTGCCAGCAAAGCCTTTTGTAACTAAAAGCTGTTTGCCATAGGTTGATTTTAAGCCCTTGATTTGTAGCACTCGCACAGGTAAAGACTCGCCTGCTAGAGTTGCTATTTCTATGGGTTTTTCTCGACTTAGTAGCAACAAACTGCTTTGGTGGTGTTCCTGTCCCACTCGTTTGAGCAATTCACCATAAAGTTCATAGCCCTGACGATAATAACCAGCTATATCTGCATCTCGGAGAATTGTCTCCCAATCATCAAGTATCAGCAAACAGCGATGAGTTCGTAACGTTTGCAACAAGTGAGATAGTTGAGCATCTATTGTTGCTGGTATCTCTGTTTTTCGTTCACTCTCGATAAATTCATTGACATCAGTTAGTGCTGTTAATAGAGGTGGTGCATGGCGGAGACTGCGCCAAATCAAATATTCAAATTCACCTTGAATTTGCTCTGCCAGTTTAGCAGCAAGGCTTGTTTTACCAATACCTCCCATACCCAATAATGCCACTAATCGACAGCCATCTTGAACTATCCATTGGCTAAGGACATCTAGTTCATCAACACGACCAAAGAATACAGATACATCCATAAATTCAGACAAATTTGTATGCTTTGGGATTTGTAAATGGCTTGCTTTTGAATTAGTTTTGTTTGTGTGTTTTTCTGGAATTTTTACATTTTGTTTATAGCGTCGTAATACCGCTCTAAAATTACTTTTTGTCACTTTTTCACCAAAAGCATTTGTGAGCGATCGCCACAATTGAAATCCAACATATTTAATGTATTCCGGCTGATAATCTAAATCTTCTGCAATTTGTTCGTAAGTTCGTCCTTCCCATATTTTGGAAAACATATCTTGCTGAACATTACTTAAAGATTCTGGTTTCAGAGCAGCTTCTATAATTTCTATAGCTTCGTTAATTGTTAGAAATGCGTCTTCAGAATTCATGTTTATAAATACATCTTTAGTAGTAACTAACTTTTTATAACTTTGGAAATTTGATTACAAAAAATTATAACTTGAAACATTATAACTTTGTATAAATTTTTATCACCGACAATTCAAAAATACTTCCGTATCTTGAATACATAAGTTGAATTCAGGGAAATAACCCAATGAAAAAAATTACAGTTTCTACTTTGAGTGCATTGTTGATGACTTCTTCAGCCCTGTATTTCTCATTACCATCATTAGCTAACACCGCGTCAAGTCTTTCCGATTCTTTAAAAACACCAACAGTTAGCCAAAAACTAATCATTAGTGTTGCACCCAATTGGAAAGATAAGTTTCCAAAAGTAAAAAATGCCATGATTGCTGAGTTGGAAGGGCATCTCCAAAAATTAGCTCGTGGTAACCGAGGAAAAGCTTCTGTTGATGTCCTAGAAGTGCGTGGAGCCAAATTATATATAAAGGCAACAATCAGACATCATCATGTTTGGAAAAAGCCTTGGCCTGCGAGTGGATATGTAACTGTCTACAGTCTCACAAATACAATTGAAACCTCATTCGATCCACTCAATCCAACTGCAACTCTTGACAAAACCCGCCTTTGCTTTAATTTAGCTCCAAAAATTGGTGGTGGAAAAGTTTGTGTTTCCGCAGGTGACATTGTGAGGATTGTTGCATTGCTTTAATAGTAAAACTGTAGATTAAGTCCTCAAAAATTTAATCTACAGTAGCTAAATTCAAAAACTAGAAAGGAAACAGAAAAACCTTATCTTGCATAGTAGTCTGCCAACCCAAAAATGCGCTTGTGACGGCTGGGGAAAGGGGAAAGGGAAAAGGGTAAGGGATTTAAACTCTTTCCCCCTTCCTTCTTAACCTTTACCCCGCCAAGCGAACGAAGGCGAACTAATAGGTTCTTTTTTCTCAATCCAACATATTCAAGACTTTGTTGGGTTTTGCGATCGCTCAATCCAACATACTTTTCTACTCAGTTCAATTATTTCCAAAATTCAGGTATACCACATTTATGTCTAGATTCAGAAAAATAATTCCTGTATTCAGTTTAGTTACAATAGGTTTTCTCTCGGTACAGATTCCGGTTCAAGCTGAAGTACAAACATTAATCACTACAGACAAAAGCAGTTGTTCAGCTATCTCACATCAGAAAATTCAAAAAACTGGAAATAGCTTCACAAACAGTCTGTATTCAAGACAAATTCAGAGTAACGCTAATAATCCTGAACAGAAAACACAAGAAATCCGTTTTCCAATTAAACAAATTTGGTGGTGTGTTAAATGCCAATCAGGTATCAAAAGAAGCGTAAAAGCATACACAGAAGTAGATGCAGGATTTAAAGCATGTGGTGTTCAAAGTTTTAGTGTAAGGAGAGGTAAATGCCCAGAACAATAAAGCTGCAAGATATCAGGTCATCTAGAACACCGATTCATTAATAAGTAGGTCAACTTAATTAAACATAAAACAATGGTAGTGGACTGACACAGCTAAAATAGTGCATTAATAAACTCTTGTGGGGTGGGCATCTTGCCCGCCCGGACGGGTGAGGACACCCATCCCACAATAAAATCTATTGCAACATTTAAGGCTTGCCACGCCACTACAATCTGAATATTGAATCGGTGTTCTAGTTGCTATGTTGCTGGGAGATTGCGCGGCTTGATTAACTGTCCCATTGCTACTGTATCTACTCAAACTGAAAAAGTTTTATGCGATCGCCACAGCTATTCAACAAGCGTATTCCCAACTGAGAACAGCAAAAACATAAACTTCATCATCATAAATCTAAAAGCAGGCTCAGGAGCATCAATAACCACTTAGTTATCGAAGAAACTCTAGCTAAAATAAAATTACTTTGTATGAAAAATTACTTTTATAAAATTTCAATAGTCCTGCTAATCTGTAGTTGTGACAGTGTTATAATTTAAAATCAATAAAATATTGTACTAATTAATACTTTTGTTGTCTTGGCAAGTAGTCAATAATACCATTGAACATCAGCAGCATTTTTTAAAATTCATCCCTGAGATTCTTTGCTCCCCCCTTACCAGCTGCAACATACAGTCCTAAACTGAAAATGAGAGTTGAAAGGCAGCTGGGAGAAATTTTGTGAAAAAAGTTTTATCAATCATCCTTGGTGGTGGCGCGGGGACTCGGCTTTATCCCCTAACCAAACTCCGTGCTAAACCAGCAGTACCAGTGGCGGGGAAATACCGCTTAATCGATATCCCTGTCAGTAACTGCATAAATTCCGAAATATTCAAAATTTATGTTCTGACACAATTTAACTCAGCTTCCCTGAATCGTCACATTGCGCGTACCTACAACTTTACTGGCTTCAATGAAGGGTTTGTGGAAGTGCTAGCCGCACAACAAACACCAGAAAACCCTAATTGGTTCCAAGGTACAGCAGATGCGGTGCGTCAGTACCTATGGTTAATGGAAGAATGGGATGTAGACGAATATCTAATTCTCTCAGGCGATCACCTCTACCGTATGGATTATCGCCAGTTTATCCAACGCCATAGAGAAACAGGGGCTGATATTACTCTCTCAGTCATTCCCATTGATGAGCGTCGCGCCTCAGATTTTGGCTTGATGAAAATTGACAACTCTGGTAGAATAATAGACTTTAGTGAAAAACCGAAAGGTGAAGCGTTAATCAAAATGCGTGTTGATACAAGCGTTCTGGGATTAACAAAAGAACAAGCCCAAGAACAGCCTTATATCGCTTCGATGGGGATTTATGTCTTTAAAAAAGAAGTTTTGTTCAAGTTATTGAGAGAGAGTACTGAAAGAACTGATTTTGGCAAAGAAATTATTCCTGATGCCTCAAAAGATTACAACGTTCAAGCTTACCTTTTTGATGACTACTGGGAAGATATTGGAACAATCGAGGCATTTTATCACGCAAATTTAGCCCTGACTCAGCAGCCCCAGCCACCTTTTAGTTTTTACGACGAAGAAGCACCAATTTATACCCGCGCTCGTTACTTACCTCCGACCAAACTATTAGATTGCCAAATCACAGAATCAATTATTGGCGAAGGTTGCATTTTAAAAAATTGCCGCATTCAACATTCAGTTTTAGGAGTGCGATCGCGTATTGAATCTGGCTGCGTCATCGAAGAATCTTTGCTCATGGGTGCAGACTTCTACCAACCTTCTGTAGAACGCCAATGTAGTTTAGTCAAAGGTGAAATTCCCGTAGGTATTGGTACCGACACCATCATTCGTGGTGCCATCATCGATAAAAATGCCCGCATCGGTCATGATGTGAAAATTATCAACAAAGAT
This sequence comes from Nostoc linckia z4, assembly GCF_002608075.1. Classification (GTDB taxonomy): domain Bacteria; phylum Cyanobacteriota; class Cyanobacteriia; order Cyanobacteriales; family Nostocaceae; genus Nostoc; species Nostoc linckia. The sequence continues at coordinate 61,834 of NZ_LAHA01000041.1, forward strand.
AACGTCCAAGAAGCTGACCGCGAAAATCAAGGTTTCTATATCCGTAGTGGGATTGTAGTTGTGCTAAAAAATGCCGTAATTCCTGATGGAACTATCATTTAATAGTTAAAAGTTAGGAGTTAGAAGTTAGGAGTTAAAAGTTAGGAGTTATGAGTTATGAGTTAGGAATTATAAATCAAAATTCTGAATGCTCATCACTTTTAACTCTCAACTCCTCACTCCTCACTCCTCACTCTCAACTCCTCACTCCCCACTCTTCACTTTTATTGCTGATTGGTCTTCCAGGTAGTGGTAAATCAACTCTGGCAAAACAATTAGTGGCACAATGCCCCCAGGTGCAACTGATTTCTACAGATGCTATCCGGGGGCAATTATTTGGTTCCGAAGCTATTCAAGGATCGTGGCTATTAATTTGGCGAGAAGTGGAACGGCAATTTCAACAAGCTATTTCCACCGGTAATACAGCAATTTTTGACGCTACCAACGCCCAACGACGCAATCGCCGTGAGGTCATTACCTTAGCGCGTAACCTTGGCTTTGGTCACATTACAGGAATTTGGCTCAATGTGCCAGTTTGGCTGTGTTTAGCACGTAATAAAAAGCGATCGCGCCAAGTTCCCGAAGAAATTATCTTGCGGATGCACCGTCAACTCCGGGATGCGCCCCCAAGTCTAGAAGAAGGATTAGACAAGCTGATTCGCTTTCTTTGAAATTGGGGGCATTGGGCATTGGTAAGAGGGGGGAGACAAGGGAGAAATATTGCTACCTTGTCCCCCTTGTCCCCCTTGTCTCCACACCTCCCCACACTCCCCATCTCCCCACTCCCCACTTTTTCAAAGTACGGAAATTGCGATCGCCCGGTGAGCAAGAACCACACTTGATTTTGTATATTGTTTGTTAATTTAAAGTCAGATTCTTTTTGCTTGGCAATTATACCTGGCAAACTAAATATCTCTTATCTTAAAAAAATAACGGAAAGTTTTATAGGAGGCTGGTATGGCTGCAACGGACTTCAAAGACTATTACGCAATTTTGGGAGTTAGTAAGACTGCCAGTCAAGAGGAAATTAAACAAGCTTTTCGCAAACTAGCCCGCAAATATCATCCTGATGTTAATCCAGGCAACAAACAGGCAGAGGCACGCTTTAAAGAAATTAATGAAGCCTACGAAGTTGTCTCAGACCCAGATAAACGCAAAAAATACGACCAATTCGGTCAATATTGGAGACAAGCTGGTCAAGGTTTCCCGTCTGGCGGCGCTGGTGTCGATATGGGCGGTTTTGATTTTAGCCAATACGGCAATTTTGATGAGTTTATCAATGAGTTACTAGGACGCTTTGGTGGTGGTAGTCCTCGTGGTGGGCGACAAACCTATTCTTACCGCACTTCCACAGGTGCCCCAAGTGGTTTTGGTGGCTTTAATGATTTTGGATTTCAAGATGCAGGCGCTGGTACTAGCCAAGATAGTGAAGCTGCTATCACTTTAACTTTTGGTGAAGCATTTCATGGGGTGCAAAAGCGCTTTAGTTTGGGCAATGAAACAATTGATGTTCGCATCCCCGCTGGGGCTAAAACTGGTACTCGCCTACGCGTGCGGGGTAAAGGGCAAATCAACCCCATGACTCAACAACGGGGGGATTTATACTTAAAAGTCGAACTTCAGCCGCACTCGTTTTTCCAAATGGAAGGTGATAATTTGGTTTGCGAAGTGGCTATTACACCAGATGAAGCAACCTTGGGAGCATCAATTGATGTACCCACACCGGATGGTATGGTTAATGTCAAGTTACCAGCAGGTGTGCGTTCTGGTCAATCATTGCGGTTACGTGGCAAAGGCTGGCCTCTAGCCAAGGGTGGACGGGGCGATCAGTTGGTGAAGGTGGCGATCGCACCACCAAAAGACCTCAGCCAACAGGAACGGGAGTATTATGAAAAAATCCGCGCTATACGTACTTATAATCCCCGCAGTCATTTGTCTCAAGTCAAGCTGTAAGAAAGTTATTATCAAGCACCTATCTAAACAAAGCCTGCCTATAGGCGTAACATCAGCGCTATAGGCAGGTTTTTAACTAGCATTCTGCTGTGCCATTCTTGCTACCACAACAGACTTGAAGGCTTGAATTACCTCCGGAGTAGCCTCAGTAGCTTGCCATGCCGGACGTGCTATCAAGCGATCGCACCAAGCATTGAGTTTCGGATAGTCATTTAAGAAAATGCCTACTCTTGGTAACCAATTTACTACGGTTCCAGCCACAACTTCAGCTAAAGTTAGGTGTTCGCTGCCAAAATAAGGGCGATCGTCAAGTAAGCTTTCCAAAAACTTCAGCACTGTTGAAATTTTCTGCTTTGCTTGCTCAATTTTTTTTGGTTCCGCTTCAGGTAAGCCTAATATCTGAGGTAAAAATGTGGTGGTTGCTGGCAAAAGCTGATTCACAGTTATCAGTTGTACCATACGTGCGATGGCCAAATCCTTTGCATTTTGAGGCAGCATCACAGGTGTCGGATATTTTGCTTCTAAATAGTCCAGAATTGCCAAGGATTCTACGACCTTCAAATCGTCATCTACCAAAACTGGAATCTGATGAAAAGGATTAATCGCTAAAAATTCTGGTTTCAACTGCTCCCCATCCAGTTTTATTTCTACCAATTCAAACTGAATTTCTTTTTCTAGCAGAGTAATCCAAACGCGCCGCGAATTGGGAGAAATCGGCGAGTGATAAAGGGTCAGCATCAGAAAACCTCATACTTTATACTATTTTACTTCCAAGGTATCTGAATACCTAGTACTAAAAAGTTAACTTATACCAATTTGAAAAAATAATGCAACACATAGACAAGACCCCTCCCCAACCCTCCCCTTGGCAAGGGGAGGGTGCCGTCAGGCGGGTGGGGTATCTGTCGCAAACATTTTTTGAATCGGTATTATAGGGGTTCCCTATCAATTAAAGTATAGAAATTTGTAGGTAGTGGAAAGCTTTGCGCCCCTACGTTGTACCTCACTAGAACAGGAAACGCTATATTCAACAAGTGTGGTTGCAGATATAAAGTATGGTACTAGCTAATCAGAGGAAAAATCAGTGATAAATTCAGCGATATATCTGGAAATTCTGGAATATTGACAATTGTATTTGGTAAATATATTTGCTTATTTGCATAATTAAAATTACCTTGCAAATCCTGAAACGGTTGAGTGTAAACTTCTAAACAATTCGCTACTAAATTAAATATCCAATAATTAGCAATTTGAGATTCAGCGTAAAGGGTTAATTTTTCTTGTGTATCGTATTTCAGAGTACTATCAGATACTTCAGCTACTAATATAATATCTTCAACAGAAGGATGCTTTGACGAATAACGATCTGCACGATAACGTGCAATAACTACATCAGGCTCAGGTTCGCTATTTGGAGGTAATGAAATTGGTTCTTGTCCTCTAATTATCGCCTGATTGTAAAGTAAAACTACTAATTCATTGACTACAGAAGAAGTACAACTACTGTGTGGTGTTCCTTTAGCAGCCATTTGGATTAATTCTCCACGAATTAATTCGATCCTTTCGTTTTCTGTAAGGAAACCTAATTCAATTAAGCGGTGATATTCTTGAATATTGAATAGTTTACGGGTGACATTTGTTGAAGTAATCATCACTAGGGAGAATCAATCTCAGGTTTTATTTTTAATTATAAAAATAAACAATTCAGGAGCCAGCGATCGCATTGATTCTGATTCCTGAATTCACCAGATTTTTGCAAACAATCAAACAGGCAAATCAGCAGCAATACTGATGTTTTTGAGGATTAAATCAGGACTTGTACGTTTAATTAAGCCAGTTAGAACTTTACCAGGGCCAATTTCTATTACTTGCTCAATGCCGTTGGCTGGCAATTGCAGAGAAATTTCTCGCCAACGTACCGAACCTGTCATTTGTTCGTTGAGACGCTGTTTCAAAATTTCGGCATCAATAGAGGGAATTGGTTCTATATTCGATAAAACTGGGACAACAGCTGGCTGAAATTCCACAGATTGCAAAACGTCTTGAAATTCAGTCGCCGCCGCCGCAATTAAATGTGAATGAAATGCCCCAGAAACTTTTAAAGGAATAGCACGTTTGGCTTTTACTTGAGACATCACCGCTTGTACAGCATCGGCTGTGCCTGAAATTACTACTTGAGCAGGACTATTGTCATTTGCCAGTACGACATCAGGGGTTTCGGCAATGACTTTTGCCAACTGTTCGCGGTCAAAGTTCATCAAGGCTGCCATCATACCACCAGAGATACTATCCATGAGTTCTGCACGACGCTTCACCAGACATAAACCAGCCGACCACTCAAAGACACCGGCAACATAAAGGGCGACATATTCTCCTAAACTGTGTCCAGCAACTAAATCTGGTTGGTGTCCTCGTTCTCGAAGAAGGTCAGCAAGAATGCTTTCTACCACGTAAAGACTCGGCTGAGTGTATAGCGTCTGTGATAATTTTTCTTCTTGTGTTTGACATATTTCCGTCACAGACCAGCCTAAAATTGCCTCAGCTTGGGCAAATTTGTCTTTAGCGGCAGGTATATCTAATAAATCCATTCCCATTCCCAGTGCTTGGGAACCTTGTCCGGGAAACACCCATGCAGTTTTAGTCATTGGTCAAAAAATTGAGGAGTGAGAAGTTGGGAGTGAAAAGTGAGGAGTGAGGAGTGAGGAGTTGGGAGTGAGGAGTGAGAAGTGAGGAGTTGGGAGTGAGGAGTGAAGAGTTGGGAGTGAAGAGTTGGGAGTGAGGAGTGAGGAGTGAGGAGTTAATATTCATAACTCCTAACTCATACCTGCTAACTCATAACTCCTAACTCATAACTCATAACTCATACCTGCTAACTCATAACTCCTAACTCATAACTCCTAACTCATAACTCCTAACTATTTACCTTCCCCATTCAAAAATTGCTGCGCCCCATGTCAAACCGGCACCAAAGCCGGATGTAGCAACGATGTGATTTGGTTTAATTTTGCCTTGGCGCACTGCTTCATCTAAAGCTAGGGGAATGGAAGCAGCGGAGGTATTGCCATACTGAGCGAGATTACTGATAACTTTTTGTTCTGGGATATTCAGGCGTTGGGCAACGGCATCAATAATCCGCTGATTGGCTTGATGTAGAATTAGCCAATCTATGCGGTCAACAGTAAGGTTGGCTTGAAACAAGGCTTTGTCAATGATTTCTGGCACTTTTTGGACGGCGAAGCGGTAAACTTCTTTACCGTTCATCGTAATGGGTTGGTAAGCGCCTTTGGTAACTTTTATATCAGGGAGTAGCTCTTGGGATGAGCCTGTGCAACTAAGATTGAGGTAATGGTTTTGAGTACCATCACTTTTGAGGGCAAAACCTAGTAAGCGATCGCTTTTCGCTGCCTGCAATACCACTGCCCCTGCACCGTCCCCGAATAGTACACATGTACGTCGGTCTTGCCAATCTACCCAACGAGAGAGGATATCTGCTCCTATCAACAGTACATTTTTATAGACACCAGTTCTGATGTATTGGGCTGCTGTGACCAGTCCGAATACAAAGCCCGAACAGGCTGCTGTTAAGTCAAAGGCTACTGCTTTGGTCGCTCCTAATTGAGCTTGTACTTGACAAGCACTACCAAACAAATCGTCAGGGGTAGAAGTTGCCAGCAAAATCAGATCCAGGTCTTCTGGTTTAATTCCCGCAGCTGCGATCGCCTGATTGCTGGCCGCTGTAGCGAGTACACTCAATGACTCTGATGGTAGTGCTAATCGCCGTTGACTAATTCCAGTTCTTGTGGTAATCCATTCGTCGGATGTTTCAACCAATTCACTCAATCTTTGGTTGTGTAGGGAAGTTGCCGGTACTGCTGAGCCACTTCCTGTAATTGCTATGCCTAAGTTATGCACACCTAATCTCCCCAGCTATCAGCTTTTTGTCACTTGTTGTTGGTTATTTGTCTTGGTCATTTGTCTAATGTGACTTTGCCTTTTGTCATTTGCCATTTGTTCTGTGTTGCTCTTAACCAATGACTAATGACTAATGACCGATGACTAATGACTAATAACTAATGACTAACCGCTCTCCCGCTCTAGGGTATATTGGGACTGGATTCGTTGCAGTACCTGGTTGTCAACAGCTTCTTTTGCCATGCGAATTGCATTAAAAATTGAAGGTGCTTGTGAGCTACCGTGACCGATCAAACAAACTCCTGCCACGCCTAAGAGCAAAGCGCCGCCGTGTTCTGCGTGATCCATACGCTGCTTGATCCGCTTCAGGTTTGGTTTTAAGAGTGCTGAGCCGATTTGACCGTGTAATCCTTGGGGTAATTCTTCCCTTAGGATTTGCAGAATTACTTCTCCCACAGCTTCGGCAAATTTTAATAAGACATTGCCAACAAAGCCATCACAGACTATCACATCAAAACGACCGGAAAGCACGTCGCGCCCTTCAGCATTGCCAATAAAATTAATTTGGGAATTTTCCCGTAGCAATTGGTGGGCGCGCACAGCTGCATCATTGCCCTTGGAGTCTTCTTCACCGATATTCAACAAACCCACCTTAGGTTCAGCCGTACCTAAGACATATTGACTGTAAGCTGACCCCATGACAGCAAACTGCTCTAAAAACTTTGGACGGCAATCTACATTTGCGCCGACATCAAGTACTAGAACTGGCTTACCAGCCACAATGGTCGGGAAAACAGTCCCAATGGCCGGGCGGTCAACTCCTGGTAATCGTCCTAAGCGGAGCAAAGCCGATGCCATAGCTGCGCCAGAGTGACCTGCTGAAAATACTGCATCTGCCTGTTGCTGCTTGACCAAATCCATCGCCACATTGATAGAAGCGTTGCGTTTGCGTCTCACTGCGTTTAAAGGCTCTTCATCCATCGCGATCGCTTCCTGTGCGGTCACGATCTCCACCTGACCTAAACTTGTTTTTGGAGGTAAGGCAGCTTCAATTTGTTGGGGATCGCCGACCAACAATACATCTACACCCAATTCTTCCCTTGCTCGCAATGCGCCAGCAACAATTTCACCGGGTGCGTGATCCCCTCCCATTGCGTCAATTGCGATCCGTACACGAGTCGATCCCATTGCTTAGAGCTTCTAGAAACCTTACAAATTTTACCAGATGGCTTTGCCCAAAAAGCTTAACTTTCGAGATAGCCTAATACTTTTGTTAATATTGCAACATTTTTAGTGGCTAGCCCAAGATAGCACGAAATTGGGGGATGGGGCATGGGGAAAGGGAAGGGGGAAAGGGGAAGGGGGAAAGGGGAAGGGGGAAAGGGGAAAGGGGAAGGGGGAAAGGGGAAGGGGGAAAGATTAAATTTATTCCTTTTCCCTTTAACCTTTTCCCTTTAACCTTTTCCCTTTAACCTTTTCCCCTGCTCAATGCCCCATGCCCCATGCCCTATTCCCCAGCGTTCAATACCCAGTTAACCAGAGTCCGAACGCCGTAACCAGTTGCCCCGGAACCGTTGTAGCCGTTTTCTTTATCTGTCCATACTGGGCCGGCTATGTCTAAGTGCGCCCAAGGGGTTTCTTTGACGAATTCTTTGAGGAAAAGGGCGGCGGTAATGGCACCACCTGGACGGGGCCCTGTGTTTTTCATGTCGGCTATGCCAGATTTTAGCCCTTCAAAATATTTTTCTTCCATTGGCATCCGCCAAATTTTTTCTCCTGATGTTTGGGCGGCTTTTTCCAATTGGGAAGCGACTGCATCATCGGGAGTATATAAGCCAGCAATATCGTCACCCAAGGCGATGACGTTGGCACCTGTGAGGGTGGCTAAATCAACGATGGCATCTAATCCCAATTTATCGGCATACACTAGGGCATCTGCTAGGGTCAAACGTCCTTCAGCATCGGTGTTGTTGACTTCGATTGTTTTGCCGTTTGATGCTGTGAGAACGTCTCCTGGGTGCATGGCGCGCCCGCTAATCATGTTTTCGGTGGCTGCTGAGATAAAGTGTACTTCGGAATCTGGCTTGAGTTGAGCGATCGCTTTTGCTGCACCCAAGGTTGCAGCCGCACCACCCATGTCAATTTTCATGGTTTCGATGCCACTACCAGCACCTTTAATATTCAGTCCGCCGGAGTCGAAGGTTAATCCTTTGCCAATAATTGCCAGTTTCTTTTTGGGCGTACCTTCTGGCTTGTAAGTAAGGTGAATGAATTTTGGTGGCAAATCAGAAGCTTGGGCGACTCCCAAAAAAGCACCCATACCCAACTTTTCACAGTCTTCTCGTTCCAGAATTTGCAGTTGTAAACCGTGTTCGTTGGCGATGGTTTGGGCTGTTTCTGCTAAGGTAATCGGTGTTACCGCATTGGCTGGCGCTGCTACTAACTGCCGTGCCAAAATTACCCCGGAAACTATTTGATGGGCGCGGTTAATGGCTGCTTCTTGTCCAGCAAAACCGAGTAATTCTACGGTTTCTATTTGTGGCGCTTTATCTTCTGGTTCTGATTTGAAGCGGACATCTTGGTAGAGTGCTAATTCTACACCTTCAGCGATCGCTTGGGCACTTGCCTCTGGATCGTTATTCCATAAGGGAAAACTCAAACCCAGAATTTTGCTTTTTTGCTTTTTCGCTACCCTGGCCACCGCAGCCGCAGCACGTCGCAGTGTATCTATTTTCAATGCTTCTGGTTTTCCTAAACCCACCACAATCAATTTACGCAGCGGGGTATTGCCACTGACGCGGGTGAAAATGGTGCTGTTGGCTTTTCCTTTAAATTCTTCTTCAGCAATCAATTCTTTCAAGACTCCAGCAAACTTTTGATCTAAAGTTGCCAGTTCTCCAGTTAACTCTACTGCATCTTCAAATAATCCAATTGCCAGACTATCGCCTGTCCACTCTAGCAAAGGCCGATCGTTAGGTTGAATTGTCATTGTGGGATTTTATCTAAATATTCGTTCTTGTAACAGTATTGCTCAAAAATTGGGCATTGGGCATGGGGCATGGGGCATGGGGCATTGGGCATGGGGCATTGGGTATGGGGCATTGGGTATGGGGCATGGGGCATGGGGAAAAGGTTAAAGGTTAAAGGGAAAAGGAATAAATTTAATCTTTACCCCTTTGCCCTTTGCCCTTTGCCCTTTGCCCTTTACCCCTTTACCCTTTACCCTTTACCCTTTACCCTTTACCCTTTCCCCTTTCCCCCTTTCCCTTTCCCTTTCCCCTTTACCCTTTCCCCTTTCCCCTTTACCCCTTTCCCTTTCCCCTTCCCCTTCCTATACCCCATCCGCCATACCCAAATCAAATTTATTGGCGATCGCGTCTATTATTTCCTGTTCCACTGGTGTAGTCTGGTTGTCAAGCTGGGCAATTTTGCGACACTGAGCTAATAATGGTATGGCAAAATCACGGGTTAGTTGATTTAGCAGTGTATCTAGAGGCTTAGGTGATTTGATGTTTTCAGTAATGGCTTTTAGGGACGCAGGGCTTAAATTTATAGCTTGTAATTCTGGCAAAATTTCTGACCAAGTTTTTTCGGGATGGCTGGCGAGGATCATGTGAACTAAAATTTGATCCATGATGGCTTGCTGAGCGATGGCAGTTTGCAGATATTCTTCACTTTGTTGTTTTAATGCTGATAATGTCTCTGGAGAATTGAGGGAAGTCGATTCATCTAATTTAGCTTCATAAAATCGACAAGCAGCATAGCCCAATGAATAAATCATCGTCGCATTTGAACTAACGGCGATCGCTGCACCAGCAAAGGGCACATTTCGTAATAACCCTAATCCCGCTGCTTTCAAAAGACGGCCTCCACCCAAGGCCAAACCAAAGATTGCTAAAACTTCACCTCTGCGGGCAGGATCTTTTAAATCTAGCCCGTAGTCAGATGCTATTTCATAAACCATTTCTGACTGCAATTTTGTTGTGGCTGCTAAATCAATTGCCAAAAATGTCAGTGCAAATCCTGGTAAAATACTCGTTGCTAAACCAATCCCACCGGCTCTTGCTGCTTTGTCCATCATGATGCGGTGAGCTATTTGGCTTGGTGATTCGTTGGGATACTTTTCCTTGAGCTTTTTGACTGCCACTTCTGCTTTTTGTAAATCAACACTATCACTAGCACCAAATAACCAATTGAGATTTAATACTCCAGATAGTTTTCTAATTAGCCAATTTTCACTTAGGTAATTTACAACTGTACCGCTGGTTTGAGTTGTTTGTTCAATTAACTTGTGTGTTTGTTTAGTTGCTGCTTGTCCTACACCTACTGCTGTGTCTAAAACTGCTTTGCCGGTTTCAACAACAGTTTTAGCAAAAGATTCTAATAGAGACGGTTGATTTTCAACTGATGATTGGGGTTGAATATTTATTTTGTCTGTTTCTATCGATGGATTAACTAATTTTTTTGTTTCTATTTCTTGGGATTGATCTGTCATTGCTAAACACCATTCTCTAAAGCCTCTTTATTTAGTTTGTAGCGAATTTTCATCGGCTTGACATCCCTCCACAAGTACAAGTTATTGATTAACCATGCAAATTATTGTTGCACCTTATCTTTTAAGTACTTATAAACTGATTCAGTGTGCATTTCCCAATGGAATAGAAACACAAGACTATTTACCGTTATTGTTAAAGGAGAAAGGTAAAATACCAAACCTTTCCCCCTTTCCCTTTCCCCTTTTTCCGACTTCTTTTAGAAGTCTAATGTGCTAAAGCTGATGAGTAATTTGCACTCATAGAAATGCGATCGCTACTGAGTTTATCCTCTCAACTGTTGCTGTGTAACGCTATCAGCTTGATTTTGTAAAAAATCGTTGGCTTTGAGGATTTCATAGAGATTCATATTTTGCTCTAGCAAGCAAGCATGTCCGCAATGGGGCAGCACCACAATCTTGGTGTTTGGTATGATGTTTGCTATCCGCTTGACTTCACTCACAGAAGGCAAAAGGCGATCGCTACCACCAGCAATTAACAAAACTGGTTGCGTTAACTGGCGCAATTTCTGTTCATCAACATTAAACTCCCGCAGTAAAGACAACCGCCAATGAACTGTTTCTGGCGGCACAGAACGCATAGTTCTTAACAATTCATGGCGATCGCTGCGAGATATCCTTGGCAAAGATGCTAAAAAGGGCAATAATCCCAGTGCGCCGATATCATATAATCCTGATGGCACTAGGTCAGTAATTTGCGATGCCCAATTCAACCAAGGACGCAGTTGAAAGGCGGAAGCGGGATTAATTAAGATAATTCGTTTAAATAGCTGTGGTGCGTTGATTGCAACTTTCATCGCCAAGCAACCGCCAAAGGATTCACCACACAGATAAACTGGTCTGTGGGAACTTTTTTCTAATTCGGCGTGGATCAAGTCTAATACACTGTTAGTTAGCACATCCCAGCTGGTAAGGTCTTTTCGGGGAATTGCAAAACAGCGGACATCAAAGCCAACTTCTAATCCAGCGGTTTGCGATCGCAATAATTGACCTGTTCCATCCATTCCTGGTAAATACACAAACAGCGGATATTCTGGTTGTAATCGTTTCGGTGTCAGGAAACAAGGCTTGAGTTCAACTTCTGGGGTAGTCATTGGTCACTTTGTACTGAGGGGAGTCGAAGTATTAGTCATTGGTCACTAGTTAATGGTATAAAACTTTTTGATTTTAGATTGTTTGCTGCTTGTGACCAGACACAAAAACTCCCTCCCAGCAATCAACTCTAAACCTTGACATTCAGAGACTTCCCAATCAAAAAACACCAAACTTTTCTTGTGGGGTGGATATTTTATCTGCCCTCTGGACTGGGCGGGCGAGACGCCCACCCCACAAAATGAGAGAATTTATCTGTTGGTAATCCAAAATCTAAAATCTAAAATCCAAAATCGTCTCACCCTTGACGCAGTAAGTCGCTAATTTCGTTATGACAATATTCGGTTAGTTCAGCCACAACAGTTCTGGCTTGTTTGCCATGATATCTTTTTTGATGTTGAGGCGTAATCCAATAAGGGCGGCCAATTAACACGGCAACCCGACGATAAACAACTAAAGGATGCCAGCCTGACTGTTGAAATAAAGGTTCTGAAGGATCGAATAAACTCAACAGCTTGAGGGGAAAACCAGAAGTGTTCACTTCTTCAATTGAAGCGATGGCCACTGGCAAAATTGCTAAATCCTCCACATCAGCCCGCAATGCTAAATGAGCAAATCCCCGTTGAAATTCACCAACTGTGTTCGGCACGGTAAATTTTACCATTGGTTCTGCTCCTTCTGGAAATACTCCCACCATTTGCCGAGATTGCAATAGCGTCTGCGATTGCACAAAAAAGCTTTGTTGGCGATTTTGGGGTGATTCTAAAGGAAAACATCCCAATTGTCCGGTTACAATCTCTCGCATAATCGGCACTTGTCCCATGTAATGATGACAAGCAAAACGAATTGGATTTGATAGCGCCGCCATTAAAATCGGTGCATCCATAAAGCTGCGGTGATTGCTGACTACCAAGACGCTAGCATCTCGCGGAATCCGATCTTCGTAATAGCGAAACATTTGTGTTGAAAGCCCCGCTAACAAAGCTTGCGAAATCAGAGTCGGACTACTAAGACTCATATCTAATGTATATATTCCGGTAAATATGGCAGTTTATCTTAATTTAAGTTTTACATTTCTTTACCATTGCCATGACCGTCTTAAGATAGAAATGTCTGAACCTATAAAGGTAGTTAGATTTTTTCTGAGTATTTATGTATTCCTGAACACAATAATATTATGTAATCAAAAGGATTCCCGAAATTTCTTTAATAGTAAATTTCTGTATTTTAGGCAAAAATCACTTGAATTAATGCGTATTATAAAACAATTGCTCACCAAAGAAATTTGCTAATATTAAGGTGTTAATGGAAAAAATGGTAGTAATGTTATATAATTGCGTGGTTTTGCTAACAAAACAAAGGTGTAAAACGTTTTAATAAGTTGATTTTATTTTGCATGAATCTAGTGAATAAAACACAAAAGACATTTGCGCTGACAACACCCCTATATTATGTAAACGATGTCCCCCATATAGGCAGTGCTTATACAACGATCGCAGCTGATGTAGTGGCACGATTTCAGAAATTGCTGGGGCATGAAGTACTATTAATTACGGGTACAGATGAACATGGGCAAAAAATTCAGCGAACAGCGGAAAATTTAGGCAAAAATCCCCAAGATTTTTGTGATGAAATTGTGCCTAGTTTTGTGAGTTTATGGGAATTGCTCAACATTCAATACGATCGTTTTAGTCGGACTACAGCGCCTCGTCATGGAGCGATTGTTAAAGAATTCTTTGAACGAGTATGGAAATCTGGCGACATCTATCAAGGACAACAACAAGGCTGGTACTGCGTATCTTGTGAAGAATTTAAAGAAGAACGCGAACTTTTAGAAGGACGACGTTGCCCAATTCATACCAATAAAGAAGTCGAATGGCGAGACGAAAAAAACTATTTTTTCCGATTATCTAAATATCAAAATAAACTCACAGAATTTTATCAATTAAAACCCGATTTTATTCAACCAGAAACTAGACGAAACGAAGTCCTAAGCTTTGTCAATCAAGGTTTGCAAGACTTTTCGATTTCGCGAGTAAATTTAGATTGGGGCTTTCCAGTACCAACCGATCCCAACCACACTCTTTATGTTTGGTTTGATGCTCTACTTGGTTATGTCACTGCATTACTCGAACCGGATGCCGAACCAACTTTGGCAAATGCTCTGGAGAAATGGTGGCCAATTAATTTGCACTTAATTGGTAAAGATATTCTGCGCTTTCATGCAGTTTACTGGCCAGCAATGCTGTTATCAGCTGGTTTACCTTTGCCAAACCGGGTATTTGGACACGGATTTTTGACGAAAGATGGTCAAAAAATGGGTAAAAGTCTGGGTAATACCCTCGATCCTGTAGAGCTAGTTAAACGGTATGGTAGTGATGCCGTTCGTTATTACTTCCTTAAGGAAATCGAATTTGGCAAAGATGGCGACTTTAATGAAAATAGATTCATTAATGTTCTGAATGCAGATTTAGCGAATGACTTAGGTAACTTGCTCAATCGCACCCTGAACATGGTGAAGAAATACTGCGCTGAGAATAATGTACCACCAATCAGCAAAGAAGCAATCTCTGACGAAAATCCTTTAAAAACAATTGGTTTACGTCTGGGGGAACAGGTAAAACAAGCCTATGAACAGCTAGCTTTCAATCAAGCCTGTGAATCAATTTTGTTACTGGTACAAACTAGTAATAAGTTTATTGATGAGCAAGCTCCTTGGTCATTATATAAACAGGGACAGCAGCAGGAAGTCGAAAAAGTTCTGTACGCAGTTCTAGAATCAGTTAGACTAGCAGCTTATCTGCTATCTCCAATTATTCCGAACATCAGTAGCGATATTTATCAGCAGCTAGGTTTCGGAATAAACTTTAACGATCGAATACAAAGTTCTTTAAATGCTCCTTTTGCTACCCATGCAACATGGGGATTACTATCTGGTAACCAACAGTTGGGTAAAGCTCAACCAATTTTTAAGCGCATAGAACCACCAAAAAACGATTAGTCCATATCAAACTCTGATTTTGTTCAAATTCTAATTCTCTGGTAAAAATTTATCGGGGCTTAACTTAATTAGCCCCGGAACATTATCATAAACCGCTGTGACTAGAATGTAAAACTGGTTAATTTGTATCAAAAATAACAGGGATAAAAACTGAGGTATGACAACAATGTTGAATAATTTAGAAAATGACTCGATATTTACACCAGAACAAGTTTTGGAGAATCGGGGTAGGGTCGCCATATTTATTGATGGCTCAAATCTATTTTACGCTGCCTTACAATTAGGAATTGAAATCGATTACACAAAGTTACTATGTCGGTTAACAGGAGGTTCTCGGCTGCTGAGAGCTTTTTTCTACACTGGCGTAGACCGGACAAACGAGAAGCAACAGGGATTTTTGCTGTGGATGCGTCGCAATGGCTATAGAGTAATTGCGAAGGACTTGGTACAACTACCAGATGGTTCAAAGAAAGCCAACTTGGATGTAGAAATAGCAGTCGATATGATGGCTTTAGTCGATTCCTATGATACCGCAGTTTTAGTCAGCGGTGACGGCGATTTGGCCTATGCAGTCAATTCTGTAAGCTATCGTGGTGTCAGGGTAGAGGTGGTGAGTTTGCGTTCCATGACTAGTGACAGCTTAATTAATGTAAGCGATCGCTACATTGATTTAGAAGCCATTAAAGAGGATATTCAAAAAACCCCTCGTCAAAGCTATCCATATCGACCATTGTCGAGTATGGGATTTTTGGAAGACCCAAGAACGACCGATGGACACCTGGAAATCCAAGAATGAAGTATCAGTTTAGGTATGGGGCGTGGGGCATGGGAAGAGGACAAAGGGACAAGGGGACAAGGGGACAAGGGGAAAGACTTGTTGTAAGTTTTTCCCATCTCCCCATCTCCCCATCTCCCTCACTCACTCCCCGACTCTCCTCTTTCTTTATTTTGCTTATCACCATTTTTTTAGGAATTGGATTAGTTAGCTGCGGGGGTAAATCCCCGACAGTTTCTCAAACAAATACTCCTGATTCATCCGACCAAGATAGTAAATTGACATTCTTTGATGTCACCTTAGAACAAGCAGATGAAGTGGGAAGACCGATTTGGAAAGTCCAAGCAAAACGAGCAAAATACACCAAAGAAAAACAAATTGGTCAGGCAGAAAATCCTTATGGTGAACTGTACCAAGATGGCAAAATTGTTTATCAAGTAAAAGCAGATGTAGCAGACATCGAACAAAATGGTAAGCAGCTATTTCTCAAAGGTAAAATATTTGCCACAGACCCAAAAAATGGAATTGTCTTGCAAGGTAATGAATTAGAATGGCGTCCGCAAGAAGGGTTATTGATTGTCCGCAACCAGATTAATGGTACTCATAAAAAACTACAAGCAGTTGCAAAAGAAGCGCGAGTTAAAACTCGCGAACAGCTGATGGAATTTTCTGGAGGAGTGATAGCAAATTCCGTCGATCCCCAATTGCAAATGCGAACTGAGCATTTGAATTGGAATATTAAAGAAGAAAAAATAATTGCCAATGGGCCCGTAGAAATTGATCGTTATAAAAATAATAAAATTAGCGATCGCGGCAAAGGAAACGCCGCAGAAGTCAACTTAAAAACCAAAATAGCCAGCATACAAAAAAACGCTCAATTAGATTTACTAGACCCACCATTACAAATAGCTAGTAACTCTATGACCTGGAACATGAACGCAGAAACCATCACTACAAACTCCCCCACTCGTATGTTCCAGCGCGTGGAAAAAGTTACCGTCACAGCCAATCAAGGAGAAATGAAAATCCCGCAAAAAACGGTTTATTTAAAAGGTAACGTCAACGCCGTTGGTCAGCGTAGCCAGTCATTAAGATCTAATACATTAACTTGGTATTTAGACAATAAATTAGTTGAAGCTCAAGGAAACGTAGTTTATCGACAAATTGACCCACCATTAAATTTTACCGGTGAAACAGCAGTTGGTAATTTGCAAACAGAAAATATTGTTGTCAAAGGCGGTAATTCCGGCGGTAGAGTGATAACAGAGATTATTCCCCAAGAAAGGGCGAATCGTCAGTAGAGATTGGGCATTGGGCATTGGGCATTGGGCAAAGGGCATGGGGCATTGGGCATTTGGCATTGGGCAGAAGACGCTCCAGGTGCTCCAGGGACAGAGGAGCAGGAGGGAAAAACTCATCTCCCCATCTCCCCATCTCCCCTGCTCCCCTGCACCTGGAGCCTCCCTCGTCTCCCTCATCTCCCCAATTTTTGGCCAATTACTAGGCTAGGATCTTATTACTACAAGTCCTTTAATAACCCATGAATGGCTCAAAATCGCAGCAAGCAGAACACTCCCATAATCACGATGCAAACCACGAGCATCTAGATCCTATTGAGCATCGCCAAGAGTTAAGCCATCCTCATATCCATAGCGAAGAGTCATTACGACGAATTGTCAATCGACTATCGCGAATAGAAGGACATATTCGTGGGATTAAAACAATGGTGCAACAAAATAGCCCTTGTCCTGATGTTTTGTTACAAATTGCCGCAGTGCGGGGTGCATTAGATCGAGTAGCGCGAATTGTTCTAGATGAACATTTAAGCGAATGTATTGCTAGAGCCGCAAAAGAAGGCAATATGGAAGTTGAAATTGAACAATTAAAAGCTGCTTTAGATCGGTTTTTGCCTTAAATCAGAATTCAGGAGTCAGAATTCTGAATTCAGGAGTCAAAAAGGCTTTAGTCACTTCACTAAGTTGAAATACGCTGAAAACGTTATTTCTTATGCCTATTGCCTCTTGCCTCTTATTTTTTTGATAATTGATAATTAATAATGATAACGAGCTTGTAAAAAATCTAATATTTGGCGCAGCCTCATAAAGAAACGATATGAGTTATGACTCCTGAATTCTGAATTTTCACACTTTTACCACTTTGCCACTTCTTCCCGCACTTCTTCCATATCTAAATAATCATTAATAAAAGCCTTCCGTAAAAGTGGATGAGGAATAAATTCATCATACTTTTGAATTTCCGGCGCTTCTGAACTACTAACTAAATCTTCTGCACTAATCCTTTGCTCACATAATGAAGCAATCTCACGAGAAAGATATTCAAATTTCCCCTTACCTAATTTAATTGTTAAATAATAAGGATTCACCCCACCAATACTTTTAATTTCCAACGATTCCCGACACCAAGAATTAAGTAATCTTTCTAAGGTGCGATAACCAATAGTACCCATCCAAGGAAAAATACAGCATTTACCTTTCTCCAATTCCAAAATATTCTGCTTCCCTAACCCCACCCGCCGCACCAATTGACGAACCGTTTGTAATCTTTGCAAAGCATTCTTTTGCAAATAGCTATACTCTACATCTTCAAATAAAACTTGCCGCATCCGTTGTAAAACTCTTGTATGAATAGTCCCACCACCACCACGCCAATAAACACTAGCTTTACCCTCAGCTTGTTTGACAACAATAGCTCTTTTTTTAAAGTCAACTTCGACAACTTCCCAAGTTCTCCCAGCTAAACCAAATTGATTACCAACAGGAACCGATGCAGCAATACTGCCAATTTCCGTTGTACCATGCTTCACACTATATTCTTGTTGTTCAGCAAACACAGCATAAAACTGAAATCTTCTCACCACCTTTTCTGCTGCCAAACCCAAGATTAATTTACCTTGTTCGGTATGTTGAATATGACCGATATCAATTAAATAACGTAGCAATAGCCGAAAATCTTCTTGGGAAATAGCAGCGAAAGGTGGTAGACTAAAAATTTGTTTAGCTAAAGCATTAGGTAAAATTTCACCCGTTGCTGTTAAAATACTCATTGTTTGGTGATAAAGCAAACTCAAAGGATATTTAATCGGTTGAATTGGCTCAATCCACTTTTCTTCTATATAAAGTTGAATAATAGCGATACATTGTAAAAGTTGCCAGGGAATTTGCTCTGGTAGAGAAGCCTCTGATAATGGCTGTTCTTCAGTACAAATAAAACGCATATCAGCCGCTTCACCTCTTCTACCACTGCGTCCCAAACGTTGTAAAAAACTAGCAACAGACAAGGGTGAATCTAACTGAATGACTCGCTCTAAATACCCGATATCTATGCCTAATTCCAGAGTCAGAGTTGCAGCCGTCACAGCAGGTTTGTTGGCTTCCCGCATGGCATTTTCAGCAGCTTGTCGCAAACTAGCAGATATACTTCCATGATGTACGTGATAGATATCTGGTAATTTTTGTTCTGTGGCAATTTTTCGCAAAGATGCAATTATCGATTCTGTGCGCGTGCGATTATTTGCAAAGATTAGACATTTGCGAGAATTGCTGAGGTTGAAAATATATTGTTCGTAAGCTGTTGCCTCTGATTCATCTATTTCATCGTTAATATAAAAGTGTTCCACAGCTAATTTTATTTGGCGTTTTAACCCATCTATTTTAGGAGTAATTACTGGCTTATCGGTTCCAGAACGCAACCAATCTTCAGCTAGGGAATAATCGCCGAGAGTTGCAGATAAACCAATACGCCTTGGTTGTTTTTGTGTGGCTTTTGCTAAACGTTGTAATTGGCAAATAATTTGACAACCACGTTCTGAACCCATAAAAGCGTGAATTTCATCGATAATCACAAACCTTAAATCGCCAAATAAGCGAACTAAGTCGTTATGTTTGTTAATTAATAAACTTTCTAGAGATTCCGGCGTAATTTGTAATATGCCTTGGGGATTTTTTAAAAGTTTGTTTTTTCGAGTTTGAGAAACATCACCGTGCCAGTGCCAAACTGGAATATCTGCTTCTTTGAGTAAGTCGTTCAGGCGTTCAAATTGGTCATTAATTAATGCTTTGATAGGACTAATATACAACGCACCTATGGTATTTGCGGGGTAGTTGTGTAATAAAGTTAAAACTGGGAGGAAAGCTGCTTCTGTTTTCCCGGCGGCAGTTGCAGCAGCCACTAGCAAGTGAGCATCAGTGTCAAATATGACTTGACAAGCAGCAATTTGCACTGACCGTAATTCAGTCCATTGGTGATGATAAATGTATTCTTGGATGAAAGGTGCGAGTCGGTTAAAGGCGTTGGTCATGTTTATGGGGAGATGGGGAGATGGGGAGATGRGGAGATGGGGAGATGGGGAGATGAGGAGATGGGGAGATGGGGAGATGAGTCCCTCCTGCACCTGGAGCCTCTTGTGCCCAATGCCCAATGCCCTATGCTCAATGATATTTTCATCCTATGGACTCAAGGCAGATTCAGCATTTGTGGTTCAAACTGAGCTTATGGGGTAAGTATATAATGAGGCAAAACTGATGAATCAGCATAAGGAAAGGTTACGTGTCATCCTTGCCATAGCAATTATTGTGGTTGGAGTAACGCATTTTCTGATTCCAGCACCGTATGTCAAAATTATGCCACCGCAACTTCCTTATCCTTTGGAATTGGTTTATCTGAGTGGTTTTTATGAAATTTTGGGTGGTATTGGGTTATTAGTCCCGCCTGTAAGTCAAGCTGCGGCTTGGGGACTTATTGCTCTTTTTATTGCGGTTTTCCCTGCCAATATCAATATGGCTGTTAATCATATTAAGTTGGAATATATACCAGATTCACCTTGGGTACATGTGGTCAGACTTCCTTTTCAAGCGGTTTTAATTGCTTGGGCTTGGTGGTATACGAAACCTGCTGATTTGGAAAAACAAGCTTCCATACTTCCTAAGTCACTCATTCCGAAAGAATTAGAATTGAAATAAGGTGTTTTTTTACTGAATTAACACCTTTGTTTATTTAAGTAGTATATGTTTATATCTGACTATGCGTGTTGCAACTTTGTTTGGCGTAACACTTTCGTTAGCAATAGGTATTGCGGAAATTACTGTTCCAGCGACTCAAGCGGTGCAACTCAGAGATGGTACGGTGTATTTTGTTCAACCACCGAGGCTGGTTGAGGCGGTAACTATTTATAAAGATGTAAATTTTCCTGGCGGGACTTACTATTTTACTATTAATGTGCCGGAAAATGCTGGAGAACCTCTTGGGAAGGTAGCGATCGCTCAACGTGAAGGAGGAGAGTATATCCAGTACGATCTTGATGATACACGTGCATTTGTGGGAACGCGCGATCGCAAAGGCACGCCGTTAACACTGGGTTCGGTGACTAAAGAACGCAAAACACGCACAATTACTGTTAACTTTGACCCACCTGTAACTCCCGGACAAACAATTACAATTGGCCTGCGCCCCTATAGTAATCCTAGTTTTTCTGGTGTTTACTTACTAGGTGTCACAGCATTTCCAGTGGGGGAAAAATCCCACGGTCAATTCCTTGGTTTTGGACGGTTTCAATTCCAAAGTAGTGGGAGAGATTTGTGGTTTCCCTAAAAAGTTTAGTAGGGAATGAGGTTAAAAGCTGATTTGTGTCAGGGTCTACAATCTATAGGACTCCTATTTGATTGGGTGAAAATAAATCCGTACACTCATATTCTCTGAAACCCTTTTGCCTGTTACCTGACTACTCAAATAATGTCAGATATCAAACCTGATTCCCATAGCTGGCAGGTGCTATATTACCTCATTCAATTAAATGTAATATGAAAAGATTATTAATCACTGGAGCCAGTGGTTTTTTAGGATGGCATCTTTGCCAGCTTGCAAAACAAGAATGGGAAATTTATGGTACTTGTTTATCCCATTCGATAGAAATTCCTGGCGTTAAAATATTCAAAGTTAATTTAACAGACTTTCAAGAATTACAGCAGATATTTAAGACTATCAAACCAGCAGCAGTTATTCATACTGCGGCCCATTCACAACCAAACTTTTGTCAAATTCATCCCGAAGAATCACACACAATTAATGTAACAGCATCCTGCAATATTGCCGGACTTTGTGCAGATAATTCTATTCCTTGCGCTTTTACTTCCACTGATTTAGTTTTTGATGGTTTAAATCCTCCTTATCATGAAACAGATTCTATCTGTCCTGTAAACATTTATGGAGAACAAAAGGCCATCGCCGAAGCAGGCATGTTAGAGCGATATCCCATGACCGCAGTGTGTCGAATGCCCTTAATGTTTGGTGGAAAAACACCCACAGCAAAAAGCTTTATTCAGCCATTTATTGAAACTTTAAAAGATGGCAAAGAACTAAATTTATTTATCGATGAATTTCGTACACCAGTAAGTGGCAAAACTGCGGCAAAAGGACTTTTATTAGCCTTAGAAAAAGTCAACGGCATTATTCATCTGGGTGGTAAAGAACGACTATCTCGTTATGATTTTGGTCTGTTATTAGCAGAAGTATTTCAACTATCAATTAGTGGAATCAAAGCCTGCCGACAACAAGATGTAAAAATGGCAGCACCCAGACCAACAGATGTTTCTTTGGATAGTTCTCAAGCATTTGCTTTGGGATATCTGCCTTTATCTATTAAAGAAGAATTAGAATTATTAGCAAAGTCTTTGGAATAGGAAATAGGCAACAGGCAACACTCAGATAAGTAGGTTATCTGATCAATCTTATATTTTCAAGAGTCAATAGTTGAGAGTTTATCAACTATTGACTACTAAATATTGGCTAATCTTTTAATGAGATACAGCCACTTTTTCATCCACTATTTGAACATTTTCAGCAACAATTTTGCGGAATAAATCGCCTTCAATCGTCTCCTGTTCTGCTAACAAGTCTACTAAACGCTCCAGAACTACGCGGTTTTCTTCCAATAGTTCTTTGGCTTTGATGTAGGAATTGTTGACAATTTCGCGGACTTGGGAATCAATTTTGGCGGCAATTTCCTCAGAATAGTCTGATTTATTCATCCAGTCACGTCCTAGAAATACTTCTCCACTCTGGTTTTCTAGGGACAAGGGGCCTAATTCTGACATCCCAAACCGTGTAACCATTTGGCGTGCCATTCCTGTGACTTTTTGCAGGTCATCTCCTGCACCTGTGGTGACTTCTGGCTTGCCAAAAACAATTTCCTCGGCAGCCCGACCGCCCAAAGTGGCGGTGATACGTGCTTTGAGTTGGGAACGAGAAATCAATCCCTGTTCTTCGTTGGGAGTAAACCAAGTTAATCCCAGTGCTTGGCCGCGGGGAATGAGTGTGACTTTTTGCACGGGGTCGTGGTCTTTGAGCAATGTGCCTACTAAGGCATGTCCGACTTCATGGTAGGCAATTAAGCGTTTGCTCTTGCTGTCTACTAAGGCGGTGCCTTCCATACCCGCAACTACCCTGTCTACAGCATCATCGATTTCTAAGATGGTGACGGCTTCTTTTCGTCTCCTGGCTGTGAGAATGGCAGCTTCGTTGAGTAAATTGGCTAAATCTGCGCCGGTAAAACCAGGAGTGCGGCGGGCGATCGCTTCTAATGATACGCTAGGGTCAATCTTCTTGTTCCGGGCGTGGACTTGCAAAATTTCCAGTCGCCCTTTGAGATCTGGTGCATCCACCATCACTTGTCTGTCAAAACGTCCTGGTCTCAGCAGGGCTGCATCTAATACATCCGGACGGTTTGTGGCAGCAATAATAATGATGCCAGTGTTACCTTCAAAACCATCCATTTCGGTGAGCAGTTGGTTGAGGGTTTGCTCGCGCTCATCGTTTCCGCCACCAATACCAGCACCCCGTTGTCTACCCACGGCGTCGATTTCATCGATAAATATCAGGCAAGGTGCGTTGTCTTTGGCTTTTTTAAACAAGTCACGCACGCGGGATGCACCCACACCAACGAACATTTCCACGAATTCCGAACCGGAAATGCTAAAAAATGGTACGCCTGCTTCACCAGCGATCGCTTTTGCTAGTAAAGTCTTACCTGTACCAGGAGGGCCAATTAACAATACTCCTTTGGGAATACGTGCCCCCACAGCAGTAAATCTTTCCGGCTGTTTGAGGAAGGTTACAACTTCTTGTAATTCTTCTTTGGCTTCTTCTACCCCAGCAACATCATCAAATTTCACACCAGTTTTTGCTTCCATTTGGAAACGAGCTCTGGATTTACCGAAATTCATCGCTTGGCTAGAAGCATTAGTGGAACGACGTAGGAACAATAGCATTAATGCTATCAACGGCAAAATCCACATGAGATTAATCAACAAGCCAACAGCAGCCCTACTGTTCGCTGAAGAAATCTCACCAAACTCAACATTCTTATCTTTGAGAATGTTAATCAATTCTGTATTTTGCGCCAAAAGCCTCACCTGTTGCGGTGGTGTGTTCTCTTTTTGCCCCTTGAGATAAACCCTTGCTATTTGTTCGGCTTCATCAAGCTCAACTTTTTCAATTTCTCCCGCCTTCGCTTTCTTAATCAACTCACCATAATTTAAAGAGTTGCTCTCTGGTTTTTGTGCCAAAACAGGTGTACTTCCAAAAATTACTGGCAACATCATCAAACTAGCTGCTAGTCCGCCAATCCAAGCAACGCGCTTTGACGACCCCTGTTTTATCAACGCTTTTTTTCGCAAATTTGTCATAATAATTACCCTTTGTCTGCTGGCAGAAGTTGAGCTGTGGTTTTATGCCTATTCTTCTAGCAAAAATCCCTATAACTGGATATTACAGTTTTCTTATCTAGTCTAACTTCCAGACAAAAACATTCCCAAATGTCTCCCAACTATTGCATAAATTCAATGAACTAGTAGTTCGAAAGGGGAAAGGGGAAAGGGGAAAGGGGAAAGGGGAAAGGTTAAAGGGGAAAGGGGAAAGGGGAAAGGGGAAAGGTTTTAAATCCCTTATCCCCTTTATGGGCCCCACGTTCTCCTTTAAAGAGCCAAGGCAACTTGGCGCACTACTAGGTTAGGACATAAAGTTAACAGTCAACAGTCAACACTCTTTTATGGAACACCTCTTTACTTGGAAGTCCCGTACCTCCTACATCGTTGGCGAAGCATTCCCCTTGGTAGGGGAAAAAATTAATGATTTTTTGCAAAATTTTAATTTGACACATTCCGATACAAATCGCTAAAATAATAAACATAGTCATAACGACTTCATTTTAATAAATTTTGCGCTCGGCTATTACGCTTTGAAGTTGCACAATTATTCATGCTGTTGACCGCTAACGGTTAACTGTCAACACCATCAAGATGTGCTGTTCAAAGGGTAACAGCTTAGTAGGTAGTTAATAATTCGCGAGCTGATTATGGTGAAAATTGTTGGTATTGGCGGTAGTTTAAGACCTAATTCCTATACCCACCTGGCATTGCAGGTTGCAATGCAAAGAGTAGAAGCCTTGGGTGCAGAGGTAGAGATTCTCGATTTACGGCAATTGCAATTACCATTTTGTACTGGTGCAAAGGAATATCCAGAATACCCAGATGTGAAGCGGTTACAGGATACAGTTAGTGACGCTCATGGGTTAATTTTGGCGACACCTGAATATCATGGTGGCGTTAGTGGTGTCTTGAAAAATGCTTTGGATTTGATGAGCTTTGACCAACTATCTGATAAGGTAACAGGGCTGATTAGTGTATTGGGTGGTCAGTCTAATAGTAATGCTTTGAATGACCTGAGGCTAATTGTGAGGTGGGTACACGGTTGGGTAATTCCAGAGCAAATAGCCATCGGACAAGCTTGGAGTGCTTTTAGTCCTGAAGGTAAGCTATTAGATGAGAAGCTTTCCCAAAGATTTGACCAATTTGCTCAGAGTTTAGTTGATAACACTCGCAAGCTACGGGGTGTTAATTAGTTTAGGGAATTGAGGAAAGTCTGACCGCCAAAAATAGGCGATCGGAACTTTCCAACAGAGAATTTTGAATTGGTATAACCTTTGTGTGTAAGTCCTAAGATATCAGGATACTAGAAGCTAATAAAAATCTTAAAAGCTACTTAAACCAACGTTTAGTTGCCTCTGCAATGCGTTCTCCAAAGCGGAGTCTGGGAGAAAGTAAAGCAGCTATTTTCAAAGCTATGTTGTTCGGCTAATGCACGCTTTTATGCTTCACTGCAACTGTTAATATAGCAATCCCAAATAATTTTTGAAATACAGCGTATTTTAGGTAAATGAGGTACATGGTAGGGGCGAACGGCCGTTCGCCCTTACAATAGTCTGTACCTTATAAACTCCGAATCTGCTGTATTAAGAGATTATTTATAAATAGGACTTATACAAAAGTATGAATAAACGTAGACGCGGAGCGGCTTGCCGCAGGCTACCGCATTCGCGTAGCGTCTCGTTAGAGAAGGACGCAAAGGGCACGAAGTTATAAGAGTTTGAGAGAGTTCTTGCGTAAGTCCTAATAAAGTGAAATTAAAATTAATGTAGTAGCGTGGCAAGCCTTAAATATTGCAATAGATTTTATTGTGGGATGGGTGTCCTCACCCGTCCGGGCGGTCAGGATGCCCACCCCACAAGAGTTTACTAATGCACTATTTTAGCCTTGCCATGCTACTACTTAAGATTTACTTTATAAATGGTCTCTAAATGTTAAGGTTGTTGACAGTCAACAGTCAACACCGATATTTTTTACAACTGAATAGAATTAATATAATAGCGCCCACCTAATAATAGGTAAGCGCTATTCTTTCTATATAAATTCAGGGAGAAAATATAATCAAATGGATTCCCTGATTTTTACTATTAATTAATTTCAATTTAATTTAGGACTCACGCAAAAACTCTCGGAAACTCTGATTCCTTTGTGATAGCAGTCGCACCCCTTCAAGAAAGCAAGCTACATCGGAAAAATTGCCCATTGTGCGCTGTGCCTCTTTTGTGCGGACTTTGCGGTCAGTTTTTCATAACTTTGGGTAAGTCCGATGGTTTCTCATATCATGTCCGCCTAATCACTTATCAAAAAACTCTCCGCGTCCCCCCATCTTTGCGTCTCTGTGTCAGTCTTAATGATAAGTCTCCAACCGGACATCATACTAGATTGTGCTGCGGCGATTTAGCAAATTCCACAAGAAAATAGCGACAATTGCACCGAGAACTGCTACTGCAATACCAGGAATGCTGAGTGTGGGAGCCGCTAATGTCAAGCTTCCCGTACTGAATAATACACCCAAGCTACCACCCACAAAAGCACCGATAATTCCTAATAAGATTGTTCCTATAATTCCACCGCCTTGATGACCAGGGTAGATAGCTTTTGCAATCGCACCAGCAATTAGACCTAAAACAATCCAAGCAAGAAGATTCATTGTTGTTAACCTGATAAACGTTTTTTACTCACAAATACACAATACCAATCCAAACATTGAAATTTACTCTATCAACAGAACCAATTATTCATAATCTCCAGAAGGAATTACTGTTACTTCTAACGATTAACTGACCTAATTCTAATGGATAATCAATTAAGAAAAAGCCCCTAGCAGGTCTAAAACTAGGGGCTATTAATTCATTGCTTGTAATTGCAGTATATGGATTTTTGATTCCTTTTATCAATGTACTTGAAGAAGTATAGCGATTCCCTGTTAAGTGAGGTACAGATAATCATAAAAGCGTATGGCCATGAACTCCCCCCAGTACTCAAATTGTAGGATTCTGACGTTTAATGGGTTTGGGCTTAAGAATCGGTTTAGCGGTTGGGGTAGTATTTGTAGTCAGGGTTAAGTTTTCAACTGCTTGAGCAATAGCTTCCACTTGCATTGTTGTTAAACAATTAGGAGAACTATTTATCATCTGTAGCAGTGCAGGGATACCTTGTAAAACTGGGACTGAGCAATCATTTGCTCTTATCCATTTAGCGATTGGGAAGACTACTGGAGCCGTAACAAACCCATCAGGAAGGCTAGGTATTAAATAAGTAATCCACTGAGTAAACATTTTTTGATGATAAACACTTTGAGAAGTTGGACTATTGTCAACTGCTATCCAGTTGTTAGCCTCGCGTCGTTTCCATTTATCTTTGTAAGCGGTAAATGAACCTTTCCAGGTTTTAACTTCTACTAAAAAAACACCACAGTTACCAATAATCAAATGGTCTATTTCTGTCAGAGAGTTTGAATTAGTAGGGATTAAAGCATTATTAAATATCACCCATGTATCGGGGAAAGATTGCAAGATAAGTGATACTCCCCATTCCCCTACATTGCCTTTAAACTTATTTGTGGCTTGGTTAACTTCAAAGATGAATGAACCTAATCCACCCAAAAAGCCATCACCTAATTTTTCGTGAATTTCTTGGTGTTTGCTAGATTTTTTGCTGTCGATTTTTTGTTGGAATGCTGCCTTAAGGGAAGGTGATTGTTGAAGAGTTCTCATAACAATTATAACAATTTTGGTAGTATTTATCGGTACTCGCCATTTTTATAGTTCCCAAAATTGAAGGATGTAGGCTAGCAAATACCGCTATTCCATTGCTGCTTTTAATTCCTTTCTACCACAGGCGCTTGGGCGATCGCTCCGATTGCTTCCCTACACTTGCGATCGCAATGACAATATCGGCGTTGCGTAAGTCCTAAAATAATTTATTTTGCACGACTACTTATAAAAATTTAATAGTACAATAGTACTAAAAATGGAACTAGAACCATGACCTACGCCTACAGTATGGACGATGCAGTGAAGGTAGCCAATCAGGCGGCTACTGATATTGAGGCGTGGTTGTGGGGAAAGCCAGAAACCATCAGCGTCAACAACGTTGAAGATCGCCCCAACTACCAACGCAGAGATATTGACCTTATTTGGACAACACACACAAGTGAAATTTTGATTGAGATTAAGGGCGATAGATGGAATAAAACTCGTAACTTGTTCTTTGAAACCCATAGCAATTTAGAACGTGGAACGCCGGGATGCTTCATGTACACAGAGGCGGATTGGCTATTTTATTACTTTGTTAATACCCGTCAACTGTACAGGTTACCGATGCCAAAGACACGAGAGTGGTTTTTGATTACTATGGGGCGGTTTCGTGAGCGTGCCACAACAACACCAGTGGGCAATAGCTATTACACCACTGTGGGGCGGCTTGTGCCGATTACCACAGTGATGATGGAAGTTGCTGGTGTAAAGATGGAGCAGTTATAGAGGTGCGATGGAGCGAACCCAATTATTTCTCACCGTACCCGTACACCCAATTTTGTATCCCAGTGGAGGGGTTTATCTGCTTTTAGCAAGGGAGACTCTGGGATTTGACCTACTGAAACGCCGTATTTCCAGTTTGGCGGACAGATAGCAATGTAACGTGCATAACCTCCTAAACCACCTTTGAATTTCGGATACCCAATAGAAAGCAACGCGCCTGTTTCTGGTACCTGGTCTAGATTTGCAACACCCTCTGCTTGGGTATATCCATTTTTCAACAGCCAATCTTCTCCTTCCAGCGTTGGGGTGCTATCTGTATCAAGGGGTTCGTGTCCGTGGAAAAGAATTTGGCGCTCAAGGTGCAGAAACTTTAAAGCTTCTAGTTTCACCCCAGGAAACTTAGTTCTTGTGGCTAGTTCGGGGTTTGGCCAAGATGAAGACCAGTCAGAGCGAACAAACACAACTGAGCCTTGTGGAATCTTGCCATGTTTGCGCTCCCAATCTTGAATATCTTTGACACTCAGATGATAATTGGGGTCTTTGGCAACTTTATCTTGGATGGGAATTATTACTAGGGGACGAACAGTAAAGGTTGCTGGTAACTCATCGATAGCTGGATAGTCAGGGTTCCAGTGAGCAGGTGGATCTAATTGGGTTCCTAGTTGATCGGTAGATAAATCGTAATGAGTTGCTTCAAACCCATCCTTTTGATAAGTGTACGGTTCACCAGTTTTTGGGTTGATGGCAGGCGCAAACTTTGATGAACCAAAACCAGACCATACAGGAATTGCCGGAGTGATGGTATGAGTTAAGTCAACATATTTGGCTTTTTTGAGGGACTGCTCATAAACTTGCCACAGATGAGGCTCACGTCTGGGCTGTACCGCGTTTACAGACATCCAACCAACACCAAACAGAACTATTAAACAAACAATTCCCCAAAAAGTTTTTTGAAATGGTTGACACAAAAATCTATCTATTTTCTGCTTGAGATGTGTTTGGTAGAACTGCGGCAGTATTGTCATTTGTTATTGCTTTTGAAGGATGTAAAGGATCTAATTGTTTTACCACAATTTATTATTTCAAATCCTGTAGCTGTTGGTATTTTGTCTGGAAGCCAGGAAAACGCGCAGCCCTTTAAAGTAGACATCACATACAAAAAAGCCCAGTTATCTGATAACTGGGCTTTGACTATTTCAATCAACTATTGCAGGTAGAGTAGTTACATCACAACTAATTAGGCAGTGGGTTGTTCAAGATTAACCTTGACAACTTTGTTCTTTTCTTGTTCCAACTTGGGCAGCGTCAAATTCAAGATACCGTCTTTATAATCTGCGGTGACGTTGGTATTTTGAATCCGAGCAGATAGAGGAATTACACGTTGGAATTTACCATAGTAAAATTCGCTCTTGGTAGTGCCATTGTTTTCGGTTTTAGTTTCAGACTTGCGCTCACCGCTAATGCGAACAGCATCTTCAGTGACTTGAATATCTAGGTCTTTAGCGTCGATTCCTGGCAGTTCTAGCTTCAAGTGCAAAGCATCATCTGTTTCTTTTAGTTCAGCAGCCGGAACTTTGATAAAGCCTCTGTCAAACAATGTAGATGGTACTCTGGTATCTTCAAATAAGCTGTTGATTTGACGTTGTAGAGTGTCAATTTCTCTCCAAGGATTCCAACGAACTAGTGCCATAACTTTCACTCTCTTTAATTAGTTATTGTTTATTCGTTTTTGCACTGCGTTTTGTGCTTACATGTTCATATTATCTTTGACTAAAAGACCTGTAAATTCGGTTTTCATCACTTGAGATAATGATGATTACCGCACTAAATTAGAGATGTAAAAGATTACGGTTTACTAGAATTTTTGAGTTCGGTAAACCGAAATAATAACTGATTAGTGTCTAATTCTCTCTTCTATGACCCTGCTGCATATTTGTATCAATGTGAAAGTGACACTGTATTAGGGAACTCGAAAAAATAAATTGTTCCGATTCAGGTCGTTGACTGTTCACTGTTGACTGCTGAGTGTCAACGGTCAACAGTGAACAGTCTTCTGTGGAATATTTTTTTACTTGGAAGTCCCTTAGATATTTATACTTTGGGGAATTTGCGAAGGTAGCAAGAATTTGTAAGGCATGATTCTTGTACGATTCCTTTGAGTAATTTCTTGCTCAATTGCTTTGAGTTGGTTTTGAAAAGTTGCCAAGGCGGAACTAATTTGTGGCTTGGATTGAAAATATGAATTGGAGTATTGTCCTAGCTGTGTATAGTAAACTGAGCCAAGCAAATAAGTTATATTCAGTTGACTTTTAGCTTGCTCTAGGGGGGGTAACATACTCATAAAGTCGCCTATTTCATAGAAATTTGTAGGCGCTGGAGAGTAACTAGCTAGAGGAAAAGCAGGTGCATAGGTCATGAGTTCGCCTTGGGCAAAATTAACCGCCGCGTGTTGAGCGCTAGCTGTGAAAATAATGGTGGAAACAGCATCAATTAAATAATCAAGAGTTTTAATTGTGCCTGAAGCGTCTTCACCAAAATTTTGTAGGCGGCCTCCTTGTTGGGAAATTAATTCCTTTGCCCAATTTTGTAAAGCTTGGTCTGCTAGTAACTGTTGGCTATTGGTATAGTAACTGCTTAAATAGTCACGCACCCATCGATGAATTGCATTCCAAATCAGCAGTCCATCATCTCGATAAGGATATTCAGGAAGTTGAGAAATTCGGTCAACACCGCGACTTGTTAAAGTGTTGGGAAACATTACATCATTGAAATGATGCAAATAATCTTGGGCAGCTTGAATAGTAAGTTGCCGATCGCTCTCAATTGTACTAGCTAAAAGTGCATCTACCTGACGGCGATCGGCAATCAAAAGTTGATGTGCGCCGTAATTGATTAATATGGTTCCTTCAAAGTGAGGTTCCAGTAAAATTCTGAGATGATGGTTCGCTGGTAACCGCCGTTTAGTAGCAATTACAAAGGGTTCGATAAATAAGTGAGTCCGACCAAGATGGCTAACTAATTCATGGTAATTGCTATCTGCCATTTGCACAATGCTTTTGGCGATCGCCCAATTCTCACCATCCAGAGGTGTGAATACTGGGTGTTGAGACTGACACTGAATGGCTAGTGGTATTAAAGACCGAGATGGGTTACTAAATGGTGGTACTACAAATAACGCTAAAGGCGAATAAATATACTTCTGTTGATTTGGAAAACTGCCATTTTCCATATTTTTTAACTTAGAGTAATCAGCTTTATAAAGCCGACCTTCCCGCCTTGCAGCTTCCAAAGAATCATTACCAATACCAACAATTTCTTGATATTGTTGGTTGCTAATTTGTAGAATTTCTTCTTGTTGTAATACTTGTTGCAGCATCATTGGATTTGGGCCAGCAACTTGCATGTAAGCAAAAACTAAATCTTCTTTAAACCTAGAACTAATTTCTGGTAAAGGTATTTTCATAAATAATTTGTTGTAATCTTCGAGACTTCTATTACTTGGAGATTCATTGCTAGAAAAGCCCAAATCACTAGAAGATACTTCAATATTATTTAATTCTAACAATTTAATATCAGAATCAAGAATTTTTTTGAATGCTAAATTGAGTAAATCTGTAATTGAATCTTCTAAATTAAACGGTGCTAAAAATTCTATATTTCCAGGCTCTTTATGGAATTCATGCAGTTCAAATTCCTCATCAATACTTTTAATTTTATCTTGAAAGTCTGATATTGTAGGAGTATTATAGGAAACAATATTAGATGCATTATCTCCAACAATCGCTTGTGTAATTTCTTGAGTAACTGATGCTAAATTTAAAGCAACTTTTTCCAAATCTTGACAAGTTTTAGCAGCTTGAATTTTTTGCTGCAAATCTTCTAAAGCTTTTACTTTGTTGTCAATGACTGAGTTATTAGTTTTAGTATTATCATCGACTCCATAAGAAACATGAAAATCTGAAAAATTTGCTAGTTTTATTAAAGCATCATTTACTAAAATCAGTGTTATTTTTTGAGCTACAGAAAGTACCCATTTTAAATTTGGTAACTCTTGAATTGGAACCTGTATTTTTATCACTGGTAATGGCAGAGCGCCCGTCATAGCTAAAGGAGGGATATAATTATAGTTATAGTTATATTGCATGTAGTGTAAAGAAGATTTACTAAGCTTTACTAATTTATATAAAATGAGGAGAACATTCTGCACATCTGTTTTTGAGAGACTTAAAGAAGATATAACATGAGAAGCTAGAGACATATTTTTCCTATTTTTAGTAAATTTTCCCTATTGATTATGAAATAAATATATCTATGACATAGATATAAATCATCAAAAAAACAGAGTGCTGTGTGATAACAGCACCCTCAATTGTTTGCCTATTTTCTGGGCAGATATTTCGCTAACAAATCTTTTTAGATACTCAATCAGGTAGCGAAAATTATGCTTTTTTCCTAATCTCTTGATATTTGCGTTGGTTTACAGTTGCATCGCCATTACTGAGTTTTTGGCACATTTTGACACAAAACTGGTATGAGATAGTTAAGCCAAAATTTGCTGAGCGATCGCTCATATCGTATCTTGTTAAACACTTATCAATTATGATTGATGTGGTGGATGCTCTGACCCACAGCAATTTTAATCATAGGTGATTACCTGGATTTCGATATCAAGAGATTGTAATCTTTTATTACCTAGCCAATGTGATATTACTGGTTACAGAATAACTTTAACCGTTGCAGTTAACCTGAGTAACAATACTGAGTTTAAACGGAATTTTACAGATACTTCCAGGGTAGAAAACAGGGATTCATATTAGGGACTTCCAAGTAAAAAAATATTCCACAGAAGACTGTTGACTGTTAACGGTCAACGACCCCAAGCGGAATAATTTTAGGACTTACGCAAAATAATGAGAAAACGTAGACGCGGAGCGGCTTGCCGCAGGCTACCGCGTTCGCATAGCGTCTCGTTAAAGAAGGACACATAGACACGTTAGCGAAGCGGTAGCGACGTAGGAGCGTCAGTGGCTTCCCGTAGGGTAGGACACAAAGTAAAGAGGGTTTCAGAGAGTTTTTGCGTAAGTCCTAAATTTATTTTTTGGCGTTGCATAATTACGGGATGATTTGAGAATGTGCATCAAAACATAATCCCCGTGTCTCCGTGTCTCCGTGTCTCCGTGTCAGCCTAAATCATCCCATTATTCAGTAACGCCTATTTTTTGGAGTTCCCTTAATATCTGCGGAATGTGGGTTAATGATGATGATGATGATGGTGATGGTCAGCTAATTGCGGATTAACTGCCACAGTTTCCTCTGACAATAACTGTGCGATATAAGGTTCTGCCCATTGCGCTGCGATCGCTAAAAATTCCGGATGGTCATTGACGCAAGGCATTTGTACGTAATTTATACCAGAATGCTGTTTTTCCAAAGCATGGATGATGTGATGTACATCCAACAGAGTTTCGTGGTTTTCCGTAGCAAAACCTATTGGCATAAATATCACTATTTTTGCACCCAGTTGAATCAAGTTACTTGCAGCTTGTTGTGCATTTGGCTGCGTCCACTCAATCAAAGGCGTGTCGTGATTGAGCCAACCTACAGAAATTAAAGGATAGCGGTTAATCAATTTATCCCGTACTAAATCGTATAGCGCCTGACTTTCGGTAATTCCAGAAGTGAATCCTTTGGCTTTGTGGGGACAGCCGTGATTCATCAATACAATACCGATTTGAGAGGGTAGGTAAGCTGCTGCTAAATCAGCGTTAATTTTTTCCTCAACTAAATGAGCCATCAAATCGATGTAAGCTGGTTCGTTGAAGAAAGAAGGAATGTAGCGCTGTGCTTTAACCCAGTGTTCTTCACCATCAGTCAACTCAACGAGAGCATTATTAACTTGCTCGATCGCAATGCCACTAGTAAAAATAGAATCAACAACTAGCAGTGGATAAATTAGCAGCTTATCGAAGCCTTGGTTTTTAATTTCTGCTAAAACTTGGTTGGGCAGAAAAGGGGCGCAGAAGTTGAAAGCTTTGAAAACTTGAACCTTATCACCCCATTTTTCTTGTAAATTCTTCTCAATCCCAGCCCGTTGCTGTTCAAAGATGGCGTTGTGTGGGGAAATAAAATCGTGGTGTGTGTGTCCCCACTCGTGGCGGTCAAATAGCGCCAAAAGCTTTGCCAGAGGTGGATAAATCCAGGTTGGTACCGGTGCGAATTTTGCTGTCAGGAGATTTAAAGCCTGTTCGTTATAGTTGGCAAAATCTTCGTAGCTTTCGACTTCGCCGTAGCCCATCAGCAATACGGCTACGCGGTCTTTACTTGATAATTCTTCGTGAGTATGTTGTAGTTTTTCAGGCGTTGCAACCACAATAACTTCCTCAATATAATCCAGAGTGCAGAGAATTTAAAGTTAGGGAATACCTTAAATATTTCCCCTACTAGTAAAATAATATCCCATCCAGGGGGATAGGATAGGTGTAAAAATTCTAATAATGCATCAAAAGTAATACTTACGTAGGGCATTGGGTATAGAAAATTCAACCAATGCTCTATCTGCGATGTGACTCGAATAGCGATGAATATTAGCGTTAATAAATGCGATCGCACCTCAAGTTTTCGCAAAGTGCGATCGCTCTAAAATTGGGTTAAGTAATCGCCAAATTGTTGATGTTGCCGTTAAAACCAGTAATGTCAATCACAGCATCAGTGGCAGCCTGGAAACCTGCGATACCGTCGTTGAGCGCCACAAAGCGACTGCTACCAACGGTGAAGGTAGCCGCGCCATTGGCGGCAAAGTTGCTGGTGTTCAACAAAGCAGCCACATTTGTGGCACTGAGGCTGGCAGCTGACCCCAGTTTGCGGAGGTTGGCAGCACTAACGGCATTGGGGCCATCAAAAATATCAGTGCCAATTTGCAGGTCAAAAATGCGATCGATGTTGGGTAACAAGGAATCAGTGAGGGCAAAGCGGAAGGTATCAACACCCGACCCACCAGTCAGGCTGTCGGCTCCAGCACCACCCACAATGAGGTCATTGCCACTACCACCCAATAGCGTGTCATTGCCTGCATTGCCAAAGAGGGAGTCGTTACCACTGCCACCCAACAGCGTGTCATTGCCTGCATTGCCAGTGAGGGAGTCGTTACCACTGCCACTATCAAGAAAATCGGGGCCAGCATTGCCAGTGAGGGAGTTATTGCCACTGCCGCCAAGTTGACGAGAGCCAATGAGTAAATTCACAGTGCCTGTGGTAGTGCCACCCTTGCCGTCGCTCAGAGTGTACTGGAAGCTACCAGCGGCGCTGCTGGTGGGGTTAAAGGTGATGAAATCATCAGTGAAATTGCTGGGAGTACCGTTGGTGTTGAAAACTGCCGTGCCGCCTACTGCGTTGCTTACCCCGGTAATTCTCAACACATCTCCCGTATCGACATCAGTATCGTTGACGAGGAGGCTGGGGACTGTAATGGTGAGTGATGTGCCTTGGGTGGCAAGTAAGGAATCAGCCCCTGCTACTGGGTTATCATTCAGACCGTTAATTGTGACTGCGATCTCTTGAGCAGCCGTTCCGTCAAGCGATCGCACTGTAAAAGTATCGGTCTTAGTTTTCCCAGCACCGAGATATTGTACTGTACTGTTGGCAACTGTGTAGTTCCAACTTCCAGCATCAGTGATGCTGAGATTCCCCAGGTTACCTAACTTTGGCGTGACGGTGGTGTTGAATTTGTTTTCGCCTGTATCAACATCGCTGACGCCCAGAGAACCGCTAGCCGTGAGGTTGGAGTTACTGGCATCTTCCGTAACCAAGGCGGTAGCAGTTCCAGAGATCGTAGCCGCATCGTTGACACCATTAATTGTGACTGTGATATCTTGAGCAGCTGTGCCGTCAAGCGATCGCACTGTAAAAGTATCGGTCTTAGTTTTCCCAGCACCGAGATATTGTACTGTACTGTTGGCAACTGTGTAGTTCCAACTTCCAGCATCAGTGATGCTGAGATTCCCCAAGTTACCTAACTTTGGCGTGACGGTGGTGTTGAATTTGTTTTCGCCTGTATCGACATCGCTGATGCCCAAAGAACCGCTAGCCGTGAGGTTGGGGTTAGTGGCATCTTCAGTAACCGAGGCGGTGGCAGTCCCGGAGATAGTAGCGGCATCATTCACACCGTTAATGGTGATAGTCACATTGGCGGTATCAGTTCCACTATTGCCATCACTAATGGTATAAGTGAAGGTTTCAGTCTTGGAGGCTCCTTGTGTTAGGGTTTCATAACCGTTATTGGGATTAAAGCTCAAGCTGCCATTACTGTTGACGATTAAGAGTCCATTACCTAAGTTGATGCTTTTCCCAACATTGCCAGCTTGCCCATTTACTTCAGTAACCGTCAGGGTGTTATTGTCAGGGTCGCTGTCAGATGTGGTCGGATTAGCTGCCAGAACATTCCCATTCAGGAGAGTATTTTCATTGGTGCTAATAGCATCATCGACGGCAGTTGGCGGATTGTTAAGAGAGGCAATATTAATTGTGCCGTAAATATCATCATTATCGATCGCCGTTCCCGCATCGTTAGCAGCACTGTTAGCACTGTAGCTAGGAGAATTTTCTACATAATTCACTATAGGTAGAACGGTTGGCATTCCCTGGTTGTTGCCGTTGGTGTTAGTAGTGGATTGCATGATGAAAATTGCACCCCCTTTGCCCAGTCCTGGGTTAACTACCGTCCCCGGTTGAGCAACTGCCGCACCGCCTGTAGCTGTATTGCCAGTAAAGGTAGTATTTTTGAGGGTCAAAGCGCCACTGCGGATAAAAATGCCACCGCCAAAACCAGCTCCACCGTTGTAGACACCAAAACCACCGCCATCGCTGTTGAGACCACCACCACCAAAGCCGCCAGCGCCTTTTCCCGAAATACCTGAGCCACCGCCACCTCCATAGCCACCATCACCACCGTAGCCATAGGGAGTAGCACCTACCTGGTTGTTCAATCCCAGTCCACCACCACCACCAAAGCCGCCATTGCCGCCGTTAATACCAAAGCCACCGCCGCCGCCAAAGCCACCATTACCGCCGTCAGAGACGGCACCAACACCATACACCCCACCGAAGGCACCGCCCCCACCGAAGCCACCATTGCCACCGATAGGGGAGCCACCGAAACCGCCGTAGTTGCCAGTCCCCCCATAACCGCCATTGTAGCCGTAGTTGCCAGCAAATAGTCCGCCGGCACCGTGGTCTAGAGAATTACCAAACATTCCACCGCCAGCAGTGCCAGGACTATAATTTGACTGGCCGCTACCACCTTGTGCCACGTTGTTATTGAACGCTACATTATTGAGAGAAACGTTACCATCATAGATAAACAAGCCCCCTCCCATTCCTGCACCGCCGCCGCCCAACCAACTACCTCCGCCTTTTGCCCGTCCGTTAGTGATGGTCAGGTCAGAAATAGCGACATTTCCCGACAGGATGAATAGGGGGCGCAGGTCGCCATTGTCGTTAATGCCGTTATTATTGGCATCGCCACTGATGGTATGGTTGTTGCCCACAATGGTGATGTTGCTATTAACCAGGCTTTTCATCACCCCCGTGACGCGCACATTGGTATTAATGGTAATCGTGTCATCTCCTGGGAGTTGGTTAGCTTGTTTAATTGCCCAACTTAATGTCCCAACATTATTTCCTGTGCCATCATCGGTAGCTTTGTAAACCGTCAAATTGGTTAAGTCATTAGCAGCAATAGTAACAGTGGCTGAAGGAATGGTGGGTTGCAGAGGTCTTACCGGATCGATGAGGTAGCCAGTGCCAGTATTTCGGTTTAGTCCATCCACTAATTTGAGTGTCAGAGTTTCATCTGGCTCTGCTAAAACATCGTTGGTTGCAGTGACCTTAACATCGACAAAGCTTTGTCCGCGAGGAATAGTCACCGTCACCGCATTACCCGAAACCGTGACGTTTCCGCCACTGAGGGTGTAGTCGTCTGGAGTAGTGAAACCGTAGTCTTCTACAGCCGCCGCACCAGTGCGATCGATAGTCAGATTAACGGTTAAGTCCCCTATATCAACTGGGGTAGTAGTGCGACTGATACGGAAAACACCACTTGTTCCCTCTTCAGTCGCTGTTGGCGTTAGGGCAGTGATGCTGACAGTAGGCGTAACGGAAGTGATGATTACCGTACCGTAGATATTATTGGTTGATATATTTCCGGGACGATCGATAGTACTGTTATTGCTAAAAGTGGGAGTGAAGTCAGTAGTAACCGTGGGCAGAAAAGTTGGCATTCCCTGGTTGTTACCGTTGCTGTTAACCGTAGAGCGCATAGCAAAAATTGCGCCACCTAGTCCATCACCGCGTTCATTCCCCTGCAAGGTAGGGGCATTGCTAGGATTGCCCGAACCGCCTACAGCCCTATTATTGGTAAAAATTGTATTGCTGAGGCTCAAAGAGCCACTACGGATAAAGATAGCCCCTCCTAACCCAGCTCCACCACCACCACCACCAGAGCCGCCAACACCTCCTGCAAAGCCAGGTACAGACCTATAACCCAAGGGAAGAACGGCAAAACTGCCACCAGCACCGCCACCATAACCACCAAGAGCTCCTGGTCCGTAGCTGGAACCAAATACCGGACTAGTTCGGGTAAAGCCGCCGCCACCGCCAAAGCCGCCTTCGCCACCGGCACCGCCGGAGGCGAAGGCGTTTATGACGACACCAGAACCATTAGACCCGCCACCGCCGAAGCCTCCCGCACCTCCCTGAAAAACGTCAGTTTGAGCACCACCACCGCCAAAACCACCGCGCGCCATTGAGAATGGACTACCAGAGATACCACCGTAACCGCCGTAGTTACCATTGCCCCCATACCCCCCGTTGTTGTCAACAGCCGAACCAAACAGACCGCCACCACCATTTGCAGAATTGCCAAACATGCCACCACCACCGCGGCCTAAGCCAGCGGCACTGCCATTACCCCCTTGAGCTATATTATTGGTGAAACTGACATTGCTCAGGGAGACATTGCCATCATAGATAAATAAGCCTCCTCCCATCCCAGCGCCAGCGCCACCGCCACCACTATCGCCACCTTTAGCGCGTCCATTAGTAATGGTCAAATCAGAAATAGCGACGTTTCCCCCCACAATGAATAGGGGGCGCAGGTCGCCATTGTCGTTAATGCCGTTGTTATTGGCATCGCCACTGATACTGTGGTTGTTGCCCACAATGGTGATGTTGCTATTCACTAGGGTTTTCATCACCCCAGTAATCCGTACATCGGTATCAAAGCTAATTGTGTCATCTCCGGCTAATTGGTTTGCTTGGAGGATGGCATAACTGAGGGTTCCAGAGGTTAAACCAGTTCCATCATCGGTGGTAGAAGTTACGTTAAAAGTAGCCATGAGATTTTTCTCCTTTGTTTGATCGGGTTTAAGTAAGTTTTTTGATTGATTTATTGAGCTTCAGTCTCAAGCGGTTGGGCGACAATGACGTTAGCGCGACTATTGCTGGGATTTTTCCAGAAAGACAACCCATCATACTGAGCGAATAAATCGGGCGGTAAAATGGTCATCCGGGGTTGAAACTCTACTTGGCGGCGCACTTGATGTAATCCCTTGGTATTGAGGCGATCGTCAAATTCGTTCGCTTCGTACTGCACATTGGTAAAATCATGCCCGAAGGGTTTTTCTTGCAAAAATTGATAAATCAGCGATAGGGTTTTATCGGGGGCTTGGGTTAATAAGTCGTAGTCCACCAACAGTAAAGAGGCACTATCTTCGCTATAAAATGCTTCTTTAAGAGCGTTGTAAGCAAAACCGACTAACCTTCCTCCTTGACTCAAGGCTTCAGTACGCGTGTAAACTGTCGATCGCTCCCCAGGATTATTAAATAAGCGAGACACATCAAAAGCATTTTTCCGAATCAGTCGTTCGACGCTATCCATAATCCAAGCAACGTTTCGCACGCAGCAAATTACCTTTGAGTTAGGAAACAGCTCTTTAATTAAGGACAACTTGCTACACCAGAGGCGATTGGTATCAAAGATTGTGGCTTTATCTGCTTGGTCTTGGTAGTAAGTTGTAAAAATTGTTGAGATTAATGCTCTTTTTTGTTCAGGCGTGATAAATACCGAAAACTCGTTATCTTCACTCATTGCTTCGAGCATTCGGTTGACTAATCCCCCCACCGGACTTGTCATACTGGCGTGAAATCGAGGATTCTGCCGCAGCAAAG
Source organism: Nostoc linckia z4 (assembly GCF_002608075.1). GTDB lineage: Bacteria > Cyanobacteriota > Cyanobacteriia > Cyanobacteriales > Nostocaceae > Nostoc > Nostoc linckia. The sequence goes on from NZ_LAHA01000041.1 coordinate 102,578, forward strand.
CTCCGAGTAAAGTGGAACCCGATCGCGGCAGCCCAGAAATAAAATGTAATTTAGGTTGTGTCATTTTCTGTTTAGGGTTGGGAAATGAATTGTTATCGGGTTCGGTTTTCCAGACAGACGTAAATCTTCTGGGGTCAAAAGAGGCAGGGGAGCAGGGAGCAGGGAGCAAGGGGGAAAACACCAGACAGAAGCTCAGACTCCGCCAAGCGAAAGAACGCATTAGTTGGGCGGGGCTTCGTACCCATACTCCGCAACGCTGGGCGCTCCAGGAGAAGGGCTTGTTCCCCCAGCTAAGAGTCCCCTTCCCCTCTGCCTCTTCGGTGAGTTTGGAAATAAACTCCGGTTGCCACAGCGGGGTGAAGCTGTAGCAATCAACTCCACAAGTTGCTCAAAAAACAGACATTACAAAGTGCTGCCGGGGAAAACCTGGCAGATATTAATAAGAAGTCAATCGTGATTTAAGAGATGAATTTATAACCGTAATTGCAGCAAATATCAGGCTTGAATAAATTCCTTTCAGACCTGCCAACGGATTATTCTATAAGGCTTACTCCCGGTAGATTCATTATGGCGATCGCTTCAGTTTCAAAGCTAGTTTCATAAAGAAAATACGAGATTTTATGGACATATTCAAGCATTGAAGTCTAATCTTTACATCAAATGTTATATATCTATATATAGAAATGCTCAGTGACCCATTTTCTTAGTTTCTGCATTCTGCGATGCCTGGGGCGAGCAACTCTACAAGACGCTTTGCGAACGCTAACGCAACTATCTATAGTGTCAAAATCAAGCTTCTTGATACAGCGATCGTTGCAGTTATGCTTGCAGTTCAACCATCACTTGAAAAATCACAGGTTTTATAGTCTTCAAGAAAAGCCGTGTCATCAACAAGTCGATTACATTTGAGAAGGCAATAATATTTTCCTAAACCATCACCATCAATATATAACATCTAAATGTTCTGCCAAATTTTTGACTGTATAATTAATCTGAATACTCAACAAGTATTGGCAATAGTTAAGTTTAGGAAATTCCCTAAAATATATGATTCATTTTATACATTATTAACTAATTCGCTCGTGATTTGAAACGGTGCGACTCCCGCACAAAGATGCAAAGAAAATCTGTAAAATCATCCTGACATTTATGCAACATCAAAGCTGCTATAAGACTCCTATTTGATTTTTGAAAAAACTCGGTACACCTTAATTTACTAAAATACTATTGCCTGTTGCCTGACTACATAAATAATTTCATGAATCAAACCAGATTCCCATCACAGGATATAAATCGATAACAGTGCAGGCGGAAAGATTTGTCTTACAATACCTCATGTTCCATGCCCGTTTGGCCAATGCCCCATGCCCACAATAATTATTTGCCCTGGAATCCACGATGCAGCTTTCACAGAATCCTTTATATCGGGATTATTCGATGGCTCAATCGACCAAAATCAAGGTAAAATACTGGTTTTTCCGGGTAAAGATTTTTCGAGTTTATCAGCTTGGCACATTTTGGAGTTTTTGCGCGTTAGCGTAGCTCACCGCAGGTATCGCTTAAAAAAACCTTTGGAATCGCCATTAATATTTATTAGCTTTAGTGCTGGCGTCGTTGGGGCCATTGGTGCGGCGCATTTGTGGCAACTTTTGGGTGGTCGTGTGAAAGCGTTTATTGCTATAGATGGATGGGGGGTGCTACTACAGGGAAATTTTCCAATTCATCGAATGAGTCATGATTATTTCACTCATTGGAGTTCTAGTTTGCTTGGTTGTGGGCAATATAACTTTTATGCAGAACCAGCAGTCGATCATATGTCAATTTGGCGATCGCCTGAAACTGTACAGGGTTGGGGGATAGATTCATCCATTGGAATTTTTCCCCCTAAAGGCTATCTGAGTGCAGCTGCATTTTTGCGTATGCTGTTAGAACACTATGAAGCAAATTAATCCGGACAATGGAGTAAGTAAACAGGAGTTAGGAATGAGGAGTTAGGAGTTAGGAGTTAAAAGTGCTGAGTGTGGAAGCCTGGGAAGATGAAGTTATGGGGTAATGGGCGTAGTTTCCCCCCACCTCCCCACCTCCCCACCTCCCTACCTCCCCTCCCTCTCTACCCCATGCCCTATATCCCATGCCCCATCTACCCAAAGTAACTGATGTTTCCAACAGAACCTGCCGCTGTTAATAATGGATTTGGCGCACTGCTAAAAAACCGTGGTTTTATGCTGCTGTGGATTGGGCAATTAGTGTCCCAGTTAGCAGATAAAGTTTTTTTTGTTTTGATGATTGCTCTCTTGGAGAACTACTCGCCGCTTCCAGGTTTAGCAGAAAACTCAATGTATTCAACTTTGATGCTGGCATTTACAATACCAGCGATTTTGTTTGGTTCTGCTGGCGGTATCTTTGTTGACCGCTTGCCAAAAAAGCTGATTATGGTCGGTTCAGATGTGGTGCGGGGACTATTAACTCTGTGTCTGCCTTTTTTGCCACGAGAATTCCTAATCCTGTTAATCTTGACTTTTGCCATTTCCTCTGTCACCCAATTTTTTGCACCAGCTGAGCAAGCCGCCATTCCCTTGTTGGTGAAGCGAGAGAATTTGTTAGCAGCCAACGCACTGTTTAGCAGCACCATGATGGGAGCTTTAATTGTTGGCTTTGCGGTGGGAGAGCCGATTTTGAGTTTGGCAAAAAGCTTTATGGGATCGGAATACGGTCAAGAGGTTGTGGTTGGAGGACTATACATATTGTCAGCTGCTATTATGCAGCCAATTCAATTTAAAGAACACAAACCACCAAGGGAACATCAAGGCGAAAATCACCCTTGGGCTGAATTTACCGCCAGTCTACGCTATCTCAAGAAAAACCGTTTGGTCTTGAATGCAATGCTGCAACTAACAACTTTATATTGTGTGTTTGCAGCCTTAACGGTGTTGACCATTCGTTTAGCTGAAGAGTTTGGCCTCAAAGAAAAACAATTTGGCTTTTTCTTAGCCGCAGCCGGTGTGGGTATGGTATCCGGTGCAGCGCTTTTAGGCCACTGGGGTGATAAATTGCACCACAAACCCTTACCTTTAATTGGCTTTTTGATGATAGCCCTAGTTTTAGGGGTGTTTACTTTTACGCACAATTTATTGTTGGCATTGGGACTGTGTGCAATTTTAGGTGTTGGTGCCGCCTTTATTGGTGTACCTATGCAAACTTTAATTCAACAGCAAACACCACCAACCATGCATGGTAAAGTGTTTGGCTTTCAAAATCACGCTGTCAACATTGCCTTATCTGTACCCTTAGCAATTACTGGGCCGTTAACTGATGCTTTGGGATTGAGAACAGTGCTTGTGGTTATGAGCATCGTTGTTGTACTTGTCGGCGTTTGGGCTTGGCAAAATACCCGCAGAGTCTTGCAAGACGTGATTTAACTAATGTAGGCTAGTAATCTGGCTTTATTTTTAATCTATAAATTAAATTAATCGGCATTTAATTGAAGTTTTCTATTAAAATGAAATCTTAACTACAGAAGTCAGCATTAACTTTAGCTATAGTCTGAGGTTTGACCGTGCGTTCACAAAGCGTCTCCGTGGGAGAATTGCCTTCCCAAATCAGTATTCCACAAGCCGAGAATCACCAACAGTCCCGCAAAAACCCGCCAGTAGTGCCCAAACGTGCATCTGGCGGTTTTGCTCTGCTTGACAGTCTTCATCGCCACGGCGTTGAGTATATTTTTGGTTATCCTGGTGGGGCGATTCTGCCGATTTATGACGACCTCTATAAGGTGGAAGCTACTGGTGCAATTAAGCACATTCTAGTGAGACACGAACAAGGCGCAGCCCACGCCGCTGACGGTTACGCACGTGCCACAGGGAAGGTAGGAGTATGTTTTGGTACTTCTGGCCCAGGAGCAACAAACTTGGTAACAGGCATCGCCACAGCCTACATGGATTCCATCCCGATGATTGTAGTCACGGGACAGGTTTCACGTCCAGCCATCGGTACAGATGCGTTTCAAGAAACTGATATTTATGGGATCACGCTACCAATTGTCAAGCATTCCTATGTAGTGCGCGATCCCAAAGATATGGCGCGGATTGTTGCCGAAGCCTTTCACGTTGCTAGCACCGGGCGTCCAGGGCCAGTTTTGATAGATGTGCCTAAGGATGTAGCTTTAGAAGAATTTGACTATGTACCTGTGAAACCAGGTTCAGTAAAGTTACGCGGTTATCGTCCCACAGTAAAGGGAAATCCCCGGCAAATTCAGGCAGCAATTGGGTTGATTACTGAAAGTCGCCGCCCCCTACTTTATGTAGGTGGTGGTGCGATCGCCGCTGGTGCCCATGAAGAAATCAAGCAATTAGCTGAGTTATTCAATATCCCCGTCACCACAACTTTAATGGGGATCGGTGCCTTTGACGAACATCATCCCCTAGCTTTGGGAATGTTGGGAATGCACGGCACCGCTTACGCTAACTTTGCTGTGAGTGATTGTGACTTGCTAATTTGCGTCGGTGCAAGATTTGACGATCGCGTCACTGGCAAATTAGACGAATTCGCCTCCCGCGCCAAAGTAATCCACATCGACATCGACCCCGCCGAAGTCGGCAAAAATCGCATTCCCGAAGTGCCCATCGTCGGCGATGTGCGTAACGTGTTGATTGACTTGTTGCGTCGCTGCAAAGAAACAGGCATCAAAGCAACACCAAATCAAAATCAAGAGTGGTTAACTAAAGTTAACCGTTGGCGGGAAGAGTATCCTCTGGTAGTACCCCACCATCCCGACAGCATTTCACCCCAAGAAGCAATCCAAGAAGTCAGCCGCCAAGCACCCAACGCCTTCTACACCACAGATGTGGGACAACATCAAATGTGGGCAGCGCAATTTCTGAAAAACGGCCCAAGACGCTGGATTTCTAGCGCAGGTTTAGGAACTATGGGTTTTGGCGTACCTGCGGCTATGGGCGCTAAAGTCGCCTTTCCCGATGAAGAAGTCATCTGTATTAGTGGTGATGCAAGTTTCCAAATGTGCTTACAAGAGCTTGGTACGTTAGCACAATACGGTATAAATGTCAAGACTCTAATTATTAACAATGGCTGGCAAGGGATGGTACGCCAATGGCAACAAGCCTTTTACGGCGAACGTTATTCATCCTCAAACATGGAAGTAGGGATGCCAGACATTGAGTTATTGGCAAAAGCCTATGGAATCAAGGGAATGGTAATCCGCGATCGCAGCGAATTAAAAGATGGCATCGCCGAAATGCTGGCACACAAAGGCCCGGTAATTGTGAATGTCCACGTTACCAGAGATGAAAATTGCTATCCAATGGTAGCTCCTGGTAAGAGCAACGCTCAAATGGTCGGCTTACCGAAGCAAGCGCCCAAAGCCCCAGCAGAGCCAGTTTATTGTAGTCACTGCAATGCTAAAAATGCTCCCACTCATAACTTTTGTTCTGAGTGTGGGACGAAGTTGTGAAAGAAAGTTAGGAGTTAGGAGTTGAGAGTTGAGAGTTAGAAATTTTTCCTCACCCCCTTCCTCTCCACTCCGAAATCATTAAATTTAGCCGTCTTAATACGCACAGAATACATTCCTGTGCGTATTTTTTAGCAATTACAAGAAATTAGGACTTACGCAAAAACTCTCTCTTGCTCTTATTCCTCCGTGTCCTCTGTCTTGAAAAGTTCAGATGCCTGCGGCAACCCCTTTGGTGTACGCCGGAAGCCGGCGCTCCGACTTTTCGCTGCGTCCTCTGTGGTTAGATTTTCCGTTGCCTGTGCGTAAGTCCTGGAAATAAAATATACAACTTTAGAAGTTGGGATGTCGAGGCAGCTGAAAGCCTCAGGAATTAGGGGAGCGTTGTGTTAATTTCAGAACCCGGATTCAAAAGGTTAATTTTTATTTATAAATTTGATTTCGATCTCGATTACAAGAAGAACAACTTCCTTCAGAATAGATTGGAATATTTTTCGCTTTAAACGATATCTTCTTCCAAGGAGATATCTGCGACGAGCTACGCCCTAACTCGACAATAAACTACGCCATCGCATTAAGCCGTCCAATTCTCAATTAACAATCCGGGTACTTTGCTGAAATCCCGATGATTGCGTGTTAACAGAACTAATTTACGAGATAGTGCGATCGCCGCAATCCGCGAATCCATTCTTGCAAGTTGAATGCGTTGAGTTTGTAATTGACTGAATGCAGTAGCAGCGTCAGCATCAAATGACACAAGCGGTAGAACCTTAAAATCATCTACAAGACGTACCATCATCTCATAACCTTTAACAACTTCACTATCGTTACGAGCGCGACTAATATACGTATGGCAACCAAGAAGTTGTTCGTGAAAGGTGACAATTGAAATTGCAAAATCCGATAGCGGATATTGAGCCATACGGGTCGAAAGATTCACGTAATCTTGCCCCGTCTGTCGCTGGATAATGCTTAAATGATCTGTATCCAACAAATATTTCATGGCTCATCCTGAATTTCGATTATTGGCTCGTCGCGTTGGCGAATCGCACGCCCATAAGCGAGTACCTCTTCAAACGCAGGCTCATCTTTGAAGGAAGCTGTAATTTTTTTGAGCCAATTGGTTGGTTGAGAAGCCGATACTTGTTTTTGTAACTCCGTCACCGCCGCTTCGACAGCTGCAAGACGTTCTTCCAGAGAAATATTAGTTGACATTTGAGGTGTATCCCTAACTGCATCACGTCTATCTGAAGAATAACGAGTTAGAGTAAGGGGTGGCAACTCTCTCGAACAGAATAAAGATGATTTAATTGCTTTTATGCGTGCTCGCCCTAACTCGACAATAAACTACGCCATCGCAGTAAAAAAGTAGACTATGATTGCGATCGCTCTCACTCGACAATAAACATCGCAGGGGGGAAGAAATCCCTTGTTGAACAATCGCCTTCATTCTTGTTGGGTTAATATTTTGTCTTGTCGGTTGCCACTGACCTGATATTTTATATTTATTGGAAGTCCCTTATGAAACAAATATTCATATTAATAACTAATAAATTTGTGTATTCACCCATTGTTTTGGGAATCCTGAATCCAGGAAGCTTGATAAACCGCAAGGTATTACTTCCTGAAATATCACCTAACTTTTAAAGGATAATTATGCCTCAACGCAGGTTGCCCAAAGGGCGTAGTGCTAGTTCAGTGGCTTTAGAGCCAGAAGTTGCGATCGCAATTATTGGACTTTTTTCCGCAGCTGCTGATGGTGAAGGTATTTCTTCAACGGAAGAATATGCTTTGAGTGAATTTCTCAGTCAGGTTGGCTTATTTGAAGATTACTCTGATGATGACTTTGAAGAATTGACTGATAAAGTCGTTAGCTTAATTGAAGAAGAAGAACCTGAAGATTTAGTAGCTCAAGCGATCGAATCCTTACCAAATAGAGCTTATCGAGAAGCTGCATATATAACCGCTATCTTATTAGTAGGTATTGATGAAGAAGTACAAGACAGCGAACAAGATTATATCTCTGAACTTCAAGAAGCTTTAAGAATTTCAGACGAACGAGCGCAAGAATTAATAGACGAAGTGTTTGGAGAAGAAGAAGAGTAATCTTTGTGAAATTGCAGCCTCAGTCATCTACCATCATTAATTTGAGGTTGCTAATTTCAAGCAGGACTTACGCAAAATAACGAAAAACGTAGATGCATTAGCGAAGCGGTAGCGACGTTCGCGCAGCGTCTCGCAGAGAAGGAGCGTCATAGGCTTGCCGCAGGCTACCGCATTCGCGTAGCGTCTCGTTAGAGAAGAACGCATAGACACGTTTAAAGAAGCCTCTTGTAGAGAAGTGGCTTAAGGCAGCGTAGGACACAAAAAATAAGAGTTTGAGAGAGTTTTTGCGTAAGTCCTATCAAATATCAATCCTACACATCAACCAATAGGATGATTACCAGGGTTGACTGCATGAATATATTCACTACCCGATCGCGGTCTTCCTCGTTTATAATAAGCTTCTTCTGGTTTGCCCCATCCCAACTGCAAAATTATTTCCAAAAAGCTAGAATTTTCCCACTTCCATAAACTTGCCCATTCTGTTCTTTGAGCAATTCTTTCAACATCAAGTCTAATAATTTGTTCGTGTTGTTTACTATTATTGAAACTTAAATATAAGTCCATCTCCCTAGTAACTTCATACCAAAATTCCAAAATCGAATTTTTAGCGGCTTTTAAAATCTCTAAATCACTAGTCAGCCCTATTAATTCGCTATCTACTTCGGGATAACGCAAAGTTTGACCTTTGACTGTGACTTCTCGCCAGATAATACCTGACACTTGATTTTCTCTTTGGTAATCGTGAATTGCCGCTTTGAAATCTTGATAGGCCGTGAACTTTTGCAGCCCATCAGTTCTGATAAACTGGTCAATTACCGGATTACCAGAAACTTTTACCTCTAATTTCAAGCGTTTTCCTTTGAGGCAAGCTTGGCGTTCGTCTGCCAAAATTTGGATTAGTTCTTGAGTGGTGTAAACCTTTGACATCAGAATAAACTTTAGTTAGTCATTGGTTATTGGGCATTTGACATAGGGCATTGGACATTTGTCATTAGTTATGAACTATAGACTATGAATTAACTTTCTAGCGTGTTGTACAGAATATTTCAATAAGTAGCCATCATCAACTGTGGAGACAAATCACAGATGGAAAAGAAAACAAGTAAAGAATTGAGTTTAGAACCTTCTGAAATCATGTCTCCTGCCTCTTGTCTTCTACTGATTATGCTTGGCTATGAAAAATAATGCAGTAACAGACAGCACTAAAAACTAGGGCAGGCCAATTGGTCTAGGGACTTCCAAGTAACAAAATATTCTATAGAAGACTGTTGACTGTTGAGTGTTCACAGTTAACAGCAGCCACTGATACGTAGGGGTTCCCTCAAATGGCACAAGTGGCGTTTAACAGTCAACAGTCAACTACTTCAAACCATCGTTTATTTTTTGGAGTCGCCTGAGTGAGTTACTTAGCTAACTCGCTGCTGAACTCATTGAAAGCCCGTCGCTTGAGCTTTGTTGTTTCGGTGCGCGGTAATAAATTAAATATTTTGCGAAATTCATCGTCTATCTCTTCAAAAGGTACTTGACCGGTTTTATTGAGAACTACTTCACCTGATTGATTAAACACCAAAACCTGAGGAACACTCCCTGAATAGTAATACCCTGGTTCTGTGGGGTCGTAGGTTTGTTTCGGCACGATACTATCTACACTAATAGGAATAATCTCTGCTACCCGACCATATAATTCCTGTACTCGTGAAATGGAAATGGCATATCTTTTGGAATCGCTGCTGTCATCGAGATAAAACGCCAAAAATACGGGTTTATGTTCTGCTAAAGCCTGTGCCAGTGTCTGCCTAGAGGGAACTAATGAACCGTTACCCGCATAAACTACAAACATGTTGCCATCATATCTATCATCATTGAGACCAGCATATACAGGTTGCATACTTATAATGAACAGACAAACAACCAAGAACAGGCATTTGGACACCAATTTTTGCCAGCCAGTAAATTTTTTATGTAAAAACCGAAACTTTGTGCTATTCATCAAAAGAAACCTTGCAAGCTACTACTTGTCGTGAGTTGTGCTGAAATCAGCGAACTGGGCTGGATATAAGCTGACGCGCCTGCATATTGCACAAACTCCGTGTAGACGGTCATTAGTCATTAGTCATTAGTCATTAGTCATTTGTGTTTACCAAGGACAAAGGACAATTGACTTAGGACAACCTCACCAGTTGATGTGCAATCTTATTTGCGTAACAGCTTATAATTACGTCCGCGCACATTTTTTAAGATAACTCGTATTGATGAATCGAAGGCAAGGCACTATTGCAAACACCGCAGAATCCGAAGATCTTGCAGTCAACTACACATATTTTGGCTCAATGGCTAATGTAGTCAAAATAGCTTGTATGAGTACTTCTGGTTCAATTGGCTTGGAAATATGGTGGTGAAATCCGGCGGCTAGTGCTTGTTGTCGATCGCTTTCTCCAGCATAAGCAGTGAGGGCGATAGCCGGGATTTCTCTGCGGCGATTGGGTAAGAGCTTTCTAATTTGCCGAATTAGTGTGTAGCCATCGATATCAGGCATACCAATATCGCTGATTAGCAAATCAAATTTTCCTTGTTCCAAACTGCTCAAAGCTTCACTAGCAGAGTCCGCTTGGGTCACTTGCACTCCGTATTGTTCTAGCACGAAGGCGATGAACTCCCGCGAATCTCTGTCATCGTCTACAAGTAGTGCTTGCAATCCATTGAAATTCAGGTCTGAGGAATTATCAGACGCAGTATCATTTTGATTCAGTTTTGCCGCAGCGATCAGTGGAAGCTTGACTGTAAACGTCGCTCCTTGTCCTTCTCCAGGACTCGCTGCTGCAACGGTTCCTCCGTGCAGTTCAACCAAATGACGCACGATCGCTAACCCCAACCCCAAGCCGCCAAATTTTCGGGTGGTTGTCCCATCAGCTTGACGGAAGTAATCAAAAACGTATGGTAAAAAGTGACTATTAATACCTTTGCCAGTATCGCTAACAGTGAGTTGAGCGTATTCTGAAAGGTTCCCTTCTCCTTCATCCTCGATGCTTTCTAACTGCACCTTTACTCGACCACCTTGTGGGGTAAATTTAATCGCGTTAGCAAGTAAATTCCAAATAACCTGTTGCAAACGAGCAGAATCGCCAAGTACTTGACCAATGTTCGGTTCAAATAATGTTTCAATCTGAATGGATTTAGCTTCAGCTGCGAGACGGACGGTTTCGAGGGCAGCTTTGATGGTAAAAGTTAGATTGACTGGAATTGTGTTCAAACTTAACTTGCCTTGGAGAATGCGCGACACATCCAGCAGATCTTCAATTAATTGTGCTTGCAATTTGGCATTGCGTTCGATGGTTTCTAGTGCGTACCGACTTCTGGCTGTGTCCGGGTGGGTTGTTTGCAGAATTTTTGCCCAACCCAAAATCGGATTCAGGGGCGATCGCAATTCATGAGACAAGACTGCGAGAAACTCATCTTTAATTCGGTTGGCTTGCTGTGCTTGTTCGGTTTTCTGCTGTAAAGAAACCATCAGCTCATTGAGGCGATGGTTCTGTTCTTGGAGCAAAGCTTCTGCTTGTTTGCGCTCGGTAATATCTGAGAGAATGAAAACGGCACCTGTGAGAGTCCCCTGCCGATTAAATGCCGGGTCGATGGTTTTGGCAAACCACCGTCCTTGAGACTGAAATTCTAGAACTTGCCGTTGGTGAGTTTCTTTAGCACGGCGAAAGCAAATGCCATCACCGACTCCCCATTGGGAGTTTATCACCTCATGGTAGAGACGACCCAAAATTTCGCTCTGATGCTTGTCAACCATCTCTATCATCGCTCGATTACAGCGCAGAATTCTACCTTGTTGGTCTACCAGACATACACCGTCGTTGATAGAATCAAAGGTGCTTTGCCACTCCCGCGCTGAGGACAAAGCACATTCTTCTGCCCGTCGAATTCGCAGTAGCGATCGCACTGTAGCAACCAATTCAATGGGTTCGACTGGTTGTGCTAAATAGGCATCGGCACCGCTGTCTAAGCCTTCTACTTTGTCCTGGCTTTGGATGAAACTTGCACTCAGGTGTAGCACCGGAATGAAAGTCGTTTCGGGGTTTGCCTTAATTTGGCGACAGACTTCAAAGCCGCTCAAATCCGGTAATTTGACATCCAAAATTATTAAAGCAGGCTGATACTCAACAGCTGCCTTTAATCCATCTGCTCCAGTTGCTGCTTCCAGCACGGTAAACCCTGCATCTTTCAAAATCCGGGTGACAACGTAACGATTGGCTGCGTTATCATCAACATGCAGGATCGTCACGTGTAGTTCAGACATTGCTTTCTCCCCAAGCATCCAGAATAATTCCGGCTTTAATGAGTGCATCTTCAAGTTGGGCGATAGCTGCCGTTTGAGAGCCTGTTTCTTTAGAAAGAATGGCGATACTTTGTTTTGCTAACAGCCTTTGCACTTCTACATCCAGTTGAGCAGATGAGTGGATAATTACAGGAATCGATTGAGTAACGGAATTATTTTTAAGCTGCTGGAGTACATCAAACCCGCCAATCTCTGGCATCTCTAAGTCAAGCACGATGGCACTTGGACGCTCGTGTTCTGCCAAATTTAATCCTTCTTGTCCATTCGCGGCTTCTAAAATACTCAATTGTGTATTTACCAACAGCTGTTTTACAAGATACCGATAGGCGGGGTCATCGTCAATTAATAAAATTTTTTGAAGACTATTCTTATTAATCAGAGTATTGAGTTTATTCAACAGCGGCAATCTGTCTGCGGGCTTAATTAGAAACCCGTCTGCTCCTAGTGCCAGTGCTTGTTTTTCATTATCAATGATAGTAATAACGAGTACAGGAATGCTACGAGTGGTTGCGTCTCCTTTGAGTTCTCGCAAGAACGTCCAGCCGTTTTGCCCTTCTAGCATAATATCTAACATAATCGCCGTCGGGCGAACTTGTTGTAACACAAGCCTTGCCTGAGCTAAGGTGCGGGTGGGAATCAATTGATAGGTTGACTCCTGGAGGTGCTTTTCGTAAATAAATAGCGTTTCGGGATGATCTTCAACTGCCAGAATCGGCAGGCGATTTGGCTCAAGTGGTGCGGGTTGGTCTAGGGTGGTAAATTCAGTTGTATGTGGGTAGACGATGGGAATCGATGCTGTAAAGGTGGAGCCTTGACCCAGTTCGCTTTTAATCGAAATGTTGCCACCGAGTAGTTCTGCTAGCTTGCGTGATAACGGCAATCCTAAGCCAGTTCCTTTAACCTGCTTTTGCAGAGGGGACTCAATTTGCACAAAATCTTCAAAAATTCGCTCCCGATCGCTTGCAGCAATACCGATGCCCGTATCTGATACAGAGAAGGTCACAGTATGACCTGTTTGCATAGCGCTGACGCGCACTTCTCCCTGCTCAGTAAATTTAAGGGCATTGGAGACAAAGTTTCTCAGAATTTGGGCGACTTTGCCCTCATCGGTATAAAGCGGAGGTATGGCATTGGGTTCCTCGACAATCAGTGTCACAGAGGAGCCTTGAACCAATAATGGCCGCAGCATTCCCCGCAATGTGGCGAACAAGTCGCTGACTTTAAAGTAACTGGGACGCACTTCAATTTTTCCAGCTTCTACCTTTGCTAAATCCAGCAAGTCGTTGACCAATTCTGATAATCCGCTGGCTGCCTTTTGAATAAATGTTACCTGCTTTTCTTGCTCGGCGGTCAAATCGCCATCCATCCGCGCCAGCAGCATCCGAGAGAGCGACAAAATCGAGTTGAGCGGCGTGCGAAATTCATGGCTCATATTCGAGAGAAAGCGGGTTTTTAGCTCGTTTGCCTTTTGCAGCGAGTCTGCTTTCTCATCCAGTTCCGCGTAGAGGGCAACCACACCGCGATTGGTATCTTCTAGTTCTCGATTGAGATAAATCAGTTCTTCCTCGCGCTTTTGCAGTTCTGCCATTGCCCGGAGTAACTCCTGGTTTTGTCGCTGGATTTCTTCATAGGGATTCTGGGGCGATCGCCCAATGACGGTTTCTCGAATCTGCTGCAATTGCGAATCGCTAAAAGTGGCCGTGCGCTTCGATAATTTTTTGCTCATCACCACCGTTGTTCCTTGTCCTGGCAGCGATTCAATCTCAAAGAAATCCATTAGTCTACGGGTGCCGACGATGCCTAATTTCATTCCTGTGCTAGAGGTGTCGCGTCCTGCTAAAATGTCTGCCAGATGAGGAATGCCCTCACCTCGATCCTCAACCCGAATGACAAATCCTTGCGGCTCTCCTTCGATTGAAAATTCCAGCGTTCCGCCTTTGGCATACTGAAAGGCGTTGCGGGCAATTTCGGAAACTGCCGTTGCCAATCGTGCCTGATCTTGGGCATCAAAGCCCAACTGCTCGGCAATTTCCCTAGTTCGTTGCCGAGCTTGCACAACATCCTGTTCGTAGTGGATTTCGAGGCTGAAAAGAATTGTCACGTTGCTTCGCTCCGAATTCAAAATTCACGCATTATAGCGATTCCTAATTAAGTGAGGTACAGATAATTAGTCAATTGACTATTCCTTTAGCCACTAACACCGTCACATCGTCGCGTTCTCGGTTAAAGTCCCGGTATAGTACACCTGCAATCAGGCTGGGATGTTTTTGATTCAAACCGGGATAGCGATCGAGCCGCCACTTAGTGTCTAATCCGTCAGAATGCATAATTAAAAGTCCGTTAGCATACCAGGGATAGCTAAACTCTTGAATTTTACGGATTTCATGCCCTACCGTGCCGTTATGAGATAGGAGATTGTGGTGTTTGGTAAATGAGAAAATGCTGGCAGAAATATTGCCAATTCCGGCAAAACAAACAGACTGTTGTTCAAAGTCGATTTCGGCAATGGCCAGCACTGCTCCTCGCGTACTTCGCAAGGCGGCGTGGGCAGCTTCAACCATCGCCCCAGGAGAAAGATGATGATGGTCTTGAAATATTCTTAGGGCTTGGGAAGCAGCATTGGCAGCCGCAGCTCCATGTCCTAAGCCATCGACTACTAGCAACAAACCGCGGTCAACATCGACTTGATATGCCCAAGCATCTCCGGAAATGTCCTCCCCTTGTTTGGGCAAACAGATCGCTCCAATTTCTAATGTCTTTTCAAGCGGATGGGATGCCGAGTGTGACCAAATGTGGGTCAAGAGTGCTGTCCCTTGCTTGGGAATCGAGTAAATTTCCAATAAATTAGAGAGGCGAAGAATTGCGCCCAACCCGTTGCCTGATGTTCCGGCTGTGGAAAAGCCATCTTGCAAACATTCATCTACATCGACCATCCCCGGCCCTTTATCGAGGGATAAAACCTCAATGCCAACGGCTAAATCCTGCTTGAGCGATCGCAGCAGCATCACTCCGCCGCCAGCGTGCTGCACCAAATTGTTACCAATTTCTGTCACCACAATACCAACCTTGCCCCGTTGGGTTTCCTGAAAGCCGAGCCGAGTTACCAAAGCCATCGCTAAACGTCGGGCTTCCCCGGTCTGGCTGGATTCAGTAATTGTGATGGCGACAGATTCGATCATTTTATTTCCATCGTATAATTGTTACCCGCGTTCCTTCTCCCACCGCAGACTGAATCTCAAACTCGTTGGTAAGTCGTTTGGCACCGCTCAGTCCCATACCCAATCCGCTACCCGTGGTAAACCCGTCCTTCAGTGCCAACTCGATATCGGGAATTCCCGGCCCGCGATCTTCAAAGGTCAGTTTAATTCCTCGCCGTCTCCCTTCCTCAAGGGTTTCTAGTTTGGCTGTGCCGCCTCCTCCATAGTCTAGAGTATTACGCGCTAACTCACTGGCGGCGGTGACAATTTTAGTTTGGTCTACTAAGCCAAAGCCAATTTCCACAGCTAGCTGCCGTACTGTCTGCCGAACTAAGACTACATCACTAGAAGATTGAATTTCGATCGTTTCAGTCTTCTGCATCGTCATCTGCACGCCATTTAGTCGCAGTTAGTTGATTTGTGGTTTCATCGAGTGACGATCGCAGCAGTGCCATACCCTTTTCTACGTTTAAGGCAGTGCGAATGCCCGTCAGGGATAACCCCAATTCTACTAAGGTGATTGCCACAGCGGGCTGCATCCCCACAACAACGGTTTCGGCATCCAGTATCCGTGACATTTTGGCAATGTTGGCTAAAATTCTCCCCAGGAAAGAATCAACAATCTCTAATGCAGAAATATCGATCAGCACACCGCGAGCGTGAGTTTGAGTAATGCAGTTGGTCAAGTCATCCTGTAGCGTCATCGCCAGGCGATCGTACATATCCACTTGGATGGTTACAAGCAGGAGATCGCCAATTTTGAGTATGGGAATACGTTCCATTGGTTTCTCCTATCCACTTATTGGGGTTGAGAGCGAATACTCGCTCCTATGCGTTTTAACGCCATCAAAAAGGCTTCGGCTAGGGTCGCCTTTGTTGTGATATTAGTCAAATCAATGCCGAGATAGACGATGGTTTGGGCAATTTGCGGACGAATGCCACTGATTATACAATCGGCTCCCATGAGACGGGCAGCGGTAACAGTCTTAAGCAGATGTTGAGCGGTGAGGGTATCAACGGTGGGAACTCCGGTAATGTCAATAATGGCAACTTCTGACCCTGTTTCCACAATCTTCTGCAATAATAATTCCATGACTATTTGAGTGCGGGCACTATCCAAAGTGCCGATAATTGGCAATGCCAAAATTCCCTCCCATAGTTTAACCACTGGAATAGAAAGCTCCAGCAACTCTTCCTGCTGTCGGAAAATCACCTCTTCCCGTGCCTTCTGATACACTTCCACGATCAGCAATCCCAGTCGATCTAGTAACTGTGTAGCTAGCCAGATTTCTTTACCCAACTCAGCAGCATCTTGCAATTCCTGACGTAATCGATTGAAGAGGGGTTGCTTGAAGGAAAAAATGAATGTCGCTGTTTCCGAGGGTGTGAAGCCTTTTTGCGATCGCGATCGGGAAATGCTAGTCAGCATCTGGCGCATGTCGTCCCACGCCGCTGCTTGAATATTAGTCAAGTTGCCTTGCCCAACGGCGATCCGAAACAAGCTAAGGAATTCCCGGCACTCCTCCCTTAGCTCCGCTTCTTTAATCAAGCCTCTGCGAATATTCACAGCGGCTAGCTCCTGAGTCCACTCCAACAGCATATCTGCCTCGAAAGTTTCCAGGATCTCTGGTATCTTACTTTCGCTCATCGTTCCTTTAAGGGCAACCTTTTTGATTAGTCCAAAATCAGTGTATGACGATTCAGTCCAAGGTGAAAACCGAAGTTGGAGAGGGGGGAGGGGAGGGGGAAAGGGGAAAGGGGAAAGGGAAAGGGGGAAGGGGGAAAGGGGAAGGGGGAAAGGGGAAAGATTAAATTTATTCCTTTTCCCTTTAACCTTTAACCTTTTCCCCTGCTCCCCGACTGGCATTTTCAGCTAGGATTCGCTAAACTCACAAAATTAAATTTGCAACTAAAAACTTTCAATTAGCAACCGCCAGAAGACTAGGGTAAGAATGTGGGAAACAAAATACAAGTTATAGATAGAGTGCGATTGGGTTTTGCGGTGTCAGTGGCAAAAAGCGTGACATTTTTAGTGCGATCGCTGCGTCTCGGTGCTGCTAGTGTATTACCAGGCTCAATTGCTCGTCGCATTGAAAAGAGACTTTTACAATTATTGAGTCAGCAAGTCAAAAAGGGAGTGATTTTAATTGCCGGTACTAATGGCAAAACCACAACATCGCTGCTTCTAAAAACGATACTAGAAAACAAAGGTTATCGCATCGCTCATAATTCTACAGGTGCAAATCTGGAAAACGGTTTGATAACAGCTTTGTTGGAAAGCACTAATTTGGTGGGAACCTTAGATGTTGACTATGCCATTTTGGAAGTTGATGAAAATATTGTTCCAAAAGTATTAACTCCACTCCAGCCGCAAATTATTCTTTGTTTAAACTTGTTCCGCGACCAACTCGATAGGTACGGGGAAGTAGACACAATTAGTAAGCGTTGGACAAAGGTAATTTCTACGCTACCGCCAGAAACGGTGGTAATTCCTAATGCTGACGACCCAACTTTATCTCACCTGGGGCAGCAGTTACCGCAAAAGGTGTTATTCTTCGGCTTAAATGAACCAGAACATTATCTAGAAGCAATTCCTCACGCTGTTGATTCTATTTATTGTCCAAAATGCGGACATTCCCTAGATTATAAAGGTGTCTACTTGTCGCATTTGGGAGATTTTACTTGTCCCAAGTGTGGTTTTAGTAAAAGTCAACCGAGTCTAGAAAGTAGTGAATGGCCGCAAATTCTAGTTGGTTTATATAACAAATACAATACTTTGGCAGCAGTAACAGCAGCTAAAGAATTAGGAGTTGATGAAGCAACAATTAAAGATACTATTAACAACTTCCAAGCCGCTTTTGGTCGTGCTGAAGATTTAGTAATTAATGGTAAAAAAGTACGGATTTTGTTATCAAAAAATCCTGTGGGTACAAATGAAACAATTCGTGTGGTAACTCAAAGTACGGATAAAACTACACTGCTAGTATTAAACGATCGCACACCAGATGGCACTGATGTATCCTGGATTTGGGACGTGGATACTGAAAAATTAGTCGAACGTGGAGGAACTTTAGTAGTAAGTGGCGATCGCGTTTATGATATGGCACTACGCCTGCGTTACAGCCAAAAATCTCCTGAAAGTACATTAAATTTAATTGTCCAAGAAGATTTGCGACAGGCGATCGCTACTGCCCTAGAGCATACACCAGAGAATGAAACATTGCACATTCTCCCTACTTATTCAGCCATGCTCGAAGTGCGAGAAGTTCTCACTGGTCGAAAAATTCTGTAAATTGGGCATTGGGCATTGGGCATTGGGCATTGAGTATTGGGCATTGGGCATTGGGGATGGGA
>NZ_LAHA01000042.1 GCF_002608075.1 Nostoc linckia z4
CTTGCCTTGCCCTGAGCGAAGCCGTTCGCGTAGCGTCTCGCAGAGAAGGGATGCCCAATCAACCCTTTAACGAAATTAATTGCTGAAAACGTTGGTCTTGGGCGATATCATCAAAATCTAGGTCGGTTGCGGCTTCTTGTTTGTATCTGGGATTTATTTCGATTGCTTGTTGCAGGCTTGTTAAAGATAGTTCTATTTGTCTTTGGAGTGCGTAACAAGCTGCTTTGTTGTAGTAGGCTCTGGCATAATCTGGTTTAATTTCTAAGGCTTTATTAAAACTGACGATCGCTTCGTCGTCGCGTCCTAATCTCACTAGGGTATAGCCGTATTTGTCCCAAATTTTAGGAGAATTGGGTTGCAGTTCTAGGGCTTTTTCTAAGGATGGAATTGCTTGTTCGTATTGTTCTAAGGCTATTAGAGAAAGACTACGATTTAGCCAAGCAACTGCATCGTCTGGTTTGATTTGTGTGGCTTTATCAAATGAGTCAAAGGCTTGTTGATGTTGTTGTAAATAACCAAAGGCAACGCCGCGATCGCACCACGCTTGATGATATTCTGGTTGAATTTCAATGGCGCGATCGTAGCAAGCGATAGCATCTTTGTAGCGTTTTAATCTTGCAAGAGTTAAACCGCATTTTAACCAAATAATTGGGTCATCAGGTTGTGTTTTTACTGCTTGGTTGTAAATGACGATGGCATCTTGATAAAGTTTTTCAGAAAATAGTGCATCTGCCTGTTTTATATATTCTTCAGCCGTGAATTTTGGTTGTTGTGGCTGTTCTTGGTTTATTTCTTCAACTTCCTGAGAAATGGATGTTGATGTCATTTCTGTTAATTTTTGCAGAATGATATCTTTTCTTTGTTGGGCATCTGATTGCAATTCTGATAATTGAGAAACAAACTCTGTTTCTAACTTTTCTAACTTTTCTAAAAGCAGAATTTTTTGTTGTTGGGCGTTGATTTGTAATTCTGAAAATTGGGAACTAAATTCATAGCCAGATTTTTGTAAATTCTCAATAATTGATTCTTGAGATTTTTGGGTTTCTACTTCTAATTGAGATAGGCGATCGCTAAATTCTGATTGTAATACTATTAAGCTTTCTAGAATTTGGTTTTTTTGCTCTTGAGCATCTGTTTGGAGTTGCGATATTTGAAACTTCAATTCATTATCTAACTTTTCCCAAGCCACATTTTTTTGCTGTTGAATATCTATTTCTAAGTTGGATAATTGAGAAACAAATTCTGACTGCAATTTAGTTAAACTTTCAAGAATTATATCCTTTTGCTGTTGAGTATCAGATTGCCATCCAGATAATTGAGATGTAAATTCAGATTTGGATAATTCTAAATCTGCTGCTGCTAATTCTTGCTGTTGTTGGATAACCGATTTGAAATTGGATAGTTCTTCAGACAAACTACTTGCCAATTTTTCCATATTTTCCAGCGCTAAATCTTTTCCTTGTTGAGCTTCCAATTCTAAATTAGATAGCGCCACAGCAAATTTTGACTCTAAAGATAATATATTTTCTTGAGATTTTTGAATTTCTGATTCTAAGCGATTTAATATCTGTGTTTTAATTAAATTTATTTCAGATGTCACAAGAGACACATTTTCTGATTGATTTTTAACTTTTTTTTGCAGAGCAGTGGTTTCTTCTTCTAAGTCGTAATTAATTTTTTGAACTTCTTGAATCAAGTTTTCTGTATCTTGCTTAACAGTAATTAATTGATTTTGTAATTTTTCCACTCCGTCTAATTGTTGCATTGCGCGCTCAACAATTTCACGGATAATGGCTCGTCGCAATAGCCAAAGTAAAGCAATAATCGCTAAGGGAAATAAACTTAATATAACTAGCCAGATATTGATTAAAATAGTTGTACGGCTAAAAGCACTCTTCAAATCAGATTGAACTTGCTTTTCAGCTCGTAATCGCGTTAATTCTTCGCGTTCCTGATTTGATAACACCGCAGCAGGAGTTGTGGCTGGTTTGGATAATGGCGCAGATTGTCCACTGGCAATACTAACAGATAGTAGTAAAGGTGAGAAGATAATAGCGCTTTTTACAAATAAAGCGAAAATAGCTTGATTTTTCGTCTTCATAACAACCATCTCAATCTTTTGGTCAATTCTTGAAGCGGCGTGCCTCTCTCCAATCTATAACAAAATTAAGTAGTAATCTGGTGAAATATACTAAAGGATAGGCATTAAGTCGATTCTGTCATACCTGATATCTCAGTAACTACCTCTTTTGGGATATTTAATTTTTTACAATATCTACTGACAACTGATACAGTTTTTTATGAGGCTGCGCCAAATACTAGATTTTTTCAACGCATAGGCGCTTCTCTACGAAACGCTACGCCAAGGCCTTAGGTACGCTGAAGTTAGGGACTTCCAAGTAAAAAAATATTCCAGAGAAGACTGTTAACGGGGAGATGGGGAAAGGGGAAAGGGGAAAGGGGAAACTTCCAAGTAAAAAATATTCCAGAGAAGACAGCCTAAATCGGAATAATTTATTTTTTGGAGTTCCCTTAGTTCACTCTATCTACACACAAAAATTAAACTGGATTACTATAATATTTTCGGAATTCTTCTTTAATTAAAAAAGGCGGTAGAAAATGGGTCGCATTAATCCTTTTACACTGCAAATGCAGATTACCCGAATGTTTGAGCAGGGACAATCATTCTTTGCCACAACCAAAGTGCAAGAATGGTTGAAAGAACGCCAACACAATCCACTAGATTATGATATTATTTTCCATCAAAAACCTGCGCCTCCTGGTTCCAAACAAGTGATAGCTGTGGAAATTGAATTACGCCGCAAAGATGGACAACCAGTAGATCCTTGGTTGCAAGAACAAGCCAACCTTCATGCGTGAGACAATTTTGAATTTGAGATTTTGGATTTTCGATTGTGAACAAAATGTAGGGTGTGTCAAGACTAAAATAGTGGATTAATAAACTCTTGTGGGGTGGGCATCCTGCCCGCCCGGACGGGTGAGGACACCCATCCCACAATAAAATCTATTGCAATATTTAAGACTTGTTACGCCACTACATTAATTTGATTTTCACTGAATTCTGACTTCTGACTCCTGAATTCTGTTTGATAATTTTTTAATTTTTAAAATTCACAGTATCTTAACAGAATTTACGAAAATCAAGAATTATAAATTGCGGAAAGCTTTTTGTTGAATTTGTAGTAGTTATGTAAGAATTTAGAATGATTCAAAAATCTCATCTGTGATGAATGATGTGATTTTCAAGCTGATTAATTCTGAATTTTAACATTACTTTGGCAAATAATAAAAATGAAATCTAATCGATTTTGGGTTTTTGCGTTTTGGTTTTACTTTGGGATTTTAATGTCCATTTCCATATCAGCCTACCTAAAAATTATTCCAGTTGAACTTTCTCAATTTCCGTATTTCGATACAATAATGCATTTTTTGTTGTTGGGAATTGCTGCATACTTGGGACACCTAGCATTAAATAAACGTAAAATTGAGATATTTAATATTTCACTGCCATTGACACCATTTCTTGTCATCTTTTTTTGTATCGTTGACGAAATCATTCAATTATTGACACCCCATCGCAGTTTTGATTTAGTTGATTTAGCTGCTGATTTATTTGGTGTTGTATTATTTACTTTTTTGGCAGAAATACAAAATCTGCATAAATCTCAAAAGAATCAAATTTGAAAAGTAGTGAATATTTATCTAAAATCACCCAATCAGGTGAATCGCTTGGGTGAAGTTAAACAAAAGTAAATATAATATCTTGAGGCTATAAATGGTTAAACGATACACCAATTTGTAGCCTTAAAAATTAGGAAGTGGATAAATGAGTGTAAACCAAATTTGTGGAGAATTATCAAATCAAATTTATGTAAATTTAGGTAAATTTTTTTTGAGACGGATGATGGCTGGACATAGCAGCACCTATGATAAAAAATTAGGCGATCGCAAATTTTCACTTTTTGCTAATCTCCAAGGTAAAGTATTAGAAATTAATCCGCGAAATGGCTCTAATTTACCCTACTATCCTAACAATATCGATTTAATAGCTATTGAACCAAGCTTACAAATGCATTCCTCTCTGCGAAAACAAGCAAAAAAACTTGGTTTGAATATCGATATCCGCTTTGGTAATGCTGAATGGCTAAATGTTGAAGATAATAGCGTTGATACCGTTGTTGCTACCTTTGTTTTGTCTTCTGTGCCGAATATCAACTATACATTACAGGCAATTTTAAGAGTACTAAAACCAGGCGGGCGCTTGTTATTTATTGAACATATCCCTGCACCCCAAGGAAGTTTTTTGCGAAAAATACAAAATACAATTAGTCCGATTTGGAAAACTTTAGCTGATATTTCTCATCGAGATAGGGAAATTGATGTTGCTTTAGAAAATGCTGGTTTTACTAGTGTTAGTTATGAGCAGTTTCAACTGGGATTGTTTATGATGAGTCAGCATATTATTGGTGTAGCTACAAAATGAACAAGTAAGTTTTTAATAATTATTTTTTGGTAATATAAAGTTAATTTTTCAATATTACATGGGGAAAAATCGAACCGCAAAGTACGCAAAGAGATAAGAGTTGAAGTAGGTAGCTATGATTAAACAAGTTGCAAGTGGCAAGTATAGTTTTGTAATGGGGATTTTAACGCCACAACAAAATTTGCTGGTTATAAAACTGGGGGACTTAAACCCCCAGAATTTGTTAAATCTCAGAAATTATTGTTTCTGTGCGGCGGGGTCGAGTCTATGGTGCAAATGCTGATTCTCTCGTTAACCCGGCCGATATCCTTCTACACAAGGGTTTCAGAGTTTTTCGCCTCTGCTTTTTCTCTGGAAACAGCCTTCGGTTTCTACCCCGTCGCAAATGGCGTCTGGACATTAGGTGGTGTCAGGGTTTAAATTAATAGGGGCCGCTTCTCTTCTGAGAAGTGGAATTAATGGAAACTTGTTCCATCTGAATGCTGATAGAACCTATATCTTGTAAGTTGCCGCTTCTCTTCTGAGAAGTGGAATTAATGGAAACATATTTGAAGGTAGAGATTTTGTTGGAAGTAAACATTTACGCCGCTTCTCTTCTGAGAAGTGGAATTAATGGAAACTTTTTAGTCGTTTCAGTTGTTAGTCGCTCTTGCTTCTTGCCGCTTCTCTTCTGAGAAGTGGAATTAATGGAAACTTAGAAGCCGTTGAACGATACAAGGTAGATATAGGCCGCTTCTCTTCTGAGAAGTGGAATTAATGGAAACAGGACTCATCTTGTCTAAAAAGCCAGTTCCATTTTTTACAACTACAGCCGCTTGTCTTCTAAGAAGTGGAATTAATGGAAACCAGCAATCTTTGTTCCATACCAACATTACCCTGCAAGCCACCTGTGTGTACCAGCAGCAAACTTTTGCCTTTAGCAAAAAAACCCTGCTGTAATAAATCCATCACGCCATAAAACATTTTGGCAGTATATACATAATCAAGAGGTACATTGTGCGCCGAGCTAAATTCTTGGCTGAATCGTAGCAACTCCTGATTGACTTTTGCATAGCCGCCGAAGTGATAATCACACATTAATTCCCAACAAGCGGGAGAATTATATGGACTCGGTAAACCAGAGGCGAGGTAATTTGTCAAGAGATTTTCTATTTCTTTTCCTAGAAAATTGCCATTTTTCAACACCGGAAAAGCGATCGCTTTTTGTCTTTGATTTAAAGAAAGTGCAATTCCAGCCAGCGTTGTTGCAGTACCGCAGGCTAGGCAAATATAATCAAAGGCGTAGCCAGCGGTAGACATCCCTTGATTAATTATCTCTGTACAACCGCGCACGCCGTTTAAATTATTACCACCTTCAGGAATGATAAACACCTCACCAAAACGCTGTTGCAGAGATTCATGTAACTCTGCTGTGTTGCGTTGTCGATACATCTGGCGCGAAAGATACACAAGTTCCATACCCTGCTGTACAGCAAAACTCAGCGTTGGATTCAATGGTAAATTTTCCTCGCCACGAATTACGCCGATGGTATGAAATCCCAAAAGATTAGCGGCGGCTGCGGTTGCATAAATGTGATTAGAATAAGCGCCGCCAAAGGTAAGCAGTTTAGTGAAATTTTTTTGCTTTGCTTCTAATAAATTATATTTCAACTTATACCATTTATTCCCATTAACCCACGGGTGCATAACATCAAGGCGTAGCACACACAAATTAACACCAGCTTCACGGGTAATTTTGCTGTTGATTTGTTGAATAAATGGAGGAATAAATATTAATGACATCAGATACAGCAAATTGCAACTTTGTGAGGTACAGGTAATTGTAAGGGTGAACGGCTGTACCCTGCGGGAAGGCGAGCCTACGCCCTTACGCTTGTATTTGTATCATTTAAGTAGATGGACATAAATAAATATAATATGTTCTGTCATTATGTTCTGTCATTGCGAGCGAAGCGAAGCAATCCCAGAGACTTTGCGATTGCTTCGCTTCGCTCTCTACGAGACGCTACGCGAACGCAATGACATCTTAGATTTAATCATGACTATCTACTTATAAAGTGAAATGGTATGACACCTTTCATTGAAGGATTTTTCGTCATTCCACCCGATGTAGAGACGTAGCAATGCTACGTCTCTACTTTTGCGCCTTCAACCAAAATATACGATTTTCCTTTGCGTCCTTGCACCTTTGCGTGAGATTATCCTTAAGCGAACCCCATAGCCCTACTTGCTGTTTCCTATGTTTTTGAACAAAGTTAGGCACTAATTACTTGTTGTTCGGGTTCGACTAACTAATTATTAACTACATCAAATCTAATGGTAGTAGATGCCCAATCTTTGAAATCGGGTGCTAACCAGACTAGCTTGCAGAGAATTTCGTCATTAACCCACAATACCAAGGGAAACTTAAACTGTTTGCGAAACTCATCTCGCATGATGTTAGTGCTAATGATTAATTGATTAATTGCCTCTACAGATTCTAAGCCCCGTACCATTAAAGCTTCGGGTTGAGTAGCACCAATTTTATTGGCAATAGGAGTGTATAACGTATCTGTTGCTGGTGTCAGCTGGATTTCGGGAATGTCGGTTGATGAAAATTCTGTTAACCAATTCAGGACTTGCTGCTGTCTTTCAATGCTGTTACAACACGCTAAAATCAGTGAAAACTCTCCAGCTGCAACCATCATCGCCCTTGCCAATCTTTTGCTAGTTGCTGTGCTGTTAACTGTAGTGTTTTCCGAACTAGTTAAGCCGATCATTTATAAAATCCTGCTTTCAAATTAAAAATAGCGGATCGTTATTCAGTTATTCTACCCTATTGATTTTTACTCAAAAATGTTAAAGGATAATTTTTACTATCTTTATGGGAATAATTTTAACATAATTTTATACTGGCTTCAAATAATTAGAGTATTGTGAACTATTGCAAATTTACAATTCAGAATTAATGTGAAGACAACATCAATAATTTGATTCAAGAAAACCAGAAAAGCCTAAAATGAGGACTTTCATCATTACTTTATCCTCTATAAATTTTCGTATCTGTGAGTAATTAAGTAATTTTATATTTAAATTTTGTTAAAATATATACTCAACATAAGTCTAATAACAAGTATTGGCAAGTGGGAGAAAATTCATCGCAATTTCGGGAGCATAGTTAGCCGTGTTCTTTAGTTTTTAGCTTATTCAAAGAGAAAAATCTTCCTCCATTGGTTCATAAGACTTCTTGCAGAAGTCGGGAAAAGGGGGTGCATGTTTGGTATTTTCCCTTTCCCCGGTTGGTGAGCTTGCCTGTCCTGAGCTTTGTCGTTGGCGTTGGCGAAGCCTCTCGTAGAGAAGGGTCGAACTATTAACCTTTTCCCAGACCACAAGGGAAGTTCATACTGCTTATCCGAACCGTATTGAGTGTCATCCTTTTGATAGAACTATAAATTGAAGATGTCGCCCCATTAGTCAGAGGACACGGTATTTTTCGCTTTCTAAGATTGGTTCAGAACGTCAGACCATAACAAGTCATGTACGATCTGGAGGAAAAATGCAACACGATGAGTTTATTGGACAGGTGCAAAATCGTGCCCGTCTGAGTTCGCGTGGTGACGCAGAACTGGCAACCCGCGCGACTCTAGAGACGCTAGCAGAAAGGTTAGCTGGAGATGAGCCTTTTAATGCTGCTGCCCAGCTGCCAAGAGGCATTGCAGAATACATGCGACATGAATATGCAGGTGCTGGAGAACGCTTTTCTATTAATGAATTTTTTGAGCGAGTAAGTCAAAGAGAAAGTGTGCAGCTGCCAGATGCTGTTCATCATGCCCGTGTAGTTATTGAGGTATTGAGTGAAGCCATTAGCACAGGCGAAATCGATGATATTCGCTCTCAACTGCCATCAGAATTCGATCCGTTGTTTGAGGCAGGCAGTAAAGGACGAATGCGGATAAATACTTAAAATTTTTGTCAATTCATTAGGAGTGTTACACCATGCTATTTAAAAACAGGAGGTTTGCAGGCCAAGTTTTAGCTCAGGAGTTAGCTGCTTATGTTAATCGTTCAGATGTTGTGGTTTTAGGGTTACCAAGAGGTGGCGTACCCGTAGCCTTTGAGGTTGCTCAAGCCTTAAATGCTCCCTTGGATGTTTTGGTAGTACGTAAATTGGGTGTACCCGATAGAGAAGAATTAGCAATGGGAGCGATCGCTCCTGGTGGTGTGCGGATACTCAATACAAATATTATCAACATGGTGAACATCTCCGACGAAGTAATCGCCAGGGTAGCAGTGCAAGAAGAACGAGAGTTACAGCGTCGAGAAAACCTTTATCGAGGACAGCGTCCTTTTCCAGACTTACACGGACGCACCGTCATCTTAGTAGATGATGGCTTAGCCACAGGTGCAACCATGTGGGCTGCCGTTGTGGCTGTGCGAAAACATCAACCAGCTGCCATTGTCATTGCTGTGCCCGTAGCCGCAGCTGAAACTTGTCAACAGTTAGAAACTGAAGTAGATCAAATCGCTTGCGTCTCTTCACCCAGCCCTTTCTACAGTGTTGGTCTTTGGTACGAAAACTTTCCTCAAACTACAGATGAAGAAGTCCGAGAATTACTCACAACAGCAACAAAGAATGGTCAAGCCTTGTTTACTGGGTGACTGTTGACTGTTGACTGTTGACTGTTGACTGTTGACTGTTGACTTGTGAGTTATTATTCTCCTCTGCCCCATCTCCCCATACTTCGGCTCCGCTCAGTACAAGTCTCCCCATCTCCCCATCTCCCCCATCTCCCCCATCTCCCCATCTCCCCCATCTCCCCCATCTCCCCATCTCCCCCACCTCCCTCATCCCCACTCTGACAATGAAAGTTACACCAGAAATTACCTATCGCAATCTAGAGAAAACTGATGCGATCGCTGCTTTAATTAATCAAAAAATAGCCAAACTAGAACATATTTGCAATTACATTAATAGTTGCCATATTGCAATTGAAAAGATACATCATCGTCCCCGCAGTGGTTCTCCTTATAGAGTCAGAATTGATATCACCGTACCTCCTGGGCACGAATTGGTAGCAGAAAGTAATCCCAGCGATGGCAAGCAGTATCAGCCGCTGAATGTAGTAATTAGAGATGCCTTTGACGCAGCTTGTGGACAACTTGTCAAACTCACCCAACGCCAACATGAAAGCGATAAAGCCTTGAGCAGTGAAGCAGCCCAGGATACAACGGCGCTTGTTACCAAGTTATTTCGCGATCGCGGTTATGGCTTTCTTAAAGCCTTAGACGGCCAGGAAATCTACTTCCACCGCAATAGCGTCCTACATGATGACTTTCAACGCCTAGAAATTGGTACTGGTGTGTATTTTTCCGTAGAAGAAGGTGAAGAAGGACTCCAAGCAACCACAGTCAAAATTGTTGACAAACCAGGGGTGCGTGCTGGCAAATCTGAACAAACTCTAATTAAATTACCGTTGGACTGGAGGGAATAGAGGTGTGAGCCTACAAGTCTATGAATTAAAACAAACAGCATCGCAACTCCTAGCTGCCATGCTATCCAATCCCCACATTTACCCCCAAATCAGCAACGAGGGAGGCTACGGAAAAATGGAACAACAGTTAATTATCGTCGCTGTTGAAATGGCTGAAAGCTTGATCGAGCATATTGAAAATGTTCATCCTGGGAGTGGGGAGATGGGGGGATGAGGGAGATGGGGAGATGGGGAGATGGGGGAGACAGGGGAGATGGGGAGATGGGGAGACTTGTACTGAGCGGAGCCGAAGTATGGGGAGATGGGGAGATGGGGGAGACAAGGGAGACAAGGGAGACAAGGAGAGAAGTCTGAGCGGAGGTTTCCGACCATCAGAACTTCGGAGAGAAAGATTGCTACCTTGTCTACCTTGTCTCCCTTGTCCTCTTCCCATCCCCAATGCCCAATGCCCAATGCCCAATGCCCCATACCCAATGACAGGATGACGCTGGCTGAACAAGCGATTAAACTATGGATAATATCAAATGTTGCTTTTAGCACCTCTTACATAAATTTAATCGCATTGTTAAATCTAACATCTCATTCTGTTATATCTAATACTAATTATGTCAGTGTATCAAGGAAGTTGTGGGGAGACCGCCGATGTGATGATTGGCGTTCACAACCAAGAAAACGCCGAATCACCAGCAAATTCCGCTCCTGTAGGCGCTCTTGCCACAAGACAAGGAACTTTTTCTACGTTTCTTGCTCCCTTGACTCAAGATACTTTTAAACAGGTTGTTAAGGATGTCGAGCAAAAATTACAAATTGTGCATCAAACCCTATCCATGCTGGATTCTCAGGGGTTTGAAAACATCTTGCAAGAAATGTTGCATTCGATTACCTTAAAAACCGGGGAATTACTGGGGGCTGACCGGACGACAATATTTTTATTAGATGAGGAAAAACAAGAACTCTGGTCAATTGTAGCTGAGGGGGAGGGCGATCGCTCTTTAGAAATTCGCATCCCCGCCAATAAAGGTATCGGCGGTGAGGTGGCTACTTTTAAGCAAGTTATCAATATTCCCTTTGATTTTTATGACGATCCGCGATCGCATTTTGCCCAAGCCCAAGAAAAAAGAACTGGCTATCGCACTTATACAATGCTGGCTTTGCCGTTATTAAACGAACACGGGCAATTAGTGGCAGTAGTACAATTACTGAATAAATTAAAATCTGGTAGTAATCCCAATGCCCCGCTTGCAGAGCGCATTGATACCAATGGTTTTATCTGTGCTGACGAACAGTTATTTCAAGAATTCGCTCCTTCGATTCGACTGATTTTAGAATCATCCCGCTCTTTTTATGTAGCTACGCAAAAACAAAGGGCAGTGGCGGCGTTGATGAAAGCCATCAAGTCCCTTTCTCAAAGCAGTCTTGATTTAGAAGATACCCTCAAGCGGGTAATGGATGAAGCCAAGGAATTAATGAATGCCGATCGCAGTACGCTATGGTTAATAGACCGCGATCGTCATGAATTGTGGACAAAAATCACTCAAGATGACGGTTCTACTAAGGAGTTACGCGTCCCCATCGGTAAAGGATTTGCAGGGATAGTAGCCGCATCCGGTAAAAAGTTGAATATTGCCTTTGATTTATACGACGATCCCGACTCGGAGACAGCCAAACAACTCGACCAGCAAAATGGCTATCGCACCTGTAGTTTACTTTGTATGCCAGTATTTAACGCCGACCAAGAATTAATCGGTGTTACCCAATTAGTAAATAAAAAGAAATCAGGGGATTTTCCGGCTTACGATCCTGCTTTTTGGCCGAAGGCTCCCGAATGCTTCCAAGCTAGTTTTGACCGCAATGATGAAGAGTTCATGGAAGCTTTTAATATTCAAGCAGGAGTAGCATTACATAACGCTCAGTTGTTTGCCACCGTCAAGCAACAAGAACAAATGCAACGAGACATTCTCCGCAGTCTTTCCAATGGAGTAGTTTCTACTGATAAATCTGGGTTGATTATCGCCGCCAATGAAAGCGCTAAACGTTTGCTGGGATTAGAACCAGAAGACCGTTTAGAAGGTAAATCAGTTAATGATGTCATCGCCATTAAAGAAAGCGACTTTAGCAAGTGGTGTCAGGATGCTTTACATGGAACTGACTCGAAACGCCGCCAGCAGTATTATCCCGATCGCACTCTTTTAAGTGCTGGTACCGAACAGCATAGTATTAATTTATCGATTAATACCATTGCTGATGCCACCGACCACGAACAAGTGCGTGGGGCGCTGGTGGTGATGGAAGATATCAGTGATGAAAAGCGGCTCAAAAGTACGATGTACCGCTATATGACCCAGGAATTGGCAGAAGAATTGCTAAAGTTGGATGACGCTAAACTAGGAGGCGATCGTAAAGAAGTTTCTATTTTATTTTCGGATATCCGCGGCTACACCACTTTGACAGAAAATCTAGAAGCAGAAGAAGTGGTGAGTATGCTCAATGAATATTTTGAATCAATGGTGGAGGCAGTTTTTAAACATAAAGGCACCCTTGATAAATACATCGGTGATGCCATTATGGCTGTTTTTGGTTCTCCTTTACCTTTAGAGGAACATGCTTGGATGGCGGTGCAAACATCTTTGGAAATGCGCCAACGCTTGTATGATTTTAATCAACGTCGCCACGTACTTAATAAACCCAGAATCAACATTGGTATTGGTATCAATTCCGATACAGTGATTAGTGGAAATATCGGCTCTAGTAAACGAATGGAATTTACAGCCATTGGTGATGGTGTAAATCTCGGCTCTCGATTAGAAAGTGTTAGTAAACAGTATGGTTGCGATATTATTATTAGCCATAACACTTTTAAACCATGCCAAGAAAATATTTGGGCGAGAGAACTAGACTACATTCGCGTCAAAGGCAGAAATGAGCCAGTATCTATATATGAATTGGTGGGTTTGCGTTCCGATCCCATTAGTGGCGAAAAACTACAAGTGATTGAGCATTATCATAAAGGACGCGAATATTACCTCAAACGCGATTTTAATCGTGCTAGAGCCGAATTTGCCTTAGTTTTAGCAGCAGATAACCAAGACAAAGCCGCCATGTTACATCTGTTGCGTTGTCAGCACTGGTTACAAGCACCCCCAACAGAATCAGATTGGGATGAAGGAGTTTGGACATTTCAGGAAAAATAAGTAGGGGCGTACAACTGTACGCCCCTACTTATGGGATTGCTAACACTAAAATTGAGCTTTTTCATAGATAAAATTAGTTTTTAAAGGTTTTTAATATTTCTTAAATCTCTTTAAAATAACTTGGGATTGAGTGAAGAATTAAGAGCGATCGCCCTCTATAATTGGCAATCAATGTAAAGGTTAATTGATATTTGTTGTCAAAGTAACTGTTGAAGTTAGAAACTAAGAATACAACACAGGCAATTATTATATGACTGCTATTTCTAACGTTGCATTCAAACGGCCAATTTGGCAAACCGCTATCATATTGACTTTGGGCTTTTGGCTCAGTGCAAGCCTAGTTTTGGACTGGGTAATTATGCCTAGCCTTTATCTTTCTGGGATGATGAACCAAGGTGGTTTTACTACAGCTGGCTACGCGATTTTTTGGAATTTTAATCGTATGGAATTATTATCTGCTGCTGTAGTTTTAACTGGAGCGCTAGTTTTAAGTAAAACGCAATTTCAAAGGGGTATTAGCAGTATTGTGATATCTGTGCTACTGCTGAGTGTAGCTGTGCTTGACACCTACTTCTTGACTCCGCAAATGTGTGCCATTGGAATTCAGCTAAATTTATTTGAAGCTGCTGTTGCTATTCCATCAACAATGGGTTTACTACACGGTAGTTATTGGCTACTGGAAGTAATTAAGCTGGTAGCAGGTAGCCTGCTTTTAAGCTGGTACTGGCGCGATAAAGTTTCGCTCAATGGTGACATATAACGCCGAAAATGCCCATTTTTAAATCCCTGTTCAAGACGCAAAGAAATTCTTTGCGTCTTTTTGCTATGACACAGGAATTTCAATAATAAATTCTGTACCTTCACCTAAAACAGAGTTGCAACTCAATTTACCGCCATGTTTTTCTTCGACAATTTGTCGAGCGATCGCCAACCCCAACCCCGTACCTTTTCCCACAGATTTCGTAGTAAATAAATGGTCAAATATTTTCTGTTTAACTGATTCACTCATTCCTTTACCATTATCAGCAATGGTAATTTTAACGAGATTATCTGCCATTGAAGTGGTAATTGTAATGCGGTTGGGATTAACTTTAATATCTTCAAAACTCCGCCCAATATTCGACTCTTCTAATGCGTCAATGGCATTTGCCAGAATATTCATAAATACTTGATTTAGTTGCCCAGGGAAACATTCTATTTGAGGGAAATTGCCATAGTTTGTGACAACTTCAATCGCCAGACGTTCAGGGTTAGCTTTCAGACGATGCTTGAGAATTAAAATCGTACTATCGATACCTTCGTGGATTTTGAATAGCACTTTATAATCTTTATCGGCACGAGAGAAAGTGCGAAGACTAGTGCTAATATTTTTGAGCCTGTCGCACGCCAAAGTCATAGAATCAATTACTTTAGATAAGTCTTCTATACTATATTCCAAATCAATCTCTGCGGCATGGTCTTCGATTTCTTCACTCTTGTTTGGGAAAGTTTCTTGATATAACTTCAGGTGTTCGGTAATATCAGCAATGGTGGGTTTAGTTTGTTGAAGACTGGCAGAAATAAAACCTAAAGGATTATTCATTTCGTGAGCGACACCAGCAACTAAGTTACCCAAAGCAGACATTTTCTCACTTTGGATGATTTGTAATTGTGCTTGTTGCAAGCCAAGTTCTGCAATTTTGCGATCGCTAATATCCAAAAACAATCCATCCCAAACCAATGAGCCATCAGCACGCTGTTCAACTCTGGATTCACCGTGAAGCCATTTGACGATTCCTGACGGAGTGACGATTCGTCCTTCCCAGCACCAGGAAGATCGAGCTTGAACGGTGTCAGTGTAAGTTTGCAGGTAAGAAGCCAGATCATCTGGATGTATCATTTTGTCGAGAAAATCGGGATCGACAGCAGCTTGTTCTGGGGTGATTTCGTAAAAATTGTAACAGTCGGCACTGATGTAGTTTAATGAGAGAATGCCATCAGCACTCATCTGGTATTGACAAACGACTCCAGGCACGTTGTCTACCAGATTGTGGAAGCGAGACTGGGACGCATTCAACTCCGATAGCGATTCTAAGGAACGTTCGTAAAGTTGGGCGTTTTCCAAGGAAATTGCGGCTTGAGCGCAAAGTAAGTTGAGAAGTTCGACGCGTTCGCTTGTAAATGCCCCCATTGCTAAATTATTTTCGAGATATAAAATGCCCAGTAATTTGCCTTGATGCAAAATCGGGCTGCATAAGATACTTTTCGGCTGCTGACGCATGATATAAGGATCGTTGGCTAGAGTCGGATCGGCACTCGCATCCAGTAGCACAACAGTCTGCTTGTCATGTTTGACTTTGTAAATCAGTCTGTGGGGAATGTCTTGACTATCTTCAATGGGGAGACGCTGCAACACAACTGGCTTTGAACCTGTGGTAATTGAGCCTTTGATTAACAGGCGCTCCTCTCGCAACAGCATAAACACGCATTTATCAGATCCTGCATTTTCAATTACGATCTCAAGCAACGATGAAAGCAGTTTTTCTAGTTCGATTTCGCCAGAGATAGTTTGAGAAGCTTTGAGAATGGCTTTTAAATCTAGGATATCTGAGACACTACTGCTAGAAGTTGCAGAACTAGTGGAGGTGACACTCCCCAAGGCAAAGATGGTTTCGTAGTTGGAGAAGGGAGAACGGGTTTGCTGTAATATGGCAGCCAGCAGTTGCGGGTAGCGTTTTTCTAAGTCGGCGACTTTGGCTTTTGCACCCCAGCGGGCATAACAATAATAGGCTTCCTGCATATAAGTTACAGCAAATTTTTCTTTGCCCCAGTCAAGACAGAATTTAGCGGCGAGTTCGTTAGCTAAGGCTTCTTCTTGGATGTATTCGTTGGCTTTGGCTCCTGCTATGGCGCGATCGTAATGTTCAATGGCTTCAGTTTTGTTACCCAAGATTTGATGTCTCTGAGCTTCTACTAAGTCATACTTATGCAAGAAGTTTGTGGGAGCGCAATCTGCCCAGTGCTGCATTTTTGCTTGATTTTCCAAGACACGAACCCAGATTTTCTGTTTTTCCTCCACATCTGTTAATTCAGAATATCTAGCTAATTGAGTTAATGTATCATACCAATAAAAAACAGGAACCCAGATCATTCCTGGAACTCCGTCTAAATATTGCTCGGCTATGGCTGCAATTTTCTGGGCTTGGGCAACCTCTCCAAATAAGTAACTTAGCATGAGTTTTTGAATATATAGAAAAGCCAAGGCAGTTCGATCGTTAGATTGTTTGAGCCTGGGTATTTCTAAATTTTCACTAAAAAAATCACCTTCCAAAAACTGGGGATTTTCTACTTTAATAACTAAATTTATGACAGTTTGTTGAAGGCTGTTGATGTTTTGTAGGCAAGATTTCTGTTTCAGCTTGGCAAGAACTTCACCATACATTGACATTTCTCGTTCGAGTTCAAATAGTTCTTTGCCATAATGATAGGAATAACTGAAATAATTCATGATACAGTGGGAAGCATTTTGAATGTCACCGCTTTCTAAACCACTTTGATACCCTTCTACAAAAAGCTGAGTTGATATTCTGAGGGATTTTTTCCAAAACTGAACTCCAGCGCAAGCTACATTGATTGTTTGAGCTTTACTGTCTTTGACTTTGACATCTTCTAATAGCCCTAAAGCTAACTCACTAAATTGATATCCCAGATCGATATTGTTGGCGACTGCACACAAAAGTAGCCCGTATTTAGTATAAGCAGAGGCAGACTCAGAGGTGTTTCCGTACTCTAGGGATAAATTAACTTGCTTTAAGACAATCAACGGTAATAATTTAGGACTTGAGAGATAAGTGGCTGCAAACATTGTTGACAGAATCTGCATCGTTACCAGCTTATACGGATCTGTCATCTCTGGTAAATCGATTAGGCTTAAGGTATCTCTGTTGTCTAGAATTAATAAGGTTTCTTTGAATGCTTGCTCAATTTCAGAATTGTCTGGTTCTAGGGAAAATCTCTCTCCTAAAAGTTCGAGAACATCAAGAGCTAGTTTGACACCATCAAGCAACTTATTCTGAGCTTGAAATTTTTGGATTTTTAGATCGTAGGATTTGATTTTGTCGAGAAGCGGATTGTCTTGTTGCAATACCACTTCAGTCAACAAATCCGTCTGTTCAAAATCGCCACAGAGATATGTAGCTTCTGCGGCTGTTTCATACAGTGCTAATGCTAAAGGATATTGATGTTGCCAACAGTTTTTCTCTAGTAATTCGATCCCGAAAAGAGCATACTCCGCTCCAGCAGTATAAGCTGTAGAAATGTTTGCCTTTTGTCCAGCAGCTAAATTTAACCTAGCTAACTCCGGTTTCTCTGTTGAATGAAGTAACTCAACACCTAGATTTAAATGACCTACAATGTCAAATAGACGTTCTTCTTGTTCGCTCTGAGAATTTCCTTGCAACAAAAGTTGCCCAATTTTTAAATGTGTTGCTTGTTTTTGGTTATCGGGAATTAAAGAGTAAGCCGCTTGCTGGACGCGATCGTGTAAAAATCTGTAAGCGCAGTTAAAGGTATTGTGTTCGGGAACTTCTGAACTTAGTGTGGAGGGTTGATAAAATTTGTAGACCTCACTAATTGGTAGAATTAATCCTTCTTGCAGTGCCTTCCACAAATCCACCCCAAGCTCGGAGAGCGAGCGTTCAGAGACAATCGCCAAGGTTTCTAAATCAAATTGTGCGCCAATACAGGCAGCAAGTTTGAGGACATTTTGAGTTCGAGCGGGCAATTTTTGCAATTGCATTGCCATGAACTGTACGACATCATCAGTGAGCACGAGTGTCTTCACTACTGCAATATCGCACTGCCACCCCCCTTCTCTTCCCCCCTTGCTCAGGGGGGACTGAGGGGGGTCAAAAGTAATGTATCCTTCCTCATGCAAAGCTTTGAGAAATTGGGTGGCAAAGAAGGGGTTGCCTTTGGTTTTTTGATAGACTAACTCTGTCAGTGGTAGTGCTGTTATTTGCGAACAACTGAGGGTGTCGGCTATCAAATCATTCAGATGGGTTTGGCTCAAAGGATTGAGAGTCAGGGTATTGACGATCGCTGAGACTTTTTCAATCTCCTCTAGCATCAGCATCAGGGGATGTGCTTTTGAAACTTCGTTATCTCGATAAGCTCCAATGATGAACAGATAGCCGACCTCGCTTTGACTCATCAACACCTGTATTAAGTTGAGTGAAGCTGAATCTGCCCACTGCAAGTCATCGAGAAACATTACTAAAGGATGCTGCTGTGTCGCGAACAAGGCTATGAATTTGCCAAATAACAAGTTGAAGCGGTTTAAAGCTGCACTACCGCTAAGTTCTGGGGCTGCTGGCTGTTTGCCGATAATTTGCTCTAGTTCGGGAATGACATCGATTAAAACTTGCCCATTTTCACCTAAAGCCGACAAGATTTTCTCTTTCCACCGCAACAATTGAGTATCGCTTTCACTCAATAGTTGTGACATCAAGTCGCGCAATGCTTGGACAAAAGCACTCAAAGGAATGTTGCGCTTGAACTGGTCGTATTTGCCTTTGATGAAGTAGCCGCGTTGCCGCACAATCGGTTTATGAACTTCGTTGACAACGGCGGTTTTGCCAATTCCCGAAAACCCTGCAACCAGCATCATTTCTGTTGCGCCAAGGCTAACTCTTTCAAATGCTTGGAGGAGAGTTTGAACCTCCATGTCTCTGCCATAGAGTTTATCAGGGATCGTGAAGCGATCGCACACATCCCTACTGCCAATTTCAAAACTCTCAATCTTACCCGAAACTAGTAGTTGATGCAGACATTTTTCTAAATCAAATTTCAACCCCAATACACTCTGATATCTTTCTTCGACATTTTTCGCCATCAATTTCATGACGATATCATCTAGGACTTGGGGAATTTCTTTTTCGGATTTGCTCGTCAATTGTTCGGGAAGTTTGGCAATATGAGAATGTACCAACTCCATTGGGTCGTTAGCTTTAAAGGGTAATTCTCCCGTGAGTAATTCATAAAAAGTAACTCCTAATGAATAAAAATCCGTGCGATAGTCAATCCCCCGATTCATTCTGCCTGTTTGTTCTGGGGAAATATAAGCTAGTGTCCCTTCTAAGATATTAGGATTTACTAGTGTTTGAGTTTCTCTTGGTAGTAAAGATGCAATACTAAAGTCAATTAATTTAACTTGTCTGGTTTCGGGATTAATTAATATATTGCTGGGTTTGATATCTTTATGAATAATCCGCTCGTTGTAAAGTAAATTTAAGGTGTCGCAGAGGGCGATCGCAATTTCTAAAAACTCCTGTAGAGATTGGAGATTTCCCCTAACTCTCCATTCCTTGAGAGAAATCCCGCCGAAATCTTCCATGACCAACATATAGCCATTGTGGTACGGTTCTAGGCTATAAGTTTGGACAATTAGAGGTGAATTCAGATTTTTGGCAATGGTATACTGATTGCGAAATTGTACTAGTTCAGAGAAGCTGGGATAAGGATTTTTTAGCAGTTTGATTGCTACAGGTTTTCCATCTTTTCGATGACCTCGATAAACCACGGTTCTTGAACCGTTGTAAATTTCTTGGGTAACGTTATATCCGGGAATTCTCACAAAAGTGGCTACCATACTGCGTTATAAGTAATGATTTACAGAGATAGTGTTCCCAGATATCTAAAGTTATTTATGAATCCGAACAAAAATTTACAACGGAATTTCAATAATAAATTCTGTACCTTCACCCAAAATAGAGTTGCAATACAATTTTCCACCATGTTTTTCTACAACAATTTGCCGAGCGATCGCCAACCCCAACCCCGTACCTTTACCCACACATTTCGTAGTAAATAAATGGTCAAATATTTTTGATTTGACTGATTCACTCATCCCTTTGCCATTATCAGCAATGGCAATTTTCACGAGATTATTTTCGATTGAAGTTGTAATGTTAATTTGGTTGGGATTAGCTTGGATGTCCTGAAGATTGCGTCCGGTATTCGATTCATCTAAAGCATCAATACCATTAGCCAAAATATTCATAAACACCTGATTTAATTGCCCAGGGAAGCATTCAACTGGCGGTAAATTGCCGTAGTTTGTAACAACTTCAATCGCAGGACGTAGTTCGTTAGCTTTCAGACGATGTTTGAGGATGAGAATAGTGCTATCAATACCTTCGTGGATATTAAACAAGACTTTGTAATCGCGATCGGCACGAGAGAAAGTTCTCAAACTGGTGCTGATATTTTTCAACCTGTCGCACGCCATCGTCATGGAATCAAGCATTTTGGGCAAGTCTTCTAAGGTATAATCCAGGTCAATTGATTCTGCATGGTCTTCGATTTCTTCACTCTTATTTGGGAAAGCTTCTTGATATAATTTCAGGTGTTCAACAATATCGGCAATGGTGGGTTTAGTTTGTTGAAGACTGGCAGCAATAAAACCTAAAGGATTATTCATTTCGTGAGCGACACCAGCAACTAAGTTACCCAAAGCAGACATTTTCTCACTTTGGATCATTTGTAATTGTGCTTGTTGCAAGGCAAGTTCCGCGACTTTGCGATCGCTAATATCCAAAAACAATCCATCCCAAACCAATGAGCCATCAGCACGCTGTTCAATTCTCGATTCGCCGTGAATCCACTTGACAATACCTGATGGAGTGACAATTCGCCCCTCCCAATGCCAGGGAGATAAAGTTTGAACGGTGTCAGTGCTTGATTGCTGGTAAGAAACTATATCGTCAGGATGTACCATTTTTTCAAAAAACTTCGGTTCGGCAACGGCTTGCTCTGGCGAAATTTCGTACAAGCTGTAACAGTCAGCACTAATGTAGTTTAACGATAGGATTCCATCAGCACTCAGAGAGTATTGAAAAACCACCCCAGGAACATTATCTACAAGTTTTTCAAACCGAGAGTTACTCGCACTCAATTCAGCAAAGGAGCGCTCTAATTCTTGGGCATTTTCTAAGGAATGTTCGTAAAGTCGGGCATTTTCCAAGGAAATTGCGGCTTGAGCGCAAAGTAAGTTGAGAAGTTCGATGCGTTCGCTTGTAAATGCTCCCGTTGCTAAATTATTTTCTAGATACAAAATACCCATCAACTTACATTGATGCAAAATCGGGCTACACAAGATACTTTTCGGCTGCTGACGCATGATGTATGGGTCGTTGGCTAGAGTCGGATCGGCAGTTGCATCCAGTAGCACAACAGTTTGCTTGTCATGCAAGACTTTGTAAATCAGCTTGTGGGGAACGTCCTGGCTATCTTCAATGGGAATACGCTGCAAGACAACTGGCTTTGAACCTGTGGTAATTAACCCTTTGATTAACAGGCGCTCCTCTCGCAACAGCATAAACACGCATTTATCAGCCCCCGCATTTTCAATGACGATCTCAAGTAACGATGAAAGCAGTTTTTCAAATTCGATTTCACCTGAGATAGTATGAGAAGCTTTGAGAATGGCAGCTAAATCTAAAGCAACAAATACATTACTACTATGGGAAGTGCTGGAACTGATGGATGTAACATTTGCCAATGAGAAGATTGTTTCGCTAGTAGAGAAGGGAGTATGGATTTGCTGGAGGATAGGGGCTAGCAGTTGCGGATAGTGTCTTTCCAGATCGGCAATTTTGGCTTTTGCTCCCCATTTTGCGTAACAATAGTAAGCTTCTTGTATATAGCCTGCGGCGAATTTTTCTTTGCCCCACTCCAGGTAGAATTTAGCGGCCAGTTCGTTAGCAAGTGCTTGTTCTTGGAGGTAGCCATTGACTTCAGCTAGAGTTATAGCGCGATCGAACAGTTCAATTGCTTCTGTTTTCTGTCCTGATAAAACGCTTAAAACTGCATTCACGAGATCGTACTTATGAGCAAAGTTTTCCGGACAACTAGCTGCCCATAGACTTAGTTGCCCTTGGTTTGATTTAACTTTTTGGATGTAACTATTATCTAAACCTAGAGAATGAGTCCGGCAGTATTCAGCTATAGCAATAGATTGATAGAAATTGATCGCTGCAACCTGATATTTTCCAGTAATTGTACCAACGAGGTCTTCAGCCCCCTGAGCCGATGCCAATGCTTCTTCATAGCGCCCGTAAAAACAGAGAATTTTAGTTTTTAGGAGCAAATAGTGGCAAATTGCATAATCGCTGTTGTTTATCCTACACGCTTCAAGATGCTGCTGCTCAGTCGGTAAATCCTCAGCAGAACTAGCTGTAAGTTCAGCAAGGGCAATGTTTAATCCAGAGAGCACATCCACAGGAAGCTGATAGTTAAGTTTCTTGACACAAAATTCTAAATATTCAGGAAGATTTTGCTGAATTTCTAATAGGTTTTCCCCTGCATAAAATGGAATGAGCAGCTTGTACATCAAAAGATTACCTGAGAAAACCATCTCCCCAGACTGTAGCCCAGCCACTAATCCTCGATCGAAAATAGGCCCTGAGTAACGCAAGGGACGCACCCAGGAAAGCAGATTATTCCCCAGCATATAGCAAGCTTTACATAAATTATCTGCTTGCTTAAATCGGTTGGCTAAACTTTCTGCAAGTACTCCAAATTCATAGCCAGATTGATAGTTGCTTTGATAATATCCGAGATACATTCCATAGGCGGAAAATCCGTTTCCTGATTCAGCGATTACGCCAAAATTGAGAGATACTGAAACCATCGATAACGCGACGACAAAGTATAGCTCTCCCTTTTGGAGAACATAAACGGGTACGATTAAATTATTCAATATTTTGATAATCAGGCGTTTTTCTGGATCGGTGGCTTCTGGTTCATCAACGAGCTGCTCTATTGTGCGATCGCCTAATTTCAATTGAATCTCACGTTGGTAAGATTCAAGTTTCTCTGGTAAATCTATTTGTGATAAATCAAAATTCAAGCAAGACAATGCCTTTTGTCCATACTGAAGTGCTTGGAGGTACTGGCCTTGCAATGTAAACATCAAAATCGCTAGGTTAAAGGCTTCAGCTCTTTCAATTTTTTGTCTTGCAAAGCGAGAAATCGCTTCAATAATGGCTAGAGAAGATTGAAAATCCCCAGACAAATACTTAACTTCTGCGAGATTGAAATAAACATCTAAGGACTTTTCATAGCATTGCTGCCAACTATCTGGAGGTAACAAGCTTTGAGCTACCGTAAAGTAGTTAACAGCAACCCCATAGGCAGTAGACTCTTTAGCCTTTCTCCCGGCAATAGAGTTTAGCTCTAAAAGTTCTGAACGTTCTTCCTGGCTTTGATGAAATACCAAGCCTTCATTTAAGTGATTGACGATCGCAAAAATTTTACTGCCTTGTTCTTCTGGCGAAACATTAGCAAGCAGAAGTTTGCCAATTTGGAAGTGAGTTGCTTGTTTCAAAGTCTCAGGAATGAGAGAGTAAGCGGCTTGCTGTACTCGGTCGTGGAGAAACAGATAACTAACAGTAATGTTATCAACCGCTTCCACATCATGCCCCTTTCCTTGGAAAAACTTGTAGGTTGAGTTTTCTGGAATAACTAACCCGTCTTGAAGCGATCGCCACAAGTCTGCTGCTACACTATCTTGAGTAGCTTCACAGACTACTGCTAATGTTTCTAAATCAAATCGATTACCAATGCACGCCGCTAGCTTTAATACTTGCTGTGTTGCTTCTGGTAGCCTCTGCAATCGTCGGATCGTAAATTCCACAACATCATCCGTCAAAGCCAACTGTGTCACTTGGGTTAAGTCACACTGCCAATAGCCGGAGGAACGATTGAAAAAAATACATTCTTCCTCGTGCAGTCCGTACAAAAACTGAATGGTGAAAAATGGATTTCCCTGAGTTTTTTGGTAGACCAAGTGCGAAAGCGGCGCTGCGATATTATTTGCACACTGCAATGTATCGGCAACTAAACAAGTAATATCTAATTCATTCAAAGCAGCCAACATGAGAGTATTGAGATTGACACCTTGTTTTCTAATCTCATTCAGGGTTAGCATCAACGGGTGGGCTGGAAAAACTTCATTATCCCGATAAGCTCCAAGTACGAGTAGATAGCCTGTTTCTGACTCGCTCATCAACAATTTCAAAAGGTTCAAAGAAGCGGAATCTGCCCACTGTAAATCATCGAGGAAGATCGCTAAGGGATGTTCTTTTTTGGTAAATACCTGAATAAATTTGCCAAAGAGCAGATTAAATCGATTCTGAGATGCACTACCAACTAGCTCAACGATTGGAGGTTGGGAACCAATGATGTATTCTAGTTCGGGAATGACTTCAATTAGAACTTGTCCGTTTTCACCAACAGTAGCAAGGATTTGCTCTTTCCAGCGAGCTAGTTCTATATCGGATGCGCTCAGGATTTGTCCCATCAAGCTGCGAAAAGCTTGGACAAAGGCTGAAAACGGAATGTTGCGATTGAACTGGTCGTACTTTCCTTTGATGAAATAGCCGCACTGACGGGTGATGGGTTTGTGGACTTCATTCACCACCGCAGTTTTGCCAATACCGGAGAAACCAGCCACCAGCATCAGTTCTGAACTGCCGCTAGCAACACGCTCGAAGGCTTTCAGTAAAGACTGAACTTCATTTTCCCGTCCGTAGAGTTTATCGGGGATAATAAAGCGATCGCACACATCATGCTGTGCAATTTCAAAGCTTTCAATCTTACCCGAAACTTGCAACTGAGTTAAACAATTTTCTAAATCAAACTTCAGTCCTAATGCACTCTGATATCTCTCTTCAGCATTCTTCGCCATCAATTTACTGACAATTTTTGATAGTACAGATGAAATTTCTGGATTAATTTCGTGTACTAATGGTGCGATTTTTGCCAGATGAGAATGTACCAACTCCATTGGATTGTTGGACGAAAAAGGTAACTCTCCAGTGAGTAATTCGTAGAAAGTTACACCCAGGGAATAAAAATCTGTACGATAGTCAATTCCACGATTCATTCTGCCTGTTTGTTCGGGGGAAATGTAAGCAAGTGTTCCTTCTAAAACATTAGGATTGACGAGGGTTTGGGTTTCTCTTGGTAATAAAGATGCAATACTAAAGTCGATTAATTTAACTTGTTTGGTTTCGGGATTAATTAATATATTGCTGGGTTTAATATCTTTATGAATAATGCGCTCTTGGTAGAGTAAATTTAAGGTGTCGCAAAGGGCGATCGCTATTTCTAAAAACTCTTGTAGAGAAGCTATATTTAGCGTATGGTGAGAGGTGAAATAATCTGTCAGAGAAATTCCCCCAAAGTCTTCCATGACCAAAATATAGCCATTTTGGTAGGGTTCTAGGCTATAAGTTTGGACGATTAGAGGTGAGTGGAGATTTTTCGCAATGACATACTGATTGCGAAACGACAAGAGTTCGCTGAAATTGGGATAAGGATTTTTCAGCAGTTTGATTGCTACTCTTAAGGAGTCAGTTTCTCGAACTGCTCGATAAACCACGGTTCGAGAACCGTTGTAGATTTCTGCGGTAATGTTATATCCGGGAATTCTCACAAGAGTGGCTACCATACTGCTGAAGAAGTGATGATTTACTGATATAGTGTTCCCAGATATGTCAAGTGATTTACATCACAGTAAAAATTTACACTGGAATCTCAATAATAAATTCTGTACCTTCACCCAAAACAGAGTTGCAATACAATTTTCCGCCGTGGGTTTCTTCAACAATTTGTCGGGCGATCGCCAACCCCAATCCAGTACCTTTACCAACAGCTTTTGTAGTAAATAAATGGTCAAATATTTTCTGTTTAACTGATTCACTCATTCCTTTACCATTATCAGCAATGGTAATTTTAACGAGATTATTTGCCACTGAAGTGGTAATTGTAATGCGGTTGGGATTAGCTTTAATTTCTTCAAAACTGCGTCCGTTATTTGATTCTTCTAAAGCTTCGATGGCATTAGCCAAAATATTCATGAACACTTGATTTAATTGACCGGAAAAACATTCTATTTGCGGTAAATTTCCATATTCAGTAATAACTTCAATCACTGGACGGTGTTCGCTAGCTTTGAGGCGGTGTTTTAA
The DNA here is from genome assembly GCF_002608075.1 of Nostoc linckia z4. Classification (GTDB taxonomy): domain Bacteria; phylum Cyanobacteriota; class Cyanobacteriia; order Cyanobacteriales; family Nostocaceae; genus Nostoc; species Nostoc linckia. Next base: position 26,180 of record NZ_LAHA01000042.1, read on the forward strand.
AATTAAAATTGTGCTATCAATGCCTTGATGGATATTAAATGGCACTTTGTAATCGCGATCGGCACGAGAAAAAGTGCGGAGGCTGGTGCTGATATTTTTCAGTCTTTCGCAAGCGATTGTCATGGAATCAAGCATTTTAGGCAAGTCTTCTAGGCTATAATCCAAATCAATTTCTGATTCGTGTTCAAGAATTTCATCGTTCTTATTGGGAAAACTTTCTTGATAGAGTTTTAAGTGTTCAAGAATATCAGCGAAAGTGGGTTTAGCTTGTTTGAGACTAGCGGCGATAAAACCCAAAGGATTGTTCATTTCATGAGCCACACCAGCAACTAAGTTACCCAAAGCAGACATTTTTTCACTTTGGATGATTTGTAATTGAGCTTGTTGTAAGTCTTGTACTGCTTGTTGTAATAAGAGAGATTTTTGTTCCAAAGCAAGTTCAGCAATTTTGCGATCGCTAATATCGAAAAACAATCCATCCCAAATGAATGAACCATCAGCCAGTTGTTTGGTTCGCGATTCTCCGTAAATCCACTTGACAATGCCGGATGGAGTGACTATTCGCCCTTCCCAATGCCAAGGAGCAGAGTTTTGAACGGTGTCAATATAGGCTTGTTGGTAGGAAGGCATATCATCTGGATGTACCATTTTGTCGAAAAAATAGGCATCGGCAGCGGCTTGTTCTGGGGTAATTTCGTAGAAATTGTAACAATCGGCACTGATGTAGTTTAAGGATAGGATGCCATCAGGACTCATGATAAATTGGTAGACCACTCCAGGCACATTGTCTACAAGTCTTTCAAAGCGAGAGTTACTTGCACTCAATTCGGTAAACGATCGCTCTAGCTGTTGGGCATATTCCTGAGAACGTTCATACAATCGGGCATTTTCTAGAGAAATGGCGGCTTGGGCGCAAAGTAAATTCAATAGTTCGACGCGATCGCTTGTAAACGCCCCCTTTGTTAAATTATTTTCCAGATATAAAACACCCATCAATTTCCCTTGACGCAAAATCGGGCTACACAAGATACTTTTCGGCTGCTGACGTATGATGTATGGGTCGCTGGCTAAGGTGTGATCTGCTGTTGCATCCAGCAGCACAACAGTCTGCTGGTTGTGCAAGACTTTGTAAATCAGCTTGTGGGGAATATCCTGGCTATCTTCAATGGGAAGACGCTGCAAGACGACAGGCTTTAACTCTCCAGTAATCGATCCTTTGATTAACAGGCGATTGTCCAGCATCAGCATGAACACGCATTTATCAGCCCCCGCATTTTCTATGGCAATGGAAAGCAACGATGAAAGCAGTTTTTCTAGTTCGATTTCGCCAGAAATAGCTTGAGAAGCTTTGAGAATAGCTTTTAAATCTAGGGTATCTGAGACACTACTGCTAGAAGTTGCAGAACTGTTGGATGTGACACTCCCCAAGGCAAAGACGGTTTCGTTGACCGAGAGGGCGGCGCGGGTTTGCTGTAATATCGCAGCCAGCAGTTGCGGGTAGCGTTTTTCTAAGTCGGTGACTTTGGCTTTTGCACCCCAACGAGCATAACCATAGTAAGCTTCAGTCAGGTATTCCTTAGCTATGCGTTGTTTGCCCCACTCCAGGTAAAACTTTGCTGCCAGTTCGTTGGCTAAAGCTTCTTCGTTGATGAACTGATGTTCTTTAGCAAGACTTATGGCTTGGTCATAACATTCACTGGCTGCGGCTTTTTCACCCAAAACTCGATGACGTTCAGCCTCCACTAGATACCATTTATGCAAATGATTCATCGGTGCATTTTGCGCCGATTGATAAAGAGCAGTTTGATGAGTTACGGCAACAGCAAGCAGCTTGGCTTGTTCTGCATCTGGTTGGGTGGGGAAGAGTGCTAGATGAGTTAGCGCAGCATAAAAATGGAAAATAGGAATAAAAAACATTCCCGATACTGCCATCAAATAAGACTTGCCTTGGATGATGTAGTCCAGGGCGGCTTGATAATTGCCAAAATAGTAAGCAAGCAGGAGTTTGTAGGTGTAAACAATGGCGATCGCTGTGAAATCGTTATCCTGGTGGTGCTTTGGCAGCATTACCGTTTCATCGTAGATATTGCCCATTAAGCAATCTGGTTGGCTCACCGTTTCTCTCAAATGCTCCACCGTTTGCAACACCATATCCGAATAAATATGCGCGGATTCTTGTTTCATCTGAGCTAGGACAGCATTGTAAGCAGTTAATTCAGATGACAACGCCTCCACCTCTACACCTGCGAAAAGCCCATTACAGGCGTAACCTGCTACGTTGTAGCCAGCGTAGAGAAAATCGCCTGTTTCTATGCCAGTGGTGTAGCCATCTTTGAGCGTCGGTAGCGTTGCCAAGAGTCCTTGCTGGTGATGTTGGATGAAAGACCCAAACAAGTTGAGAGTCACGGACTTCATGGACTGAGCATTCAACCCTTCCAGCAACAAGAGTGCTAATCTACCAAACTTGTAGCCTGTTTCGACTTCGCCCAAAAAGGCACACAATATCATGCCATGAAGCCCATATCCTGCCGTCGAGGCGGGGGCATTGCCAAACTCAAGCGACAACCTCACCATCGTCGCGCCCAACAGGGGCAGTAAACCTGGCATTCCCAGCAACATCGGTGCAAACAACACTCCTAATAGTTGCATCGCGGCTTCGGCGGTGCGATCGCTCATTTTGGGTAAATTAACTAGGGCAGATGGATTGTTGCTGCCCTCAAGGCTTGCAAGGTCTTCTAGCGCTTTGCTGATTTGGGCTTCATCTGGTGTACTGGGGAGATCCACCCCTAATTGACTCAGTGCATTTCTTCCCACTGCGATCGCTTCTAATATTTGGCTTGCAGCCATTTGGGCTGCAATTTGAATTTCGTAGATTTTCACTTTGTCGAAAATTGTCTGCGCTTGCTGCAATACTAATGCGGCTAGCTGTTCCATGCCCTCCAAGTCACCATTCAAATAAGCAACTTCCGCAGCCGTAACATACAGATTCAGAGTCAATTCATATTGATGTTGCCAGCAGTTTGTCTGGAGTAGCTTTATCCCCGTTTGCAAATAAACTCTTGCTGCGGTGTAAGCTGTAGAATTTCTCGCTTTCACTCCAGCTTGCAAATTCAGTTTAGCTAATGCTTCGCGTTCCCTTGATTGACTAATTAACTCAATTCCTAAATTCAAATGCCCTACAATATCGAACAGTTTTTCTTCTTGTTCTAACTCGGATAAATTTTCTAGGAGTAACTGTCCGATTTTGAAATGAGTTGCTGTTTTTTGGTCATCGGGAATCAGAGAATAAGCAGCTTGTTGGACGCGATCGTGTATAAATTTGTAAGAAACTGTCATTTGTCCTTGGTCAGCGGTCATTTGTTCGCTTTTATCTAATGACAAATGACCACTCGCCCTGAGCGGAGCCGTTCGACGAAGTTGTTCCCGAAGGGTAGGGATGACTAATGACTCTTGTTGATAAAATTTATAAACATCACCAATCGGTACAATCAATCCTGATTGTAATGCTTTCCATAAAGCAGCTGCCGTCTCAATTTGGGATTGTTCGGAAATAATTGCCAAAGTTGCTAAATTAAATGAGTTACCAATACAAGCAGCTAACGGCAATACATCTTGAGTTGATGGCGGGAGTTTTCGCAACTGAAAACTCATAAAATTTACCACATCATCTGTAACCGCTTGCGTTGTTACTTGGGCAATATCGCATTGCCAACAGCTTAATTCCACATCAAATTTAATTAGTCCATCTTGATGTAGCGCTTTAAAAAATTGCGTGACAAAAAATGGATTTCCCTGAGTTTTTTGATAGAGCAATGTAGAAAGATTCAATGCCAAATTTTCTGGACATTTGAGTGTATCAGCAACTAATTTATTTACTTTTACTTGACTTAGCGATTCTAAAATAATTGTATTAATTATTGCTTGATTTTTCTGAATTTCACTCAAAGTTAGCATTAATGGATGTGCTGGCTGCACTTCGTTATCGCGGTACGCACCAATGATGAAAAGATGACCTGTATCAGCCATTAATAACTGGATTAATTTCAGCGATGCCGAATCTGCCCATTGCAAATCATCTAAAAAAATTACTAAGGGATGCTCTGCACTGGTAAAGACTTTAGTAAAATTTTGAAATAGTAAATTAAAGCGATTTTGTGCCGCCGTTCCTGATAATTCCACTGCGGATGGTTGTTCGCCAATAATTCTTGATAATTCGGGAATGACTTCAATAATGACTTGCCCATTTTCGCCAACAGCTTCTAAAATTTTATTTTTCCATTGTTCTAGTTGGACATCGCTTTCGGTTAATAATTGCTCCATTAAATCCCGGAATGCTTGCACAAAGGCACTGAAGGGAATATTGCGTTGAAATTGGTCAAATTTACCTTTAATAAAATAGCCGCGTTGTCTGACAATTGGTTTATGCACTTCGTTGATAACTGCTGTTTTACCAATTCCTGAAAACCCAGCAACGAGCATCATTTCTGTTGCCCCATTACTGACTCTATCAAATGCTTGCAGGAGAGTTTGAACCTCTATGTCTCTACCATAGAGTTTATCAGGAATGATGAAGCGATCGCACACATCCCTAGTGGCAATTTCAAAGCTTTCAAGGGAAGCCGTTTCTCTTAGCTGTTGTAAACAATTCTCTAAGTCAAATTTTAATCCCAACGCACTCTGATACCTATCTTCAGCATTTTTGGCCATTAATTTGCTGATAATTTCTGAGATTACCGAAGGAATTTCTGAATTAATTTGGTGTACTAATTTCGCTGTTTTAGCAATATGAGAATGTATCAATTCCATTGGGTCATTTGATGCAAAAGGTAACTCGCCTGTGAATAATTCGTAGAACGTTACACCTAGTGAATAAAAGTCTGTGCGATAGTCTATTCCCCGATTCATTCTCCCTGTTTGTTCTGGGGATATGTAACTAAGAGTTCCTTCTAAGACATTGGGATTGACTAGCGTTTGTGTTTCTCGTGGTAATAAAGATGCAATACTAAAGTCGATTAATTTAACTTGTTTTGTTTTGGGATTAATTAATATATTGCTGGGTTTGATATCTTTATGAATAATCCGTTCTTGATAGAGTATATTTAAGGTATTGCACAGAGCTATGGCAATTTCTAAAAAATCCACTAAAGATTGTCCACTTTGTCTAACTCTCCATTCTTTAAGAGAAATTCCCCCAAAATCTTCCATCACCAGCACGTAACCATTTTCATAAGCTTCGAGACTATAGGTTTGGACAATTAAAGGTGAATTGAGATTTTTAGTTATGGTGTACTGATTGCGAAACGACAAAAGTTCGCTGAAACTGGGATAAGGATTTTTCAGCAGTTTAATCACTACCGATAAACAGTCACTTTCTCGATACCCTCGATAAACTATGGTTCTGGAACCATTGTAAAGTTGTTCGCTCAAACTATATCCGGGAATACTCGCAATAACTAGATTATTGACCATACTGTTTTTTGGTAATTTGTGAATTTATTGTTCCCAAATCAGTAATTGCGATCGCTAAATGAAAAATTTCTTATAAATCCTGTCAGGTAAATATTCTAGCTATAGACTTTCACATTACAAAATCAGCTAACCAAGGCTTTTATTTTCCACCAATATCTGAATATAAATATCATTTAAATTTGGTATAAATTTAATATTGGAGTTTTTCAACAATGAATAAATACTAAATTAGTAAAACAACATGATTTTTCAAATATATATGTAATTTATTAACAGTTAATGTTGGAGATATTATTTTTTAATTGTCAGAATTCGTTTTTTTCGATATTCAATGTATAATTAAGACATTTTAAATCTGAATTTCAACGGAATCAAATAATACCAAATACAGAACTTTAATTTTTACATGTAAATTAACTTTTACAAGAAATTTTGAGGCTCTCCGGATATATTAGAAAATAAATATTTATAACAATCATCTGGAGAATCTATTAATTAATATTCATATTTTCTTTACTTATTTCTCATCAAGTTTATATATTTCTACTATTTTTTTGGAAAAATTATAGTAACCTGAATTTTAGTGAGTACATTACTTGCAATCTACCATCTAGCTAAAAATCCCTATTTTTCAGGTATGGGCGTTGCTTGCATTGCAGGATGATTTAAGAATTTGGGCGTTGCATAATCCCCGTGTCTTTGCGTCTGGTGTGTCCGGTGTCAGCGTCAATCATCCCAGCTATGTACCACAACCCCACGACTTAGTTTTCAGTTCTTGAATGTGTCACTCAAAATCCTCCAGAGTGACTATTTATCCCCACACAACACTAGAACCCGTTTGCAGTAGTTATGAAAAAATTTTCTTGTGCTGAGTCAGTCGCCTCTGTTCGCTACACACCATCATGGCGTCAATTATCAGCTAACTCATCTTTAGTTCCCATACAAAGAAATTCTACAATCGCCAATTTAAGTAAGATATTGAACTGATTTAGTGCTGAGTTTTAAACTATACTTTTTATCAATGAAGTTAACCTCAAGAACAAACTTCTTATAAAAGTTAGGATAAATAAGTTACTCAGGTTTTCTTTCCTCAAGAATTACTTATAATTTCAGACTGTAAAATACGGATAACGGTGATATTTTTGTGACTGATGGGCGAGAGCCAATGGTCTGTGCGTCGCTCTTGAGTTACTGTTAGATTGGCTAGATTAGCGAAAGATACAGAAAGTCAATCTGATTTTTGAAATACTATTTCCTGACAACAGTCGGGTCAATTTGCTATTGGGTAATAGCATCGACATGGATTGATTTATTTGTATTCGTGCATATAGCTTAGCAGAGATTGGTGAATTACGAGTTGGGGGGTGTGGAATCTCTGTACTAACTAAAATGTCACCGCTATATTTATCTCAACAGTGCTTCTAATTAATATCGCTGTGAATTCCGAAAAGGAAATTCACCGATTTCGCTTGCAAATATTAATTTTATTCCAGAGCCATCCCGATGAAGACACTTCCAATTAGTAGATACAGATTTTTCCAAAAACTCCAACCCTTATCTTTATTGAAAAAAATCACGAGTAAGTCCGTTAGTGGTTGTTTGCAAGTGTTTAGCACTTCAGGTTCCTGGTCAATATATGTAGACGGAGGTAAACTGATTTATGCGTGCTATTCAGAAAAAATGTTTGAGCCGCTTTACAGAAATTTGCAACGCTTGAGTCAGCAAATTTCTACTCTTCCACGCGGTATTCACGAACAATTGCGAGCCATATTTGAAACTGGTATTGAAAATCAAGCGATACCAAATCCAGATTATTTGGCTATTTGCTGGTTAGTCAATCAAAAATATATCAGTCCCTCTCAAGCAGCAATTTTGATTGAGCAATTAGCACTAGAAGTTTTGGATTCATTTCTGAGCTTAGAACAGGGGAGTTATGAGTTTATCCCTGAAAGCTTTTTGGATGATATGCCAAAGTTTTGCCATTTGAATCTTCGTTTACTAGTCGAACGATGTCAATCACCCAGAAGCAAAGCAGAGAATTTTTCTGTCAGGGTAGGAGGTAATAGCCAGACATCAACAGTATCCTCCGTACAACCCTCACAATTTTTGCGAAAAAATCAGCCGCAACCCCAAACAAACACTACACAAAAGTTTCCCAGACCGCACAATGGTAATCAACCAGGAACATATATTTTCAATACTACCGATAATACAACTCAGCAAGTTGTACAACCTGCAATAGAGAAAAAAGTCTACACAATCTTCTGTATTGATGATAGTCCTACTGTATTAAGTATTATTCAAAGTTATTTAGACGAACAAACCTTTTCTGTTGTCGGAGTCAGCGATTCTTTCAAAGCTTTAATGCAAATTATCCGCACAAAACCCGACATAATTTTCTTGGATATTTCTATGCCTAATTTAGATGGATATGAACTTTGTTCTTTGTTGCGTAAACACTCATATTTTAAAAATACACCTGTGATTATGCTGTCAGCTAAATCAGGATTGATAGATAGAGCTAAAGCCAGAATAGTGGGAGCATCAGGCTATTTAACCAAGCCTTTTACTCAAGGAGATTTACTCAAAGTCATATTTAAGCATATTGTTTAAAGTTTTTCATAGATAAAATTACTAAATTTGATTAATATATCTTTCAGGAGACTAAAGCTTGAGTATTAACTGGGTGGCTACTATTCTAGTTGTAGAAGATTCTCGGCAAGAATTGGAATTAATTAGTTATTATCTCAGAAATCAAGGTTACAACGTTATTAAGGCAACTAGCGCTAAAGAAGCTCTAGAAATAGTTTTAGAAGAAAAACCTGATGCCATTGTTACTGATGTTGAAATGCCAGGGATGAGTGGATTTGAATTATGTCGCTTCCTGAAAACAAATCCCACTCATCAGAAAATACCGATTGTAATTTGTAGTAGTAAAAATCAGGCAATTCACCACTTGTGGGCAAAGAAGCAAGGTGCTGATGCTTATATAACTAAGCCCTATACGCCTGAACAGCTAGTGCATGTGATTGAATCAGTAGAGGCTGTTGCTTGGCTCTAAGTACAACAAGGTAAATAATTAAAGGTTTGTAGTGAGAACTAAAGTTGTCAAAAAAGGACTAAAGTCCTGACTACGAACTGAATCTTTGATATAAAATTTGGGATTTTGAATTATTCAATAGAAAATCCCAAATTTAAAATTCTTTAAGTCGTGCCAAACTCAGATTGTAAAGCTTCGTCGTTGTTATCGGCGATGGTTGCCACAATGGTGATTAATCGAGAGACTTCCCCTGGAGACAACTCTGCTAAGGTGCGTGTGGATATTACAACCACCCGGTTTTCAATAATACCGAAACGTGCTTCAAAAGTGCTAGAGCAGTTTAACTCCAAAAGATGTCGCATTAATTTCGGTTCTTCTTTGGCAGGTAGATCTAACACCGCAGACCAAACCGTTATGGTGTCTTCATCGCTTGTTCCACTGAGTTGGACAAATACTTCCACACTCCCGTACTTAAATTTCCAGAGATGACCGCCCTCTGGCGTGTGGTTAACCATTGCACTGTCATCTTGTTCTAGGCTGTCAATGACATTTTCGATTACTTCTAGATGGTTGAGACCCGTTGTCTCGGCGATTAACTCGTTGATAGCTTCGTCACTTGTTTGGGTTTCTTGGTAGCTTGTCATACAGATTTTTTTCTCAATATACTCGCTGTTTCATCTACACATAATTTATAGCTTGTTGTCACGGTTAGTTTGAGCTTCCTGAGGTGATAGTCTTGTCATCAGTCATACCAAAACTGGTACTTGGAAATAAATACCGTCAAAAATATTACTTCAAGTTAATTAATCAAGTCTAACGCCGAAAAGGATGTGCAAACTTATGACCTCTGTTTTTGAGACTATACAAAATAGTGATGTCCGTCAGTTGGCTATTAACCCAAATCATTGGTATGTAGTTGCACGTAGTTATGAGGTGATAAATAAGCCTGTAAATGTGATACTTTGGAAGCAGGCGATCGCACTTTACCGTGATAGTCAAGGACAAGTCCACGCCTTAGAAGACCGTTGTCCCCACCGCCAAGTCAAACTCAGTCACGGGCAAGTCGTAGGTAATGAATTGGAATGTGCATATCATGGCTGGCGCTTTAACTCAGCAGGTGAATGTGCAGCAGTTCCTTATTTAGCAGCCAATCAAAAACTCCCAAATTGCACAATTCGCCGTTACCCAGTTAAAGAACAAGACGGTTTTATCTGGCTATTTCCTGGAGACGTAGAGACGTTGCATGAAACGTCTCTACAGCCGATGGGTTTACCAGAATGGGAACATTTGAATTATATTGCCACAGTTTCAGTGATTAATTGTCAGGCTCATTATTCTTATTTAATTGAAAACTTGATGGATATGTATCACGGGCATTTACATCAAGATTTACAAGCTTGGGCAGAAGCAAATTTGCAAGATATTGAGGAAGATATGAATCGTGTAGATGCCCATTATACAGCACAAAGTTATTATAAAATAGACAAAATTTGGTCAATATCCCAATTATTTTTTCCGGCTTTGCGGAAATTACATCCCGAACCATTGGATGTGAGTTATGTTTATCCGCATTGGGTTTCTACATTAGGCAAAGATTTTAAAATTTATTGTTTATTGTGTCCGGTGAATGAGACGCAGACCAAAGCTTATTTAATTCATTTCACATCATTAAATGCCTTTTGGCGATTGCACAAATTACCAGTATGGTTTCGGCGGTTTGTGAAAGATAGTTTGTTTGGTGCAGCGCAGAAATTACTTGATGGTTTGGTAATTCAAGATGTGCAGATGATTGAAGAAGAACAGCAAGCCTATTTGCAGAATTCCCAAAGGCGGAATTATGAATTGAATCGGGCATTGGTGAGCGTGCAAAAGTTGATGAAAAGTCAAGTTAAGTAAATAACTGATTGCGATCGCATCATGGAAGTACAACCAAGGGAGATTAGGCGTTACATTACAACTGATGGTAAAATTCCTTTCGGAGAGTGGCTTGATTCGCTGCGAGATAGGAGAGCCAAAGCTAAAATTAAAGAGAGGTTAAAACGTGTCAGTCTTGGCAATTTGGGAAATTGTAAATCAGTTGGAGAGGGTGTTTTTGAACTCAAGATTGATTATGGCCCTGGCTACAGAGTGTATTTTGGACAGATAGGGACAACGATTGTGCTTCTGCTGTTGGGTGGAGATAAAAGCACCCAAGAACAAGATATTTGCAAAGCTCAGGAGTATTGGGCAAACTATGAAAAGAGTGAAAACGCCGACCAGTGATAGCTATCAAGAATATTTGATTGAATCTCTCAAAGACCCCGAAGAGGCAGCAGCTTACATTGAGGCAATATTAGAAGCAGAAGAGCCTGAAGCTGAACTCTTAACCTCTGCTTTAAAAGATGTTATTGATGCACGGCTGAAAATGAACAGTCTGTCAGAACAAGCAAAAAAGAAGTGGGAACAACTTTCAGAAAGTAATGGTGCTGAAATTTACAACTTGGTGGCGCTACTGGATGCCCTTGGATTTAGATTAGCAGTTACTCTCAAGTAAGTTTTTTTGTTAGTGTATTTGCGTAGGTACTGAAACTATACTTAGTTGGGTATTTAGAGGCAAAATAGTTAGTAATATGCCCAAATCCTCATTATGAGTTATTGCCTCAATCCCATCTGTCATTAACCACACCTGCTAAATCGTTGACTGTTGACGGTTCACAGTTAACAGTCAACGCTTTAATAGTGACAATTTATCTCATTATCAGAGGATTCAAGCATTAGGCTACAACTTGAAGCTGGATAATTAGCGAATATAAATGCCCTTTTCTTGAGGACAGTGGAAAATAAAGATAAGTAAGAACGATGCTGGGCGCTATCATCCATGAGTTATTGCCTTAATCCCCGTTGTCCGAAGCCTGAAAATTCTGGTAATGTCAATTTTTGTTTGACTTGCGGTTCTAAGTTGCTTCTCAAAGAACGATACCGTGCTATTAAACCAATAGGTCAAGGTGGTTTTGGCAGAACTTTTTTAGCTGTGGATGAAGATAAACCATCAAAGCCGCGCTGTGTAATTAAGCAATTTTATCCGCAAGCCCAAGGTACGAATACTGTGCAAAAAGCGGTGGAGTTGTTTAACCAAGAAGCGGTACAGTTAGATGAATTGGGCAAACATCCGCAAATTCCAGAATTATTAGCATATTTTACTCAAGAAGACCGCCAATATCTCGTACAAGAATTTATTGATGGGCAAAATTTAGCCCAGGAACTCGCACATAAAGGTGCTTTTAGTGAAGCACAAATCTGGCAATTACTCAATGATTTATTACCAGTATTGAAATTTTGTCATGTTAGACAAGTGATTCACCGCGATATTAAGCCAGAAAATATTATTTTACGTAGCAACGATGGCAAATTAGTTTTGGTAGATTTTGGTGCTTCTAAATCTGCTACTGGCACTGCCTTAAATCGAACAGGTACTAGTATTGGTAGTCCGGAATATGTCGCCCCAGAACAAATGCGAGGTAGGGCTGTTTTTGCCAGTGATATTTATAGTTTGGGTGCGACTTGTATTAACTTATTAACCAGGCGATCGCCTTTCGATTCCTATGATACAAATAATGATACTTGGATTTGGCAAAAATATTTAAAAACTCCTGTTAGTCATGCATTAAGCCGCATTTTGAACAAGATGCTAGAAAGTGTCCCAATGCGCCGTTATCAAACAATAGATGAAGTTGTAAAAGACTTAAATCAACATTCCAAAGCAGCGACACCAGCGAACACGGCAAAGCCTATTCCTCAACCTCAGGCTAATTCTACACCTCCTGTAGTTAGCCAATCACCTAGTCAAATCGATTTAGAATTAGAGGAAATGAAAACTCAATTTCTCATTGGCGGTAAACCACAGCAAAATAAAGTTCAATCGCCAAATTCAACACCTCAACCTTCTAACAAAAGTCAAATAGACAAAGAATTAGAAGAACTAAAAGCTAAATATCTTGGCAATAACAATCCCTAATAAAAAAACTTTGAAAAACTCTTTGCGCCTTTGCGCGACGCCAGTTGCTTCAAGTCGGCAGAGCCGCCCAACGCACTGGCTCCTCTGCGTGAGAATAAAAACAACTAAACCCCTCTTCTCGGCTTACGAACTACACCTTGCCAGCGAATAGTTTGTTTAGCAGAACGTTCTCCCAAAGAACGAGTCGCTACCACTTCAATTTCAACATTCACACCAGGACGTAAAACGTCGTTAGGAATTTTCAGCTTACCTAAAGCGAGAGTAAAGCGGTTGTAATCACGAGTCACAAATTCATTGGGAATATCACCTTCGTATTCAGTTTTGTAGTCAGAAAAACCGTAGGAGCTATCTTTGGCGCGGAATTTAACACGAAACTGAGTATTAATAGCATTAGATTTTGCTGCTAAATCAACTATTTTTAAATTTAGGTTTTGTCCTGCATCGGCGAATTCGGCCACAGCTAACCGTGTGACATCTTTTTTAGCAATGGCATAGTTAACAGTGAAAGTTGTCAAGTTAGCTTCACTTTTGCTACTACCATCAATCCATAAATCTTCAGAAAAATTAACCTCTACTTGTTTGCTATCAGTTAAATTTGCTGTTACCAATTCATTGGCAAAGCTTGTGATTGGTTGTGTTTCTTGCCAAATTATTTGAAAAGCTTCTTCTAAACGCGCTTCAAACTCTCGATAATTATCTGCGATCGCTGAACCAGGCGCAAGTAGAGAAAGGGAACCTGGGCGAACGTTCCATTTGTTTTTCGAGAGTTTAAATGGTTTATTTGTTAGTTCTGAAATTGCTAATTTCACAGTGGGGTTATCATCAGCCAAGGGTTCTTTGCTGTTGACAATACTCAAAGTTCCTAAGCTTCCGTTCCTACCATCTCTACCATCCCTACCATCTCGCCCATCACTACCATCAGTGCAACGATAAACCTTGTTAGTACACTTGTAGTTGGGACTACCGGGAGTTCCTTCACAAGTTTGCACTTCCCATTTCCGTCGGCGACATTTACAACCGTCCGTACCATTTCCACCTCTACCGCCGCGTCCGCCTTCGCCGCCAGTGGCGCGGACAAAAATGTTTCGCAAGTCTGCCAAATTTGTGTAGTAAACCGTTATCGAACCACCATTACCCCCATTTCCTCCTTTACCACCATCACCACCACTACCACCATCAGGTGCATTGATATCGTGGCTGACATTATCTGGTTGGTTTCTACAGTTAGGTCTATAACCCGGTTCTCCATCTTCCCCATCTTCACCATCTGTCCCAGACAGTTCAAGATTTACAGGTGAACCATTGACAAAAAGACTTTGATTTTGACCGCTAGAACCATCTCTACCAGAACGCCCACTGCTTCCCGTGCGTCCATCTGTGCCATAATTTCTAGCTAGTTGATAGTTTTTGTCAGAGGCAAAAGCTGGACATAACAGTGAATCAGAAGCAGGCAAAAAGTTAGTAAATAAGCACAATGTAAAAAGAAGTGGTAGCTTACTTGTCAAACCCTTGTGCATCTGGTTACACCTAAAACCTCACTGGAATTAAGTGTATCTTATTTTTTGAAGGGAACAGGGAACAGGCAACAGCCAAGATAACTTCGGAGAAACCAGAGAGATTTTAATCATAAATGATTACCCGGACATGATATTTAGGAGTAGGCGGAATAAAGGGAAGAAGAACTCCCAACTCCTAACTCCTAACTCCCAACTCCCAACTCCCAACTCCCAACTCCCAACTCCCAACTCATTACGAATTAGGTTCCCCAACCAAAACAATTGAACACTTCAATTCTCGAATCATCTGGGTTGTGACTTGGCTAACGGCTAGTCCACCGGCTGTGCGATAACGCACGGAACGCAACACGACTAAATCAAATGCTTGGGCTTGGCGAATTACTGTTTTAGCGACATCATCACCTTTGATGGTGACAATGTTGGTTTTTACCTGTAGCTGGCTTTTAGAGGCGATATCAGATAATTGAGAGACAAATTTTTCTACTAAATTTGGGCGGGTGTTGCGATCGCAAACATGCAACAATACTACTTCTGCTTGATTTACATCAGCTAAAATCTGGGCAAACCTTAAAGCACCTATGGTTTGGTGAGTTAAATCTCCCACTGGTACGAGAATTTTTTGGATTGTCTTAGGACTGCTCAAGAGGCGTGTGACTGCAACCGGACAGTGAGAAGACCAAAAGACGCTATCAATTACATTACCAAATAAGCGGGCACGTAAACCTGTTGTTCGCGACCAACCCATCACCACTAAATTAGCGTTTTGTTCTCGACTAGTGCGGCTTATTGCTAAAGCTATATCATCGTCAATTCGATTTGTTGGTGATACTTCCACATCAAATTCTTGACTGATGTCTCTAGCTAACTTCAATCTTTGGTGACTTTGTTCGAGTCCTGTTACTAACTGTGGATCGTCCATTTGGATATGCGCTTTCGTAACAGCCAATGGCACAATTCTTCCAGATTCATGACTAGCTAATAATGCTGCCATTTCTATCAAATAGCGCTGTGTTTGAGGGTTGTATATTGGCACTACAACAGTGAATGAATCTTGTTTTTTTTCTGCTAATTCTTCTTCATTACCTCCCCACCAAGTCGTGAGACTATCTGTTTGAAAATCTGTCTCTTGCAACTGTAAAGAAGAAGCAAATCTCGCTGTGATTACCGGGCCTAATATTGCAGTCACCAGCATCAAGACAATGACGCTGTTTAACACACCTTCATTGATTAGCCGTTCGCCCGCAGAATTCATACTTTGATAAGCTACCAAAGTTGCTGCTAGTGTAGCTGCTACCTGTGGCAGTGACAATGACCACATTGTTAGTAATTCAGCCGTATTATAGCGGTACAAGAGTTTGGCTAAAAATGCTGCGATAAATTTGCTACCAATTAAGGCTGCTACAATGGCCACAGTCAACCAAATTGAACTAAGAGTTTTCAAAAATGCCGGAATATTAATTAATAATCCCATGTCCACGAAGAAACAAGGGATAAACAAAACACTGCCGATAAATTCAATTTTCTCTTTGACTGGGCTACGTCCTAGAACATCATTGACAGCTAAACCTGCTAAAAAAGCACCAACAATTTTTTCAACTCCAATAATCTGCGCTCCCACAGATGCCAAAAATAATGCTAGTAATATAAACAAAAATTGATTGCTTTGTTCGTCTCCCGAACGACGAAAAAATTCTTTTCCTGCCCAATCAAAGCCAAATAGAACAACAACAGAGTAAATTGCTAATCCACCTAACAAAGTTGCTAAACTCAAGGCGGAGAATTCTCCTCCATGAATTCCTACACAAATTGCTAATACTAGCAAAGCTCCTGTATCAGTAAAAATTGTGGCACCAATTGTCACAGTTACAGCTTCATTTGTAACGACACCGAGACGACTGACAATTGGATATGCTAATAAAGTATGTGACGCCAGTAAAGAACCAATTAATACTGAAGAATTCCAACTAAAATTAAATAAACGTCCGACAAGAATTCCAGCAATTAATGGAACTAAGAATGTAAGCGCGCCAAACCCCATTGAGCGATTTTTAGTTTTCTTGAACTGCTGTAAATCAATTTCTAAACCTGCTACGAACATCAAATAAAGTTTACCGATATCGGAAAGCAATTTAATAGTTTCAGATTCGGAGTTTAACAACTTTAGCCCGTTTTCTCCTAGTATTATTCCTGCCAGTAATAATCCCACTAAGCCAGGGAGTCGCAGACGTTCAAATATAGGGGGTATAGTAAATATTACTATTAAGAGAATAGTAAATGCAATGATAGGACTGTTTATTAGGGAGCTTTCTGGCATTTGTAATAAATAAACCTAGCTTGTAAGTGTACTATTTAGATACAAAAATTCATGGAAAATTTTCGTAGAGTTAGGGTTTATCGAATTCTGGCAATTAAATCCTTAACAGCATAAATGTTCGATAGCAATCCTAATTCTATCTTAAGAATGGTTTATTTATATCCACAGACAGAAATAAATATGGATTTGGAAATTGCGAACATGCTCAATATTTTTATAACCATAAATCATAATCATCAATCTATCAACGGTGATATTTTAGTAAAATGTAAGTTTTTATAGAAAATAATTGCAAATTTTAGCTTCTGGGTAAGCCTAATTTATAAATAATCCCAATAATTGCTAAAGTTACAACATTAATTTTAGTAATTTAGCGCCAGATAAACTAATACAATGACTTTGGGGATGTTGTAATATCAAGCTCGGTTAATTACTTAAAATTGAGAATTCAAAACTTCCCACGTCGCTACCTTGGTGCGTTTCCAGTTTCTATAAGAATATTTGCTCATAGCCTAGCCAGATCTAGAAAAATCTGGAAAAGCGCTCCTATGTGTTCCTATCAATGATAATTTTAAGCATTGGGAACCCCTAAAAATCAGAGTTTATGAACGCAGCCGACGATAAAACAATTGTTCGCGAGTATTTCAATTCCACAGGGTTTGACCGTTGGAGGCGGATTTACGGCGATGGTGAAGTCAACAAAGTCCAGCTGGACATCCGCAATGGACACCAGCAAACAGTAGATACAGTTATCGACTGGCTAAAAGCTGATAACAATTTACCAGAACTATCAATCTGCGATGCTGGCTGTGGTGTAGGTAGTCTCAGCATTCCCCTGGCGGTAGATGGAGCCAAGGTCTATGCGAGCGATATTTCTGAAAAAATGGTGGAAGAAGGCAAAGATAGAGCAAAGCAAACCTTGGGAAATAGTGAAAATCCTACTTTTGCGGTGCAGGATTTGGAATCCTTGAGTGGTAGTTACCATACTGTTATTTGCTTGGATGTCCTCATTCACTACCCCCAAGAAAAAGCAGATGAAATGATTTCTCACCTCTGTTCTTTAGCACAGTCGCGGATAATTCTCAGTTTTGCACCTAAAACCTGCGCCTTGACTATACTCAAGAAAATTGGCAGTTTCTTTCCTGGGCCGAGTAAAGCCACTCGTGCATATTTGCATCGTGAGGCTGACGTGGTGAGAATTTTGGAAAATAATGGATTTTCAGTGCAACGTCAAGCCATGACTAAAACTCGCTTTTATTTTTCTCGCTTACTGGAAGCTACCCGTCAGTAATACCGAACTGTGTTTAGTAGGGTGCGTTATGGTTTGAGCCTAACGCACCGCCATATTAACTATTGGTGGGAGATGTTGAATTTTGTAGGAAGTTTTGCTTTTGATTTTTGCTGTCACTGCCATTGGGAGCATAAAAAAATATCATAAAGGAAGCGATGGCGATCGCACTTAGTCCCAAGAAAATCATTCCAGCAATTAACCAAATTTCTCCCTTAGTCCGATGAATTTTGACTCCAGAAGGTTTAACAGAAGGTAAACTCTGTTTAAGATTTGCAGATTTGTCACTCCCAGTAAGGCTTTTAGGAATGGTGATTTGCTTGGGATTTTTGTTGATTTGAGGTAATTGATTCGCCGTTTCGTAGGTGTCTTTAATTTCTTGTTTATCTAATTTTTCTAATTCCCTAATTTCGTGCCATAACGGGTGACGTTGTATTAACCAACGCTGGACTAATTCGATTTTTATTTTATTGCCTTCCTCGTTTAAAAAGCCTTTTGATGTTAATTCTTTAGTTAATTTTTCTAGCGAATCTCTGGACAAGACATTGTCATAATTTGCAAGTAGCTTCAATGGGTCTTTTTCTAACTCGCGATCGCTTTTTTCCAAAACTATTTTTTGCGCCTCAGCCACAGCCGAAAAAACTACCTTCTCCAGCGCAGACAAAGCCTCCCAGTACCAGGCAAACCCAGCTTCTGCAAGCTCAACTGCCTTATCTATAATATTTTCTACATCTTTTCGTTCAACTTCCCATTTTTGCAGTTCCCTAGCTCTACTGAAAACCGCAAAACACAGAATTTGAATGAAATAAGGATGTCCTGCTGATAATTCAGTAATCGCTTCTATAGCTTCTGGTTCGTAACTCAAAGAACCTGCAACAGGTCGGATAATTAGCTGTTTTATACTTTCGTTATCTAAAAAACCAACTTCTTCAATGGGTACTTCAGGAAATATTTGCAGCAAATTTGATACATCTGCTGGTTTTCTTCCAGCAAATATTATCGCAAATAATTTGGGATTTTTATAGACAACATTTTTTAATTGCTTGAATAATGATTCAAGTTCTACACCAATATGTTTATTGTTTAAAGCATCAAATTCGTCTAAAAGTAATATTAAATTTTTATCTTTTAGATGCTCATAAATTTGAGGTAGAAATTTATTACAAAAAATATGCTTTTCTTCTTCTATTTCTTGAGCTTTTGGGATCGCTACTTGTTCTTGAGGTATTTCTAATTGTTCGACAATAGCTTCTGCTAAATTCTCTAACAGATTGTCGAGTTTTTCTTGGCTATGATATTCTAAATCAAAGCTCACAAAAACAGAGTTATCTACTTTGACCAGTTGAGGAATATTTTGAAGTAGAGATGACTTGCCTATACGCCGCTGACCGTGCAATAATATTACTTTCTGACCTTGTCTCAGATTTTCTTCAATAAACCCTAATTGCTTCTGCCGTCCAAAAAATATTGCCGATTCACTAATCGGACGACCGATAACATAGGGGTTTCTCTGAGATTTTAGTTGTATCATAATAATATCTGCGATGGGTCTAATGAGTAGCCTGTGATTTTTTGTAGTCGGTATGGCCACAAGCCTTTGCAGCACAACAAATTCTCGAAGGAGAAGCTTTCTTTTCGCTTTTACCCACAAATTTCATTATAACATGACTCGCTGTGGCTGACTAATGCACATGCATCTTGTTATATTGCCCTATTTTTACTCTGCATTAACAAACTGACCATCTTGAACCATGATTAAAGTTGCTGGTTTGTTAATTTCTCTGGATGAATCAAATTTCAGCGGTTCTCCAGAAGTGTTTTCTGAAATATTGATTTTTGGTAAATTATTTAAAACTGTTGCCCTAGATACTTCCGGGGATAGTTTGAAAGACCCAATAAAAGCTTGGGTAGCGTCAAAGCTCGTTGCAGTCCGCCAACTTACACCACCACCCCATTTACTTTGAGCTTCTTGTGCAAATCTCCTTGATTTTGGTGCATCTCGAAACCAAGGTACAGCTAAAATCAAATTTTTTAGAGTATTAGCAACCTCTGGTTTATAGAGAGAATCGCCTGCTAATATTTTGATCTGTTTGAGTTGTTCGACATTATTATTGCTTTTTTTCAGGTTGTCTACGGAGTCATTGTAAGTCTTAATAATGCCCATAGCAACTTCAATACTCTTATCGGTATCTGGAAACAATGCTATTGCTTCTACGAAAGGATCCTTCAGTAAATTTTTTACTTCCTGGGCTGGATTTAAATTTGGATCGGCTAAGTTAATGCATGAAGAAGGAACCACTTTTTCGCGCTGATTTTTAACAAATGTCAGTCTAAATTCCTCTTTGATACTTCTACTATATAAATCGACAGGATTACAGAAAATTACTATTTTTTTGAAGTTATTTGTTAATGCATATTGAGCTAGTTTTTCACCAGTCGCTTTATCTGAAGGTAAAATTCTAAAAAATACAGAACCTCGTAAGTCTATGCTAGTGCTAGTAGATGATACGATTGCTAAATTAGGTGTATATATAGGCAAAGCTGTGTTGGTGACTTTGCTAGAACCATGTCCGATAACTCCTAATATTGATCGATCTTGTACTATTTCCTGGGCTATTTGTTTTGCTGTATCTTCGTTGTTATCATCGTCAGCAATCACAATCTCTACTAATCGACCTTGTAATCCATTTTGTTGATTAAACTGATTTTGTGCTTGTGCTACCCCACGTAATATTTCTTGAGCAGAGTTTCTTCTTTTTTTGGCTGGTACTACAACTGCCAAAGTTAAAGGATTTCCCTTTTTATGGGCAAGAGCATTATTGTAGTAAATTAGTATCTCAGGGTCATTGGGATTATTTTTGACGGCTTCTCCAAAATGCTTTTCTGCATCTGAGTATTTTCCTTGTTTAAAGCTGTCAATCCCCTTATCACGATCGCTATTTTGTATGTCTGGAAATAAAGTGCGATCGCCTCTACTTATATTCTTGCTAACTGGATTCTTTGGTTCAGGGCTATTTTTAGGAAGAGGAGTATTAATAGTATTTATAGAACGTACATCTGAAGATGTTTGTGGCTCTTTTGTAAAATTATTTAATACATAATTAATAATCAATATAATTACAATAGCACCAATTAATCCTATAAAAATTAATATCGATAACCTAGAATTAGACCTGATTAAATTGCTCATATAATTAATACTAGTACTAACCATATGACTATTAGCTTGATAAGCTTTTATTTCTGCTAGTTTCTGTTGAGCTGAAGTATTTCCAGGTTGAATTTCTAAAATCTTTTCATACTGCTGCTTTGCTGCTACGTAATTTCTTTTAATTATTAACCAATGTCCATAACTATTTAATGCTTCTAAAAATTGTTGTTGATACCTTCTTGAATCTAATTTATAAACCCTCTCGTAAAGCTTTAAAGCTATATCAAATTTTTCGATTTCCAAATATTTTTCTGCTAGCTCTACTATAGTGCTGAAGTGATTAGGATTTAACTGTAAAATTTGTTCGTAGATAGCTAATGCTGCATCCTGTTGTTTATCTCCCATCCAACAACTACGAGCCACAGGCAATAGTTGATTAATTTTTTCTTCTTCTAGTGTCTCCAAAGTCCTGATTTCGTTCCTTAATGGATGACATTGCAGTAACCAAAGACGCACTAATTCTACTTTTAGTTTGACTGAATTGCTATCTAAAAAACCCTTATTAATTAATAATTGAATTGCTTCTTTCAAGGAATCTGTTACTACCAATCCATAGCCTTCAAGTAACTTTAAAGGATCTTCTATAGTATTATGTTCTTGAGCTTCAGCCACTGCTGAAATTACTACTTTTTCCGGGATACTTAATCCTTGACAAATACTATCTAACCCACCTTCAGCACTATTAATCGCGTTGGGTATGGCTTCAAGTACATAATCGGCTACTATCTTAATCTGGCTAAAATTATTTTCATTTCTTACTAGCTGAAAAATTTGATAACATAAGGCTTGTGTACATAAAGGATGCCCTGATGAAATTTTTAAAATTTCTGCAATTGTTTTTTCCTGATATTCCAAAATTTGAGCAGTAGGTTGAATAATTAGTTGTTGAGCATCATTGTTATCCAATAAACCTATTTCATGAAATGGTGCGCCTCTAAATGATTGCACCAAATTTGGCATAGAATTGAGATATCTTCCAACTACTGCAATCACAAATAATTCTTCCTGTTGTCTAACAAATGTTTCTAAAAAGCGTAAAAATTCCACAGAATTTTCTGTATCGTTATGACTAACAACATCAAATTCATCTAACAATAACACTAGTTTTTTATTATCTAGTTTTTCATCAACTTGTGCTAGGACTCTCCGGTTGAAAATTCGACGAATATTTTCTGAATTTGCATTTAATAAAGGTTCTAGGATATTTGTATTTAATTCCAGATGTTGAAAAATTTCCCTAGCGATCATATACAATATTTGATTTAGACTTGCAGAACCATATTCTTGCAAATCGCAATGCACAAAAACAAATTCATCTGGAGATACAAAAAGAGGAATATTTCTGAGTACAGAAGATTTTCCTATACGTCTTTGACCGTGTAATAAAATAAATTGTGCATTTTGTTGCAAATTATCTGCTATGTCTTTTAAAAGAATTGCTCGCCCAAAAAATTCGTCTGGCATTTGAACAGGACGACCAACAATGTAAGGATTTCTGATGAAATAATTTTGTGGGTTTGGAGACATTCTGGTTTTGCTGGTTCTACAGTATTTAAAGTTGAATTTTGAGTTTTGTATATTTCTGAGATGATATTTATACTTTTGTAGTATGAATATGTAACTCATGCTGAAATTGCTGAACCTGGCAAAATGCCTGTCCCACAATCATCCTGAAATTTGTAACGCCGAATTATTATAGGAAACTAAGTATATTAAAATATTACATGATTACTAGATTATCTTGTACGCGCTTAATAACCTTGTTTTTTAAGCAAAATACGCTAGAAAGCGTAGTGGTTTCGCTAAAAAACTGTCCCAAGAAGTAGATTGATATACTGGAACCTCAGAGAAAGTCAGGTTAAAATCTCTAGCAAAGTTCAAATCTGAAGTGGAACTATGAAAACTGCTGAAAAATTGGCTGCCGGTTGGCTACTAACACTCGGATTCATGTTTTTAACGCTATCAGCATCAGCAGCATTAGAAAAATTTGCTACACGTAAGGTATTCTTACCTGTGAAAGATGCGTATGATTTTTCTGCGCCAAATGCTACTTATCAAGATAATAATACTGTTGCTGGTGGTCTAATTTTTGGTGTCCCTACCTTCACATTGGGTGCATGGTTAGCATTGGGATTGTATCGTCAAAGTCGGCAAGAGAAAAAAGCACTGAATCAACAGCGTAGCGAACGTTTGCAATCTCTTTTTTATCAGATGTTACAAGAAAATCAAGGACGCGTAACTGTTTTAGGCTTTGCTATGCAATCACAATTACCCCCAGCAGATGCCAGACTATATTTAGATCAAAAAGCTAAAGAATTCAATGCAAATTTTAAAGTGAATGAAGAAGGGGCTGTATCATATCATTTTGATGTCTAATTGTCATTAGTTATTGGTCATTAGTCATTAGTCTAAAACTAATACACCATATCCAATGCCCAATGCCCAATGCCCAATCTTCATCTTACAGCTAAGTGTAATGACACAAATTTTCTTGAGCGTAGCTGCAATTTTAGGCGGTTTGTCAGTTGCGGCTGGTGCTTTTGCTTCCCATGCTTTGCGAGAAAAAATTAGTGAGCGATCGCTAGAAATTTTTGAGACTGGCGCTCGTTATCAAATGTATCATGCTCTCGCACTTTTTTTAGTAGCACTACTAATTAGTCGTACCGAATTACCCCAACCCACCCTCGTAGCCAGTGGATGGTTATTCATTATTGGTATTGCTATTTTTTCAGGAAGTTTGTACGCCTTGAGCTTAACTGGTGTCAAGTCTTTAGGAGCAATTACACCATTAGGTGGCGTAGCCTTTCTTGCTGGTTGGGGTGCTTTAGCTTTTGCTGCTTGGAATTTGAAGTTGTAAAAAATCAAAATTAGAATTCAGAATTCAGAATTCAGTAATCAGAACAATTAATCAGGAATAACTGCGGAAAATCAAAATGGTAATACTTCACGATTATTGAAATCCGCTGTAATTCATTCTGAATTTTGAATTCTGGCTCCTGAATTCTTTTTTTTTAAATTTATTTCCGTAATTTTACAGAAGCCAGTAATACAATAAAACAATAAACTTCACAAGTATATGACTAACTAACAACTAAAAATTATACATTTGTAATAACATTTAAACCTATGAAACGGCGGAACTTGCTTTGGTATTCGCTACTATTTACTGCTGGCTGCACAACAGGAATAAATTCTACTAATAATAACTCAGAGCAATTGCCAATAACTACACCAAAGAATTTAAAATTTGCAGTTACAGATATCTCTGGAATTGAAAATTTACAACGAGATTTTGGATATTTTAAGACTACATTAGAAGAAATATTAGGTCTTAAAATTGAGTTTTTTCCTGTAGAAAATCCCATAGCAGCAGCGCCAGCACTGTTATCAAGAGAAGTAGATATTGTCTTTGCAGGCCCTTCAGAATACTTAATTTTAAATGCTAGAGCCAAGGCTATTCCGATAATTGCAATTGAGCGCATTAACTACCATTCAATTATTGTAGTTCCTGCCAATAGCCAAATTAAATTATTATCTCAATTGAAAGGCAAAACAATTGCCATGCGGAAAATTGGCTCCACTTCTGGTCATATTGCTCCTACAAAGCTATTAATTGATGCTGGATTAAATCCCCAAACTGATTTCAAAACAGTGATGTTAGATGATAAAGGAGTACAAGCATTAAAAAAAGGTGAAGTAGATGCTTGGGCCACTGCATCTGATAGATACAAAAATATCTTGGAATCTGAGGGTTTATCTGAGAAAGATTTTTCCATAATATTTACTAGCAAATTATTGCCTAATGATGTATTTGTTGCTAGTAATCAATTGTCATCTAGCTTTATAGAAGATATGCGATCGCGCATGATTAATAATCAAGATAAACTCATTCAAAGTTTACTAACTGCTAAAGCAAATCAAAAGTATAAGGGTAGTAAATTAATTACAGCAAATGATAGTGATTATAATATGATTCGAGAAGTTTATCAAAAAATTGGACAAGGAAATTTCCTTTAATAGTATGGTCTCTAAATAAATGATAGCTGGTATAAAACGCTATTTTAAAAGAATTTTTATTCTCCTGAGCCACTTAACTGATAACTGGAATATCGCTAGAAAAATTAGTTATGGCTATACTGTGGCAGGTAGTATTACTTTTATAGGCACAATCAGTGGTTTATTAATTGCATATCGTTATGAAACACTTGCTCAGCAACAGTTGAATTTATCTGAACAAAAACAATCTCTTTTAAAAGATTTAGAAAATAAAATTACTAGAGTTAGGCTACATCCACAAAGATTAGTTACTGTTTGGGAAAATTCTATTTGGTTAGAATTTGAAAAAAACAGATTTGTAGATGAAATGAGTCAAGTTAATCAACAGTTATCTAAACTAGAAGTTTTTATCAAAAATTATACTAATGATTCAACTATTAATAATTCAAATTTATTATATTTATTAAACAATTACCGCAAAAATACGAAAGTATATATTCAAGTAGTACAAAATTTTTGGCAACAAATTGACCAACATGAATCACTAACAAAAGTTGGAGAAGAAAAACTAATAAATTTTTTCCAAAAAGAAGTTAATGTTTCTATTGAATTTGAAAAACTCTCAGATGAATTAATTTTGATTATCGGTTATGCTGAAATTCAAAAACAAAAAGCAATTTCTAGTTTTGAAAATGCTCAAAAACTACGAATTAAAATTATAGTTGGAAGTATGCTGTTAACAGCAGCGATCGCAATTATGTTAGCACTATATACTAGTAGCTTAATTGCTCGTCCTTTACAAATAGTTACTAACGTCGCTAGAAAAATTACTCAGGAGTCAAATTTTCAACTCCGAGCCAATATCAGAAGCAAGGATGAAGTAGGGACATTAGCTGCTTCTTTGAATCAATTAGTTGAATGGGTGGGAGATTATACCCAGGAACTACAACTAGCTCGCCAAAATTTAGAACATCGAGTAGAAGAACGAACCCAAGAACTAGAACTAGCTCGTCAAAATTTAGAACATCGGGTAGAAGAACGAACCCAAGAACTTAAAAAAACTTTGCAAGATTTAAAAGAAACTCAAGGTCAATTAATTCAAAGTGAAAAAATGTCTTCTCTTGGGCAAATGGTAGCAGGTATAGCTCATGAAATTAATAATCCTGTAAACTTTATTTATGGCAATATTCAATGTATATCTGAGTATACTCAAGATTTATTTAGCCTCGTGAGTTTATATCAGGAACAATATTCAGATTCAATTTGTGTAATTGAAGAAAGAATTCAAGAAATTGATTTAAATTTTATTAATCAAGATTTACCACTTGTACTTTCTTCAATGAAAGTCGGCGCTGAACGTATCCGAGAAATCGTCTTGTGTTTGCGGAACTTTTCGCGATTAGATGAAGCTGAGATGAAAGAGGTAGATATTCATCAAGGAATTGACAATACATTGTTAATTTTAAATCACAGATTTCAACCAGAAATTGAAGTCATTAAAAATTATGGTAATTTACCCTTAGTTGAGTGTTATCCAGCGCAATTAAACCAGGTATTTTTGAACATTTTAAATAATGCGATCGATGCTATTTTAGACGAAAAAAATGATAAATATAAAAACCAACAAATTATTATACATACATTAAAAATAGATGATACTTACATTAAAATAGGAATCAAAGATAGCGGCTATGGCATTTCAGCAGAAATCAAAAATAAACTATTCGATCCTTTTTTCACAACCAAAGCAGTTGGTAAAGGTACTGGATTAGGTCTAAGTGTTTGCTATCAGATAGTTGACAAACACAAAGGTAAAATAGAAGTAATATCAGAATTAGAAAAAGGGGCGGAATTTGTCATTATCTTACCAATTAAAACACAATATCACTTTTCTGTCCCTACTTCCTAACTACTTCCTAGTCAACAAAACAAAATCGTAATTAGTTCCAGAAGAACAACGTTCGCAACGCTCAATTTTGACTAACAAAGCTTCTCCTTGACGCTTACCTGAAGGAGAAAACATAATATTTCCTGTAGCTCCAGAAGTTGAAAAATCAGGATTAGACAGTGCCTTTTGCAGGCCTTCACGGGTGCTATCTCGTTCCAAACCGGCGATAATTACTTGCATTGCATCATAAGCTCCGGCTGTTCTTTGATTTACCCTCGCCTTCCAAAGTTCAAGAGCATTTTCGGCAAATGGGTTATTTTTATTAGCATCACGATGCCAAAATACAGGTACTACCATTCCTTCCACATCTCTGCCATTTTCTAAAGTTTTCGCACTATACATAGTTTCGGAACCAAATAGTGGTTTTCTACCTTTAACTTCTTGTGCGACTTTAGTCGCATAATTTATACTCCTAAGTGAAGGTATTAGTAAAAAACCACTAGCATTATCTGTTTCTATAGCTCGATCTACAAAAGCTTTAGGATCGAAATTTTTATCTGCTAAATTACAAGACGTACTAATAACTTTACTGCCATATTGTTCGATGGCTTGAGTGTACTGTTCTACAAGAATTTTACTAGATGAAAAATTTGAATTATTTCCTGAGTTACGAATATCGCCGCAAATAGCAATATTTCTCCCTTGTCGAGCAATATAACGAGCATGAGTATCTATTAAATTGTCATATAAAGGATTTATATGAAACAAGTAGTTGTTTTTAACAGTATTCTGCTGATTATTTAGTAAATTTTGTTCTGTGTTTTCTGGATTTTCTGCTTGATTTGGACGCTCTACGGGGAAGACTAACACCAACCCTTTATCATTATAAATTTCAGTATCACGTCTGACACCAACTGCGGCTACAATACTCCGGTCTTCAACCAATTCCTTATCTAGCTTTTGGGAATCTTCTCGATTTTCAACACTTGCAATGACAATTTGCAATTTTTTACCATTGATTCCGCCTCGTTCGTTAACTTCATTTTGAGCTTGAGCTACACCACGCAAAAGTTCTTCTGCTAAATTCTGATCGAAATTAACTGGCGCAATCACAGCAACTTTTAGATTTTCTGAATTGTCTCGTGCAATTTTGGCATTATTTAAATAAATTAAACTTTCTGGATCGTTGGGGTTATTTTTCAAAGATGCGGTAAATTTTTCCACAGCAGTGCTGTAATTTTTCTCAGAAAAAGCTTTAACTGCATCTCTTTTTTCTGGATATGTTTGTACTTTTACTAAAATCTTCGTTCCCAAATTGATTATTGAAGGTTTATTGGAGAATTCTATAGATGAAGGTTGTCCAGGATTTGGCGATATAAGTGTCGAAGAAACTTTACTAATTAGCCAAAAAAGAATTGCTACCATTACTCCAGCCAGACCCAGAGAAAGAAGCAGTTTCAAGTTTTCTTTTTTATTTGTCATAAATAATTTCTCCAATTATAGAAAGTTAATTAAAATATCTAATACTAAAAATATTGAGAAATTACTTTGTTGATTATTTCCCACGTACCTACAATAATAACTGTGACAAACCCGGCGAGTACAACCAATAAAATTACAAGTAGCAGCCCATTTAACCCAGATAGTATAATATTTGTATTTAGGAGATTTTTGAAACTCAAAACTAGAAGTAAATTTGCCATAACGGCAATGATAATTAAAGAGACTTTTTCCACGAGAGAACGAGATTGAATAAATACTAAACCGGCTAAAATTACCAACCACAATCCTGAGCTAATCCAAGTGGTTCCGAGAAAAGTGAACAGAGCGATCGCCAAAAACGAACTACCACTTGCAGTAATTATTGCTCCCGACAATAATTGATAATTAGAAAATAACCGTAGATATCCAGAACCAGTTGTTTTTTGTTCAAATTGTGGCTGTGATTCTAATATACCAGATGGTGAAAGAACTGTAGGAGGTAATGTATTTCTCAATCGTGGTAACTTCTTCAAATCTTCCAATACAGCCTGGGCAGACTGATAACGCTTTTCATGATTTTCTTCAATTAATTTATCAATAATTAACTCTAATTCATGACTTATTGGTTGCTTTAAATACTGTCGCCAATTAGAAGTCCAGCTATAACCTTGTTTCATCCATAAACTTGATGGAGAAATATTAGTTAATAAATGAAAACAAGTAATTCCTAAACTATAGAGATCGCTGGCAGTAAAGACTTTACCTAATTGCATTTGTTCAATAGGTGCATAACCCAATGAACCAATAATCGTTCCTATTGCAGTGTTGCTAGTTTCTCTCCTTTGCTTTGACACTCCAAAATCAATTAACACTAATTTATTATCGTTTTGTCGGCGAATAATATTTTCTGGCTTCAAATCCCGGTGAATTATTTCTTGTTCGTGTACCGTTACCAGCACAGATAATAAATCGTGCAAAAAATATCGAATTTTAACTTCATCAAAAACTCCCTGCTGTTTTAGTTCCTGCAACAGATTTTGTCCTTCAATAAACTGCTGCACTAAATACAGATATTCGCCTTCCTGAAAATATGCATACAAATTGGGAATTTGCACATGTTCCCCTAATTCTTTAAGGCGTTTGGCCTCTCGTTCAAACAACTCAGTTGCTTTTTTATGTGCGTTGGTACCTTGAGAACCATAAAATTGACTTAAAACCAACTGTTTAACAACACATTGTTCATTGAGCTTATCTATATCTTCTGCCACATATGTGCGTGCAAACCCCCCTCTCCCTAACAGTCCAATAACCCGATAACGATTTCTCAGTAGGGGTATCAACTTTACCCCGCAACTAAGACAAAAATTTGTCCCGTCAGGATTTTGGGGATTTTCGCAATTAGGATTCAGGCAGCAGATCATAATAATTATTTTATCGCTGTCATTTTATTAATTTTTAAAATATACCTTAAAACCAATAGAAACTTTGTACTGCAACGTTTCTACATGGATAACAAATAAGCAGGCATAAGTGAAACCCGCTGTAGGTATCGCCCCCTTGCAAACTAACTCGATATGTAGTTAACAGCACAATTAACGTTCTTTCTTTAAAATAGCCCCAATTCTTATCAGTGATATCGCCTTTGAAGAAACAGAGGAGATGAGAGAGAGACAAGGGAGACAAGGGAGATGAGGAGGCAGGGGAGCAGGGAGCAGGGGAGAAAATCTTCCCCTCTACCCCCGCCCCCTGCCAAGAACTGCTTCTTCACAATGCCCCATGCCCCATGCCCCATGCCCAATGCCCAATGCCCCATGCCCAATCATCAGTTAACAGTTAACACTCAACAGCACAGCTAACATCAGCTTTTTTTCATCCGTTGACCGCCGCAATTACCTCATACTCGCCATTGTGGTCTTGATAAAAGTCTCCGCAATTGTGACGATTACGCTAGAATTATTAAAGGTTCTTTACAGAATTTGCCGATCGCCCCCAATTCTGTTAGAAAAGCCTAGCACTGAAATGTAAATCTATAAACCCCCTCTAAAGTTCACCCAAAGCTTCTATGACGCTCCCAATTCGCAACGTCGCAATTATCGCCCACGTTGACCACGGCAAAACCACCCTGGTTGATGCACTCCTCAAACAGTCCGGCATTTTCCGTGAAGGTGAAGACGTTCCGGATTGCGTCATGGACTCCAACGCCCTAGAACGGGAACGGGGAATTACAATTTTGTCCAAAAACACGGCGGTTCGCTACAAAGAAACGCTGATTAATATTGTTGATACACCCGGACACGCTGACTTCGGTGGCGAAGTAGAACGCGTACTCGGCATGGTTGACGGATGTCTTCTAATTGTCGATGCTAACGAAGGCCCCATGCCTCAAACGCGCTTTGTACTCAAAAAAGCCTTAGAAAAAGGCTTACGTCCCATCGTTGTGATCAACAAAATCGACCGTGCCAAAGCCGATCCACACGTCGCTGTTGATAAAGTACTGGATCTGTTCTTAGAATTAGGCGCAGATGAAGACCAGTGTGATTTTACCTATCTGTTTGCCTCCGGTATGGGAGGTTATGCCAAAGAAAGCATGGAAGCAGAATCGGTAGATATGCAACCACTGTTTAATGCGATTCTGCAACACGTTCCACCACCAGTAGGCGACGTGAATAAGCCGCTGCAATTGCAAGTCACAACCCTAGATTATTCTGAATACCTGGGACGAATTGTCATTGGCAGAATTCACAACGGTGTGATTCGCGCCGGACAACAAGCGGCCTTAGTAACAGAAAATGGTACAATTGTCAAATCTAAAATTAGTAAATTGCTAGGTTTTGAAGGGCTGAAGCGGGTGGAGATGGAAGAAGCATCCGCTGGTTATATTGTCGCTGTTGCTGGTTTTGCAGATGCCAACATTGGCGAAACAATTACAGACCCCAACGAACCGCAAGCTTTACCACTAATTAAAGTGGACGAACCAACCTTGCAAATGACCTTCTGGGTGAATGATTCACCTTTTGCAGGTCAAGAAGGCAAATTGGTGACATCAAGACAAGTGCGCGATCGCCTTTTCCGCGAATTAGAAACCAACGTTGCATTGCGGGTAGAAGAAACCGATTCCCCCGACAAATTCCTGGTTTCCGGTCGTGGCGAATTGCACTTGGGTATCTTAATTGAAACCATGCGCCGGGAAGGTTTCGAGTTTCAGGTATCTCAGCCACAGGTAATTTACCGCGAAGTCAACGGCCAACCTTGCGAACCTTACGAACTGTTGGTGTTAGACGTACCTACTGATGCCGTAGGTAGCTGTATCGAACGCCTGGGACAACGCAAAGGCGAAATGCAAGATATGCAACCGGGTAGTGGCGATCGCACTCAGTTAGAGTTTGTCATTCCCGCCCGTGGTTTGATTGGTTTCCGGGGTGAATTCATGCGGATGACTCGTGGCGAAGGCATCATGAACCACAGTTTCCTTGACTACCGTCAACTCAGTGGTGACATTGAAGCCCGGAACAAAGGCGTTTTAATCTCCTTTGAAGAAGGCGTTGCTACCTTCTACGCCATGAAGAACGCCGAAGATAGAGGCTCGTTCTTTATTACTCCCGGCACCAAAGTTTACAGAGGTATGATTGTCGGCGAACACAATCGTCCCCAAGACTTGGAATTGAATGTCTGCAAAACCAAGCAGTTAACCAACCACCGCGCGTCCGGTGGCGATGAATTAGTGCAGTTGCAAGCACCAATAGAAATGAGTCTAGAGCGTGCTTTGGAATACATCGGCCCTGATGAATTGGTGGAAGTTACACCCAAATCAATTCGCCTGCGGAAGATGGCGAAGAAGTTAGCAAAACGGTAAGTAAAAATTCTGAATTAATTTAAGAAGCCCACGTTAGTGGGCTTTTTATTTTGTTATTGACATCCTTTTTAAGGGATTAAATGACAACGCTTTATACACTTGAACTCCATAGCTGTATGTAGCTTAGAAATTAATTTTGTGAGATGTATAGCAATGAATTGGGTTATACGTGAGGAAATTTTGGGCATTCTAGAAATAGCAATGGCTGATTGAAATCCTTTGCAATATAGCTAGCTGTAAATTAAACAATGAAACAGAAAGTATACCCCTCTAAAATTATTGCTACTGCTAAATCTATTAACGTAACTAAACTTCCCTGGACTTTATATATTGACAAAAAATCGCTTCCCACATACGGAGGTATTTATTTTGTAGGTACAGATCAAGAGCCTACAGCTTATATAGGCCAAGCCGGATGTTTAAAAACTCGTTTTTTTAAACATCATCGAAAAAATTCCTTTGACCAACTTATTGACGAATCTGGTGAACAAAGTGTCAAAATTCGCTATTGGCAAGCACCATTAATGCCTAAATCTGAGCTAGTACTTTTCCTGTCTCAACTCGAAAGTTATTTAATAGAGAATTCAAAAACAAGGTACAATTACACGGCAAATTCCCTGCCTAAAACACCATTTCCATCTCATCATCGTACTTATTATGGTTTTATATTTGTCCAATTAAATAAATTAGGTGAATACTATGTGCCAAAGTCTTCGGATGGAACGGCAGGATTCTACTTCAGTCTTAAAAAGATCCACATGGCTGAAAAGGCTATAAAATATCGTTCTCCAACATTTATAATTTCCAGTGGTACTTGGCAAGATGCTTTATACGAATACGAGAATAATCTTGATCCAAAGTGGAAGCAATACTCAACACTATATTTCTTAGAAGTAAGGTTTCAGGCACGTTGGATTAACTATGTTGGTCAAGGTGGCATAGAAGATTATGTTCTCTCTGGGGATCAGGCTACTTTCTACCGTATTTTCTTAAACGAGTACCCAGGCTTTAAGGAATTCTCAATGAAGTATTTAACAACGGGATTAACTAATTGCAGTAAATCAGATTTTTGTGAAACTCTATTGAATTTAACTAGATAATGCTTTTCCACACTATTAAGCGTTCAATGATGCATTTAGATTATTAATCTAAGTTGTCAGTGGCAGTAGCCCAACACTACTTTGTAACAAACAAAATAAAAGTTGTCGGCTGGAGTGAAAGTCACAAAGCAATGCCTACGGCGGCAAGCTACGCTCAACACTTCTGTGCTTCAACCTAGCGTGTTGATGTTGCTTCCCCTTCACAAAAACTCCACACGTCCCAGCATCTCTTCAGGTGTCATCACCTCATAAATTAAAACCAAAGTTTCAATGATTTCACCAATTGAACGAGTTCCTTTCTTACAGTAGGTAATACCAGGATGGTCGAATCTAGAACTTGCAATAATCAAAAAATCTGCATCTTGAGTAAACAGTATTCGCTGTGTTTCCTGAATAAACGCTAACTGGATTTCATCACTTTGAGTGCGTAATTCCACATCATTGGTTGTTGTGACATCAATTCCATAACGACGCAAGCCAAGCGCGATCGCCGGATCGACGTTCTCATCCAGATGAAAGCGAATTCGTTCACTCATTCCTCAACTGTCTAAGCTTCTCTTGCAGACGCGAGGGATAATTTTGCTTCAGTACCTCAACTAACTCATCCTCTTGGGCTGTGCGGCGATCGATCTCGTCTCGGCGATCGAAGTAATAAGCCATTGCTGCATAAACAGATGCTAGTGACAGGTCATATTTACCAGCAATCTCTACCAAAGAGTACCCTAGCTTTAGATGCATCACCGCCACATCTTCTACAGCAATGCGAGTACCGATAATGCACGGTTTTCCACTCCGCACATCAGGAGCGATCGCAATATGCTCTCGACTTACTAATTGCATTAGCGAATCTTCCATATCTGTTCCATTATTTAATAATATAGAGTTTTCCTACTTCTTACAAAATGTTATGAAAAATCTTGAGTTGACGCAAGGAAAAATTAAAGTTACAGAAACCACGACTCTAGAAGATTTCTTAAAACTTCCAAATATTGAGGAGTCACCAGCTTGGGAATACATTAACGGAGAGGCAATTCAAAAACCAATGGCAGGAGGCAAACACAGCTTATTGCAAAAACGTTTAGTTCCAGTAATCGATACATTGGAAAGTAACTACGAAGCCTTTCCAGAGTTGCGCTGTACCTGCGGTAATCGTTCAGTAGTTCCTGATGTAGTTGTTATCTCCAGCAATCAACTACCAGTGGATGAAAACGGTGAAATTATTAGCAGTGGTATTAATTTTGCACCTGCTTGGATAATAGAAATTCTTTCCCCTGCTCAAAGTCAAACCAAAGTCACTGGCAATATTTTACATTGTTTGAGAAATGGCAGTCAGCTAGGATGGTTAATCGACCCAAGCGATCGCTGTATTTTCGTTTATCAGCCTAATCGTTTGCCAGATTTGTTGGCAGGACAAGATATATTACCAGTGTTAGAAGATATGAATTTGACACTCTCTGTTGATGAAATTTTTGCTTGGTTACAGCGAAAAAACTGATAATGACCCTACTCCCACTCCAACGGGGCTTCGGTGAACAATCAACAGTCAACAGTCAACAATCAACACTCCTTCTCCCTGACGACACATTTTTTCTTCATACTGTTGACATGCTTGAGGAACCCACGTTATAAAATCTTAAGAAAATTAAATCAGTCTGCCTAATCCACTTTTATTACCTAAAAAATTTTGTAAAAGGTAAACCGGAGCGGAGGAACCAATTCTGGGGCGTATCTTGTAAAAAGTGAAGAGTTAAAAGTTACTAAAGCAATAACTCATAACTCATAACTTTTTGCAGAAGGACATCTCTCAGTCCTAGCCCGTCAGCTAACTTCGTCGGCATTGAGAGGAGACTGAACGAGCAGCATTCTTACTAAGTAATGCCTTGTTCTCGTCAGTGTCCTTTGGCTGGTAACTTTGCACTTCGTTGTACCTGCCCTCGGCCTTGAGGAGAAGATAATATTACCTCCATTTCTGGCGTTTGAGGCAGGATTATTTACCTTGAGGTAAAGTTCAACCATGTTCCAGAATAAGAAACATCGCATTGCCCTCATTTCTGTTGATGGTGACCCAGCTGCTGAAATTGGTCAAGAAGAAGCTGGAGGTCAAAATGTATATGTGCGTCAAGTCGGTTATTCACTAGCAAGGCTTGGTTGGCAAGTGGATATGTTTACTCGTCGTAGTAATCCCGAACAAGCTGCCATCGTTCAACATAGTTTAAACTGTCGTACTATTCGGTTAAAAGCCGGCCCAGCAGAGTTTATTGGGCGAGATAACTTATTCGACTATCTACCTGAATTCATCAGAGAATTTCAGCAATTCCAGCAGCACCAAGGGTTTCATTACCCTCTAATTCATACCAACTACTGGTTATCTTCTTGGGTTGGTATGGAATTGAAAAAGCAGCAACCCCTAATTCAGCTACACACTTACCACTCTTTAGGAGCGGTTAAATACAGAAGTATTGGTGATGTTCCTGTAATTGCTGCCCAGCGATTAGCTGTAGAAAAAGCTTGCTTGGAAACTGTAGATTGTGTGGTTGCAACTAGTCCGCAAGAGCAAAAGCACATGCGGGTACTCGTTTCTAGCAAAGGAAACATTGATATGATTCCTTGCGGTACCGATATCGAAAAATTTGGACAAATTCCTCGGTGTGTGGCGCGGGAAAAGTTAGGAATTGCGCCAGAGGCCAAAATAGTCCTCTACGTTGGGCGCTTTGACCGCCGTAAAGGAATAGAAACCTTAGTGAGAGCCGTTGCCAAGTCTAATTTTAGGGATAACGCTGACTTGGAGCTAGTCATTGGTGGTGGTAGTCGTCCGGGTGAGAGTGATGGCATCGAACGCGATCGCATTGCCAACATAGTCACAGAACTCGGATTAGAAAATTGTACAACCTTTACTGGTCGCCTAGATGATACTATCCTTCCCTTGTACTATGCTGCTGCTGATGTCTGCGTAGTGCCCAGCCATTATGAACCTTTTGGTTTAGTTGGGATTGAGGCAATGGCGAGTAAAACTCCAGTGGTAGCTAGTAATGTGGGTGGATTGCAATTTACTGTTGTACCAGAAGTCACAGGATTACTTGTGCCACCAAAAGACGAAGTAGCTTTTGCTGCCGCCATAGACCGCATTCTGGCTAACCCAGCTTGGCGAGACCAGTTAGGTGAAACAGCTAGGCAACGCACAGAAATTGCCTTTAGTTGGTATAGTGTGGCATTTCGACTAACTCAGCTCTACACTCGCCTGCTAATTCAAACCACATCCGATACTTACCCCCAGATTGCGGCTTAACAACAGCCACAAGTCACACAGCCCAAGTTACTATATACCTCTTGCAATCAATTGCTTTTTGCACTCTTGTGGGAAAAGGGAAAAGGTTAAAGGGGAAAGGGAAAATACAAACCTTTCCCCCTTTCCCCTACTTCTGCAAGAAGTCTTATGTTTGACTACTCAACCTCGTGAATTCAGGAATTAAAACTATGTTCAACGTTGGAGATTATGCTTTGCATCAAAAAACTGGGCAGGTTGGTCAAGTTTCAGGCTATGGACATCAGTTAACGGATGGTGTTTACATAACCACCCTGAAAGTTAAAATCACCAAGCGTCAAGGAACTTGCCAAAGCACATTTGTGGAAGATACCTATTCTACTTGGACACCGATACAGGCACAATAAATTCCAATTGGGGACTTAGTGGCTGTTGCACATCAAAATTGCACATTCATACACCAAGTAAGCGGGGAAAAGGGTAAGGGGGAAAGGGTTTAAATCCCTTACCCTTTTCCCTTTCCCCTTTCCCCAGGCTTCACCCAGCAAAGTTGACTTGCCAGACTACTGGCTTTGCTAGATTGGATTAGTGCGGAAAAACTTTGATGCGATCGCTAGCGATGGATAACTCCACTCTTGTACCCACAGGTAAAGCCACATCAGCCAATGTCCGGGCATGAAGTTCTTTCCCAGAGGGAGTTTGCAAACAATATTGATACTCACGTCCCAAAAACCGCCGGGTACGCACCACCACAGGGGCATCGTTGTCTGGCTTTAAGATAAAATCTTCTTGGCGAATCATGATTTCGCCAGCGTTTTCGCTGTGATTTGCTGTTAACTCAAAATTGCCGATTTCTGTTTTCCATAAATTATCCTGACGATGGGCGGTCACAAAATTAGCCTGAGTCACAAATTCGGCTACAAATCTTGATGCTGGATGAGTATAAATTTCTTCTGGTGTGCCTAGTTGTTCTAAGTGTCCTTGGCGCATGACACCTACTATATCTGAAATTGCTAATGCTTCTTCTTGGTCGTGGGTAACAAAAATTGCTGAAGTACCAGCAGCTTTGAGGATATCTCGCACCTCTTCTCGCAAGCGTAGCCTCACTTGGATATCAAGATTGCTCAAAGGTTCATCTAAAAGCATGAGTTGGGGTTGGGGCGCTAAAGCACGGGCCAGGGCTACTCTTTGCTGTTGTCCGCCTGAAAGTTCGTAAGGATAGCGCTTTTCTAAGCCTCCGAGTCTCACTAGCCCTAAGACTTCGGCTACACGTTTTTGTATTTGGTGTTTAGGAAAATCTTTCAACCCAAAGCCCACATTTTCTGCCACATTCAAATGGGGAAATAGGGCATAATCTTGAAAAACAATACCAATGTCGCGCTGTTCGGTTGGGATGCAAGTAGAAGTGTTAGAAACTATTCGTTCTCCAATTTTAATTTCTCCTGTTTGCAGCCGCTCAAAACCAGCAATTAATCGCAACAACGTTGTTTTACCACAACCAGAGGGGCCGAGCAATCCTAATATATCTCCTTGTTGCAATGTCAAAGATACGTTATCCACAGCAGGAAAAGTGTTTTCTGCAAACTGCTTGGTGACATTCTGTAAGTGGAGAATTAGTTGTTGCATAAAAAGAGGGGTTGGAAAGGAGGTTTTTATCCTAATTTTGTGGGTGTAAATATCACGCACAGAGGCAAAAAGTGAGAGAAAAGAAGAGTTGATTTTTGTATTTGATATTTGAATTCAACAGTATTTATTCCCTACTTTCTATCTCAATTAAAATTCTGTTTCTATTTGCACTTGATTGATAATTTTTTCTTTTTTGACGTTGTCTTGAGATAACACTAATAAAGTTGAACCGATAGAAACTAGCAACATGGCTAATGACGCTGCGGCTGCGTCGGCAAAATCTACATTTTCTGTGGCTTGCCAAATTTGCATTGCTAAGGTGGTAAACCCAATAGGTGCTAAGAGTATGGTGGCTGGTAGTTCTTTAATTGCTGTCAAAAATACTAGGACTGCACCACTTAAAATTCCCGGTTGTACTAATGGGAGAGTTACTTCTTTTAAAGTTTGCCAAGCATTCCTACCCAAGCTGCGTGCTGATTCTTCTATCTGGGGATTCAATTGTAAAAGCGAACTGCGGACTGTTCCCACTGACTGCGGTAAAAATAATACTAAATATGCAAATATTAGCATGGGTAAAGTTTGGTACAGCATTGGCAAATAGTTGGCACCAAAAAATACCAAAGATAAGGCAACTACAATGCCTGGAACTCCAAAACCTATATAAGAACAACGTTCAATGATGGCGGTAATTTTATTGGGAAATCTCACTGCTAAAATTGCAACTGGTAGGGCAAAGATGGTAGTGGCTAAAGCGGCTAATCCGGCTGCGCCAATGGAGTTGAGGATGTTGGGGATTAAGTTGGGGAATGTGTAACCAATGTTAAATCCTCGAATCAACCAAAATAAGGTAACACCTACTGGCAAAGCTACACCGAAGCTAGTAATTAAAAGACAAAAACCGAAAGCTGGCCATTTCCAAATTCCCAGTTTGGCAATTTTTGGTGGACGTAGGGAAGCGGAACCACGACTATAGTATGCAGCACGCGATCGCATTCTATATTCTAACCACAAAATCCCTAGCACCAGTATTACTAACATCAAAGCTAAAGCTGCGGCTGAGTTGCGATTAAAACTAGCTTTATATTGCAAAAAAATTGCTCTCGTAAAGG
The DNA here is from genome assembly GCF_002608075.1 of Nostoc linckia z4. GTDB lineage: Bacteria > Cyanobacteriota > Cyanobacteriia > Cyanobacteriales > Nostocaceae > Nostoc > Nostoc linckia. The sequence goes on from NZ_LAHA01000042.1 coordinate 65,329, forward strand.
CATCAAACCGCATCAGCGAAGGTGTACCAAAGTCACGCAAAGCATACAAGGCAACTAATAATCCACCTGCAATTATTGATGGTTTTAACTGCGGCAAAACCACCCGAAAAAATGTTTCTTTGCCACCATAACCCAAACTCTTCGCTGCTTCTTCTAAAGATGGATCGATACCTTGCAAAGCTGAACGAACGCTCAGCAACATGTATGGATAGGTAAACAAAGTAATTGCTAAAACTGTCCCCGGAAAACCATAAATAGAAGGTAATTCTTCTACTCCCAATGGTTGCAGCAACAACTGTAAAAAGCTACCCCGTGGGGCCAATGTTGCAATCAGCGCAAAACTGCCTACATAACTGGGAACCGCTAAGGGTAATGTTGTTGCTACTAACCAAAAACGTCTTCCTGGTAAGTCTGTCCGTACTGTTAAAAATGCCAATGGTATGGCAATTAAGGCAGAAAAAAATGTTACCGTTGCTGCCATCGCCGCACTGTTGAAAAATACCATGACATTGCGGGGACGAGAAATTAATTGCCATAATTCTTCCCCGCCAATGCCTGTGGTACGAATGACTAAATACAGTAATGGCAAAGCTATGGCCACTGCCACTACTGCTGCGGCTAATGTGAGAAATAAGGGAGGGCGAACCGCTTTCAATTCCTACAAAACTCCTGCCTGTTGTAATAAATTCAAAGTTCCTGGTAAATCATCTAAATCTGTCAGGCTAACATTAGGTGGATTGAGTTTGTTAATTGGCACTTGTTTTGATGGTGCTGGAATTCCTTTTACTAAAGGATATTCGTTAGTTTCTTGAGCAAAGTAATTTTGCGAACTTTGTTTGAGTAAATAATCAATTAAAGCTTCGGCATCAGATTTTTGGTCTGTTGTACTTGTAATTGCTACCCCTGCCACATTAATTATCGAGCCTGCATCTTTTTTCGTATAGTGATGAGCAACAGGGAAGTTGGGATTGTCTTTTTTGAAACGATATAGGTAGTAATTGTTTACTAAACCAAGATGAATTTCTCCCCGTCCCAAAGCTTCTAGAATTGCGGAATTTTTACCGTAATCTTTAACACCATTTGCTTTCATTGCTTTGAGCCATTGTAATGTTTTTTGGTCTCCATCAATGACTCGCATGGCGGTGACAAATGATTGAAATGACCCGTTAGTTGGGGCCCAGCCGACTTTTGTGCGCCATTTTGGTTGTGTTAACTGCGAAATTGATGTTGGTAATTCGCTTTGTTTGACTAGTTTTGTATTGTAGTCAATTACACGAGCGCGACCGGAAATTCCGAGCCAATGTCCTTTACTAGAACGAAAGCGACTATCAACTTTGTTCAGCAATTTCGGGGCAATTGGTAGTGTGAGTTGTTTTTTCTCTAAAGTGCCTAAAGCACCAGCGTCTTGAGCAAAAAACAAGTCTGCACGGCTATTTTTGCCTTCCTCTAAAAGAGCGATCGCTAATTCCGCAGTATCGCCATAACGCACTTGAATGTCCTTATTCAAGTCTTTTTTAGCTTTTTCAATTAAAGGCCCAATCAGTTTTTGCTCTCTACCGGAATAGATTACCAAAGTTTTTGTTTGGGCATCTACAGCCATTCCGATTCCCCAGCCAAGGATTAAAGCCACAGCTCCAGCTGAAACTTTCTTCAATGGTAAAGTTTTCAATTTCTCATCCTCCACCCTCATTGTTACCAGGAAGTTTTTGCAATAATCTTGGTATTTTCAACCTTTACCATTAACTTGTACTACTAAGCAAGAAAATTTTTCAAAAAATTAGATTTTAATTCTCTAGGCAGATGATTTTCAGGCAAACAAACCTAGTCTTTTTTCTAGGTTTTCTCGCCTGAAAGTTTGTGAGAGTATTTAAACACAGTGAAAACACACTGTTTTTAAATGCATCGTAGATCCTCAATTCAATAGGAGTGGCTAACAGTGGGAAACAGCGAACTCAAGAATAAAGTAGCCTTGATTACTGGTGCAAATAAGGGTATAGGACTGGAGATGAGTCGTCAACTAGGACAACATGGATTGACGATTTTGATAGCAACCAGAAATATAGAAGCAGCAAAAACGGCAGCTAGTAACTTGCATGATGAAGGAATCTCAGCAGAAGCCATCGCCCTTGATGTAACTAACAGTACTCAAATTCAGTCTGCTTTTCAACAGATTAGTGACTCTTTTGGTCAGTTGGATATTTTGATTAATAATGCAGGTGTATTTTTAGATGGCGACTGGTTAACAAGTAATGCCAGTTCTGTTTCACTCTAGCAATTTGTAGCAGCGGGGGAAGCTGTGGAAAACCTTCCCCGAATTAAACAGTAAATTTCTTCTGCATACTTGTCTGCAAAATAGGATGAATCGGTATTGAGTCCATCTCGCCTCGCATCGTAACTCCAGGCGAATGAATCTGAACTAAAAAGCAAATTGCGAATGCAAGAATTTTGCAAAGCTGTTTTCTTCAGCCCGAATCCGTGAAGTTTTAAA
>NZ_LAHA01000043.1 GCF_002608075.1 Nostoc linckia z4
TCAGGATCAGGAGTCAGAATTCAGGAGTCAGAATTCAGGAGTCAGAATTCAGGAGTCAGAATTCAGGAGTCAGAATTCAGGAGTCAGAATTCAGGAGTCAGAATTCAGGAGTCAGAATTCAGGAGTCAGAATTCGGGAGTCAGAATTCAGGAGTCAGAATTCAGGAGTCAGAATTCGGGAGTCAGAATTCAGGAGTCAGAATTCAGGAGTCAGAATTCAGGAGTTAGAATTCTGGAGTCAGAATTCGGGAGTCAGAATTCAGGAGTCAGAATTCAGGAGTCAGAATTCAGGAGTCAGAATTCAGGAGTCAGAATTCAGGAGTCAGATGACTTTAAAAATTAGAATAAAATTTGATGAATCAATCTACAAATGATACTAAATTCTTTCTAATTTGTGATTTTGCCTCCCAAGTACTGAATTATTATATTTTTGTTAATTCTGAATTCTGAATTCTGAATTCTGAATTCTGATTCCTAAATTCAGATAATTGTACACCGATTAACACATGTGAGTAATGACATTAGAAGATTCGACTTCCAAAAAAATCAGTTGGTGGGCTGTAGTTGGGCGGTATTTCCGCCGGGAGTTTTTGCCTGTACTGACAGATTTACGACTGGCGATCGCACTATTACTATTGATTGCCATTTTTAGCGCTACAGGTACTGTAATTGAGCAAGGTCAGTCTCCAGCATTTTACCAAGCTAACTATCCAGAACATCCAGCATTGTTTGGTTTCTTAAGTTGGAAAGTAATTCAAGTAGTTGGCTTAGACCATGTATATCGTACTTGGTGGTTTTTAGCATTACTGATTTTATTTGGCACTAGCTTAACTGCTTGTTCTTTTACTCGTCAGTTACCAGCTTTAAAAGCAGCCCAACGCTGGAAATATTATGAAGAACCACGGGAATTTAAAAAACTAGCTTTAAGTGCGGAATTAGATACTGGTTCTTTGAATTTTCTCAACCAAATTTTACAGAAACGCCGTTATAAAATTTTTTCAGAAACAGAAAAAGAAAATGTTTTATATGCCCGTAAAGGAATAGTCGGACGTATTGGGCCAATTATCGTTCATATTGGCATCGTCACTATTTTGCTGGGAGGAATTTGGGGGGCAATGACCGGTTTTCTTGCCCAAGAAATGGTTGCTAGTGGCGATACATTTGAGGTAAAAAATATTATAGATGCTGGCCCTTTGGCAGCAGGTCAAGTGCCAAAAGATTGGTCTGTGCGAGTAAATCGTTTTTGGATTGATTACACTCCCACCGGAGGGATAGATCAATTTTATTCAGATTTATCTGTTTTAAATAATCAGGGACAAGAAGTTGACCACAAAAAGATTTTTGTTAACCAACCTCTGCGCTATCATGGCGTCACCTTTTACCAAACTGACTGGGGAATTGCGGCTGTTCGCGTCCAATTTAATAAAAGTCCAGTTTTCCAGCTACCGATGGTCAAGTTGAATACCAACGGACAAGGTGCAATTTGGGGAACCTGGATTCCGACTAAACCAGATTTGAGTCAAGGTGTCTCGGTGCTAGCCAAAGATTTACAAGGAATGGTATTAATTTATGATGCCACTGGCAAACTAGTTAATACTATCCGCGCTGGGATGTCCGCCGAAGTCAATGGTGTGAACTTGAAAATAATAGAGGTAATTGGTAGCACAGGTTTACAAATTAAAGCCGATCCAGGTATACCAATTGTTTATTCAGGATTTGCTTTATTAATGTTGGGTGTGGTGATGAGTTACTTTTCCCACTCGCAAGTTTGGGCATTACAAAAAGGCGATCGCTTGTATGTCGGTGGCAAAACTAATCGCGCTCAAGTCGCCTTTGAACAAGAAGTTTTAGAAATTCTAGATCAATTGAGTTCGCAGCCAAAAAATGAAGATCGAGGAATGCCAATTCAAGTTTAATTGTGATTAGTCATTAGTCATTAGTCATTAGACATCTCCAATAATTACACGTTTTTTAGGTAAATGAGGTAGATGGGTAGGGGCCAACGGTCGTCGGCCCTTACAATAGACCTCTTGTAATCAATTGCTTTTTGCACTCTTGTGGTCTGGGGACAGGCAAAATACCAAACCTTTCCCCTTTTCCCGACTTCTGCAAGCTTAAAAAGGGGGCAACTTCTAAAGCCCCCTTTTTAAGGTAATACAGTTCAGTTAAGCTTTTTTCTCCCTTGCTCCCTTGCTAACTGCTGTATATTTTGTATCAATTTTCAAGTGATATCATGTCCGCCTAATCACTTGTCAAAAAAATTCTCCGCGTCCCCGCGTCTCCGTGTCAGTCCTAATGATAAGTCTTCAACCAGACATGATATGAAATGATATTAATCTTCAATGGGTGCATTGGGAATTGCTGCATCAATATCAGCTTGGGATAAATTGGGAATTGACCAGTTAGGTTCACCGGCTTTGAATACTCTTGCAGGATTAACGTTAAATTCAATAGTACCGGTTTGTGGATTAGTTTTAGCTATTAACTGAGTTCCATCTACAATTTTAATAGCCAAAGGTTCTGTCAATGCTTGGCCATCCGCAGCTATACCAGCTACCTTAGTTCCAATCGGTAGGTAAACGCCATCACAATCCCATTCATTTTCTGTAATTTGACCATTTCCTAAGAAGTAGAGGGTATTTCCTTGGGCAACTTTTTTAGGTTTATGGGCGTAAATCGCTAGAGTTTTGCCAGTTTCATTGCGGCATTGTGCCCAGCTTGATGCTGTTTCTAAAATGTACTTTTGTAGCTTCAATTCACCTAATTCTTGCTCAATTTGTTCTGGTGTATATTGAGATTGTTCTGGTGTATTTTTCAGCTGCAATACATTATTAATTACTTGATTTACTTCGATATAGTCGGGAGTAGTAGTTAAGTCCGGTCTATCAGCCCAAGAAGGTTGGGCAATTATTAAATTAACTAAAAGTACTAAAGCCACGAGAGCAGTTTTGAAAAGTTTCACTTGGATTGTCCTTTTGAGGTTTACAAAAGATTTTCAGTATTGAAAATTTTACTAAATGAGACTATTTATTTGAATGGGTTTTTAGCTTTGTTAGCAAACAGTCTCACAAATATTCAGCCATGATTACCCACGAATTTCAATGCTTGAGGATGTTGCCAGCTGTCCATTCATTGCATACAGTTTGACAAGCCCAGTTAAACACAAGCAGCTAACTATCAAGGCAATTGGAGTCAGGGAGGCACTGTCTAAGATAATAAACACACCCAAGCCTATTAAAACGAAAGGAACAAAACCGTTGCCATAACGAGTTAACAGCTGAGAAATTGCAGGCTGGCAAGTCAGCTTATAGGTTACATAGCACCAAACGCCGACTAACAGCAAGAAGATTGCAACGATCGCCAGCAAACTAGAGGGGGTACTATTAGCAAACAAGGGCATATAGATACTGATGTTATCACTACCGTTGGCGATGGTAATAGCCGCCACACTGCAAGCTTGGGGAGATAGAAAACTAATCAAGGAAAAAGAACTAGACAATTGGGGCTGTACTTCTGACTGAGAATCGTTTTCGGGATTCAACAAACGATTTAGTCCAATGGTGATGGGTATTAAACCCAAAAGACCAATCCAATGGGATGGCAAAACCAAACCCCCCAGAAAACCAACTAAGCTAGCAATCACTAAAGTACAAAAACCTAGATACTGACCAATCACGATGTGTCGATGCCGGAAAGTTGCATTTACCTGAGAAAATAACAGCGTTAAGATAACTAAATCATCGAGGTTTGTAGCTGTAAAAGCTGCTATTCCGGTGGAAAATGCACTGATGAGTTCGTTCATTTTTATCTCTCCTCACATATTGGTGTGTCTAGGTTAGCGTTAGTTAATATCTGCCAATTTTGGAAAAACTGCGAGTTAATTAAATATGAAATTTGAGATTTTGGATAAAATTTTTAAATTTAAAACTATAAAAAATTTCATAAACGACAAATTTGTTTATCTAATTAATCCAAAACACACAATCTAAAATTTTTCATTCAAGCTGCTTATCAGAAGCTTACAAAAGCAATCATAAATCTCAAATTCCAAATTTTTTAGCTCTATCAATCTGCTTGTGGTAAATTTTATTTTTCTTCAAAATCCTGAGGAGAGAGTCTAAGTTTAATCGATAATTATATAGACTAAAATAGCATTGAGACTCTCTGAACATTGGATAATGAAAATCCATTTTTACTCCGCTTTTATTGACGAATCAGCTTTTCCACAACTTTATTGTTTTCACCAAGTTGCTGGTCATCAACAAAGAATTTATTACTAGAACTTTCTTTGGTAAATTTGGCATTACTTTGGGTATGAAGTCCCGGTAAAATATTTAATTTAACTTCTTTATTATCTTTGGAATTAGGTACTAAAGTTACTTTTAATTCGCTGAGAATTCGTTGCTGTTCTTTGATGATTTGAGTAAGTTCGTTGAGTTGTTGGGTGTGTATATCATCCAATTTTTCATGGAGTAATTCAATATTTTGTCCAGCCCTCAAATTTACTTGGTGGTCAATTTCAGAATTTTTGCGATCGGTATCAGATTGGCGATTTTGACTCATCAAAACGATGGGTGCTGTGTAAGCTGAGGCAAATGAAAATACTAAGTTGAGCATCATGAAGGGTGACTCATCCCAGTGGGGAACCCCAGGCATTAAGTTCATACCAACCCATCCCGCCAAAACGGTACTTTGTCCAATCAAAAATCCCCAGGAACCAACCTGCGCCGCAAATTTATCAGCAAGGCGTTGTCCGAAAGTCAGTTCTGTAATCGAAGTGTCTGCTGCTGGTTGTATCTCTACAACTTGGGGCTTTTGAGTTACTTTTGCATCAACTTTGTTCGATACTGGTTTTAATGTATTCATCTTGCACCTCTTGGCGTCGTTTCAATCTGTGTTTATCCTGATGACTTTTAATGTACGCTGGTTGAATGATAGGAGCAAATATTCTTTTTTTTTAAATCGATAAATAAAATTGATTGAGAAAAAACCTAAACAGGCAGTGGGGAGTAATACCACTGGGCGTTCTAAAACTTAATTCGGGAGCAGAGGACAAAAATAACTCCCCAGTCACCCAATAGGGTTTGGGGGAAGGGGGAAGGGGGAAAGGGGAAAGGGGAAAGGTTTTAAATACATCCAAATCCCCTTACCCCGGTTGGTGAGCTTGTCGAACCATTAACCTTTTCCCAGACCACAAGGGAAGTTCATACTGCTTATCCGAATCGTATTGACCAGTCAACAATCAACACTCAAAACCAACTTTTTCCCCGACTTTTGCAACAGCATCAGATAAAACAGCCGACTTCAGCCGACTGACAAAACAAAGTGCGATCGCTTAGGCTATTGGGCGAAGAGATAAAATGTCAAGTATAAAAATTATGCTTCACACTCCTAGCCCACTTGCAGAAGACTTAGCAGTTCAAAACCATCCCAGTTGTGATTTTTTGACAATACAACATCGCATCCGTTTCCTCGTAGATAGATATGTTGCAGCCGAAAAACTACACGAACGCTTGCAAGATTTACCGATACAATTTCAAAATCCCCAACCACGTCCTTGGAAAGTCATCGACTGGCAAGCAATCAACCGCAATCAAATTATCGGTATAGAACCAGAAGTTTTTTTATCAATCTTGATTGGTGCAATGGATACAGAAGCACCCATTCGCGGCTATACCCAAACCAGTCGCCAATATTTAGAAAACTTGCATCCTCACATGGCTTGCTTTGTTGGTGGAACAGTCGGTGAAGATAACAATCTTACAGAACTTGGTTTATGGGAAAAAGAAGAACGTCAGCACACACCTGCATTAATCAAAGTCTATAGCCAACTAACAGGTGACAAAATTACCCCTAAACATCGTACAGTCCGCGGCTATCTCCCCACAGATGACCCTCACGAAGATTTATATCGCCACGGCTTACACCGCATTGCTACAGAATATGGTGCAACCTGCCTTTACCTTTGGCTAATGGCTCACACCACAGGCGCACTGCACGAAGTACTCGCAGAACTAGCACAAGATGAAATCAACCACATGACTAAATTCTGGGGCTTTGGAGTCTGGGCTTTTCCAGATACGGGGTTAATCCGAATTACACGCACCCTAATCAAAACTCGCTCTCAAAACTATCAGCGCAACAACCTTATCCGTACTCTTCGCCGGATGATGGCTACCCTGAATTGGAAGGCTTGGTCATTAACCAACAAAACCACCCTCCTGTTTACCTCCACTTATACAATGCATCGCTTGTGGACTTGGAACAAAACCCTGACACCAAAATACCTACAAACTTTATTTGAAATTAGTCATTAGTTTTAGATAAATAACACACCAAGCCAGACACATCAAAGCAATTGCCAATCCCAAATCTCAAATTTAATCGTATAAAAAATGACAAAATTACCCGCCGATTTAAACCCGCAACACCTACCCCAACATATCGCCGTCATCATGGATGGTAACGGCCGCTGGGCAACTCAGCGAGGATTACCTCGCATCGCCGGACATCGCCAAGGAGCCAAAACCCTCAAAGAATTATTACGTTGTTGCAAACATTGGGGAATCAAAGCACTAACCGCCTACGCTTTTTCTACCGAAAACTGGCAACGTCCCGTTGAAGAAGTAGATTTTCTGATGCTTTTGTTTGAGCGATTACTGCGCCGAGAATTAGCACAGATGCATCAAGAAGGGGTGCGAATTTCATTTATTGGAGATTTATCAGTTTTAGCCAAATCTCTACAAAGAGAAATGGAACGTTCAATGACAGAAACCTTAAATAACCAAGCAATACACTTTACCGTTGCAGTGAACTACGGTAGCCGTAACGAAATTACAAAAGTCTGTCGTCAAGTAGCTCAATTAGTGGAAACAGGGGAACTTAGGGCAGAACAAGTAAATGAAAACTTGATAGAAAAACACCTCTACACCGCAGATACTCCCGAACCAGATTTGCTGATTCGTACCAGCGGTGAGATGCGATTGAGTAATTTTCTTCTGTGGCAAATGGCCTACACAGAAATGTATTTTACTGAAACTCTTTGGCCAGATTTTGACACACAAGCATTTCATCAAGCTTTGTTGAGTTACCAAAAACGCGATCGCCGTTTTGGTCAACTTAAAACCTCAATCTCAGCTTAGCCATACAAATTATCCTCACACTTCCCCGAAAGGGGAAAGGGGAAAGGGGAAAGGGGAAAGGGGAAAGGGGAAGGGGGAAAGGGGAAAGGGGAAAGGGGAAAGGGGAAAGTGTTTTAACCTTTTCCCAGACCACAAGGGAAGTTCATACTGCTTATCCAAACCGTATTGGACATGATATTACTTATGATTAAACTTTCTTTGCCTCCCCGTGTCTCCGTGTCTCCGTGTCTCCGTGTCCCCGTGTCCCCGTGTCTCCGTGTCTCCGTGTCTTCGCGTCAGCTGATAAGTCACACAAAGTATCAAGTGTCTTCGATTCCTGGCAAACTACTCAAATCGGTGGGATCTAATCGTTCTGAGGCGGGGCAGAACCATTGTTCGATAAAGGGTAGTGTGCCTGCTAAAAACTTGTCGCGACAGCGACGGCGTTGGACTTTGCCGCTAAAGGTTTTGGGCACAGCACCGGGTTTTAACAGAGCGATCGCGTAAACTTCTACTAAATGCTGCATCAACATGGTTTGGCGAATAGCACCAATTATCTCTGCAATCTGCTTGGCATCCAATGTTCGCAGGGCGTGACGATGGATTTCTTGCACAATTACTAGTCTTTCTTCTCCTTCCACATTTACAGAAAAAGCGGCGCTAGCATTCTCTGATAATGCTGGATGGCTGTTTTCTGAAGTTTGTTCTAACAATTGAGGATAAAAATTGCGCCCCCAAAAAATCATGATGTCTTTGAAACGACCAGTAATAAACAATTGGTCGTTGTGTATGAAACCTAAATCACCGGTTCTTAAAAAGGGGCCGTCACCACTATCTGACAAATAAGCTTGGAATGTTTTCTCGGTTTCTTGGGGTCGATGCCAATAACTACGACTCAGCCCCAGTCCTTGCACCCAAATTTCACCGACACCATCAGGGGGACAAGGAGTCAAAGTCTGGGGATTGACAATTATCGCGCGGTTTCCCGGCCACGGATGACCGCAACTCACCACCATTCGCGCTCTAGTTTGCCCCTGTTCTACCATCACAACTCGATTTTCTGACAAAGCTTGCTCATCCACAAACTGAATGGCTGATGACCTTTGGAAAACACCTCCAGAAATCCACAAAGTTGCTTCCGCCATTCCATAGGAAGGATAAAATACCTGTTCTCGAAAGCCATAGGGTGCAAATAAAGCTGTAAATTTTTCTAGAGTTTCAGGTCTTATAGGTTCTGCGCCATTGCCAGCGATTTGCCAACTACTCAAATCCAAATCTGGTATTTGTTCTGGTTTCACTCTATGGATGCAGAGATCGTACATAAAATTAGGGCCGCCGGTGATGGTTGCTTTGTAGGTTGAAATTGCCTTGAGCCAACGGCTGGGGTTTTGAAACACTGCTACTGGCGTCATTAAAGCAGCATGGCCTCCAGAATAAAGGGTTTGCATAATGGCAGCAACCAAACCCATATCATGAGTTAAAGGCAGCCAATTCACTGCCCGAAATTCAAAATCAGGAAATTTCCGTTGAAAATTGCCGCAGTTTTCCAACACATTCCTGTGGGTAATTGTGACTGCTTTGGGAATACCTGTGGAACCAGAGGTGTATTGAAAATAAGCGATGGCATCGCCATCAATTTCTCGTTTCTGCCATTTACAGGCCTGATTCAAGGAAATTCCATCGCTGGCTATCCAAGATAAATTTTTATTTTTTAAATCATAATTTGGTGATTGAGTCAACCACTCTGACCATGAATTTTGTAACTTACTTGTGAGTTCGGTAGTAGTGAGAGCAAAATTTACTTGACATTCTTGGACGCGAAAGGCAAAATCCGCCCATTCTTCAGCATTTTGAGGGGGTCTTGTGGGTATGGCGATCGCCCCCGCATAAAAGCAACCAAATAAAGCTGCAACAAACTCCAGACAAGCTTTGAAAGGATAAACTAATAAAATGCGTTGGCTGTGCCCACCGCAGGCATCGCCAATTGAAGTGACAGATTCCAGACTAACAGCGATGGCACGAGCTTGTAAATCTAAGTCTTGATAGGTGAGGAAACCAGACTCAATTTCTCCGTCTTTGAGAAAAGTGAAAGCTCCATCGCTTGGTTGTTTTTCAGCGCGATGAATGAGAACATCTATGAGAGATTTGAACGAAGAGGATAACACTGTCACAAAAATCTTATGATAAAGCGCAGAGCAAAATAATAATAATCCATTCCAATACTTGTCGGTTAAGGGGAAAAGGGGAAGGGGAAAGGGGAAAGAAAAAACCTTTACCCGTAAGTCCTGGAGAAAGTGCAATCTTGCTACTCAGGCTGTTAACAGTCAACAGCCAGCACTGCTACTTTTGAATAGATAAACAAAATTTTGTCAAAAATATGTTGATTGATATTATACAAATGGTAACTGCCTTGATAGCCGGCTTTGCGATCGCCAGTTTGGGTGAGTACTGGAGTCACCGCTTGATGCATATATTTCCGAAAACCTGCCAATTTCATGTCGATCACCATACAGATGGAACTGGACAGGGTGTGGTGAAAGAACTTCGAGATTATGTCCTTGGTGGTTTGCCGATACTGTTGTTGACAATTTTAGTTCTTGACCGAATTGGGGCAAACTTGTACATTCAAATTGCTTGGGTAATCGGATGTTTAAGTTATGCCGTATTTGCAGCTTACGCCCATCAACTCCAACACGATAACCCCAAATTATGTTTCTGGTTAGCTATGCCAGTTCATCATGTTCATCACGAATACCAGCAATGGAATCATAACTTTGGTATTGGTGTTGACTGGTGGGATCGAATTTTTGGAACCTATCAACTTGTAAATTGGCAAACCGAGAGCCAGTTGCAACCAGAGAAGCGTGGATATTTACAAGTTCGTTGGTGGTGATACGGGCATTGGGCATTGGGCATTGGGCATTGGGCATTGGGCATTGGGCATTGGGCATGAGAAGATTGATTTCAATACTTGTCGGTTAAGGGGGAAAGGGAAAGGGGGAAAGGGGAAAAGGGAAAGAAAAAACCTTTAACCCTTACCCTTTAACCTTTTCCCCAGAGGGGCCCCCCTTCCCCTTTTCCCTATTTATTTGCCAACTCTGACTTGTGATTTCTCAATTCTGGTGTATGTTCGTAATTTTTGACGCAGTTGGCGCGAAATTAGTACGCTACTGAAAATAAAGATTAAAGCTGTGGAGGATAAGGTGGCAATTCCTGTACCGGTGATGCCAAAGGATTTAGTTAAAATCAACAACAATGGGAAATAAACTCCCAAAATTGCCATCGCGTTGATTCTCAAAGGAAAACTGGGTTTGCCAATTGCATAAAAGGCAGGTTCTAAAGCGGAATTCGCCATTGTGAAGACTTCTGCTGTCACCAAGAGCAATAAAATACCATAGGCAGAAATAAATTCATCACCAAAGAAATATTTGAGGAAAATTTTACCCAGGCAAACGATGACAAGCAAGATTACTATGCCGATAGCTGTGGCGATGGCGCTTGATTTGAGTAGCAAAGTCACAAATGAACGCGACTTTTGTTGGACATCTAACCTAGCTAGTTCTGGATATACAGATTGATTCAAAATAAAAGCTAGATCCTTGAGGGGAGTAGATAATTCATAACCTACTTGAAACAATCCTGCGGCTGCGGGAGTGGCGAAAATTCCCACTGCTAAAGGGCTAGCTTGTCTCATCATGGTTGGTAGGGAAGAATCAAAGTTGGAGACGATGCAAAACTCCAACAAGCCGTGATGGCGTTGACTCAACTCAATACCAAACCAATTGATGTTCCTCAGCATTCCTCGTTTCTTGGCTTCTTTCCAGCCAACTACAAACAGCACTAAACCTCCAAATCCCTGTGCAATGAACCAGCCTAGAAGATATCCCCATAAGGGAGCATTCACGGTAACAGCAACGAGGGCTGATAACATGGAAATGAAGGTAGGAATGCTAATTTGTAAAGCTAATAAATCAAAGCGATCGCAAAGTTGTAATAAGCCTCTGGGTGTTGCTGTGCTGGTAAAAAGAATAATCAAACTACACCACTGGACTTGAGTAATTAAGGTTTGATCCCATCCCAGATAAAAACCAATATAGGGAGCAATTACAATTGCGATGGCCAAACCAATCAGCACTCCCAGTAAATCCAACAAGGTAGTAAACTTTAACAACTGTTGCAAAGCTACTTTATCGTTTTGCTCAAGACAAATAGTCCCGTAACGAATCACGGCTTGAGAAGATTGAAAGGTAGTTAAATCTATAATTATCTGAATATAAGTTTGGATGAGAACCAGCGTACCAAAACCCGTAACGCCAAGGTGACGAGTAACCACACTTAAATACACTAGGCTAGTGAGTCCAGTCATGACTCTACCTCCTAGCAGCCAACTAGCATTTTTAATAATTTTCTTAAGGAAAACGTTATCGGCAAACCATTGCTTCATCATTGCCAATGAAATAAAGTTGAAATGTAACAAATGAATAGACCTCTTGCGTAAGTATTTTGTTGCCTCATACCAATTTGGGATTTGAGATTGTGAAGTTTGGATTAAAAATCTTGACTAGAAAGCTATTTCCAGAATTTCAAACAACACTTACTATCCCAATAATTTGGGATCTAGCAACAGTGCATAGGCTCAAAAAGAATGCTAAAGGTTTAATCTCGTTAATTAGAATTTAAAAATTATATAATAATTCGGTTTGATTTTTGAGATTATAGTAATTCTCCAAAATTAAGCAACAGATGTAAATCACGAAAGTGTTGCACAATTGTGGTATGAATGCAAATGTAGAGACTTTGGATTGCAACGTCTCAGAATTTTTGGCGTTGCTGAATAATATCAGCTTCGCCTGAAGATTTATCAAAACACAATTCAAAAGTCAGTCGTCAGGATTCAGTTGGGTATTATGTACGACTGGCGGATAAAGTAGCGATTTACCGTGTCCGTGAGCGTCTGAATAACTTATGACTGATGATAAAATTTTTTCGTTGCATATTTTTACACTCAACGCTGGTGGAGGTCACTACGCCACCCTCAAAGCTTTAAGTGCCATCGCCATTCAACAAAAACGACCTTGGGAAATCACTGTTACAGATATCGGCGAATTATCAGAACCGATAGATCCCTATAAAAAGCTGTTCGGTTCTGACGGTAACGAACTTTATAACGAAATGATTGGTACAGATTGGACATGGCTACATCCAATCATGATGTTTTTTGATAAATTCTTTATTCGTTTGTTGCATCCCATTGGGGTAAAATTGGGCGAACAACATTGGCGAAAGCAAAGTCCCCCGGATTTAGTGATTTCTCTAATTCCTCTCTACAACTTACCAATTTGGGAGAGTCTGCAACGAGTTAAACCGCACACACCAATGGTGACAATCATGACTGATTTTGCCGATATTCCTCCACATTTTTGGGTAGAACCAAAGACTCAAAGTCACTTGATTTGTGGAACCGATCGCGCCACTAAACAAGCGCGTTCTTTGGGTATTTCAGAAGAATACATTGTGCAAACTTCAGGAATGATTGTACATCCCCGTTTCTATCAACCGATATCTGGCGATCGCTTTGTTGAAAGACAGCGTTTAGGATTAGAAAAACACCGATTAACAGGAATCGTTTTGTTTGGGGCAAAAGGTTCGGCAACAATGCTGGATATTGCCAAGTATTTAGATTCTATCAGCGATAAAGTACAGTTAATTTTTCTCTGTGGTTCCAATCAAAAACTCGCACAAGCATTACAAAAACGTCCAACGAAGTTACGCCAATACGTGCAAGGTTTTACTGATGAAGTGCCATATTTTATGAGTTTGGCTGATTTTTTTATCGGCAAACCAGGGCCTATGAGTATTAGTGAAGCGATGGTGATGAATTTGCCTGTGATTGTCGAAGGCAATTCTTCAACACTCATGACTGAAAAATACAATGCACAGTGGATATTAGAAAAACAAGTAGGCATGGTAATTAACAGTTTCCGCAATATTGTTCCGGCTGTAGAAGAACTCTTAAACCCGGAAAATTTGCTGCGCTATCAAGCGAATGTGGCAGCAATTCAAAACCAAGCTGTGTTTGAAGTTCCTGATATTTTACAAGGTATTATTGATGGGAAATCTTCTGTTTAACCTCATAGAATAATATTACTTAATTTTCCAGCGATCGCAATAATATATTGTAGAAGTTTGCGCTTTGTTCTTCAAAGGTAGATGGATACTTTTTCAGTAAAGCCTCAATGCGATTTTGATATTGTTCTTTCTCTTGCAATAAACGCTTGATTTTTAACTGCAAATCTTGGCGATTTGTAAAGCACTCACCCAATTGATATTTTTCCACAAAGCTAATAGTTCCGCGGTCATTCGCCGCAGCTTGTCTGGTAAGTAGCAATGGAGTGCGAGCTAACATTGATTCTAATAAAACACCTGCTGAAGGGCGGGCGAGAATAATATCTACAGCAGACATCCACTCATGGAGATTATCTACAAAACCAAGCGATCGCACTTTACCATTTAGGTTTTGTTTAGCTATCTGCTCAACTTGAATCCGCAGTTTTTCATCTCGCCCACAAGCCACAATTATAACTAAAGAATCTAAAAATAGGCTTTGTAAATATTTAAGATATTTTGTACAAAAATTGCCGCCAAAGCTGCCACTGATGATGAGAATACAAGAATCTGTAGGAGATAATTGCAAGCGATCGCGCAGTTTATTTTGTTCTCTAATTGCAAAATGCTTGGCTTCACGCAACGGGCCGATTACCTCACATTTAGCCGGATTTTTAGATTGATAATCTCTATCTATATTCCGATAGATACGATTTTGTGGATAGCAAATCACAAAATCATAAAGATATTTACCTATAAACCGAATTTGCTGTGAGAACTTACTATGACGATTTAATTCATCAGCCCAATAAGTAAGGGTGAATGGAAAACTTTGTACAGCATTTACAGTTTCATGAAAATAACAGATATGGATAGCAGTGGGACAAACTAAATCTATAAAAACAGCCAAATCTGTAATCACAATCAAAAAAGGAATTTGCTTTTCTTTAGCCCAACTCCCCAAGGATTTAGCAGCAGTATCGGCAGTACAAATGAGAATATCCGGTGCAATTTCATCTAAAGTTTGGTGCATAGCTGTAACTGAGCTAACCTCACCGATAGGCAACAAAATAAACCGCATCAGATAATTAATTAGTATATCTGCTACATTAATCCAGTTACGATTAATTAAAAAATTCCACGCCCTAACCCAAGTTTTTGTTAATAGTTCGCTCAACGGGTCTTGAAGTAATTCAGTGATGGTGTACCTGAGAATTTCAAACTGAGAATTCTGTAAAATCTCATTGGCGAGAATATTAGCCATCACTTCATGACCCATTCCCGAACGCTCATAAACAATCAAAATTCTGATTTTTCTAACATCAGACATGGGCATCCGTAAAAATAAAAATGTATAAAACGCTCAACTGGATACTGACTTTATTTGGGAATGGGGCATTGGGCATGGGGCATGGGGCATGGGGCATTGGGCATTGGGGATGGGAAGAGGACAAGGTAGACAAGGTAGACAAGGTAGCAATCTTTCTCTCCGAAGTTCTGATGGTCGGAAACCTCCGCTCAGACTTCTCTCCTTGTCTCCCTTGTCTCCCCCATCTCCCCATCTCCCCATCTCCCCATCCCCCCATCAAGGTAGACAAGGTAGACAAGGTAGCAATCTTTCTCTCCGAAGTTCTGATGGTCGGAAACCTCCGCTCAGACTTCTCTCCTTGTCTCCCTTGTCTCCCCCATCTCCCCATCTCCCCATCTCCCCATCTCCCCATCTCCCCATCTCCCCATCTCCCCATCTCCCCATCTCCCCATCTCCCCACCTCCCCACTCCCTATTTTCCAGCTAAAATCTTGAATTTTTCGGTATTTACTGAGATATAAGAGCCACTACTTCAGTATATTTTCATTAAAAATATTTTTTAGCGCCCAAAGATTAAAATTTATAAGAAGTCCCGACTTGCACCTTTGACATTCAAACATATAACTTCAATAATCTTAGTTACGTAAAAATTCGGAATTATATAGAAATCTCACTTGCATCTTGCTAAGTATACTGAGAGCTAAAACCTGTTGTGGCTAGCTCTAAGTCAGCTTGGCTGGGAAAAAACCAAATTGATTTCTATAGAAACTGGCGTTAACAGGGTTGTATGATGTTTTTCTCTAATTCCAAACCAAGCTTAAAAATTAGTCAAAAAAATAAAACTTCGAGTTTTTATACAACTCCAAATCACATAATACTACTCGTTGGATATTTGATTACTCTACCAATTTTGACTTTGATAACTTTATCCTTTTTATTGCCATTATTGTCTGTGTTCAGTACTAATTTATTTACCTCCGCAGGAAACTTACATCACTCGACATCAATTCCTTGGATAGATGATGCATCTGAATGCGAAGATACTGGTAGAGACTGGCGCGATCGCAAATGTTGGGATAACGAACACAGTCCCATGTTCTAACGTCTAACCATCAACGGTCAACAGTCACCAATAGCAATGGAATATTTTTTACTTGTAAGTCCCTAAGTCCTATTTATTATCGGATTGGAATCAAGATGACAAATTCTGTACCTTCACCGGGAGAAGAGTTACATTCCAGGTAACCGCGGTGTTTTTCTACTATAATTTGGTAGGCGATGGCCAGTCCCAAACCCGTACCTTTACCAACGGCTTTGGTAGTAAATAAATGGTCAAATATTTTTTGTCTTACTAATTCATTCATGCCAATACCGTTATCAGAAATTGAAATTTTTACTTGGTTATCTTTAACTGAAGTAGTAATTGTAATTTTGTTGGTATTGGCTTTAATTTCTTCAAAACTACGTTTGTTATTTGATTCTTCTAAAGCATCAATAGCATTAGCCAAGATGTTCATAAATACTTGATTTAATTGCCCTGGAAAACACTCAATTTCAGGTATATCGCCATATTCAGTTACCACTTCAATGGCTGGACGTTGTTCGTTAGCTTTCAGGCGATGCTTCAAAATTAAAATTGTGCTATCGATACCTTCATGAATATGAAATTTCACTTTATAATCTTTATCAGCACGTGAAAAAGTGCGGAGACTGGTGCTAATATTTTTTAATCTATCGCACGCTATTGTCATGGAATCAAATATTTTTGGTAAATCTTCTAAACTGTATTCCAGGTCAATTTCTTCAGCATGATCGATAATTTCATTACTTTTGTGGGGGAAAGTTTCTTGATAGAGTTTTAGGTGTTCAACAACATCGGCAACAGTGGGTTTAGCTTGTTTAATACTGGCAGCAATAAAACCCAAAGGATTATTCATTTCGTGAGCCACACCAGCAACTAAGTTACCCAAAGCAGACATTTTTTCACTTTGGATCATTTGTAATTGGGCTTGTTGCAGATTTTGTAAAGCAGTTTCTAGTTCTTGGGCTTTTTGTTGAAGTTGGAATTGGGCAACTTTTTGTTCGGTAATATCATCTGCTAGAGAAGCAATTCCAACTAATTCACCATCCACATTCACAAGGGGATTGTTATACCACGCACAAATAATCATTTTGCCATCCTTGGTCACATTTTCATTGACGCTGTAATTACCGCCTTGTTGGGATATGATTTCGACGCTGACTCGTTCCATTTCTGGTTGAATCTTTTCAGGGATAATGAATTTGAATTCACGACCCAAAGCCTCTTGTTTGCTGTAACCAAAGATTCTTTCTGCTGCCGGGTTCCAGTCAGTAACGTGATAATTGGTATCCCATTCTATAACTGCTACTGGAGTTTGCTGAACCAATAATTTTAGCCGTTGCTGGGATGTTTGTAAGTCAGATTGTGTGGCACTCAGTTCATGAAGCGATCGCTCTAATTGTTGGGCATATTCCTGAGAACGTTCGTAAAGTCGGGCATTTTCTAAGGAAATTGCGGCTTGAGTGCAAAGGAGATTTAGTAATTCAACGCGATCGCTAGTGAATGCTCCCGTGGTTAAATTATTTTCTAGATATAAAATGCCCATCAACTTGCCTTGACGCAAAATCGGAGTACACAAAACACTCTTAGGCTGCTGGCGCATGATATACGGGTCGTTGGCTAAGACGGGATCTGTTGTGGCATCCACTAGGACAACAATCTGTTTGTTGTGCTTGACTTTGTAAATTAGCTTTAAGGGAATTTCCTGGCTGTCCTCAACAGGAATCCGCTGCAATATCGCTGGCTGTGTTCCCTGGGTAATTGAGCCTTTAATTAGCAGGCGTTCGTCTCGCACCAGCATTAACACGCATTTATCAGCCCCTGCATCTTCGATGACAATGGAAAGCAACGATGACATTAATTTTTCTAGTTGGATGTCACCGGAGATAGTTTGAGAAGCTTTGAGAATAGCTTTTAAATCTAGGATATCTGAGAGATTGCTGCTAGATGTGGGGTAACTGGTGCATGTAACACTTCCTAATGCAAAGATGGTTTCGTTGATGGAAACAGGAGAACGAATTTGCTGTAATATCGGCCCAAGTAGTTGGGGATAGCGTTTTTCTAAATCAGCGACTTTGGCTTTTGCACCCCAGCGAGTGTAGCCGTAGTAAGCTTGAGTCATATACTCCTGAGCAATCCGTTCCTTGCCCCATTCCAAGTAAAACTTTGCTGCTAGTTCGTTGGCCAGTGCGGCAATTTGAGTAAAATCATTTTCTTTGGCTGCGGTAATAGCGCCATCGTAAGAGGCAATGGCATCTGCATAGTTACCAGAAACTCTAGCCATTTCAGCTGCTAGCAACAGTGATTGATGTAAAAAGTTCTCTGGACAAGTGTGCGTCCAGGTTTCTAGAATTTGATGGTGTTGCTGCATCACATCCCAGTAATGCTGCTGTTTCTCTGGTGTTACTTGGGAATAAAGCCCGGCTAAACTCAGCGGATAATAAAAGTGGAATAAAATGATGGGAAACAAACCAAGATTAGAAGCCAGGGTTTTTTCAGCAATGGCAGCGACTTCCACGGCATCGGCATAGCGATGGTACAAGTACAATAGCTGGATTTTCAAGAAGCAATACCAATTGATCCCTGCCTCAAAATTATTCTTGTGCCAAACATCAAGGCAGAGAATCTGGCCATCTCCACCATCCACCAGTAAATCGGGTTCTGCTAACAAACCTTGCAGGTGTAAAAGAAATTGCTGTTGGAGGTGAAATGTATGGGTAATATTGACATTATTTACTTGTTGCACATAGCTCAAGTATTTCTCGGTTTCGCCATACACCTCTGATAGGCAATCGCCTTTTAACAGCATCGTCCAAATCAGACATATTACTGCCCAAACGCCAAACCCAAGATCCCCTGTTTCATAACTGATGTGAAGAGATTGTTGGTAAACTGCTAAGTTTTCAACTAGTGGTCTATTGTAGGGATTGATTGCATGACCAAAAACGTTATTAGTTTTGGGAATGAACTTGGCGCTATTGAATTGGCCATCAAGCTTTCGTCCCAAGGTGGCGAACTCATAAGCACTGCGATAGTCTCCCTGAATCGTCAGCATCATCCCATACAAACAATAAGCACAGCCGGAACTTTCGGCATTGCCATAGGTTAATGAAGTATGAACCATTAACAGGATGCTGAGAATGGTCAGTGCTTGATTGCCACCGGTATAAGCAGCTCCCCAGAGATCGGGGAGGATTGACATACATACCTTTTTCTGTGCATCGGTCATCGCAGGCAGATAAAATAAATCTGCGGGTTGTACAGTTGCCAGTTTGGAATGGATTTCCTGGAGTATGCTTTCAATCAGTGCTTGCTGACCTTCATCGGTTGCCGGAATGTTCATGCCCATAACACTCAAACCACTGAGTGCAGCTTCATAAGCGGCGAGTATATTTTCTCCGTGATTGGATTTCAGGGCTAGTTGCAAGCCATAAATTTCTGCGAGATGGAATTTATTCTCAGCGTACTGTAATGCCCGATGGAAGAGTCGCTCTGCTTCGTCAAAGCGCCCTACGATGTATTCGCACTCTGCACATTCCCGATAAAGTTTAAAGGTGAGGTCGTAGGCAGTTTGCCAACTATCTTCGGGAAGGATTTCCATGCCGATGGCGCAGTATTTCATGGCTGCTTTGTAGGCTGTGGAAACTTTAGCTTTTTTGCCAGCAATCAAATTTAACTGAGCTAACTGATAGCGATCGCTTATTTCATCGATGAGAGCAATTCCGTTGTTCAATTGATTGACAATATCAAAAACATGCAGTTCTAAAGTTTCAGGTGTTGTATTTTGCAACAGCAATTGCCCAATTTTCACATGAGTGGCTTGCTTTTGGTCGTCAGGAATCAGAGAGTAAGCAGCTTGCTGGACGCGATCGTGCAGGAAACGATAGGTGGGATTGACTGTTTCTTGTACCTGGCATTGTTGTCCACCGTGAAAAAACTTGTAAATTTGACTTGTGGGTAAAATCAAACCTTCTTGCAAGGCTTTCCACAATGCTGTTGCAATGTGAGTTGCTGGTTGTTCGGAAACAATGGCCAATGTCTCTAAATCGAACTGTGCCCCCACACAAGCAGCTAGCTTCAGTATCTCTTGAGTGATTTGTGGCAACTTTTGTAATTGCCGCGCCATGAACTGAACTACATCATCAGTGAGGGAGAGCAATTTCACTGACACTATATCGCACTGCCAGTGTCCAACTTGCAGGTCATAGGCAATGTAACCCTCTTGATGCAAGGCTTTGAGAAATTGGGTAGCAAAAAAGGGATTGCCTTTGGTTTTTTGATAAACTAACTCGGAGACCGGTTGCGCCATCATTGTGGAACAACTGAGGGTGTCAGCCACCAAACAATCGATCTGAAATTTACTTAAGGGGGCGAGGGTAAAAGTACTGATGGTTGCTAAAGCTTTCTTCATTTCCTCCAGTGTCAGCATTAGGGGATGAGTGGGAAAGACTTCGTTATCTCGGTATGCCCCAATCATCAGCAAACAGCCCTCCTTGCTTTGATTCATCAACACTTGCATCAGCTTCAGCGAGGCTGAATCTGCCCACTGCAAGTCATCGAGGAACACTACTAAGGGGTGTTCTAGTGTTGCGAACACAGCGATGAATTTCACAAATAGCAAGTTGAAGCGGTTCTGGGCTGCACTACCTGAGAGTTCTGACACTGCTGGTTGCTTGCCAATAATCTGTTCGAGTTCGGGAATAACTTCTATGAGGACTTGCCCATTTTCACCCACAGCACCAAGGATTTTGTTTTTCCACTGCGCCAGCTGAATATCATTTTCACTCAATAGTTGTTCCATTAAATCTCGGAAGGCTTGGACAAAGGCGCTGAAGGGGATGTTGCGGTTAAATTGGTCGTATTTACCTTTGATAAAGTAACCGCACTGCCGCACAATTGGCTTATGCACTTCGTTGACAACTGCGGTTTTTCCAATCCCCGAAAATCCAGCAACCAGTATCATTTCTGTAGCCCCAAGACTGACTCGATGGAAGGCTTGGAGTAAGGTTGAGACTTCGGTTTCTCGACCATAAAGTTTATCGGGAATCATAAAGCGATCGCACACATCGCGCTGTGCAATTTTAAAGTTCTCAATGTAACCCGTTGCTATTAATTGCTGTAAACAATTCTCCAAATCGAATTTCAATCCCAAGGCACTTTGATATCTATCTTCAGCATTCTTCGCCATCAATTTGCTGATGATTTGGGAAATCACCGGAGGAATTTCACAATTAATTTCGTGTACTAATGGTGGTACTTTGGCAATGTGACAATGTACCAATTCCATTGGTTCACTTGAAGCAAAAGGTAACTCTCCCGTGAGTAATTGATAGAAAGTGACACCCATTGCATAAAAATCAGTGCGATAGTCAATCTTGCGATTCATTCTCCCTGTTTGCTCTGGAGAAATATAAGCCAGCGTTCCTTCCAAAACATTGGGATTGACAAAGGTTTGAGTTTCCCTTGGTAATAAAGAAGCAATACTAAAATCAACTAATTTAACTTGTTTGGTGTGGGGATTGATTAAGATGTTACTGGGTTTAATATCTTTATGAATAATGCGTTCGCGATAAAGTATATCTAAGGCATTGCACAGAGCGATCGCTATTTCTAAAAATTTCTCTAAACAACCAACATGATTGTTGACAAAATAATCTTTCAGGGAAATTCCCCCAAAGTCTTCCATGACTAACGTATAGCCATTTGGGTAGGGTTCTAGGCTATAGGTTTGGATAATTTCAGGATAGTTGAGATTTTTAGCGATGGTATATTGATTGCGAAATTGTAAGACTTCGCTAAAGCTGGGATAAAGATTCTTTAAAACCTTGATGACTACTGGTAATAAATCAATTTCTCTAACAGCTCGGTAAACCAGTGTTCTGGAACCATCATAAAGTTTTTCGCCCACCTGATATCCGGGAATGTTAATCATAAATGCCAAATCTTTAACACCAGATTTATTATTCCCAAATCAAATGTGAATTTTGGAATGGCTACATTGCTATAGGAATCCGATTTGATTAATAGACTTCTTGCAAAAGTGGGGAAAAGGGTAAGGGGTAAAGGGTAAAGGGCAAATAAAAACCCTTTTCCCTTTAACCTTTACCCTTTCCCCCTATGAGCAAAAGTTACTTTTGCAAGAGGTCTAATGAACATATTTGTGTGGGGAGGGAACTCTTAACAGGGAACTCTTAACAGGAAAAAAGGAATTTAGGGGTGTACTGAGTTTTTTCACCAAATGAAATATGAGTTCTATAGCCAAGTTATCTGTTTGATGTTGACGGTTGACAGTTAATGCAAGTCCTTCTTTACAACTAGCCTCAATAGATAATTTTGCGACCCATAGGACTCATATACTGAATTTATAAGCATAATAGCCTACTCTCAGAACTTTGGAGATATTAGGATAGATATAACCTTTTACTCTCTTCCTTTGTTGGAAGGGCATGGCATCTGTTGAGCATGAATATTGAGTATAAAAATATATCCAAAAACATGCTCAAACGCTGAAATAGAGTAACTGAGCATTAAATTCAGTTATCAGTCCTGACAGCGTATGGTGTGGCGTTACGGCCCACCAACACCTGACACCAATTGGTGGGGGATACCAAACCCAGGGATTTAACTCATGACTGTTCGCTGTTAAAAGAGCATTTTTCCGAAAGTGAAAGCTGAAAATATTGATAATATGTCGAGTTCGCGTAATCTGCAAGAAACTCACTTAAACCGTGCCCGCGCCAGTCTCAGACAGGCGCTATCTTGGTATGGCTATCTTCGTAAATCAGGACAGCTTTCATCTAACCCAGAATTGGCATCTTTTGTGAAACCAGAATTAGAAACTCTTAACTCCACACTCAACAAACTAGACTCTAACGTAATTAGAATTGCTGCCTTTGGTTTGGTGAGTCGTGGTAAGTCAGCGGTTTTAAATGCTTTGTTGGGAGACAAAATTCTGCAAACTGGGCCTTTGAATGGTGTCACTCAATGGCCTCGTTCGGTACGCTGGCAGCCCGGTAATAAGGTATTAGTAGAGTTAATTGATACACCAGGATTAGATGAAATTGAGGGCGAATCACGGGCAGACATGGCACGGGAAGTAGTGCGACAAGCTGATTTGATTTTGTTTGTTGTTTCCGGTGACATCACGCGTACTGAGTATCAAGCGTTGCTGGAATTAAGGCGATCGCAAAAACCTTTGATTTTGGTGTTTAACAAAATAGATTTGTACCCAGATACAGACAAGGCAGCAATTTACGAAAATTTGCAACAACTCGGTGCTGGATATTCCCAAGCAAAACCCTTGCTACCCGATGAAATTGTCATGGTGGCGGCGGAACCAGCACCAATGGAAGTGCGGGTTGAATGGCCTGATGGTAGCGTTACCTATGAATGGGAGACACCACCACCGCAAGTGGATGAACTCAAGCACACAATTTTGAACATTCTAAATCGCGAAGGCCGATCCCTTTTAGCTTTAAATGCACTCGTCCAAGCACGAGACGCAGAAGAGTCCATCGCCCAAAAAACCATTGATTTACGCCAACAAGAAGCCGAAGATATCATCTGGCAATTTACCAAATACAAAGCTTTAGCAGTAGCCCTGAATCCCATCGCCTTTTTAGATATCCTGGGGGGAACTGTTGCCGATTTAGCTTTAATTCGCGCTTTAGCTCGCTTATATGGGCTACCAATGACCAGTTATGAAGCAGGGAAAATTCTCAAAACGATTTTATTGAGTTCTGGTGGCTTACTTCTGGGAGAATTAGGTAGTAGTTTTGTGTTGGGTTTGGGTAAGAGTACAGCTGCGATCGCTAGCGGTGACAATCCCACAAATATTACAGCCTTTGCTGGTAGTGCCATCGCCCAAGCTGGAATCGCTGGTTATGGTGCATACTCCGTTGGCAAAGCCGCCCAAGTCTATCTCGAAAAAGGCTGCACCTGGGGACAGTTGGGCGCTAGCAGCGTCATTCAAGAAATTCTCTCTCAAGTTGACCAAAACACAATTCTGTATCGTTTGCAACAAGAATTAGGGATGAAGTATTGAGAATAACTAATAATTGTTTCTCATTTGTTACCCTTTATAAGCGTTTATCAACTTCTATCAAACTCTTATGACAATCCATTGCAATTCCCAATTTGCAATGCAACATTGAGAACATGACTATCTTTGCTATTAACCGTCAACAATCAACAAACCGAGTGATTGTGAATTTCAAAGCGCGTTAGTTTAGCTTTTTTCAGCAAAGATCGCCATAGGGTAATCCCCACTTAAGTTTGCTAAAAGATTGCGGTGTTTACACCATTTGATTTTGGTAAGCATATCTAAACTGTAAATGTGAGTTTTCTAAGGTCATTAGAATCTCTGCCGTTGATTGATATCTTTGGAAACATCAGGTAACGACATGACAACAACCTTAAACGTAAATCAAACTGCTACAACTCTTGAGCAAGCTATTTTTGAAGCCATTAATGAAGCTCGTACAACCTGTGAGTTAAATGGCAGTAATTCTGCTAATTGTGCCGTAGCTTGGGATATCGTGGAAGAATTGCAAGCTGAAAAATCTCATCAACATCAAGCAGAACAACACAAAACCTCTTTGGATAAGTATTGCGATCGCCATCCTGATTCTGTAGAGTGTCTAATATACGACGTTTAGAAAGAATTCAGAATACAGAATTCAGAATTCAGAATCAATTCTGTACGAGTCACTGATAAATATTTAGGTTGAAATATCCACTAAATCTTGATTGCGTAAGGCTATGCGAAAGATTTAGTGGGTTTTAATTTATTCAGAATTCAGAACTCAGAATTTAGTATCAATTATGTACGAGTCATTGATAAATCTTTACGTTGAAATATCCACTAAATCTTGACTGTGTAAGGCTATGCGAAAGTTAGTGATTTTTAATTTATTCTGTATTCTTCTTAAACTAAATTTTTACTGCCGAATGCTGCACGAAAGATTTAGTGGTTTTTAATTTATTCTGAATTCTGAATTCTGTATTCTGTATTCTTCTTCAATTTTTCCGCAAATCAACTATTGCTAATTGAACGATTTGCTTAATCTCCTCTAAATCAAGCGATGGTGTTTCACTTTCCATCTCCAACCATAGAAGAAATTCGATATTTCCAGCCGGGCCAGTAATTGGCGACCAAGTTAAGCCTTTGTGTTTCCATCCTAATTTTTGAGCGGCTTGCAATACTTGGAAAATAGCGTCAGCTTGGTCGTTAGGATCGCGCACAACTCCTTTTTTTCCCACACGGGATCTACCGACTTCAAACTGTGGCTTAACTAACAATATAGCTTCTCGATTTGCTTGAGTTAGCTCCCATAAAGCAGGGAGAATTTTAGTTAAGGAAATAAACGACACATCCACCACAGCTAAATCGGGAATCGGGTCATTTTCACCATACAAATCATTTGGTCGTAGCTGTCGTAAATTGGTGCGTTCGCGCAAAATTACCCGCGAATCATTTCTTAAGAGCCAGTCTACTTGTCCATAACCAACATCAATACCGTAAACTAGTTTTGCCCCAGCTTGTAATAAACAATCGGTAAAGCCACCTGTAGAAATTCCCCCATCCAAACAAACGCGTCCAGTGACGGGAATGGCAAACACTGTCAAAGCTTTGGAGAGTTTTTCACCACCTCTAGAAACAAAGGGCGATCGCTCTTTAATATTTATTTGAGCCGTAATATCAACTTCTGTACCAGGTTTATCAACTATCTGCTGATTAACAGTAACTTCCCCCGCCTGAATTAACCTCTGTGCCAAAGCGCGGGAAGTACATAAATTTAAATCTACTAATAATGTATCGAGTCGTTGTTTAGCCAATTGACACCAAAGTAAAGGGGACTGGATATTCAGGATTAGGGAATGGGTGCCAAATTAAAAAGACAATTTTCTAGTTATTATAACTTGATTGTGCTGGAAAGATTAAATCTAAAGCACGATTAATAATTTCTTCGCCATTAACCAGCTTCTCTAACTCTTGGACTTCATAACGTCCTTCTTCAACTTCTAGAGAAGCCTCATCAATAGCGTTTAAATAAGCTTCCTCTAAAGTTTCCCTGAGTTCTTCTCGTGTCAAATAATAACCACCAGCTTGACGCCGCTTATTTTCTGGCTGAATTTACCGAATTTAATTCCGAATCGAGACTTCCCAAAAGCGAGTCGTGCGATTTTCAGCTTGTTGTTTAATTAGATGTAACAACAGAATCACTGCATAACTACGAATCGTCTTGATGATGTCATTTCGACTCATTTCCTCTAATTCTTCCACTATCATCAAAGCCGCTGGAATATCACCTTGAAGAAGCAAGTCTTTTAAAGTTAATAGTTCTTCCATAATTACCGCCTCAAACATCGGCAACTTCCATAGCAATCTTAAATCATTGCTGAAAAGTTAGATCCCCGACTTGTTTAACAAGTCGGGGATATGGACTTCGACAATCCAAGACTTTTCGCCAAATCCCAAATCTTACAAGTCCCGATCAACAATGCTACTGTCTGAGGACTGAATTTTACAAATAAGATGTTAAATTTTAGCCTAAATGTTATATTTTTCTGTCAAAATTAACACCTTTTTGTTTTTTGTTTCTAAGATGAAACTTAATATGCTGAATTGGAAAGTTATTTACAAAATTTTGTGAAGGCGCAGGAATCAAATTACTGCATTCAATTCAAACCTGATATTTAAAACAGGAGATGGGCTAACATGACACAGCAAAATGCTGCCCGACTTTTTGAAGCCGTCAAGCGAGATCAAGCATTACAAGAGAAGCTCAAAGCAACAGCTAATCCAGAAGCTTTTATCAAGATTGCTCGCGAACGTGGCTATGAATTCACCCCTGAAGAACTAGACAGAGAAATCGACAAATTGTCAGAAGAAGATTTAGCCAACATCGTCAATCCAGGATGGGGAACTAGACGCCATCTCAATCCTAGATAATTCCTACTTTAGAAAACTTAAAGTCTAGAAACAACAAAATTTTCTAAGCAAGTTATAAATCAAAACAATAGCATGGTTGTTGAGTGTCAACAGCTATGTTATTTTTTATTGCTTTGGATCTGTGAAGATTTGCAAATTGCGTAGGCGTAGCCCACAGCAGGCATTAGTCGAAAACAACTCCAAAAACACAGCTTCAATGTAGCAAAATTATTTTACACAGGTGCGATCGCTAAATTGAAACAGCAAATTGGGGCTTCATAGAAAAGCGATCGCACTTGAATTTTAGAGGGCGATCGCTATTTATCATTAGTTGTGGCGTTGGTCGAAGACGCCACCCTAAAATCTAAACATCAATCTCGCTCAACTCGCGTGTGATGTGATCGAATGGTTCGTCTACAAAAGCAGTGTTAGCCACACCTGCTGCTGCTACTTGTTCCTTAGCTAAATCCTTGAGTATTTGCACGCCACGAACCGTCGGCCCGATGGGTACTCCTAAAGAATTGTAAGTTTCTCGCAGACCTTGTAAGACTCGTTCATCTAACACATTTGTATTTCCAGCAACCAACGCATAAGTGGCGTAGCGCAAGTAATAATCTAAATCCCGCAAACAAGCCGCATAACGACGGGTTGTATAAGAATTTCCACCGGGACGAATCAGTTCCGGCAGTTCTTCGTATAACTTTAAACCAGCCTGCTTGACAAGTCCGGCTGCATTAGAATTAATTGCCGCAGCCGCTTGTACTCGTGCTGTACCACTATTAAAGTAAGACTTTAGACTATCAAGCGCATTCCGGTCAAAATACCGACCAGCCACGTCATAATTCTTAATTAAACTTGTTACCGCATCGCGCATTCCTTTTTCTCCCAATCGTTGCTATCTATGGTTTGATATTTATTTGGCTGCATTTATGCAACAGTAAATTTTTGTGCTATTAAAAATAGATTCGGCACAAAAACAATCTATCCACTACATAAGGATTCTATGCCAAAGTTGACCCCTATGTGATGAACTTTCCAGTTTTGTACAGACGATCGGCGAAAGGTTAATATAACCTGTAATCCAGATATCTGTAACACAAACTACAAAATCCCCTAATATCTAGTATTTAAGATATTTCAGGTGTGTCACGGCTTGATTGAGATCAGCAGGGCTAGGATGTTTTGGAAGATTCTGGTTTTACTTTAGGAAATTGGTACAGAAGGAGTAACAATGACAACCCCA
Source organism: Nostoc linckia z4 (assembly GCF_002608075.1). GTDB lineage: Bacteria > Cyanobacteriota > Cyanobacteriia > Cyanobacteriales > Nostocaceae > Nostoc > Nostoc linckia. The sequence continues at coordinate 27,791 of NZ_LAHA01000043.1, forward strand.
CAAGAAGTCTTGAATTTAATCCAAGACCAAAAAATTCAGCTGATCGATCTCAAATTCATTGATACAGTAGGGACTTGGCAGCACCTCACTGTGTACTACAACCAAATCGATGAAAGTTCATTCACTGATGGCGTACCTTTTGACGGTTCCAGCATCCGGGGTTGGAAAGCGATCAACGAATCGGACATGACGATGGTACTCGATCCCAACACTGCTTGGATCGACCCATTCATGGAAGTACCAACGCTAAGTATAGTTTGTAGTATTAAGGAACCCCGCACGGGTGAATGGTATAACCGTTGTCCACGGGTAATTGCTCAAAAAGCAGTAGACTACCTAGTTTCCACTGGTATTGGTGATACAGTCTACTTTGGCCCTGAAGCTGAGTTCTTCATCTTTGACAATGCTAGGTTTGCTCAAACCGCCAACGAAGGCTACTACTTCTTAGACTCCGAAGAAGGTGCTTGGAATTCTGGTAAAGCCGGTACAGCTGAAAAACCCAACTTGGCTTACAAACCACGCTTCAAAGAAGGTTACTTCCCAGTTTCGCCAACGGATTCTTTCCAAGATATCCGTACAGAAATGCTGTTGACAATGGCAGACTTAGGTGTACCCATTGAAAAGCATCACCATGAAGTTGCTACAGGTGGTCAGTGCGAATTGGGTTTCCGCTTTGGGAAGTTGATCGAAGCTGCTGACTGGTTGATGATTTACAAATATGTCATCAAAAACGTTGCTAAAAAATACGGCAAAACCGTCACCTTTATGCCAAAACCAATTTTTGGCGACAACGGTTCGGGAATGCACTGTCACCAGTCCATCTGGAAAGATGGTCAACCTCTATTCGCAGGTGACAAGTATGCTGGTTTGAGTGAAACAGCACTGTATTACATTGGCGGTCTTCTCAAACACGCACCAGCACTGTTAGCAATTACCAACCCTAGTACCAACTCTTACAAGCGCCTAGTACCTGGTTATGAAGCACCAGTTAACTTGGCTTACTCCCAAGGTAACCGTTCTGCTTCTATCCGTATTCCTCTGTCTGGAAATAACCCCAAAGCTAAGCGGTTAGAATTCCGTTGTCCAGATGCCACTTCTAACCCCTACTTAGCGTTCGCTGCGATGCTTTGTGCTGGTATTGATGGCATCAAAAACAAAATAGATCCTGGTTCTCCCTTAGATAAAAATATCTATGAACTCTCTCCAGAAGAACTGGCGAAGGTTCCTTCAACCCCAGGTTCTTTGGAATTGGCCTTAGAAGCACTAGAAAACGACCACGCTTTCTTGACAGAATCAGGCGTCTTCACAGAAGACTTTATCCAAAATTGGATTGACTACAAGCTGGCTAACGAAGTCAAGCAGTTGCAGCTGCGTCCTCATCCCTACGAGTTTTACCTCTATTACGATGCTTAATTAGGGGCTGCCGAATAAAAAACATTCAATTTTTTGTGGGGTGAACATCTTGGCTGCCCATAGCAAAGGGCGGGCGAAACGCCCACCCCACAAAATTGGAAATTTATTCCTTGGTAATCCCTTAAGCACCGTATTTAACTAAAAGTTTCAATTTTGCCACCTTGGAGGGTGGCTTTTTTCTCTGTTGAGCAGCTATTTTTTAGTGTTGGCTATGGGGCATTGAGAAGAGGCTCCAGGGGAAAAACTCATCTCCCCATCTCCCCATCTCCCCATATCCTCACTAACTCATCGTCGCGTTGCTGCGTCCATAAATCATCCGCGTTGTTGCATCTATCTTCCCTTGAATAGGGTTCCAGTAGTGAGATGCTTCTTCAGGAAGACCAAGTTCTTGTGCAGCACGCATCAGCATCGATTGTTGGCGATTCTTGACTTGCTGATGTTCGCGAACCATTAATGCACGAGATTTTTCTGCAATAGACATAACCATAGTCCTCCACGCTTTTGTAGTGAATATATATTTTTGGGTTCTTTTCTATGACTAATATAACAGAAAAAACTGTAACATAAGCTACTATTTTGCATTGAATTTAGAAATTCCATATTTGTCATCTGAGTGCATATCCAATAAAAAGCTTGAAAAATCAAGCTTTTAGCGATTTTACTTGTCAAAATTATTGTTCAAAACCACTAACATTTTTTACAAAAGTTTATATTTTGCAGTCTGATATTATTAAGTGGAGATTGATTAAGGGAACGCTGACTGTCAACCGTCAACGGTCAACAGATAACAATCTTCTGTGGAATATTTTTTTACTTGAAAGTCCCTAACTCATCCCCCGGCTTTACGTGCTGAGGATTTTGAATCAGGAGTAGTTATACGGTATTTTTTGTTTTTAATAATACTAATAACTATTGACCAATGACTAATGACTAAGACGGCAATTCATCCCATCCCCAGAAAGAATAGGCTTTATCGCCGTTTTTCGGTAATTTTTTTTTTGAAGTTTATTGTTTTTCAGTAATACAGTAGGAATACGGCACTGACAAAAAAGTAAGTTAGGATCGTGTAAGTTTACAAAACTTTATATAAGTTTATGACAGTCACTTACCCACGTAAATTTCAGAATGCCTTTGGTGCAAGGGAAATCTTGAAACAAGTGGTATGCGATCGCCACATCCACTTAATTACCCTCAATCGCTACCGCTACAGCGAACAACGCAGTTGTAAAGACCTGACTGACTTAATCGAGCAACTGAATGGACAGCCTCCAGAATTAGTGCGGGATTTGTCTCATCACATCTCGGACGAAGCTCGCCATGCCATGTGGCTGACTGATTTACTCATCGAACTAGGAAGCGATGTAGGAACTCCCCCCGGAACTTCCTATATTGATGAATTCGATCGCCTGCTTGACAAAGACGCCTACGATCCAAAACGTAACTTAGACGACTGGATGATTGCTGCTCTGACAGCAATTAACATCACTGAAAAACGCGGTTGTGAGTATTTTTCTGCACACATTTACGCTCTCAAGCAAGCGCCACAAACAGAAGAAAACATCAAAATCCGGCAAACAATTGAAAAGATTTTGCCAGAGGAAGCAGGACATGTACGCTGGGGTAACCGTTGGTTAGCAGAACTGGCGCGTAAAAGTCCAGAACATCGCCAAAAAATAGAGCAAGCGAAGCGAAAATATACTGCAATTGAACAGGCGGCCTTTGAATCGGGAATGGATATCACCTTGGGGGCCGAACTGCGCCGAGTTGCCAACTTGCTGGAAGTTGCAAATAACATGCCCCTTTGGCAACGTCCTCAGTACCTGATGGAACGCTTACCCCAGACTTTGTTAGCACCTGAGTTGCAGTTTACTAGGATTCAAGCCGCACAAAAAGCTTGGCAGCGCGATCCACAAGCGTTTTTCGAGAAATTTGTACCCATGTTCCTCAACGGTATCGAGCGAATAGAAGATAATCGCCAGAAAACAACCGTTTGAAGTGAAGGAATAGGGGGTGGGGAGATGAGGAGATGAAGAGATGGGGAGATGATAGTTATCAGTTATCTGTTGACTGTTCACTGCCCCATGGCTCATGCCCAATAATTATGTCAGAACTTACGCAGCGAAATTATTTGTTGAGGTCGGGAATAGGGCATAGGGCAAACAGGGGATTTTTTCTTGTCCAATGACGCCACTTGCTACAAGTCGGGCATTACCCGCAAGGACGCAGTGGCTCTCCTATGACGCCAGTTGCTTTCCTGTCGCCTTGCGTCAGAAAGCAACTGTTTCCCTATCCCCAGCCCAAACCCTTAATTTTTCGTTGACCATGCGTAAGTCCTATATGTATTGATGTAGGTAACCAGCTACTCAATCTGTAAGAAAACTTATTTGGGAATAAAGAGAAGTTGCCTTAAGTTTTTTCCCCAATTAGCAAAATGTCGGAATTAGATGTGTTTTAAATTAATTGATAACCTAAGTAACATCTGTTTCTAAAGTAGTTGAGGTTGAGACGCAGAGCTTCCCAGAAATAAGAGTAACAGTTGTGTGGTTTTTGATGAGTTGGTAATACTGTAGTTCGAGACAATTGATTGAATTTGCCTTTTGATTTCCAGATTTTATGCCAACTATTACATACAGCAAATTTTAGTTGAAATACTAAGCGATCGCTGAAGATTTTCGGATGTTAACTGTATAGATCTCTGCCACCAAAACCGCGAAAAAAATATTAGCGCAACACCTTGTTTTCTAGTAATCAGCTTTGCCAAAACGTCCATTATCCCACAGCTATTAAACAACAGCGTAGAAATTTTTGGCGAATTTTTGCATTACTTCTCTGCGCCCACTACCGCGATGACGTGGCGCATCATCTGGATTTTGGTCAGATTGTGCCGAGAGGAACTTTTGCCAAGCAGGCATCGAAAGCAGCCAATTGTCTTGGAAAGTTGAGCCACTGCATTGGACGGGTCTCCCGGCTTGTAGCAAGTGGCGTCTGTTTGCTCTTGGTATTGCTGGAAGGCGTCGTAGTTTGGGAAAAGTTGCAGAATCGTCTACAGACTTTCTGCTTGTTAAGTGATTGTCCATTGCTTGGCAGTTGGAAGCTAAGGGGCCGAACACCAGACTCGAAACTAAAAGTGAAATGGCAGCACGCATAGCAGATGTCTATTTTGGAACTCTCCACTTCACTGATACTTAGCTTTTCTAGGAATATCCGGACAATTCATCAAAAAGTATTGTGTTTTACTGAAAATAAACTACTCTTATCCTTAGCTTAAATGTTCGACTAATAACCAATTACTGAAGTGATTTTCACGACCCCATACTGTAATTAATTGTTGGTCGGGATAAGCGTGTAACTGTTCATTGATATGCGATCGCAAAGTCACAAGCTGCCAATTTTTACCTTGATATAAGGCGGGAGCAGTGACAGTGAATCTGTATTCCTGATGACCAATGCGGTAGAAAATACCTTGAAAACACTTGTTTTGTGAGATTAAGACCTCATTAACATTAGATTCAAAGTAGTTATCCGTAGATAGCCCAGGACAATCACCACTAGCTGGATAGGCTAATGGGTTATTTAAGTAATACAGTTGGCGATGCAGCCAATCCGAACGATTAGGCGATAAATTAAAAAAAGGTATGATTATTGCTTTTGAGCGGTTGTCTTGTAGTAGAGCCGCTTGTAGATCCCTGACAGGTAAATCCCTTGGCTGGCAGTTTAACTCAACACACATCGCCGCCGCCATTCCCGCTGCTTGACCAATGCCCATAACCACTGGTTGTAATCTGGTTGCGCCATTGGCAATGTGGGAAACGGAAATATTCTTTTCACAAACCAAGAAACCATCCGTTGTGGCTGGAATTAGACAACTGTAGGGAATTGTAAAGGGAGTCCCAGTCCAGCGTCCCCCCCATTGGATAGATTTTGGTTGCAGTGGAAATTGAACGCCAGGATAATGATGGTCATTGGCGTAGTTACCAACAGCAATTGCATCATTAAATATAGATGCAACTCTACCCCCAGCAACAGGCAAAATATCCTGTTCGCGGATAGTAGTTAGCCCCACTAAGCGCCGGCTTTCCCGGTAATAGGGATGCAGTGCAAAAGCTTTTTGAGTATAGGGAAATACTTCTCTGGCTAAACCATAGCGACGGCCGAGTTGATGTTGAATATAATGGGCAAAATTTTGACTGTGCCAGCGTGATTCTTGGATAAATTCACCTCTGGTTACCTCTGACTTTATCAGCCGCCCTACCCCTTGGCCGTAGTCATTGCCACAAATTGGCCAATTTATCATGAAGCGATCGCCAGGTAAACGTCCATAATTTAAAAATGTCTCTGCTCCATAACCGTCCCAAGCACCTGCAAATAAGGATGGATTATAGTTGGGGGCAGGCGGAATTTCTGGGGCAACGGCTTCACCAAAGTCTTGCATAATTACCACATAAGTGGGCGCTTGCACCGGATATCTCTCGGTTAAAGAGTTAAATTTTACCGGGGCACTGGGTTCTCCCCACTCAGATTGCAATTCCCAACCCCAACGGTAAGGAATGTCAGCTAAAGCCAATAAATCTCCTAATTCTGTGGCGTCGAGAATAATTTTGGCTGTGACAGCAAAATCCGCAAAGCGCACACCAGTAATGCGATCGCCTTGCCGATAAACTTCTAAAGGCACTTGCAAAGAAATCCAATGAAGATTCGGCAATTCCTTCACCCAATCAGCAAAAATCTCTGCCCCAATGCGGGGATCGTAACTAAAAAAGCTTACCCAACAGTTATCTAATCCCCCTGGTTGTCGATGTCGTAATTCCTGCAAAAAGGCACCCCATAACCCTGTTTGCAAAGCTTCTAATTCATTGCCATCGGGTGCAGCTACTCCCGCACAAGTGAGCATTCCCCCCAACCAAGGAAATTCACTCACCAACATAGTTTTAGCTCCCCGTCGCGCTGCTTGGATAGCAGCAGCAGTCCCTCCAGTTCCACCACCAACAACTAAGACATCTGCTATGTATGTTTGATTAACCATAAAGAATAATTTACGTATTTTTGACGAGGATACATCAGAATTTATCCTGTTTTATCAGCATTTTCTTATTATCTAATGTTTGTATTAGCTAATAATTTAGTATTCCCTAATAGTGTCAATTTAATTATCTATTCCTCGTATTTTTACCGAATAAATTATTAATTGATTGGGAATACTAATAAATAAAGACTAACTTGTGATTTAAATGAAAATTTTATTGATTTGGATATGGGCTTGCTTATCAATTTATATATGGGCTTACTTTTCAATATTTTGTCATGAAATGGGACATCTTATGGTAGCAAAAATGATGGGTTTTAAACCATTTTTAGTGAAAATTGGAAGTGGTAAAAGAATGTTATATTTGAAATTATTCGATTTTATAATTGAATTTAATTTTATGCCTAGCGGTGGTATAACTTATATATCTAATTTAAAATTAGATAAAATCAAACCTAAGCTGATACTTATGTATTTAGCTGGGCCGATGATTAATTGTTTATTATTTATATTAATTATTAGCATTTACAATCAGAAAATTCTACATTATATATTTCCAAACTATCTAAATATTCTAGTCTCTTTTGCTGTTTTTGAATTTTTATTAGTTTTTGGTAATCTTTTGCCATCAGAATTAACTATATACGGACAAAAACACTCAAATGATGGTAAGCAAGTACTCGATGTTTTAACTAAAACTAATGAACAATTGATTCAAAAAAAGTTAGGTTTTGATAGATACACAATTCATCAAAATGACTCTTCAATTGATTTTTTTAACAATGATTTGAAAACATTACAAATACTATATGAGGCTCAAGTAGAATTTGATAAACGAAACTTTAATCAAGTAATTAAATTATTAGAGCCAATTGTAATTAATGATCGCCTAATAGTAAGAGACAAATTATATATCCTTGATACTTTAGTTTCAATTGTTATTGAACACGAAAAAATGGAATATTTACAAAAAGCTGATACTTGGTCTGCTCAAGCACTAGCATTAGCTGGTGATATTAAAACTATTCAAGGAACTAGAGGAGCTATTCTAATAGAATTAGGTAGATATAGTGAAGGTAAACAAATGCTTTTACCTTTGACAGAAGCAGGTAACGATCTCATTGATATCGTATATAGTTGCTGCTACATTGCTAAAGCAGATTATTTTTTAGGCAATGAAAATCAGATCAAAGATTGGTTAAATAAAGCTAAACAAGTTGGTGTTGCTCCTCGTATATTGCTAAGGATACAAAAGGAAATTAATTATTTTATATAAATAATAGTTGTTTCGATAGGGATACTAAACGTAGACAATTGTTACAGGAACTAATAGAAATGAGTCAAGAAGCTGGACTTGATGATTATGAAGAATAATTAAGATAGTCAAATTACTATGCCTAATGTCATCTTAGATGCTTGTGTTTTATTTCCAATGTACCTACGAGACACCTTACTTTCTACAGTTGAGGCTGGTTTGTATGTACATTATTGGTCACAAAAAAGAAAAAATCCGCACTTTCATCACCTAACGTTGACCAATAATGTTACATCTAGTATCGTTGAGCGGTGAAAAATCAACGTGAAAGCACAGGTGTTTAGAGGCGTAAATCAACTTTCTTACGAAGATGTCCCAGTTCCAACCTTGGAACCAGATGAAGTACTGGTACAGGTGCGGGTTGTGGGTTTATGTCAATCAGATATTAAAAAAATTCGTTATCCGTTATATGAACCACCGCGCATTTTTGGACATGAAACCGCTGGTACGATCGCAGCAGTAGGTTCTCAAGTCCAAAATTGGCAAGTTGGACAACGCGTGGCTGTCATGCACCACATCCCTTGTATGCATTGCGCCTATTGTTTAAATGACAATTTTTCCATGTGCGATGTCTACAAAAACATTTCCACCACCGCAGGCTTTAATGCTAGTGGCGGCGGTTTCGCTGATTATGTCAAAGTTCCAGGACATATTGTGCAAAACGGCGGGTTAATTCCCATCCCTGACAATATCAGTTTTGAAGAAGCAAGTTTTGTCGAACCCACGAATTGCTGCTTGAAAGCAGTGAAAAAAGCCCAAATTGCGCCAGGACAAACTGTATTAGTCACTGGTGCAGGGCCCATTGGGTTAATGTTCATTATGTTGGTGAAGTATTTCGGAGCAAAAGCGATCGCCACCGATTTACTACCCTCTAGAATTGAAAAAGCATTGCATGTTGGTGCAGAAGCGGCTTTTGATGCTCGTGACGCCGATTTACCCGCCAAAATTCATGCCTTGACTGGTGGACTAGGTGTTGATGTTACCTTGCTAGCCGTCCCCAGTGAAAAAGCTTTCTTTCAAGCCCTTGATTGTACCCGCAAAGGCGGTAAAATCTTGTTTTTTGCTGAATTTCCGGATGAAGTGGAAATTCCCATTAACCCGAATATCCTTTATCGTCGGGAAATTGATTTAATGGGCAGTTACAGTTCATCTTATCGGCTTCAGAACTTGTCAGCTGATATTGTATTTAATCAGCGAATTGACGTAAAAGCATTGATTAGCGATCGCTATCCATTAAAAGATTTATCAGCAGCAGTGGAAGCAGCGATCGCACCCACGGCGGAAACTTATAAAATCTTAATTTATCCGTAAAAGCCATCTCCCATGCTCCTAACCCTACTTTTCGTCGCCCTACTAACCTTCTACGTCGCTTGGAATCTCGGTGCAAATGATGTTGCTAACGCGATGGGAACTTCTGTAGGTTCCAAAGCTGTGACTCTCAAACAGGCATTAATAATTGCTGGGGTATTAGAGTTTACCGGTGCTGTGTTGTTTGGACATCAGGTAACGGAAACTCTAGCAACGAAAATTGCTAATCCCGGTTTATTTGCTGCTACACCAGAAATACTTGTTGTGGGAATGGCGACGGTGTTGGTTTCCTGTGGTGTGTGGTTGCAAATTGCCACATCGCGCGGTTTACCAGTGTCATCTTCCCACGCCGTTGTGGGTGCGATCGCTGGATTTAGTTGGGTAGCTTTGGGAGTAGATGCAATCGATTGGTCATCAATTGGCAAGATTACCGTAGGCTGGGTTTTAACACCTGTAATTAGTGGAGCGATCGCAGCTTTAATTTATAGTCAAATTAAGCACTGGATTTTAGATCGACCCAATCAAATAGTCCAGCTACAAGAATGGATTCCTTGGTTGAGTACCCTACTAATAAGTGTCTTTGGTGTGATTGTATTACCTTCGGTCACCCAACCTGTGACAAATTTTTTAATTGAGCAAGTTGGCTTAGACATACCCACTTACGACATTCCACTCTTCACTGGTGCAGTAGCGGCAATTGGACTCACAATTATTAGTTGGCGACAATTGCAAGAAACGGGAGATGAGGGAGACAAGGGAGACAAGGGAGACAAGGGAGACAAGGGAACAAGTAGCATAACTCCTAACTCCCCACTCCCCACTCCTAACTCCCCATTCCCCACTGCTGTAGAAAAATTATTCGCCCGCTTCCAGCTGTTGAGTGCTTGCTTTGTGGCTTTTGCTCACGGTTCTAATGATGTTGGAAATGCCATCGCTCCTTTAGCTGCGATTGTTTACATCAATAGCACTGGTAGCGTACCTGTGGATGGAATTACTATCCCCATGTGGATTTTAATTCTTGGCGGTGCTGGTATTGTTGGGGGTTTGGCTGTCTGGGGTAAAAAAGTCATTGCCACCATTGGCGAAAATATCATTTCCTTGCAACCTAGCAGTGGATTTTGTGCAGAACTGGCCACTGCTACCACTATTCTGGTTGCTTCCCGGCTTGGTTTACCGGTGTCCACTTCCCACGCCCTTGTGGGTGGTGTCGTCGGTATTGGATTGGTAAGAGATATTAAATCAATTAAGTTCAAAACTCTACAAGGAATTGCCACTGCATGGCTAATCACAATTCCTATTAGTGCAATTCTCAGCGCTGCTATCTTTAGCATCGCCCGGATTTTTTTGTTATGGAAATAATCAAGAATTCAGAATTCAGAATTCAGAATTCTGAATCAATTAATTGGGGATTGGCGCTTGCTATTTTCTGACGGCTAGTTGTCTGTTCCCTACTTCCTACTTTCCACCTTCAGCAGAATTTTTGCCTTGCCATAATACTAGACAACAACCAAAAAGCGTATTTTTGCAGAATTGCTGCTCATTTATTAGAATATTGTGCAGGGAATCGCGTAACCTGGAATTTCCACAGAAGGATACTTTAATCTCCATTGGAGATGTAAACTGTCACTCAAGTTACATTCCACATAAATTTACAGCTAGTTTCGCAAGTCGGAAAAATTTGTGGCGATCGGGCACTCAAAAGCAAGTCTTTGATCGTAAAATTGCCACCAAAACAATAAATATAGGACTTACCCAAATCATAATTTTGAATTTTAAGGCAAATCTGACACCGGCAAAAACCGGAGTGCTGACTTGGGATGAACTGGATTTTTCAATAGACCTCTTGCAAAAAACACTTTTGCAAGAGTCGGGAAAAGGGAAAAGGTTAAAGGGGAAGGGGAAAATACAAAACCTTTACCCTTTCCCCCTGCCCCTTTTCCCGACTTATGCAAGAAGTCTAATGTCTGGGTTTCTGAAATCGGTGCAGGACGTGATTTATAATTTGCCACCAAGGGTTGATGCTTTGCAAACCCTGTGTTTTGCGTGACAGAATTACGTCGAAATGCGGAAGTGCTGTTAAAATTTTTAATTTATCTGACAAAATACAGGAAATTAGTATGAGTGCCAATCAAGTCAACGCAAAGCAGCTTTATTGTCAAGGCGTTAGAGGTTAGAAACTAATGGGGCGATTCGAGAAGCAACCAGAAAATCCGCGAATTAGAGGCGAACTCTCAAGAGCTGCGGAAAATGCTCTTTGGGCTGTAGTTGAAGACTTAGAAAATCTCCAGCAGAATGTCCTCAGAGCCTTACAAGAAGACATCAAGCGGCTGCAAGCAGAAAAAAATCGGTTATCTGATGACATCCAAAGCTTGGTAGAAGAAAAAGAGCATTTACAACAAGTACGGCAAATTACTGAGCAGCAAGTATTAATTCGTCAGTTGGCAGAAGTTCTGGCAAAGCATATATCTTCACAACTGCAATCCTCTCTGGCAAATTTAGCTACGCAAAATATAGAGGGTAAATCTTACGAACAAGGTGCACTGAAATCTGCTGAAGTGAATAGCAATGTAGTGAGTGAAATCAATGAAAAAGTCGAACACATGTTTGATAGTCTTGATGACACGGTTACTATCACTTTTAATTCGCTGCAACAAGAATTAAAGAATTATCAAAGTAATCTTTCTCAACAGCTGTCGAGGATGTACAGCCAACAGCAGCAAGGGGAAGTGATTTTGACAGAGTTTGTGAATCGCTTGTATGAACGACTAGAAAAAACTATACAAGAAACTTCACGCAAGTCGCCAACAACAGGTACACCAACTGTTTTACAGCTGACGGAACCAGAAAAAAACGCTTTTTTAGAGACATCGCCTCAGTTTGGCGAAGTAGTTAGAAATTCACCCGAACCAAGTTCTGCGATCGCTAATCAATTTCCCCAAAACCAGACTCCATCACAGTCTGCTGTTGTTGAAGAAAAGGCGATCGGTAACGACTCTCCCCAAAATCAAACTCCAGCAAAAGAAAACACCACTGAACCAATTTCTGTTCTCAGCAACGACTCGTCTTTAAGTCAAACTCCACCACAACCTACTGCTGTTCCACCAGAAAATCCAACTCTAATACAGCCTGATATAGTTCCGCCAGCGAAAGAAAACCCCACTGAGGCAATTTCTGTTCTCAGCAACGACTCCTCACTAAGTCAAACTCCACCACAACCTGCTGCTGTTCCACCAGCAAATCAAACTTTAATACAGCCTGACATAGTTCCGCCAGCAAAAGAAAACCCCACTGAGGCAATTTCTGTTCTCAGAAACGACTCGTCTTTAAGTCAAACTCCGCCACAACCTGCTGCTATAGTTCCACCAGTAAAAGAAAACCCCACTGAAGACTTATCCCAAAGAGAACAGCCAGTTCCACCACCACAGGAAAAAGCCGGTGAACCAATTTCTGTTCTCAGCAACGATTTATCAGAAAAAGAAACTTCTTCTGAACCTGATACATCAGCTCCACAGGAGCAACCAACACAACCTTCACTAAATATTAATGCTCCCGAATTAGCTTCTGTTCTCCGCAAAAGTGTGCCAAAGGCCAAAGCTAAACCCACACCTGCCACCGCACTAGAGCCACCGAAAGAAGCCAAAACTCCCACACGACCATCACCCAGTTCCTCTGGTTTATCTGCAATTCAACTTGGTTTTGTACTGATTGTGTTGTCCACAGTCATATCCTCGCTTTACAACGTAGCCATTAAGGTGATTTTTCATGAAGGTTCCCAAATTTTCGGTGTAGTAGAGGTAGAGCAGTTGCTACCACCGACTTTGGGCAATACTTTCTTAATTTTGACCATGCGATTTATGGTAGTAGTACCACTGATGGTATTGTTGTCTCCGATACTGCATCCCAGACTATGGCAAGATTTAGAAAACTTGGTTAATTCAGTGCGAGGAAATCCAACACCGAGCAATGCAGGTACAAAGCAGATTTTGGTGTTGTCCATTGTCAGTGGTTGCTTTTTATTTTTGTCTCAAGTGCTAATTTATATCGCTATTGCTCAAGTTCCCACAGGAATTGCCATCGGACTTTTCTTTATCTATCCAATGGTTAGCGGTTTATTGTCGTGGTTTTTGTTTCGCGATCGCCCCACCATATTCCGTGCAGGAGCGATCGCAGCCATTTGCTGCGGTGAATTATTAGTTTTAGGAACTTCTTCTAGTATTGGTATTGGTAATACTTCACTGGGAATTAGCACCGCCATTATTTCTGGCGTAGCTTTTGCTGCTTACATAATTCTGACAAGGGTTTGTGCGAGTAAATTGCATCCGGTAACTTTCACTTTAATCAACTTCGCCACCATGTTGGTATTGAGCTTTATTTGCTTGATGTTACCTTTACCAAGTAATTGGAATTTGCTAATTGACCCCACAAAAATGCTGGAACTGATTTTAAGCGCATTTATTTTGGGCGTGTTGACTCTTTCTAGCTATTTGCTCAACAATGCCGGAATTACAAAATTAGGTGCTTCACGTTCAGCCCTCATCGGTAGTAGCATCCCAGTTTTAACCGTGATTTTCGCTGGGTTAATCATTCAAGAAAATTTAGATATCCTACAAATTCTAGGAGTGTTGTTTGTAACTTTTGGCGCAGCAGCTTTCAGCTTTGAAGCAATGCGAAATCAAGTTAAACCCTCTACTCCCGCTAATTAAATGACCAGTTCAACCAGTCCAAGTGTGATGGTAGCTAGAGTAGCTATCATCACATTTTGTTTTGCGTAATAGCGGTAACTGCAAAAAATAAACAACAGTACATGGTTGTTGAGTGTCAATAGAGGGGATTCGGAAAGGTTAAAGGGGAAAGGGGAAAGGTTAAAGGGGAAAGGGGAAAGGGGAAAGGTTAAAGGGGAAAGGGGAAAGGGGAAAGGGGAAAGGTTTCAAATACATCTTTTACCCCTTACCCCGGTTGGTGAGCTTGCCTGTCCTGAGCTTTGTCGAAGGGTCGAACCATTAACCTTTTTCCCAGACCACAAGGGAAGTTCATACTGCTGATCCGAACCCTATTGAAAACACTTGCACTTAAAGTCTTGACTGTTAACTGTGAACCGTCAACGGTCAACAGTCAACACTCAATAATCTTCTATGAAATATTTTTTACTTGTAACTTCCTAAGTGTTGAGTGTTAACTGACAACCACATTTCCCTACTCACTCTGCATTTTTAGAGATTTAGCCTGATGCAGATAGGAAAACACGTATATATGAGCAGTGTGAGTAGGACTGACTTCAGGAATTGACTATGGTTATAACAATTTCAACAATGGACTTTTATTGGAGTGGCTGAAAAAACTCACTCTAAACTGGAAAAAGCTGATTTCCTATTCCCTAACTACCTACAGACAAAGCTTAATTCCCTCTGTAGCCACTCGTGCTTGGGCTGGGCTTGGCGCACTGTATGAATAATTTCAAAAAATCAAAGCTAATTTTTATAGTTGTATTCCTAAAGTTTGTTCGGAATTAAAAGTACAAAGTCCAAACAACCAGACTTTTGACCGTTGAATATTGACCCTAGATTGAGCGTCTCTTGCTCCTGTGTTGGCTACCATCAATGATGAAAATTTAAAATACTTTTGTCAAAAAAATATAATTTCATCAACAAAAAAATTCTTTATAACGCTTAAATGTAACCGGAAATGTTTTATCATATTTTTGAGTAATCACTATTTTTGTGGTTAAGTAAAACCCATTAGCTACGCAGTTAATCCTGTTCGTGTAGCAGCTTTTGGGGTCAGTACAGCAACACAACAAAGATAAATGTTCTCCGATTTATTAGCTTTATTTGAATATCAAGAAACCTTGACTTTTTGATAATATAAATTATTTAAATACACATAAGCAATTAACTTTAAAAGATATAAATATATTACTAAGGCAAAAAATAATGATACAATCATTAACGATGTTTGAAATAAACAGGTATTTTGAAATTGAAATTATTTGTCTTACTTCATGTCTACGATTTTTCCTCAAGCCGGCAAGCTATATTGCCAAAACACTACTGGAGGTTGCGAACAGGATAATACTTCACAACTAGCGGTTTGACTGAGGTTGTGAATGTTGCCACACCTGCTAACTGCTTTGCTTCTACGCTTTCGATGATTTCCGGTCGATTGTGTAATACAAATAATTCTTCAAAGCAAAATAAAAACCATCTTTTTCGAGTTTATAGATATCCCAGATGAACCGTGTAAACTAGTTTTTACTTGAAGCGAGCTAGCATCATGTCATAATTAGCCCTAAGCAACTTGACATTTTTGCTCTTGAAAGACAACAAACTAGAAAAACCTAAAGAACTTAAAAGCTTTGTCGATACTTTGTAACACAGTTGCCTTTGAGGACATAAAGCGCCGTAAAGCTGGACATGTGATGTTTTCTCTTTTTCTCGACAGATGTAGGGACAGTTATTGTAACAACACTGAATCTATATGTGTACCAGAAAATATGCGATAATTGTAGTTTCAACTACTGCCAATATCATAGTTATCGCATACTAATATAGTCTGAAGTAAAGACATTGCCTTCAGCCAGGTGTATACTACCTATTTTCACTCGATTAAAAACTCTGTAAACGTGCTATTCAATTGTCTGTAATATGAGTAACGACATAGATCTGATCAAACGTCTTGACCCCAGTGCGATGGATCAGATCATGCTTTATCTGGCTTTTAGTGCCATGCGGACGAGTGGGCACAGGCATGGGGCATTTTTAGACGCAGCCGCAACAGCAGCCAAGTGTGCAATATACATGACTTATCTAGAGCAGGGACAAAACCTGCGAATGACAGGGCATTTGCACCACTTGGAACCGAAACGGGTAAAAATTATTGTAGAAGAAGTTAGACAAGCGCTAACTGAAGGGAAACTACTAAAGATGCTGGGTTCTCAAGAACCACGGTATCTTATTCAATTGCCTTATGTCTGGTTAGAAAAATATCCTTGGCAACCGGGGCGATCGCGCGTACCTGGTACTAGTTTGACAAGTGAAGAAAAAAGACAAATTGAGCAAAAACTACCAAGCAATCTACCTGATGCCCAGTTAGTTAGCTCATTTGAGTTCTTGGATTTGATCGAATTTTTGCACAAGCGATCGCAAGAAGATTTGCCACCCGAACACCAAATGCCTTTGAGTGAAGCTTTAGGCGAACATATCAAGCGCCGTTTGCTCTACTCAGGTACGGTAACCCGCATTGATTCTCCTTGGGGAATGCCCTTCTATGCTTTGACTCGTCCTTTTTATGCCCCAGCAGATGACCAAGAACGCACTTACATCATGGTAGAAGATACCGCCCGGTATTTCCGGATGATGAAAAATTGGGCAGAACGACGACCAAACGCTATGCGCTTGTTGGAAGAACTTGATATTCTTCCAGAAAAAATGCAGCAAGCTATGGAAGAATTAGATGAAGTTATCCGTGCTTGGGCAGATAAATATCACCAAGACGGAGGTGTGGCAGTGATTTTACAGACAGCTTTTGGCGAACGCGAAGACTAGTACAATTGTGCAAAATTTCAAATCTCCAAAGGCTATCCAATAACGTGAGTTCGACACCTCCCTCTAACTCCTCTCCAACAGGGAGAGGAGCATTATAGTTTTTTTTAGAAAATACGGAGAAGCAAGAGTTTCTGAGAGTTTCACATATAATTCTTATAGATTAATCTTTTATGCACACCTGTGCATAAACTAATTTCAACTAAAGCTTTTTCTCCATAAACGTTTTACCCCATCCCCAATCCCTCAGAGCCTACTCTGAGGGTGATGTAAATCGAGATGGTAAGTTGGCAACAGCTCCAAAATCTGTAGGGATGCAAAGCTTTGCGCCCCTAGATACCTCTGTATCATTCTTTTTCCAAATTGGTATAAGGGACTTCCAAGTAAAAAAATATTCCACAGAAGACTGTTAACTGTTGACCATTGACCGTTGACAGTCAGCAGTCAACAGTGAACAGTCAACGACCTGAATCGGAACAATTTATTTTTTGGAGTTCCCTTATGCAATTTTTCAATTTACAACGGAAATTGCACCCAAATTGTTCGGTTCTACGACTGTTACCTGTACACAAATGAATATAACCTCTTAGGTAGTAGTGAGGTTCTATCCTAGACCTTATTCGTCGCTCTTGAATTAAGGGGTGAAAACTTGTGTACCAGTGGATATTGCCAAGTCTTTTGGAAATTTTGGCACAAAATCAATCAAGTGTGGCTGAATGTTCACCAGTAAAAGCAGAGCGGCAATGGCGTGTCAGCCTTGCAGCAACAGAACACTTGCTATTAAATAGTTTAGCAACTGTTCCAGGTGACACTACCCAAGGATTAGTTTTAGCTGCACCAGCACCGTTATTTAGTCAGCCAAAACTCGCTCAAAGCTTAGAGACAGTAACTTTTACAGCAAAACCATTTAACCCTTTGGCACTGATGCCATTTCAGATGCCAGATACGATTGCACTTGAAGATTGTGAAGTTGCTCCCTGTGAATCCGTACTTCCTTTATTACCAGCCGATCCATTAGCGGCAGAACAGTTTTGCTTAGTTTTTACAGATAAATTTACATTAGTACTAGTTTTAGCAACACATAAAAACGGTAAAAAAACTTTTTCATTTTCTTTTGAACCGGAGGTAGTACAGCAGGCTTGGCGATCGCTAGGAGCGCGGGTAATGCTGACTAACCCAGAATTTTTTACCCAATTGGATACATTAGTACAACAGTATTCTCCACTAGCACCAGATTACCGGATGGTGGTTCAATTTAGCCAGCTGTTACTTCAAGAACTAACAGAATCAGAAGAAACCAGAGACTCTTTACTAGGCACTCTTAACAAGGAGGACAAAGAAAATAACCCATCCCCCATCCCCAATGCCCCATCCCCAATGCCCAATCCCGATGTCGAATTGCTCCAGGCTTTTGCCCACGAAGTTCGTACACCTTTAACGACTATTCGCACCATGACGCGCCTACTCTTGAAGCGGCGGGACTTGGCTAAGAGCGTCATCAATCGGTTAGAAATTATCGATCGCGAGTGTAGCGAGCAAATTGACCGTATGGAGTTACTGTTTAAAGCAGCAGAACTGGAAACTTCTGCGCCAGTAAAATCTTCCAAAACTCAACTAACGCCCATGTCTTTAGATCGAGTGTTGCAACAAAGCATTCCCCGTTGGGAACAAGCAGCACAGCGGCGCAACTTAACTTTAAATGTAGTCTTACCGCAGCAATTACCAACTGTGGTTAGTAATCCCAGTATGCTCGATCGCGTACTCACTGGGTTGATGGAGAATTTTACCCGCAGCTTACCTCCTGGTAGCCACATTCAGGTACAAGTAATTCCCGCTGGAGATCAACTAAAGTTACAATTATCGCCCCAACTGTTATCTAAAGATACAAATAAATCTACTACACCAGCAACACCACCAATTCGCAAAGCCCTTGGTCAACTGCTGATGTTTCAGCCAGAAACAGGTACTATTAGCTTGAATATGGCCGCAACGAAACATTTGTTTCAGGCGATCGGTGGGAAACTGATTGTTCGTCAACGTCCACACTATGGAGAAATATTAACAATTTTCCTCCCCTTGGAAGTTAGCAGCGATCGCGAAAAACTAGGAGGGCGTTGCTGACCCCAAGCAAACTGAATGCTTCCCTTCGCATGAGTCGTGAGATGAATTGCTGTTTTAGGTAAATGCAATCATGCAAACTTCCTCCCGCTACAAATTCAGCGAATACCAGAGGATTACCATGAATGTGTCGCACTTTATAAACCTTGCCAAAACCCCCCTCTGCAAACTTCATACAAGTCCACAATAATGTCTCCAACGTTCCATTTGACAAAATTCTGACGCAAGCTTCTAGAAAAACTACTGGTACAACTGGAGGCATTAACAAACGTTGAGTAAGTTTACGGAATAGGTGCAGGGGAAGGATGTTTCCCTGCATAGTAAACAACGATTTTCAACTGTTCAAGGTCAGGAACATAAAATAGTCTGCGGCTCTAAATTCTTTAGTATGGGATTTTCTTGTTGGTTATCTGACATACTCTCTCACACAGCACTCTCGGCAGATGGCTTAGTTAATGCCACTTCATCAATTTCAGCACTAAAAGCTGCTGCCAGTTCGGGGCTAGAGTAAGCAATGGCACTTTCATGCCATTCATGGATGAGCGCGTCAATCATCTCCCATGCTGTAGTTGAGGAATCTATCAACCCAAAAGCCTCACTTAGCTCCTTGATAAACTCTTGCAATTCATCGGAATCAAACACACTCAACCATCCATAAGAATGTTCAAAGCCGATTTCTTTGCTTAGTAATAGAGAAAAAGCCACGGTTAATGCTTCAAAAACAGTTTTACTTTGAGTAGCTGCCTTCACCAGAGAAGTTACTTGCTCCCGACGCAGCAACGCAAAAGACTGATCGTTACGAGTAATTGTCACTGGACGTTCCAAAGCTTTGTCTAGAACTCGCCCAGGCTGACGATTCAACTCAGTGGCAGTAATTAGCTCATCTGAGTAAATATTGCCAAAATTCCCCAGAACCATAGGTTATGCGTTTTCAGCCAACAGTGAAAAGCTCATGTTAATAAGTTGCTACGTATAATTGTACGTACTATTTATTAAGAGTCAATAGGAATAAAAACTTGAGGTATTAAATACAAGGATGTGAGTAAGTGCGATCGCTTCTACTTAATGCAGAACAAATATTGATATTCACAACAACAATAAATCTCTCAGTGCGCCCTGTAGAGACGTTGCAGTGCAACGTCATCCATCGCGGTTTTTAACTAAATTACGCAGATTTATCTAACTTGCCATTTGTAAAAATAGATGCCAAAAATGTATATAAATTCTGCTGCAAATTTAAGTATACATTTCGACATCAATCAAAAGGAAAATCATGGCAATTTTTGAAGTTATTGAACGAGAAAGTTTACGTTTAGTCAAAATAACTTTGCAAAACGAAACAGTACGTACTGAATCTGGTGCTATGTACTATATACATGGCAACATTAAAATGGAATCTAAAGCTCCTTCAGCAGGTGGGTTTTTAAAGTCTTTAGCTACAGGAGAAAATATTTTCCGTCCCACATATACAGGTACAGGTGAATTATATTTAGAACCTTCTTTATCTGGTTATCACATCTTAGAATTAGACGGTAGTGAATGGATTTTAGATAGTGGCGCTTATTGGGCGAGTGATGGGAGTGTAGAAGTAGGAGTTGAACGCAACAAATTGGTGTCAGGCTTAATTGGTGGCGAGGGTTTGTTTCAAACAAAAGTCAAAGGTAGGGGTAAAGTGGTGATGGTTGCACAAGGCCCTGTGGAAGTCATCAATCTACGAAATGACCGATTAGTTGTTGATGGAAATTTTGCGATCGCTCGCACAAACACGTTAAATTATCGCGTTGAAAAAGCTACCAAATCTTTTCTAGGTTCCATGACTTCTGGTGAATTTTTGGTCAATACTTTTGAGGGAACTGGTACTGTATTACTAGCTCCTGTTCCAAATTGGCAAGTGATGATGCTCCGCCAAATTATTGCTGCTATTCCAACACCTTCGAGTAAATAGATAGAATTCAGGAGTCAGAATTCAGAATTCAGAATTTAGAATCAATAAGCTAGTAAAAAATTCAACGATTTTTGAATTTTGAATTTTGAATTATTTAATCCAAAATCCAAAACTTACAACAGATTGCAAGTTAATCAAGTACGACATTTAAGCCTGCTAGCTAGATCGTGAGGCTATTTTAATTTTGAATTCTGACTCGATGAATTCTGAGTTTTCAATTTTCCTCTATCATTAGATTTCTTGCAGAAGTTGGTAAAAGAGGAAGGGGAAAGAGCGAAAGTTTTGGTATTTTCCCTTTCCCCTTTCCCCTTTCCCCTTTAACCTTTCCCCTTTCCCCTTTCCCCTTTCCCCTTTAACCTTTCCCCTTTCCCCTTTAACCTTTCCCCTTTGACTACAAGAGTGCAAAAAGCACTTTTGCAAGAGGTTTATTCATTAGCAGTAGCGATCGCTGCTGGACTATCTGCAACACTGGCTAATTGCACTGTAAATGTGGAACCTTCATTTACTTTACTTTTCACAACAATAGAACCACCACAACGTAGTAGCAATTGCTGTACAATCGTTAATCCTAATCCAGCACCACCATGATCTTCCGCTGCTGTTGTTCGCACGCGATAAAAGCGGTCAAAGATTTTGGGAATTTCGTTCTCAGGAATGCCAATACCTGTGTCACGGAATTCTAGTTGGACGCGATCGCCTTGGAGGCGGGCACGCACCCAAACTTGACCGCCATTTGGGGTAAATTTAATACTATTGTGCAGCAGATTAATCACAATTTGCCTCAGCCCACCACTAACGCACCAAACAGCTGGAAGTTCAGTAGGTACAGTGTAAGCCAGCATAATTCCTTTTTCTTGGGCTACAGGTTGGTATGTACTGACAACTCCAGGGACAATATCTGAAAGACGCACTGATTCTAAAGTTGTAGCGTCTAAATCATGTTCGAGTTGCACAAGATCTAACAAACCAGTGATTAAGGAATTTTGCTGATCGCACTGGGTATTTAACATCTGCAAATAACGTTGTCGCTGCGGTGGTTTGAGATTAGGCGAATTCAATAACGAGAGTGCAGTTTTCATGTGCGTCAACGGTATACGTAATTCCTGACAGACATTTTTCAAGTATTCATCTTTTAGTTGTTCCTTGTTGTGCAGTTCTTGATTTTGTTGCTGTAATTTTGTAGTGCGTACTGTGACGATTTGCCGATTAATTTCATCTTGGCGTAGGAGTTGTTTTGCCAATAATTGATTCATCAATACAGGTTCCGGCACACTTGGACAAATAAAATCAGCAGGTATAATGGGCGATGATTCTGGCGTAATTGCTTGTTGAATACCATTTAAGACTTGCTGAATTATTCTCCCCTCAACACTAGTAATAATTAACAACGGCTGATTTTTATTAGTAGTTACTTTCCCAGAAGTTTGATTTTTGCGTTTTTTCAAAGGTCGATGAGCCAAAATTAAACTACAAAACTGGGGAGACAATACCATCAGAAAATTTTCCCGTCGCAGTTGGCTATGGGGTGGTAAGTAAACGGGGATGTGATGGGGGGATAAGGAGGATGAGGGAGATGAGGGGTATGAGGGGATATTTTCTCCTCTTGCTCCCTCATCTCCCCCATCTCCCTTGTCTCCCTGATCTTTCCCTTTGTTAATATCCTCAATTTGGCAAGTATAGATAAAACTAGACGCACCTACAGAAGATTGATAACGGACTAATTCTAATTGCCAAATTTTTTCTGGTGGTAGCTTCACCCATAAAGTGGCTGCAATTTGCTGCTCAATGAGTAAGTCGATTTGCGCTCTCACCAGAGATAGTAGAGTAGCTGGACTGAGGGACAATGGTTTAGGAGGCGCTTGCACTCCCATAACCAGTTGATAAACAGACAGATCCTTAGCCAAAGAAACATTCATGAGTCAAGCACAATAAGGATGAAGCAAACAAATAATTCTGTCTTCGATTTTCACCTTTATATGTGCATTTTTTACGAAATAGCCACGGAAAGAAATGTGAAGGATGAAAAATGGGGCATGGGGAGATGGGGAGATGGGGAGATGGGGAGATGGGGAGATGGGGAGATGGGGAGATGGGGGAGATGGGGGAGATGGGGGAGATGGGGAGATGAGTTTTTCGCCTCTGCCCCATGCCCAATGCCCAACGCCCAATGCCCCATGCCCAAATTATCCTAATCTTGCCTGTAGGGCTTCGCGTGCGTGTTCTCGGTCGTCAAAATGGATTTTTTCAGTACCGAGAATTTGGTAGTCTTCGTGACCTTTACCGGCGAGTAATACTCCATCACCGGGTTGTGCTTGTAAAATGGCGGTGCGAATTGCTATGGCCCGATCGCCAATTACTGTTGGTTGTACTGTTTGGGGAATTCCCGCCAAAATATCTTCTAAAATTTTTTCTGGGTTTTCGGTACGGGGATTATCCGATGTCACCACTGCTATATCGGCTAGTTCTGCGGCAATTTTACCCATTTTTGGGCGCTTGGTACGATCGCGATCGCCGCCACAACCAAACACACAAATTATCTTTCCTGGTATAAATGGACGTGCTGCTTTGAGTAAATTTTCTAAACTGTCTGGAGTATGAGCATAATCCACAATGACGCTAATATCTTGCTGGGAACTAATTTGCACTCGTTCCATGCGACCGGGAACTCCGGGAAATTCTGAGATGACGGATGCTACTAACTGCAAATCTAAACCTAGATGTAAAACTGCTCCTACTGCTGCTAAAAGATTTTCTAAATTATATTGACCAACTAAAGGCGATCGAAAGGCTACATCGCCTTTTGGTGTATGCAAGGTTCCGCTGACACCGTTCGGCTCGTAACTTAAGTCACTCATCCATAGATCGGCGTTGTTGTTGTTGACACTATAACTCCAAACTTGTTCTGGATTTAATGAAGCAATTAACCGCTCACCGTAGGAATCATCAGCGTTAATTATTGCCCGTCCCTTGAGATATTCAGGACTAAACAACAAGGCTTTGGCAGCAAAATAATCTTCCATATCCTTGTGATAATCCAGATGGTCTTGAGTAAGATTACTGAATACCGACACCTCGAATTTACAGCCTAATACTCGACCTTGTGCTAAAGCGTGGGAACTAACTTCCATTACCCCAAACTCATTTCCAGCATTTACAGCTTCAGCTAGTTGCTGTTGCAGTTCCACCGCAAAGGGGGTTGTGTGGACAGCAGTTTGTTCAAAACCAGGCCAACGAGTGTAAAGAGTTCCCATTAAAGCCGTAGCTAGATTAGCTTTATTCAGCAGAAATTCAATTAAATGGGTAGTTGTAGTTTTGCCATTGGTTCCAGTGACACCAACCAGCTTGAGTTTTTGCCCTGGATAACCGTAAAAAGCGCTGGCTATCTGGGCACAAGCTTGAGTGATATTACTGGCACTAATCACCACAGCTTCATCTGTGGGAGGATGTTTTTGTGCTGCTTGGGGAGAGATAATAGCTGCCACAGCGCCAGAAGCGATCGCACTAGGCCAAAATTCCCCACCATCGACTCGTGTTCCTGGCATTCCAATAAACAAATCTCCCACACCACAAGCATGGGAATTCGTCTTCAAACCCCTAACTTCCGCAGCTTCCAAAGCCGGATGGCTGGGTAATTTTTCAACACTGTCTACCGCCGTTAGTAATTCCCGCAATTTCATTTTGCGAACCTCGTCACAAACTTTTCTTGCGCTTATTCTGCATTATTTTTTTCTAATTGGCTAAATACTTACGCAACATTTCTTCCAAATGTTGCACACTCGCACGAGGAGAAGGACGCGGTAAAAGTACCTCTGCGCCTTGGCGGTTCGCTAAAAAAAGTACCGGCACTTCATACTGATACGCACCAAACCACTCTTCGCGAGTTGTAATATCCCGAATTTCCAACTCAAAACTCAAATTTTGGATTTGTTCGAGCTTTTCCTGCAAACCCTCACATAAATGACATCCAGGTTTACTGTATAAAATCAATCGCATTTGCTTCTACTAAATTTGCTGTTGTCAAATATAGCAAGATTCTTCATCTAAGTTTTCTCATTTATTGATGTTCAGCTTGGCTCATCTACATCTAATTTTTAGATTACCTCAGATAAATAATTCCTGACTGCAAGTCATAATATAGGACTAGTATTTGATTTTTGAAAAAAATCAGTACATTTTGATTCCTTCTTACCTATTCCCTATTCCCTGTTCCCTGTTCCCTTCTACGCAAATAATTTCAGTAATCAAAGCGGATTCCTATAGGCATTTGGTATTGAATGGGCAATTACTTTAAAACGTCAGGGTAAAGACTGGGTACCAATACCAGATTTACTTTATGTTTCTTACTCTCGGCTTAACAGCGACTTAATTGAAGATGAAGCTTGTCCTATACCTCCAGATTGCAAGCCGCTGCGCGTCTAGGTTAAAAAATGTAGATTCGGAAATGGTATATTAATTTTGGATAAATTAGTATTTCAGTTAAAGAATGGGGAATTAATTTAAAGCAATTGTGAGCGAATTTCATTTACAAATCCCAGAAAATAGTAATGACGCGGGTGTTCGTCTTGACCGCTATCTTTCGCAAGAATTACCAGATTTATCTCGTTCCCGCATCCAACAGTTAATCGAAGAAGGTAATGTGCAACTGAATGGTAAAGTTTGCACTTCTAAAAAGATTAGTGTTAAGGTAAGCGATCGCATTACTCTAGAAATCCCAGAAGCCCAACCTTTAGAATTGCAAGCAGAAGATATTCCCCTAGATATCCTCTACGAAGATGACCAGTTAATTATTCTCAACAAACCTGCGGGCTTAGTGGTTCATCCCGCACCAGGTCATCCAGACGGGACTTTAGTAAATGCTCTGTTGGCGCACTGTCCTAATTTACCAGGAATCGGGGGAATCCAACGTCCGGGAATTGTCCATCGCTTAGATAAGGATACAACAGGAGCGATCGCCATCGCTAAAACAGAACTTGCCCATCATCATCTCCAAGCACAACTCAAAGCCAAAACCGCACGCCGAGAATACTTAGGTATAGTTTACGGTGCGCCAAAAACTGAAAGTGGCACAATTGATTTACCCATCGGTCGCCATCCCCAAGACCGTAAAAAAATGGCTATCATACCCGTTGAACAAGGCGGACGACTAGCCGTCACTCATTGGCGAATCCTAGAACGCCTTGGTAATTACACACTAATCCATTTTCAACTAGAAACTGGACGCACCCATCAAATTCGCGTCCACAGCGCCAAAATCGGTCATCCCATTGTTGGCGACCCTATTTATGGTTCCGGTCGTTCAGTAGGAGTAAATTTGCCTGGTCAAGCATTACACGCTTGGCGACTCAAATTACAGCATCCCATATCTGGAGAGATGATTGAAGTTACAGCAACTCCTCCTAGCCAATTTACCAAACTTTTGGACATTTTAAAAAAACGAAGCGATCGGCCAAATTCTTTCACCAATTAATTGTTAAACATTTTCAAAATGTTGACTGTTTACTGTTGACTGATGACTGTTGAGTGCGGAGTTCTTATTCTCCCTTGTCTCCCTTGTCTCCCTTGTCTCCCTTATCTCCCCACTCCGCACCCCCACTCCCTATTTTCAAACTAAACAGGACTTACGCACAGGTAACGGAGAATCGAACCACAGAGGACGCAGAGGGCACGGAGAAATAAGAGTTTCAGAGAGTTTTTGCGTAAGTCCTACTAAATCTACTGTCCAACATCCAAGTCGAAGTAGAAACTACCGTCAACAATTCTATGGCTGCCAATATACTTAATGATGGGTATGCTGACTCGATGCTGTCCTGGTTCAAGTTTCCAGGTTTTTTGGAAGTTCCCAATATGATGACAAGCAGCATTAATGGGAAAGGTACTAGGAGTTAAAAAACTATTTTTATAACTCTCAACTCCATTTTTAAATAGATGTCCTTTTACTTCTACTTGATTAACTGTAGCTTTGGATGGTATGCAATAATAAACGTTTGATAATCTGAGGGTATCTCTAGATTTTAGGAGTAAGCGATCGCCATTTTTCACTTGCTGAAGTTCGTTACTATTAACCTGCACAGTGACATTATCAACGCATACTTTTGCCGGACTCACTTTGTCACATGTAGAAGTAGTGGCGCGAGTGGGCTGTGGTTCTGAAGAAGATTTTTTGTCACCCTCAATTAATGCAGGTGCTACCGTTGCCACTATAGCGCCAGTAGCAGCGATGAGAGCAAGTATAACCTGTTGTTTAAAAGTTGCCATTTTTCCAACTCCTCAAGTTTTTTGCTGTAACACCATCATCACTTGAGACACAGGTTCTATAGGTAGGCGTTAGTAGGGAGTTTGAGTGATTAAATTGTTGTAAGGGAAAGTAGGCAAATGTAGGTTTGTAGGGTAAAGTATTACACTACTGACTGATTTTAAATTTGCTCTGCCAATTCAACTACACCTAATGGACTCACAAGAAGCATTAAAATTCATTAATAGGTTGCTTGCAAACGATAAGCAAGTCTTAAATGAATTGGAACAAAAGCTGTTTTTAGGGATGTGGGAGGGGAAGGAGTATACAGAAATTGTTAATGATGCTTCTTATAGTGCAGAATATGTGAGAGAGGTGGGTGCAAAGTTATGCAAAAAGATTACAAAATATTTAGTAATAACGGTTACAAAAAGGAATTTCCAAAATCCCATTAAAGAAGGATATCAAAAGTATTCAGAACAAGCTTCACTTTTCCAAAAACCAATTGTAGAACCAACTAATCCACTACTAAAAAATCAATCACACTCAGCTAATTTATTGCAGCAAAATCATAATCCTTTTATTCCCCAAGGCGGCAGAATAGAAGATTCACAACAGTTTTTTGGAAGGGAACGGGAAATATTGCGGGTATTTGAAGTGCTTAACAGTAATAGTAGTGTTGCCCTCATAGGAGAAGAAGGAATCGGCAAGTCATCTTTGTTATGGGTGATTTGCCAACAGGCACGAAATTATTTGCGCTTACCACGTGAGCCAGTTTTTTTAGATTTAAATAATGGAGTTCATGATGAAGATGAGTTCTACATTGCTTTGTGCGATAAAATTGGTATTCCTGAAAGTAAAGGCTATAGACTCACTCGCAATTTGCAAAATAAAAAAGTGCTATTAGCTATAGATAATTTAGGGAAGTTAATTGAAAACGGCTTTACTCGCCAAGTTCGGGATCAATTGCGCGGTTTAGCTGAAGGTCGTGATGCTTCTTTGCGGTTGATTTTAGCTGCTAGCGAACCTCTGGAAAAGCTATTTAACGATAGTCAGGATAATCGCAAGACATCTCCACTAACAGGTATTTGCCAAGAGGAAAATATAAAACCTTGGGATGAAATCAGCGCCCGTCATTTTATAACCAACCGTTTGGCTAATACTTCAGTGAATTTTACTGAAGAGGAAATCATCCAACTCATCCAACAAAGTGGCGGACATCCTCGTAAACTGATGCAATTGTGTTATCAAACTTATTCGCGGTATGTGGAGAGTTTGCAATGAATGACACCGCTTTTACTTGTGCTTCAACCTCTCCCTTGCGAAGCCGCGGCGTACACACAAGTCTCTTGGGCTGCATCTCAATTGCATCGACCTACACCTCAATTGCATCGACCTGCACCTCAGTTGTATCGACCAGCATCTCAATTGCATCGACCAGCATCTCAATTGCATCGACCAGCATCTCAGTTGTATCGACCAGCATCTCAGTTGTATCGACCTGCGCCTTAGTTGCATCGACCTGCAAAAAATTAACCTATTCTACGTTATGTAGTAACTCTAAAAGACTTGTGCATATACTCAAGCCCTTACGAAGAGGGGAGCAAGATTACTCCCCCTTTTGTGCAAAGGGGGCTGGGGGTTTAGGTTCTTCACGGGTGATGATGGAGGTTAAATAATGACCCCTGTACCCCGCTTAGACTTAAAACCCAAGTTAAAGCGTCCCCTCTCCCTCTGGAACCCTTTAGATTATCTGCGCCTTTTGTACTGGGTGTTTTTCTTTCCCCAAGCTTTGCGGTGGTATGTGGATGAATTTGGGGGTGGATATATTACTGAAACAGAAATGAATTGGCAAAAAGGATGGAAATTATTACCTCAAAATCCTATCCAACGTCAGTTAGTTTTCCAAGGATTAGTTTTAACAATAGTTACGCTTCTAGCTATAAATCTAATTTTTCAGACTCTAAATGTTCACGTTGACTGGTTTGAGGCGGCGTTCGGCGTGGCGTTCGGCGTGGTAGGAAGCGTGGCGTTTGGCGTGGTGTTGAGCATAGCTTTTGACGTAGCGTTCGGCGTGGCAGGAAGCGTGGCGTTCGGCGTGGCACTAGGTATAGCGGTAGGTATGGCGGGAAGTGTGGCAGGAAGCGTGGCGTTCGACGTGGCGTTCGGCGGGGCAAAAACCGTGGCGTTCGACGTGGCGTTCGGCGTGGTCAAAGGCGTGGCGTTCGGCGTGGCGTTCGGCGTGGCAGGAAGCGTGGCGGTAGGTGTGGTGTTCTGCGTAGCGGGAAGCGTGGCGGTAGCCGTAGCGATAGGCGTGGCATTGGCCGTGGCATTTGCCGTGGCGGAGGGTGTGGCAGGAGGTGTGGCATTCGGCGTGACGGTATGCCTGGCGGTACTACGTCCAGAAACCTGGCTTATTGGCTCACTTTTAAACTTGCGAATCATCCGAAACGCTAGCTGGCTACTCCCCCGCATCACTCCGCTTCCTTTTCCTAATCTTGTCTGGCGTTTGGAAAATTGGTTGCAAAATGATTGGGAAACAGGCTTACATAATATCAATCAAATGCTGGCATATACCCTACAATTCATTCCTGTTTTCCAAACAGTCAATAAAGTACTTATTACAACTCCATCAGAACAGATTATTTGGCGTGTTTCTTTGCTAGCGACAGATCCCTTTGATTGGAAATTAGTAGGTTTTGCTTCAGGTTATTTGATAAAACAAATCAAGTTACAACTTGTTAAAGGCTTTGTATTCTTTCGTTATTTCAAGGAACCAATCTCCCTACCCTTAACAGTAGACACTCGCTTAGATACTCCCGCCCGTGCTGCTGCTGCTGGTTTCTGGCATCTGCATGAAAAACAACCAGCCAAAGCAATAGAGGCTTTTGCTGTAGTGCGTTCTCTCCTTTATGGTGAGGAAATGTACACCCTTGCCCAAACTCTAGCAACGTTTCACAAAGCCAAAAAACCATCTTCTATTGCTGCTATCCAACTTCCTTCTTTTCCACAGGAACCGCTTTTACGTCCAGATACCTGGGAAGTTCTCACTCATCTGCGTCGAGTTGTTGAAGATGTCCAGTTTGTTGAACGTAGCGTCTCACGTTTAGCCAAATCTTTAGCTCTCAATCGAGCATTAGGCGAACTCACAAAAATCCTAAATCAAGCCGATACACTACCGCAAGCAGAGCAAGGCTTAATTATAGATATTGCTCAAACTTGGCAAAAAAGCCTTTTACAAATCACTGGTGAAGTGGGAGAAATTTCCATCACCAAGCCTGTGGTTAATCCTTATCTTGTAGGCGACCCCGTTGAAGGTCATCTCTTTGTTGGGCGAGAAGATATCATCAAACAGTTAGAAGAACTTTGGGTAATGGGTAATCAACTCCAGTCTGTAGTTCTCTACGGTCACAGGCGGATGGGCAAAACTTCTATTTTGCTTAACGCTGCTAACTGTCTAGGCTCACAAATACAGCTAGCCTATGTCAACTTGCTACGTTTAGGAGATAGCCCCCAAGGTGTCGGTGAAGTATTAATGGCAATTTGTGATGAAATTTCTCGAACTGTAAAACTTTCATCCCCAGCTGATGCTGATTTACTAAATCTTCCCTACCGGACTTTTGAACGTTATTTAAAACAAGTGGAAGCAAACCTAGACGGTGGGTTAATCATTGCCTTAGACGAGTTTGAGAAAATTGAAGATTTAATTGAAGCCGGAAAAATTCCTATAGATTTTATGGGTTTTCTGCGGGGGTTGGTGCAAATGAGTTCTAAAATTGCCTTTGCCTTTGCTGGTTTGCACACCTTAGAGGAAATGACAGCAGATTATTTTCAACCCTTCTTTGCCAGCGTCATTCCTATTCATGTAGGCTTTCAAGAACGTGCAGCTACTCGCCAAATTCTCGCTAACCCAGGTAATGAAGACTTCTCCCTCGACTATATCTTGGAAGCTTTAGATGAAATTTATGCTTTGACACACGGTCAACCATATTTAGTGCAACTCGTGGGTTTTCAGCTAGTGCGCCGCTACAATGACTTTGTTTTTGAGCAAGGACGACCCCGTGACCCAGTTTTCACAATAGAAGATGTGGAAGCAGTTATTAATGACCCTGAATTTTTCCAACGGGGAAGCTACTACTTTGATGGAGTTTGGGGTCAAGCCGCGCGGGATGCTGGCGGTCAACAAACAATTGTACAATTACTTGCACCTCATCCAGATGGGTTAAGTCTGGATACTTTAGCTCAGTCTACAGGCATGAATGACGCTGATTTACAAAAAGCGCTGAATACTTTGAAGCGTCATGATGTAGTTGAGGAAACTCAGGGAAAATGGCGGATTATGGTAGAACTGTTTCGCCGATGGGTTTTACGGTAGGGGAATACAGCAGTGCATTGGTGTCAACTTAAGCTCAAATGCTTGTACCGCAGCCGTTTTACCCCACCCCTTAATCCCCTCCCCGCTTGCTCTGAGGGGAGGTTTTGCGCCAGCAAAGCCGGGGTGGGGTAACGCGAAGCATGATGGTAAGTTAGTAAATTCAAAATCCCGTTTTTACAAGGGTTTCACGTTAAGTTGACACCAATAACAGCTGTGTGACCCTACAGATGATTCATCTGTTGCCAAGATTTTTAGAAATGGTTTCGCTAACCACATTTGCTTGTTCGGGCACTACAATTGCGACTTTGGGCACTACATTTGCGACTTTGGGCACTACATTTGCTGGTTCGGGCACTACATTTGCTATTTCGGGCACTACAATTGCGACTTCGGGCACTACAATTGCGACTTCGGGCACTACAATTGCGACTTCGGACACTACAATTGCGACTTCGGACACTACAATTGCGACTTCGGGCACTACAATTGCGACTTCGGGCACTACAATTGCGACTTCGGGCACTACAATTGCGATTTCGGCGACAGCATTTGCTAAACTGTTCCACATTTAACTTGCATATATTGGGCGGGCGAGACGCCCACCCCACAAGAAATGTGCAATTTAAGATTATGCAAACTAAATGTGGTTTAGCTAATTGTTACAACCTACCTGCGTAAACTCCGCGGGTCGAGTGCATCTCGCAAGCCATCGCCGAGTAAGTTGAACGCCAGCACTGTCAAAATAATCAACACAGCCGGCGGCCAAATTAACCAAGGTTGCAAAACCATAATTGAAGCATTACTAGCCAGAGAAAGCATATTTCCCCAAGAGGGGTCTGGTTGTTGAATACCCAAACCAATCAGACTCAATATCGCTTCTGCACCAATAAAGCTGGGAACTGCCAGAGTAGCAGAGATAATTACATAGGTAGCCGTTTGCGGCAAAACATGGCGGACAATAATATAAAGTGGGTTACCGCCCATTGCCCTTGAGGCTTGGACAAATTCTCGCTCTTTAATTGATAATACTTGTCCGCGAATTACCCGTGCTAATCCAGCCCAGCCAATAACGGAAGTAATCACCACAATCAACAAAAATCGCTGGGTACTGCTTAACCCTGGTGGCAAAACTGCCCCTAAGGTGACTAAAAGATAAATACTAGGGAAAGTCATTAACACTTCTGCTAAGCGCATGATGATGCTATCTGTCCAACCTCCGAAGTAGCCGGAAATTCCACCTATCAGCAAACCGAGAGGAAAGGAAATAGCAACGCCAAAAATGCCGATAAACATACTGATGCGGCCGCCATACAACAAGCGACTGAGTTGGTCGCGCCCTTGGTCATCAGTACCTAAAACGTTAAATTTTACGCCATTTGTTGTGCCAAACAAATGCCAATTCAAGGGAATACCGGGAAAAATTGTCACTTCATCCCACTTGGGGGGTAGTGGCAAAGTTAGCTGCAACAAGCGGTATTCTGCGCCAGAGACAAACAAACGCAAGGGAGAGGGTTTTTTAAAGTCTACAATCAACTCGCGATCGCCTGTTTCTAAATTCGTCTCTCCCTGAGTCGTCGGATAAACATGAGGCCCAATAAACTGCCCTGATTGAGAAACCCAATATACCTTAGTTGGTGGCAGCAATGAACCATTGGGCTGTGAGGCATAAGGGTCATAAGGCGCAATAAAATCGGCTGCAATTACCGCTACGTAGAAAATTAATAGCAAAATTGCCCCAAATTGTGCCAAAGGATTTTTCTTCAGTCGTCGCCACCAATCCATAGTAGTTAGGAGTTAATAAGTTATGAGTTATGAGTGAGGAGTTATGAGTTATGAGTTATGAGTTTGGAGTTTGGAGTGAGGAATTATGAGTTTGGAGTTATGAGTTTGGAGTTATGAAGTTTTTATTTTAATTGATAATTCATCATTAATAATTCTTAACTTCCTACTTTCCACTCTCTATTCCCCATTCCTCAGTCTTAAATCTTAACTCCTAACTCCCCAGTTTTAAATCTTAACTCCTAACCCCTAACCCCTAACTCCTACCTCCTACCTCCTAACTCCTAACTCCCAATTCCTCTAAATACCGCTGTTGTTCTTCTTGTTGTTTTTCGTGTTCTACAACAAAGACATTGGAGTAGAGATTAGCCAAAATTTGTTTGCCTTGTTGGGTCAGTGACAGATAATGCAGTCCTTCTTGGATATAGGGATATACCCCATTCCAGTAAAATTTGGCATAGTTCTTACGCAAATCCGCAGGAGTTTTATAACCCAAGACTTTATTCATACCAGTTTCTTCAAACTCGTAAAATAAAGAATTAATTTTCTTTAAGTAACGTGGGTCGCTTAATTGTCCAATCAAATCAGCCGCACGCACTAATCCTGCAAAGCATTTTGTATCTTGCTGATCCTCTGCCGCAGGTACGGGAAATCTAGTTAATTCAATATTGCTTTTAATTGCATCTGCGTCTATTAACTTGTGACCGCCGAAACGTTCATCAATAAATAGCTTTGCTCTATCAACATGATATGGTGTCAGGCTGGCATCAGAAGCCCCAGGAGCCAAGGAAATCATTCTACCATTTTTACCTGTGGCATATAAGCCTGCTATTTCTTGGTCTTGTCGGCAAACTCCTTTAACGTAGCCAATATCATGGCTAACTAGGGAGATGATGAAATGCAGCCAATCTTCGCTAGAAACACCACCTTCTCTGATGTGTTTGCCACGTAAAATTTCCTGCCCCACTAGGGTAACTAAGACCGTGTGTTCAACATTATGGTAAAGTGCATCGCTATTGGCAATGTTTTCCAAAGCCATATTACCAGCCCAGGCAATGATGTCCTGGTAATCATTTTTAAAGCAGCCATAGGTGCGACGGTAACCTTCTCGAATTTGATTGACAAAGGCATCAATTAAAATTTCAGTGGCATTGAACATATCTGTTTGCTGTGGTATTTACTTTTTGATTCAAGGAGTGGGGAATGGGAAGTAGAGAGACAAGGGAGACAAGGGAGACAAGGGAGACAAGGGAGACAAGAGAGACAAGAGAGACAAGGGAGACAAGAGAGACAAGGGAGACAAGGGAGACAAGGGAGACAAGGGAGATGAGTTTTTCCCCTCTTCCCATGCCCAATCCCCTTGGTGTAATTTCGGACAATGCAGTTTGCTCTTTTGTAACTCAGATGCGGATGTAGACGCTACCTTGACCTGTAGTGCGTTCCAGGATAAGCTGTTGATTCCTAGCAATACAAAGGCTTCAAAGGGATTATTATAGATTGCGTGGGAAAATAACGACTTAGTATAGCAAAGTACATTAACGTTTTTAATTTTAATTAGATAAATCTACATTAGCCTTAGGGATTTGCAAAGAAAAAATAATCAACTACTTTCTGTAGGGTGCGCGTCTCGCGCGCCCGAAGCCAAGGGCGGACAAGATGTCACCCCAAAGTAGTGATAATTAATTTCTTGAAAGTCCCTTATTATTAATTTTTAATTTCTAACTCGTAATTGACAGTGATCTAAATACATCTTCTCTGTGACGTAATACTCCAAGAGGAATGGTGTAAGCTAATGTGTGCTAAAAAAGCATAAGGTTGTTGACTGTCAACGGCAATTCTAGGAAACTATGGTCAGCAAACGTGGACTCACACTAGGTAAGTACGCTCCTCTTCATAAGGGACATCAATTAGTGATTGAGACTGCCTTGGCAGAGATGGATGAAGTATTAGTGATGGTTTATGATTGTCCAGAAGTGACTGCTATTCCTTTAACGGTTCGGGTTAACTGGCTGCGAAAACTGTATCCCACAATTGAGGTGATTGAGGCGTGGGATGGGCCGACAGAAGTTGGCGATACTCCTGAAATTAAGAAAAAGCACGAAGAATATATCCTGCAAAAATTAGAATCAAAAAAAATTACACATTTTTACTGTAGTGAATTTTATGGGGAACACGTAAGCCTTGCATTGGGAGCAGTAAATCGACTTGTAGATAGCGATCGCCAAATTTTCCCAATTTCCGGAACCCAAGTCAGACAAAACCCTTATACTTTTAAAGACTATTTACATCCTGACATTTATCGCGACCTAATTACTAACGTTGTTTTTTTGGGCGCTCCTTCAACTGGTAAAACAACAATAGCATCGCAACTAGCAAAAGAGTACAACACTCTATGGATGCCAGAGTATGGGCGCGAATATTGGGAAAAACATCAAATAGAACGAAGACTTTCACTGTCTCAACTTGTGGAGATTGCCCAAGGGCATTTAGAACGCGAAGAAATTTTATTATCGCAAGCAAACCAATACTTGTTTACAGATACTAATGCCCTCACAACCTATCAATTTTCTTTGTATTATCACAAAACCGTTGCTCCGGAATTAGCACAACTAACACATCAAGCTATATCGCGTTATGATTTGGTATTTCTTTGTGATGTAGATATACCTTACGACTGTACTTGGTATCGCTCTGGAGAAACAAATCGTAATATATTTCAAAAACAAATTCACAACGATTTAATTCTCAGAAAAATTCCTTTTTTTACTCTACACGGTAATTTAAATACACGGATTAATTTTGTAAAAAACGTGTTATCTCGTTATCAAAAGTATCATAATTTATTAGACTTATTCGTGAAATTAACTTAAGATAGTAATCCTATAGCAATCTCTAATTGTTTGTGAAATATTACATATGATGTTTGTTGACTCTTAACTATTCACTGTGAACCGTCAACATTCAACAGTCAACAATCAACACCCATATTTTTCACACCTAAAATATTCTTACTATATATGTTTGAATTTTGGAGCGTTAATAATATTGCCTTCAAAGTTTTGGGCTATCCCATGAGTTATGTTGAATTTTTGGGAACAATTTTCTCTTTATGGTCAGTATGGCTAATTTCTGAAAGGAAAATTCTGACTTGGCCTGTTGGCATAGTCAACGTATTGCTGTACATGGTGCTTTTTTATCAAATTGGCTTGTATTCTGACACCATTGAACAAGTTTATTATTTAGGTACTAGTATTTATGGCTGGTGGCGATGGAGTACACCAGAATCAGTTAATGGCAAAATTGCAAATGTTAGATATAGTTCTCGACACACAATTTTTTTGACTGCTTTAGTAACAATAGTTATTTCCTTAGCAACGGGAATATTCATGAGCCAAATTCATCTAATATTGCCAACAATATTTCCAGAAAAAGCTTCTTTTCCTTACTTAGATGCACTCACAACAATTATGAGTTTTACCGCAATGTGGTTGATGACCCAAAAGCGGATTGAAAGTTGGTATTACTGGATAGTAGTTGATATTATTGGCATTTGGTTATATTACGTAAAACAAGTTAAATTCGTTGCTTTACTTTACGTAATTTTGCTATTTATGGCAATTAACGGCTCAAGATCTTGGCTCAAAACGGTGAAGTTGGCTAAATCCCAAACTTTCAGAAACTAATGTAATAATCAGGATTTCAGCCTACACAGACTGTAAGTTCATATCTAAAGGATGGACAGGTTGACCGAAAAGTTCTACAATTTGAACTGATTGCGGTAATTTTACCTATTCCCCAATCCATATGTGCATAGTAAAGATTTTCTAGTGATTCCATTTGATTGTGGAAGCACTAAATTAATATAGGAAAGTCTTCAATAAAGGACAGCAAACAAATGGATGTCAAGCTGGTTCTAGCTGGTTTAACAGTTATATTTACGCTTTCGTGTCTATTTTTTGGCACGAAAAACGGGTTCTATGACTCAGATAATTATCACGGCAATGGTTCGGCGCATTAAGAGAAACTTGTAGACGCTGGGGCAACTTTCCGCAGGGTAAGTTGGCTAAGAGCGCTCATAACTTTCACAGGGAAAACAGGCAAGAGGCAAGGCTCCTTGAGCTAGTAGTTTGATAGCTCTCTCGTTATCCAACTTTTCCGGACTCATGCGGGTTCGGTAGAGGCGTCCTCCCCAACTAAAAATCCGTATTCTCAGGGTGTAGGGGCGCATGATAAAACTTACCCCTAAGTCACAAAACCAAAATTTATGCAATTTTTGGGTTTTGGGATATGTCCATGACGATGAGGTTAGAGGGGAGGAGAGCATGAGGGATAATCTGTCGGCATCCTCTCGCGTAGATGCTGCGGAAGCGGGTAGTGAATTAGAATGTTTGCCCTACAGTGTTCAGCATCACGATGAGGGCGTGTGTTTATTGGTGAAGATGGGGCCACACCGCATCCTGTTGGACTGTGGTTTGGAAGATATTTCATCACTGACGAGGGGGTTGAGCAAGTCGGTACGTGGAGCCAGTCCGCCCTTACCAGCAGATTTAGTTTTAGTTAGTCACGCCCACCCAGATCACGCCAGAGGCTTGCTGGCACTGCACAATGCTTTTCCTAAGTTACCCATTTATGGCAGCGAAGTAACCAGCAAGTTACTGCCATTGAATTGGCAAGACCAAGAGCCACAGAAAATTTCCCAATTTTGTCATGCTTTGCCGTTGCGATCGCCAGTGGAATTCCAAGAGGGTCTAGTGGCGGAATTATTTCCCGCAGGGCATCTACCAGGGGCAGTGGCAATTCTCCTCACTTACACTACCCAACATCGCAGTTACAAACTACTGTATACAGGAGACTTTTTCTTATCCAACTCCCGGCTGGTGGAAGGTTTGCGCCTAGAGGAATTACGGGGTTTAGACTTGGATGTGCTGATTATTGAAGGCACTTATGGCACATCCCGCCATCCCCACCGCCGTAACCAAGAAAATCAATTAGCAGAGCGCATTAATCGAGCGATCGCTGAACGTTGTTCTGTAATTCTCCCCACTCCGGCTTTAGGGCTTGGTCAAGAACTGTTGATGCTTTTGCGCTCTCATCACCACTTCACTGGACGAGATTTAGATATTTGGGTAGATGGTGCTGTGGCCACTGGCTGCGATGCTTACTTGGAACTACTGCCCCACCTCCCTCCATCAGTACAAAACTTTGCCCGCCATCAACCTTTGTTTTGGGACGAACGGGTACGTCCGCGGGTGCGTCGTTTGTACCCAGAAGAACGTGCCACTGTCGGTAAGTCACCCTGTATTGTTCTCACTGACTCCACAGCTGATTTGCGCGAACACTGCCAGCCGAACACCGGCCCTTGGCTAATTCTTGTGCCGGAAAAAATTGATATAAAACTTAACAAAAAATATTTAGCTCCCACCACCGTCGAAAGTTACCTTCTAGCTCAGCACAGCGATGGCCCTGGTACTACGCAGCTAATTCATAATTTGCGACCACAGCATGTGATTTTTGTCCACGGTTCTCCCGCCTACTTAGCCGACCTCACAAGCTTAGAGGAGTTACAAAACCGCTATCACATACATTCTCCAGCTGCTGAAACGTTGGTGGAATTGCCCATTGGCGATACGTTCTTGCAACCGGCAGCCCCAGAGACGAATTATGAAGGCGAACTAACGGAGTTAGGAACAGTAGTTACAATCACCCTACCGGATGCCATCACAGCCGATCCTCGTTGGCAACATTTTGCCGATACTGGCTTAATCGAGGCTCGCTGGCAAGGAGAGGAACTAGTACTGAGGGGATTGTCCCAAAGAGAATTGCTCAATCAAAACAGCGATCGCTATACATGGACAGATGTAGACTGTTGTGGCAATTGCCGACACCAAAGGGGGCAGCGGTGTTGGAATCCAGCTTCCCCATTGTATAACTTTAAGGTAACTTTAGAAGGTTACTGTCCTGCTTTTGAGCGGTTAAATGATAGTCAATAGTCAATAGCCATTTGCGAATAATAAATGACCAATGACTAATGACTAATCATCCTTTATTCTGGATTGGAGTCAGTGTAACGATTGCGGATGCGTTCTGCTTCGGGACAATCCTCTGTTAGGAGAGGTTCCACATTTCCGCGTGGCACTGAAGCCAATTTTTGCGTTACAGCACCGATGCTTTCGAGGCGAACCATTTCTTCCCAAGAACAAATTTCGTCCTCTTCTTCTGTTTCATAGCGTAGGGTTACTAAATCTCCCTCTATGTCTATGATGCGGGCACGCTCAATCCAGCGTTGCTGATCCCGCAAGAAAACACATACCTCCCGCCCGTCGCAACACAGTTGATAAATCTTGCGGTGTAGCATGTACTGCTTCTGCCTTTTTAAACAACGTAGTTAAACCTGTCAAAATCTGGGTTTGACCCCATTAGATTACACCTTTAAGAGCTTAATTTCACGGTTGAGAACAGGTAAGTCTCATAACCCAATTTTAAGATTTGCTTGTAGTTGTAAGAATCTAAGATATTTTGGGTCATCAACCAATGGTTGCCTTACCAGTGAATTCAATCTCTTTCAGGCTGAATTTTAGGAAATGTTTGGTTCATAGAAGTCAAACAAGTCGGGATTTCTCCTCACAAGGTTAATATTTGCTGGTAAGTCCTTTCTACCATTATGTAATAAAAAATACTGAGAAACAAGCGTTGATTGCGGTTGTTTAATTTGCCTACTTGTAGTCATTGGCATTATTAAGAAGTCCGGGGACTTGGCTTTACTTTTATTTACCCCTGTGTATTTGATCTTAACTCATTCTCTTGCTGACCTAGACGATTTTCAAAAACAACACACAAAGAGTTTTAAGTTTTTCAGGTTTTTGCTTCAACAAGAGGTTCAGTGAAATGCGAGGATGAGGAAGATAGGGGAGATAAGAGAGATAAGGGAGACATGGGACATCAGAGTAAATTCTTCCTTTTTCTGCTCATCTCGCCATCCCTCGTCTATCTTATGTAGAAGTATCAAAAAGATTTATTCGGTAACGGTAGTTCCATTAGCACATTAGACGAGGATGCTTCTCGTTTGATTTCACCTGTGCGAACTGCATCGTATAGGGCTGCGAGGGCTGACAAATCCTCTGAGTTGTAGCATTTCGTAGCCAGCACTTGATGGAGTAAACCTTCAGATTCAACACTAAGATATCCAGTTTGGAAAGCAGATTCAACAATTGTGCGAATCATCTTGATTAGGGCAGAGTGGGCGATTTATAACATCCAGTGTGGAATATTTCTCTGGGCTGCTAGTTGATATAGAACATAAATAACATGTGATTATAATTACATGTGTTTAGTGATTTGTATCACAGCAATGACTGAAATACTAAGCTTTTGGCGCATCTGCTATGTAATGTATATGCATAGATAAATACAAACTTTTTCAGTAGCTTTGCTCTTTATCCTCAAGCAATGATTAGCGATTTAAAAATATTAAAATATAGTAAAACTTTTAGGCAAGCATCCAAAATCACAGTTAAGAACAGACAATCAAGCAAAAAACTGGCGAAAATCCTCGTCTTTTTGACTCAATTCCGCCCAGTCTAGGTTCAAAGACTGGAATTTTTGTACCAAGCGATGGCAAGCAGGACGTTCGGTGGCATAATGTCCAGCATCGATTAAAATCAGATTGGAATCGCGGCTTTCTTGAAATTGATGAAATTTGCAGTCAGAAGTTAGGTAAGCTTGGGCCCCAGTTTTGGTAACTGCTGAAATGAAACTAGCTCCCGAACCACCCAAAACCGCAACCCGTGAAATTGTTTGCTGTAAATTCGTTGTTGGTGAAAAAATTAAATTTGGGGAAGCAAGTTTTTTTTGAATATTTGTGAGTAATTCCTGTAGTGTCAGGGATGGCTCCAGCAAACCAACACGACCATATCCTAATCCGGGCTGTGTGGGTACTATGGGAGTAACTTCCTTGAGTTGTAAAATTTGAGCCAAGACATCAGCAGTACCATCCTGTACTTGGTCAAAATTTGTGTGGGCGCTGTAAATACCAATATTGTGGGTAAAGGCCAAGCGTACCATTTCTGTTATGGCCTCACCAGTGCGTAAGGACTTGGGGGGTGTAAAAATCAGAGGATGGTGGGCAAAAATGAGATTAGCATTTAAGGCGATGGCTTCCTGCATCACTGCCAGAGTTGGTGTTAAACAAACCAATACTCGTACTCTTTCTTGTAACACTCCTGGTTCAATCTGCCAGCCACAATTATCCCAGCTTTCACACCAAGCTGGATTTGCCCATGCTTCAAACCAAGTAATTAAATCAGCAATTCTCATCATTAATTTTTGAGTTAAGTTTTTGCTTGCTAATCAGTGTTTTTGTGGTTGAATATCTAATTTTAATGCTATTTGCTGACGTATTTCTTGGAAAGGTTTATTCCATACAGGTGTAGCATTCCAGTTCCACACTGCTACAGGAATTAGTTGTTTCTGAGCTAGATAAGTTAACAAACGGTATTCATCTTCTGGTTCGCGAGAAAAGGAAAATGGATTGCGGTAGCCTGTATCACACAGTTTATAACAAATAACTTGACCGTGGCTAATGCGTTGTATCAATTCCTTTCCTTTAGTAAGTAAATAATCAAAAAAAACTAAGCTAAAAGGCTCTATATTTGCACGATTTTTGGGGTCTTTTTGTACCCATCTTGCCCAATCAAATCCATATATAAAGTCGTGGACATAGCGAAAGCGAATTTCTGTGTTAATCCCGAACATCTCTGTTAGGGAAACCATCTTTTCACCAAAAGTCTTTAAAAAAGATACAGCACCTTCATCCGCGACTAAAGCTTGTCTGAGCATACTGCTGACCAGAAAATCAAAATCCCAGAATATGTTTTCTGGAAAATTTTGCAACTGGCTATCAACTATAGATTCCAAAGTTTCCTGAAGAGTTGTAATGATTTGGATGTCGGTGGTTTCTTCAGCAACCATGTTCCCCATTTCTGCAAAACTGGTAATTATTTTTTTTTGGGGATTAAGTGACAAAAGATTAACCGATTGCTGGGCAAGTATTTCATCGAGCGATTGGAAAGTATGAGTCGGTGTT
Source organism: Nostoc linckia z4 (assembly GCF_002608075.1). GTDB lineage: Bacteria > Cyanobacteriota > Cyanobacteriia > Cyanobacteriales > Nostocaceae > Nostoc > Nostoc linckia. Next base: position 69,919 of record NZ_LAHA01000043.1, read on the forward strand.
AGTTCTTGCTTCATAGTAATTGAAATAGTCCGCCCAGCTGACATTAAGTGTTACTTTATCTTGAAATAAAGCAATTATTAAAAAAAGATAAACAAACTTAATTTTTCATTTACAAACTGATACATAAAAATTTACTAGTAGTTCACCAAGTCAACTTAACTCTTTAAAGGGGAAAGGGGAAAGGGAAAAGGTTTTAAATTTTTAAATCCCTTACCCTTTTCCCCTTTCCCTTTCCCCAGCCCTCACCCAGCAAAGTTGCCTTGATAGACTACTAGTATGTATATGGTTTATTACTTCTGAAAATTTTTCGCCAAAAAGGCGTTGCAGCAAGCTTTACAACATTCTATCCAAAAGCTAGGCAGTCACAACAGAGTATTTAAACTCGATCGAGCTACTCCTGAAATAAATTCAATTTGAGAAATTGCTATCCAGAAATGTGGACAACTAATTCCCTTGAATGACTGCGCTGGCGGTGTTCCCAAATATAAATTCCCTGCCAAGTTCCCAGCACCAGATGACCGCTATTAATGGGGATATGTTCAGAAGTGTGGGTGAGGGCTGTACGGATGTGTGCTGGCATATCGTCAGCGCCTTCTGCATCGTGGATATATTTAGCTGATTCCGGCACTAGTTTTGCCATAAAATTAGCTAAATCTACAAGAACATCAGGATCGGCGTTTTCTTGGATAACTAAGCTAGCTGAAGTGTGGCGTAAAAATAAAGTACAAAGACCAGTTTCAACACCAGACTCTGCAACGATCGCTTCTATTTTATTAGTGATATTGTAAAAAGATTTGCCAGTGGTGGTAATTCTTAGTAATTTTTGGTAGTGACTCATTTGAAACAATAGTATTAGTGACAGTAAGGGAACTTCAACAAATAAATTATTCCACTTTAGGTGGTTGATTGTTGACTGTTAACTGTTAACAGTCTTCTATAGAATATTTTTTACTGGGAAGTCCTTAAAAGTTAATTATTAGTTCAATCTGCTTGATTTGGTTGTTGTTTAGTTTCAGCTTGATCGTTTAATTGAGTATGCCTTACTCTAAGGATTCTTAAAACTGCATTGACAGATTTTTTTAAGGCATCCGGGATGATAGGTGTACTAGGTAAATTGTGAGATAAAGGTGTAATGTTAGTTAGATCTGGCTCTGGCAGGTGTAAACTTTTTTTAGAGGACATTGTATCATTATGGTTGGTATTCATAGTTTTTGGAGTTCAGGAATGAAATAAACTATTACCTGATGTAACAAGCCAACAATAGCTATGCCAGCAGTTACAAAAGTAGCATAAGTCAAGGATTGGGAAATATCCTCTACTTGCTTCTGATTTTTATTATAAGTCTCTCTCAAGTTAGCTAACATCTGTAAATGATATTCTTGAGGTGAAAACTCCAAATATCTATTTTGAAAATCTTCAGTTTCTAAGTTGGGACTGACAAAAAATCTACGTGGTAATAAAGCCCAGATTAGCAGCAGAAAGTTAAAAAGCAGTAATAATGTTTCTACTACACTGAAAAAGCTATATTTGGTAATTAGTCTAGATATTGTGAGAAAACTTAATAATGCTGTGTTAGTGACAAACAAGATGTTCATCTGAGTGATTAAAACTTGGCGTTCTTCCTTTTGTCTTTCTAGCACTCGACGTACATCTTGGGCGGCTAATTCTAAAGTTTCTTTGTCTATTGTTGAACTTTCCATTATTGATTTTAATTTGATTGGAAATAATTAATTACAGCCTGAGCGATCGCTTCATTACCATCCTTAGCAATTGGTTGCAATTGCTTTGGTGCTTGGGCTAACTCACGCAGAAAATCCCAAGTTCCTTGAAAAAACTCAGCAGGGGTAATAATTTGATGTTGGTTGTAATTACTTATGCCTTCTATGAGATAACTTGCTTCAGCAAAGTCTTCACGAATCAGAGTAACAATTGGTACTTGTAATTTTGTGGCTTCAGCAAAAGTACCGTAACCAGGTTTGGAAAACACTCGCCCACAAATGGGCATAAAATCTACAGGGCGGTATTTACGATCGTGAATTTTGACTAAATTTGGTAAATCAGGGGCCGATTGGTCGAAAACAATGAATTGCCAATCTGAAAATTGTTGCAAATTATGATAGGGAATTTGCTGTAAACCCAAGCCACCAAAAGTCAATAAAATGGTTTTTTCAACTGGTGTATTTATTCCCCAAATAGAGCGTAAATCATCCAGAGAATAACGGGGAGAACCGCCTGTTAAGCCAACATCTGTGATATTATTAAAGGCTTGCATTTTTTCGTGGAAAGGAAGACGAAACAAGCGATCGCACTTTGAATACCAATCACTAATCCAGTCTGCAATTGCTAAAAATTCACCTCCCCAATCTCGATAAATCAAGTCCCAACCAAAGTTACTAATCATCCAGCAGGGAATGTTTGCAGCATTCGCAAATCCAGAAGCAAGAAAGGGAATATCTGCCAATATGAGATTGACGCGATTTTGACGGATAAAATTGACTTCTGAGGCAATTAACGAATTTTGATGCTTTTTAATATCCAGCAACTTTTCTAAAGTCGCTGCTTTATCCATTGTCAAACTATCAGCTTGCACCACACCCAAATCGAATGCACGGGGACGATAAATAAAATCGCCTTCGATGTAGCACTCTAACAACCAACGCGGCGCAGTGGTCACCATAATTAATAGTACTTCTGGACACAACTTTTGAATTGTCGCAGCGACAGAAGCCATGCGGGTAGCATGACCAAATCCGTGGTTAGTGATGGCTAAATATAAAATTGGGCGTTCCATTTTTCAGTTAGGAGTTAGGAGTTAGGAGGCGGGAGTTGAGAGTTGGGAGTTGAGAGTTGGGAGGTGGGAGGTGGGAGTTGAGAGTTGGGAGTTGGGAGTTGGGAGTTGGGAGTTGGGAGGCGGGAGTTGAGAGGTGGGAGGTGGGAGTTGAGAGTTGGGAGTTAATAATTGGAAGTTACAAATTAATAATTCTTAATTCTTCACTTTTAATTCCTAACTCTTAACTCCTCACTCCTAATTCCTCACTCCTCACTCCTCACTCTCAACTTTTAATTACTTTTACAAAAAATTTGAATTGCTTCAATTAATTGGTCGATTTCTGATTCTAAAGTAAAGTAATGGACGGTGACACGAATACAACTAGGGTCGGCAATTGTGCGAGTTAATATTTTTTGTGAGTCTAAAAATTGCACTAAATTGAGATGAGGTTGGTGCTGATTATTTGTCAAATGAAAAGAGACTATACCGCTTTCGGGTGGAGAAGTTCGCAGACATTTCACATCTGTTAACGCTGTTAACTTGCGCCAGAGGTACTCACTGTTGTGACAAATTTGTTGGTAACGTTCCTGTGAAGTTCCCCATTGCTGATGAATAGCGATCGCTTTTTGTAAACCCACATACAAAGGATAAGCTACTGTAGAGACTTCATATCGTCGCCCATCTGGGAGCCAATCCACAGGCTGAGATTGACTATCGACAACAATGCCATTCAAGCCAATAAATGTAGGTTTGAGGCTTTCTCGCGCTTCTGGCCGCACATACAAACCCCCTGCACCAGCAGGGCCACATAACCATTTGTGACCAGTAAAAGCATAAAAATCTACTCCCAATTCAGTCAAATTTAAAGGCAACAAACCAGCAGATTGGGCTGCATCTATTAAGAGTGCAGAATGATTATTTCTGCATACTTCACTAATTTTATCCAGAGGTAAAACCTGACCTGTATTCCAAAAAACATGACTCAATATTACTAAGCGGGTATTAGGACGTAAGTGCTGGATAATGACTTTTACGGGGTCGCCTTCATTTAAAGTCGCCTTGAGAGGACAGGTTGTAACTTCTACAGAAAATCGCCTGCTGATTTCTTGAGCTGTGGCAATTACGCCTGGGTGTTCGCAATCTGAGATTAGTATATGGTCGCCGGGTAGCCATTCTATACCCCACATGGCAATATTACAGCCAACGGTGACATTCTGAGTTAGGGTTATTGTATCAGTGGGGATCTGGAACTCGGAAGCGATCGCAACTCTGGCAGCTTGCACTTGCGGTCTGAGCCAGCGATATACCTCATTACCAAAAGGGCCTATATCCTGAATATGAGCTTGGGTTTGAGCCATCGCATCCATCGCCCCAAGAGGCATTGGCCCTTGTCCTCCATAATTAAAATAAGTCTTATTTGCTAAAGCGGGAAATTGCTCTCGATGATGATGCAATCTGGTTTGTGCAACAGAACTAGTGGCCATATTAATTTTGGATTTTGGATTAGTCATTAGTCATTTGTTAACAGCCAACAGTCAACCGTCAACCGTCAACTCCCATTTCATTATTAATTGTCTGAGTTACCCCCAGAGATTGCTAATTGTTGTTAACTTAAAGAAATGCTGATTAATGCTGAACTCCTACTGCAATACCAACGCTGTAAACGCCGATCTTTTTTAGATATCCACGGTGACAAAGGTCTGCGTGATGCCCCCAATGAACTGCTGGGAAAACTACAACAGGACAAAATTGCTCATCAACTGACTAATTTGGCACAGTTGACTTACCAGCGGCCTAATTATCCATCTGGAAATTGGAAAACGGGAGAAAAGGCAACTTTAGAACTAATGCAAAGAGGAGTTGAGTACATCCACAAAGGAGTGTTGTCAGCAACTTATTCTGAAGCATACACCTTACTCAGTCGTCCAGATTTACTCGTGAAACAGCCAGGACAATCCCATTTTGGAGATTGGATGTATGTGCCAGCTAATATTGAACTCGGTAAGCGTCCCAAACAAGAATATCAAGTTGTGGCTGCGTTTCATGCCCAAGTTTTGGCAACAGTCCAAGGAGTTATACCCGACACAGCTTGGTTGATTTTACGAACTAAAAACACGAATTATACAGTGGATTTGTTTAAATGGACGCCACAAATGCAGCAAATTCTGGAAGAATTTACTCAAATTTTAGAGTTACCAAATCCGCCAGAAGTATTTATTTCTCGACAGAAGTGTAATCTTTGCCATTGGTATAGTCAATGTTATGCCGTGGCTCAAACTCAGCAACATCTATCACTGTTACCAGGTGTAACACCCATTCGCTACACTCAACTCCAAACCTTAGATATAACTACACTAGAATCTCTCGCTAACACCAGTCCAGCTATTCTGGAAAACTTAGTTGGTTTTGACAGCCAAGTCGCGGGAAAGTTGGTAGTGCAAGCTCAATCTGTACTCCAAAAACGACCACTAATTCTACCGTATCCGCTACCAAAGGAAAATATTACATTCACAGCGCCCATAGAACTTTACTTTGATATTGAGGCACAACCAGACTTAGATTTAAATTATCTTTTGGGTGTTTTGGTAGTAGATAGAGTTGCGAATACAGAAAAATTTTATTCTTTTTTAGCAGATAAACCAGAAGACGAAGAATTAGTTTGGCAGCAATTTTTAAATTTGGTTTGGCAATATCCCCAAGCACCAATTTATCATTTTTGTACCTATGAATTTGATACAGTGCAACGACTGGCCAAACTTTATAAGACTCCCTACTCCTCCGTGCGCCCTGTACTGAATCGATTTATCGATGTATACGAACAATTAACTCAAAGTGTAGCATTACCTGTAGAAAGCTATGCCCTAAAAGCCATTGCTCGTTGGTTAGGATTTGAATGGCGTAATCCAGAAGCCAGCGGTGCTAAGTGTATTTACTGGTATGACCAATGGCTAGAAACAGGCGATCGCACTTTATTAGAAGGTATCCAAAGCTACAATGAAGATGATTGTCGTGCCACCCGCATAGTTAAAGACTGGCTGGTGAAATTTTTCAGAGATGAATATGTTTGGCAACTTGCTTAATTAGGACTCACGCAATGCCGATATTGACAAAATTTGTCTGTGGCTGATACCACTGGACGTAATTTAGGATTGAATTACCCAGTTGTTTTATAGTTTAGTAATGGCTTTCCATGCGGTCAATTAAAAAAATCTTTGCGTTTCCACGAGTTATTTACTTTTTCATCCCGATTCTAATTATCAGCTTCTTGTTCGCCAACTTATCATCAACAGCTAGTGAAATCAGCAGCATCAAATTTATCGGAGAAGTGACTTTACCGAAAAATTTAATTTTCCAAAAAACCGAAGTTGGAGGTTTGTCTGGAATTACCTATGATGCCAAGAAAAATCTTTATTATGCTATTTCTGACGACCGAGGACAAAAAGCGAATACCCGTTTCTACACTTTGAAAATAGATTTAAGCAAGGGTTCCTTACAAAAAAATGGAGTTACTGTTGTTAATGTTACCACTTTATTAAATGAAAATGGTGAAAAGTTTCCTGCTGGTGAAACTGATACAGAAGGCATTGCTTTAACTAATAAAGATACTGTATTTATTTCTTCTGAAGGTGATGTTCGTAAATTCATTAATCCCTTTATTAAAGAATTTTCGCTATCTTCTGGTAAAGAAATTACAACACTTCCCATACCAAATAAATTTTTGCCAGATAAAAAAGGTCAACAAGGTATCCGCAATAATTTGGCTTTTGAAAGCCTGACCATTACACCTGATAAAAAATATCTATTTACAGCTACGGAAAACGCTTTAATTCAAGATGGTTCAGCAGCTCAACCTAAAATCGGTACTCCTTGTCGAATTTTGCAATATAACTTGCTTAGTAACCAGCCAGAAAAAGAATTTCTCTATCCAACTGAAGCAGTAGCACCGTTTTTAAATTTCACAGGTAAATTTGCTAGTGGATTACCTGATATTTTTGCTCTCGACAACCAAGGAAATTTTTTAAGTTTAGAACGGTCTTTTACAGGTTTAGGATTTGCTGTTTCTTTATTTCAAGTTTCTTTACAAGGTGCTGATGATATTCATAATATCGATAGCCTTTTAGCTGTTAACTCAAAAAATATTAAACCTGTGCAGAAAAAACTGTTGTTAGATTTAAGAACTCTAGATGTAGTCTTAGACAACATTGAAGGTTTAACTTTTGGCCCCAAATTACCTGATGGACAGCGCTCATTAATTCTCATCAGCGACAACAATTTTAACTCTCTACAACGCACTCAAATCCTAGCTTTTAAAGTCAAAATTGAAACACCGCTCATCAGATTATTGCGCCGCATCCTACCGAATTTCAATCGTTAACTGTATATTTCAGCAATCATTCTTACTGGTATGGTAGTTTTAAGTAATTAGTTAAAAATTATACTATTGTAAATGGCGATCGCCACAGATATAGATTGTGTTGAAGGACATAGAAGCCAAAGGCAGTTTTCCTGCGAGCTTTACTGTGTATTCACGGAATATAGCGGCTAAATTAGCTCAATTTAACCGTACTTTCAGTGGAATTTCTCAACCGTATTCCTTAATAAATATGTTACATAATGTATAAGAACTTTTGCAGAGAGGCGATGAATATTTAAGAAAAGAAATTTTTCTTAGAGTATTTTTAAACTATTATCGCCAAATTACTCTCAAAACTCTGATTTATTTAAGAATAAAAATTAATAATTGACTAAACTTATTCAATTATTTTGCCAACAATATTTTTCATAATTGATTTTTATGACACAAAACAAAATTGAGAATATGGTAGGGCAAAAAGTAGAATTAGATAATTACATCGGACAATTATTAAATAATCGGTATTTAATCAGAGATTTGATTGGTAAAGGAGGGATGGGTAGGGTTTACTTAGCAGAAGATACTGCTAAAGGTGGAATGGCGATCGCCATCAAAATTCTATCACTGAGTTTATCCAACCAGCACATGTCTCAAAGGTTTGCCAGAGAAATTTTTATTGGCGCTCAATTGGGTCGTAAAAGTAAACATATTGTTCGGATTTTAAGTTACGGTGTCACCGAGGATAAAATTCCTTTTTATGTAATGGAATACCTCCAAGGTAAAAATCTCAAACAAATTCTGAAAGTTCATCCTTTAACAATATCGCAGTTTTTAGAGATTTCTACGCAAATTTGTTTGGGTTTACAATGTGCCCACCAAGGTATTAGCCTTAAAGGAGAAATTTATCCCATTGTTCACAGAGATATCAAACCAGAAAATATATTTCTCACCCAAGATGTTAAACACGGAGAAATTGTCAAAATCCTTGATTTTGGGATAGCCAAGTTTTTAACAGAACGGAGTGGTATGACTCTGACAGATTCTTTTATCGGCAGTTTGCCTTATTGTTCTCCAGAACATATGGAAGGACGCAAACTGTTAGATATCCGCTCTGATATTTATAGTTTGGGAGTATTAATGTTTGAAATGTTGACAGGTAAACATCCATTTCAGACAAAAAGTAACTCCTTTGGTAGTTGGTATCAAGCACATCGTTTTCAAATACCGCCTACACTTGAAGAAGTAAATCCCCAAGTAAAAATACCACAGGGACTACAAAAAATCTTAATGAATTGTTTAGCAAAAGAAGTCAGCGAACGTCCCTCAAATATTAATCAAATTTTAGATGAATTAGCAAAGGTAAATAGCCTGTTAGAGGATGCTAGTTATAGTACTAAAAATAATGTCGAAATTCCATCAGATATGCAATTAGTCCCGGCAACATTTTTATCAGAAAAAGAATGTTTGCAGAAAAATTGGCCTAAAAATAAACCAGTGGCCCCAATTGGTTTTCCGCACTTATTACATACTCCTCCCAGACCTATCCCAACCTTTTGGGCGATGTTGCCAAAACAAGAAATTGTCAAATTTTTGAATAAAGTACATGGTACAGAATTTCTCACTAAAATGAATGTATACCCAATGTTATTATGGGTAACAGTACTGTACGATAACCAACCATCTCTTACTAAATGGCTACCTTATTTTTTAGACTTGAAAGATAACAAAGGTCAGAATATAGCACGAAGTTTAGCAGAAGTAGGTTATTATCATCTACTATTTTTCCCCTTAGAAGATCCCAATCGTTGCTCTCATGTCATAACTTTAAGTCTCACAGCTAACCAACGTCAGCAAATTATAGATTCGTTAAACATGAATCAACAATTAAATGAATCAATTTTACCTCAAGAAGCCAAAAATCTTTTAAAGATAGAATATGAAAAATTAAAATTAGATATTGTCCGCAAGTTAATTGCAGAACAAAAAATTGAAAAAGAAAATTTTAAAAATAGATTAGCTAAATTTTGGGAGATGCTGTTTAAATTTTTATCTCTTCGTTAAAATATCATTATCAAAATCAAGAAACTTTTTACCATTAGCTAACAATATTTCTCTTTTGATATTACGAACTTTAAATAGACTAAGGAGCAGAGGTTATTCAAGTGAATCAAAGCCCATTTGCATCTACAAGTAGTAAGGGCTTGCTTGCCAATCGTTATCAACTCAAGCAATTAATTGGCAGCGGTGGCATGGGAGAAGTTTTTTTAGCCAATGATATTTTGTTAGGGGGAACACCAGTTGCCATCAAGTTTTTGACTCAAACTGTTGTTGATAGCAAAATGCAACAAGACTTTGCTCGCGAAGCTTTAATGAGTGCAGCTTTGAGTCAAAAAAGCGTACATATTGTGCGGGCGTATGATTATGGTGTGAGTGAAAAAGGAAAACCATACTATGTCATGGAATATTTACTTGGGAAGAGTTTAAAAGAGTTAATTCCGCTCTCCCTGTCGATGTTTTTAACAATCTCCCGACAAATTTGTTTGGGTTTACAATGTGCCCATCAAGGCATTAATATCGATGGTAAAATTTGCCCATTAGTTCATAGAGATATCAAACCAGCAAATATATTAGTGATTCCCGATCCAATATTGGGTCATTTAGTTAAAATTTTAGACTTTGGTATAGCTAAATGTTTAAATTATGCATCAACCGCTAGTACAAGTACAGGTTTTAATGGAACTTTGCCCTATTGTTCTCCAGAACAACTAGATGGGGAAAAATTAGATGGTCGTTCTGATATTTATAGCCTGGGTGTCATGATGTTTGAGATGCTCACAGGCAAAAAACCTTGGGAACCAGAAACTGATTTTTTTGGTGCTTGGTATAAAGCACATCACTTTGAACAACCAAAAGCGATCGCAGATGTAAAACCCAATTTAAAATTACCGCAAAAACTCAATAATTTAATCATGGCTTGTCTGGCTAAAAAAGCAAGCGATCGCCCACAAAATATTGCTCAAGTTTTACAAATTCTCAACAGCTTAGAACCATCTAATTGTCCTACTTTACCTACAACTTTAGCCTCTAGATCCATCCTCAGCCGTCCCTTAGATTCTGGCTTAACAATTTCATTAGAACAAACCTGTCGGCAACTTTCCTGGCCTGAGAACAAACCAATTCAAGAAATTGTTTTTCCCCAGCTTGTAAACACCGGACAAAAATCTGTAGCAGCATTATGGTTAATGTTGCCTCAACAACAAATCAAAAGCTATGCCCTTTCTGGGCGATACAATCAATTTATTTTCATAACATCTCCCCACCCAATGTTGTTATGGGTGACTTTACTTTATCATCGGCAACTAGCTCCTAAATGGCTACCCTGCTACCTAGATATGCAAAATCCCCAAAATCGTAAATTGCTGAGTTCCCTAGCTGAAAATGAGCGCTACCCGTTGATTTTCTTTTCTTTGGAATCACCACATTCCTGCGCTCATATCCTCAGCAGTCGCATCGATTTAACTCAATGCCAAATGTTAAAAAATTGGGTGGAACAGAGTCAGAGTTTACCATCCACCTCTCAACCCCACTTGAGTAAACAGCTATTAAAGAAACAGTATAAAAAAATGCAATTGAAGATATTGCAGCAGCTAGAATCAAAGCCTCAAGTTGTGTTATCAGGGTCTATTTAGACTGGGGGATGGGGGGATGGGGAGATGGGGAGATAGGGGAGATGGGGGGATGGGGAGATGGGGAGAATAATAACTCACCAGTCATCAGTCAACACCCCCAATGCCCAATGCCCCCTGCCCAATGCCCAATGCCCAATAACTACAAAAAATTTCCAATTTTCAACTCAAAAATACTTGACAAATAGAAAAAAAATAGCGACAATAGGAAAGTTGCAAATCAAGGGACTGTAGTTCAATTGGTTAG
>NZ_LAHA01000044.1 GCF_002608075.1 Nostoc linckia z4
GGGGCAGGGGGCAGGGGGAAAGAACAGTCGCGTTGAGTCTAGAAATTGGAATAATTTATTTTTTGGAATTCCCTAAGACACAGAAAATTAATTTTTGCTCTTCGATACATCAAAGGTGCAAGGCAATGCAACAAAGGTGCAAGGCGATGCAACAAACGTGCAAGGCAATGCAACAAACGTGCAAGGCAATGCAACAAACGTGCAAGGCAATGCAACAAACGTGCAAGGCGATGCAACAAAGGTGTAAAGCAATCCATCAAAGGTGTAAAGCGATGCAACAAAGGTGCAAGACGATGCAACAAAGGTGCAAGACGATGCAACAAAGGTGCAGGGCAATGCAATAAAGGTGCAAGGCGATGCAACAATGTAAATCAAGTGACTATGAACAATCAACCAAAACCCAATCTGAGTGACTTAGAACAATCTCATAGTGAGGACATTAAAACAATTACACTGTTGCTGGCAAAGATTTCCAATCGTAGCCCATCGGAAATTAAACCTCATCTTGCCACTATGCTTGAGCGGTTAGTACAACCAGCACAGGAACGTCCTTTCTATGAAACCGCCACCCGTACTGAGTGGGTAGCCGCATTTTGTGATTGGGTAGAAAGCCACCGAGGGCTTAACCTGCCTCCACTGTCCGATGAAGCTATTAGCCGCGAAAGTATTTATGGAGAGCGAGGCTAAGTACAACATTTCATAAATTCGTAGCGAATTCTCTGCGCCCCTTTGCGTTTACCTTTGCGAACCTTTGCGTTTAAATTTCAACCCTCAATTCGCCACGATCTTATGCAAAGCTGTACTAACCGGTAAATTTTTGCACCTAGCTCCAAAGCATAAATCAACCCAGGTTTTCCCAATAAAGCATATAACCAACATCAAAGAGTCAAAACAAATGCAAGATAGCCTTGTATTTGTTTACAAACATCTTTGCATAACTTTTTAGTAGGTTAAAAAGATGCTTATTGAAAACAAAATTCCGCTGCCAGGAGAATACTATCGATTTAAAGGCAATCAACCTTTACTATTAGATGACCCGCAGACAGTTTGGATAGTGCGATCGGGTTCCATGTCGCTATTTGCCATTGCGCTTAACAATGGTAATCCAGAAGGAAAACGGCGTTACCTATTTAATGTCAAATCCGCAGAAGCGATGTTTTCAATAGCATCTGAGTTTCAAAGCAAGCAACTGCAAATTTTAGCAGTGTCGCTTGAGGAAACAGAACTCCTCAAAATCTCTCGCAAAGATTTTGAGTCTATGTTCGCAGACAAACAAGCTGATGCAGTGGATTTGGTAGAGCGTTGGATATATCAACTAGGTTCGGCTGTGGCTTGCGAACCTAATCGTAACTTCAAAATTTCAAACCCAGAAACTCAGTTTTTCTCCTTAGCTAATGGCGAGATATTCCGACCAGAACAAGGCAGCATATCTTGGGTACGAATCCAAAGAGGCTATGCCAATTTAATGGGATTTGCCGAACTAATTTTTGATTCTGCGTCTGGTTTGTTACCTGTGAGTGCTGATATGTGGTTGCAGGCAAAGGGCATATTAGAATTAGAAACTTTTCCTGCCGAAGAGATTCAAGAAGCAGACACTTTAATGGTTAGTCTGGCTCAATTGCAAATGAATTTCCTACAAATAATTAACTTGCTCTGTGAGGAAGAAATCCAGCAAGAAATCCAAAGGTGTCGGCAAAGAGAACACCTGAAGCGTCAGGTGATGAATGAAACGTTAGACGAACTGTCATCTGTGTTGCAACCGCAGGAAACAGTCACTTCTTCACAGATAATACATGGCAGTAATTCCTCAGACCAAGCTCTGTTAGTTGCAGCCGGAGCAGTGGGACGTGCTTTAGGCATTACGATTCGCCCTCCATCTCGCTCAGAAGACCTCAAACGCCTGAAACACCCAATAGATGCCATCGCCCGTGCTTCACGAATTCGGATGCGTCGCTTGCATCTAATCGGGAATTGGTGGAAAAGTGATTGCGGCCCGATGCTGGGATACACTTTAGAAGACGAGACCCCGGTGGCTCTGTTACCAGTGAAGAGTGGTGCAAGGGGCAACCGCTATGAAATTTTCCATCCCCTCAAGCAGACTCGCACTTTTGTAGACGAGCAAAGTGCTGCTACGCTCTGCACCACTGCCTATGTATTTTATCGACCTTTGCCCGATAAAAACCTCAAAACCTGGGATATACTTCTATTTGCACTACAAGGTCATTATAAAGATTTAGTTATCATCCTGTTAAGCGCAATAGCTGTTTCTTTATTAGGGATGGTAACGCCCCAAGCTACTGCTATTCTCATAGATAACGCCGTTCCAGATAGCGATCGCGGATTATTGTTACAAATCGCTTTAGGTCTTTGTGCAACAGCTTTTGGAGGTACAATTTTTCAACTAGCTCAAGGGCTTGCCCTCATGAGACTAGAAACTTTTGCCGACTCATCCACTCAAGCTGCGGTGTGGGACAGGCTATTAAAGCTAAGTGTATCTTTTTTTAATCAGTATTCTATTGGCGATTTAGAATCTAGGGTTTCTAGCATCGGTGAGATTCGCTCCATACTCAGCGGTACAGTTCTCAAAACTATTTTCTCTGGCGTGTTTGCCTTTTTAAACTTGGGATTGTTAATTTATTACAATGGTTCGTTAACTGCGATCGCTATTGTTGCAGCTGTTGTAAATATTGCCCTAACTTTCTTCTCTGGTATGCTTACCCTCCGCAAAGTTCGTCCCTTATTGGAGCAACAAGGACAAATCTTTGGCGTGATGGTGCAGTTAATCAACGGGGTTGCCAAATTGCGAGTCGCAGGAGCTGAAGAACGCGCTTTTGCTTACTGGGGTAAACAGTATAGCCAGCAAATAAAATTAGTGTTGAGTACCCAAGCAATTGAAGACGTTCTCAACGTCTGCAATAAAGTCTTGCCCATATTCACATCTGGCGTGCTTTTCTGGTTTACTGCCACATTACTACAGCAGAGCCAGCAAACGGGAACTCAAGCACTATCCATTGGTACTTTCCTTGCCTTCAACTCTGCCTTTGGTACCTTTATTAGCGGTGCAACCAGCTTGAGTACAACCGTTGTCGATGTTCTGAAAGTCATACCTTTGTGGAAGCGTGCCCAGCCGATTTTGCAAGGCGAACCAGAAGTTAATAATAGTAAAGCAGACCCCGGCAGGTTATCGGGCAGAATTGTTGTAGACCATGCAGTTTTTCGTTACCACGATGATAGACCCTTAATCTTAGATAATGTGAATATTCAGGCTGAACCTGGGGAATTTATTGCTCTGGTGGGGACTTCTGGCAGTGGGAAATCAACTTTGTTTCGGTTATTACTCGGATTTGAGACACCGCAATCTGGCAGTATTTACTATGATGGACAGGAGTTGACAGGACTGGATATTCATGCTGTGCGCCGACAGATAGGTGTTGTATTGCAAAATAGCCGATTAATGTCAGCTTCTATCTTTGAAAACATTGCCAGTGGTGCTTTGGTTACAATTGATGAGGCATGGGAAGCCGCGCGGATGGCAGGTTTAGCAGATGATATCCAAGCTATGCCAATGGGTATGCACACTGTTGTCAGTGAAGGAGGTAGTAATATCTCTGGCGGACAACGGCAAAGGCTGTTAATTGCTAGGGCATTAGTATTGAAACCACGAATTTTACTATTTGATGAGGCTACCAGTGCCTTAGATAACAAAACCCAGGCTATTGTAAGTGAAAGCCTTGACCAGCTAAAAGTGACGCGCATAGTCATTGCTCACAGACTCAGTACAATCCACAATGCTGACCGTATCTATGTGCTTCAGAATGGTCGGGTTGTACAGCAGGGCAGTTTTGAGCGACTAGTCAATCAGCAAGGGCTATTTGCTCAACTGATGACGCGGCAAAAGCTATAAATTTCAAGGGGTGACAAGATTGGTCAAAGTGTGTATTGAGATTGGGTTTAGAGGCGATTTTCGCCCCTTGAAATGAAGAAATTGAGGGAAAAACTCAATACTGTTATTATGACCTTGATGGTTGCGATCGCAACCATGCACCCGAAAATAATTTTACTTATCAAGCATTTTTACGCATATTAAAAGAGCAGGAGATTGGCTGGCTTGCCTGGAGTTGGTGTAAAGATAATTGCACAGAACGCCAAATGTGCCAGAATGGAAATTTTTCCAGTCTCACTCCCTATGGCAACGATATTGTCAACAATTTTGTTTACGGCTTGAAATTGACAGCTAAAAAAGCAAAATTTTAATCTTACAGCAGCCTTACTTTTTATATCATGTCCGGCAATCCTGGTAAAATGCTTCTTCCACAGTTTCTCCTTCACTGATAAGCGGTAAAACATCTAATTTACATGTTAAGGCTGATGGGGAGATTGGGAGATGGGAGAGGAATTGAGCAATTAAGCAACAATCCAAAATATGCAAGTTAAATGTGGAACAGCTTACAACCAGGAAGTGAAGGAACATAGATAGTGTATCCACCTTCGTCACTGGGTTTTAATACAACTTTGAGTTTCATAACTTGGCAATGAACTTACTTTTCTATTTTTAATGATTTTTGAGGATTGCGTTGTCATTAACCCTTCAGACGCTCGAATGCTTTTCTTGCTGCATTAAGCACTACACGCTGCTCATTCGCATCTTTTGACCGCGCCAAAAGTTCATCAAGTACTTGCTTGGAGGTATTGCGTAAATTGCCCAAGGCTTCTGCGGCGTTGCGACGGACAACAACATCATCACCTTTATCTTGCAGGCGTTCTAATAGCCCATTGAGTACTTCTAGCTCGACTGGCTCGAAGGCATTGCTTAAGTAGTTGCCCAAGGCTTCTGCGGCGTTGCGGCGTACAACAACATCATCACCTCTATCTTGCAGGCGTTCTAATAGCCTATTGAGTACTTCTAGCTCGACTGGCTTGGAGGCATTGCTTAAGTAGTTGCCCAAGGCTTCTGCGACGTTGCGGCGGACAACAACATCATCACCTCTATCTTGCAGGCGTTCTAATAGCCCATTGAGTACTTCTAGCTCAACTGGCTTAGAGGCATTGCTTAAGTAGTTGCTCAAGGCTTTTGCGGCGTTGCGGCGGACATCAACATCTTTATCTTGTAGGTATTCCAATAGCTTGTCATCTACTAGCCTGGAGACATTGCGTATGTTGTGCAACGCCGCTGCTGCTTCATTATGCATAGCAGACTGCTCTTGATCTAGCAGAAGTTCCAATAGCCCATTGATTAACGGTTCGGATGCATTGGCTAATAACGATTTTTTTCTAAAGGATTGGCACAGATCAATTGACAAAATCTGCACGCAGAAGACTATTCCCAATTTTATATACAAACTCAATCCAAAATGGTGTAACTTGCCCAACGCCACTACGGCATTGCGACGCACATCATCTTCTTCATTTTTATTTTGCACGAGTGCCAATAGCTCAATGAGTACTGGTTCAGAGATATCGCCTAAGTTACCCAAAGCCGCTACTATAGCATAACGGACGTTAATATCATCAATTTTCAGGGATAGAAGAAGACCTTCAAGGGCATATTGATCTCCCAATGCTGCCATCTTCTGTAATTCTTGAATAGCATCTTCCTTATACCCTAGTTTTGAGTTTGCATGAAAAAGGATATCTATAAAGCTGTCAATGCGTTGCCTTTGTTTTTCCTGTTCTATAGCTTCTAGATCCAGTCCTGCAAGTTTACCTAGTTCGTCTGCCACAAAACTAGGTACTTTTTTTCCGCCTTTGGTAATACAGCATTCTCTGACTGCTAGGAGGAAACCTTTAATTTCTTCTCGTTCATCTGAATTAGGGTCTATTTTTTCTATTATTTTTGCTATAAACTCGCGCCAGTTGTCTTCGTTTTCTTTGTAAAACTCTACCAAATATAATCCTGCTAAATACTCAGCTAAAGTATCCAATGCAAACTTAATTGTGTGAGATTTCCCAGACTTAATTAAACAAAGTTGTTTTTCAAAATACTCAAGGATGTTGTCTGCTTTTCCTTCCCCCAAGGCAGCAACTATAGATGTACGATCTACATAATTTGGCTTATACTCTTGCTGAAGACATTGCCAAGCAATCAGCTTGGCATCCTGCTGAACTGTATGATATTCCTCACCAGTGCGCCTGACAACATCAGAATTGAGCGTTTCTAAATGCTCAAGTATCAGGTCAGGGATATTATCAGGAGAGCGCTTTGTACCTGGTAAGTTCTCTTTAGCATTAATCATCCGTTCAGCATAAAGCTTAGCCAACAAAACTATAATTTTTTCTTTATCACCAACTATGCCTGCAAGCTTGGCACATTCTTTCAAAAACTTGTCCTGATCCTTTGTAAAAAGTTCCCATTTGTTGCGCTTTATCAAGTACTCTTTGATAAAGTTAGTTAACTGCGGGCCATCAAGGCGTAACGTCTTTATTTTAATATCAATTACATCAATTTTTACATCAATACGTGAGGTAACTACTATAGCATTAGCTGGAAAATCTGGGTGGTCAGGATTAATCTTGTCACGTGTTTCCTGACTCATTTCAGAGAAACGATCGATAATTAAGAGAATCCGGCGCTGCCGTAGAAGTTGTTCTACTAGTAATTCGTCAACAATCTTTTGTTCGCTGTCCGTCAACTTCTGAATTTGTCCTACAAAATTTTTCATCAGAGCCTTTATACCTTCGCCCGATCCCGATTCCAGTTCTTGCTCAATTAGAACTGGTAACATCAAATGTTCAGCTAAGCGCTCTTTCTTGTCATCTGTCATTGCCCATTTAGCAATCTGACAAGCAATCGTCGTTTTTCCCGTACCTCCGTCTCCCGAAACTAATAGTCCTACTCGCTTGTCTTTTTTAAAAGTTGTTTTCAAATAGTCTGCTGTTAATATTCTCCGTTCGTTATTTGACTCCTTAATAACTTCTACTTCTACAGGGAGAGAAACATAATGTTGGCGTCTCTGAACGGTTTCATATATGAGAAATTCAGTCTCAAAAGTTTTAATGTGGTCTTTAACCCAAGCATCCAGAACTCTAGGACGGTACTTGAGCCAAATCACAAAACCAAGTGGGAGGTTGAACTCTGGGAGCATTCCCATTTTTGGAATCTTCAATTCCGCAGGTAACCAGAGCAGCCACAGAGGACGAAACCAAAGAACTCCGCCGTACAAAACTACCAAAACCCCAAGTCCAATAGGTAGTACAAACCAAGGTAAATCCTGGTTTTTTTCTTCATCAGATTTTTCCTCTTCTTCCTGTTTTTTCTCTTGAGGTGGTGAATTTGTCTTTTTGACCTCACCAGATTTAGTCGGTTGGGGTGTAGACTGCGCTCGTGTTTGAGCGTACAGCAGATTATTGTCTTGCTTAGTATTTGCTTGCGCCCAATTATGACTTGTCAACAACAGGGGAAACGCAACTCCCAAAAGGGAAACTTTCAGTAATCCTAAAAAAGTTAGTCTTGGGTGTATATCCATAAATTCAACTGAGCGCAAGGGTAATATTACTGAGATTTTATGCTACTTTCTAGATTTTGCCTAGATAAACTTGCACAGACGCGCTCAAAGCTTGTCGTTAGAAATCTCGTTTTGCAAGCTATAACTAAACTACAAAAGCACTCACTTGATTTCAGATTTTACAACTACCCATTGCGTCACAGGTGTCATTCCTCACCAGGTTACAAATTTACGGTTCCGCCTCCTGGATGGCAATACAAGTCAAAAACCCGCGCCCACATCCCACACCACAATACATTGGTAGGGGTTATCTGGTAATCTTGGTAAAGAGATAACCCCAGTATTGGCAATACAATCAACTGCGATCGCATTCAACACTGCAATTTTAGTTTTACCCCAACATACAGCGATACCTTCCACAATTGTTTCATGAATCCCAGCGCTTAAAGGGGCGGGAGTCTCATAAAGCATCACTTCTCCCCAAAAAGCTGTGGTGCGCTGAAGCCAAAAGCCTAAGCGCACCACAGAATTTAAGATATTTAGAAAATTAATTTAGGCTGGAACCACTTGAGCAATCAATGAGCGTTTATCAAGGGTGTGAACTTTACCTACTTCGCTGAGAGCATTTACAATTCGCTCTAGCATTTCTCCAGCTTGTTCGCGATATTGATTTTCGCGACCTCGTAAACGAATAACAAACTTCACTGAATCGCCTTTTTTCAACCAACCAACCGCTTGTTCGATGCGTAAATTATAATCAGCTACTCCCACATTGGGACGCAGCCGCACTTCTTTTACCGTTGGTCTGGCACTTTGTGTCTGACGCTTTTTCTTTTGATACTGAAATTTGCCATAGTTGAGGATCTTCGCTACTGGAGCTTCTTTGCCTTCGGAGACTACAACTAAGTCAAGTTCCACGCTCTGCGCTAGCTGTAGAGCTTCATAGGTATCAGTCAAACCACGATTGTTATTTTCATGGTCGATCAAGAACACTTGAGGTGACTTGATTTGCGAGTTAATTTGTTGCTTTTGGATTGCGATAATGTTTTCTCTCTATCTACTATTGTTCAATCTTTTGCTTTGCAAGCAATCAAATTCTAACACAAGCTTCATGTGAAGACATCGAAGCTTGTGTTAACCTTTCTTTCACAATAGACTTCTAAGAGAAGTGGGGAAAAGGGTAAGGGGTAAAGGGGAAAGGGCAAATAAAAACCCTTTTCCCTTTCCCCCCTATGAGCAAAAGTTACTTTTGCAAGAGGTATGATGTTAAATTTTACAACTAAGTACGTCGGTGTGAATATTTATCGTTGCAATGAGGCATGTCTTTGCGTCCCCTTGTCCCCGCGTCAGTCTTAATGATAAGTCTTCAATGGAACATGATATTATTGGTGACTGCTTAACATTTGTATAGGAATTTCAATTTGAAATTCAGTACCCTCACCTAATGCAGAAATACAATTGAGTTTCCCTTGGTGCTTTTCCACAACAATCTGATAACTAATTGATAACCCTAAACCAGTTCCTTGACCAACAGGTTTTGTAGTGAAAAAGGGATTAAAAATTTGTTCTTGAACCTCTGGCTTGATACCAGAGCCATTATCCTTAATACTAATTAAAATCCTTTGGTTATCTACAACTGAAGTTTTGATTTGAATGGTTGGAATCTTCGTGGAAGACTGCCAACATTCCATATTTTCCTTGAGAGCATAAATCGCATTATTGATAATATTCATAAAAACCTGATTCAATTGATTGACATAACAACTAACCTTGGGCAGTTGACCATATTCTTTAATTATCTGGATATCAGGTATTTTGTTGGGTAATGCCAACTGATGATTTAGAATCATCAATGTATTATCTATGCCTTCATGAATATCTACAGATTTAATTTTTGCTTCATCTAACCGTGAGAAGTTACGTAAGCCGAGAACGATGTCTGTAATTCGCTCAGCACCTGCTTTCATAGATCCCACTAACTTAGGTAAATCGTTACACAAATAGTCTAAATCGATAGATTTTATTTTGGCTGCTACGGCAGGAGTTAATTCAGGATACTCATCCTGATAAACTGCAATTAAATCTAATAAATCATCGATATACTGATTTGCATATTCAAGATTACCAGCAATAAAACTAACAGGATTGTTAATTTCATGGGCTACCCCTGCTACCATTTGCCCCAGACCAGACATTTTTTCACTATGAACTAGTTGAGCTTGTGCTTTTTGTAAATCGAGCAGAGCTTTGCTTAATTCTGATGTTCGTTCTACAACTTTTATTTCTAATTCATCGTTTGCCTTTTGTAAAGCCATTGCGGCTCTGTAGGTTTCTGTAGCAATACTGGCAATATGGGTAGCGGTTTTGAGAATTTCTAAATGATGCCTAGTAGGATGACAGGGAAATTTATGAGATATAGCAAATGTTCCTAAAACTTCACCAGTTTGCGAAACAAAAGGTGATGACCAACAAGCTTTGATGTTGTGACTCAAAGCAAAATCTCGAAAATCAGCCCATAAAGGATCGTTAGCAATATCATTTACAAATACTGAATCTCCTCTATAAGCAGCAGTACCACAAGAACCAGAACATTCACCAATCATTAAACCATCAACACCCTTAGCAAATTCTTCTGGAAGAGTGGGTGCTGCTCCTCCCCTTAACCGCCGCTTGTCTTGGTCTACAACTAAAATAGAACAATACGCCCCAGGTAATTGTTGCTCTAGCAATACACAAAGATTGTTAAAAATTTCATATAAATTGACTCCAAAGGCTACTTGCTCTAAAACTTGGCTTTGGGTATAAACTAATGCTTCTGAACGCTTGCGTTCGATCGCTGTTGCTAAGATATGAGTTACAGATTGTAAAAAATGAACATCATCTGGAGAAAAATTCCTGGTTTCAGTAGCATATACTTCCAGAAAACCTAAAGGTTTACTCGCACCTTGAATTAACACACTCAAACCAGTAACGCTGTCGGGAGGAGAAGAAATAATTAAATTTTCTGTCTGACAATCGGATGTGTTGTAATTAAGAATTTGCTGAGTATTTTCCAACCATTTTTGTTGTTGCTCAATATCTGTGATATTAATTTCACAAGAGTCCATTTCTAAAGCTTTATCCCCAATGCTAGCTACTTTCCGCAAAGCATTACTATCTGAAAGTATTTGCCAAATTCTACTGTATTTGACATTGAGTATTTGAGCTACTAAAGTAACTGTATTTTGGAATAAATCTGATAATTCCAGCCCAGAAAGCGCTTTTTGTCCGATTAAATTCACTGCTGCTTGGTAGCTGAAATTCATGGATGCATTATCATCATTCTGCCACTTATTGTTGGAATAAGTTGTTTTATTTGATGCCCCTAAGTGTAAGTTCATAAATCCAATATCATTTTTCTGTGTATCTCATAGTTCCCTAAAAAATTTGAGATCTCAACTTAATTGCCAAAACTTTAATGATAATGGAATTTTTATAAATCAAAGATAAAGTAGTGCCAAAGCATCTACATTCATCTTGACAAAAATATTAGTTGATGTTTTCAAGAATGTAGAATTCTAAATCATCAAGTTTTTAAATGCCATATAAATGTTGTTATTTGATAACTACCCATTGTGTGACACCCGCCATTCCTCGCCAGCCCAAAAATTTACCAATGGGTTCGGCGCGCTGGATGGCAATACGAATTAAATCGCCACCGACTCGTTGATGCCATTGAAATAAAGTTTGTTCGCCTTCTACCGTCACCACATTGACCACCAAACGCCCACCCGGCCGCAGTGCTTCCCAACAAACATCAAAAAGTCCCGTTGCTGTTACCCCGCCACCAATAAAAATCGCATCTGGTGTTGGCAAGTCTTTCAAAGCAGCAGGCGCTTTACCCGCGATGATTTGCAGATTTGGAGTACCGAGAGTGGCGGCATTATCAGCAATATATAGTAATCTAGATGAGTTTTGCTCGATCGCCACCGCCCGACACCGTGGATGAGTTCGCATCCATTCAATGGAAATGGAACCGCAACCCGCCCCCACATCCCACAATAATTGTCCCGGTGTCGGTGCTAAAGCTGCTAAAGTGATTGCCCTAACTTCACGTTTGGTTAATTGTCCATCGTGGTGGTAGGCATTATCTGGCAATCCTGGTAATCTTGGTAAAGGAATAACCCCAACATCGGCAATACAATCTACTGCCATCGCATTCAAGGCTGCAATTTCAGTTTCATTCCAAAATGCAGCCATACCCTCCACAATTCTTTCATGAACGCCGCCCATACGCTCCAAGACGGTGATTTTGCTGCCACCATAGCCGCGATTTGTCAAAATTTCGGCAACAACGGCGGGTGTGTCCTTGCCTTGGCTCAAAATTAACAGCTTAGCTCCCGGATAAATGTAAGATTGCAACAGGGAAGATGGGCGACCATTTAAACTCAAGGTTTCCACTTCCGTTAAAGACCATCCCAACCTCGCACAGGCGAGGCTAAAAGCTGAAGGTGCGGGGATAATGGTGATTTCGGAAATGGGAATTCGCCTCGTTAAAGTAACACCAATGCCGTAACACATAGGATCGCCACTTGCAAGTACGCAAATTGACTCACCGCGACGCTTGCTGATTTCTTCTACAGAAGTACTGATGGGAGATGCCCAGATTATTTTCTCACGTTGGTCATCCGAAGGCAGCATTGCTAAATGGCGATCGCCTCCCACAATTACTTTAGCTTGGGCGATGACCGAAAGAGCGATGGCACTTAATCCCTGCAACCCATCTTCTCCTATACCGATAATAGAAAGCCATTTCTCTGTCATGCTAATTAATGATTAATATTTTTCAGCTGTTATAAACAAGTAATCTCCTCGATTATTTTCATATTTTTTGATAATCTCTGTGATACGTCCTGTATCAATGTCTGCTGCTAGCCTTTCACACCCTGTAGCGATTTCCGCCGCAGAAGCTAGCAAAGCAAAGGTAGAAATTCCAGAACGCACATTTTCATCTAAATATATTTCTGGATGATATTTACCACTATATAAAAATAAGTCTTGCAAGTTTTCACCAATATAATAAGGTTCAATATCTGTTAATTCAAAACCTGATTCCTTGAGAGCATATTTAACATTTTCTAAATTTGGCATTTGTTCAGCAGATTTATACATAGCTTCTGGAAAATATTCCACTAACCAATATTTTCTCATTTGCTCTGGTGTTGCAGTAAATAATACGAAATTACCAGCTGCCAAGACACGGTAAATTTCTCTAAAAGCAGGAATTAATGCAGTAAAATGATGTATTGCTAAAGTACATAATACACCAGAGAAACTGCCATTCACATAAGGTAAAGTCTCTACTTCTCCAACTTCCCAAGCTATAGTATTACTCTTATTTTTAGCAGCATCAATCATCTTTATTGATTGGTCTATTCCATGCCAAACACCACCGTGTTTTGCTAAAGCCAGCGTATAATTTCCAGTACCACAGGCCACATCTAGATATGAATAATCTGATTTTATCTGAAGTTTAACAGCTAATCGATTAGCAATTTCAGGATCGGCACGACGAGTCAAATCATAGCTTTTGCCAATTTGCTCATAAATAGCCATTTGTTTAACTTTACGATTAATTTTTAGACTTATATTATATAGCAATCCTCTTTGTCCATCGCACTTTCAGAATTATTTGTTACTGCTGAAGCTGTTTAATTAACTCCAGCATTTTTTGGTATTGCTCTGTGTTTCCCTGTTCTAAAAAGAGATTAGCTGCTTTTTGTAAATCAGCGATCGCACCTTGTTTATCTCCCAATTGATAACGGACAATCCCCCGTCCACTGTAGGCTGGAGCAAAGTCGGCATTGAGTCGCAAAGCTGTAGTAAAATCAGTAATTGCTCCCTTTTTGTCTCCCAATTCAAAGCGGGCAATTGCGCGTGCGGCGTAGGGTGGGGTCAGGTTGGGATTAATTTTTAATGCTTGATTAAAATCTGCGATCGCTTTTTGTTTATCTCCCAATTGATAATAAGAAATACCCCGTCCACCGTAGGCTTCGGCGTAGTTGGGATTAATTTTCAATGCTTGATTAAAATCTGCAATGGCGTTTTTGCTATCATCCAAACTATTACGAGCAATCCCTCGGTTATTGTAGGCCAAGAGATAGTTAGGATTAATTTCTATGGCTCGATTATAATCGGCGATCGCACTTTTTTTATCTCCCAAAGCAGAACGAGCTAAACCCCGATTATTATAAGCATCGGCATCTTTAGAGTTAATTTTCAAGGCTTGGTTAAAGTCATCAATTGCGCCTTGAAAGTCTCCTAAATTATAGCGTGCAAGACCGCGATTATTGTAAGCATCGAGATATTTGGGATTGAGTTTAATTGCTGTAGTATATTTGGCGATCGCACCTTTAAAATCTCCTTTGTCGTAGTTATCGCCAGCTTGAATATAAAAATCGTCTGCTTTCGGCGTTTTTGGTGTTGAGATGCTGGGAGGAGTAACACCTAAATCTATCCCGACTTGAGTTGATAATCTCAAAAAGGTATTAATGGGAATGCCTAAATTAAAACCTGATTTCACATAAGCAACTGTGGAATTTATCTTCGATGTTTCTATATCTGCTTCATCTCCTCTCCCATGAATGCCAATCAATTCACCTTTGTCATTTAACACCGGGCCGCCACTCATCCCTGGTAAAGTGACATTGTTGTAAACTAGGGCATAACCATCACGCAAAGGCTCAGAGGCATTAGCAGTAATTCGTCCATCAGTGAAGTTGTAAATTGTGTTGGAAATTGCTGCTGTGGCTTGGGGAAAACCAGCTACATAAGCAGTGGTGCCTTCTGTGATTGTATTTGAGTTGCCGATTTTAGCCACGGTATAACTTTGAGGGCTGGTAAATTGGGCAATGGCCAAATCTACTTCTGGCAGTTTTTTCACAGTGTCATAATTTAGTTGATGGCGTTGATTATCTGGGGTGACAATTTCATATTTAGCTTTAGTTTCAATTACATGTTTAACTGTAATAAGTGTGTAAACATTACCTTCTTTTTGAATAATTATCCCAGTGCCAGAACTATTTTTATTATCAATTAATACTGTAATACCTTTGGCAATTTTACCCACTTCGGTTGATGATAAAGCCATTGTCAATTGCGGTTGCACAAAGGTGATTGTGACTCCGATAATTGCTGGGGTAAGTAAATAATCAAATTTCATCATTTAATTTGTTAAATATTTTAACTTTTGTTTTTACCCAGATCTAAGTAAGTCGCTGAAATAAAACCAAACTATGTAAAGAAAAGTAAATAAAGCTCAAACTCTTTCTCCCCCCTGCTCCCTGCTCCCTGCCCCCTGCCTTATCCCAACAATAATTATTTACATCGGCCTACTTATTTTGGTGCAGTACAAGAATTATTAAAACTATATGCTTCCTGCCAACGTTGAACATTTTTTTTGCCGATAGGAAATACTTTAGTATCACCATTCACAAAAGTTAAACGACCTTTAACTTCTTTTGCAGGTGCAGTCCTGAGCATATTAGCTGCATCAGCATTGATAGCAAATGAAGTATCTGTCATATACCAAGTGCTGGAACGTTCATAATTTGTATTGTTTTCGTATACACTATATGTGTATTTTCCTGAAAATCCTCTGGGCTTGATATTTGGACTGGGAGTTAGTTGGAGAATTTGACCATCAATTCCTAATTCTATGAGTTGGGGAACAAGTTCCTCTAAATCAGCTTGACCATTAAAAGGAGCTGATTGAACAATTATTTTCACAAAGCACCCTTCAATTTTGCTACCCCATAAGGAGACTACAACAAACCTTCCAGGGCGGGGACTATCAAAGGGACTTTTAAATATACCTCCAGATTTATCTTCCCCGTGGCGCTCAATTACTACTTTTCCTAAAAGCGAATTGACAAGACTATCTTGAATATTGACAACTGCATCAAAAGGCAATTTATCACCAGCCCAAGACATTCCATTCACAGTATTCAGTTCATCTTCTCCAATTGAAGTTTCGGCAATGACACTTTCTTGACCAAGATTAAGCAATGCCGCAACCAGCAATAAACTCAAAAAGCTTGATTTGAAAATTCTTTGAAACATAGTAATTACACACAAAGTATATAATTTATTTTATACAGCATATTTACCGAAAAGTGAAGTACACAAAGATTCACCCTTCAGGTCTGTTTCATATCATGTCCGCATAATTAGTTATGCTTTCCACAGCCATTGCACCGCACCCCTTAACCCCCTCCCTTAGCAAGATACAGCTAGCAAATCAGGGGTGACACCCCTGATTCCACCCGATGTAGAGACGTAGCAATGCTACGTCTCCACTAATTGCGTATTTTGAGTGTATTTAACAACGTTTACCAGGACAACCATACCCTGTAGTTCCCGCAGACCCATTAATTGTGGGAGGTCTTCCTGTAATGGGAGGAGTAGACGGTTCTGTAAATTTTGTTGGTGCAACTCGTGTAACTGGTGAATTTTGGATTGTCAGTCCCAAATTCTTGCCTATTTGGGAGTTAGTCAAGATTTTGATGGGAATTCCTAGATTAAAACCTGATTTGATAATAATGTTGGGATTTCGATCGGAGATTTGAAAGTTCTCGGTCATATCGGCTCTACCGTGGATTCCCACTAGTTCGCCTTTATCATTTAATACTGGGCCACCACTCATCCCTGGCAAGGTATTATTGGTGTAAACTAAGGCATAACCGTCGCGCTGGGGTGCATTAGAAGAAATTTGCCCGGTGAGGAAACTGTAACTTGAATTAGAAATTGCTGCTGTGGTTTGTGGGAACCCAGCTACATAAACTGCTGTACCTTCTGTTGCTTCGTCTGAGTTGCCGATTTTAGCAACAGCGTAACTCTGGGTGCTGGTAAACTGCACAATGGCTAAATCTACATCTGGAAATTTTTTGACGGTGTTGTAGTTGAGTGGATAACGTTGAGCATCTGGGGTGATAATTTCATATTTGGCTTCAGTTTCAATTACATGTCTAGCGGTCAGAACAGTGTAAGTATTGCCCTCTTTTTTGAGAATTACGCCACTACCTGGGCCACTTTTTTTGTAAATCTGCACCGTTATTGCTTTGGCAAGCTTCCCGACTTCTACTGTGGATAAGGCTATGGTGGTTTGTGGTTGCACAAATGCCATCGTCACCCCTATAATTGCTGTTGCTAATCCACCATCAAGCCTCATTATCTGACCTCTAATCAGCATTATTTAATAAGGAAAAATCTATAGTTTTTTTAGATTTTGGTGTTAGCTGCACAATCTTTTCCATTGACACAGCCCAACTCAGGCGAATAATCATTTTATGTAATTGCTCATCTGTCTTGGAGCCGTCCTGAAAAACAGAAGGGACATCCCACACAGGATAAGCGTGCATTCCATTTACACCCACAACCTTGCCCTGACGATTCAACAGCGGCCCTCCACTCATGCCCTTTTCAAGATTATTCGTGTACCCTAACTGATAGCCTCCTTCTAAAGGTTTGGGTAGCACCAATAAAACTTTACCTGTAGTCAAGGCAAAATTTTTTACTAGAGAGCTGTCTTCTGTGGCAGGAAACCCGCCACTAAACACTTCATCGCCCACTAGTGGAGAAGAACCAACAGATGCTACAGCATAGATTTTGCTTTTACTGTGGAATTTCAATAAAGCTAAATCATTGTTGCCAAAGTTTAAGCCTTTAGGTAAATCTGCTGCATAGATTTTACCATCTGGTGTTTGAATGCGATAGGGGCGATCGCCTGCTTCTAATACATGAGCGTTGGTCAAAACTGTATAACTAAAATTTTGCTTTTTCAGTATAATTCCTGAACCTAAAAAATCTGCCGCTAAAATTTTCACAGTGATAGATTGGGCTTTTTGGTAAAGTTTCTGGCTTTGGTATTGAGCAGAAACACTAAGAAACGGTGTCGATGCTGACAATGCCATCGATACACTGCCAATCCAAATAACCAATCTCAATTTACGCCAATTCATGTCGGTCTCCAGGTAATATGAAATTGCTGGCGTAGTCATAGCCCCTTGGAGACATGAATATTATCTGAATCCTAATTTGACTCACTGTTTAGCTCATCTGTAGCGTTGTTCAGATACTCATCAAAAATAATATTTACGGTGTCTTCGCTAGTTTCATTCAATACATTTCCAGCTACCAATCCCCGACGATTCAATAGCCTTCGCATAGTCAGTTTAGCATTACTACCACGCTTGAGAGTAAATAACAAAGTGCTATTTGTACAAGCAGCATTTTGGTTAGGAGCCGCGCATACAACTGTTTCTCCTCGAAGCGTTCCAGTTTTGATGTACTTTAGCGTACCATTATCATAGCTCCTTTGAAATCTCCGAGATACCTCCTGACAACGGCGTTCATTTGTCCACTCTTTGGGGAAATAATCTTGAGAAACCCATCTAATCATTGGTACTTTTCTGCCATCTTGGGTACGTGCAAATGTGATGGGTACACCATTACTCTTGGCACAGTAAAATGTTGTACCACTAGCATAGCTAGGCTGATTGATGGTTGCAGTTGTAGTAAATGCACTCAGCGCAGCTGTAACAATACCTATCAACCTTTGATTAAATAACTGGAGTTTCATTGTTTTACTTTTCATACCGATATGGTTGAGTTAAAAATCCGGGTCAACGGCCCTTTGATTGTATCTAACACATTAATAGGTGTACAATCAAAATAACAGATTTATCATCTAAGTGTTGGGTAATATTTAATAATGTGTTTCTTTCAGTTTTACCTATTATTAATGCTTATTTAAATCTGGTAAATTTTGTAAATTAATGATACATATATAATGAAAAAGTCATTCGCAATCAGAGCAGAATTACTTTATCAAAAGGTGAAACAATATTGGCGATCGCCCAACCGTTGGTTTGTAGATACACCAGAAAGGGCACTCATAGATGCTTACGAAGCTGCTCAGAGAATTAAAACAATTGAACTTGAACATTTTAATGGCAAAAAAATCTCTTCTGCTTCCGGAAAATACACTGAAAATGTCATGTCTTATTGGCAAATATACCTTGATAAAAATTTAGCTATTATCAAGATTAGACTAGCAGAATTCACACTCAGTCGGACAATTATCGACATCTCGAATTCTACCTTGTTAGAAAAATTGCAAGTAATTGATGAAATTGTAGAAAAATACGCCATTAAAAATCAACTCATTGATTCTCAATCACAAGAAATTCACAAAACTAAAACCAAAAATACTTCAGAATCAGTTGATATTAATGAAATTAAAAGTACATCTCCATTTGAGAAGACTGGAGTCTTTCCTGGGTCTATTGGTAGGAGTATCAATGTAATTAAAGGAGATTTTTCACCCCATGCAGAAGAAAATTTTGCCAGAAATTATCGATTATCGAGAAATAGGACAAGAATTGCCCTCAGATTTTTTCTGATTTTAATTCTTGTACCCCTTGTAACTCAGCATTTATCTAAAGAATTATTAGTAAATCCCATAGTAGAAAAAATTCGAGGTGAGAATATCAATCAAATCTTTATTAATTCTGACATGGAAGAAGAGGCTCTCCAAGAATTACGTAATTTTCAAGCAGAATTAAGATTTGAATATTTACTGCATCAAGCGCCACAATTATCATCCCAAGAGGTACAAAAAAAACTCAAAGAAAAAGCATCTGAGATAGCTGAAGAATTCCGGGTCAAAAGTAATAGTAGTATTAGTAATGTTTTTGCTGATTTAATATCCTTAATTTCTTTTGCTTTAGTTATCAATTTTAGTAAAAAAGAAATTGTAATTGTTAAGTCGTTTATAGATAATATTGTCTACGGACTGAGCGATAGTGCTAAAGCCTTTTTAATTATTTTGTTTACAGATATATTCGTAGGATTCCACTCACCGCATGGATGGGAAATTCTTTTAGAAACATTGGCAGAACATTTAGGTTTGCCAGCCAATACCAGCGCCATATATTTATTTATTGCTACATTTCCTGTAATTTTAAATACTATCTTTAAATATTGGATATTCCGGTATCTGAGTCGCCTATCTCCTTCAGCATTAGCTACATTAAAAGAGATGGATGAATAACTATAGCAGTCTGATTTGATTAATAGACTTCTTGCATAAGTCGGGAAAAGGGGGTGCATGTTTGGTATTTTCCCTTTCCCCTTTGACCACAAGAGTCCAAAAAGCAATTGATTGCAACAGGTCTAAGTAGATAGTCATGATTAAATCTAAGATGTCATTGCGAGCGAAGCGAAGCAATCGCAAAGTCTCTGGGATTGCTTCGCTTCGCTCTCTACGAGACGCTACGCGAACGCAATGACAGAACATATTATATTTATTTATGTCCATCTACTTAATGAACTGAACTGTATAAGCAGGAAATAGGGTTATAAGGGAACTCCAAAAAATAAATTATTCCGGTTGCGATGCGATCTTTGACTGCTGAGTGTCAACCGTCAACCGTCAACAGTTAACACTCTTTCGTGAAATATTTTTTTACTTGCAAGTCCCTCAAAGAGTCCAGTTATTCCAAGTTCGGATAATCACTTATTCAGGACTTACGCAAAAATAACGTAATTCCGTCATTACGAGCGATAGCGTACTCCTACCCAGAAGCAAGCTACGCGGAGCGTCTCGTAGAGAAGTAATCCCCCCTGACGCTGGGATTGCTTCCCTACACTCCGTTTCGGTCGCAATGACAATATCGGCGTTGCGTAAGTCCTATTATTATCAAAATCTCTGCCTTATCGAAGTTCTGCGCCGCTTAGACTTCTCTTGGGGTCGCCGTGTCGCCGCGTCAGTCCATTATTCATTCACCAGTCGGACTCTAATACCAACTGAATTCTGACTCCTGACTTGTGAATTCTGTTTTGAGAACTCAGAATTTAAAATTAACCAGACTTGGATATCCAAGGTCAATAATTTGAATAAAATGTAGTAATCCAGATGACAAGCCTTTATCTTGAGATATGGGGTTGTTCTCTTGTCCCCTTGTCCTTGTGAGGCCTGGTATGGATTTTGAAAGCAAAGCTAAAACTTCAACTACAACAAATAATGTAGATTTTGCTCAACCAACTACCACTCGTAAGTCACTAGAATTACTGCGAGACACTGAGGCTTTGTTTCGTCGCCCAACTGTAGCAACACTAGTACCAATCTTACCACCAAAACTCAGCGATAGATTGCAAACAGCTTCGTCTTTAGCAGATGACTCTTTTAAAGAACTGTCAGAAATTGACCTAGACAATATTAGTGATTTGGAACTGCGGCCTGCACGAATTTTTCTTGGCTTAAGCTTTATCGGTTTTAGTGCGTTGATGATATTAGTACTTTTATTGTACTTAAATACTTTACATCCAGAACTGAATGCAATAGAGCAGATTCGACAATATTGGTATGAATATGTTTGGTTTGTTAGTTTAGGGATCGCAGGAATGTTTATGTTGGGTCGTGAAGCCATGCGTCCGATTCCAAAACGGCGAAAATGAGGAGACTTTATACATGAATTATGATGCTTTTATTGTTCCACCAGGTTCCAAGATTTCCTTGAAAAAAAACTATGACCCAGCTTATAAAAGCGATTTGTATCAAAAAGTAGATGCTCTAACTAAATTAAAAGCAGATATTGAGCGATTAGCAAATTACCAAAATATTCTCTATGCTCAAAATACTTATGCTTTGTTAATTATTTTTCAGGCTATGGATGCTGCTGGAAAAGACAGCACAATTAAACATGTGATGTCTGGCGTTAACCCCCAAGGATTCCAAGTATTTAGTTTTAAGGGGCCGAGTGCCGAAGAATTAGACCATGACTACCTATGGCGAACAATGAAAGCTTTGCCAGAAAGAGGCCGAATTGGTATATTTAACCGTTCTTATTATGAAGAAGCTTTAGTGGTTCGCGTCCATCCAGAAATGCTCAAAAAGCAACAACTACCGAAATTTCCGGAGGGAAATCAGATATGGAAACAGCGCTTTCAAGACATTAACAACTTTGAAAAATATCTAGTAAATAACGGTGTAATTATTTTAAAGTTTTTTTTAAATGTCTCCAAATCAGAGCAGAAAAAGCGATTTTTGCAAAGAATTGAATCACCGGAAAAACATTGGAAATTTTCCGCTAGCGATGTTCGAGAAAGAGCTTTTTGGAATGATTACATGGATGCTTATGAAGAAGTTTTTAATCACACTAGTACAAAATGGGCACCTTGGTATATTATTCCTGCCGATCGCAAATGGTTTACCCGCTTAATAGTTGCCAATATCATCTGCACAAAACTAGAAGAACTAAATCTAAAATACCCGATAGTCACAGAGGAACATAAACAACAACTTTTAGAAGCAAAACGCATTTTAGAACAAGAAGATTCCTAAATAAAGGGAACTCTAAAAAATCAATTATTTTGGTTCTATTCTTTGACGGTTGACAGTCAACAGTCAACCGTCAACAGTCAACAGTATTCTATGAATTATGTTGAATTGGTATTACCAGGGGCCCCAAATAGCAAAGGTTATTCCTGGGGTTTGTACGTTGACAAACATTGTCTGACCATCGGGAGAGAAGCAAACCCCAGCGAATTCTGATGTGTTGAGGGCATTCCTGGCAAATTTGTAAAGGCTACCATTGGGAGTAATGCCGAGAATGTAATCTGTTCCATCCCCATCTTCGCAAAGAAAGATGTCCCGGTTAGGGAAAATCACAATATTATCTGGATTATCTAGCACACCAGAATTGTTGGGTTCAATATAAAGTTCAACAGTATTATTAGTGGGCGAATAACGCCAGATCTGCCCATCTCCAGAACTACCCCCACTCTTGCAAGTGAAGTAGACATAACCACCGCCATAAAAAATGCCTTCCCCACCTGAAAACCTGGCAGCACCTTTGTTATAACCTTCTGTTCTGACAGTATCAGTGGTGGGATCGGGATTGGTAATCTGTACCCATTCCACCGCCCTGGGGGTATTTTTTGGAAAACCTGTAGCTGTGTTAATTCCAGAAGACCCTGTAATCTTTAGGGCGTATAGCAAACCGCCTGCACTCAAGTTGTTGCTTTGGTTGGGAATGAAGCGGTAGAACAACCCGTTCCCCTGGTCTTCAGTCATGTAGATATACCCTGTGTTGGGGTCTACAGCAGCAGCTTCGTGATTAAAACGCCCCATTGCGGTGAGTGGGACGGGAATAACAAAAGTAGTTGCACTACTGGGAACTTCAAACACATAGCCATGCTTCTTGCTGTTATTGGTTTCAAAGGTTTCCTCACAGCTTAGCCAAGACCCTGAAGGCGTAGGGCCACCGGCACAATTGCGAATGGTTCCTGCTAGAACTCCCCGATGTTCTATCAAGGTGCGGGAAGAACTAACAACCAATTTAGTGCAACCGCCCCTGGCATTTGTGTTGTACTTCCTGCTATTGGGAGCGCCCAAACCATTGCTAGAAGTAGGAGTGAGTTCGTGGTTGCGAATTAAAATCGTATTTCCATTAGCTCCGGCAAAAGCACCCATACCATCATGACCACCAGGTACTTGGTAACCATCATTCATCGTTTGGCCTGTTTCTGACAGCCTGCGGTAAGTGAATCCAGCTGGCAAATCTAATACTCCGTTGGGATCGGGCACTAAACTGCCGTAGGGGCCTGCTGCGATCGCTGGTTTAGCATAAAAGGCTTGTAAAGGAGATAGCAGGACGGCCCCTGTAGCTGATGCCCCTGCCAAGGTAAAAAACTTACGTCTTGATAGATTCAATGTATGCTTCCTAAAGATTTTCCATGAGGCTTTAGCCCGCCTCAATTATCTGGGATGAGCAGTTTATTTGAATTTAATAAGAGGTTAAAAACAGTTTATTTAATGGATTAAATTTATTTAGAAAATATTTAGTGGTCTTTTTTAATTAGTTCTGACAGTTTTAAGTAAGGAACCGCAAAGTACGCAAAGTACGCAAAGAAAGAGAAAGATTTTCTTCCTTTGCGCTCTTTGCGTCCTTTGTGGTAGCCTGCGGCAAGCCGCTACGCGTCTACGTTTTTTTTACCTTCAAAATTAATGCGATAAACCACTAGCTTGGTCAAAATAAAATATGATTTTTAGATAAGTTCTTAATAGCTTTATTGGATAAATAAATCAAGAAAAATTAAGAATTGCAAAACTTAAAAAATAGTAAAGCTGCTCTACCGCCAGCCCCAAGTTGATACACAAAAAAATCAAAATATTAGAAACGAGATAGTACAAACTGCGAAATTTTAATACATCCTGTTGACAATTCTCGAATTTTAGTTATGGGAATTTCCCTATTCCCTTGGAAAATTCTGCTGTAAAATCAGTTTGCTGGGGTACTCAGCAAAATTGCAATTTTAGATTTTTGTGATGTGCTTAGTCAGTTACCAACTATCAACGCCCTAAAACAGCCCACAAGTTCTGCTTGGATCGAACAAGCGATCGCTAACTTAGATATCATCTTACTCGACCACTCCCACTGCGAACGCAAAGCCGCAGGCGTGGCCTTGAACTTTATGTTCCGCTACCCTTCCAATACTAAAATGGTGCGGGAACTAACAGCGATCGCCCGCGAAGAATTAGAACACTTCGAGCTAGTTAACCAATGGCTAGAACGGCGGAATATTCCCCTAGCTCCCCTACCACCACCACCTTATGGAGCCGGTTTAAAAGCTGCTGTACGTCCTCAAGAACCCCAACGATTTTTAGATTCCTTACTAGTCACTGGCTTAATCGAAGCTCGCAGTCACGAACGTCTGGGATTATTGGCTGCTTACTGTCCAGAGCCAGAATTAGCAAAATTTTATCGCGGTCTCATGGCGTCCGAAGCGCGCCACTACGGTATATATTGGGTTTTAGCTGCTACTTACTTCGACAAAGAAATTGTCATGCAACGCCTTGATGAATTAGCAATTGTTGAAAGTGAGCTGCTGGCGACTTTGCATCCAGAACCTAGAATTCACAGTTAGTAGACCAAGGTCACTATGAAGCTTCAGCTAACACACTTGAGATTGCTTGTCTCCAACTACAAAGATTCTTTTTTGTTCTACCGAGATCTGCTAAAGTTTGATGTCGATTGGGGCGATGAAAATAGCGGATATGCTGAATTGAACACCGGACATCTCAAACTCGGTTTATTCAAACAGGAATTAATGGCTCAAGTAGTCCCAAGAATCGATCAACCTTCCTACGTTGTCAATCGAGATAAAATTGTCTTGATTTTCGCAGTGGATAACGTGGATGAGGTCTATGAACAAGTTAAAAATGGTAATGCGATCGTTGTCACTCCACCCACAGACCGTCCAGATTGGGGAATCCGCACAGCCCATTTTCGCGATCCTGATGGAAATTTAATCGAAGTTTATAACAATTTGGGAATTGTTAGTTAAAAATAACTCACAACATTTTAGATTTTAAATTTTGGATTTTGGATTACAAATTCAAACAAAATTTAAAGATTTGAAGCATAGTTTAATACATAAATAAACTGCTTGCAAAACCTCTAGTTCCAGAGCCTTTATTGCTCTATTGCCTATTCCCTATTCCCTGTTCCCTGTTCCCTATATTGACATTTCTAATTAAAATAAACGCACAGGTTTAGTCTGCAAATTAGAAGCAATTGAACTCACTCGATCCACCACAGAAATCATATATTTATAATCCGGTACTTGTCCGTTGGGTACATAGCCAACTTCTTGAGCTAAACCTGAAGGTAAATCACTCATTACTTTGCGGATGAATTCTTGACGGTTACGCTCTACATTAGGCCCAATTAAAACCACACCCAGTGGTACGTAGTGGGGATCTTTAAATAGGACTCGGAATTCTGTCCCTCTCAACTGTGGAGCGTAAATACTCAAATCAGCTTCGGATACTGCACAAGCGCTGGCTTTACCTTGAGCTACTAATTCCAGCCCTGCTTTTGGTGTAGGTGCAAACAATATTTCAGATAAAATCGTACCATAAAGGTTGTAAAGGGGAAAATAATATCCAGTTGCTGAACCTAACTGACCTAAAGCTAGTGTTTGATTTTGTAGTTGTTTTAATTCAGAGATTGAACTGTCCTTGCGAACAACAAAAATTGAACGCAAATTACTAATACCTACTAAAGGAAATAAAGGAATATATTGGTAGCGTGCGATGCTGATAGCTGCTAAACCTGGTGGCGCAAAGACCAAAGACCAAGCACGAGCCTGAAGGCGCTCGACTGCTTTGTTTTCATTAAAAGCAGGCTCTAATTGAATATATGAGCTTGTTTTTTCACCCAAATAATTATTAAATTTAGCATATTGATTAATTATTTGTTCGCCTCCACCATAGTTAATAACACCAATAGTTAACGGGCCTTCAAACTTTCGTCTTTGTTGACAACTAGCGAATGTCAAACCTAGCAAATGAAACAGAAATAAACGACGGGAAAATCGCGAAACCATCACTAATTATGATTGAGAAAATAACTTGAGTTAGAGAACTAAATTCAAATAAACTTATTTCCAGCTTCAAGAGACGAAAATACGACAATAAATTAATATTTATTAATTGGGCGATCGCCACTTTTTTAATAGGTATAAATAAATATTAAACAATCTTGTATCCCACCTTTGTTACTTAAGTTATGTTAAACAACATTACGTTAAAAAACTTAAAAATAGGGTCGAAATTTAATTTACTTTTAATATTAGTTTTCATCGTGAGTATTTTGGGAAGTGGACTTGCCTTATCCAGTGTACTTCAGGCAAGAGCGCAAAATGAAGTTACTTCCCAAGCGCAGATTCTCATTCAAATGGTGAATGCAGTTAGAAACTATACACAGGTTCGGATAGATCCCTTATTAGCACCTAGACTAGAAACCAATCCTACATTCATGCCTGAAATAGTGCCAACTTTTTCATCAAAAGAGGTTTTTGAGAATTTTCGCAAAAAAGCTGAATATAAAAACTTTTTTCATAAAGATGCAACACTTAATCCCACAAATTTAGCAGATAAAGCTGATACCTTTGAAACTAAACTTGTAGAGCGTTTTCGCAACGAACCAAACACCTTAGAAATTACTGGCTTTCGCACTTTATCAGAACAGGAAGTGTTTTACATTGCGCGACCACTCAAAATTACACAGCAGCAATGTTTACGATGTCATTCTACACCAGATCAGGCCCCTAAAAGCCAATTGGCAACTTATGGCTCAGAAAATGGTTTTGGCTGGAAACTCAATGACATTGTCTCTGCTCAAATAATTTCTGTGCCTTCAGAAGAAATTTTTGCCAATGCCAAACGTACTTGGATATTGATTATGGGGCTTTTGATTACTATTTTTGCAATTATAATTTTCTTGATTAACTTTTTAATCAAGAAAGCCGTAATTCAACGAATCAAAAGAATCGAAAAAATTGCACAAAGAGTTAGCACTGGTGACATGACTGCTGATTTTGAAGAAATATCTAATGATGAAATTGGTGGATTAGCAGAAGCATTTAATCGCATGAAATCCAGCTTAAGAATAGCTATGGATATGTTGAATAATCAGAGTTAAGGAATTATGGGTATGGGGCATGGGGCATAGGGTGAGGGGGTAGACAAGGGAGACAAGGGGGACAAGGGAGACAAATTGCAACAATTCTTTCCCCTTATCCTCTTCCAATGCCCAATGCCCAATCCCCAATGCCCATTCCCCGATTTAAGAAAGTAAACGTTGCTCAAATTGCAAGGCTTTTTGAGCTTCAGGAATTTTTGAGGCTAAAATTTTTACTAGTTCTGTGCGAGAAACTTGTCCAGAAGATTTAAGAGTTTTTTGGACTAGGAATTTTGCGATTGGGCCGATTAAATTAGCTAATTCGCGTTCGCATTTTTCCACAAATTTGTCGTTGATGACTTCTTCTTGATTTGGTGAATTATTTGAACTAATGGATGAATATTCAGATTTAACAGTTAATTCTTGGATTAAAGTAGGTTTCTCGAATAAAAATGTTGTTTTGTTATGAAAATCAACAAGTTGATTACCTCGCAAATGAACTTTCAATTGACTAATTAATTCTTCGTAGTTGGCTGCTGAAGTTGTAACTTGTTGCAGTAATCTTGGGGCAACAGGGCCGACTAATTCCAAAAGAATTTTTTCTAAGCGTTTGTAATTTTCTGGAGACAAGATAGCAGCAGCCGAATAGCCAATTGAGTTTTGTTGAGCAAGTGAAGTTTGAGGGGGTTGTGTAAAATGTGGAGGTTGGGGCGATCGCACTTCTACTTTGCGATCGAGATGCTCAAGTATGCGTAGAACTTCAGCCGCAGACTGATAGCGTTGTTTAAAGTGGTGTAGCACCATCTTAGATATAATCAAAGCCAACTCAGAACTGACATTAGCCTGATGCTGCCAAGAAATTTCTCCTGTATCTGAATCTTCCTCAAAGTTTGTCGGATGTAAACCCGTCAACGCTTGGATAGCAATAATACCCAACGAATAAATATCACTGTTGGGGCGTGGCTTACCTTGTCCCTGTTCTGTAGACATGTAACCTGGAGTGCCAATAATAATACTAGCCCCAGAATGCCCTGAAACAGTCAGGAGTTGAGTTTGCATTTGTTTGACCGCACCAAAGTCAATCAGCACTAACTTACCATCTTGTTGCCGCCTAATTATATTGTCTGGCTTGATATCCCGATGAATAACGTTATGGCTGTGAATAAATTGCAGAATATCCAATATTTGTTTGAGGAGTTGAATTACTCCATCTTCTGTCCAACGTCCGTTGGGAGGTAGTTCTGCTTTGAGAGTATGCCCTTCAATGAAATCTTGCACCAAGAAAAACTCTTGGTTGTGTTCAAAATACGCTAAAAGCCGAGGGATTTGGTCATGGGTTCCCAGTTGTTCTAGTGTTTCCGCCTCACTGGTAAATAGCCGTCTGGCAGTTTGGAGAAATTCAAGACTGGGAGTGACTGGCTTGAGGTGTTTGACTACACATTTCGGAAAACCCGGCCTGTGGGTATCTTGGGCAATGTAGGTTTGACCAAACCCTCCTCCACCTAAAACTTGAAGGACTTGGTAACGTCCGTCTAATAACTGTCCTAACATTGTGTTACTTGCTTAAGTCCTCAAATTTATCTTGGCACAACTACCAGCTCTAGAAAAATTTTTTGAACAAGTAAGTAATCAACCTTAAAAAATGTAGGATAGATTCTTTGCGATTCCTTCGCTACACTACGTTCAGTTCGTAATTAAATTTGACGTTTAATTATGTTGAATTACTTAATACAAATTCAAAAATTCAAAATTCAACAATTATGACTTTATCTAAGTTTGGGGCTTTAAATATGTTGGCAAATTTTAGATAATTGGTGTAACTATAGCAATCATATTTCAATTACGAAGAATATCGGTGTTGACTGTTGACAGTCAACAACTCCAATACGTAATATTTCACAAATTATTTGGAATTGCTATATTTAATTATTGTTAAATTTCCAGATTTTTTTAAATATTTTTTGTGAAAAATTATGTTGAATTTTGAGCCTAAGAGCTAATGGGTAAACTTAAGTAAAGTACTTGTCTAATAACGGTTTCAGTAAATTAATTCCATACAACATTTATTTACTGAAACTCAGACCTAGCAATTAGTTGAGTATCCTTAAGAATTTTTTAGGAATTAGCTCTTAGTATCCAGAATTCTTTAGTACTTATTGGTTTCAAAACTAAAGTAAATTCTGTTTATGCAGTTTTATTTACAAAGTAACCCCTTCCCCTAAAGCTCAACTTATAAGCTAGCGGGGCTTGAGGAACTTCGTTGAATGTGGAATTTTCCTCAACAAGATAACCAACGCCACGATATGTCAAATTATGACCAGACGTAAGCGCTTGTTGTGTTTTTTTACTGCCAACTTGCCTTGGGTTATATTCATAACTCAAACCACGATAGTGAAGTTTCATAATTTTTGCCTCCTGAATAAATGTTATCCAATAATGTTGATGAATTATCAGAAGATAATTGGACAGTTATGCAAACTTTTTCAGGAACAGGTTAAAGCATTAGCCGTCTAAAGTGAAAAGTCATAGGGCATAGGGCATAGGGCATAGGGCATAGGGCATGGTGCATTTGCTTCCCCTGCCCCCTTCGCCATCTCCCGTATGCCTACCCTTTGCATTCTGGGGTAACGTGGTTAACAATGGGTTGAATGTTTTTTAAATGATTCAATCTTATGCCTAGAACTCCAAATGAGTACGCCGTATACCTTCTACTGGAAACTGGCCACCGTGAAGAAGTACGTTTTCCTACTATTCAAGAGTTTCAAAAGTGGTATAGTGGCGAACTTGTGCCCAAATCTGGTTCCAGTGACTTTATTAGCGTCCCGATCAAGAATATTCAGGGGGAGTATATGGTAGTACGCCCTTCTCGGATTGTCGCAATCCGAGTAGAACCTGTTTTTAGTTCCAGCGTTGAAAGATTCAACTAAATGATGAGAAAAACCCTTGCTTTGCTTTCCTTGAGTCTGGGAATCGCCTTTGTAAATCCTATGCTGTCGGGTATTGCTCAGGTTCCTAATTTACAGCCCTTGCCAATACCGACTTCTCCCGAACTGCCACCTCTGCCAGCGCCAAGTACACCTGAGGTAACACCACCGCTAAAACCAGTTGCCATCGGAACTGATTGTACGCTGCGGCAGAGTTGCTTGGGTTGGGATGACCAAATTTGGGGTCAAACGGGTAAAACAGGCGTTGGCGCTTCGCCCACCGGAGGCGATCGCCTTGCTCTATTGGCTTCTATTGACAACAGTTTGCGTTACTTAGCAAAGGACGAGGCGATCAAAGCATATCAAAATTATCCTATCAAGGAAATTACGCTGGATCGCGTCCGCCGCAGTTTATTACGTTTTCGCCAACTAATTGTTAGTTCTAAGTCTCCAGCCCAATTACAAGCTGCTGTCCGGCGGGAGTTTGATTTTTACCAGTCTGTAGGCAATGATGGCAAGGGTACTGTTAAATTCACTGCCTACTACGAGCCTGTTTACACTGCTAGCCGTGTCAGGACTGCAACATATAAGTATCCTCTTTATCGGTTACCACCTGATTTCAACCAATGGGCCAAACCCCACCCCAAACGAATTGATTTGGAAGGAAAGGATGGTTTATTAGGCAATAAGAGCCAACTGAGCGGTTTAGAAATACTTTGGTTTCGCGATCGCCTAGATGCATATATGATACATATTCAAGGTTCTGCCCAAATTAAATTAACTAATGGCAAAACAACGTCTGTTGGTTATGCCGGCGGAACTGATTACCCTTGGACTAGTATTGGCAAAGAACTAGCTAAAGATGGCAAACTCCCCTTAGAAGGATTGACAATGCCACGTTTGATTAGTTACTTCCGGCAAAAACCCCAGGAGTTGAATAATTATCTGCCACGCTGGGAAAGATTTATTTTCTTCCAAGAAACAGGAGGTAGACCAGCTACCGGCAGTATTCATGTGCCAGTCACAGCAGAACGTTCCATTGCCACAGATAAGTCTCTCATGCCTCCGGGAGCGCTAGCACTAATTTACAATTCATTCCCCTACCCCGCCACTGGCGGCAAACTCGAAAGGCGTACTGTTAGCCGCTTTGTCCTTGACCAGGATACAGGAAGCGCCATCAAAGGCCCCGGACGAGTAGATTACTTTATGGGATCTGGGAAATTAGCAGGCGATCGTGCTGGCATCACAGGCGGTAATGGTTCACTATATTATTTATTGCTCAAAGAATAAAGTTAGGAGTTAGGAGTTAAAAGTGAGAAGTTAAGAGTTATAAGTTATAAGTTAGGATTTTGGAGTTTAGAGTTTACAGTTATTAATTCATAACTCCTAATTTTTCACTCCTCATATCAAGTTCGGATAATCACTTATTGTTAAAATTTCTCCCTTGTCCCCGCGTCTTTGCGTCCCCGCGTCAGTCCTAACGATAAGTCTTCACCCGAACATGAGATCACTCCTCACTTCCAACTCCTCACTCTTCACTCCTAACTCCTAACTTTTAACTCTCCCTAATACGGCGGATAAGCAAAATCATCTTCATCAGCATATACGTAAGAACCAGAAACCCCTGCCATTGCCATTTTTGGCGTTTCTGATTTCACAGGTTCCTTACCAAATTCTTTGTGTTCTTCAAAAGTTTTGCAAATCATTGCAGACTCTACAGAATCCGAAGCAATTAAATATTGTGTTAAAGTTCCTACCGTTGGATGTTTGTAATCCACAGTTGAAGCTACTAAAACGGTATTTGGTTCAATGCCTCTTTCTTCACACTCAATAATCGGGCAAAAAATTCCGTGGGCGTGGAATAAAGGGCCTTTTGGTGACAAGGGTTGCTTGCGATATACAGCATAAGCCTTTTCCAGTTCTGCAAGGAATCCACTAACTATTTTCCCTTGTTGAAACTCGCAGTAAGTTTTGCTGAAACTCGCTCCAGCAGCGCCATTAAGTGTTAACTGTAGTGGTGATTGATGTAAAAACTTTTTATTCTCTCCCACTATAAAAATTAGATAACGAGTAAAAGTTTTAAATTTAAGTTTGTCTGCTAAAAAAGCATCATAGTTATCTTTGAGCGTACCCAGTTTGAGACCCGTTTCCCGGTCTTTCACAGACAACGGCCCCCGTCGCACTATAACCAAGCGTGGAGTCGTGCTGATAAAGACAGTTTCCACACCAGAGGTAAATTCATGCTCTACTTGCTGCCAATTTTCATCTGGTACAAAGCCCACAGCATTGGCATTGTCAAGCTTCAGCGCCAAACCGTAAGATTGCATACCATCTGCGCCATACCGAGGATTAATCATCTGACACCAGGGGATGACTTGAGAAGGCGGTGCATTAAATTTATCGTCTTCAAAGTCGAAATTAGCAGATGCTTTCATCGTTTTAGGCTATCAAAGTGTTTTCTTGAACAAGTTTATCGGCAGGAAGCTGATTTTGGTGAGACAGTTATGTGCTGTCTTCAAATTTAGAAACAACTAGGTTACAGTTAGTCGAACGATATGGTATAATTTAATACCAAAAAGAAGTACCGAACGTCACACCAAACTGCCATAGTAGTTTTTCCAGAGTAAGGCAGAATCAATCTATGTTGCAATCCCTGTTTCGTTTTTTAACAACAGGCATGGGGCATGGGGTATGGGGCTTTCTAGGAAGTGTGGGAGGTGTGGGAGGTGTGGGAGGAAGGAGGGGGAAGCATAAATTCTCTTTCCCCCCACACTCCCCACACTCCCCACACTCCCTCATCCCCCCATCTCCCCCTCTCCCTCATCTCCCACACTCCCCACTCCCCACTCTCCCAAACTCAAAGCCGCGAGGGTCTTCAAATCAGGGACTTCTAAATCAGGTTGACTCAATGCTGATACAGTAGCACCTGTTCCTTGTTGCCCTGCTCGACGGTTCACCCAGATTGTCGATAGTCCTAAAGATTTGGCTGTAACAATATCATGATAAACACTAGCCGCAACGTGTAATATCTCTTCCAAGGGTAGATTAATTCTCTCAATAGCAACTTTGAAGTTATTTAAGGAAGGTTTGTAACTTTTTACTTGTTGTGCCGTGATGATTTCATCGAATTCCACCTCCAAATGCTTTGCTGAAAAAGCGAATAAATCGTCATCTATATTTGATATGATTACCAGCCCGAACTTTTGCTTGAGAGTTTTAAGTGCCTCAACTGTATCTGGGAAAGGTTGCCAATACTGAATTGAATCAGGAAGTGAATTTATCTGGTCATTAGTTGGCTCAAATCCAATTTTTTCACCAAGTTTTTCGACCACTCTGTGCAAAACTTCTCGATACTTGATAAATTCTCCTTGTTGGATTTCTGCTTCTAACTGGGCAAAAAGTTCCAAAATTTGATTGTCATCTAAGTTTTGGTTGTGTGACAGCAGCACAGGCTTGAGGGCCCCTAAAATACCACTCTCCCAATCGATTAAGGTTCCATAACAATCGAAGGTTAAAGCTTTGTACTTATTGAAGTCAATCACTTTTTTATACTCCAGACTTTGATTAATTGGATTGAGTTTTCAAAAGCCAGAAAGCAGATAAATTTATCTAATTTTACCTATATCTTGCGTTTTCAAAGTCTCTAAACATTTCTCTTCTAGATAAGTATGGTTTAAGTAGATACATTAGAAAATACCAAACTCTGTAAAGCTCGCTAAGTAGAACGGTGCAATAAAACTAAAGTAT
Organism: Nostoc linckia z4; assembly: GCF_002608075.1. Taxonomy (GTDB): domain Bacteria; phylum Cyanobacteriota; class Cyanobacteriia; order Cyanobacteriales; family Nostocaceae; genus Nostoc; species Nostoc linckia. The sequence goes on from NZ_LAHA01000044.1 coordinate 33,622, forward strand.
GTAAATAAAAATTAAGTATACGAAAACCCTTATCAATAAAGCATTCTATACGATATTGGTAATAAATATTTAGTTAAGGCTACATATGTGAGATAATGCTACAAAACACAGAAAAATATTCCTAAGATAGTTTCTATGGATGCTAAATCTGAGGATATAAAAGCAGATACTAATACAAAACTAGACTCAACTGAACAGCAATCTCATAGTAAGCCATCCAGACCTTTTTTGGTAGCAGAAGCAGTAGTTAAAATTCTAGAAAATCTGGGAGTTGAGTATGCTTTTGGTGTTTCTGGAGGTGCGATCGCCCCACTATGGGCTGCACTACACCAAAGTTCCATTCAGATGTTGCACTTTCGGCACGAGGCTGGAGCCGCTTTTGCAGCCACTGAGGCGTACTTTGCTAGCGATCGCCCAGTTGTAGTGTTCACTACCACAGGGCCAGGAATTACCAACGCTTTAACAGGATTGCTAGCTGCTCGTTGGGAGGGGGCTAAGGTGATTTTGGTCTCAGCTTCCACCTCCGCACCACAGCGGGGACGTTGGGCTATTCAGGAAACCAGTACATATACTATGCCTAGTGCAGGTATTTTTACTTCTGGTTCAGTATTTAATTACGCAACTACCCTTGAATCTAGCAACGAACTTCCAGAGATTTCTCAAAGGCTTGCCCTGGGACTAGCACAACCGGGAGGATTTGTAGCCCATTTGAGTATTCCTACAAACATCCAGACAAGTTCGCTAAACATATCTTTGCCACAAGTAAATCTGTCTCACGGTGTGGTAACAGTCACCCAAGAGACAATCGCCCAATGTGCCCAGTTGCTATCTGAAGGTTCTTTTGCGATTTGGTTGGGCTTTGGGGCACGAAACGCGGCAAAAGAAATTCGCCAGCTGGCTGAGAGGACTGGTGCTGCTGTTATGTGTTCGCCACGGGGCAAGGGTATCTTTCCAGAAAACCATCCTCAGTTCGTAGGTGTCACGGGCTTTGGTGGGCATGAGTCAGTTTTGAGATATATGCACGAGGAACGTCCAAGGCGTGTGCTAGTGCTGGGAACACGTCTTGGTGAATTTACCTCATTTTGGAACCCTTCGATGATTCCTTGTCAGGGGTTTGTCCATGTTGATATCGATCCCCAGGTACCAGGAACAGCATATCCAGCTGCCAAGACTTTTGCCATCCAGTCCGATGTGGGAGTGTTTGTCAAAGCTTTACTCAAGTATTTTCCTCATACTTCTGGAATCTCAAAAATTCAGTCTGTGCCCATACTTAAGGGCCATCTCATCAAGCCACATACTAACAGTTTAGTACGACCAGAATTCCTCATGAATGTAATTCAACAAGTAATTGTTGATGGCAGTAATGCATTAGTGATGGCAGAATCGGGGAATTCGTTTGCCTGGGTGATTCATCTGCTGCAATTTAGTACGCCAAATCGTTACCGCATCAGTAATGGATTTGGGTCTATGGGGCATTTTGTCACAGGTGTAGTGGGTGCAGCTTTGGCCGGAAATACCAAGGCTGTTGCCATTGTGGGAGATGGAGCCATGTTGATGAATAGTGAGGTAAACACAGCTGTAAAATATCAAGTTCCCGCCGTGTGGATTGTACTCAATGATGGACGCTACAATATATGCCAACAGGGAATGGCATATCTAGGGTTCAATGATGCGGATGGAAGCATTCCCCAGGCAGATTTCGTGAAGATTGCTCAGGGAATGGGAGCAGAAGGTATTCGAGTAGAAAGCGAGTCCGATGTTCAGGCAGCCCTAGAAAAAGCGATCGCTGCAAAAGGCCCATTTGTCGTAGACGTAATCATCGATCCCAACCAAATACCACCATCTGAAAGCCGTAATCAGAGTTTGATTTTACAAGGCGCTACAAATTATTAAGAGTAGATGATATATGGTTTATTCTCCAGTCGGTATTCGTGCGATCGCTTTAAGCCTTCCAAGTATCAAACGCACAAATGACTATTACATAGAAAAATACCCTCAAATGTTCGCACAAGCTGAACAAAAAAGTTTAGCAAAGCTGTTTTCGCTTGCGGGGTCTGCTCCAAGCAATGAATTTGATTTGGAGATGATGCCATATCTGTTAGACCCTTTTCGTGGTACTGTTGAGCGAAGGATTTTAAGTTTAGATGAGTCATCACTGACCCTAGAAGAGCAGGTAGCAAGAGACGCCCTTAAAGCAGCAAATCTTTCTCCCGATCGAGTTGAATTGATGATCGTCGCTTCAGTCTGGCCCGAACAAATCGGATTTGGTAATGCTGCCTTCCTTGCTCGTAAATTAGGTTTACAAGGTGCTGCTTGGAACGTTGATGGAGCCTGTGGGGTTACTCCAGTTGCACTGCAAACAGCTTGTGCTCTAGTACGCTCTGGAGAATATAAAAACGTACTGGTAGTTGTATCGTGCACTTATTCTCGGTTTTTTGATGAAAATGACACCCTCTCTTGGTGTATCGGTGACGGTGCTGGAGCTTTTGTAGTTGGCTCCCTTGAAGCTAATCAGGGAGTTCTCGGAACCAAGACAATCAATACAAGTATATTGTGTGACAGTTTATTTTCTCAGATCTCACAGGATGAACGCGGTAATCCTCTGATTCGTATGCAGATTGACAAAAGTGCAAATAAATTATTCCGTGAAACATCTGTAGACTTGCTCCGTACCTGTTGCCAGGGTGCTATCGCTGCTGCTGGTGTAACTCTTGACCAAATTGACTTTTTTCTTTTTCATACAACTAGTGCTTGGTTTGCAAGTTTCTGTACCCGTGTATTAGGTATTGAGCCAGAGCGTACAATCAACCTGTATCCTCAGTATGCGAATGTTGGCCCAGTAATCACTGTAGCCAATATGTATCATGCTGCACAATTGGGAAAAATTCGTGAAAACGATTTGGTGCTGATTTATGGATTTGGTGCTGCTGGTGCGGCTTCTGCAAGCATCATGCGTTGGGGCAAAGTGGCACTAGGTGTTGACTCTATCACAGCAATTAATTCAACAATCAAAGATGTCCAAAACACCAGCCTCCTTTCTTTTTAAAATTTTCTCTGAGATTGAAAGCAAGAATATTTAAAAGTTGGCGATACAAAAACAAACTCTACCAAGTCAAGTTAATTTTCGTCACAAACCATCGCTCCTAAATTTCTCAAAGAAGTTTTCTGAGCTTGAGTTATGCCTGTAACACCTGTTATGTTTAAACCTTGGTAGGGCCTTTGATTCTTCAAAGTTTTTATGCATTCACTAGTTTTGACATCCCAGATTTTTATAGTATCATCCTGACTACCACTAGCTAGAGTTTGGCCGTTCGGACTGAAGACAACAGACCAAACTAGTTGTGTATGCCCTTCTAAACTTTTAAGACATTTACCAGTGCTGAGATCCCACAACTTCACTGTTTGATCCTCACTACTACTTGCAATAATGCAATTATCTGGGCTAAAAGTAGCTGAATATACAGAACTGCCATGTCCTTTCAAGGTTTGAATGCATTGCCCGGTAGTAACATCCCACAGCTTTATTGTTTGGTCACTACTGGCACTTGCTAACATACTACTGTCGGCACTATACGCTATTGACCATACTAAGTCATCATGTCCTTTCAAGGTTTGAATGCATTGCCCAGTGTTGACATCCCACAGCTTTATTGTTTGGTCAATACTACCACTTGCTAAGATTTGGCCGTTGAGATTGAAAGCAACAGACCACACTTTATCAAGATGTCCTTTCAAAGTTTGAATGCATTGCCCAGTGTTGACATCCCACAGTTTTACTGTATGGTCATCACTACCACTGGCAATGATTTGACAGTTTGGACTGAAAGCAACTGATGTCACCCAGTTGCTATGCCCTCGCAAAGTTGTAAGACATTGACCAGTGGTGACATTCCACAGCTTTATCGTTCGATCCTCACTACCACTGGCAAGGAGTGAATTATTTGAACTGAGAGCAACTGATGTGACTCTATGATTATGCCCGCGTAAAGTTTTAACACACTGACCAGTATTAGCATCCCACAGCTTGACAATTTTATTGCCACTGCCACTCACAAGTGTGTGACCATCAACACTAAAGGTTACTGACCATATTCCACTACTGTAACCCTGTAAAGTCTTAAGGCATTGGCCAGTTCTGGCATCCCATAATCTTACTGTTTGGTCACTACTACCGCTTGCAATCATACAATTGTTTGGATTAAAAACAACTGACCATACTCTGCTACTATGTCCCCAAAGCGTTGCCCTACAAAAGCCAGTAGTAATGTCCCAAAGCTTCACTGTTTTGTCATCGCTGCCGCTTGCTAGTGTATTTCCATCCGGGCTGAAAAAAACTGAGTACACACAGTCAGTATGTTCTTGTAAAGTTTTGAGACATTGACCAGTTTTGATATCCCACAGCTTAACTGTTCGGTCGTAGCTGCCACTAGCCAGGGTTAGACCATCTGGGCTGAAGCTAACTGCCCAAATTCCACCTTTGTGCCCTTGTAAAATCTTCAGGCATTCACCAGTGTTAATATCCCACAATTTCACTGTTTGATCGTGACAGCCACTGGCCAAAGTTTGCCCATCTGGGCTAACAGTAATTGATGCAATTCGAGTGTTATTTCCATGCAAAGTTTTGAGGCATTCACCAGTGCTGATATCCCACAGCTTCACTGTTTGGTCTTCACTTGCACTGGCAAGAATGTTACCTTCACCGTTGAAGGCAACAGACCAAATTCCACCACTATGTCCCTGTAAGGTTGCTAGACAATACCCTGTATTCACCTCCCACAACTTGATCGTTTGATCCTTACTACTGCTAGCAAGCATATTTCCATTTGGGCTGAAGGCAACATCCCAGAGCCAATCTTTATGTCCATTGCAAACAAGTAATTGCTTTCCATCTGCCACTTGATAAAGGCAAAGCTCACCATAACTATCCCCAGTAGCTAATAGTTTGCCATCTGGGCTAAACGCCACTGAATGAATCCCACCCAGTGTTTCAGCAAAAACACATTTATTAAGATCCGCATGACTAAAATTTACATTATGCAAATTCATACTCCGCAAATCTGCTTGCCAAACAGTCAAATAAGAAAAATCATAACCACTTAAATCCATCTCCAAATAAGAAAGTAGATTCAGGATATTGCCAGCTGTATAACCTGGCTCTAGGGGCGATGTATCTTGGAGTTTTACTAGAATTCGAGTTAATTCATTATCAATTTTTCTTTTACTTCTTAAAGTCTTGAGCAATCCGTCTATAACTGGTTTGACGATCAGGCGAATTTGAGTATCCTTAACATAATCTTTACCCGTGGCCTTCATTAGAGCATGACGCCTGAATAAATCAATGTTTTCAGTGACAATCTCTTCACAAGCTTTTTCTATCAAGCTAGTAGTCACATACTCCATAACTACAGGTTGGAGGGTAAACAGCGATCGAGTTTTTTCGACCACAGGCTTAGCTCTCTCAATGAGCGTAGGCGAAGCCTTCTCGATTAGCGATCGCCTCCCCAGTGATTCTATAGCCTCTAGTAATTTTGCTTGTGGTATGGGTGATATAATATCATCCCGCAATTCTTTTAGTGTTATCGGCTCCTGATTAATCGCTAGCCAGTACATGATGTCCTTTTCTAAATCTGACAAGCGCTCAAATTGCTGCTCCAAAACATCACGAATGTCGCCAAAAACAGCCGTGTCTTGTTGTAAAAATTCAGTTACATTGCCATCAAAAATATCTTGAATTGTGGTGGCAACTATTTTCAAGGCTAATGGATTACCAGCATAGCGTTCAATCATTAATTTCCATTGATCTTCTGCCGCAGATAGTCCTTTGAGTTTTAAGATTTCTTGCCCTTCTGCTACTTTTAAACCACTTAATGCTAAAGAGCGAACAGGTAGCGCTTCTCCTTCCAGTAATGCTACTTCTTTAGGTTTTTCTCGACTAGTGAGCATTAAACAGCTTTGGTGAGTTGCTTCTCCTACCCGCCTGAAAAGCTCACCGTATTCCTCATATCCTTCTCGATAAACTCCAGCACGGCTACCACTACGGAGAATTGATTCTGCATTATCAAGTATCAGTAAACAACGATTATTTTGTAAATAATCAAGTAGGCGCGATAGCCGTTCGTTAAAGCTTTCTGGTAAATTAGCTTCTGTTTCTTGTTCGTCAGAGAGAAATTGAATTAAGTTACTGATAATAATTTTAACAGGTGGGGCTTCTCGTAGCGATCGCCAAATCACATACTCAAAGTTTTCTTGAATTTGTTGAGCAAACTTGACGGACAGTGCTGTTTTACCAATACCTCCTATTCCTAATAGTGTCACTAATCGACAATCTTCATCAAGAATCCATTGCTCTAAGCTACTCAGTTCTTCTCTACGTCCATAAAAAACTGATGTAAAGATAGCTTCTCCCCAATCTAGACGACTATTTGAGCTAGAATAATCGCTTTTATCTATTTTTAATGAAAAAGCCGAAAATAGCTTCTCAATAGTCTGTTTGTCAACCCCTCCTTCACGATTCAATACTTTCGAGATCGTACCTGAATATAATCCAGACCGTGCGCTCATTTCTTCTAGAGTGTACCTGTTTCCAAAATTTTCCTTTGCCTCTGACTGATGCTTCGCTTCTTTTATTTTTTGCAAACCTTTAATAGTAAGTGCAACACCACGCTTGCGTCTCCAATTCTGTAAAGTCATGTATTAATTCACCGTTTACTTAATCACCTGTGACTAAAAAGAATTATCTACGAGGTTGCTGTAGATATTAAGTAATATTTATAACCAATAAATAATCCCGTATTGTAGAGGATTTAAAAAAAGTGTAACGCCAAAATGTTCAGCGATCAAAGCTACATTGGGCAATCCAATGATTTATATAAGTCAATATCTATTCCTCTATAGACAATCTCATGTCTGGGGTATTGCTGACATCATCTGTTTAACTAAAAGCTTTTTGCATTTGGGTAATGCCAAATTAATTACGTGTGATGTTAGTTGCTTAATACATGAACTTTTCAGTAATTGGATTTGGACTCAAAGCTTAAGTTCAATCTTAAAATCTCGATTTTCACTGGTAAAGACCATTGTGAATTGGCAATCTTGATAAAGAAAGTTTGTAAATATTTAGTCTATCAATACAATGAGTAATACTGCTGTAGAGAAATTTTCTAGTCTAGCAACATCCACAAAAAAAAGGACGGCCAAACGAATTACCGTAAACTTGGCATTAGATGAAGCCGAGAACCTTGAAAAGTATTGCGAACAAACTGGTAAAACAGTAACGGATGTGATTGAGGAACTCATTCGCTCGTTACCATAACCTGAAGTTTTCACACTAAGTTTCAAAGATTCAGAATCCAACAATAGCCAAGGTTAAAGTTGAAAAGTATTCTCTGACTTTAAATTGTGCAATCTCAGAAAGATCTTTATGTCATTTTTTTTACACATGCACAAGCAGCTTCATAAAGGCGTACTGCACCAAGTGTAAGCGATCGCAGCACGCCATTGCTAAGCTGTTACACTTCACATCATCACTAACAAACTGCCAACTACTTCATTACTGGCAACGCTCGGATGAGTTCTCGAATCACATCCGTTGCTGGTCTACCAGTTTGTTCGCAATATTTTTCAAGATTCTTGGCTTCATTGGATGCCAAGTTCACAGTGATTCGCTTAACGGCCCATTTTTTGTTCATGCTCAAACAGTTAAATTGTATATTGATAACTTCAAAACCTGATTTTACCTTTCCGACTAGGAAGTAACCTAAATCTCGGAAGTGGTAAGATACCGCTAAAATTACGATAATTTGTAAATATTCTAGTATTGCAGTTGTACTTTATCATCCAATCGCATTTTTAATCACCTAAGTTTTTGCCTTACACACTGGGAAACTAGCGCTTTTTAGGTAAAAAACAACGCTCCTTGTTCAGAGGGGATAAGAGAATTTAGATTTAGAGCCTGGGGGCGTTAGTTCTAAAAATCCAGACACAAAAGCCAGATACCATTGTCTACTACATCATTAAAATATTTCAGTAGTATTAAATACTCTGCTCGCTGCGGTATCTAATTAATTATTCATATCCCCAATCTTGTTGTCTAACAATTTGATTGTCAATCCGCTTTACTCATTTCAATAACCTTACTCTCCTTGGACAAAGACTGTTTTATCGTTGTAGTCAGTTCCATAATTGAGGCTGAATTACAACTAATTTGCAATCAAAAATGTCCAAACAAGCCTTAACCTAAATTTGTACTAATTTTAACTCAATCTTTGCTCAAGCTGTATGCCTTAGTAAGAAGATTGTGTAGTAACTATGATAAAATACGGTATTCCCATCGGATTGCAGATGTATTATATCTATTGACACAAAAGTAAAAGCCAAATTCAAGGCTCTTACCATGAATTTTTTAGTGCGTTCAGGATTGTAGATTGATGAAACTGCAACATCCTGAATTTCACACACTTTCAGTTAACCAAATTAACTGGAGCCGTAAACTCATAAGACACATAAATGCTTATTGCATAGTAGGAAACCACCCGTCTACGCAGACAGCATGAAATTTGCATATTTTCTGTGGAGTTTCGTTACTAAACCTGAGGAGTAAAAATGCTTGAGGCTATCGGTGTTGCTTGGTTATTACTATTATTTGGCGATTTCCTATCTACATTCTTTTACCACGTACCAGAGCATGTTTTCGGTAGCCTTCATTTAAAAACGCACCACTCCTGGAAAAAGGACTTTCGTCACTACGCTATATTGACTTTTAATCCGCAAGTTCTTTTAGATGGGATCTTGGGAGCTTTGCCTTATATACTCATAGCAGTAGTTCTCTGGCCTTTTTCCCCCACTGGCGTTATTATTGGACTACTGCTTGGTCAATTTCATGTATGGTGGAGACACATAAGCGTCTTGGGTTGGCAAACTCCAAAGCCTGTAAATATTTTGTGCCAAATTCTATTTATTACTACTCCAGAGAGACACTGGTTACATCATCACAAAACTAATTTGGGTTTTGGCGACATTTTTACCTTCTTTGAACAACCTGCACAAATTTGGTTGCGCTGGCTACGGCTGCTGAGGCTTCGTTTCCGCTACTCTCGTATTTAACCGCAGCCAATTGCTTGACTAATAATTTTTTAGATCGGGCATAGGCCAAACACCGAGTGTTGACTGTTCACTATTCACAGTCAACAGCTACTACTGAATATTTTTCAAAACTCAATAGGATTGCTACAGTTTAAAGCCCCTTAAGCCTTCGGTTTCGCTCAGGGTTAAAGCCGAGCGAAGCCGAGGCTTTAATTTATATATGAAAAAAGATAAAAATATGTGAAACAAGATGGCGTAAGCCACGATGTTTCAATGCGTCACTATTCAAATCTGCTAATTTTAATTATGGGGTATCAAACTGTTGCCCGTTAAGAGTTCCCTCTTAAGCGTAATAGCAAACTAATTGCCCCTGACGCTGGGATTGCTTCCCTACACACCGTTTCGATCGCGATGAGAATATCGGCGTTGCGTAAGTTCTATAGCTGTAATAATCATTTTGCCAATTCCCTTCACATAATTTTCTATTGTGTATCCTCGTGTATAGCATCCAAGCTCCAAGGGCTATATTCTGAAAAATCCTATTTTTTAGGAGCGAGAGGCTTTTGCCAGAACGAACTAGAATTAGGAAACACCTAGTGGGTTCTTCTGACTTTTGAAATTAGGAGTGCATGTGTGCCCAAATCCCCTAAATATTTGCTGATTGGATCAACCGAGACTTACAGCGGTAAATCTGCAACTGTTCTGGGTTTGTCTCATCAGCTACAGCAAAAAGGGCTGAATATAGCTTACGGTAAACCGCTCGGTACGTGTTTGAATTCGTCTAGCGGAACTGTGATTGAAGAAGATGTTCAGTTCATCGCTCATAGCCTGAATCTGCCCGAAAACCGTGTTGCACCTATAATGCTGGCTTTGGATGAACTAAATGTGCAAAAACGCTTGCGTGGGGAGGACAAAACAAATTATCAGCAGTTGCTATTACAGCAATATTCGCAAATGTCGCCAGGAGATTTGGTATTGCTAGAAGGGCCTGGTGATTTGTCTGAAGGCAACTTGTTTGACTTATCTTTACTACAAGTGGCTGAGGTATTGGATGCCGGCGTCCTGTTAGTAGCCCGTTATAAATCGTTGCTTTCCATTGAGGCATTATTAGCTGTTAAGCAGCGTATGGGCGATCGCTTGATTGGCGTGGTCATCAATGATATCCCTGTGGCAGAACTAAAAGCGGTTGACACTCTGTTACGCCCATTTTTAGAACAGCGGGATATTCCAGTGCTGGGAACGCTACCAAACAGCGATTTACTCAAGAGTGTGAGTGTTGGCGAACTCGTTAAGCAATTAAATGCAGACGTTCTGTGTCGCAACGATCGCTTGGATTTGTTAGTAGAAAGTCTGGCAATTGGCGCGATGAATGTCAACTCGGCTGTGAAGTATTTCCGCAAACGCCGGAATATGGCAGTGGTAACAGGAGGCGATCGTGTCGAAATTCAGCAGGCTGCTTTGGAAACTTCCACCCAATGTTTAATTCTCACTGGGCAACTACCACCACCACCATTCATTCTCAGTCGTGCTGAAGAACTAGAAATTCCCATTTTATCTGTTGACTTAGACACCCTTACCACAGTCGAAATTGTCGATCGCACTTTCGGTCAAGTCCGTCTCCACGAACCGATTAAGGTTCAGTATATTCGCCAACTGATGGTTGAGCATTTTGACATTGACCGCTTGTTATCTAAACTCGGTTTAACTCCCGCAACGGCATTGTCTTAGGGCATGGGGCAAAACCCTTCGGGTAGGGAAAAGGGTAAAGGGTAAAGGGTAAAGGAATAAATTTAATCTTTCCCTTTCCCCCGGTTGGTGAGCTTGCCTGTCCTGAGCTTTGTCGAAGGGTCGAACCATACCCCTTTCCCTTTCCCCATTCCTATGCCCCTCATCCCCCCATCTCCCCATCTCCCCCAGGCGAAGGCACAGCAGGCTCATTGTCACCTCCCAAGCGACGGCGCGCTGTTTCCCTTCTTCCCTTAGCTGGAACGTGCTTAGTTGCAGCAGCTAATCCAAATACAGGCATATTTCCATAGACTGCCTCATATTTTCCCGGCTCGATTAAATAAGTTTCGTGCCAAATACCAACACTGCCATCAGCACCAACAGAGCGATTAAACCTTTGCCAAGCTTCTAGATGTATATCTGCGGGATTTCTGGCAAAACCCTCTAAATCCTCAAACGATCGCCAATACTGAATCAGCCCTACTCCCCGTGAGTAAATGAAACCTTCTCCCCCTAAAAATCCCTTTTCGGGATTTTGCCGGAGGCTGCGTAGCATCGGCGACATTGCCCTAGCTGTGGGAATCCATTTAGAAAAAGCAAACAATTTGTTAATCCTCATCCCAATCAGAAACACAACAAAGGGTTCATTAATCTCGGCGGTAAATCTTCCTGGCATGACTTGAGGCATGAGTTACGTTCCTTATGCTTTTGGATTATTATGCAATTAGTTGCATAAAAATAATTATATGCAACTAATTGCATAAGTCAAGTAGTGAATTAAAAATCATGGCATTAGCCCACGCGATATTAGCTGCTCTAATTAACGCCCCTTGTAGTGGGTATGATTTAGCAAAGCGATTCGATGGCTCTGTAGGCTTTTTTTGGTCAGCCAGCCACCAGCAGATTTATCGAGAGCTGTCAAAGCTAGAAGACCAAGGTTGGATTAGTTGCCAAACAATTCTGCAAGCAGGACGCCCAGACAAAAAGCTTTACAGTGTCACAGACTTGGGAGAACAGCAGCTAAAAAAGTGGATTGCTCAACCTTGTGAACCCACACCAATAAAAGATGATTTACTTGTAAAGATTTTTGCTGCTCGTGTTGCTTCTAAAGAGACGATTTTGGCAGAAATAGAGCAACATCAAAAAGCCCACCTAGAAAAATTGTCTACATACGAGAATTTAAAACAGCATTACTTTCGGAATCCTCAAAAACTGTCACAACCAGAACAATTTCAGTATTTGACTCTCTTGAATGGAATTAGTTACGAAAAACATTGGTTAGCTTGGTGCGATGGCGTCATTGAGTTATTAAAAGGGAACGGAGAACAGGAAATAGGGTTTGGGGATTAAGTGGATATGGGGCATTGGGCACTTGTACTGAGCGTAGTCGAAGTATGGGGCATTGGGCATTAAAAAGTCAAAAGTTCGTGCCCCGTTTCCTTTACCCAAGGAAGTTGAACCAAAAAAAGTGAAAAATTGTAGTGATGTCTAACTGGGTTTGCCTCGCACCTACACGCTCTTTGGTAGAATAGCTGGGTCGTTCAATATGATTATGTCTATCTTTGAGTCAGTCAACAGACCTTATTAACGTCGATACATTAGCGCAAGAACTGGCGACAATTCAGCAAACGGGTTCTAAAAGAATTGCCTTGCTGGGTTCTCGTCATGTGCCGATTACACATCAGAATCTTATTGAAATGATGACATATGCCCTGGTTTTATCGGGTAATCGGATCATCACTTCTGGTGCCATAGGTACAAATTCTGCTGCCATCCGGGGAGCAACTAGGGCCGATCCAAACTTGTTAACCGTGATTCTACCCCAAAGCTTGGAACGCCAGCCCTTAGAATCCCGCCAGCAACTAGAACAGGTAATGCATCTGGTGGAAAATCCCAGTAATGATAATCTGTCTCTGGCTGAAGCTAGTTACTTGTGCAACAAGGAAATTGTTTCTCGTTGCCAGCAATTAATTTGCTTTGCATTTCACGACAGCCGCACTTTGTTGCAAACTTGTCAAGATGCAGAAGAACAAAGAAAAGTGGTGACACTCTTTTACTTTGATTAGTCATTTGTCAAAAGTCCTTCGTCCTTTGTCCTAGTTCGTGGTAATCAAACTAAGCTGTTACGCAAACAAAATTGCACATTAACTAGTGAAAGTTGTCCTTTGTCAAAAGTTCTTTGTTTTTAGAAACACAAATGACTAATGACGATTTATACGGAAAATAGTGCAATATATAGGCGCATTAGCTTAAAGCACGTCTATATATTTGACTAATGACCAATGACCAATGACTAATGACTAATGACTAATGACTAGTGACTAATAACCAATGATAATTTTTTTGTACTCCATCGCTGCTGCTGCCGTTCTGATTTACGTGCCTTTTTTGGTAGTAGCTTATGCTCGCGTGCGTGTTGGCTACGATTTGTCTGCCCCTCGCGCTATGTTTGATAAATTGCCACCCTATGCTCAAAGAGCCACTTGGGCACATCAGAATTCCTTTGAAGCGTTTATGGTATTTGCCGCAGCCGCATTCATGGCATACGTAACTGGTGTAAATTCTTCTACAGCAGCTACAGCTGCCATCGCCTTTGTGGCTGCACGTTTTCTTTACTCAATTTTTTATATTTTGAATATACCCGTTTTGCGATCGCTGATGTTTGGCATCGGCTCCCTTAGCTCTGCTATTCTGATCGTCCTAAGCATCATCCAAGCAAGTTAATTGGCCAAATAGGGCATGGGGCATGGGGCATCGGGGAGATGGGGGAGAGGAAAAGACAAGGGAGACAAGGGAGCAGGGGAGCATGGGAACAGGGGAGCAGGGGAAAAGGTTAAAGGTTCAAGGGAAAAGGAATAAATTTAATCTTTCCCCTTTTCCCTGGTTGGTGAGCTTGTCGAACCATACCCTTTTCCCTTTCCCCCTTCCCCTTTTCCCTTTCCCCCTTTCCCTTTTCCCATGCCCTGTTTGCCTAATTTACAATGTAAAATTCAAAATCTCAAATCCAAAATACTTTATGGCTTCTACTTTTTCCTTTGACATTGTGAGCGACTTTGACCAACAAGAATTGGTTAACGCTGTCGATCAAGTTGTACGAGAAATCAAAAGCCGTTATGACCTCAAAGATACTCAAACCACTGTTGAATTAGCCGATCAAAGCATTAATGTTAATACTGACAGCGAGTTTACCTTAGATTCTGTACACAATATCCTGCGGGAAAAAGCCGCTAAGCGTAATCTTTCCCAGAAAATCTTTGATTTTGGCAAAATTGAATCAGCAAGCGGTAATCGCGTGCGTCAAGAAATTAAACTCAAAAAAGGCATTAATCAAGAAATTGCCAAACAAATTTCTAAATTGATTCGCGACGAATTCAAAAAAGTACAAGCCTCAATTCAAGGCGACGCTGTGCGGGTTTCTGCCAAATCTAAAGATGACTTGCAAGTTGTTATCCAGCGACTAAAACAAGAAGACTATCCTGTGGCTTTGCAATTTACAAATTATCGGTAAAAGGGATGGGGCATGGGGCATGGGGCATGGGGCATGGGGCATGGGGTAAAGGCAAAGGTAATAAACCTTGCCTTTTCCCTTTTCCCTTTAACCTTTAACCTTTTCCCCTGCTTCCCTTGCTCCCTTGTCTCCCCCATCTCCCCATTCCCTTTTACGTTCTCGCACCAATTGTTCTTTGAAATGCCGGACGGTCAGCTAATTGTTTCATGTAATTCGAGACGGCTGGGTAAGGGCTGAAGTCTAGTTTCAAAATCATGGGAATGTAGTTCAGAATAGACCCCACTGCCACATCGGCAACTGTGAATTCATTACCCAGCAAAAAAGGTTGTTTGCTGAAAATTTCATTTAACGTACTCAACAAACGAGATAATTGGCGATCGCGATTTGTTTCTACCACAATTGCAGTACTGAGGGTGGAATTGGCAAATAACACCCACTGGTAAATTACAGCACGTTCTTCTAGTGAAACTGGAACTTTTTCATACTTCTCTGCCAAATAAAGCAAAATTGCGCCAGATTCCCAAAGCTGAAAATCTCCATCAACAATTGCTGGAACTCTTGCAAAAGCATTAATTTTCAAATACTCAGGCTGTAGGTGTTCGCCCGCTTGCATATCAAGTTTGACAAATTCATAGGGAATTTCTAATTCCTCTAGATACCAATGAACAATCGATGCTCGACTACGAGCGCCTCCATAAAGTTTTAGCATAATTACCTAAAGAACTTTGTGAGTGTGAGAATGCTGCTTAACGTTATCTTCTTTAGTCACAACTCTATTGGCATTTAATACCCGCTTGCGGTCAACGGAATACTTAAATTCCGTGTAGGTCGTACCTAAAGGAATTAAAGATTTTGCAGATTCACGACGCTTGTAAGTACGAGCTGCGGCAAACAAACGTGGGATAAATTCTTCACCGAACTGGGCTGAGTCTGGGAAGCCATCTGGTACGAGTTGTGAATCGCCATCGAGTACAGATCCCAAAGTTGTTGCACAAGCGAGCTTATAAGAGGTAGGAATGCCCTTTAACAAAGCTTCCAAAGCCGCAGAGGGAATTGGTTCTATCACTTCGATTTGATGAACTTCTCCATCTTCCTTGATAAAGCAGGTGGCCAAACCGATGACAATGTAATCATCGGCTGCTAAATCGGGAGCATTGGGATAAGAAATTGCAGTTGTCATCAGAAAATTTCTCAAAATTTAGGGATTGGGGACTGGGGACTAGTAATAAAGGAATAAACAA
Source organism: Nostoc linckia z4 (assembly GCF_002608075.1). Classification (GTDB taxonomy): domain Bacteria; phylum Cyanobacteriota; class Cyanobacteriia; order Cyanobacteriales; family Nostocaceae; genus Nostoc; species Nostoc linckia. The sequence goes on from NZ_LAHA01000044.1 coordinate 49,177, forward strand.
CTTGTTGGCATTTTACCAACTTGTCGCTGTCACTACGTTCTACATAGGGACGGGAATAAGAATAGCATTGCAAATGTTTCAAAAGCTTAGAAATACAGGATTTTTAATTTTTGACTGGTCTTGCCTGATTTGGGTGGGAACTAACAACAATTTTTTCAATCCCCAGTCCCCAACCATTTTTCACTCCAGGAAAAATTTTTCTTGGCTATTTCTGGAATTCATCTTAGGGATCGAGTATCCATGATTAGGTTTGAGGAGCAATTGTCTATTTAAGCGTCAATTTCCACTTGTGTGAGTAGTTTAAGTTCTCTCTTGAGATGGCTTTCAGGTGATATTAAATACTCTCAAAATCAACATAGTGGGAAAGTTAGTCACAAATAAAACTAGAATTTTATTCCATATAGTACGTATTTTAGGCCTAAAAAGATGAATACTAACTCATTTTTAGCTTCCGGCGACCATCAAAGCAATCAATATAAAAAACTGATCGTCAATAAAATAAATAATCATCAAAATCAGCCAACAAATCATTGCAGTGAATTAGCAGACAGCGACTTACGGTCTTATGCTTTGGAGTTGGCTCAAGAAGGAAATTATACTGAGGCGATCGCACTTTTAAACCAACTAATTTTTCGCTATCCCTACAATGCAATTAATTACAACAACCGGGGGCTAATTTATTTCCAAAGTAGTGAAATGCAAAAAGCTTTGCGTGATTATAATACTGCCCTGGAACTGAATCCTTATTTAGCCAGCGCTTATAACAATCGAGCAAATTATTATGCTGCTTGTGGAGAATTAGCACTAGCACTTGCTGACTATGATGAAGCGATTAATTTAAATCCTCGTTACGTCCGGGCATGGATTAACAGAGGCATTACCTTGCGTGACTTGGGCCAATACGAAGAGGCGATTGAAAATTTTGAGGTAGCACTGCTTTTCGGTCAATTAGAAGGTCATATTTGGGCTGAACGTGGCAGAACTTACCATCTTTGGGGTGACTGGAATTGTGCGATCGCTGATTATCGTCGCGCCCTTACTCAACTACCTCCTGTAAACAACCGTAAAGATGTTACTGGTTATCGCTTGCGTTTACAGATTGAAAATTGGCTTCACGATTTGCTATCTCCTGGGCGTCCTAATTGGTAGATGAACCATTCTGGTAAATTATAAAACTCTCAAAATAAATTCTTCATTTTGAATTTTAAATTGGAGTATTGCGACGCTATTAGTTATTACCAATAATATAAATTTTCGCCCAGTTTATACTTAGCTAAAATCACAAGAAACAGAATAATCCCAAATTCGATATTTATGTTAGGGTAATAAATCTGTTTGTTCGATGACTCTGCCATCTTGATTCATCAGCACGACTCGACGCTGGCGGGGATCGAATCTGTACCCTTGTTGTTGCATAATACTTTTAGCTTGTTGGGGATCGAAGTTACGGCTAAATTCTGCCTGTAAATTGTTGACATGTGTTTCTATGAGCTTGACCTCAGTACTGATTTCTCGCAACTTTTCTTGCTGTGACCAGTGATAAGGCAAAAGTTGTGTCAAGGCAGATGCGGCGGCCGCTGTAATGAAAAGATTAACAGCTATTTTGGCAGTACTTTCCAATGCCATCACTTGGTAAGAACGTTGACGAAGATGCCGCTTTGGTCGAGGAATGATGCGGCGTTTTTGTATCGGTTGTGAAGGGGGTCTGGAGGGTTGAATCGCGTTCATGATCCTAAAAAATAACCTCTGTGAGTGAAGTGAAGCACCATCAAGAGCGCTGTTAGCTTTCTTCTCTACAAGACGCTTCCTTTGGGAAGCGTTTACCTATGTTGAGCGTTCAGGAAGAAGTAATGAGTAAGAAGTAGTACTGATGAATCTTCTCATTCACGTCTTTTAACTTGACTCAGCACTTGTGAAGCTTGATTTAGCTGTCATCTTACTTCATTTTTGGAAAATAGCTACAAGTGCCGTACAAGTTAAAAAATAACCTGGCTTACGTAAGTGCATAAATCCATAAAGACTTTAGGCGTAAAGCCTGAAGCGTTTGGAAATTGCACCCCCGTAATGCCAGGATTATTAGCTTTTTAACTGTGTCACATCGTACCTTATTTGTAAAGTTCTGTGGCTAAACGCCAAGCGAGAACTCCTGGAATCAGTGCCACAACTAGAGCGATGTACACTTGGGTATCTGAGAGGGAAGACACTTGAGCGAGGTACAGAGTATCTAAGATAGGCATGGCTGAAATTCTCCTAACCTGAATAGATTTTGAACTGTTCGTTTACTACTTTTCCTTGTTTTGCCAGGTTCGTGGAAGATCTTGTTACAAGATGCAACAAAAGCAGTTAAGAGTCAGTAGTCATTAGTTATTATCCTTTAAAAAAATTCATTAATCTATGGATTTGTATTTGGGTATCGACTTCGGAACATCTGGCGCACGTGCTGTGGCGATTGATGAGAAAGCTAGCATCCAGGCTGAGGTACGATATCCTTTCGAGGATTTACCATTGGCTATGATGCCGAATTATTGGCAGCAAGCTTTGTTGGCGCTGCTGGAACAAATACCCCAGGGATTGCGGCGAGAAATTAAAGCGATCGCCATTAATGGTACTTCTTCCACTGTCTTGCTGGTGGATGCTGCTGGCAAACCAATAGATGCACCGCTATTGTACAACGATGCACGGGGATCGTCTGTGCTAAATGATTTAAAGAGCGTAGCGCCCCCCAATCATACCGTGTTAAGCGCCACCTCTAGCCTGAGCAAACTCATTTGGATGCAGCAATTACCTTCTTTTAGTCAAGCTAGATATTTCCTACATCAAGCAGATTGGCTGGGGTTTCTGCTGCATGGTTATTTAGGCATTAGCGACTACCATAACGCCTTAAAACTCGGTTATGACGTGGAAGAATTGAAATATCCACAATGGATGGAAAAGTTGCAAATACCCATTCAATTACCCAGAATTTTGCCACCTGGTACTCCCGTTGCAGAATTACGTTGTGAAATTGCAGATAACTTTGGTTTTCGGCGTGATTGTTTGGTATGTACTGGTACAACTGATAGTATTGCCGCTTTTCTTGCCAGTGGGGCAAAATTACCTGGTGAAGCCGTGACTTCCTTAGGTTCCACCTTAGTAGTGAAATTATTGAGTCGTACCCGTATAGAGGATGCGCGATATGGAATTTACAGCCATCGTTTGGGTAAATTGTGGTTGACTGGCGGTGCTTCTAATACTGGGGGTGCAGTGCTACAGCAATTTTTTAGCAACTCCGAACTAGTCAGCCTCAGCCATAAAATTGATGCATCACAAACCAGCGGACTAGATTATTATCCATTGTTGAAAGCAGGCGATCGCTTTCCCATTAACGATCCCCATTTACCCCCAAGATTGGAACCACGTCCAGAAAATCCAGTGGAATTTCTACATGGATTGTTAGAAAGTATTGCCCGCATCGAAACAAAAGGGTATGAATTATTACAAAAAATGGGTGCAGGCAAATTGACTCGCGTTTATACTGCCGGCGGTGGCGCAGCAAATGACACTTGGACTGCCATTCGTGAGCGGTATTTAAAAGTACCCGTCATGCCATCAAAATATACAGAAGCAGCTTACGGTACAGCATTGTTAGCTATGGGAAAAGTAGGTAGAGAAACGGGGACGAGGGAGTGTGACGAGTGTGGCAAATGTGAGGAGTGTGGGAGATGAGGGGATGGGAGATGGGGGGATGAGGGGATGGGGCGATGGGGAGACAAGGGAGATGGGGTAGGGGAGAATAATAATTTCCCAGTCAACAGTCAACAGTCAACAGTCAACACTCTCAATTCCCTATACCCCACGATAGATATCTTTTAAATCAGTATCTATCCGGGTGACAATCAACGTATCTCGGCCGATACTGTGATTATTAGATACCGGACTATAGGATTCCAGGTTTCACGATCTGGGCAGCTATTCGGGGATTGGTGCTTTGCGAAAAGCGAATGTCATCTATCCCCTTTCCTAATGAATATTGCTGTAAGAAAGACTAATTAGACAGTAATTTTTATACCTTCACAGAGTGTTGCTGTGTCTGGTGCAACTTTGTGGTGAGTAAGAAATTTATCAAACAGAATACATACGTCAGTCGTCAGAATTCAGTTGTGTATTCTGTATGACTGGTGAATAGCGTTGGCTTTAGCGTCTCGTAGAGAAGCGGTAGCGAGTACTCGAACGTCGCGTCTTTATTCTGACTCCTGTTAGCGGTAGCGGGGCGTTTAGCCCATTCTGATTTCTGAATTCTGATTTCTGAATTCTTCTTCAACAAAATGCGATCGCTTTGTCATTCTCCTCCCCTCCCTAACCTCTGGAATGCTAACAAAGCAGCACCATAAGCAGGCTCAAATCTTGGATAAATCACTTGAATAAAAGGAAACTTATTAATTATCGATGCTGAAAATCTTTCATATATTTTAGCTCTACTTAGCCATACACTTCCCGTTGTCACTACTTCATAAATTGAGTCTGGACTAAAAATTGCATCAATTACTACAGATGTAGCTTTTACCAATTCTTTAACAGCATCATCAATGATATTATTAGCGACTTCATCACCTGATGCTGCGGCTAAATCCACAATTGGTGCTAAAGCTGCTATTTGTTTAACTCCCCATTGTCGCCGATATATTACTTCTATTAAATCTTCTATATTTTCCAAATTAAGATGCTCCTTAAAAGCATCCACTAAAGTAGTTGCTATCTCTCGTCCATCATAGGATTTTAATGCAGCATTCATCGCCGCAACGGCAATTTTATAAGCACTACCTTCATCTCCTAAAATATAGCCCCAGCCGCCGACTCGCTTGGTGTTTCCCTGCTGATTTCGTCCAAAAACTATGGAACCAGTACCTACAGCAACCACAATTCCCACATCATGGCCAATTCCGCCAACTAAAGCAATGAAAGCGTCATTGCAAATCACAATATTTTCTGGCTGTAATGCCCAATTTACAGGTAAATTTTTGCTATTTTGCAACTTAACCACTAAACTTTTTACTACTTCAATATCTGATGCACGCCCCACACCTGCCAAACCCAGGCATATTGCTTCAATAGTAATAGTCTTGATAATTTTTCTGGCTTCATTAGCGGCAGCTTCAATTGCCAATTCAATTGATTTAAAAGTAGCTTCAATACCTATACTTTGATAGTTAGAACCACCAGCTTCACCACGTCCTAACACTTGACCAGAATCATCCATCAACACACAAACTGTCTTACTACCGCCGCCATCTATTCCCAAAACATAAGGCATAATATTTCAAATAGTTAATTAATTATTTGCCAGTTTTGATTCTTCCTTTAAAGGTATAAAAAATAAAGCAATCATCCCAGGAATCGTCAGCAAACAAACCAAGATAAAAAATAGTGGATAACCAAGTGTTTTTTGCAGATAACCGCTAATTAATCCTGGAAGCATCATCCCTAAAGCCATGATGCCAGTTGAAATCGCAAAGTGGGAAGTTTTGTATTCTCCTTGGCAAATGTACATTAAGTAAACACTAAAAGCTGTAAACCCAAAACCATATCCAAATTGTTCCAAGGAAACCAAAGGATATACTAATATTAATGTAGGTTTGCTGTAAGCCATATAAACATAAAATATATCAGGCAAATTTAAGGCTAAAGCCATAGGCAAAAGACATTTTTTTAATCCATATTTGGCAATTACCAAGCCCCCTAAGATGCCTCCAAAAATTAGGGATATAACACCAAATGTTCCGTAAACTAACCCCACATCTGATGTTGATAAACCCAAGCCTCCTAATTCTCGTTTGTCTAACAAAAATAAAGAAGCCATCTTCACCAGCATTGCTTCGCCAAGTCTGTAGAGTAAAATAAAGGCTATAATATTAATAATTTTATCTTGAGCAAAATACGAACTAATAATTGTCCAAAAATCTATTTTTTTTGTAGCTTCTAGCTGTCGTTGGCTCTCCGATTCAGGTTCTGGTAAAACTAAGCGATGAAAAATAAATATAATTGCTAAAATTAAAGCACAGAAACTCAGAGCTAAAGTCCAAGCTAAAGGAATGTTGTCTAGAGATACTTCCAACTGACCTGCTATAAATACTAATATTCCAGAGCCAAAAATCACAGCAAGTCTATAAAATAGCGAGCGAATGCCAACAAAAAAGGCTTGTTGTTCGGGAGATAAAGCTAGTAAATAAAAACCATCTGTGGCAATGTCATAAGTTGCAGAAATAAAGGCTCCTATTGTTAATGCTGCCAGGGAGATAAAAAAGAAGTTGGGTAGTTGTAAACAAAAGGCTACCAAACCTAAACAGGCGAACATGGTTAATTGAGTGTAAATAATCCATTGGCGTTTGGTAAAGTAAATATCGACAATTGGGCCCCAAAACATTTTGATGACCCAAGGTAGATAGAGAAAGCTTGTCCATAGGGCAATTTCAGCGTTATCGATTCCGAGTTTTTTGTAAAAGATGACGGAAACTGTGTTGATGATGACATAAGGGATGCCAGAGGTGAAATATAGGGTGGGGATGAATTTCCAGGGGGAGGTTGGTTGGTGTTTCATGACGAACCGCAGAGGCGCAGAGGGCACAGAGAGAAGATTAAGAGAGGATAATACGTTTGATGCCGTCTTTGAGGAGGGGGACGTTAAAGTTAATGAGGAGAGCTAGGGGGTGATTAGTCATTTTAAGGTATGAGAGGACTTGAGCTTCGTGGATTGGGGCTAAATTTTGGACAGCTTTTAGTTCCAAAATTAGACAATTAGCAACTAGAAAATCTAATCTACCCTTGCCTACTTCATGTCCTTTGTAATTTACTGTTACCGACTTCTCAAACTCATGAGGTATTCCGCGCCTGAAAAATTCTATAATCAACGCCTCCTTATACACCTCCTCTAAAAACCCTGGCCCCAACACCTGATGTACCTCAATTGCAGCCCCAATCACCTTTCCCGTAAGCTGATTCATCTCCTCCCCCAACTCTCTTTTCTCTGCGTTCTCTGCGCCTCTGCGGTTCGTTTCCATCAATCCCTCTCCAACCCTGTGGCAAAATTTATTAGAGTCCTTCCTTAGTTTTCCCCGCATGACCGCAACCATTCTCAATCTCCCCAGTCTCTACGAACCCTTTTCCACTGAAGCCAAGTGGCAAAAATTCTGGGAAGACAACCAAGTTTACAAAGCCGACCCCAACAAAAACGGTAAACCCTACTGCATCGTCATTCCCCCGCCCAATGTCACCGGCAGTTTGCACATGGGTCACGCCTTTGAAAGTGCCTTGATTGATACCCTCGTCCGCTACCACCGGATGCAGGGACGTAATACCCTGTGGTTACCCGGAACCGACCACGCCAGCATTGCTGTCCATACTATGCTGGAAAAGCAACTCAAGACTGAGGGTAAGACTCGCTACGAGTTGGGGCGCGACCAATTTTTAGAACGCGCTTGGCAATGGAAGGCGGAGTCTGAAGGAACCATTGTTAATCAATTGCGACGCTTGGGTGTTTCGGCTGACTGGTCGCGGGAAAGGTTTACCCTAGATGAAGGTTTATCTAAGGCTGTTGTTGAGGCATTTACTCGCCTTTACGAGGAAGGTTTAATTTACCGTGGTGAATATTTAGTTAACTGGTGTCCGGCTTCCCAGTCCGCTGTGTCTGATGTGGAGGTGGAAAATCAAGAGGTTAATGGCAATCTCTGGCATTTCCGCTATCCGCTGACCGATGGTTCTGGTTTTGTGGAAGTGGCGACGACTCGACCAGAAACAATGCTCGGCGATACAGCAGTGGCAGTTAATCCCAATGACGATCGCTACAAACATCTCATTGGCAAAACTGTAACTCTGCCCATTCTACAACGAGAAATTCCCATCATTGGCGATGAATTTGTTGACCCCACTTTCGGCACAGGCTGTGTGAAGGTGACTCCCGCCCATGACCTCAACGATTTTGACATGGGTAAGCGTCACAATTTGCCGTTAATCAACATTATGAATAAAGACGGCACCCTTAATGCCAATGCTGGGGAGTTCCAAGGACAAGACCGCTTTGTTGCCAGAAAAAATGTGGTTTCTCGCCTAGAAAAAGATGGCTTTTTGGTGAAAATTGAGGATTATAAACATACCGTTCCCTACAGCGATCGCGGTAAAGTACCCATTGAACCCCTACTTTCAACTCAGTGGTTTGTCAAAATTCGCCCCCTGGCTGACAAAACTTTAGAATTCCTCGACCAGCAAAACTCGCCGCAGTTTGTCCCCCAACGCTGGACTAAGGTTTACCGTGATTGGCTAGTCAAACTCAAAGATTGGTGCATCTCTCGCCAATTGTGGTGGGGACACCAAATTCCTGCTTGGTACGCCGTCAGTGAAACAGACGGACAAATTACTGATAACACGCCGTTTGTGGTGGCAAAATCCGAAGCGGAAGCTTGGGAAAAAGCAAAATCACAATTTGGTGAAAATGTCAAGTTAGAACAAGACCCAGATGTGTTAGATACTTGGTTTTCTTCTGGGTTGTGGCCGTTTTCCACTTTGGGCTGGCCGGAACAAACTCAGGATTTAACGACTTACTACCCCACCACTACTTTGGTAACGGGCTTTGACATCATCTTTTTCTGGGTAGCCAGAATGACAATGTTGGGTGGGCATTTTACTGGTAAGATGCCTTTCCAAACAGTTTACATCCACGGCTTGGTGCTGGATGAAAAAGGTCAGAAGATGTCAAAGACCAAAGGTAATGGCATTGATCCACTGTTATTAATTGACAAATATGGTACTGATGCCCTGCGCTATACCTTAGTTAAGGAAGTGGCGGGGGCGGGACAAGATATCCGCTTAGAGTACGATCGCAAAAAGGATGAATCACCATCTGTAGAAGCGTCCCGTAACTTTGCTAATAAGCTGTGGAATGCAGCCCGGTTTGTAATGATGAATTTGGATGGACAAACCCCTGCACAACTGAGTCAACCACTCACCACTCCTAACTCCTCACTCCTAACTCCTCACTCAGCACTCACCCCAGAACTAAGCGATCGCTGGATTCTTTCCCGTTATCATCAAGTCATCAAGCAAACCAGCAATTACATTGATAATTATGGTTTAGGAGAAGCAGCAAAGGGACTGTACGATTTCATCTGGGGTGATTTCTGCGATCAGTACATTGAATTGGTCAAATCTCGCCTCCAGCCAGATGCAGAACCCGCATCGCGACGGATAGCACAACAAACCCTCGCTTACGTACTAGAAGGGATTTTAAAACTGCTTCATCCCTTTATGCCTCATATTACTGAGGAAATCTGGCAATCTCTCACCCAACAACCAGCAGATTCTCCCCAAACTCTGGCTTTACAAACCTATCCAAAGGTAGATGCGAATCTGATAGATTTTGCGCTAGAAGAACAGTTTGAATTGCTAATTGATACTATCCGCACAATTCGGAATTTGCGTGCCGAAGCTGATGTCAAACCAGGGGTGAAGGTGACAGCTAATTTACAAACTGAAAGTGAAAAAGAAAGACAAATCCTCACCGCTGGACAGATTTACATTCAAGATTTGGCGAAGGTTGAAACTTTAACTATTACCGACAAGCAAAACAATCAAAGTGTTGCTGCTAAAAAACCCCAGAATGGATTAAAAATAATTGGCTTAACTATTTTAGGTATTGTTTTGGCTAGGTTGGGTTTTGCTGTGGGGAATACGATTTATCAAACTGCCATAATTGGAACTTTCTTTGAAATGGTTGGTTTTCTTTACACAGGTTGGTTTGTCACCCAAAATTTACTCAATGGTGAAGCTAGACAAAAGCTATGGAAACAGTTTTTCCAGGGGACGGAATCACAACAGGCACAAGAGCCAGAAAATGCGATCGCTGGTGTGATAGGTACAATACAAGTAGTAATTCCCCTCAGTGGCGTGGTGGATATCGAAGTTGTACGTGCCAAACTAGAGAAAAGCCTCACCAAAGCTGAAGCGGAAATTCAATCTTTGAGTGCCAGATTAAGCAATCCGAATTTTGTCGGTAAAGCCAGAACTGATGTAGTTCAAGGAGCCAGAGATGCTTTAGCAGAAGCCGAAAAACAAGCAGAAATTCTGCGCGCCCGCCTACGTAGTTTAGGATTGTAATGTTGTAATGGGTAATGGCAGAGTAGTTAATTGCTCATTACCCATTACCTACCCACAAATCAATAGTTCCACATTTTTTGAAAATACAATTTATCTAATTAAATTTCTGAATATCACCTAGTTTAATTTTTTTAACTAATACCAATTTAAAAAAAGAATGCGACAATCATATAATCCTAAATTCTTGTTATGTCTGGTTTTTTGAATTTTTAATTTGTATAATATTTGCACTGTTTTTTTAATTAAAAATAATTTTTGAAAGTTTAAATTTCTAAGTAAAGCGGAGTAACTCTCATGCTATATCTAGCCCAGGTGCGGAAAAATGATTTTTTAGAGCAGCACCAATTACGCTTATTAGCGCGTCAAGAAGTTGATAACTTATGGGCGATAATTCCAGAAGAGGCTTTTATTTTGTTGGGAAAAGGAAATCCCATGAGTGAAAATTTGCTTGTTTTAGTCGAACTTTCACCCACAGGCGATATTGAAAGAATAGAAGATGCGACTAATTGGGTGCTACATTTAGTACAAACTTACCTCACCACAGGCATTACACCAGAATTCTTACAGCACGAAGCCGAACGAGCAGAAAATTGGCGACAGTCTTTAACGTTGCAAAACCAAGACTTGGCGAGGCGTTCTTTGGAATTAGAAGCCAGACGCGAACAAATTCAAGCTTTAGAAGAAAGCCTCAAACGTGAAAAAAATGGTTATCACAAAGATGAGGAATGATATCAATTCAAAATTTAAAATTCTCCAGAGCGCTGAATTTGAGAGTTGATTTCAAATTGTACGAGTTCTGATTTGTTATCCTTCACTAACCAAACAAAAGTTTCGCGAACAGGTGATTTAGAAAATACTGTGATGTAGCGAAGAAGAATGTAATTTTCCGATTCTTTGTCAGTCGGTTGTCCCCACCAATCAGTGATTTGAGCAGAGTTTACAGTTCCAATTTCCTGTTTGATTGTTGCACAAATGCTTAGCATTTGTGATTGACTGAAATTTTTTTGAAAAAGCTCATTTGCTTCTTGATAAATATCTTGGCATTTGCCTTGTTCTAATTGAGTATGAAATCTTTGCACGGATGATTCGGCAATTTTCTTGCTGTACTCCAAATTAGTGGAGTGGTCAATGATAACTTGTTTGCGATTGATTGGGTCTTTTCCTAACACAAAACCAAACCAGCCAACTCGCATTAAAACTCCTCCACCAAAGAAGATTGAGCCAATGAAGGTCAAGATAACTAAACTGCCTAAACAACCAAGACAACCAGATGATTTTGCAGACATAATGACTCCTGAAAAACATTTAATTAGCCACTGAATTTATTTGCAAAATAAACCTGAAATCCTAAATTATCTTCATTTTTTTTTCAGAAATATCTGCTGCGGTTGAGTGATGCACATAGCAATTCCCTTTTCATAGTAAGCGGCTTCATTAATAAAAACTGGATAAATTGTTGAGCTTCCTTCGTAGGCGATCGCTTCTCCTTTAAATGTTAAAAACATCGGTGTTCCAGGATTCAATGGTTGATAATCTTGAAACTGAAGTTGCGGGTGAATCATTGCTTGAATTTCACCAGATTCATTTCTGGGATAATCAATTGTTCCACAATGACTATAAACGGTGAAGCTATTTTTAAATAAAGGAACTTCACCGCGATTATATAATTCGAGATAATTTAAAATATCCTTAACTAACCCTTCAGTTTCCTCAAAGCGATCGGCTTGTAAAATTCCTTGAGGAATTGCTCCCACCTCAATGGTGCAGCCTAATTCACAAATGGATGGCAAACTAGAAGCTTCTAGCGATTTTGGTAAAATATAAACCTTGACTAAAGGATTTACGCTTTGAAGATAAGCAACTAATTGCAAGTTGAAAGGATGCTCATGGGTAATTACAGTTAAACCCATATTTGCAGTAGTGCTATGAATATCCACAACTACATCCACAGGGGTTTTACCATTTGCACCATATAAATGATTGATTTCTCTGGCTCGTATATCTTCATAACTAGAACGCGTCAAATCTTGCAAATCTGCTTGTCGAAAACAACGGTTGAGGTCTTTATCAAGATATCGACGCACTGCTGCAAAAGCTTGAGGATTTGCCAGCAAAGTTATAGTTTCAAAGTTCTGACGCTGTACAAGATTTGGATGCTGTTGGAGTTTTTTGATTGTATAAACCCCAGTGAACTCATTTCCATGAGTTCCTCCAACAATTAATACTCGTTGAATTGGAGGTATTTGATTTTTAATCATGTTTTTCTCTCCTAATCATTTATGGAATAAATCTTAGGAGGTCACAATCCATAACTCAATTACCAAAATATGTATTGTAGTATGCTTAAATAGACATAGTAATACTAGTGCATTTTGCTAAGCTTTAATACAGCTTCGTATATGAAGTGCAGTTAGATATTGTAGTATATCTAAACACGTATAATACGTTAGGGTTACTATGAATCTAGAACGTCTAGAACGTTTTGTTTTTTTGGCTACACTCAAGAATGAAGCTGGACAAAAAGATATCAATATCAGCCATGCAGCAGAACAACTGCATATTCCTCAGCCACACCTCAGCAAACAAATTAAAAAATTAGAAGAAGAATTAGGCATAGAACTATTTGTGCGTAAGCCTCGCTTGGAACTGACGCCATACGGTCAAGTTTTTCTTCAAGAAGCACAACACCTCCTCGAACAAGTCGAGAGAATTCAGATATCTGCAAAACAAGCAAGTCAAGGTGAAATTGGAAGGTTAACTGTTGGTATTAGTACTTCAATTTCTAACAGCTTGCTACCAAATATCCTGCGGGTTTTTCGTCATAAATATCCGTATGTAGATTTAGTATTACAAGAATTAATGTTTGAAGATAGTCGCGAAAAACTTCAAAACCGCACCCTAGATGTGGATTTTGAAAATTGGTACAATCTCCAAGATGTAGACGATGGCCATTTTCTCACCTATGAAATTGTCACCGAAGAGCCTTTGGTAATGGTGCTTCCTAAAAAACATCCCCTCAGCCATTACCCACAAATTCAACTGCAAGACTTCAAAGCGGAACCTTTTATACTTCCTTGCTATGAGAAAGTTCCAGCATTACACGCCCTGATTCGCAATGCTTGTTTGTCAGCAGGATTTCAACCGAAGGTGATACAAGAAGCCGGATGGATGACAACTATTTTAGGTTTGGTTGCAGGGGAAATTGGCGTGACATTGCTACCTGCTAATGTCATGAATCTTCAACGTACAGGAGTTGTTTATCGAAAAATCCAAGGACAATCGCCTATATTTAAAATGGCGATCGCTTGGCGACGAGATAATCAATCAAAAGTCTTAGCTAATTTCCTCAAAGTAGTTAGAGAAGTTTCCTGTAGGTAATTTCAGCAGATTTGCACTTTCAATTTGAAATACAGTAATAACACTCTAAACACCTCACTCTGAGGCCAACAATTGCCGAATTATCCTAGCTAAAGCCTTTTGCGTAAAGCGGCTGGCCACTTGTTGACCCAAACGCTGTACCCCTGGATTTCCAAATAACTGAGCAAGTTGAGTTGTAAGTTCTACTGGATCGAAACCTCGTGTTTCTTGGAGAATATTTAAAATCCGTTTGATGTGTTCTAAGGTTTGTTGTTGTTCAACTGTCGCGGCTGGAGTTTCGTTAATTGCTGTCAATCCTACCCGTTCTCTGAGTAAATAAGTAAAGTTATGCAAAACATTTTTACTTACAGCATCAAGTCCATTCACAGCTTCATCCACCAGCTTGTCGCGAATGAATGCGCCACGTTCAGATGATAGAAATTCTATCCCCTGATTTAGTACTAAATTAAAGTCATAGTCTTGACTGTTACGGGCATTTTTCAACAAATTTTCTAAACGGTTCCAGCGGAATCTGCCATCTTTAAATAACAAATCTTGCAATGATGCTCTTAATTCTGGCGCAGCATCTGTTAATAGACGTTTAGAAACGTAAGGATAAGCTTCGCTGAGAACTTTAAAATTCGGATCTATATATATTGCAATACCTTCCAAGGTCACCAAGGAGCGAATAATTAAAGCATAGTATGGTGGTACGCGGAAAGGATATTCGTACATTAAAGCCGATAATTCATCGGTGATACTTTTAATGTTGAGTTCGGCAACAGTAGCTCCTTGAGCATCAGCAAATACTCTAGCAAAAGCTGGAATAATTGGTGTTAAATCTGTTTCTGGTGATAAGAAATCTAATTTAACGTAGTCTTTCGCTAAGCCGTCAAAGTCGCGGTTCACCACATGGACGATCGCTTCAATTAAACCATAACGCTGGGGCGGTTTAATCTCGCTCATCATTCCAAAGTCGAGATAAGCTAATTTGCCATCAGTTGTAGCTAACAAATTACCAGGGTGGGGATCGGCGTGGAAAAATCCGTGTTCTAGTAACTGACGTAGAGAACATTGCACCCCCACTTCTATTAAATAACGAGCATCTATGCCTTGGGCGCGAATTTCTGCTGTTTGGGTTAATTTAGTGCCGTTAATCCACTCCATCGTCAACACACGACGATTGGTATATTCCCAGTAAATTTTCGGAACGTAAACGTCTTTTATATGACCGTATAACTCGAAAAATCGTTCGGCATTTTCACCTTCATGGATGTAATCCATTTCTTCAAAAATGCGATCGCCTAATTCATCGAGAATCCCAACTAAGTCACTGCGTACCCGTTTGACTTTTTTCTGTACCCAAGCAGCAAGATTACGCAAGATATACAAATCAATGGTAATCCGCTCTCTTAAATCTGGACGCTGAACCTTAACCGCTACTTCTTCACCAGTTTTCAGCTTTCCTTTATAAACTTGCCCCAGAGAAGCCGCAGCAATTGGTTGGGGCGATAGTTCGGCGTAAATTTCTTGGGGAGGTGCGCCTAATTCTTCTTCAATAAACTGGTAAGCAATTTCGTTGGCAAAAGGCGGTAATTGGTCTTGTAGCTTAGTTAATTCTTCTAGATATACCGGAGGAACCAAATCTGGTCTGGTGGACAAGGCTTGGCCAATTTTGATGTAAGCAGGCCCCAGCCTGGTTAGTAATTCTCGTAGCTGAACGGCTCGGCGGCGGTCATTTTTGACAACAATTCCCCGTTTATTATCCGACCACAACCCAAACACAAAGGAGAGTGTTGGTCTCAACACCGCCAAAATCCGCCCCAAAACTTGTAGGGGTCTTTCTTGGTAATGCGCCGCTATCTCCAGGGGATTGTAACGCGTCTCAGGTTCGGCTGTTTGAGTATCCCTGCGGGCTGCTAACAATCTTGGCGATTGCACCACCAAGTCTTGTGTACCATTTTCTGGTACTACATCAATAATATGCAGTTCGCCTTGGCTAGTTTTGCCCTTGCGACTGTCCTCCTGAATCGATCCGGAATTAGGGGGAAGTGTCTTAACAATCATGGAAAAGGCCACCGCTGAGAATGATCGTGTTAAGTATTGTAACAATATGTTGAAGATTGGGCATGGGGGAAGGGGGAAAGGGGAAGGGGGAAAGGGGAAAGGGGAAGGGGGAAAGGCTAA
>NZ_LAHA01000045.1 GCF_002608075.1 Nostoc linckia z4
GTGATTCTATCTTTAATTCGTTTATCAAACCCCAAACTTCCTGATAAATTTTATACTTTAATTCTGTATTCAATTTATTGTTTGCCATAATTGATACTGAGTATTAAAGACTTATCGTAGATATATTTGGAAATAATCGTCAAATAACTTACTAGCAATCTTTTTGAGATATCTCATCAAGATGATTTATCGTATGATTACGTATATTAACTGTAAACAAAATTACTTCATGCGCAAATGTCAGTTTTAGCGAACGCTTGGTTTTTACCCGACCTCACAAAATCGCGTTGCTCCCGCGATGGCATTTTTAGTTTGAAATAAATCTTCAACTGTTGAACGCAGGCTGGGGTACTGCACTCGTTCCTGAAAGCGAGCGCAAATGCTGTAGACCAATTCTCCTGGATAGGGGTCGGGAAATGCACAAAGCATCGTGCTTCCTCCTACTCGCTTTGAACTTAGGGAGATCATGCTTTCAGGTAAATAATGTCATGCCACTAAGTTTTAAAACACTCTAATGTCTTCAAAGCTTCCTCAATTGCGGCTGTTACTCTTGGCAAAGCCACAGTTGCAGGCTTCAAAGAAGCACGTAGCAACAACAGCCATCGTGGAGGACATACATTTTCCTGTTGAAAGCGTTGAGTTACCCACCCTAGACGACGTATAGCATATTCTTCATGGGTTTCTACTACTTCATCCAAAACCTTTAGTGTCAACGGTAACTTGTCTTTACTAACACTCACAAGCTTTCTGATGCCGATTTTTTTGGTAATCGCTGTTTTTGTGAGCCATATCGGTCTCAATGGAGCATTCTTTAAATCAACAGCTGATTTTCTAACTGCACTGGCTAACTGTTTGTCACGGCTTTGCCAATCAACTTGCAGCCTTCCCTTTTGGTTAAAAACACGAAGTGAATCTGGTAGATGCGTGTTAAACCACTCATAGTCATTCTCTCTCAACCAGCGATATGAAACAGGAAATTTATCTTGTAACATCGTCCGGCTAGCTTCGGGATAAAGATGTCGTGCTTCTAACCACTTTTGACGATGGATATCTAAAGTTGTCGGCTTGCTTATGTTTTTATCCTTATTGTCAGCATTTAGTTGGATTAATTCCGAGGGCAGGATTAGATTCAATTCCGACCGAGGAAATGGTAAACCATGAGCTATGGCTTGAAATTTTACAGTTCGATAACTCACCCCTAACTTACGTGCAATTTCAGGGACACTAACCGTTGAATCTAGCCATAGTTCTTGGAGACGCTCTAACCAAATATGTCCATAACAGATGAGGCGACCAATTTTATATCTATCTGACTCACTTTCATCTGGGCCCTTTCGAGCGTAGACAAAACCACATGGGCAAACAAAAGTACCTGTAGGTTTTCTCCCATTGTAGTATTTTATACGGCATTCTGGAATTGTCGGTTGTTGAAAGTGGTCGCTAGCAGGATTTAAACATGGCCAGGGACTTTTTCCAAACAGATGAAACTCAGTTGGCAATTGAAAAAAATCATCAGCCGTATAGCCTAAAAAATGTATAAGTAATAAATGATGCAAAGGATTTTCTGCCTGACTCAAAGGTGAACGAATAATGCAAAAAAGCCAGTTTTGATAGCTAGTTGAATCTAAAGAACAGTCAAGTGACTGTAATATTTGAGTCGGATAAAAATCCCCAAAAGCTGACATCAGAGCTTTGGCATAAAGATGTCCTCTATAAGTTGCTAATCCTTGCTTTGCTAATAAGTAAAGGTAACGATTTCGTAATTCGCTACCAGAAGGAGTTAAGTTTCGTTGCTCTAGTAAAGTCGCCACATCATGAGCAATTTTTACCAGTATTTCATGGGAAGGTTCTGTAAACGAAAGTGGACGTGGCTTTGTCGTTCTGATAACGCGGTTAGCACTAATAAATTCCCAAAACCGACGCTCTGTGCGTACTGATGCAGTACTCTGTTCCAGAAAAACATGATGAACAGGACAAACTTTTACCCCAGGTACTTGATGTAAACGATGCCAGTAAGGCACACCAAACTTCTTCCTATCACTTTCTGCACACAGAGGGCAAAATTGCAGCCATTGAGGTATGTGCTTACTTAAAATTCCCAAATGTGCGCGGACTTGCGAACTATTACTTCCTTTCATGTCAGCTCTAACTAACGGGACTTAGGCAAAAAAAGAGGTTAAAAAACGGTAAGATACTGAGATAGCAAAGCTTTTACGTCAAACCAACCCCGATGAAAGAGACAACACCCACAGCCATGCCCCCATGCTTTGAAAAATGGTGTCAAAGGTTTGACGATGTATTTAGTCATAAAGCGCAAAAAAGGGAGTTTAGACATTATTTAGGGGGATTATTAGGAGAAAGCGAGCGGAAAAACCTGTTCCAAATCGCAGAGAACGCCGTAGGAGTGAATTATCATCGATTACACCACTCTCTTGGAAAGTTCTGATCGGAGGAAGCCTCCGCTCAGACTTTCCGCTTTTTAACAGATGCACCTTGGTCTAGTTCACAAGTGAATGAACGACGCTTACAGGTAATGAACAAATGTAGTCAGACCAGAATCAGTAGAGGATTCAGCTTGATAATAGATGATTCAGGTCATAGAAAAAGTGGTAATTTTACCCAGGGGGTGGGAAGACAATATATCGGAGAAATTGGCAAAACAGATAACGGGTTAGTAGTAGTAACAAGTCATTTATATGATGGGAGAAAAAGCCTACCATTAGATATAGAGTTATATCAGCACGCTGATTCACTACCAGAGGGAAAACAAGACCCACTATTTGAGAAAAAAACAGAGATAGCAATCAAGTTAATAGACCAAACTTTGGAGCGAGGATATCAACCAGGAATAGTGATTGTAGATGCGGGATATGGTAACAATACATCATTCCTATTAGAACTAGAAAAGAGAAGATTAAAGTATTTAGGAGGAGTAGCCAAAAATCGAAAAGTCACAATTAGTCAGCAAGAAAATAATCAACAAACAATTAGGCTAGATGAATTGGCACAGAGTTTACCTCAAGAGGCTTTTAGCGAAATTCAAATAAACTTAGATAAACCCAGAACAGTGTGGGTAGCAACTTTTGAAGTAGAGATATCGCGTCTAGAGGGTAAGCGCAGTATAGCTATCGTCATGAATGCTGATACTTTCGCTCAAGCCACTGATATTGATTATTTTATTACTAATATTTCCTCATCAATTGTTACGCCTCAATGGATAGTTGACACTTATTCTCAACGCAATTGGGTGGAAGTTTTCTATCGAGAAGCCAAGGGATGGTTAGGGCTTAAAGAATATCAAGTTCGAGATAAAAGGAGTTTACTGCGCCATTTTATTCTGGTTTTCTGTGCCTACACTTTTATTCTGTGGCATCAGTTGACAGGAGGCTTGAGACGCAGGTGGGCTAATAAACCCTTGAACACTTTTACTGAAGCTTTGGAAGCCTTTAGAACCGCTATGTCTTACCGATTTTTTGATTGGTTGACCCTAAACCGTGACGTGTTTGCTGCTTACAAAGCTAGTTTGGGTTACATTTGGGCTTGATTTTTGTCTAAGTCCCGCTAAGCCAATTCGCTCTTGCGGACAAAATTGCGTGTAAAAAGGTAGTAGTGTATGCTTGTCAATTAGCTGGTCTTCTGTATATTGATGTCCAGGAGGTAAATTGGCGACCAAGTAGCTTAGGTTAATTGGTAGGTCAACGCTGGCAATTTTACTTCTACTACCAAACAGTTCTTGGTTTGCAGAACTACTACCTGGATACTGAACTATGTCTGTATATCTAGCACAGATACTGTAAAGTAGTTCGTCTGGATAGGGATCTGGGAAAAAGGCAATCATAGTCCGCATTTCCTCCTAAACGTCACTCAAGTGTTCAGTCGCTGCAAAAATATAGCCAGCTTCTTTAAAAGCCTGATAACCACAAATACAGCGAGCTTTCATATCTGCTAATACTTCTAATAAATGACCAAAATTTTGAGGATTTGCAGAGTCTTCTGGAGAATTTTTTCTTGCCTGATGATTAGAAAAGGTAGAAATATTTTCCTTCTGGGTAATCGATTGCTTTATGTCAAAATCGAGTACATTATTTGGAGTTAGTTTTATCTCTTGTCTCTCAATAGTTTTATCTAAATTCTCATCTGGATAATGACTTCTAGTTTCAGGTGGATCTTCAATAGTTAATTGATTATGCTCTGATTCAATAAATTTTTCGATATCAATTGGAAGTACATCTTCACAGTCTTTCAGCTTTTCAATATTTCCTGACTTCAAAGCATTTAAAATTCCCCTAGCCGTGCGTAAGCAATCTTTGGCGACTGATTTGATAATGCCCACTGTAATTTTTTCTGTACCAGTGGTGATTGCTCTTACTTGTGCCAGCATAAATAATATAACAGCGAAGTGAGTAATACCCTGGCATTCATAATAAAGAGCATCGCTCAATTCTGGCGTTAATTTACAAGGATGTTGCACATACTGATATTCCCAGAGTGCTTCTACTAATAATTCCCAATCTTCGTCATGAGGTTGCATTCTGTCCCAAATAAAATCTCCTTGTCCTGTACCACGGCGAATTTGACGAAATTCACTACCTAAAATTGACCATGCTTTATAAGTTCCTACCAATACAACTGGTATCCCAATCGTATTAATTAACTGTCCAAAAAAATCTAACATTTTTTCATAACCTCCAACATTCAATTTAGTAAGTCTTTGAATTTCGTCAATCACAAGCACTCCTAAATGAATATTTGAAGCGGCTCTCGCCATATATGGCATCATTTCATTGATTGTTCTCCGTCCATTTCCACCATATTTTTCGTAGTAATTAGTTCCTAATATGTCATCTACAGCTTGAAAAAAGTTCAGGCATAAACCCTTAATTGAACCATCAGCAGGGCACTCTAGTATCATCCAAACCAACTGTGTTAATGTCAAATTTAGACCGCAATAACAATTATGATAAATAACTTGGGGATAGAGGTTGATAATTTCTTGAACTGCGGTAGATTTCCCGATTCCACTAATACCAAGAATAGTAAACCCTGTGGCAATAGAACGCTGACATCTACT
Organism: Nostoc linckia z4; assembly: GCF_002608075.1. Classification (GTDB taxonomy): domain Bacteria; phylum Cyanobacteriota; class Cyanobacteriia; order Cyanobacteriales; family Nostocaceae; genus Nostoc; species Nostoc linckia. The sequence continues at coordinate 5,072 of NZ_LAHA01000045.1, forward strand.
TGTTTTCTTGGCATCATCCATTGAGTCTATTTTGTTTTTTACATCTTGCCAAAATAATTTGTTAGCTGGATTACGAGCTTTATATCCTATACGTATCATCCGTGAGAAGCGCTGCTCTAAGTCAAGATGAAAGCTCATAGGAACAAATATATCCAGTACAATTTGGATAAGATGTAAGCGGAGATGATTTGGCAAATTACGCTCTTTTTCATTAAAATCTGGGTAAAACTCCAAATCATCTATTACTTCATCTTCTGTTTTAAGCAGTGGTAATGCCTCAATACATGGATTTCCACTATAAATAGAAATTCCATCATGGTAAGAAGCCTCTACTTGCTTACCTTTGAAAACTAATAGAGGTTGATTTTCTAACTTTTTATTAGGTGTCATTACTTAATCTCCTTTGACGAGATTTACGTAATTTGTCAGTAGGTCGATGGGGTGCAACATAACCTTCTTCGTTTTTTTCTGGTGGAGAAACCACTGATATAGGAATATCTTGTCCCGGTTGTGATGAAGCTTTATCTGCTGTTAAATTCCAAGCTTGTTCTTTTCGTTCGATAGTACGTTCAGTGAAACGATGTTCACGTATATCCTTAAGTCGGGAACTTTTACTGTAACCACTACTCGCTTTTTCAGTCTCTTTAGTTTCCTGTTTAAGAATCTCTTGAGCTTGAGCGTTCCGTTGGGCTCGTGTCTGAATTTTACGTGTCAGGGCTGCTTGTTTTTTCTCGTTTATGCGTCTGTAATAGTCTTCTACTTCACTCCACTCACACCCATTGAACTTCTGGTCAATATCAAGTAAAGAACAAGGTTCCATCGCTTTACCTGGATTTAAACGGATGTAGATGTTGTTAACTATTCGAGGGTCATACGCAACAGTAATTTTCCAACCACCTTTATTTTTTGCTTCAACGAACCATCTCTCACGTATAGCTAAATCACAACTGTAGTGCAGTTTTTTAAAGGAAATACAGTCGCGGGTAACAAAAGCAGTTTTTGTTGGTAGAAGATTCTGACGGACAATTTCTGGGTCTTGCCAATGAAGAAAACATTGGTAGTTATTCTTTATCCCCCAGTGCCATATATTGACTGGATAAGGCTCTAGTTCATCTTGAATCATGAATTCATCAAACGGATATTCTGCCATAGTTTTATTCCTAGAAAAGGCTTCAATCTAGCAAATATAAGATTTGCTAGCAAAGGAATTACTTTTGAAATATCATAAATAGCTAAATCAAAAGATTTTCATTGTTGTGGTCAAGAATAAAGAGAATCATTAGTTTTCTAAATGCATCTATAGTCAAGACTCCATCAATACGGTAATCTCTTTCACCACGTTCTGGAAGTTTCTTGACTGAACCTGGAAGCCAATGAATAATTTCATCGTTAAAAGCACGAAAACTCCGTTCAATGATACCTTTAAAATCAGCTCGGTAAGGAGGAGTGTTATTGATTTCTATACCTAAACAGTCTGAGAGATTATTTGCGTTATAACCTTCTAACTCACCACGGTCTGCAATAATTCCAGCAGGAAGATGATGGCAAGGCCACTCCCAATCAATAATTTCTATGCCGTAATTTCTACAAAATTCAACTTTTTCTGTTATTGTGTTTTCTAAAGCTAACATTGCGCCTAGCCAACTTGCTGGTTCTAAGGTGACAGCAAATCCAACAATCATTCGGCTAAAAACATCAATCACTAAGTAAAGAGTTGGTCTGCCAATAATCCAGTTACGGTTGATTTTACTCACTAAATACAAATCCGCAATTGTGCAGTCTATTTGAAATAATGCACCTGGGCCAAAAGCCATCTGGGTCGAATTTCCTAAAACTGCTCTGTGGCGAAGGTTATATCGAATACTCCCTTCACGCGCTATCAGTTTTTGGCTAAGATCGTAGTCTTTTTCATACCAATATTTAAACTGGTCGAAGCTTGGTAGTTCTTCTGATGGTGGTAAGTTAGGAACTAAAATGCCATCTGATAATTTGTAACCTTCATGAAAGAACTTTTCAAGGGTTTTTTGATAAGCCTTTGTTAATGGAATTTTTTGTCGAGTTTCATAAAATAGCTTTATACCTTTACGGAACTTTTCTCGGATCTCAACTGTAATGTTGATACCAAGCCTTTTACCTAGAACTTGTGAAAGAAAACTTGGTCGTCCTCGCTTAGGATACTTTCCTGTGGTCAATATTTTATATGCTTTTACAAAGTTTTTTAAATCCTCATCCGACCAGAAAGTAGGTTCAGGTAAAGACTCTAATTTTGATAAAGCATATTTACAAAGATAATTTAAGATGCTAGGACTATACGAAGAAATAGGATTCGGTTTTTCTTGGCCTTTTCCGCTATTAAATCTCGGAATTAGAGCATTTTTAGTTTGCCCTCCCTGCCAGTATCTCCGCAAATCTTTACGGATAGTTGGTTCTGAACGCCCAGTTTGTTCTTTTACTTCCTTAATTATTTGGCTTCGTTTACATGGGTCAAAAATTGACTCTCCATAAGCAATGATTAAGGAAATAGCCTCCCATGCGTTGTCTCTATATTCACGTTGAATACTAGAAAGTTCGCTATCAGGAATTAAATATTTGGCATCAGGGTCGCCATGTAATATGCTGGCTTGTTCTAACAAAAAAGCTGACTCGATTTCTTTGTATCTGTGAATCGTTGGTTGAGCCGATACGTTATTAATATCGATAGTAACTATGTAAGAGGACAGTGAATTAATATGAATAACTCTCTCAAGCTGATTATCACTGTGCCAGCAAATGATTTGGTTAACTGATAGCATAAAGTACCTCAGTTACGAAGATAAAGCCGGTTTATACTAATGCTCTTAGGGTGCTAAAATTGAGTTTTGGTAATTACAAGTTTCTTTCGGGGATGAATTGGTTGATGCAAATCAACTAATAATTCGCGTGTTTGCAACATATTTCTCACAATTGCTAAACTGCAACCTGTTTTTAACCCAAGTTCTCTGTCACAGTCAGCACAAATAGAAGTTAGTGAGTCATTTCTTTGAGTCAGATTTTGACTCAAGAGTTTTTTAGCCTGCAAGATTTCGTATTCTGATAAATCGAGCGCATCCCAATCAACGCAAATACGTATCCACTTCAGATTTTTGACAATTTCTAATGGAATATCGCGTTCAGTGACTATTCCCCAGCTAATATTTCTTCTTTGCCAATACTGACGTTCAATCTCTAATTTTTCTATGGTTCGCTTATCATCCAATTGATTTGAAGGTTTTACTGTACGAGCTTGATACTCAACACCCATACCTTTTTGAACTTCAATGTAAAAGTCTGTTGTCATCACAATCGGTTCTTTGTTTTTTGGGTCTTGCGGATGAATAATACCTATGTTTGCGGCTATTGAGAGAGTTTCTGACAATGGTAAAAGGGGGTATTGCTCTTTGATGTCTGTTACATTTTTTGCCCAGTCTAAGATATAGAAGTAGTTGCTTTCAAGCTGACTCAATAACTCATGTCTTCTTTTGGTTGTGACTCCAAGGATGCGCTTGCTTAAACCGCTTGAACTGACATCTTGAATGGTCAACCATGGTTTATAATCTGCACCACTCCCTTGACCCCGACCTTCTTGAAGTCATTTCTCTATAACTGCTTGGTTTGTTGTTCTTTTACGTTTAGCCATTGTCGCAGTCTCCGCTTCTTTTTTCGTAAGGCAAAACGGGACAAACCTTCGAGGCTGGTGCTTTTTATTGGTTTTTCACTCACCACTTCATACTTGTTGGGTGCAGCTTAAACATTTTTTTCTTAATCAAAAACCTAAAGCTTTGTTTAGTTATACTTTCCCCAGTATTAGTTCTTAATTTATAACGAATCCGATTCCAGAAAAAGCAAATGCAAACAAACTAATGAAAAATCAATATTTCTAAAACTCTCTCGTTTCTAGATTACGGCACGGCGCAATTACTGTATGGCAAATAATTTGAATATTTTGAGATTTTTTGGCTCGCTTGTGATAAATTCAAGCGTAACTCTGCCTTGAGTGTGTTAACCTCAATTTGGCTTGTTCTTTGTTCGTAATTCCGTAACTCCTTGGGAATATAATACTTTCAATCTGGTAAGGGTTTCAGGGACGTGTGACAGTCAGTAAAGAACCGCATTCTCTACCTAAGAACCCTATTACCTACTTAAGAACCCTATTACCTATGTACATCATTAAATCTGGTAAGACGCTGTTAAAGCCACCGCCAAAGCATCCGCAGCATCATCGGGCTTGGGAATTTCATCTAAATCGAGTTCCCTCGCCACCGCTTCTTGCACCTCAGATTTATCGGCATTGCCATACCCTGTTAAAGCTTGTTTAATTTGAGCAGGAGTAAATTCCACATAAGGGAGTCGGCGCTGTCCCAAGACTAACATAACTACACCCCGCGCCTGTGCAACAAAGATAGTACTTGACATACGATAGAAAAATAGTTTTTCGATCGCCACTAAATCTGGTTGAAATTCCTCGATTACAGTGTGTAAATCATCAAATAAGGTGCATAGGCGCTGTGACATTTCCACATCTGCTGATGTTTTGATTACCCCAAAATCCAGCATATTTACTGTGGTCTGTTGCATCTTGTTGGGTGTTTGTCTACAGGTAATTGCCCCAAATCCTAAAATTGCCAGTCCTGGATCTAATCCTAAAATTCGTTTTTCCATTAAATTCACTCTTACCAAGTCAAAGATATTGTTTAACTGAGAACACTGGCAATCTTGGCAACTTGCTTGTTAGTCTAATGGGATTGAAAAATATAATAGTTTCACGCCTAGTGTTTGAAACCAAGTGGTGTAGATTTTCTGTTAATTATTAGTTTGTAGCACTGCTGTGAATCTAGGTATGTCAATTGGTTTTCTCCGACAAGCCCTCAACGCCCTGCGAAAGCAGTCGCCCTCTCGTACTTCCTATCGCGTTAACCAGTGGTTTAAATGGTTATCCCCTGGATTATCGATTAAACGTTGGTTGTTAATCAGTGTTGGAGGTGTACTACTAGCAATTTTGGGGTTAGCTATTTGGATTAAGCTGACCCCAATTTTTTGGATGTTCGAGTTGGTTCGGGGTTTCCTGGGAGTAATCACCGAGATCTTACCTAACTATGTCAGCGGCCCTTTGGTGCTGCTTGGCGGCTTACTGTTACTCCTTTGGGGACAAACTCGCACCGTAGGCTCAATTACTAAGGTGTTAAGAACCGATGATGATGAAGAACTGATTGATGTTTTGCTGGCTCATCGTCGATTGTACCGAGGGCCGAAAATAGTAGTGATTGGCGGTGGTACAGGGCTTTCTACCTTGTTGAGGGGATTAAAAACTTACAGCGCTAATATTACTGCCATTGTAACTGTAGCTGATGATGGTGGTTCTTCTGGGCGATTGCGCCAGGAATTTGGCGTACTACCACCAGGGGATATTCGTAATTGTTTAGCAGCCCTAGCAGATGAAGAAAAGTTATTAACGGAATTATTTCAATATCGCTTTCGTGCTGGAGATGGGTTAACTGGCCATAGTTTTGGCAATTTATTTTTAACAGCGATGAGTGATATTACTGGAGATTTGGAACGTGGAGTTGCAGCCAGTTCCAAAGTGCTAGCAGTGCGGGGACAAGTACTACCAGCAACTCTCAGTGATGTTCGCCTCTGGGCAGAATTAGCCGACGGTCGCCGCATTGAAGGAGAGTCTAATATTCCCAAAGCTGGCGGGAAAATTATCAAAATTGGTTGTATTCCAGCTAATCCCCCAGCGATACCAGCAGTTATTAAGGCACTTAAAGAAGCAGATTACATTATTATTGGCCCAGGTAGCCTTTATACTAGCTTGATTCCTAATTTATTAGTACCAGAAATTGCCGATGCGATCGCCAAAGCAAAGGTTCCCCGTATCTATATCTGCAATATAATGACTCAACCAGGAGAAACTGAAGGATATACTGTTGCCGATCATATCCGAGCCATTGATGCTGCTTGTCAGCAAAGACAGCTGTTTGATGCTGTTCTAGTACAGAAAAGATCCCCCTCCGAACAATCACTCATCCGCTACGCCCAACAAAATTCCCATCCCGTTTTCCTAGACAGAGAAGCTGTAATTGAGTTAGGACGCCGAATCGTGCCAGCTCATGTTTTATATGAAGATGAAACAGGTATTGTACGCCACAACCCCCAGAAACTAGCACGCGTGTTATTGCGGTGGTACGGTAGAGCTAATCAGGGAAGATAAGTATGGGCAATGGGCATGGGGCATGGGGCATGGGGCATTGGTTATTAGCTAATGACTAATGACTAATAGACCTCTTGCTTGCATTGCTTTTTGGACTCTTGTGGTCAAAGGGAAAAGGTGAGCCAGCGCGGTCTTGGGGGTTTCCCCCATGAGCGACTGGCGAACCCCGAAGGGGTTAAAGGGTAAAGGGAAAATACCAAACCTTTCCCCCTTTCCCCTGCCCCTTATCCCCAGAGGGGGCCCCCCTTCCCCTTTTCCCGACTTATGCAAGAAGTCTAATGACTAATGACTAATGACTAATGACTAATTATGAAAATTTGTCTTGCAGATACAGAGGCAACACTACGTTTAGGTATGATTCTCGGTGAATTTCTACCTGCTGGCAGTGTAATTTTACTGGAGGGTGATTTGGGTGCAGGTAAAACTACCCTGGTTCAAGGCATTGGTAAGGGTTTGGGAATTACTGAACCCATTGTCAGTCCCACTTTTACTTTGATTAATGAGTATACTGAAGGACGCCTGCCCCTTTACCACCTGGATTTATATCGCTTGGAACCACAGGAAGTTCTAAGCCTGAATTTAGAAAGTTACTGGGAAGGTATTGAGGTGACGCCAGGAATTGTGGCTATTGAATGGGCAGAACGAATGCCCTACAAGCCAGATAGTTATGTGAGTATAAATTTGATATATGGAGACGATGGCGATGTCAAAGACGGGCTACGCCTACGTCAGGCAGAAATCACACCTTTCGATTGTGCCATTGATAAAATTATTGCTGTCATTTACAGCAGAATTCTCCAAACCGAAAGTCACAATTCACTATGAATAGGAGTTGTACACTCCTTTTATCTCAACACAGTTCAATTAAGCTTTTTTCTCCCCTGCTTTCTGCTAATAGCCCCCCTGCCTTCATAGATAAATTCGTTAACTGAACCGTATTGCCTTTTACCTACCACTACCACGTTCACCACTGTAAATCACTAACATTGTTATCTCAACCAAAAATAAACGAGAGAATTTTTGAACAGCAGATATACGATTTGATGTTGAATGTTAACTGTTAACCGTTAACAGCCTGTATTCAAGATTTTACTTTCTTGCTTATGACTGTTATATCTACTAGTTTTATTTTGGAAAAATCTGTTAAAAACCTAATTTTGACGAATTACTAGTCAAGCAAATGTAAACTGTTGTTGGGTTAAACGAGAGGTCGTACAACACTTAATCGGCTGGGTTAAATCTGATTAGTTCTCTGCTGTAATTTTGAGAACTAATCTAAATTATTGAGCAATTAAAGTTAGTAGAAAAAAGTTAAACGACAAGCAAGTTATGTATTAAATCGTTTAACTTGTTCTGATACTTATTATTCCCAACTTATCTAAATAATCTATACAGAAATATTTTATTTTTTAGATTAGTTATTTGTAATTTCAATTATCAATATTTTTTGTTATCTACATCTGTAAATAATACTAGATATAAAAATAAATAAGTAATTATTATCGTATTTCTACAGAAAATATAACTGTTGTAGCAGCGTTAAGCTCTGAAATCAAGAGTATTTCAAACCCATAGCTTATTAGCTGTTATCTATTGAGTGTTATGGCGTAAAAATACGATAAATTTTAGAATAACTTGACTAACATAAATATACTTAGGGACTTCCAAGTAAAAAAATATTCCATAGAAGACTGTTGACCGTTGACCGTTGACACTCAGCAGTCAACAGTAAACAGTCAACGACCTAAATCGGAATGATTTATTTTTTGGAGTTCCCTTAGATATATGCACTAATGATATTTATGTATAAATGTTTGCTAGACAAAATTTAAAGCTTGACCCCGCACCTGAGTGTTTACCTGGCCTTTGTCATAAACAATTTCACCACCGACAATGGTGGTTACAGCCCAGCCGGTGAGGTTCCAGCCTTCAAAAGGACTCCAACCGCACTTAGTTAATAATTCCTCGCGCCGGACTGGACGATATGTGTTCAAATCTACAAGCACCAAATCAGCATCATAACCTGGTGCGATCGCTCCTTTATTGGGAATACCATAGGCCACAGCCACAGCTTTAGACATCCAATTCACAACTTGAGGAACAGTACACTTTCCTTCCATTGCCGCAGTTAACATTAAAGCCAGAGAAGTTTCCACCCCAGGCATTCCCGATGGTGTATTGGGATATTCTTGGGCTTTTTCTTCTAAGGTGTGGGGTGCATGATCTGTGGCGATAAAATCAATTACGCCATCCTTTAAAGCTTGCCAGAGGACTTGATTATCGTGGGGCGATCGCAAAGGGGGATTCATCTGTGCTAAAGTGCCAATCTGTGCATAAGCGTTGGTGTTTAGTAACAAATGCTGTGGTGTCACCTCTGCTGTTACCCAACTCGGTTTATCCTGACGCAGCAACTCTGCTTCATCGGCCGTTGATAGATGCAGAATATGTAAACGACGTTGATATTTTTTAGAAAGTTTTAATGCTAGTTGAGTTGCCAACAAAGCTGCTTGATTATCTTGAATTTGGGAATGAACGGCGACATCGTGAATGTTAGCAAATTCTTGGCGTCGTTGATTGATTCTAGCTTGGTCTTCGGCATGAACAGCAATCAAGCGAGATCCTTTAGCAAATATCGCTTCCAATGCCGTTTCCCCGTCAACCAGCAATTGACCATGCATCGACCCCATAAAAATTTTGATGCCTGGTGTTGGCTTAGCTAGAAGCAAATCTGGTAGATTCTCTGCTGTTGCCCCAACAAAAAAGCCATAATTAACCAAGCATTTTTGTGAGGCACGTTCTAGCTTGTCATCTAAAGCTTGCTGTGTTGTTGTCAGGGGGCGAGTGTTGGGCATTTCCAAAAAAGAAGTCACTCCCCCTTTGGCACAGGCACAACTGGCAGTGAACAAATCTTCTTTGTGTTCTAGTCCTGGTTCGCGGAAATGTACCTGCGGATCGATGACTCCTGGCAACAAAGTTAACCCTTGTGCGTCAATTTCTGTGGCTAGTTCGGTTTGGGAGATTTCTGGCGCTACTTCGACTATTTGGCGATCGCGCGTCAGCACATCCCCAATCATTGTTTCACCATTGGGTAGGATAATACGAGCGTGGCGAATCAGTAAACTTTTTGAAGATAACATGGGGGTTAGGAATTCCAATTGAAAATTTAAAATCAGGAAATGTAATCTTGGCAAGTATTCAAGCTACTTCTGTAACCCAATCTTGCCGCCACAGCAGTGGTTGTATATGACAGACAACTATGCTTTTAGGTTAAACTTAGTCGCGCTCTGAGTAACTAATTTTTGCGGAGCGTTAAAAAAAAGTTTATTTTTAATTTATGAACAACCTCGTGAAAATCCGAATTTAACTGGGAAATTAAAATTTTTCCGTTAACATTAACAGATAAAATCCATTTAGTTTAGTTAATTACCTACCTCCTCTCTCTTAGTTCAGTAATTTCATGCAAAATAAAGTGTCTGATAACAACTCTAGTCAACAACCCGATAATTCCTGGATCGCAGAGCTTGGTAGAACAATTGTTTTAAGCATTGTTCTCGCTCTGGGAATTCGTACCTTTGTTGCTGAAGCACGCTGGATTCCTTCTGGATCGATGGAACCAACTCTGCATGGTACACCAAACCAGTGGGAGGCAGACAAAATTATTGTCGATAAATTGAAATATAAATTTGCTAACCCCCAGCGCGGAGATATTATAGTATTTTCTCCTACGGAAGAGCTACAAAAAGAACAATACCAGGATGCTTTCATCAAACGTGTAATCGGCTTACCTGGAGAAAAAGTACAACTCAAAGATGGTAAAGTCTATATCAATAACAAACCCCTACCAGAACAAAATTATCTTAGTTCCGGGCAGAGTACAGTTATTGATGTTTGTAAAGACGCTCCCCAACCGCGCTTTTTGGCAAAACCACAAACCATACCAACAGACTCATATTTAGTACTAGGTGACAATCGTAACAGTAGTTACGATAGCCGTTGTTGGGGTGTTGTCCCCCGTCAAAATATTATTGGTCGGGCTGTATTCCGCTTCTGGCCTCTTAATCACATTGGTGGAATTGATAAAACACCGCTATATCCACAAACAACTCCATAAATACATTATTGGTCGTTAGTCATCGATTTCAAAAAATAGCAAAGGAGAAATTACAACTAACAAACCACAAGAAAACCTGATACCTATTTAAAAAAGAATGCCACAGATACACACTCCGAAACCCTTGTTCTGTCGGCTTTCTTAATGTCTGGATGCGTGAATTTTAAATTGGTGTGATATGCCTAGTATCAACCGTAAGCTAATTATAGAAGGTAGTGTAATACTAGTCTTCTGGATTTTTGCTGCCTATATCCTAATTTTTACTGAAATACGCTGGATTCCTTCTGGTGCTATGGAACCGACTCTGCATGGTACACCAAACCAGTGGGAGGCAGATAAAATCATTGTGGATAAATTGAAGTATAAATTTTCTCAACCACAACGGGGAGACATTGTGGTTTTTTCTCCTACTGAAGAATTAAAAAAAGAACAATACCAAGATGCTTTTATTAAACGCGTAATTGGTTTACCTGGAGAAAAAGTACAACTTCAAAATGGCAAAGTTTATCTCAACAATAAACCTCTTTTAGAAGACAATTATATTAGTCCAGGTCAGAATACATCAATTGATGTTTGTTCATCAGGGGCGCAACCACCCTTCTTGGCTGAACCCCAGACAATACTAACAGACTCATATTTAGTACTAGGTGACAATCGTAATAGTAGCTACGACAGCCGTTGTTGGGGTGTTGTCCCCCGCAAGAATATTATTGGTCGTGCTGTGTTTCGCTTTTGGCCTCTCAACCATGTTGGGGGAATTGTTAACAATTGAAAATTGCTATGATACCTTACCTAGCTAAAATTTTACTATATCCAGTTAAGTCTCTGGATGGTGTTGAAGTTGAGCGTGCTAAAGTTCTTGACAGTGGCGCGCTAGAACATGACCGAGAATTTGCCATTTTTGATGAACGGGGTCGATTTGTAAATGGCAAGCGTCACGGCAAAATTCATTTACTGCGGGTGTCTTATTCATCACAATTCAAATTTTTAGATAAAACTATATCGCTAAAAATTCCTGGTATTGACTCACAACAAGTTTTTCATTTGCATGAGGAACAGCAAGCATTAGAAGCAACTTTGAGTGATTTTTTTGAGTTTCCTGTAACACTCAAACAAAATTCTCTTATGGGCTTTCCTGATGATACCGACTCACCAGGCCCAACGGTAATTAGTACAGCAACTTTAACAGAAGTGGCTTCTTGGTTTCCCGGTTTAAGTGTAGATGAAATGCGCCGTAGAATCCGCGCCAACATCGAAATCGATGGTGTACCAGCATTTTGGGAAGATCGGCTATTTCGCGAACAAGGTGATTTAGTTTCGTTTAGAGTCGGAGATGTGGATTTTTTTGGAGTTAAACCTTGTCAGCGTTGTATAGTGCCAACACGTGATTCTTACTTGGGGGAAGCTTATCCAAACTTTCAAAAAATCTTTGTCAATCATCGCCAAGCAACCTTACCAAAATGGGTTACTTCATCGCGTTTTAATCATTTCTACAGATTGAGCATTAATACAGAATTACCTGCATCATCAGCCGGAAAAATTTTACAAATCGGGACAAAAGTTGAAATAATTTCATAATAAATTAATATTTTGCAAAATTATAAAATATAGAGTAAATTTTTTTTGATTTTTTTTATTTTTAGTATGTATTTACATCACAATTTAAAAATTGTTGTACTTCAGATCTGGATTTTTGTATAAACCTCAAGGTTTTAACCCCAGAAAACCAACACATCAGCAATTCAAAATTAAATATAGGGTTCGGTGCTAATGGCAACCTGAATTTCAGAATGGCATACTGTAGCTGTTCGGTTCAATTTCTGTTGGGGAAAATCTATTGATAGATTGCTAGATGAAATCGAGCAAATTCAGGTATAACCATCAAGTCTGAAAATTGAGATATTGGAGGAACTCAGTCAGTCAAACAAGTATATTAAATAAAATTTAGTGTTTTTTTATACTTTAAAGCCTAAAATATGTCATAAGCTGAACTATGGTATACCGTAGTTATTCTGTTATTAAATGTAGCTTATATGGCAAAAATGACCCTAGTAACCTCTGGGGAAGAATTAAAAAACAATGTTATCTAAACTTCAACCCGTCAAATCTCTCAATTGCTTAGTGAGCAAAGTCTATGCCAAGATGCCCCTGAGGTATATTCTGATTGTCCCGTTTATATTGCAAATTTGTGCAGCAGTGGGACTAGTGGGGTATCTTTCCTATGAAAACGGACAAAAAGCGGTAAAAGAACTTGCTGCTCAATTGGAAAACGAAATTTGCGATCGCATTGAACAGCATCTTGATAGCTATTTAACAACTCCAAAACAAATCAATCAAATTAATTTAAATGCAATTGAACTAAATTTAGTCAAACTTTCTGACTTTCAATCCACTGGAAAATACTTTTGGAAGCAAATGCAGGTTTTTAACATTGGCTACAACAACTTTGCCAATTCCAAAGGTGAATTTATTGGTATTGAGCGTTTAGATAATGGCAGCTTATTAATTAATGAAGTTACCCAAAAACAAGGTATAGGTAAACTTTATGTTTACACTACAGATAACCAAGGAAATCGCCAGCATTTGCAGGAAATCAAAAATTACGATCCTCGCGAAGAAGCGTGGTATGCAGATGCAGTCAAAGCTGGCAAACCAATTTGGAGTCAAATTTATCAATGGGAAGATAAACCAGAAATTTTGTCTATATCTTCCAGCTATCCTGTTTACGATAGAAATCGTCAACTGATAGGAGTAATTGGTATTGATTTGCTCTTGTCGCAAATCAGCAATTTTTTATCCCAATTAAAGACCAGACAATCGGGTAAAACATTTATATTAGAGCGTTCGGGATTAATCGTGGCTGCTTCTAGTCAACCACCATATAGTATAGTCAATGGTAAACCAAAGCGAGTATTGGGATTAGATAGCCAAGATTCTGTAATTGGAATCACAACACAATATTTAATCAAAAAATTTGGAAATTTGAACTTAATTGCTGGTAAAAAACAGCTAAATTTTACTGCCGATGGTATAGATTATTTTGTGCAAGTAAAAAATTGGCAAGACGATTTTGGTTTGGATTGGCTAATTGTAGCTGTAATTCCTGAAGGGGAATTTATGGAGCAAATAAACGCCAATACTCGTACCACGATTGTGCTATCTATAATTGCTTTTTTAGTAGCTATAGAAGTTGGCATTTTTACTGCTCGCTGGATAATTAAGCCGATTCTGGAATTAAACATATCAGCTAAGAAAATTGCAAAAGGGGAATGGCAGCAAACACCAAAAATTAATCGTTCTGATGAGTTAGGGGAACTGGCTAAATCATTTGAAACTATGGCCAAGCAGCTGGAAGCGTCCTTTAGTATTTTAGAAGCCAAGAACGCTGAAATGCAAATTTTAAATGAAGCGCTATCTGAAAGTCAAAGTCAGTTGACTCAATTTTTAGAAGCGATGCCAGTAGGTGTCTTTATTATAGATGCTCAAGGTAACCCTTATTATACAAACGAAATTGCTCAAGAAATTTTAGGTCAAGGGATAGTAACAGAAGTTATCCCCGAAAAATTATCAGAGGTATATCAAGCTTATCTTGCTGGTAAAAATCAACTTTATCCTAGCGATCGCTTACCGATTATTAGAGCATTACAAGGCGAAAGCACCAGGATTGATGATATGGAGATTCGTTATGATGAAAAGATTATTCCCATTGAAGTTTTAGGCAAACCAATTTATGATGAATCAGGGAATTTGGCTTTTGCGATCGCTACATTTTTTGAGATTGCTGAACGCAAACAAGCAGAAAAATTATTAGCAGAATACAATCTTATCCTAGAGGCTCAAGTCAAAAAACGTACTGATGAATTTCAGCAAGTTATTGAGCAATTGCAAATCACCCAAGAAGAACTGATTGAATCACAAAAAATCGCGGCACAGGAGAAACAAGCAGCCGTCCGCGAAGCCGCACGCAGCGCCGCCGCCAACCTCGCCAAAAGCGAATTTCTTGCTAACATGAGCCACGAACTGCGTACTCCACTCAACGCTATTCTTGGTTTTACCCAAGTCATGAGTTTAGATTATTCATTATCTAGCGAACATCAAGAAAATTTAGCAATTATCAATCGTGCTGGCGAACATCTATTAAATTTAATTAACGACATTCTTGAAATGTCCAAAATTGAAGCTGGTAGAATCAGATTAAATCTCAGCAGCTTTGATTTAATTTATTTGTTGAAGAACTTAGAAGAAATACTGCACTTACGTGCTGCATCAAAAAACTTAGAATTAGTATTTGAATATGCACCAAACCTGCCTAAATACGTAGAAACAGACGAAAATAAACTGTATCAAGTCTTGCTCAATTTGTTAGGAAACGCCATCAAATTTACTGAAATGGGCAAAGTGACACTGCGGGTAAAATTGGGCACTGGGGTCTGGGGACAAGGAGACAAAGAAGATAACCAATACCAAATGGCCGTGGTTGCTCCGCACTGCCTCACCAATGCCCAATCCTTAATTTTCGAGGTGGAAGACACTGGTTGCGGTATTGCCCCAGAAGAAATTGATTTGCTGTTTGAGGCTTTTGAGCAAACCGAAATCGGGAGAAAATCTCAACAAGGTACAGGATTAGGCTTGGCAATTAGCCGCAAATACGTAGAATTGATGGGTGGAGATATTACTGTCAGCAGCACTCCTGGTGTTGGTAGTATATTTACTTTTGAGGTTCAAATTGCTCTGGCTTGTCCTAGAGAAATGCCGACAAACCAAAATAAATATCCAGTTTTGGCTTTAGCTCCTGCTGAAGAAGCATACCGTATTTTAGTGGTTGACGACTCCAAAGAAAGCCGTTTGTTATTAGTTAAAATTCTTACATCTATGGGCTTTGAAGTTAAGGAAGCTACAAATGGTAGAGAAGCAATTGTTAGTTGGGAATCTTGGCAACCGCACTTGATTTTTATGGATATGCGAATGCCTGTTATGGACGGTTATGAAGCCACAAGAATTATTAAATCTCAAGAATTGGAGCATAGGGAATGGAGCAACGGACATAAAGAATTGGCTGTATCAAATGAAATGAATTTCCCCAGTCCAACACTAGTTGCTAGTCACTTGAGTGGAAATCAGTCTCATGCAACAGCAAATTCCTTAGCTCCCCGCTGCGATTTCCCTGAAACAGTCCAAGGCTGTTCCGCTAAACAGACTATTATTATTGCTTTGACTGCTAGCGCCTTTGAAGAAGAACGCCAAAAAACTCTGTCTATTGGGTGTGATGATTTTATTCGCAAGCCATTCACCCAGGAAGTATTATTAAAAAAACTGAGCGAACATTTGGGCGTAAAATATACCAGCCAAATACAAATCACAAACACATCGGTTGTGGAGCAACCCACACAAATGTTTACTAGTGTTGCTGAACTCCTAAGCCATTTGTCACAAATGCCCCCTGAGTGGCTGCAACAGATACACTATGCCGCAGCTAGCTGTAGCGATGACCTGATTTTACAGTTACTCAAGGAAATTCCATCAGATAAGAGTCAAATTTTCCAAGTTTTCAGGGATTTAGCAAATAACTATCAGTTTGAGAAAATCATGGAATTGACTAGAACAAACCTAGAATGAATTACGAGCATTTAGACCCTTATAAAAAAGATATTTTGATCGTTGACGATATGCCAGATAACCTGCGGGTTTTATCTTCAATATTGACAAGGGAAGGGTATAACGTTCGTAAAGCCTTGAACTGGCAAATGGCACTTACAGCAACTCAAACAGTATTACCCGATCTTATTCTGCTTGATATTATGATGCCAGAAGTAGATGGCTATGAAATTTGTCAAACCTTTAAAGCTTGGGAGCTAACAGCCGATATTCCAGTAATTTTTATTAGTGCTTTGGATGATGTGTTTGACAAAGTGAAAGCCTTTCGCGTAGGTGGGGTAGACTACATCACCAAGCCTTTTGAGTTTCAAGAAGTGTTAGTGCGGGTACAAAATCAACTGGCTTTAAGAGCAGCGCGATTAGAAATCTTGAAACTCAATATGGAACTGGAACATCGAGTCAAACAGCGGACTTGGGAGTTAGAAAATGCTCTGCAAAAACTCCACGAGGAAATCATTTCACGACAAAAATTACAAAGTCAAATTCTAGATATAGCACTGCATGATTCCCTGACTGGATTACCAAACCGAGTTTTGTTTATCAGACAACTCAAAAATGCTCTCAATCGTGCTAAACAAGAACCTAATTATAAATTTGCAGTCCTGTTTTTAGACTGCGATCGCTTTAAAGTAATTAATGATTCCCTTGGGCATTTAGTAGGAGATGAATTACTCATCGCCATCGCCCGCCGCTTGCAAACATGCTTGATACCCATTGATACCCTAGCACGATTAGGCGGCGATGAATTTGGTATTCTCCTGGAAAATATTACAGATATTAATATTGCCATTCAAGTTGCAGAACGCATTCTTCAACAACTATCACTGGCTTTTAAACTGTCGAGATATGAAGTATTTATGAATGCCAGCATTGGTATTAGTTGGGGAAATAAAGATTACGATCGCCCAGAATATTTGCTGCGAGATGCTGATACTGCAATGTATCGCGCCAAGGCTCAAGGAAGGGCAAAATATCACGTTTTTGACCCAGCAATGCATCAAGAAGCAATTCAACTTTTAGAATTAGAAAATGATTTGCGGAGGGCTGTTGAAAGGCAAGAATTCGTGGTTTATTATCAACCAATAGTTTCTCTAAATACAGGCAGAATTTCCGGATTTGAAGCCTTGGTACGCTGGCGACATCCGAGTCGTGGTTTAGTTTCTCCCATAGAATTTATTCCTGTGGCCGAAGAAACAGGTTTAATTAGTGCCATCAATACATGGGTATTACAATCAGCTTGCCATCAACTAAGTATCTGGCAACATCATCCAATCACACCAGAACCTTTAAGCATTAGTGTAAATTTAAGCGCAAGATTATTTTCACAGCCCAACTTGGTAGATCAAATTGACCGCATAATTTATGAAAATCAAATAAATCCAGAACACTTACAATTAGAAATTACAGAAAGTGTAATCATGGAAAATACTAATGCAATTAAAATAATTCTTGAACAATTAAGGCAACGTAAAATTAAATTAGTGATGGATGATTTTGGTACGGGATATTCTTCTTTAAGTTATCTGCATAGCTTTCCTTTAAATGCATTAAAAATTGACAAATCTTTTGTGAAACGGATGCAGGAAAACGAAGAAAATATGGGACTAGTACCAGCAATGATTGGTATTGCTAACTCAATGGGAATGAGTGCCATCGCTGAAGGCGTTGAAACACAAGAACAGTTAGCCCAACTGAGAAATTTAAACTGTGATTTTGCTCAAGGATATCTGTTCTCTAAACCGATAGAAGAACAGTTGGTTCTGAAGCTACTTGCTACAGAACCCCAATGGTAGCAACCAAATAACGCCTGACAAAAACTTCATAATTAACCCTTGGTTAGCTGACGTGGAGGTGCTATTCACTAGATTGTATAGAAATTTTCCCACCGCAAAGCTCCTCACTAGCCAATACTTTTTATCATCTGTAAAATTCTCCAAGCACTGTGGGAGTTAAACTATAAATATATTATTTATTTTGGCGAAATCGACCAAAATTTGCAGGATGATTTCAAATCTGTATTTACTATAGGAATCCGCTTTGATTTCTGAAATTATTTGCGTGGTGCGCGTTCGCGCATCGCAAGCGCGATAGGGAGGGAATAGAGAATCAATTTTTTCGATGTGAGGGCGAGTTTTTTCACCAAATCAAATATGATTCCTAAAAACTAATGGCAAATCACAATAATTGAATAACTTGGATAAAATTTCATGAATCAATATAATAATTATACGAGATTAATTGTAAATTTTGATTTAGTAATTTGGCAATTTTTATTTTTACCTAAAATTTGATAAATATAACTTTTGAATAATGGATTTAAATCAAACTACTTATCATAAAAAAAATATTTTGGTGGTAGATGATACCCCAGATAATTTGCGGCTTTTGTCAGCAATGTTGACTGCACAAGGTTTTGAAGTCCGCAAAGCCTTAAATGGCAAAATGGCCTTGACTGCTTGTCAAATGCTGCTACCAGATGTGATTTTACTTGATATTAATATGCCAGGTATGGATGGCTATCAAGTTTGCCAACAGCTAAAAGCTGACGATAGAACTTGTGAAATTCCAGTCATCTTTATTAGCGCCCTTGATGATGTTTTAGATAAAGCAAAAGCCTTTGATGTGGGTGGTGTGGATTATATCGCCAAACCTTTTCATGGAGCAGAGGTTGTATTGCGAATTGAAAATCAGATTAATTTACGCTTACTCCAAGTTAAACTGCAAGAAAAAAATTTTTTACTCCAACAAGCTCTCGATAACTTGAAAGCTGCCCAAGTTCAACAAATTCAAAACGAAAAAATGGTAGCTTTGGGGCAGTTAGTAGCTGGCATCGCTCACGAAATTAATAACCCGATCAGTTTTATTTATGGAAATCTCCAATATGCTGGTCAATATGTACAAGACTTAGTAAATATCATTGAAGTTTATCAACAAGAATATCTCCAACCCACACCAAAAATTCAGCAAGTATCTCAAGATATAGACCTGAATTTTGTGATTAGAGATTTGCAAGATTTGATAGCCGCAATGTACAGAGGTTCCAATCGGATTCGAGAAATAGTATTGGCATTACAAAACTTTTCTCGACATGATGAATCCGAAATCAAGCGAGTCAATATCCATGAAGGTATTGATAATACTTTAGTGATGTTACAGCATCGGCTCAAGGAAACACCTAATCGTCCTGCAATTGTTGTAGTTAAAAATTATGGCAATTTGCCTCGAATCAAGTGTTATGCGAGCGAACTCAATCAAGTATTTATGCATCTATTAAATAATGCGATAGATGCTTTAGAAAAGGGAGTGGGGAGTGGGGAATGGGGAGATGGGGAGATGGGGAGATGGGAAGACGAGAAGAGAATAATAACTCCTCAGTCAACAGTCAACACTCAGCACTCACCACTGCTAATACCCCAAATTCAGATTTACACGCAGATGACAAACTCTAACACGGTCAAAATTACCATCGCTGACAATGGCCCTGGTATCCAAGATTCATTGCGATCGCGTTTATTCGATCCATTTTTTACCACAAAACCTGTAGGCAAAGGTAGTGGCTTAGGATTGTCTATTAGTTATCAAGTTATTGTGCAAAAACATCGAGGAAACATTACTTGTAACTCATCTGTTGGCCAAGGAGCAGAATTCACCATCGAAATTCCCATAGAACAACCAGAGTCTTAAGAAACTTGAAAGTAAAAAATATTCTGTAGGAGACTGTTTGTAGTTCACAGTTAACAGTTAACAGTCAACCGTCAACCCTAAAAGTTCCCTAATTACTCCTCCAAGATTCTCACAGGCAGTTTGACAATAAAATTTGTCCAGCCTTGAGAACTGTTAACTTCAATTGTGCCTTGGAGATATTCGACTAATTTTTTAACCAATGATAAACCTAATCCTGTGTTACCATAATATCGGCGATCGCTCTGCACAATCTGATAAACTCGATCGAAAATTTGAGATCGCTCCTGTGTTTGGTTTTGAACAATGCGGTAAAACGGATCGAAGATTCGAGATTGTTCATTTATGGGAATTTCAACTCCAGAATTACTAATAGTAATTTCAAAGTAAGGAATTTCTAGATTATTTGATACATCAGATTTGGCATCTTCATTGACTACACTTTCTGTGATATTAACGAACTGGGTAGTTATTTGAATTTGTTCATTGGCAGGAGTGTATTTACAAGCATTGTTTAGTAACTCTGAGATAATTTCCGTCAGGCTTGTCAAGTCTGAAACTAAAGATGGTAAATCGCGAGAAACTCTCAGTTCTAATATCTGTTGTTGTTGCTGAATACGTGCTTCAAAACCCTCCACTATATGAGGAAGCCAACTTTGGAGTTCAATTGCAGTTAATTCCAATGGATAGGTATTTGAATCAATCATTCGTATGTACAACAAGTCGTCTACTAAATCTAATTCTTGTTCGCATTGGTCGCGCATGATGCTGAGATAACGATTTACAATTTCAGATGTAAAACTTTCCTCTGAATTAAAAATTCCCTGTCGATCTAAAATATTTTCTAGGACGCTAATTGCCATTTTGATGTTTGACAGTGGCGTTCGCATTTCATGAGAAGTAGTTATTAAAAAGTC
The DNA here is from genome assembly GCF_002608075.1 of Nostoc linckia z4. GTDB lineage: Bacteria > Cyanobacteriota > Cyanobacteriia > Cyanobacteriales > Nostocaceae > Nostoc > Nostoc linckia. Next base: position 25,662 of record NZ_LAHA01000045.1, read on the forward strand.
TTCTTTTAACTTGTTTAATCTTTCGAGTTCTGCCACTTGAATTTCTAGTTGTTTAGCACGTTCAGCAGCAAGATTGCGTTCTTCGGTGAGCCGTCTTCGCGTGTCATCCCGAAAAACCAGTACGGCTCCTGTAATCACACCGTTGTTATCTTTCAAAGGAGTAGCACTATCAGCTACTGGAATAGTTGTACCATCTTTGTTAACGAGTAAAACCTGAGTGCCAAGATAGATAATAGTTTGTTGTTCAAAAGCTACGATAATTGGATTTTTGATTGGAAGTAGAGTTTGTTCATCAACAAATTTGACAACTTCAGTTAACACTTTTTCCTTGGCTTCCTTCCATCGCCAACCTGTTAGGGCTTCACCTACTTCATTAATAAATTTAATGTGTAATTCGGTATCTACTACAATTACACCGTCACCCATACCTCGAAGTACAGAAGTCAAAAACTGCTCTCGATTGTAGCGATTGAGAGCTGTTTGAATCGCAACGTAAAGTTCTTTTTCTTTGATGGGTTTAAGAATATATCCAAAAGGAGATGTGAGTGTTGCCCGCTCCACAGTACTTTTATCTGAATGACCGGTGACGTAGATTACCGGAATTTGCAAATAAAGCCAAATTTGCTCTGCTGCCTGAATGCCATCGAGTTCACCCCGTAATCTAATATCCATTAAAATCAAGTTGGGGCGCAACTGAGTTGCTTTTTCAATTGCTAATTCTGCCGAATCGGCAATATCTAAAACAGTATATCCCAGAGATTGTAAACTTTCTTGTAAGTTGATGGCGAGAATATATTCATCTTCAACAACAAGGACTTTAACTGTCTCATTTGGATTACTGTTTGACGCGATGCCAATCATATTGATTTTATGCCCTGCTGTTCGTAAAAGAAATTTTGAATTGTGTTCCCTGCTGACACTGAATTTCGATCTTTCCTCTTAGCTGTTTGACTAAACCTTGGACAAGGGTGATGCCTAGCGTTTTATTTTTTTTTGTATCAAAATTTTCAGGTAAACCAATACCATTATCTCGAATAATAAGTATTAAATTACCCTCTGATGCTTGATAAAATTTAACTTCAATTTCTCCTTCACAATTTCCAACGAAAGCGTATTTCAAAGCATTAGAAACCAGTTCATTGATAATCAAACCACAAGGAATGGCGGTTTCGATATCGAGGCTAGCATCATCAATGCGAACTTTCAGTTTAATTTGACTGGAACTAACGTTATAGGAATCAAATAAGTGAGTTGTTAAATCTGGTATGTATTGAGCAAAATCAATATCAGCGAGGTCTTCAGAGCGATACAATTTTTCATGAACTAAGGCAATAGAGGCGATGCGGTTTTGGCTATCGCGGAGAATTGCAGCTACTTGAGGATCTTGTGTGCGTCTGCACTGCATTTGTAGCAAACTGCTGACAATTCCTAAATTGTTCTTTACCCGATGGTGAATTTCTTTGAGTAATACCTCTTTTTCTTTCAGAGAAGCTTTGATTTTTTCCTCTGCTTGCTTATGCTCAGTAATATCTTGTTGGACAGCGACAATGACGCTTCCATACTCAGGATGCTCAAAGACAGAACTAGTAGCACTACACCAAAAAGGCGTGCCATCTTTCTTGACATTATGAATTTCATAAGTAGCTTCACCGTGTTGGAAAACAGCAGCTCTAATTGCCTGGTTAACATCTTCAGGTGTATTGTTTTCATCGCCGTAGTTGACAATTGATACATGCTGACCAACTAATTCCCCAGAGTCATAGCCAAACATTTGCTCGAATTTCGGATTGGCGTAGACAATAATGGCATCAGTAACTCTAATTAAGCAAATTCCCTCAGCGATGTTTCGGGTAATTACTGCTTGCAGTTCTAACATCTGTTGGGCGCGTTTGCGATCGCTGATTTCCACAATTACAAAGCCAACGCTAATGGGTTGCTCAGCCTGAGAAAGAATCGGAAAGCAGGAAACTAACCACGTCCGCTTCACACCAGGGTGTTTTGGAGTTTCGCCGTCGATTTCCACATCCAGAATCGGTTCACCCATTGTTAAAACCTGTTGAAAGATCGGTTCTAGCTTTCGTGCCAAATCCGGGATAATCTCCCACACAGTCTTGCCAATATGCGCTGCTGCCTGAATTCCATTCATTTGTGCTAGTGCTTGATTCACCAATGTAAAATGCAACTTGCCATCAAGAACTGTTAAACCAACAGGTGCGCTACTAATAAAAGCATCCAATAACTGTTGCTGATGAGCTAGTTCTCGTTCCAGAATTTTACGTTCTGTGATGTCAATGGCCACCCTACCCACTAATTTTTGTGCCGACAATCCCAAAATCGGAAATTTGTATACCAAAAATTCACCAGTGGTGCCGTCTGGTCGAGGAGCAGTTTCAATGACTTCAAGTACCTGATTTGTTTGTGTGGTTGCGCGGATGCGATCTAAATGCTGCTGAGCAATTTCTGTTGGGTAGAGGTCAAATATGGATTGCCCAACCACCTGTTGGGGTTGTAATTTAAATGTACGTAAATATGTTTGGTTTAAATATACTATCTGTCCATCAGTATCAGTAATCCAAGCTAGCACCGGACTATTGTCCATAAATGCTTGGAATCGGGCTTCACTATGTCGGAGTTTTTCCTCGGCAAGTTTGCGTAAGCGAAGCTCCTGGTATACATCGCTCACGTCTCCCAGGGAACCAACTAATCGCACTGCATTTCCTTGCTCATCCCAAACAGCTTTTGCCCGCGATCGCACCCAACGATAGCTGCCATCCTTGCACCGCAGACGATACTCTACGTTATAATCTGGAGCTTGCCTACTCAAATAAGCTTCTTGTGCAGCCATGACTCTGGTGTAGTCATCAGGATGAATGCGAGTTTCCCACTCTTCATCGCCATCGCTGATTTCGTGGGGTTCGTATCCCAAAATTGCGAACCAACGAGCCGACCGAAAGGTGCGATTGGTGCAGATGTCCCAATCCCAAATTGCTTCGTTAGTACCTGCGATGGCCAGTTGCCAACGTTTTTCACTTTGGCGTAAGGTTTCTTCAGCTGTTTGGCGATCGCGCTGCGCGGCTTGCTTTTCTGTGACATCTTGAGCAGTACCATAAAGACGAATTACTTGTCCATCGGCGTTGAATTCTGCATGTCCAATGGCCTCGAAGTAGCAATGGGAACCATCTGGCTGTGGTACGCGGAGAATTTCTTTGTAGGACTCACCAGTGGCGATGGCTCGCTCTACACTTTGGTGCAATTTCTGGCCATCTTCGTGATGATACAATTGCAGATTTTCTTCATAAGTCGGCTCTAAAAGTGAGGGTTGCCGATTGAAGAGGTGAAAAAGTCCCTGAGACCAAGTAATTTTACCACTGGCCAGTTCATATTCCCAATTGCCAAGGCGAGCAACTCGCTGGGATTCTTCTAGCAAAGCTTGACTTTTACGTAGCGTTTCTTCTGTTTGTTTGCGTTGGGTGATGTCTCGCCCTTCAGGAATCAACAAAACCACTTGACCGCTTTCGTTTTGTAGGGGACGTAGGGAAAAATCAATGGTTGCTATTTGGTTATTTGCCCCAATCACATCAACTTCGTAACGGATAAACTCACCTTGAGCTGCACGGGCGATGGCTTGTTTTAATTGTTCTTGGGTTTGTGGTGAAATCGTCCACCAGTGTGTTTCCCAAAAAGGACGGTTGACGACATCTTCTAGCTTCAGTCCACCAAAACTCAGTGCAGTCTGATTTGCTTCTAGCAAAATGCCATCTGGTGTCAATAAACCTGTGAATTGGAAAGTGTTATTGAAGATGGCGCGAAATCGGCGATCGCTTTCCTCTAATGCCGCAGTGCGTTCCTGGACTTTGGCTTCTAACTGAGCGTTGAGGCTTTGGAGATTGTGGTAAAGTTCGGCTTGTTGAATGGCGATGGCTAGTTGCACCGTCAATTGTTTGAGCAATTCCACTTCAAATGTCTGCCATTGTCGCGGCGCAGAACATTGATGAACGATAAAAAGTCCCCACAGTTCCAATGTTGGAGTTTCTTTGTTCTTGAGCAAAATCGGCACCACTAAACTTGCCTTTACCTGAAACTGCTCTAATAATTGAAGGTGGCACTCACTTAAACCCGCTTCGTAGATGTTCGTCGCTATCCAGATTTTTCCATGACTATATTCTTCCCTCTGGCTTTGCTGCAAACAAGTATCTTCAATTTCCAGTTCTGAGACTTTTATCCATTCAGGTAAAACCGACTCTGCTACAACACTACCCCTCATTTGAGGTTTTAACTGATAAACTAATGCCCGATCCGCCTTGAGTAACTGGCGGAGTTCTTGAACACTGGTATTCAAAATGTCTTGCAGCTGCAAAGATTGGCGGATATGTAGAGCGATGGCTCCCACTAGCCGTTGTTGTTCCTGCTGCTGTTCTATCTGCTGTATTAACTGCATTTGCTTGATTGCCCCATGAAGGGACAATTACTCAATTTACGGGGACTTCCAAATAAAAAAATATTCCATTATTTAGATATATAGTTTTTTTCTCTCCCCTGCTCCCTGCTGAGAGTTCCCCATCCTCTTGCCAATGCCCCATGCCCCATGCCCCATACCCCAAATTACCAAATCCGGACTTTTTATTGATTACACACTACTATTTTTAGTCTCAGAAACGCATAATAGAAATGTGACCGATCTGTTCGCCCCTTTACAATCTCTAAAACTTGGTCACTGGTTCAAGCTCATCTGCGGAGCCAGTTTCCAGCATCTGCCGGCAGTCAGAAGTTTAACGTTAGCCTACACTTTGGCGGGCGCTGACTGCATAGATGTGGCTGCCGATCCGGCGGTAATTGCAGCAGCACAAGCGGCGCTACGAATAGCCAAGGATTTGGCTGGGGATGCCCAAGGGCGAGGCTTTGGCTACAAAGGCAATTCACCTTTTTTAATGGTCAGCCTGAATGATGGAGAAGACCCTCATTTTCGTAAGGCAGAATTTAATCATACTCAGTGCCCTACAGACTGCCCTAGACCCTGTGAAAGGGTTTGTCCGGCACAAGCAATCGTGTTTAACAGTATAAAACAAGAATTTTCGGGAGTAGTAGCCGAGAAATGCTATGGCTGTGGTCGTTGTATACCAGTTTGTCCATATGATATAATTTATACAAATTCATATATGTCAACGCCGGGAGCGATCGCGCCATTGGTAATGTCAACGGGAGTAGATGCCGTAGAAATCCATACAAAAGTTGGGCGGTTGGCAGAATTTGAGCGATTATGGCAAGCAATTTTACCGTGGGTTGATACACTAAAGGTAGTAGCCATAAGTTGTCCCGATGGCGAGGGGATGACTGATTACTTAAAAGCGCTGTATAAACTAATTACCCCACTCAAAAGTGCTTTAATTTGGCAAACCGACGGTCGCCCCATGAGCGGTGACATCGGTGATGGCACCACCCTAGCAGCGGTGAAATTAGGGCAAAAAGTTTTGGCAGCTAAGTTACCGGGATATGTGCAGTTGGCAGGCGGCACAAATAGCTATACCGTTGCCAAGTTAAAGGCAATGGCACTGCTCAAACAGGCAGGGGAAGAGGACACGGGGACGCGGGGACGCTCTGACACGGAGAATTCTTTCACAGCATCAGAGCGTCTCCCAGTCTTTGCGTCACATATCGCTGGAATTGCCTACGGTAGCTACGCCCGTGTACTGCTGTCACCCATTCTTGAACAATTAGAAAACAAGGAGGTGAGTAAAACCAATTTTCAAACTACAGTTCATTTAGAAGAAGATGAGGAATTACTTTGGCAAGCTGTAGAGCTAGCCCATTCTCTCGTTTCCCAGATCAAGTCACAGCAGGAGTATTAAGCTATTGAGCTTTGAAATTGCAGTTTTGATGCTATTGACTGCTGATGGTTAACTCTCAACAGTCAATACCAAAAGACGTGCTGCCTTAAATGCGCGATAACTTAATTACTCGGTTCTCCTGCACGCAAATGTCCTCGCTATCTCTCTCATAGAAAGCATGACGATTACAGACGATCTCCAAAAGTTATTAGACATTTTGCCCCAAGACCTGCGACAAGTACTAGAGAGTCATCCCAAACGAGATAGTTTAGTTGAAGTGGTCTTGGATTTGGGTCGCCGTCCAGAAGCTCGCTTTCCCAATCAAGCTGAGTATCTGAGCGAAACACCCGTTACTCAAGAACAGATAGATGATTGCATTGAGCGAGTTGGAATCTTTGGCGGAGATAATCGGGCAGGAATTGAGCAAACTTTGCATCGGATCAGCGCCATCCGCAACCGCACAGGCAAGATTATTGGTTTGACCTGTCGCGTCGGTCGGGCGGTGTTTGGAACCATCGGTATGATCCGCGATTTGGTAGAAACTGGTAAATCGATTCTCATGCTGGGGCGTCCAGGTGTGGGCAAAACCACTGCCCTACGGGAAATTGCCCGTGTTTTAGCGGATGAACTGCAAAAGCGAGTAGTGATTATTGATACATCCAATGAAATAGCTGGGGATGGTGATGTTGCCCACCCCGCCATTGGTCGCGCTCGACGGATGCAAGTAGCTCATCCAAACCAACAGCATCAAGTGATGATTGAAGCAGTGGAAAACCACATGCCAGAAGTCATTGTCATTGATGAAATTGGCACGGAACTGGAAGCTTTAGCAGCTCGTACCATTGCCGAACGCGGTGTACAGTTGGTAGGTACTGCCCACGGGAATCAGATTGAAAACCTGATCAAAAACCCCACCCTGGCTGATTTAGTTGGGGGTATCCAAGCTGTGACTCTGGGAGACGACGAAGCTAGACGCCGGGGTTCGCAAAAAACTGTTTTGGAACGCAAAGCCCCTCCCACCTTTGAAATTGCTGTGGAAATGTTGGAACGGCAACGTTGGGTAATACACGAAAGCGTTGCTGACACAGTAGATAATCTGTTGCGGGGTCGTCAGCCTAATCCACAAACAAGAACCGTTGATGACCAGGGGAAAGTTGCCATTACACGACAATTAGCCGTTGTTAATGGTCGCGGAGGGCATCTAGCAGCAGGGGAAGAATCTTTTCCTTCCGGGCGACAGTCCAACGGCTGGCGTTCATCCGGACAAATGCTAGCACTGCCCCAGTTGCCTGTGGAGCGGGTAACTGGGCGCAGTGAGTTTGACCGCTTGCTGGATGAATCCTTCAACTATTCTGAAAGCATTGATTTGGATGCTACTAGACAGTCGGGGCCAAATGGTGAAGATTTACCACTGCACATTTACCCCTATGGCGTTAGCCGCCACCAACTCGAACAGGTAATCAGCGTGTTAACTTTACCTGTGGTCTTGACAAAAGATATAGATAGTGCAGATGCAATTTTAGCACTGCGATCGCATGTCAAAAATCATGCCAAATTACGCCAAATGGCCAAAGCCCGTCATGTGCCTATCCACATGATAAAATCCAGCACCATTCCTCAAATTACCCGTGGTTTGCGGCGGTTGCTGAACATCGACGACCCAGAACTGGCCGACGACCGAGAACTGCAACTGTTTTTGCACAGTGGTAGCGATGACGAAATGGACGCCTTGGAAGAAGCTAGACTTGCTGTAGAGCAAATTGTCATTCCCAAAGGACAACCAGTGGAATTATTGCCACGTTCTCCCCAAGTCCGAAAAATGCAACATGAGTTGGTAGAACACTATCGACTCAAGTCTCACAGCTTTGGCGAAGAACCAAATCGTCGCCTCAGGATTTATCCGGCGTAACTTGACTTTAAACCCCTCTCCAAATGGGAGAGGGGATTTACATATTAGTAAGCTATTTCACTGTAAGTTCTTAACTTCAGTTGCACTCAAAGCACGATTATAGATGCGGACTTCATCAATTAATCCATTAAAGCGATCGCCCAATGGTGTCCCCTCACCATAGTTCTCGGCTGCACCAATAGTTACTGGATTGTTATCTACTAATATGTTGCCAGTAAGCGGGCTACTACCAATTTGAACACCATCAACATAAAGACGGAGCATACTCCCATCGTATGTCCCTACCATATGTACCCAGCGATCGGTAGTTGGCGAACCTTCGTAAACATTACCTTCACCATCACTGGTGCCTATTTCCCATTTATACTTCATTACTTGATTGCGCGGGCCAAACCCCAAAAAGAATTGATCGGGATGAAGAGAGTCGCCAATCTGTCTATTTACAACAGCCCTAAAACCCACTGGTTGAACATTTGGACGTACCCAGGCTGAGACAGTGATTTGATTAGTCATAGAGTTAATACTAGCTGAAGCAGGTATACTGGCATGGGAGCTATTGCTTCCTGTCACTTGAAGAGCTTGGCCATATAGACCAACCGTTCTGCTGGAATTAATTAACGATCCGCTATTATTATTGCCAGAGCTGTCTAAAACAGTATTACCTGTCGCTTCTTCAAATTTCCAATAGCCTACTAATCCACTTGAGGTATTATTATCGGAATTGAATGTCCAACTGTTAATATCTTGAGCATTAAATCGAGATCCTGTCCCAGCAGTAAAGCCAACAAAGGCTTGGGAACCGAGAACAGAAGTTAAATCAATCTCGTAGGAAAGTGCTGCTTTGGCGGTTGGAAGTTTAGTCGAACTTTGAGAAAGGAAAACATCCAGTTTGTCGGTATTACCGTTGTACTCAATCCAAGCATTAATTGGCGTACCGGAGTTCAGATCGATTGGCGTACCTGAGTTTGAATCAGTGACATTACTGGTGGTTGCAAGCGCAGCAGTTACATTACCATCTCGCAGCACAGCAATGTTGTTGTTGTTAGGATCTGTTGCATTCTTAAAAGTGTCAAACTTAATCGCTAAACTCTGAGTAATAGGGCTGACAGTCCCGCCATAGCCCAAATTGCCACCTCTACTACCGATAGCATTGGCCTTTGCTGGACTATTTTGCAACACAAAGGTAAATCCATCAGATCCAAGAGTTCCACCTCTCAATTGAAATTGAAACTGGGTTTGAAAGGAGGTGTCAGTATCCAATGCAATGGGGGTAGTATAGAAAACACTACCCGTCTTAGATGCAGAAGCTGGAGTCAAACGCAGTGCAGTACCAAACTTGGCCGAACTGCCATTAAATTTGAGTCCACTCGTGCTGGCAAAATTCGTGAAGTCAAAGCTAGCCAGCACCCCATTATAGGTATTTAAAAGCGAAGGCTGGATGGCTAGAGGAGATTCAATTGTACCAGTTGCGTACTCTAGCACCCAGTTGCCACCTTGAGATACATTCCCAGTTAGATCTGTTGATGCAGCTACATCAGCCCCAGTCAATTGCCCCAATTCGGAAACAAAGGTACTCCCCACTGTACCTGCGGCAACATTACAACCGTACAGCAAGATATCGGCATCAGGCGCTAAAGCATCTGCCCAGGTTCGTAAGTCTTGACTTCGGCTGCTGAGTGTCTGAAGATTGACTACAGAATCCCCAAGCTCCAGTTGACCAGAACTGCCGTGGGAAATAATATGAACTCCTAAAAGATCGTCATAATTAGAGAGCGTCTCAGTTATTTGTGTAATACTATCTTGCTCAGACTGAAGCGGAATAATCAGGTCAGCAGTTAAACCTTGAAGAATTTGTTCTACCTCAGGAATACTTAAATCGACGAAAGCAATTGACTGAGGATTTACTAACTGTGGCTCAGTTAACAATAAGTTGGCACTCAAGTTCGACCCTAGACTTTGACTTGAGGGAAAACCAGTAAACAAAGCAGAATTATCGAAATCAGAAAAGTTTGTCTCAAACATATATGAGGCTTCTGGAATAGACTTGTATGAAAATTAAATTTCTGACAAACAAGAGGAAGCAACTCCTTGAAACCACCTACATTCCGCAGCTAGGGTGAGGGATGAGGCAATACTACTCGGTTAACGATTTTTAACTCGGCATTGGGGAAAGGGGAAAAGGTTAAAGGGTAAAGGTTAAAGGTTTTTCTTTCCCCTTTCCCCTTGTCCTTTTCCCCAAAACCCGACAAGTATTGAGGGATGAGGAGTATGAGATTTTCTAAGTATCACATCAAAAACACATTCAATTAGCCAGTTATTTATAAAGTATTAATAAAATTATACTTACGTGTATTATTGGTGTACCTCATGTACCTCAAAAGTTCTGTATTCGTTGTGCAATTAAACTATTGACTGGATGCAGAATCTTATTTGGCTCTCAGTAATCTTTGAAACAGGCTGTTAGCTGTGATGTTATTCCTCTTTTTCTCACCGTTCGCGCAATTAATGTTAATCCTGCATCAGATGTTACAGGTTCACCCTTAAAATTAATTACAACTGGACATGACTTTACTTGTTCAAATACGAACTGTTCTGGGATACAATCGTTTTTATTTGAGGGTCATACTTCAAACTGGTGGAATTGTTGTGCAATATGCATTTTGGCAGTTTTTGACCCCTATTTCTTCAAGCTTTGTGAGAAATCCAGGTATATGACCCACAGTGTAAAATCTCAATTACTCAAGTTATCTAGGTGGTAGTGGAGAGATAGCTACATTTTCTCCATTTACACTTAAACGAGTTACTTCTATTACTTGACCATAGCTGTTGCGACTGCCAAAACCCTGAACCTGAACTTTATCGTTTCCTTGAATCATATTCACAAGTTGCTCGCCAACATGGGGCGGAAATTTCACTTCTACACCAGAGGAAAGGATCAGTCCATTCAGTTCTCCCCGATGTCCAACCAGCCAATTCTGAGCAGTTCCCTCAGCAGAAAGACTCGTGTAAGTATTGGCTTTGTTGACAGGCGGTGGAGGAGGAGCCATTGGAGATTGGACAGCAATTGTCTGTTGATTCTGTTGATTGGTGATTTGGCTTGCCTCGACTTCCTGACCAAAGCGAGTGGCTACACCAGCCTTACCAGCAATTCTTACCTCAGCACCGGGAGCGATCGCGTTTGTCAGTTGATTAGTTAAATGAGGTGGAAACTTCACCTGAAGTTTATTTTTGAGTAGTAAGCCATCAACTTTACCTTCTGGATTGAGTAAGTATTGTTGCACTGTGCCAGTGTAGTTTGCAACAAAGCCGTCTTCGGGTGCAACTGGATTGACTGGAGAAACAATTACCGCAGGCAATGTCCGTCCGGCGATCGCTGAATTAACTTTGAAGTTAAAGTAAGCCCAAACACTTGTTAAGGCGATCGCTACCCCAACTATTCCACTGTTAACAATTAAGCGGAGATTGTGGCGGCGAATCTGGTTTTGAGTATTTTGAATACGCATAAGTTGTAATGCCTCCTGAAGATTTTCAGGAGAAATACCTGCTTCTGTTGCAGCTTGAACCAGTTCCGAAGGTGTATAGTCATGGGATTTTTGTCCTTGGAGTTGGGCTGCTAGAGCAAATAATTCTGTAGCAGTTTGGTTCGTAATGCGATCGCTTGAATGATTCATATTGCAACCTCACTAAAAATTACACATTCATAAAGTGCAAAAATCGTGCCAAAGGTACAAGTTAACTCAGACGAAATCGAGCAAGATAAAACTAGTAGTCTGCCAACCCAAAAATGTTAGGTGGAGGTTGGTTAAAGGGAAAAGGGTAAGGAATAAAAAACCTTTCCCCCTTCCCCCTTGCCCTTTTCCCCGGCAAGTTGCCTTGGCTAACTACTAGTTCTGGCATCTTTTATTTTTTTTATGGTTCTACGACGCTGGACACTGCGGCAACAACTCACCATTTTGACAGTGCTGTTTCTCGGCTTTAGTGGATTAGCATTATGGTTGGTCATCCAACTGTTTGAAAGTCTTGAAGGAACGGTAATTGCCCGGAATCAGCGCGAACTTGCCAGTGCCAATACACGACTGATTAAGTTGTTTTGGGAATCGCGGCTGGATCGTACACAAATCCCAAATGCACGTTTAAATAAGTCTTTGCAAAGTTTATCAACAGACGCTTTGGCAAACTTTCCTCGTGTAGAAGGCGGATTCTATCTTCTGGGTGGCGATCGCCTGTTGGGATATGCTTTCCCGACTCATGGCGGGCCAGTGCCAAAAACTGATATCCCACCTGCGGAACAAGACTCGATTTTGCAATTGACGCGACAAGCAACTAGTCAAGGATTACCCCAAGAATTAGTACTGCGACCAAAGTTAGATATTTTGGTACTGCGAGCCGATCCCCTACCACTATGGGGTGCTGTGTGGACAATGAAACGGATGCCGCGTATTGAAGATGGACAGCCAAAAATTCTGAGTGGCTTGATAGTGGTGGGAATTCTGATTATTGGTGTCTGGACTTTTGCCATTGCCGTGCAACTTCAAACAGGCGTACAAAGATTACAAGATAGCCTCAAGGCAATGGAGGTAAATCCCAAAGAGCAAATTCCACCTCTCCCCGCAGAGATGGGATTATTGGGAACTGCTATCAATACAATGCAGTCTCGCCGTCAAGATTTGGAACAACGCTTGCAGCGAGTAGGGCGTTTGGCCTCCTTGGGACAGATGGTAGCTGGTGTTGCCCATGAAGTCCGCAATCCCCTTGCGAGTATGCGGTTGAATTTGCAATATACACAACGCCAACTCCAGAAACAAGAAATTACTAATTTGCCGATTGCTAGTTTGCTCGAACAGGTGGAGCGTTTGGAGTCTTTGGTACAGCGACTTTTGTACTTCGATCGCAACCAACAGGAAATTCCCAGCCTGACTTCACTCGAAGCGATCGCCTGTGAATCAATTGCTTTGTTACGTTTAAAGGCCGAAGAATGTCAAGTCGAATTAGTTTATCATCCTCCTGCTCAACCCTTGGAGCAAACTTCACTACGTCGGCGCGAACTCGGACAAGTATTGGTGAATTTGATTTTGAATGCAATTCAAGCTAGTCCCCAAGGCGGGGAGGTAAGCATCGGAGTTACACAAGAACGTAACTATTTAGTTGCCTGGGTTGAGGATCGAGGACAGGGATTATCTACGGCTGAAAAAGAGCAAATTTTCGTGCCGTTTTATTCCACTAAGCCGGAAGGAACGGGACTAGGACTGGCAATCAGTCATGAAATTGTTACGCGTAATGCAGGGTATATCGATGTCCAGTCTCAACCAGGATGTACTCGCTTCAGTATTTATCTACCTGTTTTTCATGAGGATAGCAAGTGCAATGGCAAAAATTCTGATAGTTGACGACGAAAAAGCCTTGAGACAGGCGATCGCTCAAATTCTTTGCAGCGAAGGATATGAAGTTGTAGAAGCAGCAGATGGAGAGCAAGGATTAAAGTTGTTGCAAGATGCTGCCAGCCGTCCCGATTTGGTGTTTTTAGACCTCAAGATGCCCAAAACCCAAGGTATGACTGTACTCAAGCATCTAGATCGAAAGCTATTTGAGTTGCCAGTGATTGTGATGACAGCCTACGGAACTAGCCGCACAGCCATCGAGGCGATGCAGTTGGGTGCTTACGATTACCTAACTAAACCCTTTGACTTAGACGAATTGGTTAACCTGACAGCCAAAGCCTTAGCCCATCACCAAGAACCGATGTATCAAGTTAGTGAATCTACATTGCAGACGGGACAAGAGGAATTATTGGGGCGATCGCCATCAATGCAATCTGTCTTTAAGCTGATTGGTCGTATTGCTCCCACAGATACAACGGTGATGATTACGGGAGAATCCGGTACAGGTAAAGAACTAGTTGCTGCCACACTTCATACTGCCAGTCCTCGCAATAAAGCACCTTTAGTCAAAGTTAACTGTGCCGCACTCCCAGAACATTTATTAGAAGCAGAATTATTTGGACATGAGAAAGGGGCATTTACTGGGGCGAATCACCTGCGGATCGGTCGATTTGAGCAGGCTAATAGCGGCACAATTTTTTTAGACGAAGTAGGAGAACTCAGCCCTGGCATTCAAGGTAAGCTGTTGCGGGTATTACAAGACCGTTCCTTTGAAAGATTGGGCAGCAATCAGACACGCACGGTAGATGTCCGAATTATTGCCGCCACCAATCGCCATTTAGAGCAGATGGTACAGCGAAATCAATTCCGCGAAGATTTATTTTATCGGTTGAATGTTGTGCGAATTGAATTGCCGCCGTTGCGCGATCGCCCTGAAGATTTAGAACAACTTACACAACACTTTCTCAACACCATTGCCATGCGACGGGGCTTAAAACGTTTGGCCTTGGCTGAGTCGGCAATCAATAAATTACGCAATTATGCTTTTCCTGGCAATGTGCGCGAGTTACAAAACACTTTAGAACGAGCAGCGATTCTCTCTGGCGGACGCACAATCTTACCCGAACATTTAGTTTTTAGCCAAAAGGATGAGCGATCGTGAATTTACAGGCTTTGTCTACCAATCCTGCCTTAGAAACGCATTTAGAAACGCAAGCAGTTCTCTATCCTACTTTACGACAGTTGGTGCAACTCCTACCTTGGAATCATCTGCGAGTTCGAGAGTATTTACAAGAACAAGCCAAGCAAAATCCCTTCTTGCAGAAAAACTCAGCAAATCGAGAAGCATTGCTAGAGGATATTTTACCAAGTTGGTATGAGCCAATTACCAAAGAACCCAGTTTACAAGAACATTTACGAGGGCAAATTTCCGCTCTCAACATTACTTCTAGACAACGAGAAGCATTAATTTACCTCACAACTTGGCTTTCACCCTCTGGCTATTTGGCAGAATCACCACTGCTGTGGGCAGCAGGAAGTTCTTGGAGTGCCTCGGAGTTAGAAGCAGTTGTGCCTTTGCTGCAACACCTCGATCCTCCAGGTGTGGGAGCGAGATCCTTACAAGAATGTCTGCTGATACAACTGCGAGATCGGCCCCATAGTCTAACAACCCTCTTAGTACGAGATTATTTAGAAGATGTAGCTAAGTGTGTAGGTAACTCCAACGAGGTTAAATACAATCAACAACTATTGTGTGAAAAACTACAACAAAGACTCTTAGAACCACCGACTTTACCAGCACTCGCAGCAGCAATTGGGGAAATTCAAACCCTAGAACCTCGACCGGGAAGGAACTTTAGCTATTCTCCAACGAGTATCGTTACTCCCGATCTCCAAGCCAAACCTGATGCAAACAAGTGGCAGGTTTCTTTAGTTTCTCAGGTAAGCCAAGAGTATTCCTTGGATGAAGAAGCAGTTGCAAATTTGAACATACAGAAAAACTCACGGCTAGAATCTTTACTGCAACAGGCACAGAATTTACTAACGGCACTCGACCAGTGGCAAGAAAACTTACTCAAAGTCGGACAATTTTTAGTTGAACGCCAACAAGCCTTTTTCGCCAGTCAAGACAACCTAGATTTAGTACCCACACCACAGCAGCTAGTCGCTCAATCCCTTGGACTTTCAGATGCTACCATCAGCCGCATTGTGCGAGAGCGTTATTTATTAATTTGCGGACAGCAAAACCGTATTTTACCATTGCGATCGCTGTGTCCTCCTGTTGGTGTTGGTGGACGTACACCTACACAGATTCAACAGTTAATTATGCAACTGATTCAAGAAGAAACAACTGGCAAACCCTACAGCGATGAACAACTTTCGCAACTACTCAAGTTGCGATTTGGCGTAGAAATTGCCCGTCGGACTGTCGTCAAGTACCGTCAATTAGCGGGGATTGATTCATCTCATACACGTAAATTTAATAAATCCAGAAATAGCTGAGTGCCAGAGTCACAACAGTTAACGGTAGCCCAAAACGCAAATGTTCCCCAAAAGTTAGCTGATGTCCTCGCTTGGCAACCGCTTCCGCCACAATCAAATTAGCTACAGAACCCAGCAGCGTCAAATTTCCCGCCAGTGTAGAAGCCGCCGCTAACAATAGCCAAGTTTGTGTATCTGGATGGGGAATTAGGTGATGTAACAATAGTATCGCCGGCACATTGGATACCAGATTTGATAACAATACCGTTACTCCCAAAATATTCAAGGGAGTATCAACAAAACGGGAAAACCATTCTACTGCACCCAATTTCTGCACACCCTCAGTTAGGATGAACAACCCAGAAAACATGACTAGTAAATCCCAATCTACCTTTTGTAAAATTCGCTCTGGCTTGAGACGACGTGTAACTAGCAATAGTCCAGCCGCAATTAATGTGGCTTCCGCAGTCGGAATGCCAATTAAAAAAGCAACCAACAATCCAGCAGTAATTAGTAAACTTTTAATTAATAGTGGTTTTAAGATGCGATAATGAGGCGGCTCTACTTTCAAATCCGGACGCAAGGAACGTACTTCTGGATACAACCACCACAACCAACCCACCTGGATAATTAAACATATCAAAGCAATCGGTGTCAAAGCTTTAGCAAAGTTGAGATAACTAATGCCAGAGAAAGAACCGATTAAGATATTCTGAGGATTGCCGCTCAGGGTGGCAACTGAACCCAGATTAGTCGCTCCTGCCAGTGCCAAGAGATAGGGAACAGGATTAAGGTTTAGCAGTTGAGCGATGCCGACTACCAGAGGCGTGAGGATGAGGGCGATAGTATCGTTGAGGAACAGTGCTGAGAGAAAGCCGCTACCAAAAGTCAAGACTATTAATAACCCGAATCGGCTGTGGATATGGCGGATGGTGTAATCAACAGCCAACCGGAAAAAACCCGCCGCTGCCAGATTAGCACTAATAATCATCATCCCGAACAAAAAGATGAGTGTCTTGTAATCAATTGCCCTCCACGCCGCAGGCAGATCCAATAATCCCAATGCCATCAACAAAGCTGCACCAACAAGGGCAATTGTGGCACGGTTCATCCGCAGTCCGGGTAAGTAACCAAACCCTAACCCAATGTAAGTTATTAAAATCGCTAAGTATTGCAGTACTACCATTGCCTACTCTCCCACCCCAGCTAACTCTCTAGAGCTTCCCGAATGGGGTGTAGATTTAGTTTCTGGCATCAAGAACCAAAAGAAAGCTAAAGCAGCAGCAGCGATCGCTGCCATACTTAAAAAACTAACGTTGTATCCTGCTTCTTTAGCGACAAAACCAGCCAAGGAGTTACTTAGAGAAGCCCCAATCCCAACGGCAGCCCCAATTGCCCCTTGCGCTAAATTAAAGTGTCCTGTTCCTTTAGTTAAATCGGCTATTACCAAAAGCTGCATTACGCCAAAAATTCCTGCGCCTATACCATCTAGTAATTGTACAGATACTAAAAAGAATGGATTATCGCTGAGGGTATACAACACACCGCGAATCGGCAATACTAGAAACGCCAATAAAAATATCGGTTTACGCTTGCTGCGGCTCGCCCGTTGACCGACTAAAATTCCTAGTGGCACCATCACTAGTTGTGCTGTGATAATGCAGGCAGACATGAATAAAGGCGGACTACCACCTTTGTGGTGAGCCAGTACTTCACCGACTAAAGGCAGCATTGCAGCGTTAGCAAAGTGAAATAATATTGCACACATAGCAAAGATTAGCAAGCGGCGATCGCTCAACATTTTGGTAATATTAGAAACATGAACTTGGCGATCGCCATCATCACCCCCTCGTGCTAGTCGGTAATCAATATCTTGTTTGCGAATTCGTAATGTACAAGTAATTACTGCTAGTGACATCAGGGCGATGAAATAAAAAATACCTGCTTGACCAACAAACTGACCGATTAATCCTGCCAGTAATGCTGCTACTACATTTCCCGCCGAACTCAAAGTTTGGTTACGCCCGATGCGGCGTTCAATTCCTTGTCGTCCAACTAATCCTAGAGAAATGGCAGCGATAGTAGGGCCAAAGAACGCTCCAGCTATGGCAGTCAAAGATTGGGCTGTTAAAATGATGGGGAATGATGGAATAATAGCTATAAAAATTGAACTAATAGCAATTAAAACTGCCCCTACGACAATCAGCGATCGCTTCTGTTTAACTCGATCAATTAAGGCTCCAGCAGGCGTTTGAGCTATTACCCCCGCCAATCCAGAAATAGTCATTACCAAACCTACTTGTGCTGGGTTCCAATGCAGACTTGACGTGAGGTAGACAACCAAAAAAGGCCCTACACCACCTTGAATATCTGCTAGAAATACATTCAACCAATCCAGTGCAAATAAACTTTGCCTGCGAGATTTCAAACGCGTCACCATAATTCCCCCCTGTTGCAGTACTTTCCAAAGTTGGGCTACGCATTCTTCTCGTGCAAAAATTATGCCAATTCAAAAAAATTCTGATGCCTTAAACTGGCATCACCGTGCCAAAACGGAAAAATTGTACGCTAAGGCTCTATTCCTTGCTACGCAAGCATCTTAGCCACTGATTTTTTACCCTTCCCCTTTTCCCGACTTCTGCAAGAAGTCTCTTGTACCAGGTTGCAAAATGCGCGGGCGACTCATAAATGTATCCTTGATGAAACTTATATATCTTGCAGTTTTGCCACCAATTCTGCACGCGCTGAAACCTTCAATTTCCGAAACATTCTCTTCAAGGCTTGCTTGACGGAATTTTGAGTAATCCAGAGTCTTTCGCCGATTTCTGCATTTGTTAATCCCTGCGCCACCAATTCGGCAATTTCTAATTCACGGGGTGTGAGAGGACTTGCTAAAAGCGAATTGGAGATTTTTGGTTTTGCGCGTAGGGTTGCCATTTTTGCTGACAAATGAATGCATAAAGCGCTTAAGTCAGCTAAATCATTGCCATTAAAAGGAGGATTTCCCTTGTCACGCGCTAGGTTAAGGGTTCCGATAAGACGACCATCGCAAACAATTGGCCCGGTCATGACGTGTTCGTGGTCGTGGCGGGAGCAAAAATGCTTCCAGTCTCCTGGAGATAATAATAATTGCTCGTGAGCCGGAGCGTGACGCTCAACCACGTAGCGTCCCACTGGATTGCTTTCTAAGCAGACTGCTGGAATAGCTGGAATATCAATCTCAGCGGTTGGTTGTTCGTCTAGGAGATAGATACCCCAATTTTGCACGCCAAAATGGTCGCTAATTTTGTCCGTGAGAGCCAGTCTTAATTCTTGCTCGTTTTGGACGTTAGCGATCGCATGAAATACGGCGTGAAGAGAATTAACCATAAGTGTACCCAGTTGGGGACTATCCAAGCCTCAACAATTACTTCTATGCTAATACCAAGAATACTAAAACGCTAATTACAGTAGCGACTAGGAGAAGCACATGACAGTTACACAACTCTCTGCTCAGGAACTTTTCCGGGCTGCTTATGAGAACCGCTATACTTGGGACAAAAATTTCCCCGGTTACACTGCAAATATTACCTATAAGCATGATAATAAGGTCTTCACAGGCAAAGTAATTATCAACGCCAATCTCAAAGCCGAAGTTTTGGACGTAGAGGACGAGTCAGCCAAGCAAGCAATTCACGGCCAAGCTTGGGAAATCGCTATTCACCGCGTCCGTCGCAGCTTTGAAGATACCCACAGCGCCAATACCTTTAGCTATGGTAAAACTGACGAAACTGGTGCAGTTGAACTTTTAGTTGGTGGTAAGGCTGACGGCGATAAATACAAAGTCCGCAACAATGAAGTGTGCCACGTTCACCGCCTCATCCACGGTACTTTTGTGACAATTGACACCTTCAGCAGCCACGACACTGGCGAAGGTTACTTATCTCACACTTATGATTCTGTCTACCACGACCCCAAAACTGGCGAACAAAAGGGCGGTAGAAGCGAATTTACCGATGAGTACGAAAAAGTGGGCGATTATTTCATCTTAAATCGCCGCGAAATTCGCACCGAAATCAATGGGGAAGTGTCAATTCAAGAATTTGTTTTCTCTGATATCAAATTGTTGGAACCTGTTGCTGCTTAAGTAATATTTGGCATTATAAATTAGTAGCGATCGCTCTTGATTTTCGAGGAGCGATCGCTTTTATTTTTTGGTGCTTTTATTCATGGAGATTGTATGGCGATTGCTTGGTATATAATCAATGATATAAAAAATCAACTGTTTTGCAGAGAGTAAACAAAATGACACAACTATCTTCTAATCACACACCGCGTCGAGGAAGAATATTTCCAGAAAGTCAACTATCACCTGAAGAAAAAACACGACGTAAGGCTAAAGATGAGATATTTTATCAGCGTTGTAGAGTAATATTTGATAGAGTTCAACCACAATTAATTAAAGAACACTATGATTGGTTCATAGTTATAGAACCTGATAGCGGAGAATATTTTATAGATCCCAATGAAGATCTTGCTAGGCAAAAAGCTCGTGAAAGATATTCTGACAAGATGCGTCTTATGATGCGAATCAATGAAACTGGAGCCTGCGGTAGAATATGATTTTCGGTGAATTTAATAGTAGAGGAGAGTTAATTTTTGAAATTAGTTTGATTGCGGCTGATGGTGATGTTATCCCAGTTCAAGCACTATTAGATACAGGCTTTACTGGTTGGTTAGCAATTGATAACCAAGATGCTCTGAGTTTGGGATGGTTGGGTGATAATCAAAGAGAAGATATGCAGACAGCGAGGGGACTCACACAGTTTAATCTTTATCAAGGAACTATACTTTTAGGCGAGAAAGAGTTCTTGATTCCAGTATTGGGAGGAGATGAACTGCAAGACATTCTCTTGGGTGTACGTTGGTTACGAACAAAACGATTAGTGGCAGATTTTCCAGCAGGAGTGTTGACATTAGGATAACGGCTTATTTGAAAATAAAAATAAAATTTTTCTTATATATACAGTCCTATTAACTACCAGTTGAACAGTAGTATCGCTCACCTAATTTCCAAACTTTAAGTGTAACGATCAAAAATAAAATTCCTGCCATTGGAGAGACGTAACAAAACCACAAAGGTACTAAAAATGTATCTTGTTTTTCTAGAACTGCAAGCAAAGGAAAATAGCTCACGCAAGCAAGGGGTATGAAGTAAGTGAAAAATCTTTGAAACCACTTGCTATAAATTGCAAAAGGATATTGAGCAGTTTCCACTCCGCCATAAGTGAGGATGTTCATAATTTCCAAAGATTCAATAGTCCAGAATGTCAAAGTTGCTTGGACGATAACTATACCTAAAAATAGTGCGATCGCTCCAATAAAGGAAGTGCCTAAAAGCCACGCAATTTTAATCGTAAAAGAAATATGGAGAGTTGACAGCGACCACCATGTAACGACAAATCCTTGAAAAAATCTACCAATTCTTTTTAAGGTAAATTCCGTGCCTAGAAGTTGCAGCACTGTAGCGCGTGGACGAAGCAGTAAACGGTCAAAATCACCGTTTTTAATTATTCTTCCAAATGAATCAAACCCTCGTCCTAAAGCATCAGCACAGGCAAAAGAAATATTAACCATTCCATAAAATAGAGCTACTTCATTCAAAGTCCACGTACCAATACTATTAAAACGAGTAAAAAGCGCCCAGATGCCAAAAAATTCCACTACAGTTACTAAAAACTGTCCTAAAATTTGAAGTAAAAAGGAAACTTTATACTGCATTTGCGATTTTAAAGATACTGAGATATATCGAATGTAGAGAAAAAAATTATTCAAAAACATATTAATTTTAAATTTTGCATTGCAAATATAATTTTAAAATGTAGTAGCGTGTCAAAGCTAAAATGTTGCAATAGATTTTATTGTGGGATGGGTGTCCTCACCCGTCCGGGCGGGCAGGATGCCCACCCCACAAGAGTTTACTAATGCACTATTTTAGTCTAGACACGTCAGTAGGGTGTGTTATGGCGTAACGTCTAATGCACCTCAATACTAAGTATTTTAAGACTGTGCGTTGCACTGCGTGACAACACACCCTAATAATTGAAAATTTTTATAATTAGATTTTGAATAATTCAATCCAAAATCCAAAATCCAAAATCTCAAATTGTCTTATCCTCCTTGAATTACAAGTTTTTTCACACCCTGTTTTACAAGAAAACGCCCAAGAATAACTATAATAAATATCCAAAATAATTGATGTAACAATACATAAAATATTTCGTTTGGTAGAAGATTACCAGTAAAAAGTCGAAAAGGCCGATCCATAAGTCCTGAGAAAGGAAGTGCATTTAACAAAGGCTTGAACCACTCAGGAAAAAGTGGCAAAGGAACAATCATGCCAGAAAAGATAATAATCAAAGTGGGGAGGATATTATTAACTCCTTCGCCAGAAAGCGTCCACATCATTGATATAGTCAGAAGCATTGTTAATGCAGATGAAAGTAGAATTGCAGCAATAAAGGAGATAAAAAAGGCAAAAAAAGCTGCAAATGAGGGTGGAAAAGAAAGCGATCGCTCCGAAAACCCCATCAGTGGAAAAATCAACATTGTTACAGTCACAAGAGGAATAGCACGCAAGATAACGGGTGCTGTGCGAAGCGCTAAAGCACGAGTAAACCAGAAATTATAAAGGTCTGTAGGTCGCAGCAAATCGTAGCCGACTGCACCGGATCGGATTAAATCTTGAATCTCGCGATCGCCTGACCAAGGAGCGATCGCCATTAAAAACGCTTGTCCCAGCCATACATATCCCACAGCCTCTTGAAGAGTCATAGGTTGAGTAGAGGTGGTATGAGTGAAAAATGCCTCTAGAACCATTACTTTTACAAACCCCCAAAAAAACTGAGTTGCAACTCCAGCCAATGCAGCTGTCCGATATTGCAACAACAGCGCAAATCTCGCAATAAATAGTGACCAATATGCTTTCATAACTAATAGTAAATAAGGAGCCAGAATTCAGAACTCAGAATTCAGAACTCAGAATTCAGAAGTAAAATTGGCTTAATGTTTGACTAGTAATCCAATGACCAATGACTAATGATAAATTAATATAAAATTCCTCCTGACTTGGCATAAAGTTCAGCAACTATTTCCTCAATCGGTGGATTTTCGACAAAAAGATCCGCGACTTCATTTTTTGAAGTTACTTGATTAATAAGAGATGCAGCAGAAAGCTTTGTAGGATCGAAAGCCAGAGTTACAGTACGACCTTCTTTAGAAATGATACTAACTCCTTCTTCTTCAAAAAAGAAATCATCATTTATTAGGTCTATTCTTAAGTATCGACGTGAGGAAACTTGAGAACGCAATGCTGTCAAAGTTCCATCACAAAGAATCTCACCGCCACCAATAATAATGACGCGATCGCACAATGCCTCGATATCATCCATATCATGGGTAGTCAGGATAGTAGTTACTTGATGAGTTTTATTCAAGGTTTTGATAAATTTTCTGACCGCAAGCTTTGAAACTGCATCAAGGCCGATAGTTGGTTCATCGAGAAATAGAATTTCTGGTCTGTGCAACATTGCGGCGGCAAAATCACATCGCATCCTTTGACCAAGGCTTAACTGTCTCACGGGAGTATAGAGAAAACTCTCAAGACCAAGCAAATCAATCATTTCTTGGCGTGTCTTGCGATATCCTGAATCAGGAACGCGATAAATATCCCGCAGCAAATCAAAAGACTCAATTACTGGTAAATCCCACCAAAGTTGCGATCGCTGGCCAAACACTACTCCAATACGACTAACATGGCGGATTCTATCTTTCCAAGGAGTTTGCCCGCCGATTATACATGTTCCGCTAGTTGGTACTAAAATACCACTTAAAATTTTAATAGTAGTCGATTTTCCCGCTCCATTTGGCCCAATGTATCCTACAAGTTCTCCTTGTTCAACAGAGAATGAAACTCCTTTCAAAGCATGAACGATTGTTGTTTTTCGCTGCACAAGACCTTTAACGGAACCAAAAAATCCAGAGGAACGTTGAGACACAAAAAAACTCTTTTTCAAGTCTTCCACAATAATCTGAGGCATATACAAATCCTATTTGATTGGTAAAGTTAATCGTGTAGGTAGGTAGCCAACTTGTATTGAGCGTAGTCGAAGTATAGTAATCCGATTTGATTCCTGAAATTATCTGCGTAGGTAGGGAACAGGGAATAGGGAACAGGGAACAGAAAAGAAGGGTATAGATGTGTACTGAATCTTGTTCAAAAATCAAATAGGAGTCCTATATAAGCAACAGATATTTTTAATGAATAATTTAAGATTCTATATATTGCTCGTCTTTTATTATTAGTAAAATGCTCTATATGAAAATTTAAGTGTTCTCACTTATTGGGAAACTAAATTATATCGAAATATGACTAAACTCATTGAGTACGAACAAGCCACCGACGAAGTGCGTGCAGTATACGACGATATTCGCGCCACACGCCAAAATGACTATATCAATAATTTCTGGAAAGCCATAGCTAACCATCCTCCCACCTTGCAACGAACATGGCAAGCGGTGAAAGAAGTTATGACTAGTCCTGGTGAAATCGATCCACTGATGCGGGAACTGATTTATATTGCCGTGAGTGCCACAAATGGCTGCGAATATTGCATTGCCTCGCATACAGCCTCGGCACGTGCCAAGGGAATGAATGATACCATGTTTGGGGAATTAATGGCGATCGCTGCCACTGCCAATATGACTAACCGCCTGGCCAATGGCTATCAAATTCCTGTGGATGAGCGATTTAAAACATAGAAATTGCTACTCAAAAAGTAAAAATTAAAAAAGTAATTTACATAAATATAAAAGGCAGATAATTATTTTTGTCTTTTACATTTTTACTTTTTCTTCTTATTACCAGCTATTCATAAAAATATTAATTATGCCAAAGATTAAAATTAACGGAATTGATTTGTTTTATGATATTAAAGGAACGGGGGAACCTTTAGTATTAATAGCTGGCTTTCTTTGCGATCATGCTTATTGGTCGCTGATTATTCCGTCTTTGGTTTCAAAATATCAAGTTATTCGCATAGATAACCGGGGTATGGGGCGGAGTTCTGCTCCTGACAGTCAATATAATATTAAACAAATGGCTGATGATATTGCAGCATTGTTAGATTATATCGGCATTGATAAGGTACATTTAGCAGGTCATTCGATGGGCGGTCAAATTGCCCAAGAACTAGTTTTAGCATACCCTCAAAAAATACAAAGTCTGATGCTACTTTCATCTTTGGCAAAAGGTGATGAATTATTCAACAGCATCATAAAAACTTGGGGTGAGCTTCTCAACCATGTAGACTTAAAACTCTATGAAAAAATCGTCTTGCCTTGGATATTTACAGATACATTCTATTCAATTCCTGGAATGATAGAAGGTCTCATTGAATTTGCCATCAAATATCCCTTCCCACCTGCAACTCATTCACTTTATCATCACAGCCAAGCCATGCTTGAGTTTGATACAACAGACCGCCTACAACAAATTCATTGTCCCACCTTAGTTTTGGTTGGGAAACAAGATATTCTCACACCACTCAAATTTTCCCAGCAACTTGCTCAAGGTATTCCTAATGCTGAACTTGTAGTCATCAACCGTGGTGGTCATGGTTTTTTAATTGAGTCTTCAGATGCTGTAGTTTCAGCAATGCTCAATTTTTTACAAAAGTTAAAGCCTGCTTATACTAATTTTGGGTTTTAGTCATTAATCATTCATAATAACATCGAAAATCTTTTAATCGAAAATTTGCAAATCTTGTGATTGCTCCATGAGGTCAATCCAAAATCTAAAATCTAAAATCTAAAATTACTTAATCCTATGCAACCTCTTACTGTTGGCGACCCAATTCCCTGGTTTATTCTTCCTTCAACCTCAAACCCGAATTTTCACTTTAACTCGGTTGGTGGATACCGTAGTGTTTTGTTTTTTTTCGGAAGCTCAAAAAACAATTATAGTCGCCAGATTATTGATGAATTCTCTAAAAGGCAGCAACAATTTGCTTACTACAAAGTGCCTTTCTTTGGTGTCAGCATAGACCCAAATGACACTTTTTTGGCAGAATTAATTGAAAATAAAACTTATTTCAAATTTATTTGGGATTTTGAAGGGAAAGTTAGCTTTCAATATGGTGTTTGCCAACCAAGGAATCAAGAAAGCAATGAATTACAATATAAACCAACAATTTTTGTTTTAAATGAAAATTTACGAATTATCAAAGTTTTGCCAATTTCTACTAATACTAATTCTTGCGAAGAAGTGTTTGAATTTATCAAAACTTTACCTGCGATCGCTGAAAATATTCCCGCAACTAGACAAGCACCTGTTTTATTTATACCAAATGTTTTAGACCGAAGTTTTTGCCAGCATTTAATCAATTTATACGAAGGAGACGGTGGTCAAGAGTCTGGCTTTATGCGACAAATCGATGGCAAAACAGTTGGAGTTTATGACTATGATTTTAAAAAACGTCGAGACTATTTAATTTCTGAACCTGAATTATTAAAGCAAATCAATTATCTGATTATGCGACGAGTTAAACCAGAAATTGAAAAGGCTTTTCAATTCACCATCACTCGCTTTGAACGCTACCTAGTATCTTGTTACGAAGCAACTGATAAAGGCTTTTTTAATCGTCATCGCGATAATACTACAAAAGGCACTGCTCACCGACGGTTTGCTATGTCATTAAATCTCAATACCGGCGCTTATCAAGGTGGTGATTTGCTGTTTCCAGAATATGGACTCCAGCTTTATACTCCAAATGTTGGAGAAGCAGTGATTTTTTCTTGTTCGCTACTCCATGAGGCTACCCCAGTCATCAACGGACGGCGGTTTGTTTTACTGTCATTCTTTTACAACGAAGAAGATGCTAAGTTACGCCAAGAAAATACCAAGTATCTTGTAGTCAACAATAGCGAAGCTGATAATCAATAAAAAAGCAAGATGATGTCATCAAAATATATAGGAATCCGATTTGACTAATGAACAAAGCTACGCTTTGTCTCCCCTCCCCGAACTACCGGGGAGGTAATTAAGGGGTGGGGTGCAATGGCTGTGGAAATCATAACTAATTATGCGGACATGATATTAGATGTGAGAATTATTAACAGTCAACAGTCAACAGTCAACATTAATATTTTTCACAACTCAAATAGGATTGCTATATATGCCATTAGCCAAATATTAGCTGTGGATGCGATCGCTATTCGACAAACTTTGCTCGTTAGTCGAGTTTTGAGAAGATTGGATTTGAGTATATATAAAGGTTACTACTCCTAAAGTCAGTCCAATTGCTAAGATAATTCCCAAGATTCGCAAGAAATTAGGAGTATTTCCCGTAGCTGAGTGCTGATTTAGTCTTGGCTGATAAATAGTTTCATCGGTTGGTACGTGCGGTTTGTTTTGATGAGATACAGGTCGCGGTTGATACAATGTTTTATCTAATGACGGTTCTGGTCTATTAGTATTAGACACAGGTCGCGGTTGAAATAAGGTCTTATCTGTTGGTAGTGGCGGTGTATTTTGATGAGAAACGGGTCGCGGTTGAAATAAGGTTTTATCTGGTGGTAGTTGTACTCCACCTTGATTGGATGCAGGTCGCGGTTGAAATAAGGTTTTATCTGGTGGTAGTTGCACTCCACCTTGATTGGATGCAGGTCGCGGTTGAAATAAGGTCGCATCCGGTTTGCTGGGATTGGGGTTATTCACAGGAGTTTGTTGAGAATTGTAATTCTGTGGTTGGTTTTGCTCCACTGGGTTAAAGGATCTGTTAATAGTTTCGTAATTTGAGCCTTGATGATAGGCGTCTGGAGGACGAATAATTGTGTCGTCGTTGAATGTTTCGTAATTTGAGCCTTGATTATAAGCGTCTGGAGGGCGAATAATGGTGTCGTCGTTGGATTGTCTGGGAATGGTTTCGTGATTTGAGCCTTGATTATAGGGGGCTGGAGGGCGAAGAATCGTATCGTCGTTCGATACTGTTTCGTGATTTGAGCCTTGATTATAGGGGACTGGAGGGCGAAGAATCGTATCGTCGTTTGATACTGTTTCGTGATTTGAGCCTTGATTATAGGGGGCTGGAGGACGAAGAATCGTATCGTCGTTTGATACTGTTTCGTGATTTGAAGCTTGGTTGTGGAGAGGTCGTGGCGGCTGCACAATAGCCCGTCCTGGTACGCTGTGAATGTCGGTGGCAAATTTGGCAGCAGCTTGCAAAGAGCGATCGAGTTCTTCTACACTGGCAAATCGGTTAGCTGGATTTTTGTGCAGGCATTTCATCACCACCGCTTCCAATTGTTCGGGCAAATTCTCGCAGCCTGGTTGCTCCCGCAATGGTTTCGGTGGCTCGTAAGCATGAGCTAATACCCAAGAAGCTTCGCTGATTTGATTACCCTTGATACTAATCCCAAATGGATCGGCTGCACTCAGCATTTCATAAAGGATAATCCCCAAGCTGTAAATATCACCCCTAGCATCCAAATTTTTATCACTTTGGATTTGTTCGGGGGGCGCATAGCGAAAAGTACCAATAAATGTACTAGTAATATTTGTAATACCAGTATTTTCCGAAGAATCGCTACGGATTTTGGCAACCCCAAAATCTAAAATTTTTACCCACTCTCCCAAATCCGTAGGTACCAAAAATATGTTATCTGGTTTCAGGTCGCGATGAATTACTTGAATATGCTCGGCGGTTTTTCCTGCTTCTCGTTGCAGAGTTACTCCTTTATGGGCCAGTTGGAGACCTTTGCAAGCTTGCGCCATAATTTTTACAGTGCGCTCCACAGGTAAGCGCTTTTCCCGCAGCAATAATTGTCTGAGGGTTTGTCCCCGTAAATATTCCATTACGTAAAATGGAAAACCTTCTGGAGTAATTCCACAATCACTAATTTTTACTATGTGGTCGCTTTGCAGGGCTGCACACACAGCTACTTCACGCTCAAAACGCTTTCTCATTTCTTGTGAAGCCACCAGGGTATCTTTGAGCAACTTCAACGCTACCTGCTGACCTACACGGGTGTCCGTTGCCAGGAAGACTTCTCCCATGCCACCACCGCCTAACCGTCGGTCTAAACGATACCGCTGGTTATCACCTACGAAGCGACCATTCCAAGAATTTGAAGAAGGTGGGGATTTCATCAGGGGGAACCCATCCTAAAGTTATTTGAAGGTGTTAAGTTTAATTCAAGATAGGACTATAGCAATCGATTTTGATTTTTGAACTCCTACAGCTGAGGTAGGCATAGGAAGCAGGAAATCAGGAACCAGGCTGTGCCAGTAGTACGGAATTTTTTCAAAAATCAAATAGCAATTCTACAGTATTACGTAATAATTCAGAGATTGGGAACAAAGTATCTTGACTAGGCTCCTCATTTCTTACAGTATTACAAATTTTTTGCTTGTTTGATGTTGATTATGTAAAATCTTAGTAATTTATATTACTCACTCTTATCTAATTATACTCAGCCTAGCATATTAAAAACTTAAAATAATAGGAATATTTTGATAAAATGCTCAAGCCTATGACATGCCCTAGCTAAAATTAGTTCCTGAGAAACACTGAGCTACGGACGAAAAATAAGTGACGAGGATCGGGAATTAGCGATCGCCAATTGGAAGTATATTCATAGTACCCAGTTCCCAGTCTCCAGTTCCCAGTCCTTAAATATTTAAAGTTTTGCAAAATATATCCTGTGAATGTGTCCTGGCGTACATGATTAAAATGTGCTATTGCCATGAGGAACGAGGATGAGTAAGGTACTCTCTATAGCCGCAGTGACAGCAGTACTAAAAGTTTTGCTGGAAAACGGTTTAGTCAGCGATCCCATCGCTGCTAGTGTTGGTGATGTCATTGTAACTGCCCTACCGCCCGATCGCATTTCAGTTGAAGCTGACGAACGCGCTCAACTCAACCTCTTTCTCTATCAAGTGACGCAGAATCGCAATGTCGATTGGGTATCCCAGGAATTTCGCAGCAGGCACTCGCGTCTAAATGGAAATTTGCCTTCTACGACTCCTCCATTAGCTCTCGATCTCCACTATTTATTAACAGCCTACGGAGCCAAGGATTTTCAGGCAGAGCTTTTACTAGGCTATGCAATGCATTTGTTACACAAAACACCATGTATTACAACGGATATTATTGAAAATACTTTAATCAATGCAACCGCAACTAATACTTCCACAGCTTTTTCCCAAGCTGTGGCTGGGGTGTCTGTATCTGATTTAGCACAAGCAATTGGGCAAATCAAACTCACTCCAGAGTTTTTCAATATGGAAGAAACTTCTAAGTTATGGTCTGCTTTACAAACTCACTATCGACCTTCAGCTACCTATCTAGCATCAATGGTATTGATTGAGAGTAGCAAATCTGATGACCTTGAAGGCTTCTACATGATGCCCTTGTCTCAACCGAATATCGAGCAAGTAATACCTCTGGAAAAAACCGAACATCAGCAAATGATTGTTGCTGGCACAACATTAATGATTCGTGGAAAGCGGTTACGCGGTGATATCACCAGAATTCGATTGAGTAACACTGAGACATTACTAGTTCCTCAAGATGTAAAGGAAACGCAAATCAGCTTGTTAGTACCAGTAGATTTATACCCAAGCGTGCAAAGTATCCAAGTGGTACATTTGCCAATGGGCAACATCGGACAAACAGAAGGGATAGTTGAATCAAACGTTGCAGCTTTTGTCCTCCATCCCACAATTACGGCCTTCGTTGCTGGAGTGGAAAACATCGGTGAGAATTTACGTTCAGCAGAAATTACCGTTAAATTCCATCCCAAAGTCGGCAAAGCACAGCGTATAGTTTTGCTCCTCAGTGATGTGTCAGCCCAAAGTTTGGTAGCTTACTCTTTCTTGGTTCCATCCCGCAGTGAAGATACTGATGCAATTACTATTCCTGTGAAAAATATCAAGCCAGGAACTTATATTGTGCGGGTGCGGGTAGATGGCGCAGAAAGTCCATTGCACAAAAACCAATCTGGAGAATATGATTCGCCACAGGTAACAATTTCATGAACGCTACAACTATCGATTGGGATCGGGCAAACTACCGCTACCTATCAGCAGCCCTAGCCGTAGTCCGGGGGATTTTAGAAAATCATATTGCCAGTTCGCAAAATCAATCTGAAGCAAAAAACTACGACAATTTACAGCAAGCACTCCAAGAAGCTGCTGCTGCTATGCCTGCACCATCGGCATTGGATAGAATCTGCAACATGTTTAGACTCTCATCCTTTGAGAGCAATTTGCTGTTGTTGTGTGCAGGTATGGAATTGAATGGAGATCTTGGCAAATTGTGTGCTAAAGTACACGGCGATTCCCAGCGAGCCTACCCAACCTTAAGTTTAGCTTTAGCAACTTTACCCCACGTCCACTGGGATGCCATCGCCCCAAATGCTCCCCTACGCCACTGGCGGTTAATTCAAATTGGTGATGCCCACGCCCTCACCCTCAGTCCCTTGAGAATCGACGAGCGGATTTTGCATTACCTCACGGGCATCCAATACCTTGACGAACGCTTAGCTGGCATCATTGAACCATTACCAGAAGTCGGCGATTTAGTACCGTCTCACGAAGAACTGGCAAACCGGGTTGCAGCTGTATGGTCGCAAGCTCATAAAATAAATAGCTTGCCAATTGTACAATTATGTGGTGCGGAAAATAGTAGTAAACGCGCGATCGCCGCTAGAATTTGTCAACTCCAGGGTTTGAGTTTGTGGATAATGCCCACACAACTCATTCCCCAAGCACCGAGTGAATTGGACAATCTAATTCGGTTGTGGACTCGCGAGACAATTTTGAGTAGGTGTGCTTTACTCCTAGATTGCAACGAACTCGATAGCAATGATACAGCACGACTCCAGGCCATCGCTCACTTCATCGAACGCGTCAACGGCTTTTTAATCGTTACCAGTCGGGAACGAATGCGCCTCACACAGGGCTTAGTAGTTAGTTTTGACGTACATCAACCAACAATCAAAGAACAAGGTGGAGTTTGGCAAGATGCATTAGCGGGGATTGCACCACAAATGAACGGGCAAGTGAAAGCCTTGGTGGATCAGTTTAATTTGAGTGCTGCAACTATCCGCGCCGCCTGTGCAGAAGCCGCAGGGCAACTAGCACAAAAAC
Organism: Nostoc linckia z4; assembly: GCF_002608075.1. Taxonomy (GTDB): domain Bacteria; phylum Cyanobacteriota; class Cyanobacteriia; order Cyanobacteriales; family Nostocaceae; genus Nostoc; species Nostoc linckia. Next base: position 57,444 of record NZ_LAHA01000045.1, read on the forward strand.
CAGAAACCGATATTGGCGATATTTTATGGGATGCTTGCCGCATACAAGCACGGCCGCGCCTGGATGAACTCGCCCAACGAATCGAGCCGTCTGGAGATTGGGACGATTTGATATTACCAGAACCCCAGAAACAAATACTCCGTGAAATTGCTGCCCACGTGCGGCAACGGAGTACTGTATATCACAATTGGGGGTTTGCTGGCAAAGGAGGGCGGGGATTGGGAATCAGCGCCTTATTTGCAGGTAGTAGCGGCACAGGTAAAACCTTGGGGGCAGAAGTGCTAGCACATAGATTGCGCTTAGATTTGTATCGCATTGACTTGTCATCGGTAGTCAGTAAATACATTGGCGAAACAGAAAAGAATCTGCGACGGGTGTTTGATGCTGCCGAACAAGGTGGAGTAATTTTGTTATTTGATGAAGCTGACGCTTTGTTTGGTAAACGTAGTGAAGTTAAAGATGCACGCGATCGCTACGCCAACATCGAAGTCAGCTACTTATTGCAACGTATGGAAAGCTACCCAGGCTTAGCAGTTCTGACGACTAACCTCAAAAGTGCAATTGATACAGCCTTCCTACGGCGGATTCGTTTCGTGGTGCAATTCCCCTTCCCCGACACCGCACAACGAGCCGAGATTTGGCGACGCGTCTTTCCACCCAACACACCAACCGCAGACTTAGATGCAATGCAACTGGCACGGCTCAATGTGGCTGGCGGTAATATCCGCAATATAGCCTTAAATGCAGCTTTTCTCGCCGCCGATGCCGGCGAACCCGTGCAGATGAAACACGTATTGCGGGCTGCCCAGACAGAATATACCAAATTAGAGAAACCTTTGACTGATGCGGAAATAGGCAGCTGGACGTGATTTTATAGCGTAGGCTGAAAAGGTATAGCAATCCTAAATCATTCATGAGAAATTTAGAACCCATTGGGCGAATAGAATTCGCTACTACACAAACAAAGTCCACCTACGTGGACTTCATATAATAATCCGCGTAGGCGGGTTTCGTCTGTGTAGCCGTTTCAAAATATTATGGACAAAGTTCACCAATGCACATCGAAGCCACAAAAATTAACTTGCTTACTCCATGTAGTGAATTACCTCTACATAACAAGAGAATTTTAGTTACAGCACCGAGAAATTATGCTTATAGGTTGTCTGAAGAAATCATCAAAAAAGGTGGTTTACCTGTTTTGATGCCTACTATCGAAACCTGTTATTTGTCAAACTATACTCAGTTAGACAACGCTTTAAATCGCATAAAAGAATTTGATTGGATTATCTTCACAAGCAGAAATGGAATTATTGCATTTTTTCACCGCATGAATGATTTAAAAATTTCTATATCTGTGTTAGAAAATTGCCAATTATGTGCATTAGGAAAAGATTCAGAAAGCTTATTCTCCTTTAGCGGCAAGGTAGATTTAATTCCCAAGGAATCAAGTCCAACCGGAATAGTTGCTGAATTAAGAAAAATGAGTCAAATTCACGAAAAAAAACTGCTAGTGCCGGCTCCAGAAGTTGTGGATTTGCCCGAACCTAATGTTATACCCAATTTAATTACAGACTTAGAAAATTTGGGCATCAATGTAACTCGCGTACCTACATATATGACGCGAAGTATAGATAAAAATATTTACAGTATAGAATTAGACTTGATTCGTCAAGGAAAAATCGATGTTATTGCTTTTAGTAGCACAGCAGAAATAGAAAGTTTTTTAAGAATGGTCAACTCTCCAAGGGATTACAGAGATTGTACCATCGCCTGCTTTGGCCCCTACACAACAGCCAATGCAGAAAAATTGGGAGTTGAAGTTTCTATCGTGTCCACAGATTATAGTTCATTTGCGGGATTTGCTGAAGCGATCGCCAGATTTTTTGTTGTTTAACTCATCCCCCGGCTTTACCTGGTGAGGATTTCGAGTCATTAGTAGTTATATTTAATTTATGGTATTTAGTAATACTAATGACTAATGACCACTGACTAATGACTAAAATAGACTTCTTGCATAAGTCGGGAAAAGGGGAAGGGCAAAGGGGGAAAGGTTTGGTATTTTCCCTTTCCCCAATAAAGATGTATCCCTTTGACCACAAGAGTCCAAAAAGCAATTGATTGCAAGAGGTCTAATGACTTGGTATGACAATTCCTCCCATCGCCAGAAGCAATGGGCTTCCTTGTCGTCTTTCGGTGATTTTTCTACCCACCTTTTGGTAGATGTAAACTAGCTCCACCAGCCGATTCTTGAATTTAGAACATTCAACCAGAATTAACTCTAGACTAGCTGCACATAAACCCGTAGTATCGAAAATGGAGTTTATATTTAGTTAGGGATTTTTACATGGCAACTTACAACGTCACATTAAAGACCCCAGATGGCGAACACACAATTGAAGTTCCTGATGATGAGTACATCCTAGAGATTGCTAACGAAGAATACAATCTTGACTTACCCTACTCCTGCAACGCTGGTTCTTGCTCTACCTGCGTCGGCAAGCTGATTTCAGGTACAATTGACCAGTCAGATCAGAACTTCTTGGACAACGATCAAATGGATGCAGGATGGGTTCTTACCTGCGTTGCTTATCCCACTTCTGATTGCGTCATCGAAACCCATCAAGAAGAAGCGCTAAACAGTTAACTTAACAAATCTGGATAATCAAGAGCAAGTTTTTAGGGTGCGTTAGGGACATTGTTTCTAACGCACCTCAAATCTTAAGTACTGAGCTAAGTACAGCGATACAAATAAATCTAACTAGCAATAATCGTCATTTGTCATTTGTAAGAGATTATTTATAAAGTAAATCTTTAGAATACAAGACAACGCAGCATAATACGAGTCATAACAGCATATATGGCTGCTTCATTCATTTTTGAGAGACGTTGATAATCCTTGTTGAGACGGTGGTATTGGTTCAACCAGCAAATGTTCTTTCTACTACCCGGTGTTTTGGCAAAACCCGAAATTCTTGCTCAGTACGCAGTATGACTTGAACATGAGCTTGAATCATCAATCAAGCTGAAAGCGGAAATTTATACCGTCATAACCGGAATCAACCCATAAAACTTCTACTTTTTCCAATAAATCAGGGCGCTCTTCTAGCAGTTCCATTAATGCGTAGGCAGCAAGTACCCGTTTGGGCAGATTCACTTCACTGACAATAACTTTCAACGACAGTCCCATACTATCAACTAGAGTCTGCCGCTTTCTTCCTTTTACCTTTTTACCCCGTCAAAACCGTGCACTTACCCTTTTTTTGGTCAGTCTTGACCGACTGACTGTCTGCGGCGTGCGCTGTTGGTTGTGTTGATTTGCCTAGTTTTGTACGAACTTGGCCCCGCAGTGTATGGTTGAATTTTTCCCAGACTTCCTTGCGCTGTCATTTGCGATAGGAACTTTAATTCCAGATCCTGATTTTTGCTCTGGTTAAATTTTTTAGTAATTTTTTCAATAAATTACTAGAAACATAGATTTTTTTGACTTATTCAAGTATTAGCAGTAATAATTTTTTATGTGTTCAGCCTGCTGATATTTCTGTTGATGATAATCTCCCATGTCCTTATCGTGGGCTGTTTCACTTTAATCCAGAGGACGCTGAGTTTTTCTTTGGACGTGATGTGTTTGTTGCAGAACTTTTTAGGGCAACTCAAATCCGTAGCTTTATTCCTGTACTCGGTGCATCAGGGAGTGGCAAATCTTCAGTAGTATTTGCCGGACTAGTACCCCAATTGCAAAAAGAAGGTCATTGGAAATTTACTCATTTCCGTCCAGGTTCAGATCCTTTCCATGCATTGTCTTTGGCACTTGTTCCCCTTTACGAGCCAAACCTTGATGTTACTGACCGGATAGCTCGCGCACGTAAATTAGCTGGCTATTTTCGTGACGATCTTCCTGTGTCTGATATTTTTGTCCAGATTCAACAACAACACCCCAACGATCGAGTACTGCTAATTGCCGATCAGTTTGAGGAACTTTATACACTCTGTGGTGATGAGGAGATCCGCCGTAGTTTCCTGGATAAATTATTAACTAGCTTTCAATCTCCTACAAATAAATCCCCACCTTCCACTGTGTTAGTTGCAACTATGCGGGCTGATTTTTTGGGGAATGCGCTCTCATATCGCCCATTTGCAGATATGTTGCAAATGGGCGATATCAAGCTGGGAAGCATGAATCGCGAAGAACTTTCCCAAATAATTGAAAAGCCTGCTGTAAAATTAGGAGTTAACTTTGAAGCTGGACTAGTGCTCTGTCCCATTAGTTCTGATGGGTAAACTCATTCTTAATTTTTCTTTCTTTGCGCTCTTTGCGTCCTTTGCGGTTCGTTTATTAACCCCGCAAAATTAATGGGACAGACCACTAGTGATGATAAAACGATAATTTTGTGGAATTTGACTGACGATTTGTGGTATTCCGGTCTCGATCGCTTACTGGCACGTAATTGTGAGCGCGTGCGTGGTTATTTACAGAATAATCCCAATGTCAGCCATACCAACAGGCATTTATGCGACTAGATTATCAAATAATAATTAGATGTCCTTCCAAAACCCGCAAAATTGAACCCAGTCCTTGGTTAGAGACTATTTATAAAGTAAATCTCAAGGCGAGTAGAAAATAAATCTTGGAGTATAGGATACATGACATATAGTGTATTTACATAATTATTTTAGATTTTAAATTTTGGCTTGATAATTTTTTTTATTATACAAAATTGTGATGCGAGGTATTGTTTGAAATTTTGGGAAGAGCTTTGTAGTCAAGGCTTTTAATTCAAAATACTTTCATTTAAAATCTAAGATTAGTATTAAAATACACTATAATTGAGTTAATGGGCTTGCGAATAAAAAATATCTTTGGATTGAATTTTTGAATTTTTCTAGAGATAATAAAAGCCTAATAACCAACTGCTTACAACAGATATGTCAATAAGTTGGATTTACCTCATTGCAGCAATTCTTTTTGAAGTTTCAGGTACAACTTGCATGAAATTATCAGAAGGATTTACTAAAATAGTCCCTTCAGTATTTATATTTATTTGTTATGGATTTTCTTTTACTTTTTTGACTCTGGCTCTCAAAAAACTTGAAGTTAGCGTGGCTTATTCTGTTTGGGCTGGATTGGGAACAATCACAGTCGCTATGATTGGTATAATTTGGTTTCATGAATCTGCGACATTAAGCAAACTCATTTCCATTGTCTTAATCATCATTGGGTTAATTAGTATAAATTCTGCTCGATGATTCAAAAATTCAAAATTCACGTATTCACAAACTTGAGCAAAATCTAGCTTTTGGAGAATTGGTAAGTAGCTCAACCTAAAAAAACGTCATACGTAGATGTCAATAAATGTAGGGTGTGTTATGCCGTAGGCTAACGCACCTCTGTAGACTGTACTATAGCAATTGAGGTGCGTTACTATCATTGTTTTATGTTTAATTAAGTTGACCTACTTATCAAAATATTCTGTTTGACAGCAACAACGATTTCCTCAGATAAAAAATACCTCGTCTAGAGGGACGAGGGAAATTAACCAAAACTCATCATTCTGTTGATTGCTGCTGTAGCGATTACATCAGCAATTTTCTTGTTCATTGAGTAGAGCAAACTTAGCTGAATGTACTTAAAAGTATAGTAAACCTCGGTAAATATAGCCCACAAGTAATTGACTTTTATACTTTACCAAAGACCATGACAATCATGCAGCCAAATTGGCAAGTTTTTTATACACTGAGTCAGAAAGAACATTCAGCAAATAGCGAAAACTTAGGGAACTCTAAAAAATAAATTGTTCCTATTTAGGTCGTTGACTGTTCACTGTTGACTGTCAACAGTGAACAGTTAACAGTCTTCTGTGGAATATTTTTTTACTTGGAAGTTCCTTAAACTTGTGTTGTCGTGCGAGTTGGTAATGTAACCTTTAATCGCTGAAACATTGCTTCTCGTCCTTGGACAGCAAGACTATCGTCTAATGGTTTTAGAGTAATTGCCTGTTGATACTTTAGCCGCAATGCAGTTTGAATCAACCAATCAGCCACGAAGGGATTTTTAGGTAACAAAGGGCCGTGAGAATAGGTAGCGATCGCATTTCGATAAAACGCTCCCTCTGTCCCATCTTCACCATTATTACCTAAGCCGTACACTACTCGCCCCAAAGCTTCTACTTTTCCGAGTTTGGTACGTCCACCGTGATTTTCAAAACCCACTAAATACGGCGTACTACCCGTCATCTCTGCTAAATCTTGCGCCAAACGTGAGGCTGTAACTTCAATGACTAGATTACCAATACAGCGCTTAGTATTTTCACCAGGATGTACAGAAACTAAATCGAGTATTCCCAAGCCATCAATACGTTGTCCCAAGCCTGGTTCGTAATAATGTCCCAGCAATTGGGGAGAACCACAGGTAAAAACCCCTGGTGTCCCATTTTCAATTTTCTCGCGCATCGCGTCAGCCTTAGCGCCTTGCAAATCACGCATGACAATTTCTTGCTGACGGTCTTGTGCGCCACCACCCACTATGACATCTACAGATTTAATATCATCTGCTGTGGCATTTTGGTCTAGGGGTAAAACTTTAACACTGCATCCCCGCCACAGAGCGCGACGTTCTATAGTAATCACATTACCGCGATCGCCATAGGTACTCATCAGCGTCGGATACAACCAACCAATTGTTAATTCTAAATTTTGTAAACTCATAATTTTAGCGACTGGGGACTGGGGAAATGGGGCATGGGGATGGGGAGATGGGGGGATGGGGAGATGGGGGGATGGGGAGATGGGAGAGGGGGGAGACAAGGGAGACAAGGAGAGAAGTCTGAGCGGAGGTTTCCGACCATCAGAACTTCGGAGAGAAAGATTGCTACCTTGTCTACCTTGTCTACCTTGTCCTCTTCCCATCCCCAATGCCCAATGCCCAATACTCAATGCCCAATGCCCAA
>NZ_LAHA01000046.1 GCF_002608075.1 Nostoc linckia z4
CATCCCCATCCCCCCATCCCCCAACCATGTGGACTCAAATCGACGCGCATATTACCCACATCCCCATCCCCCCATCCCCCAACCATGTGGACTCAAATCGACGCGCATATTACCCAAATAACTGGTAAAACATTTCAAAGTCAGCAACGGCGATCTGTTGGTGGCGGGTGCATCAATCAAGGTTATGCTGTCTCTAATGGTGAAATAACCTACTTTGTCAAGCTAAACCAAGCCTCACAAGTTGCAATGTTTGAGGCGGAGGCGCTTGGTTTAGAGGAAATGTTATTAACAGCTAGTATTCGGGTTCCTAAACCTATTTGTTGGGGTGTAGCTGATAATTCTGCTTACATCGTCCTGGAATGGCTAGAAATGGGAAGCGGTAACACCAAATCATGGGAAGAAATGGGACGCCAACTAGCGGCGATGCACAAAGCTAGCAGTAGTGAAGGTTTTGGTTGGAAAATTAATAATACCATTGGTTCCACGCCACAAATTAATACTTGGACAGCAGACTGGGTGGAATTTTATGTAAAACATCGTCTGGGTTATCAATTTCAATTAGCAAGGCGACGGGGAGGGAGTTTTCCCCAACAAGAACGGTTATTAGCAATAATTCCCGAATTGTTAGCAAATCATCAAGTACAACCTTCCTTGGTACATGGTGATTTATGGGGCGGAAATGCTGGGTGTACTGTGTCAGGAGAACCGGTGATATTCGATCCTGCAACTTATTTTGGCGATCGCGAAGTTGATATTGCCATGACAGAATTGTTTGGTGGGTTCCCAGCAGCCTTTTACAAAGGTTATAACCAAGTGTTTCCTTTAGATGACGGTTATGAGCAGAGAAAAACACTTTATAATCTTTATCACATTTTGAATCACTTCAATTTATTCGGTGGTGGTTATGCTTCCCAAGCCAACCGCATGATTGACAAAATTTTACAAGGCTAAATCAATTGCTATTAATTGTACTTACTCAATTACTAACTAATCTGGAGTCACCCCACCCCGGTTTTGTCTAAAGCCAAAACCTCCCAGGGGATTGAGGGATGGGGTAAAACGGCTGTGGCACAAGAGTTTAAGCTTAAGTGGACACCAATGGCATCCTGCCCGCCCGGACGGGTGAGGACACCCATCCCACAATAAAATCTATTGCGACATTTAAGGCTTGTCACGCCACTACGTAGGGCTTGCAGAAATAAAATATGAGTTTCTATAAAGTAAATTACTGATTTTAACTTAGTATGAAACACTATCAACAACAAGCTAATGCATTTCCTGATGATTACTTAAATAATTTGTGGGGAGAAATCCAAGCTTGTCCTTATTTTTCCATCAACAACCTCAACCGTGATTTTATCGCCACTAAAGGATTTTCAGTAGTATTTCAGCGTTCTGGATTAGCAACAGTAGAAGAACAATTTCCCTACTTTAAGCTTTATTTGGATTTAGCTCTCCAGCCAAATTGTAATGCTTTTTACCTCAATCCTTTACAGTTAAAAGCAGGTTCCCGTGTCGATCCGCACATCGATCGCTCTTTACGTTCCTACTGCAAAACCATTGCACCACCTTTAGTTGTGAGTGTGCTTTATGTGCGAGTTCCTAGCAATATGGAAGGAGGAGAATTAGTACTGCGATCGCACAAACGTCAACTGGGACAAATCAAGCCACAGATTAATACTTTACTATACTTTCAAGGAGATTTAACTCATTCTGTAAACGCTGTCAAAACTTCTGGCGATCGCCTCAGCTTGGTTTGCGAACAATATAGTTTAACTGACGATGAACTCGAAGAAATCCCCCAGTTTACTATTGAGTCTAGAAAAACTCAATCTGCAAGTAAAAAAAGAAAATATACTTGAAATTTTGGGAAGAATTCAGCACTCAGGAGCCAGAATTCAGAATTTATAAAGAATTTAGTATAACTAGTATGATTTATTGATTATTGAAGAAGAATACAGAATTCAGAATTCAGAATTCAGAATCAAGACGCTCTCTACGAGACGCTACGCGTAGCTTGCTTAAGAGCAGGGGTACGCGGACACGGCTTAGCTGCGCTATCCGCCAGTCGTATAAAATACCCAACTGAATTCTGACTCCTGACTTCTGAATTCTGTTTTGATAAATCATTCAGAAGGTGGCAATCAACAGCCAACAATCAACAATTAACCTCAAAAATATTCCCTAAGTAAGAGACAAATGATAGGACAAGTGTCCTATTTTAGTCATACCATAGGAGTAGGAAAAGGAGATGTCCCCCACAAAACGATTAGAAATTTTAGATTTAATCCGGCAATTGCGGCAGCAACTCAACCTTTCTCAAAAACAGTTTGCTGCAAAATTAGGAGTATCATTTAAAACGGTCAATCGTTGGGAGAATGGCCATACAGTGCCTTCACGGTTAGCGCTAAAACTCATAGAAGAAATGATACGCCAAATGGGCGAACCCGGCAAAAGGCTGTTAAATCAGTATTTTCCAGAAGCAGAATCCGGTTATGATTCATAAAATGAGGGTTTTTCAACCCGAAAACACCCTTGTTGCTAAAGCAAAAAAAAGCAAAGTTATTCGAGAGCAGTTGCTACACTATTTTGTTGCTTTTTTATCTGTTGTCTTAGCATTAGGAGTCACTTTGTTGCTGAATCCATATATCAGCTCGACTCCTGCGGCGCTGCTTTTTGCGGCGGTAATGGTGAGTGCTTGGTATGGTGGCTTGCTTCCGGGATTATTCGCAACAATTTTGTCTACTTTGGCACTGGATTATTTTTTCTTGAGGCCGCTTTATCGAGACAGTACTACAAATCTCAATAGTCTAGTTCCTTTGGTTGTGTTCATACTGGCAGCCGCCATCATCAGCTACCTCAATGAATCACGGCGCACAGCTCAAGGTAAAGCCGAACAAAACTTAAAGTTTCTTTGGGACAGCAAAGCAAAATTCGATCGCTTTGTAGAGTCTAATGAAGAAGTACTCCGGCAACGGGAAACAGAACTGCGCTTAATTACTGATACACTGCCAGTTTTAATTTCCTTTGTGGATTCACAACAGCGCTACCGCTTCAACAATCGAGCTTATGAAGAGTGGTTCGGGGAACCGGCAGCAGAAGTCTATGGTAAGCATCTTTGGGAAGTTTTGGGCGAAGCCGCCTATGAAGTAGTTCGTCCCTATGTGGAACAAGTTTTAGCAGGAGTGCAGGTTAGTTTTGAAACTGAAATTTCCTATAAAGATGGCGGGACACGCTATATTAATGCAATTTACGTTCCCCAGTTTAATCAACAGGGAATCGTTGAAGGATATGCAGCATTAGTTAGCGATATGAGCGAACAGCAAGCAGCGTTACGCCATCGCCTGTTAGCGGAAGAAGCTCTGCGCGAGAGCGAAGAACGGCTGAGATTTGCCTTACAATCGGCACAATTAGGGGACTGGGATTTAGATTTGAGGACTCAAATTGCTCACCGTTCGGTACGACACGACCAAATCTTTGGCTACGATTCTCTGCTACCGGAATGGAGTTATGAAATGTTCCTGGAACACGTCTTACCTGAGGATCGCCCTTTGGTGGAAGCAAAATTTTTGAGTGCTTTAACTCATAATGAGATGTGGGATTTTGAGTGCCGCATTCGCCGCGTTGATGGAGAGTTACGCTGGATTTGGGGGCGCGGTCAAGTTTATTATAATGCTCAAAGAGAAGCAGTGCGGATGCTGGGACTAGTGGGCGACATTAGCGATCGCAAACAAGCCGAAACTCAACTACAACAATTAAATGAAACCCTAGAGCAACGCATTCAAGAACGCACAGCCCAGTTAGAAGCCGCCAACAAAGAATTAGAATCCTTCTCGTATTCAGTTTCCCACGACTTGCGAGCGCCATTTCGCCACATCGCCGGATTTGTAGAATTGCTTGCCAAGCAGCCTAGCTCTAAAAATCTAGATGAAACCAGTCAGCGCTATTTGAAGATCGTCGCCCAAACCGCAAAACAAGCAGGAGTATTAATTGATGAGTTGCTGACATTTTCCCGCATGGGGCGCGCTGAGATGCGTTATGCCAGCTTGAATATTGAAGAACTAGTGCAAGAAATCAAACGGGATTTGCTCGCAGAAACTCAAGAACGCGCGATTAATTGGCACATCGAGTCATTACCCCTAGTGCAGGGCGACCCGTCGATGTTGCGGTTGGTACTCCACAACTTGATGAACAATGCCGTTAAATATACTCGAAATCGCTCCACAGCCGAAATCAGCATTGGCAGTATCGATAATGAAAACGAAATAATCTTTTTTGTGCGAGATAACGGCATTGGCTTTAATATGCTATATGCCCACAAGCTATTCGGAGTATTTCAACGCCTGCACAGCGACCCAGAATTTGAAGGCACTGGTGTGGGATTAGCAAACGTGCAGCGAATTATTCATCGACATAATGGTCGAGTTTGGGGAGAGGGTGAAGTTGACACAGGAGCCACCTTCTATTTCTCACTGCCAAAGTTGTGGAAGAAGGAGAGGGAATGACAGAACTGAAGAGAATTCTGCTGATTGAAGACAGTGCTAATGATGCAGAATTAATATTGGCTGCCTTGTCAGAAAACCATCTGGCAAATGAAGTGGTGGTGGTACGTGATGGAGAAGAAGCCTTAGATTATCTTTATCGTCGCGGACTTTTTCGGTTGCGGATGGAAGGACATCCTGTTGTGGTGCTACTGGATTTGAAATTACCTAAAATCGATGGACTAGAGGTGCTAGCACAACTGAAATCTGACCCTGTAATGCAAGTAATTCCGGTGGTGGTGCTTACTTCTTCCCGTGAGGAACCGGATTTAGTTCGATGCTACAAATTAGGTGTTAATGCTTATGTTGTCAAGCCAGTAGATTATTATGAATTTGTCGATGCCATTAAGGGTGTGGGACTGTTTTGGGCAGTAATTAATCAGCCCCCCATTGGCGCTTTACCTCCTGCACCTAATCGTCAACAGGAGAGCAACTGATGAATGTCCTTCGTTTCCTCCTTTTAGAAGATAGTCTGTTGGATGCAGAACTAGTCCAAGCGATGCTAACCGAAGGAGGAATTAATTGCCAAATCATCAGAGTGGAAACTGCGGCTGAGTTTTTGGCTGCGATTTCCACAGAGGTTTTCGATTTAATCCTTGCCGATTATGTTTTGCCTACTTTTGATGGCATTTCTGCCTTGCAAATTGCTCGAAACAACTTTCCAGAGATTCCTTTTATTTTTGTTTCTGGGGTATTGGGTGAAGAATTAGCCATCGAAGCTTTAAAGAATGGTGCAACAGATTATGTTTTAAAGCAACGGCTGGGGCGGTTAGTTCCCTCCGTGCAACGGGCATTGCGGGAAGCCAAAGAACGCCGCCATCGCCAGTTCATAGAAGAATCTTTACAAAAAAGTGAAGCCAAGTATCGCCGAATTGTCGATACCTCCTATGAGGGAATTTGTACCATCGACTTCCAAGGACGAATCGAGTTTGTGAATCAGCGGATGTCACAAATGTTGGGCTATACAGCACAAGAAATGCTCGGTCGTTCCATATTTGATTTTATCGAGCGAATTGATGGTATTGATGTCCAACAACAACTCCAATGGCTCCAGAAACAAGAAAGTGATTTAAAAGAAGGTAGATGGCGCTGCAAAGATGGTTCTTACATTTGGACGTTGATTTCTGCCAGAGCTACTTTTAACGAAGAAGGTGAATTTTTAGGTGCGATCGCCATGTTAACCGACATCACCGATCGCAAACGCACCGAAGAAGAACGCGATCGGCTTTTGGAATTGGAAAAATCAGCACGTGCGGAAGCAGAAGCCGCCAACCGCATCAAAGATGAATTTTTGGCGGTGCTTTCCCATGAATTGCGATCGCCTTTAAATCCCATTCTCGGTTGGGCAAAACTCTTGCAGAGTCGTAAATTTCCCGACACAGCCCTGAAAAAAGCACTCTTAACCATTGAGCGCAATGCCAAATTACAAGCTCAACTAATTGAAGACTTGCTGGATGTTTCTCGCATCCTCCAAGGTAAACTCAACCTGAAAATGGCATCAGTGGATTTAGTATCCACCATTGAAGCTGCAATGGAAACAGTGCGTTTAGCAGCAGAGGCGAAAAGCATTGACATTCAAACAACCCTAGACCCCGCAGTGGGCAGCGTTTTGGGCGATCCCGCCCGCTTACAACAAGTGGTTTGGAATTTATTATCCAATGCCGTAAAATTTACACCTACAGGTGGACGAGTACATGTGCGATTGGAGTGCGTAGATGCTGACGCTCAAATTACCGTCATTGACACAGGTAAGGGAATTAGTCAAGACTTCCTACCACATGTGTTTGACTATTTCTGTCAAGACGACAATACAACAACCAGAAAATTTGGTGGATTGGGATTAGGATTAGCGATCGCTCGTCACTTAGTGGAAATGCACGGCGGTATAATTTGGGTTCAAAGTCCTGGTGAAGGAGAGGGAGCCACCTTCACAGTTAGCTTACCACTGATAGAGAACAGTGGAAAAATTAACTATATCAATACCAATTCTGTCACAAATGCCGTTTCTGCCTTTTCTCCCCTCACAGGGATACAAGTCTTGGTTGTAGACGACAATGACGACACCCGCGACTTTTTAAGCTTTGTACTAGAAGAGTTTGGAGCTATTGCAATGTCAGTTGCATCAGCAACTGAAGCATTAGAGACTCTAGCAAAATCAAAACCAGATATCTTACTCAGCGATATTGGAATGCCAGAAATGAACGGCTATATGCTGATAGAAGAAATACGCACCTTTGAGGTACAAACCGGGAGAGAAAAAATTCCCGCCATCGCTTTGACTGCTTATGCAGGGGAAATCAACGAACAACAAGCATTGCAAGCCGGGTTTCAACAGCACCTCGTTAAACCCGTGACACCAGAGGAATTACTCATGGCGATTTCCAGTTTAATTAATCAAACATAAGTGACTTCCAAGTAAAAAAATATTCCACAGAAGACTGTTAACTGTTGACCGTTGACCGTTGACCGTTGACACTCAGCAGTCAACAGTGAACAGTCAACGACCTGAATCGGAATAATTTATTTGCTTCCACGTTGCCTTAGCTGGGTAATGGTACGGAGTAAAACCCAACAAAGATAGGATTTTGAGGTGTTGGGTTGATTGAATTCGGGACATCGTTGATTGAATTCGGGATATCGTTKATTGAATTCGGGACATCGTTGATTGAATTCGGGACATCGTTGATTGAATTCGGGACATCGTTGATTGAATTCGGGACATCGTTGATTGAATTCGGGACATCGTTGATTGAATTCGGGGTATCGTTTATTATTTTTGTTCAATTTTAATTTGAGGAGGATAAAATCCTCAAAACTCAACAAACCTTAAATTGTAGTGGCGTGACAAGGCTAAAATGTCGCAATAAAATTTCTTGTGGGGTAAGCTCTCTAGCGCCCCGGACGGGCGAGACGCCCATCCCACAAGAGTCAAGCTAATGCACTATTTTAGCTGTGTCAGTCCACTACTTAATATTTACTTTATAAATAGGCTCTAATGTACATGTGTACGCCCCTACAGCCTTATTCAGCAACGCCAACCACCATAACCAACAAAAGCGTGTCAAAATCAACATTAGGCATCAACAAATCTGGTATATGTTCTGGCAAGACGGACAGCTAATATACAACGGTAAATACAAAATAGAAAAATACTTAGGCGGTGGCGGTTTTGCAGTCACCTACCAAGCAATGCACACCAAGCTAAACCGCCGAGTCGTCATCAAAACCCCCAACATTAGCGTCCAACAAGATCCAGAATATCCCAAATATATTGAACGCTTCAAAAAAGAAGCCCAAATGCTAGCAAAGTGTTGCACAGACTCACATCCTCATATTGTGCAAGTATTCGACTTTTTTGAAGCAGATGGCCGTTACTGTTTAGAAATGCAATACATAGCAGGCCAGAGTTTGTGGGACTATGTGCAACGCCAAGGCGCATTACCTGAAACTGAAGCTGTAAAATATATCCGCCAAATGGGTTTAGCTTTGGTAGAGGTACATCAAAAAGGAGTCTTACATCTCGATGTCACTCCTGTTAATATTATGCTCAACTTTAATTCAGCGATTCCTAACTCAGGTAAAGCAGTATTGATAGACTTTGGTATTGCTGGCGATATGTCCCCACCTAGTACGCTTTCCAGGTCTTTTGGTAACAAAGCATTTGCGCCTTATGAGTTAACATACAAAGGAATTCGTCATCCAGCAGTTGATGTCTACTGTTTAGCTGGATCATTGTACTATGCCATCACTGCACAACGCCCCACTTATTCGTTTAACCGCAAGTATGAACAAGAGGAATTAGTATTACCAAAGCAACTTGTCCCCAGTCTTAGCGATGCGGTAAATCAAGCGATTCTGCAAGGCATGGCATTAGAAGCAAAAGACAGACCCCAGACAATGGAAGAATGGTTGAATTTACTCTCCTCCTGCCAAGATAAAAATCAAACGATTCTGCAAGGAATGGCATTAGAGGCAAAAGACAGACCCCAGAGAATGAAAAAATGGTCAAATTTACTTTCCTTCTGGCAAGCTAATCTAACAAAAGTGATATTAGCTTCAGATGTAGGAATAGATTACCAAAACCTAGAGAATTTACTCAAAGTAGGGGAATGGAAAGCAGCAGACGAGGAAACCACCAGACTTATGCTGAAGGTAGCCAAAAGAGAACAGCAAGGCTGGCTTGATTATGAGGACATCGAAAATTTTCCCTGCACAGACTTACGCACCATTGACCAATTGTGGGTAAAATACAGCAATGGCCATTTTGGCTTTAGCGTACAAAAACGTATATGGCTAGAGTGCAGTGGCAAAATCAATTATCAAACGGAATGTTGTTTGCGTGATCGCGTAGGCTGGCGCGAAAACGAAGGCTGGCTATCCAAAGACAACTACAATTATTCCCTCAATGCCCAGCCTGGGCATCTCCCCGGAAATTTTGTCGGGAAGAATGGAAGCTATTTTGGTGGAAAAGAATGGACATGGTGGAGGTTATTTCTTCTCTCGCGTCCAGACTTGTAAATCTTAATCCATAAAGGTTTCAGAAATGTGTCAAAATTTCTAAACAACGTATATTCGAGGAAGCCTTGCACATTTTAGCTTTTCAATACCTGGCACTGCGACTGAGGCGCACGCCTCGCAAACACAAAAAGCTGCGACTGCCATTAGATAAAATATAAATCAATAGAAATTAGGTATAAATAGTATCCAGGTAGTAATTTTCTTGCAAGAGACAAGTAAGGAAATCGCTTTTACTGAAGAATATATAAATGAGATGACAAATCATCGCTATCGTGTTGTACGAATGTGGGAACAAGATTCAGCGTTATTTCTCGATAATCCTGCATTATTACCGTTAGCACCTTTAACACAGACAGATTCACCCCAAGGGTTATTATCCCAAGTTGCCAAGAGTGTTGCTAAAATTTCAGACAGGGAAACAAGGCAGAATATCGCAGCTTACACAGAAATATTAGCAGGTTTGCGATTTGAAAAGGATTTTATTCGTCAGTTATTGAGCGAGGATCTTATGCAGGAGTCAGTGATTTATCAAGATATTTTGCAGAAGGGCGAACAAAAAGAAGCGGTTAGATTCTGTATATCTTTACTCAATGAACGTTTTGGTGAAATAGATTCGTCAATTATTGAGAGAGTTCAAGTTTTAAACAAGGAAAAGCTAGAAGCATTAGGAAGGGCGCTTTTGAGAATTTCATCTCTAGCTGATGTATTTATTTGGTTAGATGGGCAGGAAAGTAATTAATTTCAAATGTCTATTAACTATATATAAATCAATACCCAGTTTTAAACATTGTAAACACAGCGGTAATAATGACTATTAAAGAACAAATTAATCAAGAACTAGAAAAATTACCTGAACCGTTATTACAGGAAATTTTAGACTTTGTGCAATTTTTGCAAGTCAAACATCAGACAAACAGTATATCTTCAGATAGCCAACCTGCTCAAACGCTTACAACAGAGCATACCTTAACAGGTTCTACTGCTGAAGATTTATTAGAATTTGTAGGCAGTTGGGAAGGTTCAGATATCAGAGAATGCTTGCAACTAGTTCATGACAATCGGATGCCCCTAGAGTTTTAATTTAATTATGTATCTATTGGATACTAACCACTGTTCCTTCTTGATGGAAGGTGTGCCTAGCGTTGTAAATCACTTGCGATCCCTTGGTCAAGTACAATTAGCAACCAGTGTTATTGTTGCTGGTGAGTTGCGCTTTATGGCACAAAATTCACACCAAAAAGCCGCTAATCTAATAAAAATTAATGCATTCCTTAAGCGAATTAATCTATATGGTATCGACAAAGAAACAACAGAAATATACGGCGATTTTAAATCAGAAATTATTAAACAATTCGGTCCAAAAGAAAAAAATAAACGTAAAACAACCAAACTAAATACCATAGGCATTAGTGAAAATGACCTTTGGATAGCTGCTACAGTTTTACGTCATTCCTTGACTCTTGTTTCATCTGACGGCAACTTTGAACGAATGCGACAAGTAAGAGAATTTTCTTGCGAAAGTTGGGTAAATTAAGCAGCCTCAAAGATTATACTTGTTGAAAACAGCTAAATTTCCTCAACTAAAAAACTTCTCCACGCATCTGACAAATATCTCCACACCCATTCCCAAGGCCGTTTCATCAAAATCAAACCGGGGGTGATGATGGGGATAAGCCAAATCTTTCTCTGCATTGGCAGAACCCAAAAAGAAATAGCAACCAGGCACTTCTTCCAAGAAAAATGACATATCTTCAGCAGCCATAGTCTGGCATTCTGGCACAATTCCCAATGGAGTTTCTACCACTTCTTCTGCTACAGAACGTACCAATTGAGCCATTTTCATGTCATTAATTACTGGTGGATAAAGTGACCAATAATCTAATTCATATTTCGCACCTTGACTTTGACAAATTCCGGCGATAATCTGCTCAACGCGTTGATGGAAAAAGGCTTTAAAATTTGGATTAAAATAGCGAACAGTGGCACTCATTCTTGCTGTGTCAGCAATTACATTCCGCTTCGTTCCAGCATGAAGTTCGCCCACCGTCACCACAGCCGAATCAATGGGATTCACATTTCGAGCCACAATAGTTTGCAAGGCATTGACAATTTGAGCTGCAACTACAACGGAATCCACAGTTTGATGGGGTAGTGCGCCGTGTCCACCTTTGCCCAAAATTGTACAATTAAAGCATTCCACAGCCGCCATCAGCGCACCACTGCGAACACCTACAGTTCCCAAAGGTAAGTTATTCCACAAATGCAAACCGATAATTGCGTCAACATCAGGATTTTTCAGCACCCCAGCTTCAATCATCGGCTTTGCGCCTCCTGGTGATTCTTCGGCTGGCTGGAAGATCATTTTCACCGTACCGGAGAAATCTTGACGATGCTGTTGTAAATAGTAAGCTGTACCCAACGCGATCGCAGTATGTCCATCATGTCCGCAAGCGTGCATTACTCCATCATACTGGGATTTATATGGCACTTCGTTAAGTTCTTGAATTGGCAAAGCATCCATATCGGCTCGAATTGCCAAAACTGGTAATTTTGGATTTTGGATTTTGGATTTTGGATTAGATTCTGGATTTGGTTTGTTACCTTTAATAGTAGCAACAATACCAGTTTGGGCAATGCCGGTTTGATGCTCAATTCCCCATTCTTGCAATTTTTGTGAGACAAATTCAGCAGTTAGTTTTTCCTGAAAACCCAACTCTGGTTGTTGATGTAATCGCCGCCGCCACTCTATCAATTGTGGTTGCAATGAACGGATTGAAAGTCTAATTCGAGATAAGTCAACAGAAAAAGGGTTGGGAAAAGTAGAAACCATTATTAATTAAGACAAAGTAGTTTCAGTAGAGCTAACTTGTGTTATTTTTCCACTGTAACGCAATCTGCCACGCATTTTTTGGGTTGATGGTTGACGGTTGACAGACTAGTAGTCTGCCAACCCAAAAATATTAGGTGGAGGTTGGGTAAAGGTTAAAGGGAAAAGGGGAAGAGATAAAAAACATGAGTCCCTTTCCCCCTGCCCCTTTAAAGAGCCAAGTTGCCTTGGCGTACTACTAGTAAACCTTGGATAGCCTCCATAGCAGGTTGGTGAAATGGAGACTGAATTTGACTAGCATACACCAAGATATTTGTGTCTAAAAAAACAGGATTACCTTCCCCAATTGTCATACATATCCTCGCGTCTTAGAGAAAGATTTTCAGGCCAAAGTCCACAATCATGCACAGGAAACTTGAGATGAGGACGCTTTTGCTTACTCTCTGCTTTTTCAACTAAAGGCTTTTCATCAATTACTATTACCACCTGATGTTCGCCCTCTGGAATATCCAATGGTAACTGCGCTGTAATTTTACCATCTTTGCTAACTGTGGCAATTGTTTCTATACTTTTCATCTCATTTCTCCTTGTTTAATCCATCACAGCTAACACTGCTTTTGGCAATAATTTATCTTTAAACCAAACAATTTTCGCGGGAACATCATTTAATTTTACTCCGGCTTTTTCTAAATTAAGTCGCTCGGAAATTGCCAAAATTAAATCATCACGTCCAGCACGCCGCACTTGAGAAAACTTTTTTTGTAAATATTCTGGACGCCAATAACCAACAATTTCTAATAAAAAGCTACGTCCATCTGAATGCACTAAGCGAAAATCTGGAATCATCACACTACCAGGAATTGGTATTAAATCAACTTCTCTCTCTAATGCCCAGCCACTTTTCAAAGCATCCCATTTATCAGCGAAGGATGCTTCTAGCATACTATCGTAGGGCTTTCCTGGTGGATAATGAGATACTAAACCACATTCGGAATTGAGAGTAAAACGTCCAGTTTTCCAAGTATTTGTATAGGCATCACGAGTTTGGAGAATGGAAGAAAGACTCCATTTTGTAACGTGAAGTAAAGCGGGGATGAGTTTGGCGATCGCCAACCCATATCGCGTACTAGGATTAAATAAACTCGTCGGCCCATCAATGGTAATTGTAAATCCGTGGTCGGCATCACCTTCAATATAAGCCATCAATTGAAATAACTTTAAATAGCGAAATAACAGCTTATATTCTCCCGGCACATTGCGGTGAGCATTTAACACTAACTGACTTGCTTTATAAAAAACTCCCTGTACCTGAGATAAGTTATAACGATTTAACAAATCTGATGGTACTGGCGCATCAAAAACCGTCAAAATTTTATTCTCAGCTAAATCAGCATATAATCCATTGCGGACTTGTTCTGGTAAAACTTCCCGTTCTAGTTCTTGAGTTAATTCATTAGCAATTTTATCCAAAGTAACTTGTGTAGATTCCCGACTCGAAACAGACTTCGCCGCCAAAGAAAACACCCGTTCTCTTAACATTTGTGGTTCCAAAGGACTAACCACCTCAAAAGTACAAAAACTGCTTTTGAGAATATAAGCTAATCCCCGCTTCACTCGATAATCCGTTGAATCTCCTTCAAAATCAGTCAGTTGTCGCTCAAGCACACCCTGAGTTTTTCCCACCGCTGATTGAAAATAATTAATCAACTCAATCGCCAACTCCGAAGTTTTATTATCAATCTTCAGTCTCTTCGGAATAATCTCCTCCCCGTTTTGGCGATGCATCAATAACTCTGTCGGTAACATCTGCTGAATTTTGGATTTTAGATTTTGGATTTTGGATTGAATAATTAATTTCTAACTGTTCCGCCGCCTTTAAACTCCTTCCCTTCCCACTCCCATACACAACCTGCAAATTCCCCTTCTTCTCCCCGCGTCCCCCTGTCCCCGCGTCCCCCCGTCCTCTTTCCCCTCTCCGCCTAGCCGAAGTCCCCTCTTCACTCGTATCCTCAGCCACCACTTCATACAAAATCGCCTGCTTATTCTCAATATTTCCCTTCCTTAAAACCCTCCCCAACCGCTGAATATACTCCCTCGCCGAACCAGTTCCCGATAAAATAATTGCCACAGAAGCCGCAGGTACATCAACTCCTTCATTTAACACATGGGAAGCCACCAAAGTGTTATACGTACCCTCCCTAAATTTTGTTAATATTTCATGCCTTTCTTTCACCGGCGTTTGATGAGTAATTGCTGGAATTAATAACTCTTGAGAAATGCGATAAACCGTAGAATTATCTGCGGTAAAAATCAAAATTCGTGCCGGATAATGTTCTGCCAATAAATTAGCTAAAATTCGCAACTTGCCATCAGTACCCAAGGCAATATCTTTGGCTTCTCGATGCGCTAACATGGCTCTACGCCCAGCTTGGGATCTAGCACTCATTTGCACGAACATTTGCCAACCTTGAAGACTCCCTAAGGAAATGCGAGATTGCTTTAAAAAGTCGTTGCGAGTTTGAATTAATTGGTTATATCTTTCTCGTTCTTGTTGCGATAACTTCACCTTAATTTGCACAATTTCGTGTTCTGCTAACGCCTTACCCGCCAAATCTTCAGCGCGTTTGCGATATACTTCTTGACCGATGAGAATATTTAAATCAGCGTGTTTGCCATCGGTGCGTTCTGGTGTGGCAGAAAGTCCCAAGCGATAAGGTGCGATCGCATATTCCGCAATCACCCGATTAAAATCTGTTGGTAAGTGATGACACTCATCAAAAACAATCAAAGCATATTGATTTCCAATTGCTTCGGCGTGAATTGCCGCACTATCATAAGTTGCCACCAAAATAGGCGTTTTATCCCGCGAACCACCCCCCAGCAATCCCACCTCCGCATCCGGGAAAGCCGCCACTAAATGTGCATACCACTGATGCATTAAATCCAAAGTCGGGACTACAATCAGCGTCGTGCGGGGGGTTGACTGCATGGCCATTTGTGCTAAATAAGTCTTTCCCGCCGCCGTGGGAAGCACAACCACCCCCTGCCTACCTCCTAGTTTCCAAGCCGCTAAGGCTTCACTCTGGTGGGGATAGGGTTCCATTTCTAAACTAGCAACCAAATCTAAAGGATAAAATCCCTTTGCTTCATCGATAAAGTTCACATCTTCCGCTTGCAGTGCTTCCACGAGCGATCGGTATTTAATGGCCGGAATGCGGAATTTTTCCACTCGATCGTCCCACGTAGCATAGTCCATCCAAGCTTTGCCGCGTGGTGGTGGATGCAAAATTAATGTGCCGCGATCGAAAGTTAACGTTGGGGTACGAACCATAATTGTTGGGCATGGGGCATTGGGCATGGGGTATGGGGCATGGGGCACATAAAACTCCTAACTCCTAACTCCTAACTTTTAACTCCCCACTCCCTTGATTACTAATAACGTAAAAAGTGCATGATTCATCCAAATCACTCTGACAAAACTCAATTAGATGCCCTCATGAGTCAAGGAATATCCCATTGGCAAATGAGCAATGGTCTTGGCGAATCCTACGAAGAACAGCGGCAGCGCTTTCTAGTGAAGCGATTGCAATTACAAGCTCAGATTATGTTGATTTCTGGGTTGACTTTGACTGCTTTTTTCCTTTGGGTAAATTCACAGGTAGAAGGCAAAATCTATGCCTTTAAAATTAGTTTTATTGTAGAATTATTCATTTTGCTTTGTTGGGCTTTATGTAAAACCTCTATAGGTCGCCGCCATCCAGATTTAATTTTTTTGAGTTTATGTTGGTCTGTAACTTGTGTTGTTCAAATAGATCTAGCATTGTTATTTAATAATCTCGAACCTAGAAACAATCTTTGGAATTTAATGTTTTTAACTCAAGCAACACTCGTACCGGTACACTGGTGGATGCATTTAGTATCACAAGTCGGGACAATTATCTGTTATTTGAGTTTGTATTTTTTATATAATCCCACACTCAAAAATCCCTTAGCTTTTTATGTCGAACACAGTATATATCTTTTTTGGACTTGCATCATTTGTGTTTTTTCTGTTTATTTATACGAACGGTTACAAAAAAATGAATTCGACGCCCGCAAAGCAATGCAAGTAGCACAGCAAAAATCAGAACGCCTGCTACTGAATATTTTGCCAGAAATGATTGCCGAACAACTAAAACAACAGCCCACAACTATTGCTGATAGCTTCATGGAAGTAACAGTGTTATTTGCTGATATTGTTGGGTTTACAGAACTTTCAACTCGCACATCTCCTAGTGCATTAGTTGATTTATTAAATACAATATTTTGTTTATTCGACCAATTGGCAGAAAATCATGGAGTGGAAAAAATCAAGACCATTGGTGATGCGTATATGGCCGTTGCTGGTTTACCAAATCAGTCTCAAAACCATGCCATAGCCATAGCTAACATGGCATTAGATATGCAAAATGCCGTAACTAAATTTAATGCAGAAAATAACCAATCTTTTCGCATTCGTATCGGCATCAGCACCGGCCCAGTAGTCGCAGGAGTGATTGGTTTGAAAAAATTTGCCTACGACCTTTGGGGAGATACAGTCAATATAGCCAGCCGCATGGAATCCCACGGAATTGCAGGTAGCATCCAAGTTTGTGAAGCAAGTTATCAACTTTTAAAAGATAAATATGTATTGGAAGAACGAGGTTTAATTAAAGTGAAAGGGAAAGGAGAAATGATGACTTACATATTAAAAGGAGTTGGGAGTTAGGAGTTGGGAGTTGGGAGTTGGGAGTTAGGAGTTAGGAGTTAGGAGTTGGGAGTTAGGAGTTAAGAGTTGAGAGTTGGGAGTTGGGAGTTAGGAGTTAGGAGTTAAGAGTTTGGAGTTGAAAGTTAAGAATTATTCTCCCTCATCCCCCTCATCCCCCTATCTCCCTATCTCCCTCATCCCCCCACGCCCCACGCCGTCGCAGACTAAAATTAGAATTGACGTACTCTAGTAGCTAAAGTGTCAGACTCTCTGCCATTGCGCGATCGCTATCTTGGTTTAATCGATGAAATTATCGAAACCACCCTCAAGGGCAAAATTAGCTCTGTGGAACAGGTGTATCAAATGCTGGTTAAAAATATCACTTCTGGAACGGGGGAGGTGTTTGAGCTAGCTTTGAGCGATCGCTTGAATGTTCTCCAAAGCCAAGTAGATGGCGAAAAAGACGAGCTGAAAAAAGCAAAAGCTACTCGCAGTTTGAGGGCTATTAAGACTATTCAAACTCAATGGCAACGCTGGCAAGAGCAAAACAAGGCTACAGAAGCGATCGCTTTTGCGGTTACAGAAATCACCACAGCTTCTCCTCATGAGCGTCTGGCAGCGTTTGTGCGTGTTACAGACCCAAATCAGAAGTATCTGCTAAATTTGGCGCAATTACAACAATTAGCAAAATCATTACAGCAATTTGCCCAGCTAGATGCTGATTTACAACAATTTTCTGAAGGTATTACCCGTGGTTTAGCTTCTTGGCAACGCCTACAAGAAAATTTGCTCAGTTGGATGTACGAACAAAAAGAATCTTTGGGATTTGGCGGCGTACCTGGGGAACGAGGCCCTTGGGCGAGTTGGGCGAAGCAAGTTAATGGTGAGTTACCCCAAAGGCTGTTTCGCACTTTAGCGATGGAGGAATCCATAATTCAATTTGCCGAACAGCAACGGGGAATCGCCCTCAAAGATTTGGTGGAAATGGCGTTGATTTTACAATTTTTGCAACGGGGCTTAATTAATTGGTTTGACCAACAAGCTTACGATGTTAAGGCCGGGCCAAAGTTGTCGATTTCCACTTTTTTGACCTTTGCAGTGATTTGGAGTCAGTTAGCCAGTGGTTTTCAAAGCATTGGTGCAGTGTATAGCGATGCTTGTTCTCAAATTATGCTCCAGATTTTGCGAACCTTTGCCCAACGTTCGTATTTTCCCCTTTACGGCGGCATTTTTGCTTCATTTTCTGGTAGTTACCTCCGGAATGCTCTGGATTATTTAGATGAACCACTGCGAGCTGTGGAGGGAACCCAAGAAAAAGCCCGGATTTTGACACTTTTAGGCTATTCTCAACGTGCCTTGGGACAATACGATCGCTCTGTTAATTTTCATCAACAGGCTTTAGAGATAGCCAGGAGTGCAGGCGATCGCCCTTGTGAAATTGCCAATCTTAACCACCTCAGTCGTACCTACGTACAACAGCAAAATTATGCTGAGGCAATTAACTACAGTCAACGAGGATTAATACTGAGTCGGCAAGCAGGCGACAAAACAGGAGAAGCAAACGCCCTGGTAAATTTAGGCTACAGCGAAGTGATGCAGGCTCAACAACTGGAAAACGTAGAACCAGAAATTTATGAATCAGCAATTAACTATTTGGAACAAGGTCTAAAGTTGTCAGAAAAATTAGGCGATATTCCCAGTAAAGCCTTATGTTTCAGTAGCTTAGGAATTGCTTATTTAGTCATTGGACAACATCAAACAGCAATTAAATATCTTGAAGATGGTTTTAAAATAGCGCAATTTTCCGGTGATTTGTATCTCCAAGGACGAAACTTAGCTTATTTAGCTGAAGCTTATTATCATTTACAAAATGCTGAAAAAACCATTTATACAGGCGCTTTAGGCATGTATATTTTGAATCAAATTGCTTCTCGTGAATGGCGTCAACCAGCAGGGCTACTAATAATTTTGCAAGGACAAATCGGCGTTGAAACTTTCCAAAAATTATTACAACAACATCGTCCTAAAATCATTGCCTTGATTGGTGTAGATGGTTATGATTACATTCCACAATTATTACAAGAATATCAGGGTTGACTGTTGATTGTTGACGGTTGACAGTGATACTAATTCAAAATATGGCGTTGCTGATTTCATGTATGAAAACGATTGTGCATAATATCAAAATCCTGTATAGATGTTGCAATTGCTAGTTTAGACCTCTTTCAAAAGTATCTTTTGCAAGAGGTAGGGTAAAGGGTAAAGGGTAAAGGGTAAAGGAAAAATCTATCGCTTTCTCCTTTAACCTTTCCCCCTTTCCCCTTTCCCTTTTCCCGACTTATGCAATAAGTCTATTCATATCTAGAGAATTTTGGAGGCGATAATAGCAATAAATACTGCAAGACCAAGCCCTCGGCGAAAATAATTAACGCCATCAAATAATTCCAGCCACGCCCAAGTAAACAACGAGCCATTTGCCAGTACATCTAAGACTGCATTGATTTTGCCAGTTGTAAAAACCAGAGATAATAAACTAGCTACTACCCAGAGAATAAGTGGTGGATTTGGTGTTTGAGCTATAACAATGTTGCCATTACTGTCACGGAAGATTTTATCCACTAATGTATTTTCTCTATTTTCTGTGTCTTGCATTATTTTCAATTCCTACTTAGCTCAAGATTACTAACTTTTATCGGATTGTTTGTTGCAAATTATGGCAAGGGACTGATGACTGGGTGAAAAATATTTCTGTGTCTAAGTTTTATCATCTGTTGATGTCCTAACCACCTTATTAATCAACTTAAAACATTTAATAAATCTCGAACAACTATCTAATTGCTGAAATTGCAGCAGAAAAACAAGAACGCAGTCAATACGGTTCGGTTAAAGGGGAAAGGGGAAAGGGGAAAGGTTTCAAATACATCCTTTACCCCTTACCCCTTAACCCCTTCGGGGTTCGCCAGTCGCTCATGGGGGAAACCCCCAAGACCGCGCTGGCTCACCTTTTCCCAGACCATAAGGGAAGTTCATACTGCTTATCCGAACAGTATTGAGAACGCAGTGATATATTCCAACAATAAATAAAAAAACCTCCCTTACGGGAGGCTGAAAATTTAGCGGAGACAACTTGCTTTCTTTACAGCAGAATTACAGCGATCGCTCCTCCGAATGCTGAGAAAATGGCGGAGACTACTGCTGTGGCAAACAACCACCAAGCTGCTGTGGCTGCCGCTTTGCGCGTTTCTTCTGCTTGCCGCTGTGCTTGATGTTTGATTTCTTCAAGGCGGCGTTGGGCTTCGCGCTGTAAGCGTTCTGCACGTTGCAATACTGTGTTGCGTGCCCGTTCAATTTGGTCTACGATCCGGTTGGCATCTTCCTGGGATATGTCCTCACGAGAACTCAGGATGGCTACTAGGGTATCGCGGTCAAAGGAAGACAGGCGATCGCGCAGTGCTTCAAATCCGGCTTGGGGATCTTCAAAAAGGGTACGGACATCACGCTTGATACTATCATAGTTCAGTTCTGGGCGATCTAGGGAGTTAAGGTAGTTGCGGATGCGGGCAAAAACTCCATCAATGGCATCTTGAACGCCTCGTTGAATGCTCCGTACTTGTTCGATAAATTGCTCCCTCACGGAAACAATGCTATCAGCAATGCGCGCTGCTTCTTCATCGGTGATGTCTTCACGGATTTTCAGCAGGGCAATAATGGTAGAACGGTCAAAATGAGCTAAGCGATCGCTCAAACTTTCTACCCCCACTCGCGGATCGTGCAACAGTAGTTGCAAGTCGCGTTTGATACCTTCTGGGTTGAGTTCTTCTTTACCAGTGAGGCGGAGATATTCTTCCAGATAAGCTTTGAATGTTTCTACTCTTTGCTGTGTTCTGGTGGCTAAACGACGAGGGGCACGTACAATGTTACGAATCGAGGTTTGTACGGAATCAATGATTTCATTGACTTGTTGTTCGCTCAAGTCTTGACGCTGACTGAGCAATTTCACCAATGTATCCCTGTCGATTTGAGACAACCTGCGACGTAGGGCAATGGCTCCATCTTGGGGATTTTCAAACAATCTATTCAAATCCCGTTGAATACCTTCTGGATTGAGTTCCTGTTTGCCTGTATTCCGCAGGTAATCGGCGATGCTGGTGGTAACGGATTCGTATTGCTCTTTTGCTCTGTGTGCTAAAGCTTGGGGCGCGTGGCGGATACTATGCCACGACTCTTCCACGGCGTTGATGATTTGATTAACTTGTTCTTCAGTCAAATCTTCGCGCTGGCTCAACAACTGTACCAAAGTATCGCGGTCAAAGCGAGACAATCGCGCTTGAATGGCAGCAATTCCAGCTTGGGGATCTTCCAGTAGCCTTTTGAGGTCGGCGCGGATGGCATCAGGATTCAGTTCTGATTTGCCAGTGTTACGCAGATATGATTCGACATTCAACCACAAAGTTTCAGCTTGATATTGTGCTTGTTCGGCCAGACTCTTGGATTCAATTAAAGCGCGATCGCGTTGTTTTTCCAACTCGTCCAAAATGCTGTCTACTTCATACAACTGGATATCACTACGTTCCAGTAATATCTGTCGCATTTCGTCACGTTGAATGTGCGCTAGTCGCAACACCAAAGTTTCATAATCTGCTTCTGGGTCTTGCAACAGTGATTTGAAATCGGCCTCAATGCCTTCTGGTGTTAAATCTGCTTTGGCGGTAACCAAGAGATAACTTTCAACTCGGCGTTGTAGGTCTTGGACGATTTCTCTTTCTTCTTCGGCTGTGACTCTCACCAGCACTTCTTTGCGAACAATTTCTAGACGGTCTGCAATGCGCTGAATTTGGGTTTGGGTAAGCAGTCCCCGTTGTTGCAAAATATTGATGAAATCGTTGCGGGATAGTCGTTCTAGTTCTCTACGGATTGTTCCAGGATCGGCAGCCGGGTCATAGATAACATCGGCAAATTCTTGAGCGATTCTTTCTTGGCTGAGTTGCCAAGCATAGGTGTTGAGTAGGTAATTTTCCACATCAACCCGAATTGGACTGTAGGGTTGGGATGGTGTGGGCAAACCTAGCTTATCTGCTTGTTCGGTAACTTTGTCTTTGGCGGTGGTCAGACTACGCAAGATTTTTTCTACATCCAAATCGGATAAATCAGTGCGTCCCAACACCACGCCGGTTAAAGCAGAAAGTCCTTGTTGCAGTGTGCTTTGGATTGGGCCAGCTGCGGCTTTTTGGGTGGATTCTTTAGAACTACCTATTTCTGCCACTAAGCGGTCAAGCTTGGCGTTGAGTTCATCTGTCTTGGTTTGTCCGGGTGGCAGTGATTTGAGATAATCGACTAATTCACCCAAACGGTCTTGGGCGGGTGCTTGCTGACGGACTACCTGTTGCCAAAC
Source organism: Nostoc linckia z4 (assembly GCF_002608075.1). Classification (GTDB taxonomy): domain Bacteria; phylum Cyanobacteriota; class Cyanobacteriia; order Cyanobacteriales; family Nostocaceae; genus Nostoc; species Nostoc linckia. The sequence goes on from NZ_LAHA01000046.1 coordinate 22,005, forward strand.
TTTATACAAAGTATCAGCGATGCGGCTAGCATCTTTTTTAGAAATATCGGTACGGCTGCTGACTAAATCGATAAACTTTTGGCGATCGATGTTGCCTAGATCTGGACTAGCGGCGATCGCTTTTACTTGCGGATCGTTGAGTAAATTCTCAAAATCACTGCGAATCTTGGATAAATCTAGTTCTGGCGGACGCAGTTTATCTAAGTAATCTTCTATGTTTTCCCGGATGGTTACTGGGTCGATGGCGCTTCCTAGTTCCCGACGCACAGCGGCGGCGGCGGCTTCAGCTGTAGCTACAACTTGGTTGTTGACAGCTTTCGCCCCCAGTGCGGCGGTAGCAGTCCCCATAATTGTCTGAAATCCAGAGGTTGCAGTGTTAACAACCGAGCCAATTAAGGAACCCACGGTGGTGGAACTTACCCAAACCAGCAGCAAAAAGTAAGCACCCCAAATCACCAAACCAAGAATTGCTCCTAACCTTGGGTCTAAAATCACAAGGCTCAACTTGACAGCCAAAAAAGTGGCAATTAATAAAGCAATGGTGACAGTAACTAATGTCCAAATCCCTACTGCTGTGCCAACTTTACGAATAGTGCCGCCCAAATTTCCGACTTCGCCATCTGAATCTGAGTCGGATGGACGCCCCAGGTAGGAAATACCAGCTGCAATGGAGAGATTAGTAAGGACTAACTGAAAAGCAAAGGCTAAAATCACGCCAGAGATTAAAGCCACAAAAAAACGCGGCCCCGAAGGCGTGATGACTGAGGGATCTACTGGAACCTGCCCTACCCACAATAGTGGCTTGTAGAGTCCCAGCATGATTTCCATACTTTGAAACATTGTATTTCCTTGTCTTAGTGTTTTAATTTTTGGGCGGATTTAAGAATTTCCAAAGAACTAACTCTTAGTATTTTTCTCTAGTGCCTATGGCAATACCTAACTCTTTAGATCAGAATCGTGGAATTTAGGTGTTTAAAGCATCTCTCCAAAGATTGAAAGCTTTATCCAGCGAAAGATATAAATTTTCTTATCTCTTGGTTTGATTTTTAAAAAAATAATAGTTTCTATGAGAAAATCTAGTGATTTTTCAATAGTTAATTACTTTTATAAATTTTATTTTTGATTTAGTTATACAGTCATCCCAAATCAATTGTGAAATGTTACATGTTATGGTTGTTGACTGTTAACAGTCAACTTCTTCTGGGAATTCAAAATTCAAAATTACAATCCCCCATAAATAAATTTAGGGGCTTATATCCCTTTCTTCTGCGGTCAACAGTCAACAATCAACAATAGACCTCTTGCAAAAGTAACTTTTGCTCATAGGGGGAAAGGGACTCATGTTAAAGGGAAAAGGGTTTTTATTTGCCCTTTCCCCTTTACCCCTTACCCTTTTCCCCACTTTTGCAAAAAGTCTAATCAACACCGCAGTTTGCTCGCCAAGACCAAGCATTTGTGAAATTACCTATTATTATCACCTCCTCAAGGTTGATTTGCCTAGAGTAATATATTTTGATTCATCGTCCACAAGAAGTGCATGTAGTTTGTGCCCACAGGCAGAAAGCAGTTTAATTAAAAATAGCTACATTAAAGTTAACAAATCAATAATTAATCAATTAGTAACTTGTTAATTAACAATTACTAAATGCTGAATTTGAGTTTGAGAGGGAAAAATAATGGAAACTCGTGAAACTCGTCCATCTAGTGATTTACCACCTGTTGCTAAAGCTTATAACGGCCGCGATCGCAATGAATTTCTATTTGGCTGGACTCCCCAAGCCGAAATCTGGAATGGCCGTCTTGCAATGATTGGTTTTGTTGCTTATTTACTCTGGGATTTAGCTGGTTTTAGCGTCCTACGCGACATCCTACGGATAGTTGGCTATTAAAGGTTAAATGCCTAAAAAACACTAAGACTTTGGAGGGAAAAATGGTAAATAAAGAAACTCGTCCTTCTACTGATTTACCAGTAGTTGCACCAGAATATAACGGCGTAGACCGCAATGCCTTTTTGTTTGGTTGGACTCCCCAAGCCGAAATTTGGAATGGTCGCCTCGCGATGATTGGCTTTGTTTTCTATTTACTTTGGGATTTAGCCGGCTATAGTTTTGTGCGCGATGTATTGCACATCATCAGATATTAACAAATGATTTGTAGAGACGTTGCAATGCAACGTCTCCACATCTAATGCAACGTCTCTATTTGTAAATTATTCTACAGCAAAAACCGAACTAACACATAAAAAGCCGAAGTTACTAGCTGCAATAACATCACTGGAATACCATAGTGCAAAAAAGTTTTAAAGGATATTCGCCGTCCATGTTGTTCGGAAATACCGGCAGCAACGATATTAGATGATGCTCCCACTAGTGTGCCATTACCTCCCAAAGTCGCACCAAACATCATTGCATAAAACAGTGGTAAAACTTCTGGGGGAAACTGTCCTTGAAAATCTCGTGCTAGAACTTCTGGCGGTGCTAAACCAACGCTGACAAGATACTGTTTGAGTAAGGGCACCATTGCCACCACCAAAGGAATATTAGGCACTACACTAGATAATATCCCCACAACAAATAACAAAACCAGGGAACCAAGAATAATATTTTTTCCTAAAATAACCGCTAATACTCCGGATAAACTATTAATTACACCTGTTTTTTCTAATCCTCCTATCAGCACAAATATACTCATAAAAAATATCAATGTACTCCAATCTACATCCCGCAAAATATGACTAACTGAATCAATTTTACTATGATGAGATAACAGTAAAGCTAAAGCTGCTCCTAACAAAGCCACAGCAGCAGGAGAAACGGGAACTGGTAAAGATTCTCCAATTACAAAAAACAGCAGTACAAATAAAACAATAACTGCACCCACACTTAAAACTCGTGGATGATTAATTTGGGGATGTGGCAGTTCTTCGAGATTATCTAGTTGAGTATTCCAAATTTTACGAAACAAAAATGGTAGTGTTGCAATGACTGTAACAACAGCAATGACTCCCCCTAAACTCAATTTCAATAAATAATCAATAAAACTAATATTTACAGCATCACCAACAATAAATGTAGCTGGATCGCCAACTAAAGTTAGTAGTCCAGCACTATTAGCAATAAATACCATCAAAATTAATAAGGGTACAAAATTTATACCTATTTCTTGTGCCATTGGTGGAATTAATGGCGCTAACAACATCACTGTTGTAGCATTTGGTAAAACGGCACAAATTGGTGTCACAATGGCCACTATACCCAGTAATAAACGCTTACCTTGCCCTTTAGCAAGAATGACTATTTGAGTAGCTAAATATTCAAATATTTTCGTAGGCTCAAAAGCCCGTACTAACACCATAACTCCAAAGAATAAACCGAGTGTGCCATGACTATTGCCGATGTAACCAACAGCTTGTTCTAGGGTCATGACGTTACTAAAAACTAATAACAATGCCCCTAATAATGCAGCAATAGTAAGATGTACCCATTCTGTCATCACTAAAATAATGACGCCAATAAATGTAATTACACTGAGAATGGCTTGCCAATTTTCCACACCTTAACTCCCGAAGTTTCATGGATTAGCTATTAGCGAAAAAAGCCACCTAAATGTAGGTGACTTATCTAAGATTACAATTTGATATAGTTATTGAAATTCTGAATAGCGATTATTCATCAATACAGCGAGGAATGCCTACAACGGCGCAGGGAAAATCAGAATCTAGTGCTTCAATCATTGGATGATTGACAGATTGACAACCAACAAACAAAATATCGGCAGCTTCTAATTCCACAACTTTTTTCAATTCTGTGGAAATGGAACCAAACCGCAAATGAGATTTGAAACAACCTTGCCATTCTTCAGCCAAACTTCGTGCTTGCCAAAGAATTCTATCTGCTTCTTGCAAGGGAGTGATGGCTGTTTCCAATTTTGGTTGAGTCAATACTAGTGTGGGAGATTTTGATATTTCACTAATCTGGCATTCCAATGAAGGCTGCTGTCTGGGAAAATTCAAGATGTTGACATAGCGGCTGCTTTCATTGTCTTCTAACACATAAACAGCTTGGACTGTAACTTCTGTATTGGTAGCTAAACGGGTTTGATGGGCAATCCAAAAGGCAAGATCCAATGCCGTATGACTATTGGGAGAAGCATCATAAGCAACAATAAAGTTAACTGAATTTGTTGCGGGGGATTGTTGAGAAAATGGATTTTTGGGTTCTGGCAACAATACCATTTGTTCAATTAAGTCATCTCGACCTATGGCACTTTGCAGACGTGCTAACATTGGCTTAATTTTCACAGTTTTACTTCTCCAAATTAAATGAACAAGCAATGAGAAGCAGGGCGACCAATTTTGGATTTTGAGATTTCGCGGAAAGTCTGAATGGCGGCTTTCGTCGCTGAGAACTTTCCAAGACTGATTTTGGATTGTTCTGCAAAAATCGCAACCGAAAATCGAAAATCTAAAATTTACAATTGGTAGAGGAAACCCCAATAATAACTGCATTACAGCCAAGTGTTGGGGGTTCCTTCCATTGCCTACGGAGTTAGCTGACGGGCTAAGACTGGAAGGTGTCTCTCTCTTGGTAGTACTGAGTGTTGAGTGCTGATTGCTGAGTTAATATTCATAATTCTTAACTCTTAACTCCTAACTCTTAACTCTTGACTCTTAACTCCTCAGTTTTTAGGAGATTAGCCCCATAATATGGTTCCTCCGCCTCAAATCCAGCTTTAATGAATTTGAATTAGGCTACCCGCTAAAAGAATGATAATCTACTTTACTCGTGTTGCGTGAAATATCGATCTAGGAAATTGAGGGCGTGGTTGCGGAGTTCAAAATATTCTTTTGAGTTACGCATGGCAGCACGATCGCGTGGATGTTCAAAGGGAACTTCTAATATCTCGCCGATATTAGCCGCAGGGCCATTGGTCATTAATACGATGCGATCGGACATGTAAATTGCTTCGTCTACATCGTGGGTAATCATCATCACTGCTTGCCGATGATTTTCCCAAATATCCAAAACTTGCCGCTGCAATTTACCACGAGTGAGTGCATCTAGCGCCCCAAAAGGTTCATCCATTAGTAACATTTTCGGACGAATTGCTAAAGCTCTGGCAATACCTACGCGTTGTTTCATACCTCCAGAAAGTTCATCAGGATACTTATCAGCCGCCGCCGTTAAGTTTACCATTGCCAAGTGTTCGTTTACAATGCTAATTTTTTCAGATCGATTAGCATTTTTTAACACTTCATCTACAGCTAAACGGATATTTTCTCGCACTGTTAACCACGGTAACAATGCGTAATTTTGAAACACCATCATCCTCTCTGCACCTGGCTTACGGATTTCTTTTCCATCTAAACGTACTGAGCCAGAAGTTGCTTTTTCTAAACCTCCAATAATCTTCAGTAGTGTAGATTTCCCACAACCAGAGTGACCAATTACAGAAATATATTCATCTTCACCAATCGTTAAATTAACTCCATCTAAAACCACAAATTTATCTTTATCTGGTGTCGGATAAGACTTGACTAAATTTTCAATTTCTAAAAATCCAGGACGGGACATAACTTGAGTTTGGGTATCAATAGGTAATGAGGTATATTCCATCATCAAATGCTCCAACAATAATTTAATCAAGTTTAGATTTGGGATTTTCGATTAATTTTGAAAAAACAGTGCTTGTTTGCTAAGGATTTTAGATTTATTGCGCCCATAAATCTAAAATCTAAAATCCAAAATCTAAAGTCTAAAATTCCCACAGTCAAAGAACTTGGTATTTATGACATGAAAAAACTAGTGGGAGCATTAGCCCTGATAGCAAAACTATTCAGATAGCCCACTGGATCGCTGGGATCAAAGCTTTTCTTATCTATAAATACTTCTGACGGTTCTACTTTGTAATCATCCTTAGGACATTGAATGCCCATTTCATTTGCTATCTCTCGATATAAATCTGTTCTCCAACCTTTTTCGGCTAGTTTTTCAGCATCTTTAGGAAATGCTTTAATTTGTCCCCATCTTGCTGCTTGAGTCATTAACCAAATACTTCTAGATCTCCATAAAAATGTCGAATGTTCTCCTGGCTGTTTGGGAAGATTGTCTGGAATATCGTAGAAAATTGTGTTGTCAGCAGCTTGAATAGTGCGGTCTTTGCCATCAAAGCCGCCATAGTTGTAGTTACCAAGAATTGCCGGGCCCGTAAGCTTGGTAATTGGCGCATTTTTATTTTTCGGTTTTGCACCTGTAAAGGAACGGTCTGTTAGCAGTTCAGCAACTTCTTGGCGATTTTCTGCTTTGCTGCAATATTGGCAAGCTTCAATCATGGCTTTGACAAGGGAACGATAGGTTTTGGGATATTTTTCGATGAAAGATTCCATTACTCCCAAAAGTCTATCTGGGTGTCCCAACCAGACTTCTTTCCCTTGGGCGAAGGTGAAGCCGATGTTTTCGTTTCCTGTAATTGCCCTGGTGTTCCAGGGTTCTGCAACCATATAAGCTTGCATAGCGCCAATTCGCACATTGGTAACCATCTGGGGCGGGGAAACAATGATGACGCGAAATTCTTTGAAAGGATCGACACCAGCAGCGGCGGATATGTAACGGACAAAGTATTCGTAAATGGCGGAACTGAGAACAACTGCCCAAACTTTTTTTTCTGGTGGCTGGCTATCGAAGTAGCCCCGAAAATCTCTACCAAAAGCTTCTAGTGCGCCATCGCCATATTTTTCTTGATACTCGTACCAAGGACGCAGCCCATAATCCCACATCGCTTTGTTCATGGTCATGGCATTACCGTGGCGGTGAATGGTCATAGCTGCACACAACGAGGCGTGGCGTGCGCCTTCAGCGCCAATTCTGGCGTTGGTAACCGCACCGGATACTACAGGTGAAGCATCCAAGCGACCAAAAATGACGCCGTCGCGGGAGGTGGCCCAACTGGCTTCCCGGTTGAGGGTGACGTTTAAACCATATTTGCGGAACAAGCCTTTTTTCCAGGCGATCGCAAATGGCGCACAATCATTAACGGGAACGTATCCAACAATTAAATCCGGTTTTTCTAATTCGCTGGATTTAACTACTGGTTGTACAGCTAAGGCTTCTTCTGTTAATCCTTGGGCAGATCTATCTCCAGAAATTGCACAGGAAGAAAGGGCAATTCCAGCTGTGGTTGCTCCTATTCCTTTGATAAAGTCTCGTCGAGTGTAGTGATAGTCACTCATTTATGTGGCTCCGTTGGTGACTCAATTTGAGATTTTGGATTTGATATTTGAGATTGATTTCATGGATAATCAATCATTTTTGAATTGTTAAATTCAAAATCCAAAATTCGGTGATTAATTGCTAGCGTCAAGATGCAAACGCCCAAAGTTAAAAAGCGTCAATTACCCTATCTAACTCTCAAAGCTAGACAAAGAGACTATTTGAATTCTGAATTCTGAATTCTGAATTCTGATTTAATTAGAAGGTGTGGGGCGGCGAGTTACTATTTCTTGAATTTTACCGACGGCGTAATCAAGAATTAATCCAGTGACACCAATTACTAACACTGCTAGAAAAACTGAACTCAGGTTTAAGCGGCTCCATTCGTCCCAGACAAAAAAGCCTATACCAACACCACCTGTGAGCATTTCTACTGCCACAATAACTAACCAAGCTATCCCTAAACTAATTCGCAAACCTGTAAAAATATAGGGCAAACTTGCAGGCCAAATGATTTTGATAATCTGCCGCCAACGTGGCATTTCTAATACTCTTGCCACATTTAAATAATCCTTGGGAACGCTAGAAACTCCTAAGGCAGTATTAATAATTGTCGGCCATAGGGAAGTAATAAAGATGACAAAAATTGCCGAAGGATCTGCCAAATTGAAGATAGCTAAGGCAATGGGCAACCAAGCTAAAGGCGATACGGGTTTAAAAATTTGAATGATGGGATTGAGGGCTAGCATTGCCGGTCTAGACATGCCAATCAGAAATCCTAGAGGTATGGCTACTACTGCACCTAATAAAAAGCCTAGTATTACTCTTCGCAGACTTGCTATTAATAACCAACCAATTCCTAAGTTACCGGGGCCTCGCTGGTAAAAGGGATTTAAGATGTAGTCCAAATTAGCTGATAGTGCTTCTGGTGGGGTGGGCATTAATTCATGATTGGCAAGTGCAACAATCCACCACAGCACAATTATTCCTAAAAAACCCAAAACAGGTAAAAAGAAGACATCTTTACTGATGACGGGTTTTGTCTTTTTCCAAGCAGTTTGTCCAGCGATCGCGGCGATCGCTGCTAAATTTAATTGAAAGATCATTATGAAACCTCAACAGGTTGAAGTGCAGGTACAAAAAACCGAGCAGTACCAGCCTTGGACACTGATGAGATCGGAACATTGATAAAAATGCCGTCTCTTCAGTCTCCTCTCAATGCCTACGAAGTTAGCTGACGGGCTAGGGCTGAGAGATGCCCTTCTGAAGAAAGTTGTTAGTTGGGAGTAAAAAGTCAAGAGTGAGGAGTGAGGAGTTAATTAAAAACTCATAACTCATAACTCATAACTCATAACTCATAACTTTCTCCAAGATACGCCCCACAATTTGGTTCCTCCGCTCCAGCGTTATGCACTGTGATGCGCTGGATTAGGCTGACTTACTCTAAAAGGTACGAAATTACGCACAATATAACGTTGATGTGAAGAGTATAACATTAACGCTCAGTAAAAATCATCTCTTTTTTTTTAAATTTAGTTTTTTTAAATACTATTGTCAAGTTATTAACCTTGTTTTTACTTAATTCATAAATATTATAAATGTTAAAAAATTGAACTATCTTAGGATGAAAATTCTTACATAGTAAGGAATACAGCAGTAATATCATCAAGGATCTACATTGTTAACTACTATATTTTTATTTATAAAGACAATATAGATTATACATTAATATGTTGCGTACTGAAATTTGACAACGATACTTCAAGTTTTTGCTAATCTACGAGACGATAGATAAAATCTATTACTTTTGATAGGTGAATTTTGAATTTTTTTTTGGTAAAAAGTCGCTCTAGTGGCTAAACTAATTGCATATGGAAATTTACTCATCTCTCTGTTAGCTGAATTTAACATAATGGATTTTAGTCAATTCCTGGCTGACAAAACTGATATCATCCTAAACAAGTGGGTGAAAGCAGTTCGTAAAGATCAACGGATTGAAAGTGCTGATGATTTATCTTATACAGCCATTAGAAATCATATTCCCAGTGTTTTGAAAGCAATGGTAACGGTACTTTCAAAATCTGAGGAGAATGACATTCAATCGATAATTGTTGCGAGTTTTGAGCATGGGGCGATTCGAGCCGAACAAGGTTTTGATGCAACAGAAATTGCCAGAGAATATCATCTATTAAGAACAGTAATATTTGACACTATTCACGCAGATTTATTGAAAGGAACACCGGCAGAAATTATTCGTTCTATGCGTTTGATTGACGCTATTGTAGATGAAGCGATCGCTCGCTGTTTTAAGAGTTATGTTGAAGAACGGTTGCGAGAACTGAGGCAGTTACAAACATCATTAACGCTGCACAATCAGGAATTGACAAGGTTAATTAGCGCTAATCAAGAGTATATTTCCCAACTAGCCCACGAATTAAAACATCCCCTAACTTCAATTATTGGATACTCAGATTTATTTTTACGCCAACAACGCAAAAAAACCAAGATAAAAGACAACTATACCAATTTAGAACATATTGAGCGGGTGTTACGTAATGGTAGACAATTACTTCACTTAATTAATGATGTGTTGGAACTTTCGCGCTATGATGCGGGACAAATAAAACTGCAATTAGCACCGACGAATGTGCCGGAACTCATTCATAATGTCTGTGAAATGTTGGAACCTTTAGCTGTAGAGAAAAACTTGAAAATCGTATTCGATTGCCAGCGCGCTCCTCAAGATTTACTTACAGATTCATTTCAATTGCAACAAGTTGTTACTAATCTTATTAGTAATGCAATTCGTTATACAGAGTCTGGGACTATTATTGTAATGTGTCAAGTGTTGGAGAAACAGAAATGGGCGATCGCAGTTTCCGACACTGGAATTGGCATTGCACCAGAACACCAAGCCGAGATATTTGAACCTTATTTTCGGGTAAATGCTGGCGATCGTCCTTACCTTCCTGATAGTACAGGTTTAGGATTGGCAATAGTTTGGCGGTTAGTGAAATTATTACAAGGCGAAGTTAACTTAGTTTCTGAAGTGGGAGTTGGTTCGACTTTCACTGTAGTTTTACCCTTAGAATTAGAAGTAGAAAAAAGTTAATTTGACACCAAAATCTCACATCTCTCTCTGCGCCTCTGCGCCTCTGCGTGAAAAAATCACCTCTACACCAACCCTTGTTTTTTCAACTTAATCAACGCATCTTCAGCAGCAGCTTTTTCAGCATCTTTTTTATTACGTCCCTTACCTTCACCGTAGATTTTTTCACCTACAAGTACTTTGGCTACGAATTCCGGTGCGTGGCACAAACCGCCTGTTTGGACTGTAATATATTTAGGAGGAGTTTGGGTAACATTGCGTTGTACCCATTCTTGAAAGCGATTCTTTGCATCTACATTAGAACGGGAAATCACAATTTGTTCGGGTACAGAATTAAACAGTGGTTCTATAATTGCGCGAACTGCTTCAATATTTGAATTATTATCTAGATAATAAGCACCAATAACAGCTTCAAAGGTGCTGCTAAGTAAATTTGGGTTATGATATCCTCCGTCTTGAATAGCACCTTTTCCTAAGCGCATTTTAAAGTTTAAATCTACTTCTTCAGCGAATTTTGCCAGTTGCTTTTCATCTACCAATGCAGAACGCCGCCGCGTTAATTCATCTTCTCCCTTTTCTGGGTGACGGCGATAGAGATATTCACCACTTAAGAAATTTAGCAAAGCATCGCCAAGAAATTCTAGGCGTTCGTTATGTTCCCCTTCTCCTGGGTTCTCATGAACATAGGAACGGTGAGTCAGCGCACGGCGTAGAAGTTTTTCATCGCGGAATATTAGAAGTTTGTGCATTTTTATGTTTTGTTTTTTGTCTTAGCTAATTGATTGAGAAGGGTAGATAAGATACCTACCCTGTAAGATACAAATACTCAAAAATTTGAGGTGCTATTTATCAAAAGTTACCTTTTATCAAGATAGGCGGATAAATACTGTTTCCACGAGTGTTATTACACTGAAAACAAGAAAGGCGCAAGTTTTCAAAAGAATTAGAACCTCCACGACTCTTAGGTAAAAGGTGTTCAATCGTCAGCTTTTCTTGTGGTAAATTCTGGCGACACCACCAACAATTAGAGTCATACAAATCAAGAAGTTGCTGTTTTTTATTACGTTTTTGTCTTGAATTCATTGTTTTGATTTTCCATTTTAGTTAATGTTTGCAACAGCAATGGAATATCACACATCTAGTGTTAGCAAATTTATTTTGAGGAAAATTATCAAAAATGAATCTTACTCTATGAAAAAATTTGCTACCGTCGCTTGAGTTTAGTTAAAGTCTCAGCAGTAAGAATTCCTGGCTTCCTACCAAGTTTCGCGTCATCCCTTCCTCTGAATATTTATCCGAACATCTTGTCTTTCCATTGAAAGTTTAATCAATTACTAGACTAAACTTTTGGCTAAATACTCAGCCGAAGGGATGACACGAAGCTCGGCAGGAAACTAGGAATTCTTGCTGCTGAGACCACTACCAAAAACCTGCGCTTTATAGTGCGGTTATTTATGCTTGTCTTACAATAAACAATTGCATACCTAATCTGAGATTGTCAATATGGCGATTTATGAAGATTTGTCAAAGCGATCGCTTGATATAATCCTACTTAAAAGGAGCAGGTAACAAGCAAGCTGAAAATAACATCAAATCTAGCAAACTCACACAAGCGAGGTAGCTATAACCAACAATTGCTTTTTATGTGTCAATGTTGTTAGAACAAAGATAATAACAGTATTAATTATATAAAGTGAGAAAATATGTACATCCAAATTAAGCCAGAATTAGAGCAATTTATTCAGGCGCAGCTTGCAACTGGTAGATTCGCTAGTGCAGATGATGTAATAAATGAAGCCTTTAAACTGCTACAAGAAAGAGAGCAGCGAATTGAAGAATTACGACAAAAAATTGCTTTAGGAACTGAACAAATTGCTAAGGGACAAGTAACTGATGGTGAAGTTGTATTTGCCAGATTCCAAGAAAAAATTCGTCGAATTACTGAGGAGTCTTCTGAATGAACAATTATTCACTTTCAGATGCAGCAATTCGAGATTTAGACGAAATTTGTGAATATATTGCTCGTAGTAACCCAAAAGCAGCTAGTAAGCTTTTTGATGATATTCGCCAGAAGTGTAAATTAGTAGCTAATTTTCCTAATATGGGAAAAAGTTATGCAAGGTTTGTACCGAATTTGCGCGGTTTTGTTGTAGATGATTACATTATATTCTACTATCCAAGAGAAGACGGAATTAGTATTACTCGTGTTGCCAGTGGCTATCGAGATTTAGAGTCTTTGTTTGCTGATGAATAATTAAACCATAACTATTCAAAGTGACTAATTTTTGTTAATGAGGAATTTGGTTATAACTCAACAAAGATATTTCAAATCTCCGACTTTTCAAAGAAGCTGGAGATTTGTTGCTTGATATAAATTAACGTATTCTTATGCTAAAGCGATCGCTTTTTTACCTTCATCATTGTTTTGTCCATGATATTGTGTTTTATATTCGCCACATTCCTGGATTAAGTTAGCAACTAAACCAGTCCATCCTGTTTGGTGACTGGCTCCAATTCCGGCACCATTATCACCATGAAAATATTCATAAAATAAAATTAAATTCTGCCAATGGGGGTCATTTTGAAACTTTGATGTTGCACCATAAACAGGTCTTTTTCCAGAGGAATCTTTTAAGAAAATTCTCATTAACCTTTGAGATAGTTCTAATGCAATTTCGCGGAGTGTCATCATCTTACCAGAACCGGTTGGACATTCCAATTGAAAATCATCTCCTAAATAAGAATGAAACTTTTGTAGAGATTCAATTAATAAAAAATTCACTGGAAACCAAATAGGGCCGCGCCAATTAGAATTTCCACCAAATAAGCCACTACTAGATTCAGCAGGTTCATAATCTACACGAAATTGACAACCGTTGACATCAAAGATATAGGGATGTTCGGCGTGAAATCTGGAAAGTGCGCGAATACCGTAGGGACTGAAAAACTCGCTTTCATCTAGCATTTTTTGGAGAATACTTTTGAGTTTATCTCTAGAAGCGATCGCGAGCAATCTCCTAGCACCAATTCCCTTTGTTTCCATGCAAGCTACATTTTGTCGTAAGTCAGGACGGTTGCGGATAAACCATTCCAAACGCTTTTTAAAACCCGGAAGCATTTTTAATGTTTCTGGTTCAATTGTTTCAATGGCAAACAGAGGAATTAATCCTACCATTGACCTGACTTTTAAGGTAATCTGCTGCTCATTTAAATGTAGTACATCGTAGTAAAAACCGTCGGATTTGTTCCATAAACTAACTTCCATTTCGCCAATTTTATTCATGGCATCAGCAATATACAGAAAATGCTCAAAAAACTTAGTAGCGATGTCTTCATAAACAGGATTAGTCTTGGCTAATTCTAAGGCAATAGCTAACATATTTAAACAATACATTCCCATCCAACTTGTACCATCAGATTGGTCTATATGTCCGCCCGTAGGAAGTTCTGCACTGCGGTCAAATACACCAATATTATCTAATCCTAAAAATCCACCTTGAAAAACATTATTACCTTTGGCATCTTTTCGATTTACCCACCAGGTAAAATTCAGCATCAACTTTTGAAAAACTCTTTCTAAAAACTGTCTGTCTGTTCGTCCATAAATTTTTTGTTCAATTTGATAAATTCGCCAAGTTGCCCATGCATGAACCGGGGGATTAACATCACTAAATTTCCATTCATAAGCAGGAATTTGCCCGTTAGGATGCATATACCATTCCCGCGTTAAAACATCCAATTGATATTTAGCAAATTCTGGGTCAATCATTGCCAAAGGAATGGTATGAAATGCTAAATCCCAAGCAGCATACCAAGGATATTCCCATTTATCAGGCATAGAAAGAATATCTTCATTATATAGATGAAACCATTCTTGATTTCTGCCATTTTGGCGTTCTGGTGGTGGGGATGGAGCGTTACCATCGCCTTTTAGCCAATCCTCTACAATGTAATGATAAAATTGCTTGCTCCACAACATTCCAGCAAAAGCTTGTCGCTGTACATTCCGCATATCTTCGCTCAAAGAATGTGGTACAATTCGCTGATAAAATTCCTCTGCTTCCTGTTGTCGTTTGTTAAAAATTTCATCAAAATCTTTGCCCAATGGCTCAACTAAATTTGGTATATTACTGAGTCGCAATTTCACAATTTTAGTTTCACCTGCACCAATTGTTAATATATAATTAGCAGATGCTTTAGTACCTATTTTATCTGGATTTACAGCCGCTTTTAATCCTTGAACAATATAATCATTAATACCATCTTTTACATAAGCAGATGCATTACTATAACCAAATAATTTTTGGGAATTAGTTTCATTTTCTGTAAATAAAACCTCGGTTGGTTTTTGACAATAAAGCCACCTCATTCCTAAAGTTAAATGAGATGCTTCAATGATATTACAAGTATCACTGAATTTAACTTCTTTTAAAATAGGTTTGTTATCATCCCCATTCCAAGACCAAGTATTGCGAAACCAAAGAGTAGGTAGAAGATGGAGTGTTTTTGCCTCTAGTCCTCGATTCACTACTGTAATTTGGATGAGAATATCTTCCGCAGAATGTTTGGCATACTCTACAAAAACATCAAAGTAGCGGTCATCATCAAATACACCCGTATCTAGTAATTCAAATTCTAGTTCTTGACGACTGCGGCGTTGATTTTCTGCAACTAATTGCGAGTAAGGAAATGCTGCTTGTGGATATTTATACAGCATTTTCATATAGGAATGAGTGGGAGTATTATCTAAATAAAAGTAATATTCCTTGACATCTTCGCCATGATTGCCTTCATTGCCGGTGAGACCAAAAATTCGTTCTTTGAGAATAGCATCTTCACCATTCCAAAGGGCAATGGCAAAACAAAGTCGTTGGTGATTATCTGAAATTCCAGCAATTCCATCTTCTCCCCAACGATAGGCGCGAGAACGGGCTTGGTCATGGGTAAAATAATCCCACGCAGTACCATTATGGCTGTAATCTTCGCGTACTGTTCCCCATTGGCGATCGCTCAAATATGGCCCCCATCTTTGCCAATGAACTATGCGATCCAAAGCTTGTGCTAATCTAATTTCTTCCTGAGTCGTCATAATATCATCCCGTGCATATCTGCACTTTCATTAATTTACTATGTGGAGTATCACTTTTTTAGCCCAAACCCAGCTGAAGTTTTAATGAAAAATTTGCCAGGAAAATTTGTAAATAAATTTAGGATATACTCATGCAAAAATTATATTAATTTTTATAAGTTTATGCGTAGATCCAAAAATTAGTTAAATAGAATACTACTGTTGCCACACAAACGTTAATAACTTTTAATCTTCAAAAGATTTGATTTGTAAAATGTAAAATTTTGTCATGCAAATTTACAACATTATTTGCTACGTTAGTCAAAAATTGAAAATTTTCTAAATTCAACAACTAATAGAAAAAATCAACGATTTCTATTAACAGACGAGAACTGTAAATCTATACAAAAAATAGCTCAGTACAGCTTTGGGTAATATGGTGCTGGAAATTAAACGCAAAGGGCGCAAAGTCAACGCAGAGGTACGCAAAGGATTCTCATGAAATGCTGTAGTAAGTAAAAGAAAAATTCATAAGTAAATGATAATAGTTATAGGTATAGCCATCTTTTTATCTCCCCACTCCCCCTTGATGTTCGCATCTAAAACCCCGACTTTGCCAAGCTTGTATATCCACATCAGCAAGCCTGGTAACGTTGGAGCATTGTGGTTGAATAATTTGACTTAAAATTGCCCAAAATAAGCTGCGGGTTAAATCTAGTGCAGTTTTGAGCCAAGATTCCCGATTACCAGGAACACCTGATTCTTGAACGATTTCTGGCTCTACCCAAATCCCATGAGCGCCTAAGAGAATCTGCGCCATCCATTTAGCCCTTGGTAAATGGGTTGGAGATGTAATCAGTTTTACTTTATGTACGCGCCATTTACGCAATAAAGGAATACTATAATAAAAATTTTCAAAGGTAGAATTTGCACACTTTTCTAACCAAACGTTTTCTAAGCTGGCAAATTCCCGCTGAAAAATTAACCATATACAAGGATCTGGAGAGCCATGAGAAATTAAAATTGGGATTTTGGGGTATAGTTTTGCTTGTTGGGCAACATAAGTTTCTCGACGAATACTGCCACCAAGCACAAAAAAGGTGTCTACTGGCTGCGAAGAAGCATAAAGTAAGGTTATAGTAGTAAAAATCAACCAAGCACCCAGAATAAAGCAAAATCCAACAGTTAGTTTTTGTAACAATTGCCACAAATTAACCAAACTTCTTTTAATGTAAATACATGATTTGATAATAGATTTATGTTTCATTACTGATATCAAAAAAGTAAATTTAGATGACTGTCCAACACACGGCAATTAAGCGATTGAAGTGCTATCTTATAAAAGTAATCTAAACTACAAACATGACGGCGACCAAAGTGTCACATCGTCAGTATAGCCTTCCGGAGAAGGCAAACAAACTCAGAAATCGTTATTGATAACTAATGCAGTATTTTTGGCATAATTACAATGTCAAAGAATCCAGAGAGCATAGCTGAGTTTGGGGTATAAAAACTTAAAAATTTTCAGAAAGCCTGATTGCTAAACTGTCAACAACACTATTATTCCAGCTAAATATACATGAACCAATCTGCGAAAAGTTACTCGCCGCTCCAAGTAGCCTTGATTGGTGGAGCGATCGCTACGACTGCTACCATATCTGTGTTCGGTTCTGCTTGGACTCGCGGTGTACGCGCAGCCCTAAGTCTACAGGACAGCCCAAAAGCGATAGTTGACCAAGTTTGGCAACTGGTGAATCATGAATATGTTGATGGTAAATTTAATCAACAAGATTGGCTAGCAACTAGACAAAGCTTGTTGAGTAAAGACTATTCCTCTCGTGAAGAAGCTTATGCCGCCATCCGGGAAGCTTTACAAACCTTGGGAGATCCTTATACTCGGTTCATGGATCCCAAACAGTTTGAAGCCCTCACTAGCCAAACCTCCGGGGAAGTCTCTGGTATCGGCATTCGGATGGAAGTTAACGAAAAAACTCAACGTCTGACTGTTGTTGAAGCCATAGATAATTCTCCCGCCCTGAGAGCTGGAATCAAAGCAGGGGATGAAATTTTAGCCATTGACGGCAAAGCCACTCTCAAAATGAAAGTGGATGACGCCTCTAAACTGATTCGCGGTAAAGCCGGTACTCCCATCAGCTTAAGACTCAAACGCGCAGGGCAAAATCCCTTTGAACTCAAGCTGACTAGAGCAAATATAGAAGTACCAACAGTACGTTATACCCTCAGACAAGAAGGAAATCGCCGCGTTGGCTATATCCGTTTGCGGGAATTTAGCGCCCACGCCGCAGAGCAAATGCAAAGAGCCATCCGCGATTTAAACAATCAAAAAGTAGATTCTTATGTTTTAGATTTGCGGGGAAACCCAGGCGGTTTGTTACAAGCCAGCATTGAAATTGCCCGTATGTGGTTAGATAATGGCGGCATTGTCAAAACAGTAGACCGTGTGGGAGGCACTGAGGAAACTAAAGCCAATCGCACTGCCTTAACAAATCGTCCCTTGGCAGTATTGGTAGACGGTAATTCAGCTAGTGCTAGCGAAATCCTCACAGGCGCACTCAAGGACAATAAGCGAGCTGTGGTAGTTGGCGGTCAAACCTTTGGCAAAGCCTTAGTACAATCAGTTCACGAACTAGCCGATGGTTCCGGCTTAGCAGTCACCATTGCTCACTACTACACGCCTTTAGGGACAGACATCAACCATAAAGGAATTACGCCAGACATCAAATTAGACTTGACAGAGGCACAAGAGCGTCAGTTGGCTTCTAATCCAGATTTAATCGGAACTAAGAGCGACCCGCAATATGCCAGAGCGATCGCAATTTTATCAGGAAACAACTTCGCTCAACCGCCAAGCAATCAACTCAATCAACCCATGAGCGTCCGTGCTGGGGATTTGCAATTTTAGAATTCAGAAGTCAGAATTCAGAATTCAGAAGTAATAAAAGCGTTTAATTCTAACGTCTTAGCAAAGGTTCTTTAGCTTTGCTGTTAAATTACAACTCCTGAATTCTGACTCCTGAGTTCTGACTCCTGAGTTCTGAATTCTGAGTTCTGAATTCTGACTCCTGAATTCTGACTTCTGAGTTCTGAATTCTGAATTCTGAGTTCTGAATTCTGACTCCTGACTCCTGACTCCTGACTCCTGAGTTCTGAATTCTGAGTTCTGAATTCTGACTCCTGACTCCTGACTCCTCGATTCTGACTTCTAATTGAGATTGGGAATACTAGTTAGTAGTTCCATTTCTAAAATTTCTAATTTTATGAATTATCAGCCAATTGATGCAACCACCGCCACCAGCTTTTTACCAATGGTATCGGTGGTTATTCCTATTTATAACGGTGAGGCAGATTTGCCAGATTTGCTCAATTGTCTGTTATCTCAAACTTACCCAAAACACCGAGTAGAGTACTTATTAGTAGACAATAATAGTAGCGACGGAACTTTTAATTTACTCAAAACAACTGCCGCAAATAGCCCGATTACAATTCGCCCCTTGAGCGAAAATCAAATTCAAAGCTCCTATGCAGCTCGTAACACCGGAATTCGTGGAGCTATTGGCGAAATCATAGTTTTTACTGATGCAGATTGCCGTCCCCAACCACAATGGTTAAATGCATTAATACTACCTTTTGTCAATTTAGAAGTAGTAATTGTTGCTGGGGAAATTTTGGCATTACCAGGCAAAACTTTGTTAGAACAACACGCAGACCGTGAAGAAACCCTGTCGCAAAAACACACCCTCGGTCATGCCTTTCGTCCCTATGGACAAACAGCTAATTTGGCAATTCGCCGCATCGCTTTTGAAAAAGCCGGTTTATTTCGTCCCCATTTAACTACCGGCGGCGACGCAGACATTTGCTGGCGAATTTTAGCCGAAAACATCGGGGGTTTGGAATTTGCCCCCAACGCCATCGTTCAGCATCGTCACCGCACCACACTGTTAGAACTACAAAGTCAATGGCGGCGTTATGGGCGCTCCAATCGCTATTTACACGAATTGTATGGTATTGATTTAATGCGAGATATTACACTGAGTGAATGCGGCTATCGTTTGGCGCGTTGGTTATTGAAAGAAGTACCAAGAGATATAAGAGGGGCGATCGCTGGTAAAGCCACTTTGGTAGATTTATTAAATACTCCCATTGGTCTGTTTACAGCCAGGGCCCGTACAGCTGGACAAAGAGAAGCTAAACTACCAGAAAAGGCCAAAATCGTTGCTCGGTTATAAAAATACTAAAAAACTTGCTCGGATAACTCTAATTTTGTTGTAGTATATTTATAGTATTACTTGTTACCACTCAACAAAGACTTTTATCAGTGCGAAAAAATTTGCAATATTAAATTTTATCCGACCAAAAGTTTTTCATTTCTTAAATGTATCTTAAGAGATAGATTCAAAAATAAGCAAAGCAGATATAATGTTAATAACATAATACTAAATTATCAACAAAGTTACATTCTGTTCTATTTATTTAGAAACTGTCTAGTATTGTAACTAACCGTTGCTAACCTCGTTAATACAGTCCCAAGCTAAAGGAAAGCGTAGAACTTGCCCATCCTTTAGAACTACCCTTCATAATTTTCCGATATCGAGCCGCATGAACGTAGACGGCTTTAGCCAACATATAAAAAAATTGCGCTCACAAGTACAGGAATTACTGCAACGCAGTGCAAACAAGACCTATTTAGAACAAGAAATAATAACAGAAGCTTTTGAAGAACTCCACACTACAGTGGAAAAACTATTACTAGTCTCTCAAGAGTTAGAGTTAACACGAGCAGCATTAGACAAAGAGTGCCGACGTTACCGAGATTTGTTTGAGCTAGCTCCAGATGCTTATTTAATAACTAATAATACAGGGACAATTGAAGAAGCTAATTATGCAGCAGCAACCTTGTTTCATGTCCGCCACAAGTATTTAGTAGGTAAACCATTAATTCTCTTTATTGCTCAACAAGATCGTCAATTGTTTAGCTCCCACATGAACAATTTACAGCAGCTACTCAACTGGGAAATTAATCTCCAGCCACGGAGGGGAAAACCTTTCCCTGCTAGTGTGAGGTTATCTGCGGTATACGACGAAAACGACAAGCAAATTGGCTGGTGTTGGCTGCTGTGCAACATCACAGAACGGAAACAAGCCCAAGAAATGTTGCACCGAGCTTATGAGGAGTTAGAAATACGCGTAGCAGAACGGACAGCAGAACTGGTAAAAGCCAATCACAAATTACTCACTGAAATTACAGAGCGTAAACGAGTAGAGTCGCAACTACTACACCTTGCTTTTCATGATGCATTAACAGGTCTGCCAAATCGTGCTGCATTTATTGACCGTTTAAGACATGCGATTAATTATTCTAAAAGGCATTCAGATTATTTATTTGCTGTACTGTTTATCGATTTGGATCGATTTAAAGTAATTAATGACAGCTTTGGACATCACAAAGGAGACCAATTTCTGCTTGCCATTGCAAGTAGGTTAGAAATATGTGTACGCTCCATAGATACAGCAGCGCGGCTTGGGGGAGACGAATTTACAATCTTGTTGGAGGGAATTCAAGATGTGTCAGACGCCATCAAAGTTGCTGAGCGCATTGAACAGGAGCTAAAGTTACCCTTTGAGCTTGACGGACAAGAAATCTTCACAACAGCAAGTATTGGTATTGCCTTGAGTTCAACAATAAATTATGAACGACCAGAGGATGTGTTGAGAGATGCTGATACGGCGATGTATCGAGCAAAAATCCTGGGTAGAGCGCGTTATGAACTATTCAACTCAAATATGTATGCTAATGCTCTAGCGAAATTGCAGTTAGAAACTGATTTGCGCCGAGCAATTGAGCGTCGAGAGTTACGAGTTTATTATCAACCAATTGTTTCCCTGACTAGTGGCTTGATGTTAGGTTTTGAAGCTTTGTTGCGCTGGGAACATCCAGAGCGTGGTTTGCTGAGTCCAGCAGACTTTATTTCTATAGCCGAAGAAACTGGATTAATTTTCTCCATTGGTAAGTGGGTGTTACAAGAGGCCTGTAGTCAAATGCAAGCTTGGCGAGCGTCTCATCCTGCCAACTTGCTCAAGAAAATCAGTGTCAATCTCTCCTTACAGCAATTTTCCCAACCGGATTTGATTGAGCAAATTGAGCAAATATTAGAATCCACTGGTCTGAATGCTGACAGTTTAGTGCTGGATATTACTGAAAGTGTAATTGTGGAAAATGGCGATCGCGTAATTGCCGTACTCTACCAACTTCGAGAAATGGGGATTCAGTTATCAATTGACGACTTTGGTACAGGCTACTCTTCATTAAGTCGTCTTTATAACTTTCCCATCAGTTTATTGAAGATAGACCGTTCTTTTATCAGTTCAATTAACACTAGTAGTAGGGATTTAGAAATTATTGAAATACTTGTGACATTGGCACACAAGCTGTGTGTGGATGTGCTTGCCGAAGGAATAGAGACTAAAGAGCAACTAGCACTGCTCAGAAAAGTCAACTGTGAATATGGCCAAGGACATTTTTTCTCGGTTCCATTAAATAGTTCAGCAGCAGAAGCATTAATTAAGGCAAACCCACAGTGGTAGATGAGGAAGTGGTGGGGAGACAAGGGAGAAAAATTGCTACCTTGTCTCCCTTGTCCTCCTTGTCTCTTTCATCTCCCTCATCCCCCGATGCCCAATGCTGGACAACTTTGCGGTCAGCTTGTCCCTACGAAGGCACGATTATTACAGACATTAAAGGGTTAACTGAGGCAGAGGTGTCAACTTCAAAAGCTTTAGGGGCGGTAGAGGTGAAATCACGTTGTTCAATCCCTGTCAACTTTCGCTAAATGGGGAGAATTATCAAAAAATTCCTTGTAAATCCAAGATAAAACCTGGTAGTACGTCCTCCCCTGATAACCGATTTGGGGAAATTAGCACTTCCTTTTGTTTTTCTTGGCGATAAATCTCTACTTGCTTTCCTTTAGGGTCAATCAGCCAGCCCAAGCGCGTACCATTCTCCATATATTCTTGCATTTTGTCTTGGAGAGACTTGAGCGTGTCAGAATCAGACCGCAACTCTACCACAAAATCGGGACAAATGGGAGGAAAAGTCTTTCTTTCTTCAGGAGCTAGTGCTTCCCACCGCTCCAAAGGAATCCAAGCTGCATCAGGGGAACGCAAAGCTCCATTGGGAAGCTGAAACATCGTTGAAGAGTCAAAAGCTTCTCCAGTTCCGTCTTCATCTGTCCAAGTTCCCAATCGCTGGGTTAACCTGCGGTTTCGGCTACCAGTTTCTCCACCAGTCGGTGCCATGACGACTAATTCCCCTAATGCAGTGCGTTCCAGTTTAGCATCAGGGTTGACTCGACACAGTTGATAAAACTGCTCAGCAGTGAGATTGATTACTGGTTCTAAGTTCAGGGTAATAGCAGTCATAGCTTCTCCCATCTTCATAATCACATAATAACTGGAGAGGGGATGAGGGGGCACGGGAGGCAGGGGGAGAATAATTTTTACTCTTAACTCCTAACTCCTAACTCCTAACTCTTAACTCCTAACTCCTAACTCCCGTTCAATCCTTGCCAACTTTCGCTAAATTGGAAAAAGGTAAGCTTAAGGAAATTTTAAATGTCAGCACAATTATTACTGGTGGACGATGAACCAGGGATACGAGAAGCCGTAAAAGACTACTTGCAAGAGAGCGGTTTCAACGTTCAAATCGCCAGTAATGCCGTCGAGGGTTGGGAATTAATGCAGGTGAATACACCCGATCTAGTGATTTCCGATGTGATGATGCCCCAAGTAGATGGCTATCAGTTCCTCAAGCAACTGCGAGAAGACCCCCGTTTCCAAGCACTCCCCGTAGTCTTTTTAACCGCTAAAGGTATGACAGGCGATCGCATTCAAGGTTATCAAGCTGGTGTCGATGCTTATCTTCCCAAACCCTTTGACCCAGACGAGTTAGTCGCCATAGTCGAAAATTTACTAGCCCGCCGCGCTGCTAAACCTCCAACCACAGCAGATGACCTTGAAACCCCCGACATAGCTGAACTAGCCAATCAGATAGCCCAAATCAAGGCTTTGTTAACTCAAAGAAATGCCATTTCTCAATCACCAGCGCCTTTCAAAATTGATTTGACCCCCAGAGAACAAAGTGTTTTAAACTTAGTCGCTGAGGGGTTGATGAATAAAGAAATCGCCCGTCGTTTGGAAACCAGCGTCCGCAACGTAGAAAAATATGTCAGCCGCTTGTTTAGTAAAACCGGCACCAATAGCCGTACAGAGTTAGTTCGTTTTGCTCTAGAACATGGTCTTGCTAAATAAGTATTATTGGGTATTGGGCATTGGTTATTGGACATTGGGCAGGGGAAAAGGTTAAAGGGAAAAGGGAAAAGGAATAAATTTAATCTTTCCCCTTTTCCCCGCTTGGTGAGCTTGTCGAACCATACCCCTTTCCCTTTCCCCTTGTCCTCTTCCTATGCCCCATACTCAATTGGTAATAGATAAAACATAACTATTTCAGCAAATCAGGTACTTAGTTAAAGCAAAAAGCCAAAAGAAAAGCTATTTATTTTTACTTTAGTCTTTTAGATTTTTATGTGATTTGCGCCTGTTATCTAACGCGGAATCTGTAAAGATACAGGGTTTTGTTTTTCGCAATGTTTTGATGTTAACTCGGTAAAATGCACCCAGGTGAATTTGCTTTCAGATTCTACCAGTAACCTTTGCTACAAACTTTTTTAATTAAGGAAACTGTTCCTGGGACTTTGTGCTGCTAAATAAGACTTTCACAAAGCAGAAATCAAAATATTTTATGAATTCTACTTACTGCTGAGTTTTTATTGCAACGAGTGTATTGACTGTATAAGATCCCTATTTGATTTGATACTTAATTCACGATTTTTCGCTACTTAAATTACACCTTTAAACTTGGGGATTTTCAGCAGCATTACGCAAGCGCATCAGCTGGCGTCGCATTTGAGGTGAGGCTTTGAACTCTGATATTTCCTGGGCTTTAACGGACGCTTGTAGCGTCTCTAGAAAATCGTCAGACCCCTCGGTCAAAGCATCGAGTAGCACCTGTAAGAGTTGCTCGCGATCGCCCAATAGACTCTTTTCCTCAATCAACCGAAATTTGAGATGTACTTCACACTCATAAACACCTACTTCGAGATTATTGATTTGGCGTGGTAATGCTTTGGAGTTCATAGCTATTGAGATTCCTTTACTTGGTAGTCATGAGGGTAAGGAGGTAGATGTCCAGCAAAAGTTCTTTATATCTTTTTTGAATCCAAAGTGCTTGAATTAAGAATTTTTCTTCATCAAACACCAATGTATTCCATTTCACTCTCCTGTGTTTTGTTTTCAAGCTCAATTTTCACTGTCTAGATTTTGGTCTAACTGTGCCAGATGTAGCTTATGGTAAGCCATAACTATTATTCAGTTTTTAAGATTCTACACAATAAAGTTTCTGTAAGAAGTTGTCCTAGCTTTTTAAAGCTTTTTACATCAACTTTATGGGAACGTCAATAACAGTTTGACTTGTTACTTGATTTTTGGTGTTTTTACGTAAGTAAAAGCCCGGAAAATTTTTCCTTTTATTAATGCCAGAGGTATGTGTAGCGATATTCAGTAAAATTACGAGATGTACGTTTTTTTCAAAAGCAATTTGAGGAAAAATTGATTCACATAGTTATTAACGTAAAAATTTTTATTCCCGAACAAAAATGTACACACATGGAATTATTGCCGCCCGAAAGCTTATACCACCGTCTCTTAGACTTAATAAATACAAAAACTTTAGCAATAAGCAAGATTAGCATAGCACTGAGACTGGTAAATCAAAATACTCTACCCAGTAATTTAGGTTTGAAAATCACCAGGATACTGACAGTACTAGCAACAAACTGAGACTCCAACTACTAATACAAGTAAAAGCAGTAATCAGTACAGACAATATTTTTACTTACACCCAAGCAAATTTTTTTGTGTTGGTTGTTGAGTGTTGAGAATTAACCGTTAATGGTCAACGCCATAAATAACTGGGCAATTTCAAAGCCCAATAGCTAACTCTTTTGAAACTGCCCTCAAAGCTTCTAAATTAAGAGCATTTAAGCATGAATATAGGGTTTACAATAATTTCAGTGTAATTCACCCAAACCTGACACCTTTTTATGGATAATCCGACGCTGCTCAAGTCAACAACCCGACATATCCGCATTTTTGCGGCTGAAATTGACCAAGATGGCGAACTCCTTCCAAGCGATCAGGTCTTAACTTTAGATATTGACCCAGACAACGAATTTAACTGGAATGAAGACGCGCTGCAAAAGGTTTATCGAAAATTCGATGAACTAGTAGAAGCTTCTAGTGGTGCAGACCTCACAGACTATAATTTACGGCGCGTCGGCTCAGACTTAGAACATTATGTGCGATCGCTCCTACAAAAAGGCGAAATCAGCTACAATCTCTCTGCCCGTGTAACTAACTACAGTATGGGAATTCCCCAAGTGGCAATTGACGATCGACAATAACTGATTGATGGCTGTTGACTGATGACTGTTGACTGTAAACAACAGCATATTTTTTTGGAAGTTCCTCAGGTAGAGAGTTATTACCAGACGGGCTAAACTATTTGGGAAATGGGGAGATGAGGAGCAAACGGCAAGTGTTAGTCAGTTTTTCCCCTCTAACCCACCCATCTGCTGTTCATCCTCTTCCTAGCCAAAAACAGGAAACAGCATTTTTGCAGCAACTTGATTCGTCAGCTAGTTTTGCCACCAGGAACTTGCAAGTAAACAAATCTTCCATAGAAGACTGTTCGCCGTTGACTGTTGACGGCGAACAGTTAACAGTCAACGGTCAACGCTTAAACCCAAATCATTTATTTTTTGGAGTTCCCTTACTTGTAAAACTTCTATTTGATTGCAAAGAAAAAACTCATCCTCAAGTTGAAAAACCTCCAGCCCTATTCCCTACTCCCCGCTCCCTACTCCCTAGCTACACAAAACAAGCTCAAGATTCAAAACCGATGCCTATATCTTAATTCTTAATTAAAGTTAATTATTGGTCTCTTACTTATAAACTAGATAAATACCAAGATTATCTGCCTATTAGACAGGGAGAAATTCACTAAAAGCAAACAGCACAGTTATGCTTGAGTTATCTTTGGTGAAACGGTTGGAGTTAGTTGCTTTAGCGATGGAGAGTCACACAGCGATAGAAGCTATGATGAGGCTGTAGGTTAACTTAGAAGCGTAATCTTTAGATAAGTTAAATATTAGCATCTGTTGATAACGGCCAGCTAAAATCATCATCTAAAGTCTGGATATGTCAAGTTTAGGAAAGACGAGCGGTCTAGATTGTTCCTAGTAATGCTATTAAAGAAATTGCCAATCTGCGATCGGTGGGAAAACTATGGAAAATGATGCGGCAACGCTCCAGTGTCCACATGAAAATTGTCAGGCTGCCAACCCCCTGACTCATAAGTTTTGCCAGCGATGTTCTACGCCCCTACCCAAAAATTACCTTTGGGCTGTGGTGGACAGCCAGGGTTTAGGTAGTCCTGGAAAAATATTAGCCGATCGCTATTTAATCCTTGATAAATTTGTTTTATTGGATACAAAGCCTGGTTTATTAACCCTAACGCCAGAGCTAGAGAATTTACAAATTCCCAGAGCTTACTTAAGGCTAATTCCCTATCGCCTACACGTGCCGCAGGTACATGGAGTACTTTCTCTAACCAAGGACTCCCGCCAGCGAGAAATATTGCTTTTAGAAAAACCACCAGTAATGGTGGATGATACAAAAGAACAAGTGCATCTCGGCAGTGAATTAACCAATGCTTGGCGGGATGCTACATCCATGCGCCAACTGAATTGGTTGTGGCAAATAGCTCATTTATGGCAACCTTTGGCTAGTGAAGGTGTGGTTTCTAGCTTGCTTGACTCCCATGTTTTACGGGTAGAAGGCTCGTTAGTCCGTTTATTGGAATTGCGCTTCGACGATGCCACATCACCAAAATTACCTCAATTAGGGGAATTCTGGCAGCAATTGGTTGCTAACGCCAAACCAGCCGTAGGAGAATTTCTCGAACGCGTCAGTGTTGGGCTGATTGAAGGTGAAATTCACTCATCCGAACAATTAATCACAGTTTTAGACCGCGGACTAGCAGAATTAGGGCGATCGCAAACCCCTACAATCAAAATCATCACCAAAACCGATACTGGGCCGAGTCGCCAACGTAATGAAGACGCCTGTAGCCCACCCAGTGGTACCCTGGTGAGCAAGCCACCCCAACCTACAGCCTTAGCAATTGTCTGTGATGGCATCGGCGGACACGAAGGCGGCAATGTAGCATCAAATTTGGCCATTGAAACAATCCAGCAACAAGTACAGCAACTCACCAAAGTTCCCTACGACCACATAGACCCCTCACTGCTGCTCAATGACTTAGAAAAAGCTGTGGCCTTGGCTAATGACAAAATTAGCCAGCGCAATGACAGTGAAAATCGCCAAGGGCGTCAGCGTATGGGTACAACTTTAGTCATGGCACTACCTGTAGCTCACGAAATGTACATTACCCATGTCGGTGATAGTCGTGCCTACTGGATTAGCCGCCAAGGCTGTTATCAAGTTACCCTTGATGATGATGTTGCTTCCCGCGAAGTGCGCCTGGGCTATGCCATTTACCGGGAAGCTGTGCAACAAAGTTCTGCCGGTTCTCTAGTGCAAGCTTTGGGAATGGGCCCTAGCACTTCATTGCATCCCACATCTGCACGATTTATGCTTGATGAAGATGCAGTTTTTCTGCTGACATCCGATGGCTTGAGTGATTTCGATCGCGTCGAAGAATACTGGGAAACAGAAATCTTGCCGATTTTGCTTGGGGAAGCAAACATCGTCAATGTAGCAGATAGATTAATAGAAATTGCTAACACCAAAAACGGACACGATAATGTCACCGTAGCTTTAGTACACTATCAAGTCCAATACTGGGAACCAGAAATCACCATTAAAGCAGTCATTCCAGAAAGTTATTCTGCAAAAACAGTCGATTTGGCATCCAGAGGGACAAATAAACCAGTTTTAAGCAACCCAAACCACAAAACTCAGGTGATTGAAGAAAATCAGCCTGCCAAAACTCGCCAATTGCCCCTACAGTGGATAGTTCCATTACTATTTGTACTAGCAGCCGGTACTGGCGGATTGATCATTCAACAACTGCGATTAAAATCTGGCCAGCTTCCAGTTGCTTCTAATCCCACACCACCTACTCAAACCCCCACTGTTGCAGTTACAGAACCACCGCCACCCCTTACTAACCTTGCTCCTGGCTTGGTAATTCAAACCACCAACGAAATCACCTTGCCCAACCAATCGCTTCCTGCTAAAAGTTTTTTAAAAGTTATCAACACCGACCCAAATCCCAAACCTCCATCTGGAGATTTTTTAGTTCGGATGCAAGTCTGTACCACACCTCCAGCATCCTCCCAACTACCACCTCCATCAAAACCTGGGTTGAAACCAGGCCAAGAGGTATCGATTAAATTTTCCGAACTCAAACGTTTTGGAGTCTCTGTTTTGCCATCAAGTGCATCAAATACTTGTAAAACTAACAGCCAACCGCCAACTAATCAACCAGCTGACACTGGTCAAACTTAATTAAATACTCGATAAACTAGTAAAAACCTGGAATAATAACAGGTAAGAATCAGACTCAAAAACTGAAAAGGTCAAAAAGTAAAAATTTTTACCTTTAAGAAATGTTATTGGAAATTATTTGTTTTTAGCTTTTAGTTTTATGAATCCATGCCATCCCTGATTTTGGCGATCGCCCGTCTCTTAAACACTGGCACTGACAACTTCGCCATTTGGGTGGTCAAGGCTCCCTATCCCAGTGGCTATGTTTTACGTGACTGTGTGTGGCCTGTTGAACTTACCCAAGTCTGGCAAGAATGGCAGCAGATGTTTGCTGGCTATAACCAGTTAGCTGTTCCTCCAAACTCAACATCTCAAAACAGCAATTCATTGCTCACTGATTCGATTTCATTCTCTTCAGGCCAGACCACTGGCCCCTATAGCAGTCGCCTGATGCAATATTTGGGAATGCTTTTATGGCGCTGGGTTTTTGATGGACAAATTCTCGGTAGTCTAGAACGCAGTCGCGGAATTGCTATGGGCCAGCATACACGTCTGCGCTTTCGATTGGAAATTCGCGACCCCGAACTTGTTGCTTTCCCTTGGGAAATTATGCAGCGCGAGCCTGGTCAATCGGCTATGTCCCTTTCCCAAGATTTGCTATTTAGCCGCACTAGCAGTGAAGTTGACCCGTTACCGTATTTGCGAACAGACCAGGCTTTAAGTATCCTGTTGGTTTTAGGTCATGACGAGAACCTGCAACTAGAACAAGAAGCGCTAATTTTACAGCAAACTCTGACAGATACCCCACTAGATAGTAATTCCCAAAAATATGCACCCTGCACAGTGAATCAACTCTTACAACCAACACCAGAAGAGTTGATTCAAGAATTAGAAACTAAAGCATACAATGTTTTCTTTTATGCTGGACACGGGTTGCCAGATCCAGACGGTGGGTTACTGTTTTTGCAACCAGGCATGACTCTCAATGGTATAGAACTAGCCCAAGCATTGAACCGCACAGGGGTGAAGTTAGCAGTTTTCAACGCTTGTTGGGGAGCTAGGCCAGCTGTTAGCAATAATCAAGCCATACCCGCCAGCAGTTTAGCAGAGGTGTTAATTCGGCATGGCGTACCAGCGGTTTTGGGAATGCGCGATGAAATCGCCGATCGCGAAAGCCACAGTTTTATTCAAGCCTTTGCGGAAGCTTTGCGATTGTATAAGCCAATTGATGAAGCTGTAACCCAAGCTAGGAAAGAATTGTTAACACTGTATAGATTCAATCAACCTGCTTGGACTTTACCCGTTCTCTACCTACATCCAGATTTTAATGGCGAACTCGTGAAAAACCTGGATGAAGGAATTACCGAATTACCAGATACAGCCATTCCTGATGTAGGTTCTGGGGTTCCTAGTGCAAGTTTACGATCGCTATCTTCAAAAGATAAAACCTGGTTCTTGCGTTATGGAGTCACTCGCATCGGCCGTACCAAAGATAACGATATTGTCATCCCGGAACCGTCTGTTTCTAAACGCCACGCGGAAATCTTCTGCCGCAATACTTTGACTGATGCTACACTGGTGCGAACTTATTATTTACAAGATTTTTCCACTTACGGAACAACGTGGTTTTTAGGGCCTAATGGCTGGCAACAAATCCTCCGAGAGGAAGTCCCCTTAAAATCGGGTATGCAGTTAAAGTTTGGAAGTGCTAAAGGTGAAACCTGGGAGTTTATTATTGAAGACTCCTAGTGCAGTGATTACAGAAATAAATTTTAGTCTTGAGTATCAATTTTTCAAATCTGTTTTTACCAAGAGAAAAAATCAACTTTTTTGCGGAAATCTCTTCTGGGCGATTGTAGCTGTCAATACCACTAAATAATCGTGAGGCAAGAAAATGACTAATAAAATTAACGGCTCAGACACTTTCTATTCTTTGCAGTCTCAAGTAGATTTAGAGTTATTAGAAGCGTTACTAGAACCAGAGGATGCTACCTATCCTTGGAATATGGCTGACGAAGAATCAGAAGCTTATTTTCAAGAATTAGAACAACAATTTGAGAGCGAACATTTAATTGATGAAGATCTGACAAAGCGATCGCAAGATTTTTACAACCATTTAGATACACTTTGGTCTGGTATCTCTTTTCATGAAAGCGAGGAAGGCAATTCCCAACAATCAGTAGTACTTAATCTCCAAGAAACGTTACGCACCACTTTTTGCACCTGTGTTCCGCAAACATTACTAAACACCATTGCCACTAAAGCTGCTGAAATATTTGCCCGCCACCAATTAAGGGGCGAACAACTAGTTGAGTGCGTTCAGGCAGTACTGCCAACTTGGGGAGAAGAAGATCTTTTAGTCTTAGCCCGTCCTTTTGCTTATGCTATGCGAAGTAACGAATCACATAATCCAGGATCTACCATCGCTAACCTGAACAATCGTGAATGGACAACTTTATCGGACATCGAACAAGCAAAGGTGAGTTTGGCCATCGCCTACTACGCTTTAACTCAACTCAATAAATACCAGTCCCAACCATAACTTTAGTCTGCTATTTATTTTTTAAATAATTGAATCTTCAAGATACCTACGGTTATCTGATAGTATTGTCTTGCTTTTTGAACATTGATTACTAATTTACGATTCACAGACTTTAAATGCCGCAACACTTTGCTGATTTACTTTGTTGCTTGATTTCGGAGAGTTGGCACTAGTTTCTAAGTATGCACACCATAAGGTAGATTAACGATAGCCTAATTTAATAATCAGACCATCTATCCCAAGATATATATTTATAGTCCATAGGAACTGGGAATTGGGCATTGGTTATTCGCCCTATCTCCCCATCTCCTCATATCCTCATCCCCCTTATTTATTATTTGGGGCCAAGAAATCGGGTAGCAAAGTTTTGCGATCGCGTCGGTGAAAGCGCCCGTGCCTTGAGAATTGCCGCCATCAAAAAGGCGTAAGATAGCACTCCAACAACTACTAATAGCAAGGCATTGATCGATCCAGTGGCATTCCAGAGGGCGTGGAGTGCAGAAGCACTTAGATAACCAATGGAAAGAATTTGCCAACTTCTACTAGGTTTGAGGACGGCCAAGCCGATAAAATAGCCCAAATAGCCACTATAAGCCATGTGTCCGGCCACAGAACCTAAAATTCTCGGAATTAGCAGTTGTAAACCCGCCAGTTGACCGGCAGCACCAATACCCACCTGTTGCGTAACATTTTGAGTGATATCCGGCACATACTGACCGAGAGTTTCCAACAAAGTGAAGCCCACAGCCGAAGCTGTTCCTAAGAGAATCCCATCTAGAGGTTCCCAAACACCTATGCGTTCTCGCCAAGGTGAAGACAACATTCTACCGATGGCGAATACTGCAAGTACAGGCACTGCTTTGAGTAATTCTTCCATCAAGCCAGCGCCAAAAAACATTCGTACTAGTAGCTCTGTGAAGGTGGTAGATTCTTGGGGTGAGGGCAAGTTTCCTGGGAGGATGCCGCGAAACACGAAGATAAATAAATCTAACAGCGGACTGAGCAAAATCAGCGTCGTACCCAATGCCGTAGCCATTAACACCCACCACGGCTTTTCTTTACCGCAAAGTTGGTAAACAAAATAATAGGCAGCAAAGGCGATGTAAGTTGCAACAATTACTTGATTGTATTGGGGACGACCGACTGTAGCAAACATCAGCACTACGAAGATGACAGTCAGTATTCCTGGTACTAAGTAAGCTTTACGTGTTAAATCTTTACCAGTGGAAATAATCGGAAAAAGCTGAGTGAAGCTAACAGAATCGGGCTGCTTTAATTGGGTGTGGTTATGGTAGTTGGTTGCTGAAGGCAGTGGTGCCAGTTGGTTCACTGTGGTTGCTGGGGCTTGCGAGGTCAACTCGTACTCAAAAACGTATTGCGGCCCATCAGAACCGAGAGAAATGCGATCGCCTGGGTGCAATTCTTGACATTCATACAACCGTTGTCCATTTAAATAAGTGCCATTAGCACTATTCAAATCACAAAGCACCCAGCTAAATTTGCTATCTGGAGATAAAGACAGGGGACGAACCACCGCATGACGACGAGATACCATTCGGTACATCATGGCATCCAAGACAACTTGGCAGCTGGGGTCGCGTCCAATTACTATCTCTTTACTGGGGGGAAGCGAAAAGCGAGATTCCGATCCCGAAGTTGCTCCGTTACCAGACACTAGCCGCAGAAATGCATTATGTCTTGCGTTTTTGCCTGTCATTGAGTTAGAGTGCGTTTCTAAATTAATTCTTAAAATTATTTGGCAGCAGGACTAACCTTAGCCACATCAGCAGCAGCATTGCTAAATCCACTATAGCTTCACTTACTGCGAATAAATTTAAATTTCTCGACGCAAAATTTCAAATTTTTTCATTCATCTCATGTTAATAAGTATTTTATCCACTGACACTTTTTCCTTAAACTCAGTTGTTAGGCAGATCGATTCAGATTTGATGGCGGATCTACTCTTGAGATCCTAGCTGTAAATTAAACCGACGGCAATTTATTAAAAAATAGTAGTTTTTACTGCAATTAGTTACATTAAGAAAATATATAATTGCTACTGGTGTATTGTCAGTTATTTTTGCCACTAATAATTGACTCAGGTGTTTTGACATAGGGAGTAATTAAACAAACTTCCTCAACGGTTATTTATTAAGTAAAAATAAATTTTTTGTATGGTGTGTTAGGCGCAGATTTCAACATGATTTTTCATAAAAAATACTTAAAAAGCGCCTAACGCACTATTTAGTCTTTAAACGACTCCAGCCAGTTCTGGGTGTTCAATCTTAGTTCCAAGGACTTTCAGGAATTCTGCTAGCCAACGCGGATGGGCAGGCCAAGCTGGTGCTGTTACCAAGTTACCGTCAACCACAGCTTCATCAACAGGAATATCGACATAGATACCTCCAGCACTTCTGACATCTGGGCTACAAGCAGGGTAAGCAGTACATTTTTTGCCTTGTAAGACATCAGCAGCTGCCAATAACTGCAAGCCGTGACAAATGGCTGCTATCGGTTTATTGGCTTGAGCAAAGTGACGAGTAATTTCTATTACCTGCTGATTCAAACGAATATATTCTGGTGCCCTGCCTCCAGGAATTACCAAGGCATCGTAGGTTTCCGCTTTTACTTCTGCGAAGGTAGCATTTAAAGTGAAATTGTGGCCTGGTTTTTCGCTGTAGGTTTGATCTCCTTCAAAGTCGTGAACTGCTGTTCGTATTTTGTCCCCGGTTTTTTTGTTGGGGCAAACTGCATCAATACTGTGTCCCACCATTTGCAATGCCTGGAAAGGAACCATGACTTCGTAGTCTTCTACATAGTCACCAACTAACATTAAAAGTTTCTTTGCAGCCATATTTTTACTACCCTCGGTTATTAATTAATTATTTATCATTGGTCACTTGCAAAACACAAATGACACTGTTAACGTCTAAATTTCCTATTTAGACGCATATTAGATGATGCCTTTCTACGCGAATTCATCGATATATTACAGCATTAACTTTGCCAGAATGCACCTTTTGAGGGCTACGAGTTAACAAAGTTTAACGCATTATTGTATATGATTTGCTAGTTAGGAAATGTATGTTGCCTATAACTAGCTATAATTAATGGCTGTGGTTCATCAAAGCAAATGAAATTCAGCGATCGCTTTGTTAAAGTTTTTGTTTTCATGTCCTGGACGACTGAGTTTAATTAAAGCAAAACGCTGTAATGGTCTTAAAGATGCCCATTTTTGTTGCGTTATGACTACTCCAATTTCTTGAGCTTTTTCCTGGACAGTGGTTGGTATGCTATCCGAGTCAAGCCATGCAGGATGACGTTCTACAGGTAATTTGCCAACTGGTATCCCCGTAAGCTGTAAAATCAACTCTTGGATATATTGGCGGTACAACTGAATTTCTGTGTCTGTAGTACAAGGCAATTCCACTAAAGCTTGACGCTCTTGTGTAGTCATTTGATTCCAATCAGACAATTTTAGCTTAATACCGCAGGTATCTAATTTGCAACGTACCTGCATAGGAATACAACGCAGCGAATCCACAAAATCCGCTTCAAATTCAAAAAAATCTGTCATAAAAAATTCTGGAAAATTAACTTCTTATATCAATTCTGTATGAAGATGCGCCAAACTATATGAGGAACAAACCGCAAAGGGCGCATTCGCGCAGCGTCTCGTCAGAGAAGGACACAAAGAAAGAAAGAAAGAAAGAAAGAAAGAAAGAAAGAAAGAAAGAAAGAAAGAAAGAAAGAAAGAAAGAAAGAAAGAAAGAAAGAAAGAAAGAAAGAAAGAAAGAAAGAAAGAAAGAAAGAAAGAAAGAAAGAAAGAAAGAAAGAAAATTTGGCGCAGCCTCACAAAGAAATGGTATTAGAATGTTGGTTGATTCAGAGACCATTTATAAAGTAAATCTTAATTAGGGTGTGTTACGACTATGAAAGGATTTGGCACTTAAATACAATTAAATTGAGCCGTAACGCACCATCCATGCGGCGGTGCGTTAGGGGTTAAGATACTTATTTAGTCACCAATTATATCGAAAATATGCACCTAACACCCCACTACATTAATTTGAGTTTCGCTTTATAAATAATAGCAATTTGAAAAATGATTGCGACAGATGTATAGCCAAAAGCGATTACTACTAACTGTTTCACAATCCAAAATCCAAAATCTAAAATCCAAAATGGTATAACCTCTAACTAAAATTTATGGGTGAGAATGGTGACTAGGGAATAAAGAGTGTAGAATACAGGACATTTCATCCAAATTAATTGTGTAGAGACAGGCAGGATTTTTATCCTACGATGTTCTACAATATTCATCATTTTTGGATGCACAAGAGTTGTTATGTCTGTTATTTAAAGTTTTTACTTTGAACTACTGAAACGAATGATTAAATAACTAATTGACAATGACAAAATAGCAATACCTAAACCTATTATATCAATACCGCCAATTTTTTCTAAGTCAAGAATGATAATTTTTCTGGCAACAGCAATTAAAGAAGTAACAATAACTAATTCCACCTGAAAAACATGTTTTCGTAAATAAGCTGTGATATTTTCTAAGATTTCCAAAGCGATTAAAATATTCAAAAATAAACCAAAAATTTTATATAAGGTTGTGTTAAACTTTCCGTAGGGTGCTGTAAACAATTCTTTAACAATAAAGACTGCCAAATCACCGATCGCCACTAAAATTACAACTACCATTAAAAGAGATAGAATCTTGGAAGCCAGAACTTCTACATTTTCAATCATGTGCATGAAATTCTGGTCTTTAGTAGTTCCTAAAATTACCTTCAGTAGCTTTCTCATATCCTGCACCCAATTATTATATTAAATCCCATAGAAAAATCTAGAGGATTCAAACAATCACTTTGTCGATGTTTTGTGAGTTTTTTATTCCTGAGATTAAAATCGGGTATAGTAAAGTTTCTTGTTCCTCAGAATTTTATCTCTTTAGATATAGTAATTGGTAACAGGCACGAATTGAGAGACAAAAAAAATAATAATATCTATTGATTCTTGACTATTGACTAAACTCCCTATTCCTGGTTAAGCGTTCTATTTTAGAGCTTACCGTTGTGAAGATTGGAGTTGATAATTTGGGAGTGGAACTTCCAAAGAAATTGGTGTCAACTGCACCGCACAGGCTTTTAATTCTGGTTGCAGGGAATCGGGGCAAGATTCAGGATGGGTGAGGGCATTGGCTTCGGCGTTATCTGCCCAAAGGTAACCCCAGTGCATGGGGACAAAAACCGTACCAGGGGCGATGGCTTTTGTGACTTTAGCAGGAAATTGAGCTTGACCACGACGCGATCGCACTTCAACACACTGATTATCTACAATACCCAACCTAGCAGCATCACGGGGATGAATTTCGATAAACGGTTGGGGGTACATTTTGCAAATTTTTTCAATTCGTCCGGTGCGCGTCTGGGTATGCCAATGGCCGTAAACTCGTCCAGTAGTTAACACAAAAGGATAATCAGGATTTGGTGGTTCTGCCAATCCTTTTGAATAATATGCCCCAAATCG
This sequence comes from Nostoc linckia z4, assembly GCF_002608075.1. Lineage (GTDB taxonomy): Bacteria > Cyanobacteriota > Cyanobacteriia > Cyanobacteriales > Nostocaceae > Nostoc > Nostoc linckia. The sequence goes on from NZ_LAHA01000046.1 coordinate 59,117, forward strand.
AGCGCGTCCGTCAGGGGTGTGGAAGCGGAGATTGGTGTAGAGGCGCTTTGCTTGGAGAGGAGACGCCGAGATTGGGAGACGCGGGGACGCGGAGAAGGAAAATATCCCCGCGTCCCCGTGTCCCCGTGTCCCCGCGTCCTCTTTCCCCGCGTCCCCGCATCCCCGTGTCCCCGCGTCCTCTTTCCCCGCGTCCCCGCATCCCGGTGTCCCCGCGTCCTCTTCTGGGTGAGGCCATTGAATCGGGCCTTGTACTTGTAATTGCGCGTGAGAAATACCCGTCATATCGCAGGGGCAATTTTTGGTTAGTTGGACAAACTCGGCGTAAACTTCAGCTGAATTTGCAAAGGCAAACTCTTTGGTAAAACCGAGGCGACGACCAACTTCGGCGAAAATTTCCCAATCTGGTTTCGCTTCCCTTGGCGGTTGGCGGAAGGCTTGACACAGAGTCACCATGCGTTCGGAGTTGGTCATCACGCCAGTTTTTTCACCCCATTGGGCTGCTGGTAGCAGAATATGGGCATAGGCAGTGGTTTCTGTGGGATAATAAGCGTCTTGGTAGATGGTAAAAGGCGATCGCCACAATGCTTTTTTTGTTCGTTCTAAATCTGGCATACTTACAGCTGGATTAGTAGCAGCAATCCACAGTAAACCAACAGCATTATTTTCCAACCCCGTAATCATGTCCCAAGCAGTTAAACCAGGATGGGGCGAAATTTGTCCTGGCTGGAGTCTCCAAAACTCTTCAACTTCTGCACGGTGCTGGGGATTTTTAATTAGCCGATAACCCGGTAATAAATGCGCTAAACCGCCAGCTTCCCGTCCTCCCATTGCGTTTGGCTGACCAGTGAGGGAAAAAGGCCCAGCCCCAGGTTTGCCAATTTGTCCCGTCATCAGGTGCAGGTTGATGATGGTTCTTACCTTAGCTGTTCCTTCTGAGGATTGATTTATACCCATTGACCACAACGACAACACCCGTTGTGATTCACCCCAATACCGTGCTGCTGTTTCTAAATCTTCAATACTGATACCACATTCGCGAGCCACTACTTCTGGCGGATAGTGGCGAATAACCTCAGCATAAGCTGGAAAATTGCTGGTACAGTCGTCCACGAACATGGTATCAACGTAGTTCCAACGCATCAACAAATGAGCGATGCCGTTTAACAAGTCGATATCTGTACCGGGACGAATGGCTAAATGTAAATCTGCGGCTTCTGCGGTTGGCGTGCGTCGGGGATCGACCACAATCATTTTGACTTTGCGGTTCTTTTTGTGATACTTTGCCAATCGATTGAAAGCGATGGGATGACATTCAGCTGCATTAGTGCCAATTAAAAATGCACAGTCAGTTAACTCCAAGTCTTCGTAACAGCAAGGGGGGCCGTCTGCACCAAAGCTTTGAATGTATCCAGCCACAGCGCTAGACATACATAAACGGGAGTTAGCATCAAAATTATTGCTACCCAAACACCCTTTCATGAATTTCTGGGCTATGTAATAGTCTTCAGTTTGAAACTGACCAGAACCATACATACATATAGCTTCTGGCCCTTGAGTTAAACGCACAGTTTGAATGCGTTTGATGATGATATCGAAAGCTTCATCCCAACTCACACGGCGAAACTCTTGGTCTAAAGAATCTCGCACCATTGGGTAATGTAATCTATTTTTATCTAAAGATTCGGCGATGGTTGCACCTTTGACACAAACCATACCCTGACTCGATGGATGAGTTTTATCACCCCGCACTCGCCAAATAGGATTTCCTTCGTTATCTCGATTAGTTGCTTTATTTAGTTGGGCTGGGGGTGAAACTTCTAGTCCACAACCGACACCACAGTAAGGACAAAGGGTTTTGGTAAATTCACTCATACCAATTTTGGATTTTAGATTTTGGATTTTGGATTAAAAGTCTTAGAGGGTGTTTGAAAAGTTTTGATGCGTGAAATATTTTTTTACCCCTCCCTTTAGCAGGGCCGTTTCATTCGCTAAAGTGTGATTTTATTCTTCAGTTAAGAGGATATTATTCTGGTTTGCTGATATTTCACTTTCATCAGTAGCAAAGGAATTTTTTGGTTCTTTGAGGAAGAAGGCACACATAAAGGCGCAAATTATCGCCGCTAAACCCATTGTGTTAAATAGCGTAGGAGCGTCGGTTAAGCTAAAAATTGTTAGGTAAACCACGCCGCCAAAATTACCGTAAGCTCCGACGTTACCGGCAATTTGTCCGGTGGCTTCTTTCTTAATTAACGGGACAATGCTGTAGGTGGCACCGCAGCCAGCTTGGGCAAAGTAAGCAGCAAACATTGTCACTGCGATCGCCAGGGGAATCGGCCAGTTACCATTAATAAAATGTGCCATCAAATAACCAATGCCAATGCCAGCACTGATAATTGTCATCGTCCATTTACGGGAGCCAAATTTATCAGAAATTAAGCCTCCACTAGGACGAGAAACTAAATTTAAAAAGGGATAAGTAGCAGCAATCATTCCCGCTACAACATGTTCTAAACCAAAGGTTTTTTCAAAAAATGCCGGCAACATGGAAACGGCAGCAAGTTCAGAACCAAAGTTAGTTACATAAGTAAATTCGAGTAAAGCTACTTGCCCAAATTGAAAGCGTTCGGCTGGTGCGTAAGTTTTTTTGCCAATTAAAAGTTCGCGGTTGACTTGCCAAGCTTTGTAACTTTGATAAAGAAATAATCCTGCTAAAAAGAACCAAGCAAAATACATTTGGCTCAAAGTTAAGAAGTGAATATTCTTTTGTTCCAAGCGCCAAGCTAATAAACCAAGAGCAAAAATTAAACCAAAATTCGAGGCAATCATCGCCCAAAAGCTTTTAATACTGGTGACTTCTAAAGCACCATTTTTCTTCGGCTTTTTGTAGACTTTACCAGTGGGCGTATCTTGGACGCTGTTGTAATAAATTATGCCGTAGATGGCTGCAATGATACCTGTAAAAGCGATCGCTAATCGCCAATTAGAAGCCCCACCAGCCAAAAAGCTTGTAGAAACTGCAATTATTGGTAAAGCAAACTCAGCACCAAAAGCCCCAAAGTTACCCCAACCGCCATAGATACCTTGGGCAATTCCCATCTCCTTCGGCTGGAACCATTCTGCCACCATCCGAATGCCAACAACAAACCCAGAACCAACAATTCCCATCAGCAAACGACTGATGACTAATTGATGAAAATCTTGCGCTAACGCCGTCGCCAAACAAGGAACAGCCGCAAATATCAACAGCATTGAATAGGTAATTCTAGGGCCAAAACGATCCAAAAGCATCCCAATAATTAACCGTGCCGGAATCGTCAAAGCCAAGTTACAAATGCCCAAAGTTTTGATTTGTTCCGGCGCTAAATCTAATTGTTTGCCAATAGTTGTAGCAAAGGGAGCAAAATTAAACCAACAAACAAAAGTGAGAAAAAAAGCAAACCAAGTCTGATGTAAGATGCGATAGCGATCGCTGAATGAAAATAGATTTTTAAGCATTTTAGTTCTTGAAGAGATGGGGAGGTGGGGAGGTGGGGAGGTGGGGAGATGGGGAGGTGGGGAGGTGGGGAGATGAGTTTTTACCCTCTGCCCAATGCCCAATGCCCCATGCCCCAT
>NZ_LAHA01000047.1 GCF_002608075.1 Nostoc linckia z4
GCCTCTTGCGGCTTAAAGTTCATCGATGAGGAACGGGTTCACCTGCATCACATCGATGGAAATCACGCCAACTGGAAGAAAAATAATCTGGAAGCAATTCACGAGAGTTGCCACGATTATAAGCACATGAGCAAAAGCGCAAGCTAAGAACATCGGGAGCCGTGTACACGGAAACGGGTACGCACGGATCTAACTGAGAGGTGCGGGGAATAATATCCCCCATCGACTCAACCAGCAAATCATTAATGATGAAGATGACGAAAATGTAAACGAATCATTTATTGAATATCTATATTTTGCAATTCAGAACTTAGAAAGCGCAGTAGAAACAATTGAATAGTTAAGTAAGAGCGATCGCCTTTGATGTGCGATCGCTTTTATTTTCCTCGCTTGTAGATTGTAAATATTGTGTAAACTTTATATTTATAGTAAGACGACCAACTATAATAAGAAGTATAAATCCTTAGAAAAAGGTATCCGACCAAATGACACGCTTTTCTGCTAAGGCACACACTAGAACTGACTACACTTACTCTAATTTTCATCAATCTTTACTGCATGAAGATAACAGTGAAGACTATGCTTTAAGACATATTTACTCATTAGAAAATACTAAGATTCTGCTCCAAAAATGGGGATGGAGTGCTGAGGAAATTAAGCAAGGTATAGACTACACAACTATTGACGTTTATAAAAACCAAGTTTGGTTACACATCCCCAATAAAATTGAAAAGCGTGGCCAACTAATTAAAATTCGTGGAATATCTAGATTTATTTCAAAGGCTGATTTTGTAGAAGTTTTAATCAGTCGCTCTTGGGCTAAAGCCGATCCATATAAATTAGAACCTGGATCGGATTGGGATGAACTAATAGCCCGTGGCAATACTGGTGACTTCTACGAGGTCAAATTATATCAATATGAAATTACTTGCACTTGTCACGCCTATAGTGGGTTAGAAAAAGCGTTTAACCAGGATGTAGTCGCTACAAAACACTTAATGTTAAATCCTAAAGCTCAGGGACAAATACCTGACAAACACATATTTGCAGCTTGGAAATATGTCGGGGCTGAAACCTTACGCCAATACGAATATTGCTGGATAGAACGCAAGGAAGCTGCTATGAGAGAACAGAAAAAATATTCATGGGAATTTGACCCTGACTCAGAAGTAGAGACAGAGATTTTGAACTGGTAGTTAACTGGCCGCCAGCCTACAGCCATAAGCGAAGGCCCCGCAGCAGGGGAGGTATCCGACCAAAGATATTCACCCCTGCTTTACTTAGGGCAATTTCATATTAACAACTTTCCTCTAAGAAAAACATGAAACAAGGAAGGCCACCCAAACCTATGTATGTGGTTGTTGACCACGAAGACCGAATTTTTGGCAGATGGATTGGCAGAAGCCACTATGTTCTTCTCCACTACACCACGAAGGAAGCAAAGCAGACAATCATAGAGCAAAGACTACCATTAGCCAAGGTAGGCATAGCTAATGCGTTCACTGTTAATTTAGCGCCTTCAAGATTTTCTCTCTAACAAGTCTGCAATCGCGTAGATGCAAACTAAGCGATCGCTATCGAACTCACGTTAAACTCATCCTCTAAGAATTTATCATGACACCAGAACAAACTAACCTTTGGCTTGAAATTCAACATCGGCAAATGCTTGCACTTGAGCAAATAGCTGAGACTTTAAATAGATTGACTCCTAATACTGCACCAAACTATCAGCGAAAAATTGAAGAATTCAAGCATTTTGATTGGTCTAGTATTGATGCAACTGTTGAACGTGCCGATCAGTATGGAGCGGCGATAGTAACTTGGAAAGGATATGAATTTATTAGGCGATCGCCCTCCAATAAGTTCGGTGCAGCTGTTTGGTTCTCTCGCTGCACTGGCAAAGATGATGCAGGTGAAAATGTCTATGAACGTCTGATTACCTTTAAACCTGTTTCTGATAAAGCAGTCGATCCACTTCCTGAGAAAGTTAGCCGTTATTTGGATCGTTAACTAAAAACTAACTCTGGTAGCTAGCTGTCGCCAGAGTTTAACTTTCTCCCAAAGCCAGCCGCACTGTTAAATAACTAATGACCAATGACTAATGACTAATGACCAATGGATTTTCTTAAGCGGCCAAAAATGCAACTAGGCTTGTAACCAGGCCAGCCCGCGAAACCGCCGCGTTGCCGCAGCAGTTTTTTAGTTTAGGCTGTGTCTGGTTGCAAGGGCTGGCTTAGGGAAAGTTGCATTTTTGGCCGACGAGTGGGTTTTAAATTATGTAAAAAACTATATCGAGCGTACACTGCATTAAAACTTCCCTGAAATTTCTTAGAGGAAACTAATTCTGGCGATTCCTCTTTTTATAACCCAAGCCTGTACGCCCAAGGGTTTGGATTGTGCGATCGCAATTATCTTATGTTAATTTAATAAATTGTTATTATTCTTTATATATTGTATGAATATCCAACTAATAGTCAAAAGTAAGAGTTTGCGGCTACTTAGATTAATTTGACAGGCTCAAGACAAAGAATAGCTATTTTTAATACAGCTATTGCTAATAGGTAGTAGCTACCTTGAGATTAGAAAACTACAGTTAAACAAAAAAATTCTCAGAGGGGGTACATAGAAATCCGTGTTTCAAAGGAAAATAACGATCGAGAGTTTCGGGTAGATTTAACTCCTTCATCGTTGCAATACCCCTACATAAATCAATGCAATAGTAGGGGTCTTTACTTGCTTGGGTAGTTCTTTTATAAGTGAAGGCGATCGCAGTGATTGGGGAAGGTGGGTAGCTGTAATTAGTACGCTCTAGAGATAGCGTAAAGTGGACAATTTGACAATCTTTAATCCTAAATCTACTTGGCGTATAGTCATAATCTGTTCGCACGCAACAAGACTTGATTTACGGTTCAGAAGCTCGAAAGAAAACATCAAAGCGCAGGGTTTCCAAAAAATCGGATAGGTTCATACTTGATTTGATTCAATGAACCAAAAAAGCTCTATGCGAGATGTATAAGTGGTGTGATGATCTTGCTAGAAAATGCTCATGTTTCACATATATCCCAGTGCTACATAAATAAACAGAGCCAGTCTGGTGTTTCTCAGGCTCCCAGACTGGCTCCCAGCTTCAAAAACATACAAAGGATTGAACAATGATGAAACGTAAACTTCGATCTACTATCCAACCCCATTCACAGATTAAATCAATGCAGACAGAAACAATAGTCTCAAAGGAACTTTTCTGCAAGAAAATTCCAAGACCCATCACTAACACTACCATTATTGGCATTATTACCATTATTGGGTCGGTAGCTGTTTTGGTAATACCCCTCTCGGCTTTAAAAGTATTGTCACTATCAAAATGTGGAAAGATACATATCCAACTTAACCCTTTTGAGTTGCAACTCATAAAAGAAGAAACTTGTATGCCGTCTGACCAACAAATAAAATAACCACTGCTAGGGCAGGTTTACGATGCCTGCCCTGACCTATGCGTTGCTTGCGGCGGGCTATGGCTACGCACCCCACCTATAAAACCTGCTAATAACTTTCACTTATCTTGTTAAACAGTATGTTTCTGCTCCTGCTTATCACAGTGCCTATTCTGCTAAAATCACGTTTGTGACTGCTCCCTGGTTTTAATAAGAAATAAGCGATCGCCCACTGCTGCATAATTAGTTTCAGCTTTGGGGAAAGGGTGCGATCGCTCAAAGAAGACTACCATTTCACAACAAAATCGATATGATAAGGGCACAGAAAATCATACCAAGGCGGATGAGTGAGCAGGGGGTGTTACGGGCATTGCAACGACGCGGGGAAAAAGCTGATGTGGATGCGTTTACATCTCATGATTTTAGAAGAACTTTTATCGGTAATCTATTGGATGCGGGGGCAGATATCGTCACCATAGCAAAACTTGCAGGTCATGCGTCGCCAAGTACTACAAGTAAGTATGACAGGCGGGGAGAAGCGGCGAAGAAACGGGCGATTGATTTGCTGAATGTGCCTTACAAGGGGCAAAAAAATCGCTGAAGAACACCGTTTCGGAACGATGACCCCTCTCATGAGAGAAGTTCTTTCCGGCGAATATTGAGGAGAACCTGCCCAAATTTTTTGATTTCTAATTCCTTTTTACCAGTAAACTGGTTGCCGTTTTTCGGTCTTATTAATTGTGCATCCCGAAGTTTACGAAGGCTTATCAATTGTTCCGAGTCCCCTCCAGATGCATTTACCCGTGAGAAACCCCCCTCAAAAAGCTGGTCAACCGTAATGGTGTGTCTTGCTTCAGAAGCCTCGACGATTTTCCGAAATAGCTTCTTTTCCGCCGGACCGAGATGGCGAATCATCTCGTCCGCCTCGTTTAAAAGTGCCTGTGCAACTTGATTAGCTTCTGTAGCGGTCAGCCTAAACATCTTTCCCGGCCAGTCGAGTTCAAATCCCTGAATCCGGTCGATGAGTCGCGTCAGAGCTTCCCGAAAAAGGATCACGCATACGAGCGCAAATAAGGGCCAAACGAAGGGGACGAAATCTTGAGGTATCATAATTGGTTTGAACCTTTGGAAGCATAACTAGTACAGCACGGCGGAAATAAGCAGACCACATACCCGTTTCTTCTCCAGCCAGAATGTAAATGTTCCCACTGCGTTCATCATTACTGAAAGATGACACAAGCTAATTGTGAAGCCAGAAAGGATAGCCGCTTTGGAAGATTTGTTGATCATTAAAATTATTCCACGCAGATACTCTGCCCAATATATAAACTGGTGAATTATTGACCTGGATTCCCCAATCCATTCCGTAGTTATTATCTCCGAGAAATAAATTTTGTCCTGGTAAAACTGTCCATGACTTGAATGGTTCTCTAGGCGCATCAGGATGATAAAGAGTTACTTTAACAGGATTTTGCGTTCCATTGTTGAATGCAACTTTTCCTATTCTTCCTGTCCATCCTGATGAACCTGGTCTGTAAGGAAGCGGGTTATAAGTTGCTGAGTAGATTGGCAGCGGGTTTTGATTGCATGGAACCAATGCTTTAGTCAAATCAGCTGTTAGACAACTTTTAAAACTGGCTATATAGTCATTAACTCTTCTAAGATAGTCTGCCTGATTGTCCTGTGCCTTCTGGTGATAATTTCCTGGGAAAGGAAGTCCTCCTGTAACAACCACTTGGGACATCCATTCTGCTCGTCTCAAACAATTTTCGATTGCTGTGGCTCTCGAAATACCTCCGCTCAAAATGTCTTGCGGTTTTAATGGTTGAAAGGCTTTATCGTGACAGACTCGAAAGAGTCCTTCAGTGAATGCTGTATTGCATTGAGCTTCCGTTGTTCCAATTGTGTAGTAGCAACGATCATGATTGTTACAAACCTCCGTGAAACTGAAATCGTAGCCGAGGCTACCGAAGTTGTCGTATTCACCTGGTCTCCCGCCTGGGATACTACAGCCGTTAGGTCTTTTAGCATACGGGTATGAAGGGAGCGTTTCATTGCCCTCTCCACTATCTAAATATTCTCTCCAGCAAGGCAAATTATATCCATCCTTACTACCACAGTCTTGTGCACTTGCTGCCTGTTCAGATGAAAAGAAAAATATTTCAAATGCTATTAGTGAAACTAGAACCGTTACAAATTTCTTCATCACTACCTACTTAACTCGCGTTTCGGCAGTTAGGACATGAACCAACCACACCAGCTATGAAACTGTTCCTAGTTGGGCCGAAAGTAGCAAAGCTGCTACCAGCCGCCACGCAACGACTGAAAGTCTTGTGCCGATGGGACGATAAGATTGCCGCGACTAGAACCATAATTTTGCCGCTTTAAAGGCTGTAATACTTATTGTTCGGTTCGAGCGTTCGCATTCTTTTTTGAGGCATTGGAACCATAAAATTGCCGGAAATCAAAATTGTCACCATAAGCTTGCCAAAAAAAGGTAATCTTAAGATTTGATTTTTAGTTGGGTGTAATATCCTCAAACCCTTATATTGTAAGGGTTTCAGCCTTAAGGGTTACTTCAATCCTACATTTTTAGTGGGGGTGGATTATGAATACTTTTATCGTCAAATGTATACCATGCAAGGATTATAGACATCGGAAGGATAATATTGCCAATGTCAATTGGAAGCATAAGCACGTAAAAACGGCAATATTATGGTTCCACCGACAGTAAAGGATTCAGGCGACGTATGGCGGCTGGTGACAGGCTCGCTACTTCCGCCCCATATTGAAAGTAATAAAACTAGGCTTAAAAGTACCTTTGATAGCTGTTCCAAAAGGAAGTTACGAGCTACTTTAGGTGACTCTCACATAATTACTCGACTATAAATATGATTTATTAGAAATTCATAAGTCCAAAGACATAACTTACACTCCACCTTTTGACTATGGCAAAGTATATTTTTTACAAAGAATAGTTGTTTTAGATACAAACAGTGAATAATGGCAGTTGATGAATACGTTTCTTACTTTTAGACTGAAAACCATTTGTAAAGGGCATTTCCACAGCCAAGACCGTGTAACAATTCTGCCCGGTCGTGGCTTTGAAATTTTCTTAGCGTACAATTTTCCTTTTTTGGCACAGTGGCCCTTATACCAATTTTTCTATAAGTCTTACATACAGGCTTTTCACCACTTTCTCATTTTTCAAAAGTGAGAATGCTTACCACTCACTGTGAACATCACAAAGTAGTTTTTAATATAAACTTGTTAACAAGTTTCACTTTTCCCTCTGTCGTCGCCGATAATCCTAAGGCTTTTCTAAATTTGGGTTACTCCACACACCTGCTTTAGATGCGATCGCTATGTTTTAGCCTGCTCAAAAGTTGTGAGCTAGAGGCAGTTTAACAAAATTTACTTTAACGCTTTTGTTTTCTAAATTCCCAAGGTGGCACTGCATTGGGGTCATTCCACACCCCAGCCTTAGATGCGATCGCCATCTGCTCAGACTGTTCTATTACTACCTTGTTTGGACAGTTGTTACTGTAGCGGGTATAGTGTCGGGCAAATCCAGCCCTAACCATGTCACCGTTTAAAAATATCTCTTCTTCGCTTCGATATCCCGGCGTTCCTGGCCGCGGCTTTACAAACACCTCAGCAACCGTTCTCCCATACTTATCTTGTTCGATGGGAATAACCATAACAGTGCCATCTCCTTTGTCAATAAGAGATTGCAAGTAAGTCTTGGCTTGTGGCCCCAACTTTTGTTGCTTCTCGACTGCATCAATCCCACAGAACCGAATTTTTTTAGTTTCCCCGTCACGTTTAACTGTAATTGTGTCCCCATCGGCAACACTCGCAACTGTCCAATCTTCAGACAGTGGCATTGCATGAGGTGAGGTGGAGTCTGCCGCCGCTTCTACAAGCGATTTAGTTATGGGGGATGTACCTGCTACAGCAACAACAGCAGTGACACAGGCAAGTAAGAAAACTGGGCTATTCAAGAGCTTTTTGGGCATTGATGATTATTTCGGTTGTGATTCTCCTATTAGATTGCCCTTACTGGAGTAGGAACTTGTCACGGCTACGGTTTCTGGCGTTGTTTTGTCTATTATTTATTTGTCTGCCGGACACTCTTAATCCTATGCAATTGTCTGCCAGATAAGAAGTATTTAATTCAATCTATAAACACGATATATTAATACTTGTCTGGTCAATATTAACTTATAAAAATACTTGTATTCAAGACAAAAAAATACTGAGTTATGTGGATATTTTTCATATTATTTTTACATGATTACCAGCACATTTTCTCAAATCAATTACCTGAAAATTGTTAAAAATTAAGTTTAATTTTCAGTAGGTTCACTCTTTAGTAAGCAGAAAAATATAGATGAATATGGTTTCAATGAAATACCAAATTGAACTTGAATATTGGTGATTTATGAAAAAGCTTCAAATAGCTAAGTTGGGATTAATTGCCACTACTATATTTAATGCGATCGCTTCTTCAGTTTTTCCAGCTGCGGCTATCCCCTATAACAGCGCCACTGTATATAAGGCTATGGATAATGGCAATACAGTAGTAGTTTTTTCTGCTACTCCTGGAAGCCGAGTATCAGTGAACTTAGGATCTGTGCCTAAATCCACTGCAAGAATAGCCGGGGCTTGTGGTGAGGTCAGAATTTCCGTACCTTCTAGCGGTGATTTTACAGGTTTAGAGGTAGATGGAAGTGGTATTGATGCTGCAAATCTTCCCGTCCAAACTTTACCCAGCTGTGTAAATGGAGCATTTAGCGAACCAAGGCCTGATAATTTTAAAACTCCTTCAGGCCAAGTTGTGATTGTAGGTTTAAATCCAGGAGCAGCCACAGCAATAAGTTTGCCAACTGCCTCAACCCGTAGCGTAACCATCAACGCTTGCGGATTTGGGACTTTGAAGCCTACATCTACATCGGGCCCTCTGCCCGACTCTTTTAGTGTGGGAACAACAAACTATACTTTAGCAACTTTACCTGATGCCACAAACGCCCCATATTGCCGTACAGTTAACGGCACTCCCTATGGCTATGTTCCAGCATCTTGGTAATTGATTTTAGTCATTAGCGATCGCTCAGATTCTTAGAGGAAAAAAAGCGATCGCTTTTATTATTGAAGTTATTATGAAAAAAATATTATTTATTCTTACTCTAATTGCTCTATTTCCAACAGCCGCCCTAGCTCAAATGAAGGGATACTTAGGCACTGATGGATATTTTCATATTCAAGGGCTAGAAGCTAATAAATCATATTCTGTCAATTTGGGAGGAATGCCATTAATTAGAAGTGGGATTTCTAATAGTTGCGGAATATTAAGAATAGCTTCATCAGGAACGATTAAGGCGAGCGATCGCATTGAAATTAAAGATGAGAAATCAGCTAATATCTACGGCTTTGAAAATGTAAATATTCCAATAAAAGAAACTGCAAGGTGTGACGGGACAATCAAGGCTGAGAAAGAAATTTGGAAAGACAATAAGGGAACCACTTATATCTCTGGATTAACACCAAGTAGCGCCCAAACTATCAGATTATTATCCTCAGCGCCAACAAGAAATATCAGAGCAAATATTTGTGGGTTCTTATCGTTTAAACTGGGCGACCCGCGCCCAGGTGCAATTATTATTGATAATGAAGCTTTTGTGCTTTCAAACTTACAATTAGGTGGGGGAATTGCTTGCAGAAAAGGTAAATTGTATGTAGCGTATCCGGCTCCAGTTTTTACAAGTGCTGTTAGTGCTGTTACGTGGCGTCAGCAAAACCCAATTCAGTTTTCATCTAGCACTCAAATAGCAACTGTTAGTGGTAGTGGAACTTCCTGGAGTCCACCGCCAAACAATCCAAATCCCAATCCTGGGCCTGGTAATTCTTGTACTATTGGGGTAAATTGCGACCCGCCGCCACCTCCACCGCCAACTTGTCCGCAAGGAACTACAGGCACTCCACCCAATTGCGAAGCGCCGCCACCGCCGCCTCCACCCCCACCACCGCCGCCTCCTCCTCCAGAGACTTGCCCAGAAGGAACTACAGGCACTCCGCCCAATTGCGAAGCGCCCAAGCCTACGCCAGTATCAGGCAAAATGTGCAAGTATAGCGGAAGTCTTGTAGTTATTAACCTGCCACCTAATACAGAATTTATTGCTTATCCAGATGGGAAATTTGGAGGATCATCTGATAGGTACGCTACTTCTGATTCTGATGGCTGGGTGCAATTTGAGAATTTTAATTTTGACGCTACCTATGAGGGCGATCCAGCAAGCGTCAACATTTTTTATAAATCAAATGGACAATGGATAAAACTTGACCGACATCCTGATTATTCTAATTTTCAAGCTGTTTATATTCCCTCAATTGGTTTATGTAAAACTTAAATTTCAGCATCTTTGATGCTGAGAACTAACAATTTAATTGTAAATAAACTGCGCCTCATCTTCGCCCAAGCTCCATAAGTTTGGGCTTTTGTATTATCAAGCTGATTTTGCCTGGTTAGATAACTTTCAGTATCGGAGTTACCTCTGACGTAGCGTAACTCGAATACTTTAAACTGGTCAACTGCTCGACTTGCTACAACTTGAGCAGTCTGAAAATCGGTTCTTGCCTCATCAAAGGCAATTAACGATTGGGCTACTTTATCACGAATTGTATCCGCCAATTGTGCCCTACTTCGTTGCAACTCTGCTACTTTTACTTGGATATCAGATATTGCGATCGCATTGCGCTGCGCGTCAGCATTTCCGCCCTGTGTGCCTTGAAAAAAGGGTATTCCTATTACATTAAGTAACCCATTAATTAAGTTAGTTTTACCACTGAATATCCCTGCCAAATTGTCAATTAGCCCTGTACCTGCTGCCTGTGGCTGTCCTGCCGCAGGAGTAGGGCCTAAAAGATATTGCAGCGCCGGGGTGAGTATTGCAAGTTGAATAGATTTTTTATTCCTTACTTTCGCCTCATTGATTCGTTCATTCGCCTCAGCAATGCGAGTATCAATTTCCTTTAAGAGTGGGCTTTGAGCGATCGCTTTATCTTGCAATTGTTGAAGACACACCGCCGACGTTTCCAGACACGGTAACCCCCCGCGCAGGAGTCGCCACATATCATCATTCATTTCGCGTTGCAAAATCACATCGATGCTGGGCTTGTTAAAGGGGTTCTGTTCGGGCTTCGGGAGTTTAGAATCAGATTCTTGATCGGCTTGCTGTGCCTCTTCTGGTGATAAATTCTCCTGGGGTTGTTCTTCTTGTCCCTGGTCTGTCTCGTCCGGTGTCTGTTCTTCCGGTGCTTGCTCTGTACTATCGCCTGTCGTAGGCTGGGGTGGTGGTGTCGGAGTTTTAGTACTAGGGTTTGGCTTTGCTACTGGGATTGGAACTGGAGACTGGGCGATCGCTCCCTCCATTCTTAGAGGAATTAGCAAGAGCAGTAATAGTAACAACCGTTGTATATTTTCCATCTTTCCCGACCCAAGGCTTAATCCGCTTAATGTAACCATTGCGAGGGCTACGTATCATCGGGATTTGTGCTAATTTATCCTCAATATTGGTGAGTGAAATTGCCAGCTGTGCTAGCTGATAGTCTCTATCTCTTACAGACTGAGCATATTGCTGCTGCTGCCTTGAATACTCTTGCTGAGTCTGGTTTTCCTGCTGCTGTCTACGTGCCTCGTTCAAGTTTGCGTCATATTCTGTAAGTTGGCGGCGGTTCTGGGCTGCGGTTAACCGCGACTCTGCGACCTCTAAATCAGATTGTGCCAACCGCATATTTGTTTGAAGCTGTTGCAATTCCTGTTGTTGAAGGATAGCAGAAGCATTGAGTTTGGCCTTTGCTTGGTCTAAAGCAGAGTTAGCCTGATCCATCTCGGAGCGCAGTTGTTTAAGTTTGGCCTCCTCATGCTGGAGAATTTCAGATTGTAACTTCATATCCCCCATAGCCCCTATCAGTCGTTCTTGCTCCTCAACTTTCTGTGAGGCAATCTGTAAGCCAGCTTCAGCCTTTTCAGCCTCAGCCCGTCGCTCTGGGTTGTCACTTTGCAGTAGTGGGGTACGCGCTTCTAATAGTGCGATCGCTTGATTCAATCGCAGTTTAGATTGAGAAATAGCCGCTGTTTCCTCTGAGAAAATCGCCGGAGGAAGTTGCTTTAATCCTAATGATTCCTTTGGTTTGAAGGGTTCGGGGATGGTTTTACTTTTGAGATTGTCAATTTGGAGCGTGACGGATTTCTTCTGTTTGTCCAAGCGATCGCGTTCTATAGAGTTGTCTGATATTACATCACCTTGCTTAATTTCCTGACCGACTTTTACCTTTAAAAACGATGGACTATCAACGGATAGAGTCATTCTTAGAGGACGGTTTTCTTGGAGAATAGCGATCGCAGAATCAGAATCATCTACCTCTACTTCATCATCTGTATCTGTATTAGAACTAGTTTCTATTTTAGATTCTGTTTTAGATGCGATCGCTGCCTGATTTTGTGGGTAATTTCTGCCTAAAATAATTAACCCAATTATCCCTACACAAAAATAAGTAATCAGATTATTTCTACTAAATACGCTCATAGAAAGGCTTGATTTGAAAATTTATTTCTATAGTTCCCACAACTACTGGAAAACCTTAATCTATATGCCGATTACTGATTTATTTTGAGTTTGCTGAGGGGATTAAGTGTACTGCTTATAATCTGGCTTTGATTCCTGGCTAGAGAATGAGTGGCTGCTTTATCAGGAGGTCAGGCGGCAGGTAAATGAGCGATTAACCAGTAAAATAGCCGTTACTTCCACCTAACTGTCTATTTTTGTAAGTTCATATCGGTAATCGGTCTAAATAGCGGTGTAGCTATAGTTATCTACTAGATTTAGGGGCAATTACCGCTTATGAACATTGAAAAGGGTGATAAGGTCAAAACTCCTAGTGGACAACCAGGGGAAGTAATTGATTATGAATACGATAGGCTGTTTTCAGGGATTTTAGATAATCCAAGAATGAAAGTAAAGTTAGCTGGCTCTGGAGAAATAAAAACATTTTCTCAAAATGAATTAACATTATTGGGTAAAAAACCCGATTTAAAGCAGGTATTGGAAGCTTTAAACAATATTAAGCAACAAATAAATTCAAAGAATATTGTTAATTTACAGAAACGAGAAAAGGATGAATTAAATACTCATGTAGGATATATCGAAGAATATATCCAAGACCAAAATAAAATAAAAAAAGATTTAGCAATGTCAAACTTAAACTTTGTAGAGCAAACACTTAAAGCTTTATCAGCAACTTCTTGGGCAGCTATAAAAGATAATTTGGAAACAATACGTTGGTGGGATAGATACAATCAACAGACGAACTAACTATAGCCCGGTAAATTTTTAGACTTTTGGGGAGCTTTACAAATTTTCGGAGTTCTAACGACAACACCGAAACATATTATTCTACTCTCTTGTAGTAGGGCATAATATTAACTTTATGCCCATCTTTACCCATTCTTACTAATGCTTGAAGCGAATCCAGATTAGCTATTAAATGGTCAGAGAATCGAAATCTTGAAGCAACTGATTTAACTTCTGATTGGTCAACGGGTAAAATGATTTTTGTGGCTGTATTAGCAATAACTTCTTTGCTTATTTCAGCATCTCGTTGTGATGCTACAATACAACATAATCCAAATTTTCTACCATCAGCTAATATAATATTTAAAGTTTTAGAATTTTTAACTTCTTTACATTCGTCAATCAAGACAAATGTTTTTGGCACTTTATCTTCAATTTCACCAGCAATTCTATGACTATCCATTAATTGTTTTATCAATGCCTCGGCTGCGATCGCACCTAAACCCGGCACTTTTCCCAATGCAGACAAATCAAACCTGATAATCTGACCAGCATCTAGCGGCGGCTGCGGTTTTGTAAAAATGCCGTACTCAAACATAGCAGCCAGCTTGAGGGCGAGTTTCTGTGATTCTTTACAGCCACTTTCAATCCTGCTTTCTATCTCCCGCCGCACATCTGCAAATGTGGGAGGCTGTCGCGTCCAGGTTTTCGGATCATCCTGAATAATCCCCCTCTGTTTATAGCAAGTTGTTAAAAGGTCAATAACCAGTCCTTCTTGATTAACACCCATTGTGAGGGCTTTCTTGAGTATCGCCGCGACTGCGATCGCTTGTAAACTTGGCCCCCCGCCTTTGGTGTCGAGGTCAACAACTAAGGGGTTAATCCCGTGTGGCGATTCCATATTTAGCGGGTAGCACACCTCGCCGGGAAGCTCTAAATCCCCATGAAAATCTACGATTATGCAGCGTACACTCGATATTAAGCGCGGGAGTTCATAGGCGATCGCTTTGAGTGTCTGAGTCTTACCACTCCCAGAAGCACCAATAATTGCAATGTGACCATTAGACAGCGCGGCAGGATTCCAGTAGACTTTATCTCCTAACAAGATGCCACCATTAACTGGCTCTGTAGCAGGTTTTTTAGATTGATTCGGTTTAAGCGTTTGGGTTGGCAGTGGTTTGGGCATAGGGCATGGGGTATTGGGGATTAGGTAGGGAGTTAGAAGTTAAGAGTTAGGAGTTGGGAATGGGGAATGGGGAGTAAGGGCTATTGACTGCTGCTGTTAATCACCCTCACTTGCAGTTGTCCTGTAGCGAATTCGTCACCCAAGGTTTTTTGTACAATTGAGAGCGGTGCAGCTTCCAGGATAACTGTGCTGTCAGTTGCCTTAATCACAGGGAATTGATAGGGGTCGCGTGGTAGAACTGATGTTTCCAAATCTTCAACTGACAACTGACCGCTAATAAACACCATTGCCCCGGCGCGGTTAAATTGAGCGATCGCTTCCCCAATTGGTTCATCCTCAATAGAAATTGCCTCAATGTTGGTAATAGCTGGTTTGCCCACATCTGCGGTGATTTCCTCTAAGAAGATTTGGCTATCAGGCTCGGTGGAAGCTTTGTAAATCCTGCCGTCGTCTGCCTGTACTAAAAAGCCGGTTCCTTGAGCTTGGATTATGAGGAATTGACCAGCAACTCTTGACCTGTCGCTTGTCCGCACTCCTTTAATATTGGCCTTAATCAGGTGAGTTGACCCAGATTCGTTGTAAATGTGTTGGACACCAGAGGGAGAAGCAATCAGCCTGTTGAATTGGGTCAAAACTCCGCCACTATTATTAATGTTGAAAGTTGCAAGAGCGATCGCTATCAAAATAATCAACACAAAGTATTCTGCATTGCTCCCAGTCCTCAGCCGTAAATTCCGGTTACCTGGGCAGACGCACCTCACGGGGCTGGGCCAAAACATTTCTACACCGCCCCGCGTGAATACGTCAGCGAACCAGCCGAAGGTGTAGCCAATGGTTAGGGCATGAACCAAATTAATAAAACTGGGATTAAATAATGCAAAGCCATACCCAACCGCAGCGATCGCAGCACTGGCAACCAAACTGTGTGTACAACTTCTGTGAGGCATCCTTGACTCAAAAAATGCACTTACCCAAGGCAGCACACGACCAGCCGGGGAGGTGGAAACGTCGATATCGGGGAGAAGTCCAGCGATCGCACCCACCGCAATAATCGTCGGGCTAGCAGTTCCGAGCAATAGGCTGGTAGCAGTGCCACTAATCAGTAGGTGAGATATTCCCAGCATTACCGTATCCTCTGGCTTTCGCGTGGCAGATTATACAGCAGGCGTGATAAGCCCAAGAAGATGGCCGCAGCGATACCTCCAAATATATATAGTGCTTGATCTGAAGTTCCTAAACCAATGAACCTCATAATCACAAAGGCGATACCCGCCAGGAGTATTAATGGTGTAATGTCGAAGTAACGGCGGTGGTCGCCCTCCTCAACTTCCAAACCTAGATACTCCTCCTCAACTGAACGTATAGCCAATGTTGGATTTCCCCCGGCGCGGCTTTGAATCTTAGCCATTTCCGCAGGCTTTAAGCTAATTCCTCTCTCAAGCGCAGCAGCAATCATAATTTCTCTGATTGTGGACTCTGGCAGGGGTTTGAGTTCGATTCGGGGGATATTTATAAAGATGTCAATACGCGGTGGATCGGTTGCCAGTAACAGCATTGGTACATTACTACGCCGCAGTTGTTTCAGCCACATTCGGAATTTGGCATCGCAGGCGTGGGCATCGTCCAGTACTAGGAATGCTGTGTTTGACTCTAAGAAATCGGCGATCGCCCTTTTGAGTTTGTCAGCTGTCAGTGACTTACCTTCTAAATCCTCAGTAGGAATATCAAATTGATGTGCTATTTCTAGCAACATTTGTTTAGGGGTGGCAGGCTCGATAAACGCCACCATGAAGCCGTCAGTTTGCAGCTTCTCCACCACCGCGTTAGCTAGTACAGACTTACCACTCCCGTCCTCCCCGGCTATGAGAATAGCCCCATTTGCTAGAAGTGAGGCTGTGGTTCTGTTTAACTCTGCTTGTCGGTAAATTTTGAATTCAGGTGTTATGTCCTCAGTTTTGAGTTCTGAATTCTGAATTCTGAGTTCTGAATTCTGACTCCTAACTCCTAACTTCCAATTCTTAGAGGAAATTTTAGGAGCGATCGCTAACACTCCACTTATAACTAAAGCTACAAGTGATAAGGGATTTAGCCCATTAACAGCAACAATCGCCCCAGTTGTCACCATACCGAGAAATTTTAGGCCGCGGTGATAGAACCCATTGCGATGTTGATCAATGAGTCCGCGTATGCGAAAGGGTCAACACCTGGCATTTGTGCAGATTCTTTGATTTTGGCTTTTAGTTCATCTGGTAGCAGGTCTGGGTTCTGAATGAAATGTTGAGCTAATACATTCTCAGCTATTAGAGTCCCAGCCGCTTTGTTTTGGGCGCTGTTAACTATGGCTGCTACATCATCTTGCGGTGAGGACTGCGATCGCTTTTGTTTGGGTGTGTAATTTGGTGTAGCGGCTATCTGTTGAGTTTCTGCTACTGCCAGAGTAGTTGTAGTTGTGGTTTCTGGCTGCTCATCTTGTGGCCCGGATGGCGGCGGCACTGGGTAGCCTTCCATTCTGCTTGTCTGCTGGATGTGTTCATGCAAGCCATCCATGTGCGCCACCTGGTCGGCATACAAGTAAGCTTTACCCGATACCTTCCAAGTCTTTATTTGTAGATAGCGCATTCGAGCGTACAAAGGATCGCGCCCAATCCCATATTTTTCTTGTAATTCTAATATGGAAATTTTGAAATTTTCCGTGTCATTTTGTAGGGTATCTGGTTGGTTGTCTGCCATATCAAGCAAGTGTATGGTTACGTTTACCTCTATTGTCGCCCATACAATCCGGCATACAGTCTGGTGAAATCACTGGTTGTATTGTAAAGTTTTGGCAGACAAGTTAATGAGTTGACTCTGGGGTAATTACTGCCTTAGTCATCTGTATAAATTTCGTATTTCCACTCAGCGCACTCTAAATCAACTGAAAATGCCATATCTTGTACCTCCTGACTGAGTTGCTTTACCTTCTCTGACTTTGCATCATACTGCTGCAAGCAATCTTCAACCTCTTCAAATAATGTCTTAAGTTCTGGATTGCCAGGGTCTTTTAAATACTGTATAACTTTTGGCTTACTTTTCTATAACTTTGGTGAGAGGGTTAAGTTTTAGAATTTATCATAATGATGTGTATATCTGAATGATACAGCAGTTTTATTTTGCAGAAAGTACAAAGCTACGGCTTTTGAGATAGGAAACAGAAACTCTATATATTTGATTTTGAGTCTTGCACTTTGTACGTCGATTACTCGCAAACTGCTGGATTTCAAATATGTTCAAAATGGAGTAGAATTATGAACATTATTGGTTTTGAATCCATTGAATTGGCTGAGCTTACAGATGAACAATCTGCAAGTATTTGTGGTGGAATAAATCCAATATGCAAAAGGAAAGATTTAACAATTGATCAATCGTTTAAATATGGGTGTAATGAAAGAAGATTATCAGGATCAGGTCGTACTTTAAAATTTAAGTGAAAAAAGCTGAAATCTTCTTTCTATGCATTATTTAAAGATGACTCGGAAGACACTTAGTAGAGCTTTGCGTAAGTTCATGACGAATATAGAGTAGCAAACCACTCCAGGCGTAGAGAACGCAGAGGTTTGAAGAGTAGCATTTTTTTTCGCTACGAATTTGTGAAATGCTGTACTTAGCTCGATGTTTATTTCATTTTTTAATAAAAAATGGCTATTTGGCGTAGATATAGCGTACCTGACACTAGGGGCAAAATAGTACAAATTTACCTAAAACAGAGGTTTGTAGTATGCCAATGACTATATAACAGGTAATTAGAACACACATTATCAATAAGGGTTAAATTTTTTTATGTCTGATGGGAATTTAACACCCTCTGAATATGCCAAAATTCTTCGTGAAATGATACACTACGGCCATGTGGATGAGCGCAATCACTTAATTACCCCCTCTGAATATGCCAAAATTCTTCGTGAAATGATACGCAACGAGAATGATTTAACAAGTCATCGTTTGGGGTGGATGTCTACTTTCAATGCTTTTTTGTTCGGTATTGTAACCTTTGTGTGGACACAGAATAATCGCACAGGAATTATTTTTGATAATCACACAGGAATTATTGTTGGTACTTGTATTGCAGGTTTTTTAATCGATTTTTCAATTTTACTTTCACTTTTTGCATCCGAACAAGCAAGACGCCACTTAGATAAATTATGGAGAAAGAAAAAAATACCAGAAGACGAAATACCACCTATTTGGGGTGCAAAGGCAACAAAATGGGGGAAATACTGCTTATTGATGCCGTGGGTTATAATGCCTGTTGTTTTTATATTTTGTTGGGTAATATTATTTTTTTTGGCGTTGCTGAATAAAGGGATGAATTGATTTATGCAGGTACAGTTTGATACCTCAAATAGTGGAGTAATAATTTGATTGAGTACCTCAGCATTTCTTCGGGCTTAGAATAATACAAGGTCTTTCGATGAAGACGTGCAAGATAATGTTTAAAAGCAAAATCATACCTTCGCCTGAAAAACGCTCAAACTTATATACAGCAAGGTTTTTCAGACCATCTTGCATAAAATTACTTGTATCTCGGCTTAATACCCATTTGATACTCAATGGGTTTGAGGATGGGTTGAAAGCGTATGCAAAGACCGCTGGTTGCAATTGCCATCAGGCAGCTCTAAAGTAGCATTGCAATTTTCTATTCAGTTTTGATTAATGCTTCTAACTGTGCTAGTACCTTCTCTATCTTTGCTTTTTTCTTCGGGTCATCCCACACTTTAGCTTTCTTGAAGCGTTGGAAGGTATCATCAACACGCTGTTTGATAGATACTGGTTCTGTTTGAGAAGGTGACTCTGATTTCAACTGCTGCTCAATTTCTTGAATCTTACGCTTGATTTCGCTCAGTGACAGATTATAAGCGATCGCATCTTCTAAGAGTTCTTTGCGTGTCTTGTCATCTTGAACTCGTGCGATCGCCTTTGCCTTGGTATACTCGATTTGTCCAGAACGCAGCACTTCCAGCACATTTTGGGGTAGATTGAGCAATGGCAGGCGATTTTTGACAAATGACTGCCAACTCATTCGCCCCAAAGATGCAAATAACTCTTCAATTATCTTGGTTTGGGGTTGAGACATAACGTTATGTCTCACTTCGGAATTTTCATCATAGCGATCGCAAACGTTTCTCATGCGGTTGAGATGACTAATTACTTCATGGAGTACCATCTCTAGCCGCAACACTAACAATTCGAGGATACCTTCGGTTTCTTCTAGGGGGTTAAGGTCTTCGCGTTGCAGGTTTTCAACGAGGCGCACTTGGTATGTAGTCGCATCGTCCATTTCCCTAGAAATTATGGGAACCTCGGTTAATGCTGCCATTGATGCGGCTCTGTAGCGTCGTTCCCCTGCGACTAATTCATAATCGCCACCAGGGAGCGGACGCACTAACAAAGGTTCGAGAATACCCAGTTCTTTGATTGAGCGTGATAGTTCTTCGAGCTTTTGAGGGTCAAAGTAACGCCGGGGCTGAGATGGCGGCAGCTTAATTAAGTTGATGGCAACCGTATTTGCTGAATTAGCAGTACTTTCAGTCTGGTTAAAGCTTTCACCCAGTAGGGCGGCTACACCTTTTAATTGACTGCTATAGGGTTGGTCTTTTTTGCTCACTGTAGTTTTTCTAAACTAAGGGTGATTTTTTTTAGTACAGCGACGGCAGGATGTTTGGGATTATATAGTGCTAAAGGTAAGCGTGCCTCAGAAGCATCAGCAAAGGCAATAGATTTAGGAATAGGTTCAAAGACTGTCGCCAAGGGTGAAAGTTGTTCTGTAATAGCTTTCATGGTTCTGCTTTCTTGGGCGGTACGTGCATCATACATTGTGGGAATAAAGCCAGCAATTGTAAGTGCTTTATTAGCACCTTTGCGGAGTGTAGCTACAGTTCTTAATAGTAAGTCAGTTCCTTGAAAGGATTTGAACTGGCACTGAATGGGCACTAAGATATGGGTTGCTGCTACTAAGCTAATAACGCTGAGAATGCCTAAAGATGGCGGACAATCTATCAAAATAAAATCATACTTGTCCAAAATAGGGGCAAGTGCATTTTTTAGGCGCATTTCCCGCATCAAGGCGGCGACTAGTTCGAGTTCAGCAGCACTTAAGTTGATGTTCGCTGGCACTAAACCCATGCCGTGAATAGGTTCGGTGTGAATTGGTAATGGTTCTTCACCCACTACTGCTTCATAAACAGATTTGGCGTTAATGTCCGGTTCTAGCCCCATAAATGTCGTCAGTGACGCTTGGGGGTCTGTGTCTATGAGGAGAACGCGATTTTTCTTTTTTTGTGCGAGATGGTAGCCCAAGTTCATAGTTAAACTTGTCTTTCCCACTCCCCCTGATTGATTAAATAGCGCAATAATACGGGTTTTGCTCACGAGTGATAAATTACAGTTGTAATTAAAAATGTCTCTAATACAGGCAGATTGTAGCTTTGGAATAAAGGTAATACAACTGGGAACAGTATATTTGTCACAAATTAAGGTTGCAAGGGCTGTAAGGTAGTTGTCAAGCTTCCTGGTCAGAAGGCCCGACAAAAGGCGATCGCAGTGCAATACTGGATCGCCTTTTTCCTCTAATAAAAATTGTTAGTTGAAAGCCTGAGTGATGCCTGTGGCAGTCTACGCCCACGCAGGGAGAGTCCACTCAAGCGTGGTACTGCCCCTTGAAGTTGCCGCGTTATCAGCAGGATGCCTCAATGAGTCAGCGAGTGGAAAGCGGAAGATGGAAGAATCGTAGCTTGCTTCCCGTAGGGTACTCCTGGGTGTTACCCCACCCCGGTTTTCTAGACCGGTTGCCAACCATTTAGCGGCATTTTCCTTGTTACCGGGGGATAGGCGAGAACGGAAGGACTTGAACCTTCACTCTTCAGTGTATTACGACATTGGGAGAGCGAACTTGCCAAAGCTTGGTGCTGTTAAAATCCAACGATTCTGCCGTTTATACTTTTCCACATCCTAGCTAGAGCCATAGCAATAGGCTTAGTAACTTCGTCATCAGTCCAATACCCATTGTGTGAGAAAGGTGTCCAGTTCGTAAGGATGTTGCCAGAATTAACTTCTACATCTTCTTTAACAGCTGCTTTGTACTCTTCATTTATTGCCTTGATAGGAAATCCAAGAACATCGTCTCTGTCATAAAAGTTAATCCATTCACCTTCTAAGTTTGGATAATGGTTTGAAAGTTTAGGAGAAGGAATTGTGATTGGTGTACCAAAATCTGTGTAACGTAGTCTCCACAAAGCAATTTGACTACCGAGTGTGTAATACAGTGCTAATGTTTCCCCTTGTTCTAAAGGAGTGTTGCCAACTTGTATCTGCATAATCTCGTTTTGCAGATCCCAAATATAGTTACTTGTTATAACTGAACCAAGACTATGCCCAATAATGCATAGTGGAGCTTTGCTACCAGCTTTTTGGGCTAATTCTTTTAAAGTCTCAGCAATCACTCGATGCACATTGTCGTATATATCTCTATGTTTAGGAGTAATTTGGTAGCCAATGCTGTCTGCGAGAGAATGAATAATAAAATCACGTAGACCCCAAGGATTGCTGAGTTTTTGAAGCTCTAGTCTTCTTGATAGCTCATCCTCAAGATCCTGAAGAATGGGGGCCCAGTATATTGCTTCAATTTCCAACTTTGAATCTATTTGTTGTTCATCTTCTCCTAACAATTTTGAAACCTGAGACTTCAGCTTTCGTGCTATGCCTCCAGCAAACTTCTCAGGATTATCTTTGTTTTTAAATTCAGGACTGGCTTTACCAATGCCATGTATAACAGCTACTGCAATTTTATTTAACACTGTAGTATTCCTTTGAATATTTCATCTTTAACTGTTAGCTACTTGGTAATTTAAGCACTAGCTAAGACCCAATCGCCATTCAATCCTATCTGCCCAATCAGGAAAGTCAATCAGTGGATTACGGTTTCCTTGCTTTTCAAAGATAGCCATATTTCTGTGTTTTTCATACTCATTGGGTGGCTCATTTTCATGCCAGTTCAATAAGGTTATAAGCCGATTCTCTTCCAACTCACTGCGGTTAATTTCTCCTGGATAACGCAGCAAAAAGTACAAGGTTGCACGGGCTACTGCCCCTTTGCCTGCTGAAGGCTCAAACTTCTTTTCTTCGCGCTTACCACATTTATCGCGGATGCGTTCTCCAAAATCTGGAAAGTCAAAAAATGGGACGTTACCACGAAAACTGTTGCAATCTGGTTCGCAAGCAAAGAGATGATGCAAATCACCACGCATAGGTTCGCGCCTGGTAAACCAGGACTGGGGTACTACGTGTTCACAGTTAAAAGGCATACTTGCTTCTAACAAATCAAGTTGAGCTGCTCTGTGTTCCTCGTTTATGGCTGACTCTGTTGTGATGCTCTCTTGAAACCGTCTAATGAGTTCCTCAATTTGAAACGCCTCACGAATGAATTCTTCTGGCTCAAACTCGTTTCCAGAGTAAATACTTTGCAGCTTTAAATTTCCCGGTCGCAAATCAACAAATGGATACAAATGCGTGCTTGGCTTATACTCTAGGCAAGTAGTATGTGTCCTCTGAAGTAAGTTGCTCAAATTGTTGAAAAGCTTAGTCCGATTTAAAGAGTCAGGTAAATTACTGTAATATTCCTCTCGATTTTGTCTGTCTTGGCCTTCGTTGTAGTATTCTCTGCTACGCCCCCGCTCTAATTCTGATAGGGCTGCTTGAAGCTCTGGGTTTTCCTCAAGCGACCTAGTTTGACCATTTACTGACCGATTTCCGTTTACTGTAAAAATTCCATTATCTAATGGTTGTGTTCGATTACTGCTGATCTGCAAATCGTTAATACCATTAGGCAAAGTGAGTTGCCCTAGACGGACACTTACTTGCAAGGGGAGCGTCCAGGCAGCACTACCATCTGGATTTATTGATGGTTGCTGTGTAGCAGTAAACATAGAAGGAGACTGAACAGAATTCCTTTCCAGCCGAGGTGGTGTATTAAATAGCTGCTCCCTCAAATGCTGTTGTGCCGAAGGAAGATTCTGTTGCCGAATATGCCTAACAATTCGGCTAATGCGTACACCTTCATTAGCTATCCAGTCTATCTTGTCTTCTCCTTGTTCAGGTCTCCAGAGAGTCCCATCCTTAGCAAGAATACGTCTTTGCCTATCTCGCCTGGGAACACCTGAATGGTGCAATGCTACTACCTCCCACTGGTCACTAAAGACAGGAGAGCCAGATGAACCTGGTGCTGTGTCCGTTTCATAGTGCAAGAATTTCTCCAACAGATCGACTATTTGGTTCTCCCTTAACGCCAACTGCTTTGGTTCACCGTTGGGATGCTGGATAATGCTGGCATACTCACCCTTGAGAATTTTGCCCTCTTCCTCAATTAATGGGAGCCAACCAAAGGAGCTAAGTGTGTCACCATTAACTGCACGCTCTGCAACCGCTACAAGGCTGTAATCAAGACCCTCATCCGTGAGGAAAAATACATCAGGTTGGAGATCAAAAATTACTGAAGGCAACGACTGATTATCAATACTATTTTGATAGTTAAACTCCACTTGGCATCTAGTAGCTTGACCAACATCTGGTAGAACATGATTGTTGGTCAATAACAGCCTTGGCGACACCATAAACCCAGTTCCAAGGCTCCTGCGACCAGTCATACTGCGGAAACCAATATGACCAACTGAGCGTGCAACCAGCAGACCCTCTTCCAGAAAGCTAATACTCATCAAATCACTCTGGTTGATAATTCTTTCCAAAGTAGAAATGTCGGTTGTCCTGACGACAGTTGTCACACCTTCTGTAGAAGGAACTTCTATGTTTACAACATGACTAGCTAGCCGTCTTAAGCGTTTTTGAACTCGTTGTGGCTCATCTGCCTGTATCGGTGAGCCGGATGCAAGCTTGTGTTTGGTGTCTTCTCTAATCTCTGTACGCTCAGCGTACCTCTGCTCAGTTTCTTCAAGGAGCTTTTTAGGAATGACCATAAATCTAAAAGTAAAGTGCTGAAATTAACCTACTATTCGCAAACTCATACCCAAGTTTCGCAGACATCATAAGAATTCTTCAATTTACACAGTCACTTGAAAATTTGACCTTCCTTAATTAAAAACAATAATATATTCGAGTATCTTCAGTTTTTACAACACAACTGAAACTAGAACCATTAACTTTTTAAAAGTTTATCTAGCTGTTGAAAAAAGTATGAGTATGAAGCAAATTTAAACACCTATGCCATAAATATTTTGAGTTTCGAGGCAGTTAACCATTCAACTCAGGTGTTCCAGTCAGTATGTCCTTTATTTCTATATTTTTCCTCAGAGTAACTATTCTTTCTTGGTATAGATATGACTCTCTATCAATAGGCTGAAAATTTCCTTATGACCCTTATCATTACCAAAGGTTTCCAGAAAGTAAACTTTTCTGGACTCTCTCCAAGTAGGTCATCGCACCCCATCTGATTCTCAGCTTCTTAGAGTCAAAAGCGATCGCACTGGATCGCCTTTGTTCACCTAAACATCTATTTCTTTGGCTGCGGTGGTGGCTGAAGGATATCACCTAACACTGGCAATAAATCCTCACTGATTTTAGGCGGTTCAATTTGCTCAAGCAGATTTTCTGATATTTGGGTTTGTTCCGCCATATTCTTAGAGGAAATTTAATAGGTGCGTGCAATCGCTTACTCCCTGGCTTACATTCTAGGTTTGTCTTACTTAAGTTGTAGTTCTTCTTCAGGCCAAATCACAGTTCGCCTAAGCTCAAGCACAGCACTGCCAAAATCAGTAATTTCTATTTCTTTGCCAGAATTAAATTGGCCTCCTTCTTTCGGTCTAATTAGATGACGTTGGCGCAAGCCTTGGTAAGTCTTATGTAAGTTTGAGCCGCGCTGAAAATCATCACAAAGCTTATGTTTATTATTTTTATTAATATCGTTATTAATTTCCAGTAGAAGATCCTTTTCTTGGTTACTGAGATTGATAATATTTTTATCAAGCTCTTGTATGATAGACTGAATAGCCTTATCGATATCGCGTAAATCACTTGGTTTACCAGTAAGTTTAATCTCTGAACCCGGTATTTTTATTTCGATACTAGCGCTTTTCTCTAAGATACCTGTAAGCTGTTTTTTCAACACAAAAAAAACAAGTAAAAAAATCAATGGCCAGGCTAATGGAGTTAGGACTTGAATTAGCTCTAATGTGTTATTTGAAGTAGAAGGACTAATCGTTGGCGTTTCAGCTATGAATATTAACATAGGAGTTATTTATTAACTTTGTTTTAAAGTTTTTAAAGTGGTAATTATTTTGAATTTAATTAACTTGATGAACTTGACAAGTAAGTAGTTCAGCGAAAAATTTACGGACTGGATTTAACAGCCTTCGGGTCTAAAAATGGAGGCAGATTTACTTGATATCGCTTTTAACAAATTAGTAACAGCGACATTATGATTTATTCTTCCTCCATGAGAGATATTTATTTAGAAATAGATTTTAAATCGTGCTGGTGTATGCAGTTTATGACGACTGTTGGGGATCTGTTGAGTTTTCCCCTTTCATAAACTAGCCCTCATCTCCTGGTTTATACTCTAGTCCTTCACCTTCACCGGGGACTATTTTTTGAGCAGTGCCATTAAGAATTTGCTCCCACATCTCATCAAAGGTGATACCCCGCTTTTTGGCTAAGTACTCAACTCGCTCTTTGATTAACTTATCCCGTTCCTGGAGCTTGGCACATAGCAGGGATTGGCCTTGCACAACCTTAGTACGACCATTTACCCATGCGTCCACATGGAGTAAATCATTGTAGTACTCGCCAAGCGCCGGAATGGCTAACCTTTCATCCTTTTTGGGCATTTCATCCTTTCTGGGGTTTAAACCTACTGCATCCATATTGCTACTTTAAGTGCTTCTATTTTTCCAAATCTGCCCCAGAATTGGCACAAAAAAGGAGTACTCAAATACTTTATCCCAATATTGACCCAAATATGGTACATATACGCCCATTATTGGTAGGATGCAGAAGTACATAAAAAGCTGCCAAAGCCATTAGAATATGCTTAAATTCAAGTCAAAGATGAATTTTCGTCAAGTTATTGCCATAACAACAAGCCTTGTTCTATCGGGGAGTGCTTTATATACGCGCCCAGTTAATGCGAATCCTGCGGTACTTGCACCCGCCGCTTTTTGTGCAGGCACGGCTGGGGTAGGATGTGTGCTTGTTGGAGTTGCTATTATTGGTGGCACTATTTACTATGTGTGGCAGTCCGGGGATGGGAAACATTATGCGGCAGATGCCAATGGACAGATTAACAATTCTGAAATATTGGTTGGTACAGCCAAGCCTTTGCAGAGTAGAGCTATTTCTGGAATAGAGGCAGCAAAACTAGGGGATGCTCACTGGGCTAATAGTGTTGCTGATTGTTACAAGATTGCTAAAAGGATAGGTAAAACACTCAAGAGAAGTCATCTTGCAGTTGGTGGTGGATACTGGTGTATTTTTCCTGGAGAACAAACAAGTTTTGGAGATAACAGATGAACTTGCAAGAATTAGAACAGTTCAATGAGTTAAGAGGCGACACGCTCTTAACATCCATCCTGACTTTTCCTAGCTTCAATGCACCAGGATATGAACTTACGGGTGGAATGGAGGTTTGTTGTGGAGTCAATGATGCAATTGCTGAGATTGAGCCTATAGTCTGGACTGCTGGTTACAAAAACAATCCCGAACATGAATGGAAGCTAGTTAGCTACGAGGTGTTTGTACCTCAAAAGATGGTTTTAGTTGCTCCTGACAATATGCATTCGTGCGAAACTGCAACAATACATAATGCCGTCATATTTTGCTATTACAGTCCGATAAAACCAGAAGTAATTAACCAGTTGATTCAACAAAATCAACCTTGGGTTTTAGATAAGAGTAATAGTTAAAATTAAGATTCTCTTGCTGCGCCCAATAGATATAATTGGCAATTCCTCACTTATCCCTCCGGTGATGTCAGTCTTAGGCTGACAGGCTGGAGGGATATGTTTGTCACTGTGCCGCATTCATCGTTCACTACTATTGGATTTAGAAAGGAGGAATTGAAAATCATCAAGCTACTAGGAAGGCTTGGGAGTTAAGGTTTAAGTTTTGGTTGCTAGTAATTATCCGCTAGTAGTCTGCTGTTGATTTTGGGAATAATTATTTTAGCTGTCTGCTTTATTTTTGATTTCTTCTAAGAAAACTAAAAGGAATATTATGGATACACCAACAGATTTTTTATTATTAAATGAAAATTTTGCTACAAACTTCAATCCTTTTTATGAACGTGAATATTTAATAATTCAAACCTACCCTTGTGAAAAAAGGCTAATAGTAGATAAACGAAGCTTCAACTATAAAGAAGCAAGAGATTATTGTAGTATTCAAAATCTTGGTCATGACTACACATCATATAGTTTAAGAATCTTCCATAATCAAAAACTTTGGGAAGTAGACTTTATGGGTGAGCCTTGGAAAGTTTCTAAAGAACAAGATTGGAAAATTGCTGAGGAATACTTAAAAGCTCACCATGACAAAAATATTGATGGCGAAATAGTTGTATGTCGATGCAGTTATCCTTTCTTCTCCTCATTGACAACTTTCATTAACAGACATGGGGAGGCTGATGAGTACTGGCAGCCTGTTACTTGTCTTACAGAAAGTCAAGGTTTGGAAATAGAAAATTGTCCAAATTGTAACTACACATTAATCGAATTAGATGAAAATGAAGATGATGATGATTATGATGATTTTATTCCTCTGGCTTGCCGAGAGTGTAGTAATTATGATGGCGAATTTTATGGAGATAATCAATTAATTTGTGCAATTCATCCTTATGGATGTGGTTCAGATTTCTGCCCTGATTTTGTACCTTAGTTGAGATTTAATATTAATTTTTAGGAGAAACTATGCTTGAGGGTGAAGATAAGCCATCTAAGATAAGAACTATTACAGCGACATTTAAATACTGTAACTCTGGCACAGAAGAAATCAAAACAGTTACTTGTCTTTTTGATGAAAGAGCAGAAAAATTTGAACTAACAAAAGTTTATGTAGTTGAATTTGGTTGCAAATTAATTTTCTGTAAACCAGATAACCACTTTTTAGTCAACGATTAATTAACTGCGATCGCTCCTTATCCTCGCTTGAATTTTGGTATTAAATGCTCTATTTATAAGCGATCGCACCCTATCCTCTAAGAAAAAATCTGGAATTGGCAATCTCGGCGTTGTAGTACTTATTAGATAAAAACTTTTATAAATAGCCTTTGGGGAATATAACCCCATCAAAAGCCCAGTCACGACGACCGGGTTTTTTGGTAATAGAGCGATGCCTGCGGTGGTCACTGAGCCGGTCGTTGTGCGGTAAACTACGCTCATCGGCCAAGACACGCGATTGCATTTTAATCAATAGCCTGCCTTCTGCTGGACTTAATCTGCCCTCGCTTAGTTTTACTGTCAAGACGTTTTTTTTGAGAGCTGCGAGTTGGTTTAGTGGGTTTACGTTTTCTCTTCAGCACGACTGCGCTTTTAATAAGTTCTTTGAGTCGTTCTAAAGCCTCCTCTCGGTTTTGCTCCTGGCTGCGGTGTTCTTGAGCCTTGATGACAACAACCCCCTCTTGGGTAATGCGTCTGTCGTTGAGCTTCAAAAGCTGTTCTTTATAGAAAGCGGGTAATGATGAAGCCTCAATGTTAAAGCGTAAGTGGATGGCTGTAGCAACTTTGTTGACGTTTTGACCCCCTGCGCCTTGAGAACGAATCGCGCTAATTTCGAGTTCGCTATCGGGGATGATGATAATATTTGAAATTTGCAGCATAACTTAATATAT
The DNA here is from genome assembly GCF_002608075.1 of Nostoc linckia z4. Taxonomy (GTDB): domain Bacteria; phylum Cyanobacteriota; class Cyanobacteriia; order Cyanobacteriales; family Nostocaceae; genus Nostoc; species Nostoc linckia. The sequence continues at coordinate 28,834 of NZ_LAHA01000047.1, forward strand.
AGCATTATTAGTGCGTTCGCGTAGCACCAACAGATTGTTAGTCCCTTGTGTGTTGAGTTATTACAAAATTGTCCAAATTGGCTAACACAAATTCCAAATCGTTGTTTGTTTCTTGCAACAATTCGGTAAGTGGTTTTTCACCAACTTTTATGTCTTCTAATTGACACATTTGTTGGTTGAGTACATAAAACACAATCTTGACCATTGATGGAAAGCGGGAATTCTGATGACAAGCTGAGATATTCGGGCATTTATAGTCAACACCTGTCATTTGACGACAATCTAAACCCATCGGACAGTACATAAATGCAAATTGTCAAAATAAATATCAACCAATCAAAACCTCGGCAGCACTGTACCCGTCCCCGCATCTTTCTTGACTCTTACATACCCCTTGGTAGTATCGCTCTTATTATGCCCCAACTGGTCTTGCACCTCAAAAAGTGGTTTACTATCCACCGCCCTCGTTGCATGGGAATGGCGCAACCAGTGACAGGAAAACTTCACCTTCGCTACCTCGGAGATATCCTGAATCAACTTTTTAATCGCTCGGTCGCTCAATGGCAACCCCCGTTTTTTCGGGTCAGGTGACACATTCGGGAACACTGGCATCTTGTCACTAGCCATCCCACGATACTTTTTGAGCAACGAAGATGTTTCGTGGTCTAAGCCAATTTCTCGGTACTTCCCACCCTTACCCCGAAACTTAATTGTGTAATACCCCCGGTGTCTATCCTCTGGTGTCGGGTCTGGTTGCCATTTAAAATCGCGCCAATACAATCCCGGATAATCTTCTTTGGGTTGTCCCGGTTCATCACCTGGAACCGTCACGCGACCCACTTCGCCAACCCGCATCCCACTATAAAAAATCAAATTAAAAACCAGCCAATACTGCCCCCCTAACTGCTTGGCAGCCTTACTCAGCTTCGCCATTTCCCAATCTTCTAGATACCGCTCTGCCTTCGGTAAGTCACTGAAATTATCGTAATTTATACTACTTGCAATATTCCGCAAGAAATAGCCAACATTCTCTGCACTTCCATAGCTCCAGAGCGAACGCAATATCAGCACTCGGTTAGATTTAGTATAAGGGGAAACCTCACCCCAAGAAGCTATAAATTCCAGTAACTTTGGCTGCTGGATTAACCTTAAGTCGGGTATACCTTCATTACGTACCCAATTGAGCAATTTTTGACCAAAACGGTAGTATTTTCGCTTGGTTTGTTCGCGGTTTTGCGACCCCGCCCAAGCCAAAATTAATTCCTCATCATTACCCACCGCAGGCGTGCGGTAATAATATTGCCGAATTACCTCCGATACCAATTCTGGAGTTACTTGTCCAGAGGTATTTTGCGCTACAACTTTTGCAGAGTTGGGAGGCAGAATTTCTACAGAGCTAACCTCAATATTAGTAACATCCATCTAGGAAATAAGAGTTACGCGACAATAAACATTTAACTTCCTGGAAGTGCTCTTTCAGGAAGCTTTTATATTTTACGACAGCGCAGTGGATATGCCGGCATTACCAGAACAAGTATTTGCCGCCAAGGAACGAAGAAGGCTGTTGGTTTTTTTGCCATAAATCTGTAGCATTTGGACGGCGAACGCCTACAGCGAAACCTAGCTAATCGCGCTAGTCCGCGCATCATGATAGTGTCAAGGTAGTTATCAAGATAAAGACGCGCTCACCTTTGTCGCGGACAGTTCGGTTTTACCTAGACATTACCTAGATATGAGCAATACAGGGAGAACAAAGAAGCTAGCATCTTTCAACTGCGACCAAAAGATGTGGGAGCAGTTTATCGCTCGTTGCCAGTCCAAAGGCACGACGGCAACAGCCACGCTCACCCAATTTATCGAACTCTACCTAGACGATCTAGATAACCTTGATTCAATTGCTGGTAATGAAAATAAACGCTTGGACTCTTTAGAACAAAAAGTTGAAGAGATAACAGCCCAAATGGCACGGTTAACTGAGGCGATTGTTAAAATTCAAAATCATCTCAATAACCAAACGAAGCGGCACAATAAATCGTACAACAACAATTCCTACTTAAACAGGCAAACTCCCCGTATTCAACCGATAACGGAAGAAAATTTAGCTGCAAGACTTAATGTAAGTGTAGAAACTATACGCGAGCAGCGAGTTAATCTGCCACCACCACTTTTTGTGGCATGGTGCAAGGGCAAGGATAAATCGGGTATTGGCTGGGAATTTAACGAAAGTACGGGGTTATATCATCCGGTGAGTTAGAGCGCTTGGGTGCGATCGCTCTCCTCGCTTGTAAACAATATGCTTTTTTACGATAGTTGTTGAGAACTGTAATATTTACGAATTGTGAGCGTTGCACGGTGATATTTGATATTAGGGAAATGCTTGTAGCTTTTAGGAGATTTTATTTGAAAACTAGTAACTTTACCCCGAACAGAAATCGCCTTCGGATATGGGCTGCTACTGTAGTCATTACTTTACTGGTTGGCTGTTCATCTTCATCAAGTCAAACCTTACCAACTCCAACTCAGTCACCAACACCGACAATAGAAAAACCATTGCAGACGACAATTGCACCTATCAGCCCTCACCTGCTGTTAGGCAATCCCACCAGTGCAACTCCCACAAAGCTTACGCCTGATAATTACCTCATGGTAAAAAACCAGTATGCGCTCTCTTACAACAACAGTAAGGGAACAGCCAACTGGGTAGCTTGGCAGTTAAATAAGTCATGGCTAGGGGACGCAGAGCGCCAAAACAACTTTCGCCCTGATAGCACTTTGCCTGCTGGTTGGTTACGGGTGACTCCTTCTATGTATTCTGGTTCAGGTTACGACCGAGGGCATATTGCACCATCGGGCGATCGCACCCGGACGATAGAAGATAACACCGCCACTTTTTTAATGACAAACATGATGCCCCAGACACCGGACAACAACCGGAACACTTGGGGTAATTTAGAAGATTATTGTCGAGAATTAGTCAGCCAGGGCAAAGAACTTTATATTGTCGCTGGCCCTTTTGGTAGTCAAGGACAGCCCCTTAAGGGTAAGGTGACGATTCCTCAAACTACTTGGAAAATTGTTGTAGTTTTAGATAGCCCCGGCTCTGGGATTAATGGTATTACTGCAAACACTCGTGTCATCGCGGTGAACATACCAAATGAGCAAGAAATCAACAACGATTGGAGAGCTTACAAAGTCAGTGTTGATGAATTAGAAAAACTCACAGGTTATGATTTTATCTCTGACGTTTCTCCAAATATTCAGGATGTTATTGAAAGCAAAGTAGATAGTCCTTAAGCAAGTCAAGTTTCTACAACTTTAGTAGAAATTCCTGCTAAATTTCTTGTCGGGGTTTCACCAACAATATAAGCATCAATCTCTTTGCTGCCGAGGCGATACACCTGCAAATTACTCAGGTTGTCTTTGAGTGTCTGCACAAGAGCTTGAAATTTATTAACAATTTCTTTCTCTTCTTCACCATGCCAATCTTCTTCTGTTGTTGCTACTTGAAAAAAATCGTCAACCCCCACAATTTCAACAGGCGTATCTTGTGGATGATTTATCTGTTGTACAATTTTTTGGGGTGTTACAGGTGCAGCATCTTCCCAAAGAAAAACTTCAAACGGGTACTCAGACTCACTCATAAACAGCAAGCCGTCAGATGCGCGTTTTAGCTGTTCTAAAATTTCTGAATTGGTTTTAGTCATAAGCAATAATAGAGCGTAGTTTACCGCACAACGACCGGCTCAGTGACCGCCGCAGGCATCGCACCATCAAAGTTATCATCCCAAAAGCTGAAGCTGCTGCAACAACCTCTACACGCTATCATCCATCCACCCGCACTCAGGGCAATCCCAATGCACCCTTGAGGTGTAGTCGCGGTCAAACGTAAACCCGCATTGAGGACATTTACCAGTAAACATTGGGTGAGTGTCGATGAGTTCTAGCTGTTCCTCTGGTGTCCATCTCTGGCGGGGCTGCACAATCAACTCGCCATTGTAATAAGTGGCCCCCTCCGGCTCCCACAGTTCTACTGGCTCGGCGTTGGGGTCTTTACGGAAGTCTAAGCAGCTATCACCGTCTGGGCCTGTTGGGTGAACAACACAGACGAGGTGGGGGTCATGGGCGCAAAATAAACAGCGATCGCAGTCTGGAATTTTCATAGTACCAGTGTACTGCGCCCCAAAGAGCGATCGCTCTTTGAGTGCAACTTTTCCTCTAAGAACGGGCGGGAGCAATGCCTCCAACGGACTGCGCCTAAGCCAGAAACTTGTGACACGTAATCTGTTAACAATGACATCAATTTGTTAAATGTGACATCAATCTGTTAACAGTGACAAATAATTAGTTAATTGAAAGAAGTCTGCTAAATTTTGCTGAGTGTAGCACTACAAGCTACAGTACTGTTGCCCCCAGTTCAGTTTTGTATTGTAGTCTTCGTGTTCTATGCAATCAAAAAAATCTATCTTGCCATTTGACATCAAACCAATTGAATAGCTCCAACCACTGTGATTTAAGGCAAAAGTAACTGAACTCACAGAACCACAGTTATTTATTACATTATTGGCAATTGACTTCATAAATTGAGGTGAATTCATGATTGAATCAGTTGCAGCCCCTTCCATCAAAAACAGGTAATTGTAAGGACGACTTTCTGGATGATCTGGGTAACTCTCAGAAATATCTTGACTCCTAATTGATACTTCCACATTTCGACCCTCTGCAATGTGGCTTTGGGCAGCATTAATAGTTGCAGTACAGTCTTCTATTACCACTTTCTGTGCCTTTACTGGTTGAGTTAAAAACAGTAATACATCCAGAGCAATTAATCCAGTTGCAATAACTTTATACATAGTGTTCAGAACTTTTTAATTACCTCTATGATTCCCGTTTGGAGTAACATGGCTAGATTTGTCGAACTAACTTTTACAAAATCTTGATATAGTAACCTTTATATGAAGGCGATCGCATTACCCCATGTAATTATTCAATGGGTCATTAACTTTTGTTCTAAGAATTCCTATAAGTGCTTTATGTAAGAAGTAACAAAAGTGAAATAATAAACTAATATGCCTTGCTCTTCCTGGAGATGCAGCCATGACTTACACCATGCACGACGCTCAAGAAGTAGCAAAGCTGGCTGCTACTGATATTGAAGCTTGGCTGCGCTCCCAACCAGAAACTATTAGCGTTGTTAATGTTGAGGATGACCCAGATTACCAACGCAGAGATATTGACCTCATCTGGACAACGCACAGTGGCGAAATTTTGATTGAGATTAAGGGTGATAGATGGAATAAAACTCGTAACTTGTTCTTCGAGACGCATAGCAACCTGGAGAAAGGAACCCCCGGCTGCTTTATGTACACCGAGGCAAACTGGCTGTTTTATTACTTTGTCAACACTCGGCTTTTGTATCGCTTGCCGATGCCAAAGACGCGAGAGTGGTTTCACATCACCATGCGGCGGTTTCGGGAGCGTTCAACTACAACGCCAGTGGGGAATAGCTATTACACCACTGTGGGGCGATTAGTGCCAATTACTACGGTGATGATGGAAGTGGTAGGGATTAAGATGGAGCAGCTGTAGGGGGCGAGGGGGCGATCGCCTGTCTGCTACATTTCCTCGCTTGAACAAGAGGAGCGATGCCTACGGCGGCAAGCTACGCACTTCCAAACTTTTCCTCTAAGAATTCAAGTTCAACATCACTTAAAAAATCGCCTTTATTAAAGCAAAAAACTTTACTAATAAAAAATAATTTCCAAGTATAGCCGCGTATATACGGATGGATATTCAGCTTTAGCGCGTTTAATATGTAGCAAATAATATAGCATCCGCTACTTAAACTAATGGGTCAAGTTTCAAAGCTAAATGACTATCAAAAAACCCTTGGCTATGAAACAGCCAGAGGTGGGGCAGATCATTCATGATTTGCGGCTTGCCTTCGGGCTTACGCAAGAACAGTTAGCAACCTCTCTAGGCGTTACATATAGCACAATCAACCGTTGGGAAAATGGACGCTCAACGCCGTCGCCAATGGCGATGAAGCTTATTGAGCAGAAGCTTGATGAGATGGGCGTTCAGGGTCAAGATTTGTTAGCTAAGTATTTGCCGAAGTGGAATTAATGATGTCAATTAGTTAATTCCAGAGCAGCATTTACAGCAGATTCGGAGTTTATAAGGTACAGACTATTGTAAGGGCGTAGGCTTTGCCTTCCCGTAGGGTACGGCCGTTCGCCCCTACCCATGTACCTCATTTACCTAAAAAACGCTGTAAGTTGAGAAAAAATTGTATTCCTAAAGGAAAATCACATGAATATAAACCTAAAACGTCCATTAGCATTTATTGATTTAGAAACAACAGGAAAAGATATAGTCAAAGACCGCATTGTTCAAATCGCAATACTAAAGGTTTTCCCTGATGGGAGTGACGATATAAAAGCCTTGACAATTAATCCGACTGTTTCTATTCCTCCTGCTGCATCTAAAGTTCATGGAATTTATGATAATGATGTTATCAACTCACCTACTTTTGATCAAGTAGCTCAGAGCTTGGCAGCTTTTATTGGAAACAGCGATATTGCAGGATATAACTCTAATAAGTTTGACATTCCTCTGCTGTTAGCAGAATTATTCCGTGCTGAAGTAGATTTTAAGCTTGAAGGAAGAAATATCGTTGATGTGCTAACCATATTTCATGAAATGGAACCTCGTAATTTAAAAGCTGCTTACAAGTTCTACTGCGATAAAAATTTAGTTGGCGCTCATGATGCAGCAAATGATGTTCGCGCTACCTATGAAGTTTTAAAAGCACAGCTTCAACATTATGAGAATGTACCGTATGAAAACAAAGAGGGCAACATATCTTATCCAATACAAAATAACTTAGAAATTCTCAGCAGTTTCACACCTATTAACTTACTCGATCCAACTAAAAAAGTAGTCTATGATGATGAACAAAGGGAGATATTTAATTTTGGGAAGCATAAAGGCAAAACATTATTACAAGTTTTTTCAAAAGATGATCCTAGTTATTATGATTGGATGATGAAGGGTGATTTTTCTGTTTTTACTAAGAAAGCAATCAAGAAAGTGTGGGAATCGATTCATCAATAAAGGCAATGTGCAGTGTGTAATTGCTTGCACCTCAGCCCTTCGTCCAAGCCAAGCATCGGAATCTGCCACCTTTTTTTAAGAGGAAGGAGAACAGGGGGGATAGGAGGCGCGACGCTCAAAAAGGATGAGGAACGATCGCTGCCACATAGAGAAAATCTCAGGCAAGCGATCGCACCCCAGCTAATTAAGTATACATTGCAGCAGACCAGATAATTATTTATATGAGTGAACCTATTTCATTAACGGCACTTTTCGGAGCTTCTAAAGGATTTATTGACATTTCCATAAGACTAGCGAAAGCTTCAAAATTAATAGAATCTATTGAAAGTAAAATTGACCGTTTGACACAGGTAGAATTTAATGCTGCTTGGAAAACACTTCTTCAAGCGTGTAATTCTAGTTGTTCGGATGAACAACAGTCTGTGCTTGTTAACGATGCCAGGGCTGGTTTTACTAAAGCTACTTGTTTTGAAAAAAATGAGCGGCTTTTTTATGCTCACGTAGGACTAGCAATTTGTCATTATTTACTTAATGATATGAACAATGCAAAAACAGCTTTAATAGAGATTGCAAAGACTAGTATATATGAAGATGTTTATTTAAAAAAAACAGAGGCTTTGCTTGGTTTTAATGAGTATACTCTTAGTTCACATATCAATATATATCATCCTGTCAGTTGGTTAAATATCATAACAGCTATACCTGAGCTTCCATTGTTTTTAAAACAAAAAAAACAAATTAAAAAATATAATAGATTTAAAAATGATTTAATTAGCGATATCTATAAAAAAATCAATGCAGAAGAAGCCGTAATTATAAAACTAGCTAAAATCAATCAGCCAAGTGATGTATTTAAAACTTTAGAATTACAATTATTAGAATTAATAAATTTGCAAAGGCAATGTCTAGAGATAATAAATAATATTTGATTTTAAATATTTAACAATCACTTCGCTCGTCATAGACATAGCTACCTCCCATTTTTAAGTAAAAAATACACAAGCAATAGATAGTAAAGAATATGAATGTTGCAACCCAAGAGGGAAAAACTAAATTTAACCCATCAGGAGACGAATACAATCTTGACGAAAGTGCAATTGTATTAAAAAGTTCTAATTTACGCTATTTTGTAGAATTACGAACCTCTTCTTTAATTGATTATATTTTTAAAATTTATTCAAATAAAAATTATACTAGAAAAAGTATTAGTGACTGGTTATCTATAAAAAATAAGCCAGGATTTTATAAAGAACTAGCTTCTAACTTACATTTAGCATACGCTGACCAACGTGATGGACAAACAACACAACATTGGTGGATATTATTTTTCAATGAGGATTGGAAGCTAGATATTTTAAATAGTATAAAAATTGAAATATCTTTTGCTAAAAGTAAATTTTCTAAAGATGATGTTAATGCTCGACATCAATGGGGCGGGTTAAATTTTAGGTCGAAAACAGAAGTTAGGATAGCACATGCTTTATATAATCAACGTGTTTTATTTTTTGCTAATAGTCGTGCTTTCATGGATTTAAATGATTTACCAATTTCTAATAGTGACAAAAAAAGTAAAGAAAGAGTAGAAATAGATTTTTTAGTTTTCTATAAACAAAAGTGTATGATTTTGGAAGTTGATGGAGAACATCATCAGCAAGCATCACAAAGAACTAGAGACTATAGAAGGGATAGAGTTTTATTACGTGATGGTATTCAGACAGTTAGATTTAATGCAAGTGAGTGTTATAACCATCCTTTAGAAGTCGTTACCGAATTTTTGAATCTTTTTTAAGATAGGTAATTTTGATACTCACACTTGCGTAGGCTAGCAAGCACCGCAGGCATCGCCGTTCATAATAGACCCGTCGTGTTGAGTCAGCAAGGGCAAAGATAGCAGTTAAAACAGGTTAATTCAAGCGATGAAATTTTATTAGATAGGTGCAATATGAGAAGTAATTCATTACAGTCAAACATAGAAATTAGCGGTAAACCAGGTTTAATCTGGGGGAATATAATTGTTCCCACTGCTGGCAGAGCAAAGATTCGGATTAAAATTGTTGGTGATTTACTGCAAAGTAACATAGACTCAGGCTACGGACTAGAAAAAAAGGATATTCAGACCAGAATTCAGGATATTAAATCAATAGAAATTTCCTCTGGCCCACTTGCTTGGTTATTGGTTCTAGGAATTACAACCCTCTTTTTGTATGGTCTTGGCATTATATTCATTATTCTTTACTTCTTTATCAAACAACGGTGGTTGATAATTTATACCAGCACTCTCAGCATTATTGTGTTCTACAACAAGCCTGAAGATGTAGAGCAGTTTAGGTCTACTGTGTTGGCACTTGCTCGTCAAATCAATTCACCACCTGCGCCTAGAGCGCAGACTTCTCCACCGCCACCACCTCGGATGCCGGGTCAAACTATTATTCAGTAGCTTGAGCGTAAAGGTTTAGCGATCGCTTTCTCGATTCTTAGAGGATATCCCATTAGGTAAAATAGCGACCAAAGCAATTTGATTGTGTTCGCTCTCTATTCTTAGAGGAAACCAAGCGATCGCCCCTACCAATTCTTAGAGGAAAAAAGAGCGATCGCACCTGTCACACATTCATGTTCATGATTTTTGATTTTGTGACTTAAACCTACCTGCTATAAACTCTCGCTTATTTAAATGTTTTGTCTTGCGTTTAGTAACTCGCTCTCGCCACATACGGAAACTGGATTCTTTCATTTGCTGCCGCATTAAGGCAATTACCTGTTTCTCTTGCAGCCCAAACTGAGTTTGAATAACATCAAAAGGTGTTCTATCTTCCCATGCCATTTCAATGATGCGATCAATAGTTTGGGGATCAAGGTTTGGTAACTTCATGACGGGAGCTTGTAATTGGTCAATTCGAGCTACATCTATTTTACTTTTTGTCTTAAAGAATTACAGGCATAATTATTATATATATTGATATTGCACAGTCCGCTAACCTTAATACTAGAACGAGAAATTTGAAGCACTACCTCCCAGAGTTCAAGCAGCAGTTAAAGAAGCCTTTGATGTGGTAGAAACTAGTGGGGAAGAGGCACAAAGGATAAATAAGGCATTGCTACGAGAGTTGGAAGTGTAATAAATGACATAGTATGACTGCCAGATGAGCGATCGCCCCAATTCAAGCGAGGATAGGAGCGATCGCACATTTACTATGTATTTTCTAGTACATTACTAGCCAGTTGTAGAGAAGCGATAACCGAGCGCTGTGGGCTGTTGAGTTCTTCTACAGCGTTGGGTCAACAACTGGCGATTTGTGGCTGTTCTGTTGATATCTCATTTAAACTGCAAAATACAGATAAGTTATGCCAAATTGCCAGAATCTTTGAACGTGGCGCTGCTACGTGAGTTATAAGTATAGTAAATGACATAGTATAGCTGCCGGATGAGCGTAGGCATCGCTACACACATTTACGTGTTTATTGATATTAGGTGTTAATGTGCATCTCTATTTATTAAATTTATTAGTTGGATTGGAATATTGTGATAACGGTATCATGCCAAATAGTAATTTCTTGAATAGTCTGATTGATTTTATCTGTATCACTGCTGATTGTTTCTAAATTCAATAGACAATTCACTAAGAATCTAACTAAATAAGTCAATTTCAAAGCCTCATCAAATGCTAGATTTGGCATGATGTTTTCAATAAGATGTATTGAGTCTTTAATGATATTCTCTATTCTTGGGCTTTGACCTTCTTGTAATAAAGATTGTATTATTTGTAAATTGTTAACTAAATTATCTAAATTCGCTTGAGCTTCTTGTCTAAGCAAAAATGTTTGTATTTGTGTAAAATCGTCCATAAAGTTATATTTTTGCAGGTTTTAATAAAACTGTTAAACTGTTGTCCCACTCATCAAAGAAGCCATCAGGCCATCGGTCAATTCTGCCGTCTTTATTAATGCGGGGTGACACAACTTTAATAAAAGCTTGACCTTGGTTTTCTTGACGCTGAAAGTAATGTAACTGCACATCTTCTGGTTCAAGTTTACCATCATGAACAGCAAGACGAATTCCGTTTAAAATATGGTCGCTATGAGTTTCTATCACAACTTGAACGCCACAGTTTGCAGCCAGCGCTAACAGCTTACTCAGCTTTGTTTGTGCTTGGTTGTGGAGTCCAGTTTCTGGGTGTTCAATAAGAATTAACGCACCTGGATTGGAGGCGAGGATTGCTACGATAATTGGTAATACGTAAGTAATTCCATACCCAATATGGTCACTAAATTTTAAGTTAACCCAATCTATATCTAAATATGTATTAACTTGGATGCTTAGACCAGAACTTATTTCTCCTATCCATGCCTCAACTTGGTCTATCAAATTCATTGATTTTGCTTGCGGGTGAGCGAGTTGGGCGATGGGGATTGGTTGACTACCGTATGTATAAAGAAAATGTGCTGTATATTCGCCAAGCACACCAATTTGTCTAAGTTCTCGCCTTTGATAATCCAAAATTCCTGATGTAGTTATTGCACGTTCTGATTGAAGGTGATGAAATTCTCCGCTGAAAATGCTTGAATGATAAACATCAGCATCAACAGATTTGAATCCAAGTTCTAAAACATCAGCTTCTCTCTCTAATGAATTGTAGTTAAAGTGCCAAATTCCTTTAATTTCGTTTTGAAAAATAAGTTCAAATCCTACATAGTCTTCTTTTGCATTCTCATATAAAGCATCACTAGCTCTACCAATATTTACCAAGTTACCATTGAGTAATAAGCCAGTGCTATGTAGTAAACCTTGCTGGTAAGATTGACGCAGCAATGATATTGCTTGCAATACAGAGGATTTGCCAGTGCTGTTGTAGCCGGAAATTAGGGTAAGCGATTTTAACTCAAGCAATTGATTCTCAAAAGCTTTGAAATTTCTCAGCCGTAATGAATTAATCATTAATAGTTAAAATATAGATATTCTTCAATTTTATTATAGTTTCTTTATGTAAAACAATTTTGTAATAATCTTGTTGTTGAGTAAATAACTGTATATGACAAAATCTTAAATATGTTTTTATTGAGATTTTTGTAAATTAATAAAAAACTAGGAGTTTATCAAGATGGAATTGTAATTACAAATGATACGTGAAAATTTTCAAGAGCTTGTCAGTGTTGCAATCCAAGTAGCCACCAGGATAAATAAAAGAATGGCAGTCTTCAAGTTGGACAATACTTATTATATGGTTGATGCTAGTGAATGGGAAAATGGTCGTTCGTATGGTCAATATATCATGACGGTAGAACCTGTGCAAAATTAAGCGTTAGGTATTTCATCTTGCTAAATTATTTCCGTTTGTGCCACTTTATTAATCCTCAATTAATTCCCAAATTTGAGCTTTCATCGAAGACAATGGGTTCAATAATATCCATTACTCTTTTTACCCCAGGTTCGAGTGATTCACGACTCAAATTGTAACCATACTCAGCAGCCAAGCTGAGAAGTGCATCCTTATCACCTTTAATATTCATGAATTTATCTAGTAAAGCTTTGTCTTTGAGGGCAGCTAGAAAAAAGTCCATGAATTGACTTTCATTTATATTCTTTGTTGGCTCGTTCATTTTTAAGCTGTGTTGCACTGTTGGGTTCAATTTTAACAGAATCAGTTATTACATTTACTCAATAATGTTTCCTTCGTCATCCCGTTTAACCTCCACCACCTTCACATCAAACCCTTCCCACTCATGCACAGTAAACCCCGCTTCGGTTTCATCTGGATACCGCCGCGCCATTTCCTGCCATGCAGCTTCTTCGTTGATTGCCCAGATGTAATGCCCCTGGCGTGGAGTGGTATCATCATGTCCGATGCAGTCATGGGTATAGAGGGCATTACGGGTGCAGCGATATTCGCGCATATTTTTTAGAAACTTGACATTGCACCTGCTATTTTAAAACGTTGCTGGGTATTCAAACCCTGCTTTCCAGCCATCATTAAGTCCGCTTCCTAAGCGTAATTGTACTTTATGATACGTTGAAAGCAAAAATTTGTGGCGTTTTTCTTCAGTGTTACCCGTTTGTTGAATAAGTGTTTCGCGTAGTGGATGGTGGCTGGTAATCAAAAATTCGTTACGCTTGTGCAAGCGTTCTAAATATTTGATATCAGGGAGTCTATCAAATTTCCCCCTTTCGCCCCGGTTGCATTCTTGCGATGACAAAACCAAGTTCCATACGCCATCGACATTTCTGATGTACTCGTTCAAAAAGTGAGGAAAAAAATGGTCTACATCTGCCAAATTCTCTGACCCTGGCTCAATTGAAATATCTGCAAATGAGTAGAAGCATTTACCTTTTTGATAGCCGTTGAGAGCATCCCGGCATGAAGTAACATCTACCCGCCGCTTGCGATCGCTAAATGTAAACAGCAGTTGGTTGTCTGGGTCGTAACCAATAGATATCAAATTGCGCGAAATGTTTAGTTCCCAAGCTGTCTCTACAAGCCGCCACCGTGCTTCGACTTCGTGGGGTAAGTTTTCAGACTGAAGCTTGTCTAACAGTTTAAATAGCTCATCCGTCAAGACAATACCTTTATTTGACCCTCGACGCTCATCGATAAAAAACCGTACCGCAGTCTCTCCGACGCTAAGGTTATGGAAGGCATCAATCACATTTTCAAAGCCACGCTGCACTGTAGTGTCAATCAATCGTGTTTTAGTTATGTCTCCGTTGTTGAACTGGCGGCAAGCGTCTAAAAAGCGACTAGAAAGTGAGGTAGTTTGCTTATCCACAATTTTTAAATGTTCGATAATATGTCTCGAATACGGTTGTGCTAACTCTTCTAAGGTGATGATACTTTTACCCTGCGGTGCTAATTCTAACAATGACTTTGCCAGTGCAAATTTATAACACGCAACGTTTTTACCAAACAATATAATCGCCCGCCAATAATCCTCTAGCTTCGGGTCAATCGCAAAAAACTTTGACTCGCTCATTGTATTTTTAGATACTCACAATTTTGGCAACAGCCTAGCTTTCAAGTATCTGAAAACACATCAGTCCTATTACGGTTATCAGTATTAGCCTGCTAATATTTGCTGTAGAATATGCGGGTTGTAGCCGCAGGCGCATTATGACTCATCGGTATCCGTTCAGTATCATTCACCCAACCGACTATTACGGTCAGCGCGTAGGGGTTTACTTCAACCTGCATTATCACGTCTTTTCACTCAAGTCAGGGGGAAAAAGCGGGTCGCTGCTAACTCATGCTGGGGTGTGTACCTTGAGTGATGCTGTGTTTGAGGTTGAGCGCAAGGGACGAGAACGTGCTATTAACCAAGGTCGCAAAAATGTTCACGCCTATGTTGTGGGGATTTTAGAGTCGTTAGGGTGGGATCGGCTAAGTGATAACGCAGTGCGATCGCTCATTGATAAAGGCTACCAGCGAGTAACATATAACTTGCATCCCGACCACCCACAGTTTTATTGCAAAGATGTGATGAGTTATACATCAATTAGTGCTGCTAAAACGGTTATTTTAAACGATAAAATTGCTCTGGCTCTAGTTGAGTAAATCAGTAAGGATTTGCGACAGATGGAAAACAACCTATACAGTTATGTGAATTAGGTGTACATCTGTATTATTTTATAGTTGAAATGACGAAAAATCTTGCCTACTACATCAATAAGTTTGCTAATCTCAGGGTATCTCGTTCCAGTGGGATTGCACCGAATAAACCTATTTTGCTGCTATCAATTATCGAGCTAATAAGCCAGGGGGAGATAAGGCGAAATCAAGTTCCTTTATCTGCTGAACTCATTGCCACATTTTTCAAGCTGTGGAGCCACCTGGAGCCAGTACGTAAACCAGATATTGGGCAACCGTTTTTTTACCTCAGAAACGACGGCTTTTGGCATTTTCAACCCAATCTCGGATTTGAATTAACGGTTACATCTAAAGCAAAAATTGTTACTCCTGGTGCTATTAGGCAGGCAGTTGAGTACGCCTACCTTGATGATGAACTATGGCAAATTCTCCAAAACCCACAAGAGCGAAGTATATTAACCCATGTGCTAATTGATTCCTGGTTTAGCGATAAAACACAGGATATTGAACAGTTACTTCAGGTCAACGCCTTTGCTGAACTACAAAACCAGCTGCAACGCTCCGGCGGCAAGGTCTACCAGCCAGAGGAATTAGAAGATGAACAAGCTGTAATTGTGCGAGATGGTGCGTTCCGTAAAATCGTTGTTTCAACTTACAATCACACTTGCGCGTTCTGCGGGTTACAAATACTCGACTCACTCGGACAGAACATTGTGGATGGGTCACATATCAAACCATTTTCTCAGTTCTACGATGACCGCATCAATAACGGGCTTTCACTGTGTAAAAATCATCATTGGGCATTTGACCGCTTCTGGTTCACCATCAACGATGATTACACCATCATCGTTGCTGACAATTTGCGAGAAGTGTCACCCAACGCCAAGCCGATGCAGGAGTTTAGGGGCGATCGCATTATCCTCCCAGCCCAGGAACAGTATTATCCAAGGCAAGATTCTCTACAATGGCATCGAGAGGAGTTTTCGAGGCGTGCTGCATGACCAAAAAGCCTAAAGGTTGGTATAAAGAAATTGTTATTCGTCCCGTTGCTCATGTAGACGGTTACGAAAGTTATGAGAAGATTTGCAGTTTTGTTGCAGACATTTACTACTCTACGGAGGAACAAAAACTACTGCGCCAATTAAGAACTAATCCCGGAGAATCGATTTACATCACCTTATACACCTTGTTTAAAGTCGGTCAAGCCAAATGTCCTGCATATTGGGTGAACAAAGATTTATTAGAAGCATTGCTGCAATCGGTTTTAACTGTCGAAATTGAGAGTTTAAACTGGGCAATGAAAACGGGAATGTTTATGCTGCCTAAAGGTGTGATTCTTTCTCCTGAAAATAGGAGCGTTGATGCTATTTTTTGGAATTACGATAGTGAAGCTGATATCCTTTATTGGGCAGCAACCGATGGTTCTAGTTCATTTTGCCGCCGATTTAAACTTAATGGACAAAAAGTTACTTATACTGATTCAGAAGATATTGACCCCAAAGTTGTTAAAGGATTTAATGAATATTTACAATCCATTTTCCTACGATTGATTTTGATTATGGAGTGCCGCCCCGAACTTGTAGATACAACAAGCGAGGTAATTAGAATTAATAAAGGTTTTGGTAAAGCGCAAGCCCAAGATTTTTATCAACCACTTTGGCTAGGACTTGGATATCGATTTAAACGTGAAGGGACACAAAGCAGTGAAGGCAGTAGCGGGACACATGGTACTAAGAGCGTTCATTGGCGCAGAGGCTTCTTACGCAATCAACCTTACGGAGAAGGCAGACAGCAAAGAAAATTAGTCTGGATTGAGCCAGTTCTAGTAATGGGTGGAAAAGAATCATAATCAGCAGATGGAATCTTTAGAAACGATACAAGCACTTCATTTAGCAGTTCAAACATTAAGCGAGATTGAAAATTTGTCGATTGATGATGATATCAAAGAGCAATTAACTAATAAAGTTTTAGCAACTATTGGGATAGAAATAAATCAAGATAAAAAATATGAAGACATAAATCAAGATAAAAAATATGAACCTGGAAGTCAAGAAAAGATTATTAGAACTATTAGAAAACTAGGTGGTAGTGCCACTCGTGCTGAGATTGCATCAAATACAGGTATGAATCCTAACTCAATTAGTTCATTGCTAAGTCAACTGACTAAAAAACGTACAGTTGAAAAAATTAAACTTAAGCAATCACCCGTTAGAAGCGGCAGAGGGCTAGAACCTGAATATATTTATAAGCTTGTAGATAATGAATAATTTCACTCTACCTTACGTTTCATAAACTGCGGCTGGGTCTTTCAACTTAACCGTATTGGGCTATGAGTACAATTTTGTCAGCTAAGGAATCATCATGATGACAGACGATAAAATCAATGTCAAATATGAATCAGGTCAGGGTACATTAATCCAAGAAATTGGTAGAGTAAAGTTACCAGCGCTAGTTGAAAATATTAGGTCTAATCCTAACTACATGACGATTGCTAATGAAAGTCAATCTACTCAGGATTGGAATGATATTAAAAAATCTAAGCTAATTGAATCTTTTATCCTTAATTTACCTGTAATGCCAATTGTTCTCTACGAAAGGTCATATCATACATACGAAGTTCTTGATGGCAAACAGAGGTTAAAAGCAATTGTAGATTTTTACACTAATCAATTAGTTTTGAGTGGATTAGAAGTTAAGACAGAACTAAATGGATGCACTTATGCTACTCTTCCGTTCAAAGTAAAGACAGTGCTTAATCGGTATTCTCTATCTTTGATAACTATTATCCCTTCAGAAGATGCCAGCCCCGAAGAAATAACAAAACTGATAGAGATTGCTGTAAATCGTCTTAATTAAAGGACTGCGATGGCGTACCCGCCCGCCGCAGGCATCGCATCACCACAAACACCGTATTATCTCAAGTAATAGAGAGTTAATTAAAAAAGTTATGTATAGTGCTTACCCCTATGTAATCAAAAATGATAGCGGTGCATACCTACAACACGATGCAACAATGACAACTCCTATCTGGGGTAATATCGACACTGCAATGCACATTCGCCACTACATTGGTGCAGTCACGATTCAAGAAGTAACAGGCGGCTGGGTCTTTCAACTCAACCGCGATCGCCATGAATACAATTTTGTCTGCTTGTAAGTTCATAGTAAACTATGTAATAATTAATAGTCAGCGATAAGCTACACCGTAAGCGATCGCTCCCAAGTGAGAATTCCTCTTAGAATCATCATGAAGTTAAAACGTATTGAGGCAGGCGAATATCTTACTTGTGATGGTAGGTTTTACATTCGTAATACCTATTACTCTAACGGTATCCCCGGACGGAGTAACACAACTAAAGGCTGGTTGATTGAAGATAGAAGCGGGGCAACTCCGTTTCTAGTTAGCAGCAGTCAAAAAAGTAAGCTGCGGCGGGTGGATACGTTGGGACAGGCTAAAGAAATTGTGGCAGGAATTATTCAACGTGATGCCCAAGCGCAAAAGCTACAAGCAGCCGGATGGCATAAGGAAGATAACGCAAAACAGCCAGGGGTGTGTTGGCGATCGCCGTACTCTGGCAGGTTGTTAACGCAAACTGAGGCACTGCTGGAATTAAGTTTGATGCAATAAAATCGGAATTTTCCAGCATTTATGATGACTTCATTTATTAAACCTTAAAATTTTAATTGCTTATGCCGACTCTTTATATTCCTTATAAAAATCCCTCTGAAATCAAGAAAGAGGATATGTATCCATTTGTGGATTTTGAGAAAATTGAATTTCGTATTGAACCAGAAGGCATAAGATTTATTCAGTTTGATGAACACCCTTTAAGAAGAATAAAAACTAAAGAAGTAATTAACATATTAATAACAAAACAAGGAAAACTAAAAGGGAGAAATTCTACCAAATTGCACTCGTACATACTTCATGTTTATGAATGGTATCAGATAGCTAATAGAGAAAAAGAAACCAATTTTCCCGATGATTTTATAGATAGCTTAATCTTTGATCCACTTAGTGAGATTGAGTAGAATAAATATAAATACATTAGAAGTAAAAACTATATTGAATTTGAAATGACTAATGCACAATCCAAAATAGATGAACTTTTTAAGCTTCTTAAACCACTTAACAGAACTCAAGGAGAGCATTCGGTAAGTGTAACTTTCTATCCTGGCGTTAAAGGTGGAGTCATTAACTTTATGCTGGACTGGAAAACTTTGATTGGGGAGAAAGAATTTGACGATATTGACGAGGCAATAGAATTTGCATACTACCTTCAAAAACAAGCCAATATTAATTATTAATAAGTGAGAAGTTTATTGAGAGATTAATTTTTAAATCACTTCATCCAATTTAGTAGAATAAAAATGAACACACTAGAACTAAAAACAGGAGATAAAATCGGAGTATTTTTCTATGATGATAAGCGTGGTACAAAAGCCGTAATTGATGAAGTTATACATGTTTCATCTAGTGGTACAATTACTCTCAAAAATGGCACTCGTTACAACCGAAATGGAAGAGAAGTAGGTGCTTTGGGCGAGGCAACTTATTTGTGTACACCAGAGAAAGCACAGTCAATTATTGATAAGGCTTCAGCACCAGCACAAGATAAAGAAGTTATAGATACGATAGACCCATTAGAAGAAAGACGTAATAAAGCAGCTAAACTAGCAGTGAAATCAGTAATTCACGCTCTAAATCAGTACGGCTGGTATGCTGACATTGATGGTCACATGGATGTAATGGAAGCAGGAATTGAGCAAATTATCAAAAAATATCTCAGCGAACATGAACCTATTAACTAAATTTTTTATGTTTAACCAATATGTCACCAAAACACAAATGACTACTCATGCTTAAAAAGCAGATTATAGAATTGGCTGAAAAATGGGGGTATATTTTGGTTTATTCCGACTATTCGAGCAAAGCTCGAAGTAATGTTTGGATGCTGAAAGTACCAACAACTACTTTTAAAAACCGTCCGGAATTCGTCAGAAGTATAAAAATATTAGAAGATAATGATTTAGAAGAATTGTTAGATAAAACCAAAAAGTATTTCGCAGAGAGTGAATATCCTATAAAAGTCATCCTTCGTGATAACAAGTACTCCAGCATTGAAAATGACAAAGAACTATTTATCATCAATAATACTAAAAACTTGGACTGATGTACTACGGATACCGTTGCTATACCAAAGAAAATGAGCCTTTAGGTTGGCTATACACATTTAGTTATGATACTGAATATGCTTGGACTAATAAAGATTTGCATTGGTGCAAGCGATGGAAGACAGAACGAGGTGCAAAAAAACATTTTGATAGTTACAACAAACGTTGGCAGTTCAAAAGTCAAGGAGGCTATCTCAAAATAGAAGTAATGCCAGAATTTTCACAAAGCCAATCTTCTGCTAAATCTAACCAACAGCTTTGGAACGAAGCTAACCGTGATAAAGTTTATGAATCGCAAGAAAAGTACAATCAAAAGCGCCCTATAATATCGTTTCGCCCAAAAACCGAACTGTTGGAATGGTTGGAAGAAGAACGTTGTACAGATGACAATGGTGAACCTGAAACTGATGCTGCACTTCTAAATCGGAAACTAGAAAAACTCAGACAGTTAGAACAACAAGGATTTTAGCGATTCGTTCAAGGATAATTATCATGCCAAATAAAATATTAAAGTTTGAACTAATTGAAGGACTACCTGAAAAATATGGAATTTATCTTTTATTATTAGAAGATGGTTCTATAAAAGAAGGATATTTCGGTTCTTTTCCTGTTCCTCATCATCAAGAAGAGGTTGTTAGAGTTGCTAACTGTGAAGATGAGGAATTTCATTATCAAAAATGTGTTGGTTGGCTAAAACCTATAGAATGAATTTATTTAAATAATGAGCAGTAACTTAGACCGTCTGTTGACAATATTAAAAGAACAAGCAGACTTGATTGATAAACTTAACACACGTTCTGACTTTCAATACAAAAGTACACAACGATTAATTTTAGAACATGGGCAGCCTTTTGTAACAAAGGTAAAATCACCATTTAAAGGTGAACGTAAAGCTTGCTTTGAAAACTGTTTAAAAGGATTGTTGAGGTATCCAAACTTAAACTACTGTGAGGGATTTGCTATTAGTGATAATGTTGATATAGCTGTATCTCATGCTTGGCTGGTCAATGATGATGGAGAATTAATTGACCCAACTTGGATAGGTGAGCGGTTTAAAGGTAGCACTTATTTTGGAGTAGTCTTCACCGAGGATTTTGTAAGAGAAATAGCCCAAAAGACTAAATGCTATGGAATTCTAGATAACGATTTCATGAATGAACATCAGCTATTACGAGAAAGTTTTCCGCCGCACGCACTTCATCCCATATTTCATTCTTCTGTAAATGTGCCTGAGTGAAGCAGTTTTGGGTGCGCTCGTATTATGCCACAATACTCAGTACTCTATTAATATTGCAGTGACGAAGATATGCTAGCTGGTGCAGCAAAATCCTGCTAAAATCCATGTACTTAATACACCAATTACCATGTCTGGCAAAGGATTTGGGCAACGCCAACCTACAAAAATCGATAAGCTGGTTGAATCTGCGGTGGGCTACTGCCATAAGCGACACCCAGAAGCATTAGACCAAATTTTTGACAACCTGCCTGTGAAACTCAACAAGCAAGTGTTAGATGGTACAGTTGCAGCTTTAAAAAAAGATATTGATAGCCTCAGTTGGCTGTGTGGTTATTTTGCATCCGAAATTAACAGCACTTCAGACAACGATAAATCCTACCATCCCATTACATTGTTATCAAAACTTTTGATTAAATCGGGAATGCAGCCATTCGTTGACTTTATGCCCTATATCGGTTGCCGCATTTCCATACTAAACAACGAGAAATTTGAAGCACTACCTCCCAGAGTTCAAGCAGCAGTTAAAGAAGCCTTTGATGTGGTAGAAACTAGTGGGGAAGAGGCACAAAGGATAAATGAGGCATTGCTACGAGAGTTGGAAGTGTAATAAATGACATAGTAGGACTGCCAAATGAGCGATCGCCCCCACCAATTCAAGCGAGGAAGTACCAACTAGCCATCAACTAACCTATCAATCGTTGATGGTTCAACTGAGAAATAGTATTCTTTATCGAGCGGTTTACAAATCCAATATTCTTCCTTCTTATCCCATTGATTAAAGCCAATTTGACCTCTAATAGCTTTGCAGGCCATCGCTTTTTCAGGAGTGCTAAAAGTTCCTATTACCCGCCCTGGCATTCCTGGTTCATTTTGGTAAAGAATCCAAATTTCTTGGTTCATAGAAAACAGCACTAATTTGTCATCAACAATTAATCAATTACTTTACAGCAGCTTTCAGTTCTGGGAGAAAGCGATCGCCTCCATTCAAGCGAGGAAACCCCAAGCGATCGCACCCCACTATGCATAAATTATTGGATTATCTCAGTTAAATATACAACCATTAAAAAAAAGAAGAAAATTCATGAGCATCGCATTTCTCAAAAATACGGCAAATATTGTTGCGACTTGTTCTTTTGCATTAGTTTCAATTCAACCAACAATTGCTCAAACAGCTACCTTCACCATTGATGCAAGCAAACCAGAATATAGTGGTGTCCCAGCAGCACAAGGAATCGGTGTCAATGACATAGTTGAATTGCGAATCGCTGGAATGACTGGTTTAATTGGAAGGGAAAATACAATCCGCCTCAGCACAGGAAAAACGCTTATACAAAGGGATGATGTTGTCTCTTTTAAGTGGCAAGATGGCAGTAGTGAGAAAGGGAAAGTCGTTTCATTATTTTCGACAGTGGGAACTACTCCCATTCCTGGCACTCAACAACCAACTCCCAATGGCGGTGGCTCAGGAGGAGGTGGGGGGTATTTTGAGTCAGATGGCGGGGAGTACGGGAGCAACAATCCCTATGAAAACTGCTATAGCATACCCAGAACAGTTACCATCACGGTTGGGGAAGGAGAAAATAGCTATTCAGAAACTTATACCGCAGGGACAAACTTGGAATGTCCTGGTGGTTTTTAAAATAGCCTTTCTAACTAAACGGTTGCCCCCAGCGCTCCCAGTTTTCTTTATTAAATGGACTGCACCACTTCAAAATTAAACTCAATTCTAACTCTTGCCGGGGTTTTCTCTCAATCGGCGCATCCCACCAAAAAGCGATGTTGACCGCAGTCTTCATCCCATAGCGATAATGTAAATCCTGGTAGCTGGCGATGTAATCCTTGCAGGCGTGAATCCCTTTCCAGCGCTTATTACTTCTGCATGTCTCACCCACATACAAAATCAGACCAGCCGCCGAGTCAATGATGAAATACAGACACGCATCACCGGGGCTGTCTGCTGGCATTCTCCAAAATGAGAGCGATCGCACTTGCAATTGCAAAGGGTCGATTTGGTCTAGGTCGCAGTGTTTTGGTGCAAGGTCAAATAACGCAGTCTGCTGCATTGGCTTGGTTTCCCTCACACGTTGCTGATAGTCCAAAATTTGCGCTTTCCACCGCAGCAGCGCCTCAGCACTCATCACCAATGTCTCTGTTCTAGGTGCTGGTGTGGGTTTCACGTCTGGAAATAAGTTTAGCTGATTGGGTTCCAAGGTATTACGACTAGCTTATCGACTAGCTGATTATCCCCCAGAACTGAATCAAGTCAAGCTATTAAAGGGGGAGCGTAGGCGTAGCCCGCCTTCGGCATCGCTTTGCAGTAGGGCGATCGCCAACGCCTGAACTTTCCTTTTTTCCTCTAAGAAACTTTCGAGTATCCATTCACACAAACTATACTCATCTTAAGGAGCGACAGGCTAGCGATCGCCCCTCATCTGTTTTGTTTTTTAGTCAGGCGATCGCACCTATAAATGATTAACTGCGATGCATAAGTTGTTAGATTATTTCAGTTTATAGGGATTGTAGGACACCCTTTAACTTTTTTTTCAGAGCCAGCTTTTTCTTCAACACAGTCCCAAAAAATCCAAGTGTTACCATTCCTCCTATCATGTCAGGTTCAGGCACAGATTTTGATCCAATTGTCAAATTATCAATCTCTATGTAACCCTCAATGGTTGGCTGCCCACCTGCAAGTCCAATATTAAAACTCTTAATATTTGTATCAGATGTAATGCCAAAAAAGCTTTTGCCTGCTAATGAAAAATCTTGCTCAGTATTATCTCCAAAAGTTACATGAGCAAAGTAATCAGTGCTAACTAAAATATCAAAACCTGCGCCAAATACGCCAAGTGCATTCCCTACAGATGTTTGAGTAAAATCTAACAAGAAAGAACCGTTGCAACCAGTACAGTATCTGTGACCAGAGTCTCTTTCTACTATAAGGTTATACCCAGAGCCAGGTGGAAATCCAAAACCCTCAAATCCAGTTGTTGACTTATATTGTGTCTCATTAAACACACTACTCATGGAAGCATTGGTATGAATATCCAAGTCTAACTCGTTAAGAATATTACCCTGAAGATACCCAGAGCTTTCATAATCATCAACAATAAAAGTGTCCAGTTGGTTCTGAAAAGTTGTCTGGTCACTAAAAAGAGTGTATGCTTGCGTCTGTTGCATTCCTAATCCTAAGCTCAGAGCGATAAATGTTGCTCTAGCAGTGGACATAGATAAAATTTTCAAAGCACCCATAAACTTACTCTCACAGATTAAAACTTAAATCTTTTTCACATAAATCAAGTAATTTCTGATTGGAAATATACTATTAATAATTTATAAAAGTGAGTGTAACTCTTAGTTAATTTTTTTGAGATGGTAAGCAAGATTTTTAGAAAATCTTTAATTCTTTAAAAAAAGAAAATTAAGTGCATAAAAATATACTTTTGAAAATAATTTTTCTATCAAGTTTGAGCAGAGCTAGAAAATTTCGAGCGAATAAGCAAATATAGAAGCACATTTTGTGCGTGTAGACGCTTCCTCCGCTTATCGAGAGACATTGGACTGGTAAGTAAGGTAAGAAAGCCTTGCACAGTTGCTTGCTTCAACAGTGGGTGTAGGCGGATCGCTCGTTACTTTATCCACTTTCGCTCCTTTTGTGGGTACAAAAACAGCGATGCCTACGCACCAAATAATTATTAAGTTAGATGCTAGATTTTAAACACTAAGTAGACAAAGTAAAAATAAGTTTCTCGGCTCAAAAACTCCATTTGACTGTGAAAACTGCGATAGCGGGTAGTAGGTGTGGGAGACGAATGTGCATCCATTCCTAAGCCCCGTGCCATCAATACAGATCGCTTCATGTGCAATGGATCGCTAACAATAAGAAACTTGGTTAATTGGTGAGCATTCGCTACTTCCAAAGCATTTTTGAGGTTCTGGTGAGTTGTGCGAGATTGAGTTTCAGTGAGAATATCAGCAGCTTTTACCTGTTGCGCGAGTGCATAATTTTTTCCAACTATAGCTTCAGCTAGTTCATTACTCTCGCCAACTCCGCCAGTAAAAATGATCTTCTTAACAGATCCATTTTTATATAAGTTAATGGCGTGGTTAATTCGCTCCCTGAAAACAGGAGATGGTTCTTTTCCCCAAACTGCTGCTCCTAAAACAATTGCTGCATCTGCCTTGATATTATTTCTACTGCTGCTATATAAATAAATACTTGAGGCAGAAGAAGCGATCGCCAGCAACAAGGCAGATATCAAAGCCATCGTTACCAAAACTAACCATTTTTTGGGAATTTTGTAATTTAACATATTGCTATCCCTCCAAATACTCTGCCACTGCTGCCAAGTCTTCCATTGCTCGATTTAGGCGATTTAGCAAAGCTTGGGCTACTTCTGGTTGAGCGCTGAGAGTTTCTAGTTTTTCTCGAATATGACTGTCTAGGGCTTCTATCCACAATGACAATTCTGTATGACGAATTGCTGTTAGTAACCCCATATTTCTTAAAACAGCCAAATGAAATCCAAGTTGGTTTTGTCCGCCGTAGCCCAGATATCCGTCCCACAGTTCCAGCTTTTCTGGTGTAAATTCTTCATACTGCTCAAATGTAATTCCTGCTTTTTCTAATTGAGGTTGTGGCAGTGGAGGTTGTGAGTTAGTCATAATCTGCACAAGAAGTAATCTTACCCTTGCTTACTACTCTAAATTCTCTAGCGTATCCGAGGTACAAGTAGTGCGATGGCGTACCCGCCCACCGTAGGCATCGCCCTTCATCCTCTAAGAAACTGGAACTAAGGGGCGTAGTTTACCGCCTCCCTCCTATCACCCCACAACCCCTAATCATCGACACTAAAAAGCACCCCCCTTTTAAGGAGAGCGCCTTTGATTTTATTTGACTTAATTACTGATTAACCGTTGATAGCAGGAGCGGTTAGAGCCACAGGAGCAACATCACTTGCTGCCAAGTCTAAGGGGAAGTTGTGAGCGTTACGCTCGTGCATTACTTCCATACCCAAGTTAGCGCGGTTGATGATGTCAGCCCAGGTGTTGATTACGCGACCTTGAGAGTCGATGATGGACTGGTTGAAGTTGAAACCGTTGAGGTTGAAAGCCATTGTGCTTACACCCAAGGCGGTGAACCAGATGCCGATTACAGGCCATGCAGCTAAGAAGAAGTGCAAGGAACGGCTGTTGTTGAAGGAAGCGTATTGGAAGATTAGGCGACCGAAGTAACCGTGTGCTGCAACGATGTTGTAGGTTTCTTCTTCTTGACCGAATTTGTAACCGTAGTTTTGAGATTCGCTTTCGGTGGTTTCACGAACCAAGGAAGAAGTTACTAGTGAACCGTGCATTGCGGAGAACAAGCTTCCGCCGAATACACCAGCCACACCTAACATGTGGAAGGGGTGCATCAAGATGTTGTGTTCTGCTTGGAACACGATCATGAAGTTGAAGGTTCCGGAAATACCCAAGGGCATACCGTCAGAGAAGGAACCTTGTCCGATGGGGTAAATCAAGAATACTGCGGTTGCTGCTGCTACTGGAGCGGAGAATGCTAGGCAGATCCAAGGACGCATACCTAAGCGGTAAGATAGTTCCCACTCACGACCTAAGTAGCAGAATACGCCAATCAGGAAGTGGAAGATTACCAATTGGTAAGGGCCGCCGTTGTACAGCCATTCATCTAAAGATGCTGCTTCCCAAATTGGGTAGAAGTGCAAACCAATTGCGTTAGAAGATGGTACTACTGCTCCGGAGATGATGTTGTTTCCGTAGAGTAAGGAACCTGCTACTGGTTCGCGGATTCCATCGATGTCTACTGGAGGAGCTGCGATGAAGGCAATTACGAAGCAGGCGGTGGCGGCTAGCAGGGTGGGGATCATTAGTACGCCGAACCAGCCGATGTATAGGCGGTTGTTGGTGCTGGTTATCCAGTTGGCGAAGCGGCCCCATACGTTGGCGCTGGAGCGCTGTTGAATGGTTGCTGTCATGGTTTTATGATTGCGTTTGAATTTATGTATGTATCAGGCGGTTTTGTTTTTGCCTGTGAATGTAATTTACACTGCTTTACAAAAGTTAATCAAGTGCTAAGAATTTTGTAGAGTCAATAGAAATGATTAGCTTTACTTATTTAAGAGCTAGATGGGTGGAAAGATGCATAAGCGAGGAAAAAAGAGCGATCGCTAATTCCTTCTAATTTCCTGCCAAGAACACTTGGAATAGTTCTGATATTTTGGCTTTGAGTGCTGCAATCGCCTCTTCTAAAGTATCACTTGGGTCTGTATCAACTAAGTGGGCATCACCTACATCAGCACTTGACCACAGATAGCTGTGTAGTCCTATCGTTAAACATCCTTGCCACTTGTCTTCATGATTAGTATCAAGTGTAATGAAAAACCGCCGGGGTATTACTAGTTCTTCAGTTTTAATCACAAACTCTCCCCAAACAGAGAAGCCAAAATACTCCTCATTTTTTTCATTGTTATATTCCCAATCAGCTAAGTTGGGAAAAGCAGCTTGAACTTGCTCTAAAACTTGTTGGATTTCAGATTCGGTTAGTATCATCTCATCCTCTAAGAATTTATTTTTTAGCTTTCGCTCTACGAATAAAACCGACTATTTCTTCTAAACTAGCCTTTTCTCTCTGCATTGACTGAATCATAGGAACTGCCCCCACTGGAACAGAGCCAATACTGCGCCCTTTCCACTCCCCACCTATCTTTTCCTCCCAGTTAAAGCCCCAACGCCAATGAGTAGGGTTGTCAGGATTGCGGTGGCCGATTACACGGGGGTAAGAAGCGATCGCCCCACTTTTCAGCTTCTTATTCTCAATATATCTATACAAACAACCCTTGCGCTGTCTGCCTTTTGGCTTCTGCACAGCTTCCAGATGCGGCTCTGTTTCCTCTAAGAAATTTTCGGGTATTAGCTCATACCATCCTTTTTTTAAAGTAAGGTGCTTCTTTTCCTTGCCCTCACCAGCTGCTACGCTAATAGTTTCGCCATTAATGCCTGTTACTGTGGCAGTTTTACCTATCCAATGGCTGAGGTTTTGGGTACGAGTTTTGGTGATGCGGATGCGATTGCCAAGCCGTAATTGCTGTGTACGCTCGATAGAAGGACTGGGCGCATGAACAGACAGGCGAACGCCCGACAAAGATTCATCATCTATCTGTAATTGCTCTGTACGCTGCATATCTGGCTCCAGCCCGCACATACCACAGCCGCAACTTAAATAGATGTGCTGTAGTTCACAGCTGGGGCAGAGTACAAGTGGTTCTGATTTATCCTCTAAGAATTGGTCTATTAGGTGCTGAGGGGCGATCGCCAACCCACTAATTAATCGATCATCTCGTTCCCAGTTGTAAGTTATTTGTCCAGAATTAGGCCAGTCAACAACAAAGCCAAAGCCCAAATTATCCTTAATGATTCCTATTAATTCAGACTGGTCAATAATGTAAGTTCCAGCCTTAGCATTAGCTCTGCTAAGTGATGGCTGGTTCTCTACACAAGGAGTTGAGGTAGAGGATTCTATTAAGGGCAATGCTGGCAACTCTGGGGTCAAGCAGATTTCCTGCTGCCGCTCGTTGTTTTCTAACAATTGGGCTGCGGCTCGGCACTCCAAGGGGTCTAGCCAGTTCTGCGGGAGTCCGTACCACTCGCAGAGGATATCCGGGTTCAATACCTCGCCTTTTTGCAGCAATCCTAAATCCTTCAATCCACCCTCTTGCTTGGTCTGTCCAGGTGGCCGACTTTTCCCAGTCGATGACAAGGCTCCTGGAGACGGCAACCAGCAATACCCGCTCTCTAATGAAGGGAGCGGTACAGTGTCCGCTTCCGATAGTAAGCCATTCCGCATCGTACCCGATGGAGAAAAGGCGTTCCAAGATGTGTCTAAAATAAAGTTTGTTGTCTCCTGGTCTGTATGGACAGTTGAGCAAACCGGGGACATTCTCAATTGCTGCGAATTTGGGTTGCAATTGCTTAATACTGTCAAGGACGGCGGGGAAACAGTCTCGCTCGTCGTCGGCTCCAAGTCGTTGGCCTTCTGTTGAGAATGGGGGACAGGGGGGACTAGCTGTAATGATGTCAATCCTTCCTGGGTGCATATAGTATCCAAGTCTGCGTTCTGCACGTCTGGGGATTTCTCGCACATCGCCGTAGTTGTGTATGCCGGGATATCGCAGTTTGAGGATGCCTGAGCAGTATTCGTCAATTTCTGCGGTTCCAACAAGTTCAAATCCGAGTTGCAGCCCAGCGAGGCAGAATCCCGCGCCAACTCCTGAGCAGAGGTCAAGTTGTGTGAGTTGCATTCTGTCGCCTCCTCATCCTCGCTTGATTTTCGATAGTTCCAAGCCTGCATTTGTTTTGGGGTATATTCACTGCTAAGGCCGTTTTCCCAAGTGATAGTAATCTTTTTGTCTATGCTCGATACACGACCTAAACGATCGCCGCTTGCAATAATGCGATCGCCTACGGTAAAGCTTGCTACGCCTACCTTAAAATCGTCTACAAAATACTTACTCATATTTGTCAACGCACTTTTTTTGTATCAATAAATGCAGAGCAGTTTTGTTAACACGCCAAATTTTTGAACTGAGTAAACTGTGAATCAAACAGCAGTTTTATAATCCCTGTTGGGCCACCCCTATTTTTGGAAACAATTACTTCTGCAAGACCTCTATCAACAGTATCGGCATAATAATATTCATCCCGATAAAGAAGCAGTACTAAATCCGAATCTTCCTCAATTCGCCCTGATTCGCGTAAATCTGACATCATAGGACGCTTGATATTACGACTCTCCACACCACGATTCAACTGTGACAACATGACAATAGTTGTGTTGCACTCGCGTGCTAATTGCTTTAACTGTCTGGTGATTTTTCCGATTTGAAAAGCTAAGTTGAAAGTATCGCCGTCCGTTCCTTCCATTAGTTGTAGATAATCAATACCAACCATGCCAATACGACCGTATTGTGCAACAATTCGCTTAACTTTTGAACGAATTGAACTGACAGTTATCACAGGTGAATCATCAATATAAACAGATAACTCACTCAACCTACCGATTGATTGTGCTAAAGGTTCCCACTGGTGTTTGTTAATCTTGCCCTGCTGCAAATAGCTTGACTCAATTCTTGCATCTTGGGACAAAAACCTATCTCCCCATTCTTCTTTGGTCATTTCAAGGCTAAAAATAACAGTTGGTAATTTTTCAAGCTCAGAAATATTAAAGGCTAAATTCCCTAAAAACGATGATTTTCCCATTGCGGGGCGACCAGCAATTGTTATGAGCTTTCCTGGTTTAAATCCTCCTATCATTGCATCCAAATCATAAAACCCAGTTTTAACCCCAGGTGGTGATATACCCATACTTTTTTCTTCAATGCTGGAGTAGGCATTTATCAAGATTTCATTGAGGGGAGTTGGTTCAGATATCGATGAAATGGCACTATTATTTATCTCTAAAATTTTTGATTCAGCCATCTCTAATTGTTTGGCTATTTCTTCTTCTTGGTCGTGTGCTAAATGGTAAATCTCACTTGCTGCCTTAGCTAATTGGCGACGGTAATATTTTTCCATCACCAACTCGGCTAACACATCGATGTTCACAGCTGACACCGTGCGGTCTACCAAAGTTGCTAATTTATTTCTGCCACCAATACGCACAAGTATTTCGTGGTCAGTCAGCCAACTTGTAACTGAGAGCAAGTCTGTGGGTAGCCCAAGTGCGTGGAGCCTGAGTGCTGCTTGATAAATGTCTTTGTGAGCGCTGATGTAGAAAGCTTCACTCTTGAGGCGATCGCTAACTCGACTAATCGCTTCTGGATCTAGCAAAATACCGCCCAAAATCGCTTCTTCCGCCTCGATATTTTGGGGAGGCAGCTTGCTACTTTCACCAAAATTTAGATTAAGAGACATAACTTACTCTCGCTTTTGCTGAGTTTTCTGTGGGTATCGGGTTGCTTGCTAAAAATTCACGCACGTCCTCGCGGGCAGTTTTCGCCCAATTGAGCCAGCTACTGTAAAAGTCATCTTTTAAAAACTGTTCGAGCCTCGTCCTATCACCCGATTGAATAGCCCCGGAAACTAAAGCTTGCAGTTGTCCGTACCACATTTGATGCTGCGGTTCGCTGTAAGCTGCAAAATTGTACTTTTGGTTTTGATTTTCATTCTCATCACGGGTCAGGAGCCATTGCTCAGACAATTCCTCAAAGTTTTTCTCAATCCATTTGAGCGGTAATTGGACTGGGGGGTTTTTAAGTTCTGCTGCTTTTTTCTTACCAAATTGTAAAAAACTCTCTTTCTCGCCTTCTGAGAGAGAGTCTATAAAGTCTAAATAACTCTTATTAATCTTAGTGGTGCTGGAATCTTTGTCTGATGCGGCTTTCGGCTCGTGCTTGTTGCGTGGCGATCGCGCATGTTGCGTGGCGATCGCGCATGTTGCGTGGCGATCGCCTAAGTTGCCGTCAGGCAACAAAGTTGCCTCATCGCAACTTGTTGTCTCACTGCAACTTGTTGTCTCATCGCAACTTGTTGCCTCATCGCAACTTGTTGTCTCATCGCAACTTGTTGTCTCATTGCAACAATGCAAACCTTTGGTGAGGACATGAACCTTGACTTTAAGAAGCTCCATATCGACAAACCCCTTTTCATCCAACGCTTTGAGAGCGCGTCCTACTGTACTGCGGTGAACTGGCTTTTCTGGGGTAGATAAATCCTTGGCAATCCGCGCCGGCGATACTTCCATTCCGGTGCTGTATGGGTCGAGAGTGCGTAAGTAATACAACACATCCCTCTGTGCTGGTGTTAATTCCCGGCAGGCTCTTAGCCATTCTTCATGTTGGAGTGGATAAAATCGTCCCTGAATTTTGGTACTTGGTTGTGTCATAATTCTCTTAAATTGCAAAATCACAACGCCCCCCCTGTGTCACCAGGTTGGGGCTAATTTTTTGGGATATGGTGGGGTTTGGTAGGATTGAGTTAGTCAACCTCGCTCAAGTCTCAATTACACTGCCCTTTGTAATAGAATACAATTTCCTGCCCAAAATTGTACTTTTTTATGTAAAGATGGATTACAGAGAAGCTTTTGATCACACGCTCGAAAAGTTCGGCATCACCGCTAAGTCGCTAGCGCTCAAGAGTGGAGTGCAGGAGCGACAAATCAGCCACTTTAGAAACAAACAAAAAGACTTGATGGCTGGGAATCTTTTCAGCCTGATAGGGGCGCTGCCAACTGATGCTCAGATTTATTTTTTTTCCTGCGTCGCCAGTGAATCGATGCTAGAAACTGTTGACTTGCGATCGCTCGTTAAGTCCATGCCAGCGGCTCGTAAATCGGAAGTCCTTACCTTAATAGCAGACTCATTGCTAGAAAGCCGTGAAAATACGGACACAAATGGCTTGATATCAGCAGTATGATAGCTTTTTAGATGTTTTTGGTGCAAAAAATTGGTGGCAGATTCAGACAAACTACAAAAAGTCTTGAATATCTGTAATCACCTCTCAGCTGATGAGAAAGTCGAGGTAGTAAGACGGCTGGCGGGCGATTGCAGCTTATCAGTTGTCTTTGGCAACTATCTTCACACTGAGATGATCGATCAAATCAATAAGTTTTCTGACAACGAGTTAATGGCAGCAATGTTGAAGGCGATCGCTAAAAAAATTTCCTCTCAAGATTCCTCACAAGAATCTGAGAGGAACAAAAAAGGAGAGTAGCTTGATTCTTAGATGTAGCGAACTGCAAACATAAATCGTTAAAACTGCAAACAAGCCATTGCCGATGGGACGATAAGATTGCCGCGACTAGAACCATAATTTTGCCGCTTTAAAGGCTGTAATACTTATTGTTCGGTTCGAGCGTTCGCATTCTTTTTTGAGGCATTGGAACCATAAAATTGCCGGAAATCAAAATTGTCACCATAAGCTTGCCAAAAAAAGGTAATCTTAAGATTTGATTTTTAGTTGGGTGTAATATTCTCAAACCCTTATATTGTAAGGGTTTCAGCCTTAAGGGTTACTTCAATCCTACATTTTTAGTGGGGGTGGATTATGAATACTTTTATCGTCAAATGTATACCATGCAAGGATTATAGACATCGGAAGGATAATATTGCCAATGTCAATTGGAAGCATAAGCACGTAAAAACGGCAATATTATGGTTCCACCGACAATTGCCTTGTTTGCAGTTTGAAGCGTTTATGTTTGCAGTTCGCTACACCTAGCCTCGATGCGATCGCCCGGATAAATGAAATTCTTAGAGGATTTGTGAGGGGATTTATGAGGGGAGCGATCGCTTTCTAACAGCTGTTGCTTCGCTTTTAATCTTTGAAAATATAAGGATGCTTCGCAGTTGTTGTGCTTTTTGTCTGCTGCCAGTGAATTGATCGTGAAGTAGCAAAGACTTGGAAGCAGCAGCCAAAAAGCGGTGCAAAAAAAGCAGCGATTTCTCATTTTATCACCTCCACTCCGCTCCACTCCGTTCCGCTCCGTTCCGGTGATAGAAAGAAATCTTGGGCTGCTTTTTTTGCGGGAGGAAGAAATGCAGAGAGAGAAAAAGGAGAGGTAAAGGTATCTCAGCGGTTGTGTGCCATTTGCTACCTAGTCCTTGGTTTGGCGGTGTGCCGTTGGCGGCCTGTCACGGTGCGCTGGCGTTGCAGTCCCTCGGCTCGTGCCGGCTGCGCCGGCACTCGACACCCGCTTTTTACCTTGCTTTTAGCGAGTCGTCTTGCTATAATAGTTATTATTACAAGTTTTTCGTTATGCTTTCAGATATTTTTTCTAACTACACCTGCTTCGGTTTTTCTGGCTCTCGTTGCTGGCGTTTGTCTCCTGCTCCCCTGTCTGCCGCCGCCGCTGCTGTTCCTACTGGTTCTCGTGTCGTTGTTGGCTGTGCGCGTGGCGTTGACGAGTTCTTTCGTGATGCTTTCCCATCTGCCGAGGTTTTCAGTGTTGCGTCGGGTCAGTGGGGTGTGGGTCGCGGTGCTTTCGCTGCTCGGTCTGTTGCCTGCGTTCGCGCCGTTGCCAGTGGCGGCGGTTTGTGGGTGTCGTTCCCGTCTAGTCCTTGTCCTGTTGGTCTTGTTCCCTCGTCTTCTGGGTCGCGCTGCTTTTCCGGCTCCGGCTCTGGCTCGTGGGCTTCTCTTGCTTTTGCCCTTGGCTCTGGCCTGCCTTGCGTTGTGTTTTTGGGGTCGCTCCCTGTTCCTCCTGGTTGGGGTCTGTTTCCTCTGTCTGGCCTTCCTGGTTGGTTTGGTTGTGCGGCGGTTGTTGGCCAGCCGTCGCCAGTTCAGTTGTCTCTGTTTTAGTTTCGTTTAGTTGGGCGGCCTTGTGCTGCTCTATCTTCTCTGCGATCGCCTCACGTACAAATTCAGGGTAATCTTTCCCCAAACCTTTTAAATATCCCATCATTGACTCGGTTAGCTTCACAGTTAGCTTTTGGTTTAAAGGTTCTGGCCTATCAGTTTCAAACTTGTACTTTTTTCCGAAGTCGGGATTTCCCCCAGGTCTAGGCATAATAGCTCGTTTATAGTTGCTCTATTATAGTAAGTCGCCTCGCTATTATTTGCCAAAACTTTATATAAATTTTACCTATTATAGTTGGTCGTCCCGCTATAATATAAGAGTAAACAAAAAAAGGTATCCGACCAATGCAAGATACACAAGAATACGATTTGTACGAACTTGAGAAATTAAGAAAAGCCATTGATTTATTAATCCATCTTGAACAATCAGAAGATGAAAACTCTCTTAAATTAGATGATGCCAGAAATTCAGTAAGACGACGAATCAAGGGATTATCAATTGATTTAGGCATTCACAAAGAATTTATCAACGGCATTCATTAAGTAATTAATCTAATCTGCGATCGCACATATCAAGCGATCGCTTCCTTTTCCCTTCATTTAAAAGGTATCCGACCATGAAATTTAAAGCTGATTTGACCGACACAGAGGGCAGGCTAAGAATTGTTGAAATTGAATTCGCAGGAAAAATAAAAATAACTGACTGCGAACTTCGGCAGATTATTGCTAAAGAATTACCAGGATGGCGCTTACTTAGCTGGTGGTTTTAATCCTAAGAGCGATCGCTATCTGGAGGGCGATCGCTTACTCGCTTCAATTTTCCTCTAAGAATTTTTTAAGGTATCCGACCAATATGCAATTAGTTTTCAATTGCGAATCAGAAGCCTTAGCTGTAGCCGAGCAACTTTACAACGTGCAGCAGTTAGGCAAAATTTTAATTCCTGCTGAAAAAACAATTGACTATCAAGCTTTAGAACTGGCTGTTAATTTAGCAGGTGTGACTTTTCCTACTTTTAGTTTTCCCATAGTTAGCAGCTTAAAATGTCGCTTACCATTCCCCAGAGATGAGAGGGAATGCACAGATGAGAACACCCCTAAAATTTATGTGGCTTGCTTATCTGCTTATAACGCTGGGCATTTACACGGGCTTTGGATTGATGCAACCCAAGAAGCAGAAGAAATAGAAGATGATATCACATGGATGCTTTCATGGTCGCCAGTGGGAGATGATGAACCCTGCGAAGAATGGGCAATACATGATTATGAAAACTTCTCCGGCTTCTCATTAGGTGAGTATGAAAGTCTGCAATATATCAGCAAATTAGCCCAGGTACTAGATGATGCTGATGATGCTGATGCAATGGCAGCTTGGCTCAATTATGCAAAAGATCCAATTCACAATCCAGATATTCAAAAGTTAGCTGAAGAATTTAGTAGTTACTATTGCGGTCACTGGGAATCAGAAAGAGATTTTGTTTTAAAATCTGACGAAATTGAACAAATGTATAATTGGTCAGAATTTGAGAAAAAATTTCAATTTTGGTCACAGCATATTGATTGGGATTCTGTAGCCCGTGAGCTATTTATACAAGGCTACGATTCGGTAAAAGCTTCACCTCATGGCGTTTATGTTTTTCGTGAATATTACGGTTAGTTAATCTTTTTGCGATCGCTTGATATGTGCGATTGCTCCCAACCTATGAGAGTTTACGATTCAACATTACTCAGCACGCGAAAGGTTTACGACATTGGAGGGACTTTTTACAGATTCCTTTATCAAGTTCCAGACAATACTAACTACATTTCACACCCACAATTTAAATTTCGCCCGCTCCCAAGACAACGCAAAAGGGCTGATTTAATTATTGGCCATAAAAAACTAACCTCAACTTGCTATGAGGTTCCAGGGGCTACCATTCACAGCTACATCAGCAAAGAATACATTCAATTATCAATTTTTGATTTACTACCATGAAAAATAAAAAGCAAAAACAGCAACAAAGCCGCGTGGAACAAATTAATGACCTGATTGCAGAGATTGGTGCGATTCGTTGATTAGTGAATCACGGTAATCAGTCCGTATATAACTAATCCAGTCCGACAGCAGATTACTGTCACTAAGGGGCTGAACTCTCGGTCAGATGCAAGTGCAAGCCTTGCCATTCAGACTCAGAATTGACTCCTTACCTGCCCACACCGAACAAGCTCGGTTCTTGTAGAGTGAAGCTGGGAACAGGGTGCAATCAGACAGCCGTTGCGGGCTGACACTGGCGC
>NZ_LAHA01000048.1 GCF_002608075.1 Nostoc linckia z4
TTATCTCCCCATCCCCTTATCCCCCCATCCCCCCATCCTCTTTCCATGCCCAATTTTCTATTCGTCAGCATGAGCAAATCGGCGATAGAGGAAGTCTAGGGCGTAGTTCCGCAGGTTGTAGTATTCCGGGTCTTCCATGATGCGGCGACGGTTGCGGGGGCGGGAGAAGGGAATATTCAGGATTTCGCCGATGTGGGCGGCTGGGCCGTTTGTCATCATCACAACTCTGTCGGCGAGGAAAAGGGCTTCATCAATGTCATGGGTAATCATGAGTACGGTGACTTGATGTTCGCGCCAGATTTGCAGGAGTTCTTCTTGTAATTCTTCTTTGGTGATGGCGTCTAGCGCACCAAAGGGTTCATCGAGAATCAAAACTTGGGGACGAATGGAAAGGGCGCGGGCGATGGCTACTCGCTGTTTCATCCCACCAGAAATTTGACTGGGTTTTTTGTCGGCGGCTTCTGTTAGTCCCACCATTGCTAAATGTTCTCTGACAATTGCGCGTTTTTCTGCTTTGGTTTTTTTGGGAAACACGGAATCAACGGCTAGGTAAACGTTGTCAAAAACATTCAGCCAAGGTAATAGACAATAATTTTGGAATACCATCATCCGGTCGGGGCCTGGTTCGGTGATTGGTTTTTCTTGCAGGAGGACGACGCCATCGGTGGGAGTGTTAAAGCCGGAAATCATATTCAGGAGGGTTGATTTGCCGCAGCCAGAATGACCAATTATGCAAACAAATTCGCCCTCTCGCACTTTTAAGTCAACTCCATCGAGTACGGTGTAAGGGCCTTCGGGAGTTGGATAAATTTTGCTTACGCCTTCTATGACTAAAAAATCTTCGGCTTTTTGGGTTTGCTGTTGATTGATTTGAATTTTGCTGCTGGTTCCGTTTACTGTTTGCATGATGAATTTATACCAATCAATTTTTAATTAGAATTTTTTTGAATGTAGACGCGCAGCGGCTTGCCGCAGGCTACCGCAAAGGACGCAAAGGAAGAGATAGGTAATCTTGTGGACGGAAGGGAGTAATGGAGTTCAAATACTCATTAATGGGGTTCAAATACTCATTAATGGGGTTCAAATACTCATTAATGAAGTTCAAAGCCTCATTAATGGAGTTCAAATACTCATTAATGGAGTTCAAATACTCATTAATGGAGTTCAAATACTCATTAATGGAGTTCAAATACTCATTAATGGGGTTCAAATACTCATTAATGGAGTTCAAATACTCATTAATGGAGTTCAAAGCCTCATTAATGACTGACAAATCAAAAAATATCCAGTTATTCTTGTGGGGTGGGCGTCTCGCCCGCCCAGTCCATAGGRMRRACARSATRTYCACCCCACAATATTGGATAATTTATTTCTTTGAGTTTTATTAATGGAGTTTCTTTGTTGCCTTTTGCCCATTGCCTCTTACCTTCCCAATAACTAAATAAATACTTCTTCAACCCGGATTTGCCGTTTAATTTCCAAATTTTTGAGATACTCTATCGGCTCTGATGGGTTAAAAACTTTACCATCAAATAAGTGAATCGGGTCGTCTTCACCGATATCTAGTAAGCCGAGGTCGCGGGCAGCTGCACCAAATATGTCTGTGCGACACACTCTTTCAATTACCTCTACCCAGTTTTTGGGGAAAGGAGTTAAGCCCCAACGTGCTAGCTGAGTAATCATCCACAAAATTTCGGTGCGGTTGGGATAATTGGTTTTATTGACAAAAAACTGGTTGTATGATTTAAATTCTTGTGGTTCTGTACCGTCGCCGCGATCGTAGGGGTCAAGGAAACCAGGACGAACATACACAGGATCGATGTCGAGGTACTGAGAACGGCAGAGTATTTCTAAGATTTCTTCGCGGTTGCGGAGGTCGTCACAGTATTGACAAGCTTCTAATAGTGCTTTGACGAGGGCTAGATAAGTTTCTGGGTACTGCTGCGCCCAATCTTCCCGCACTCCCAAGACTTTTTTCGGTTGTCCTGACCACGTTTCTAAGGCTGTGGCGGCAATAAAGCCTAAATCTTGATGAACAGCGAGGTAGTTCCAAGGTTCTCCGGCGCAGTAACCGTCTATATTTCCGGCTTTGAGTTGAGAAACCATTTCCATTGGTGGAATCACCATGATGCTGACATCGCTATCGGGATCTATACCGCCAGCCGCTAGCCAATAACGCAGCATTAAGTTGACCATTGATGTTGGATGAGCTACACCCAAAGTTAAAATTTGGTCGGGAGCTGCATTAATGGCGGTTTTTAAGTCAACTAAGTTTCTCACGCCTTGGCTATACAATCTTTTGCTTAAGGTGATGGCGTTAGCATTGCGAGAAATATTTAGGGCATTGACTACAGGAATAGGTTTTTTGTCGCCAGCGCCCAAAGTCAAAGCTAAGGGCATTCCCGCCAGCATTTGGGCTGCGTCTAATTTACCGATAGCAATTCCTTGAGCGATTTCTTTCCAGCTAGAGGCACGAGTAAGGGTGATATTATCTAAACCGTATTTGGCTAAAAAGCCTTTTTCTTGAGCAACGATTAAAGGTGCAGCATCAGTTAAGGGCATAAAGCCAATTTGGAGATTGACTTTTTCTAAGCCGTTGCGGGATATATTCGTTGTTGCTTGGCGTTTTTTGAGTTGCTTTTGTTGGTTGAGGAAGTAAATCATTTCATTCCGCAGACTGTAGTAGCTGGGATGTTTGACCACTTCCAGGCGTTGACGCGGGCGGGGGATCGGGACTTCGAGGATTTGCCCGATATGGGCTTCTGGGCCATTGGTGAGCATGACAACGCGATCGCTCAACAATAACGCCTCGTCCACATCATGAGTTACCATCACACAAGTAACGTTGTGTTCATTGCAGATTTTCATCAATTGTTCTTGCAAACTCCCCCGCGTCAACGCATCCAACGCTCCAAAAGGTTCATCCAGCAATAACAACTTCGGACGAGTAGCTAAAGCGCGGGCGATGGCTACCCGTTGTTTCATCCCCCCAGATAACTCACTCGGACGCTTATTCGCCGCTAAACGCAGCCCCACCATATCAATATGTTCTTCGATAATGCTGCGGCGATCGCTTTTAGACTTACCCTTATACACTTCATCCACAGCAAGAGCGACATTTTCCCGCACTGTCAACCAAGGTAGCAAAGAATAATTTTGAAACACCACCATCCTATCTGGACTAGGATCTCTAACTTCTCTCCCCTCCAAAGTCACACCGCCAATACTCGCTCTATCTAAACCCGCAATGATATTCAGCAAAGTAGACTTACCACAACCAGAATGTCCAATTAAAGAAACAAATTCCCCTTGCCGAATTTTCAATTCAATATTTTTCAGAGCAATATATTTGCCCCCATTTGGAAGTTCAAATACACGGTCAACGTGGTCAACTTCAACAAAAGTACTCATAGCAATTTTGGATTTTAGATTTTGGATTTTGGATTGGTTATAGGGCATTGGGCATTGGGCATGGGGCATTGGGCATGGGGCATTGGGAAAGGGGAAGATTAAATTTATTCCTTTTCCCTTTCCCTTTTCCCTTTCCCTTTTCCCTTTAACCTTTTCCCTTTACCCTTTTCCCTTTAACCTTTTCCCTTTAACCTTTTCCCTTTAACCTTTTCCCTTTACCCTTTTCCCTTTAACCTTTTCCCTTTAACCTTTTCCCCTACTCCGGTACAACTTTGCTGGCGATAAAGCCAACTAATCTATCCAACATTAAGCCGACTAAACCAACATAAATAAGTGCGAGAATGATTTCGCTTAAATTAGTTTCTGTGGTGGTATTGTAAGCGTCCCAAATAAATGAACCAATGCCGACACCGCCGACTAACATTTCTGCGGCAACAATGGCTAACCAAGATAAACCAATGCCAATACGTAAGCCTGTGAAGATATAAGGAACGGTGGCAGGAAATACCACTTTTAAGAAATACTTTGCTCCTTTCAAACGCAAAACTCTAGCTACATTTATGTAGTCTTGAGGAATTTGTTGTACGCCTACAGTTGTGTTGATGATAATCGGCCAAATTGACGTAATGAAAATTACAAAAATAGCTGAGGGATTAGCTTGTTGAAATGCTGCTAAGGAAATTGGCAACCATGCCAAAGGTGGTACAGTTCGTAAAACTTGGAAGATTGGGTCTACTGCATTATAAAGTAACTTATTAGCACCGATGACAATTCCCAAAAAAATGCCAACAATTGCCGCTAAAGAAAAGCCTAAACCAACTCTTCCCAAACTACTAAGTATTTGCCAACCCAGACCTTTATCACTTTCACCATTATCAAAAAATGGATGAATAATAAAAGGGTTCCAAGTTTCTGAAAATGTTTCTATGGGCCCAGGTAATTTAAAGTTAGGATTTAAACAAAGCAATTGCCAAATCACTAAAAAAATAGCTAAAGCTAACACTGGCGGCAGAATTTTTTGTGAAACTAATTTATTTAACTGCCTGCGCCGATTTTTTTTGATACTACGATTCCCAAGGATAGCTGCCATTTTTCTTATTTCTCTTGTGCATCAAAATTCAAGTTTGTAGTAAGGACTTTAGTCCCGATAATTTGTTGATGAGCGATAAATCGCTCACTACAAGCTAAACTTTCTTAATTTTTAAATTTTGCAAATATTCTTCTGGTTTTTCTGGGTCAAACTTCACACCATCAAAGAAAGTCTCAATTCCACGGGAACTACTTTGAGGAATTTGAGCATCAGTCACACCAATAGCCTTGGCTGCTTGTTTCCACAAGTCTTCCTTATTTACTTGAGCGACTATTTCCTGAATGTTGATATCTTTGGGTAAGTAACCCCAGCGAATTTCTTCTGTTAAAAACCAAACATCATGACTCTTGTAAGGATAGGAAGCATTATTTTCCCAAAACTTCATGCGATATGGGAAATTTTGCTGAGTACGTCCATCGCCGAAGTCAATATTACCTTTCGACCTTTCTAAAATATCGGAAGCCGCAACATTAAAGTATTTTCTATCAGAACAAATTTTACACATTTCCTCTTTATTTTCCAAGCGATCGCACCATTGTTGAGCTTCCAAAATTGCCATTAACAATGCTTGGGCAGCATTAGGATTTTTATCCACCCAATCTTTTCGCATTGCAAAAGCTTTTTCTGGATGATCTTTCCACAATTCCCCTGTCACTAAAGCTGAATAACCTAATTTTTGGTTAACTAATTGAGCATTCCAAGGCTCTCCTACACAAAAGGAATCGATGGTGTTAACTTTCATATTCGCCACCATTTGTGGTGGTGGTACTGGTTCTAAAACCACATCTTGGTCTGGATTAATGCCACCAGCCGCTAGCCAATAGCGCATCCACAAATCATGAGTACCGCCAGGGAATGTAATGCCAAATTTTAAAGATTTTTTATTTGCTTTAGCTTGGCTAGCAGCTTCTTTTAGCCCTTTACTTTCTAAATTGACATTCATTTCCTTAAATTTATTGGCTACAGAAATAGCCTGACCATTAGTATTTAATCTTGCCAAAATATACATTGGCACTTTATCGTTAATGGTCATCAAATAAGGCATAGGACTGAGGATATGTGCCCCATCAATACCACCGCCAGCTGAGCCAATTTTCAAGTTATCACGGGTAACAGGCCAAGATTTTTGTTTGATAACCTCAACATCCGTCATCCCATACTTAGCAAATAAACCTTTTTCTTTAGCAATAATCAAAGGAGCAGAATCAGTTAAAGCAATAAATCCTAACTTAGCTTTCGTTGTTTCCACCTTCGGTGCATTAGCCACAGTAGAAACATTAGCAGCTGGAGCAGCAGAAGGAGCATCGCTACTTGTTGAACTTGTACTACTATTAGAAGAACAACCGTGAGCCAAAATAGAAGCCGCAGCCGCAGTAGTTGTAGTAAAAATAAATTTTCTTCTCGAAAAATTTGTCATTTGTTATTAGTCCTTAGTCATTAGTCATCAGTCAACAGTCAACAGTCATCAGTCATCACTCATCAATCAACAACCAAAGCTTCTTCCTTAACTTTTGCCCCAAAGTTTTTGATGAGTAAATCTTGCAATATTGGCTGTAAATCTTCACAGGGTATGCCTTTGATAATGCAAGTTCCGAGATGGGCATCTTTACCAACTTTGCCACCCATATATATGTC
Source organism: Nostoc linckia z4 (assembly GCF_002608075.1). GTDB lineage: Bacteria > Cyanobacteriota > Cyanobacteriia > Cyanobacteriales > Nostocaceae > Nostoc > Nostoc linckia. The sequence goes on from NZ_LAHA01000048.1 coordinate 6,137, forward strand.
AACGCCTTCGAGGGTTTTACCATTTTTGCGGGTTTTAGTTCCCATCAAACCGATGTCTGCAACTTGAGGCTGTCCGCAGGAATTAGGACAACCAGTCCAGTGAATTCTCACGGGATGGGTGAAGATTAACTCTTCTTCTAAGGCTTTAATCATCCCCAGGGCGCGGTTTTTGGTTTCGATGAGGGCGAAGTTGCAAAATTGTGCGCCTGTGCAAGATACTAGCGATCGCGTCAATAAACCAGGGTTAATGGAAAATCTTTCTAGCAATGATTCTGTTAAAAATGTTGCTAACCTTGATTCACTAACGTTGGGAATAATGATATTTTGCTCCACTGTCAAGCGGATTTCGCCACTGCCGTAAACTTCTGCCAGCCGTGCAATTTCAAACATATCTTCGGCATATAACCGACCGACAGGAATATGCAAGCCTACGTAATTTAATCCTGGTTGCTTTTGTTTATATACACCAATGTGGTCGCGTTTTTGCCAGTCGATTTCATCTTTTGGCGCTGCGGGTAACAATGATTTACCCAAGCGATTTTCTACTTCTTGGCGAAACTTTTCTAAACCCCATTCATCAATTAGCCACATCAAACGGGATTTTTGCCGATTAGCACGTAAACCGCGATCGCGAAAAACTTCTAAAACAGCTCTACACACAGCTACCACATCTTCTGGAGCCACCCAAGCATTCAAAGGAATCGCCGCTTCACAACGTTTAGCAGAGAAAAAACCACCGACTAAAACGTTAAATCCGAATATTGGGGACGCGGAGAGTGTTGGTGATAAATTCCCCGTGTCCCCGCGTCCCCGTGTCCCCCCGTCTTCCCTAAATGCTGGTACGAAAGCTAAATCATTAATCTCCGCGTGAACTGAATTGTCTCTTCCACCAGTGATGGCAATGTTAAACTTCCGTGGTAGATTGCTAAACTCTGGATTGCCTTCGCCTTTGTTGGTGAGCATATCTTGAATTTGCTGTATCAACTCTCGCGTGTCGTACAACTCATCTGCATCTAACCCCGCCACAGGATCGCCTGTGATATTGCGGACGTTATCCATCCCTGACTGGACGCTGGTTAAGCCAACTGCGTGAAATCTATTAAAAATATCTGGTAAATCAGAAATCCTAATTCCCCGCAATTGAATATTTTGTCTGGTGGTAATATCAGCACTCCCCTCATCTCCGTAACGCTGCACTACTTGGGCTAAAACACGCATCTGAGTGCTGCTGAGAATACCGTTCGGCATCCGCAACCGCATCATAAATTGACCTGGAGTGACTGGGCGAAAAAATACACCCACCCATTTGAGTCGATGATCTCGGTCTGTTTCGTCCATTGCTTCCCAACCCAAGGCGGCAAATTTTTCGATCTCACTCTTAATAGCGAGTCCATCTTTTTGGGCCTTGAATTTCTCGAACTTATTCAAGTTGGCGGTGGTAGTTGCTGTGTCTGTCATGAGGCTGACTCTCGTTGCAAATTACTAATAAGCGTCAAAATTTGTGCTGATTACCCAATACCAATCAACCCGTAGTCCCATTAGGTGTTGTATCTACGAAGATTAGAATTGAAAAACTGAGATATGCAATTACGGCTGATTATTTATACTTGCGAAAATTCCAAAGTGAAACTTAAAATCCGTACTTTGTTGAGGCAAATTTGTTGCCATTGACATTTTGGGAATTTGTCAAGGAGTTTTGGCCGCTGTTTATGTAACAATTTCGATACTCATAAGTTAAGGTCAGATTTCTGTTAAAATCGTATAAATTGTTACGGTTTTTTAGTAAAAATGCAGAAAATGTATGATATATATGCATTTTTTACATCACATTGACTTCTAAGTAATGCAAAGTGCTTATAGCAAAGGTATTTGAGATGACTGAAGGAATTTTCAAATACTATGTAGCAATGGTATTTAAGCGTTGACTGGTGACTGTTGACTGATGACTGTTGACTGATGACTGTTGACAGCCAAAAGAAAAATATTTCACAAATAATTTAGGGCTGGTATAGTTCAATACGTGAGCAAAAATCGCAGATTGAGTTAAGGAACTCCAAAAAATGAATTATTCCGGTTCCCGTCGTTGACTGCTGAGTGTCAACCGTCAACCGTCAACAGTTAACAATCTTCCGTGGAATATTTTTTTACTTGGAAGTCCCTTACAGATATCAGCTGAGACATAAAGATTATTTCAGTAGCTATGAAACGTCGTGATTTTATTAATTGGGTAGGTTTGGGTTTGATAGGGAGTTCTTTGCCTGTGGCGATCGCAGCTTGTTCTTCCCTGAAAAATATAGGATTAGAAGACTGGGTATCGGTAGGGCCATCAGCAGAATTAGATAAAACAGGTCAATTGCTGGCGAAGGAGTCACCTGTTGGGCCTGTGTTGGTATTCGGCACATCTAAATCTGGAAATCTGACGGCTGTCAGCCTTAGCTGTACTCACGCAGGTTGTACCTTGGGATGGAAAGCTGACACCAAAAAATTAGTCTGTCCCTGTCACGGTTCAGAATTTGGGGTTGACGGTAAAGTCCAAAGAGGCCCAGCAAAAGAACCCCTGAAAACCTTTGCCACCAAAATTGAAGGTGATTCGGTTGTAGTTAAACTAGGTTAAATAAATTGGGGCATGGGGCATGTTGACTGTTGACTGTTGACTGTTGACTGGAAAATCAGGATTTATTCTCCTTGTCTCCCTTGTCTCCCTTGTCTCTCATCTCCCCTTCTCCCCATTCTCCCCATCTCCCCATCTCCCCCTCTCCCCTTCTCCCCATTCTCCCCATCTCCCCACTCACTTTTAGAATTGTGAACAACATCAACGAGCTTTTGACACAAGTCGAGACCTCATATAATGCAGCTGATTGGTCATCACTAATTGAATATTTACAACAATTAATTTTAGGGGTGAATTCTCAGCATCCAGAGATAGTTAAAAATCGAGAATATCTGCTCTCATTATGTCTTTCAATGTTAGAGATTGGAGATTTTAAGCAACGCTGGGAAATTACCAAGGTATTAATTAACTTGGGAAATATTGCCATTCCACCACTGATTGAAATATTAAAAGATGAAGACGCAGAGGAAGAATTACGTTGGTATACAGCCCGGACTTTAGGGGAATTTCAGCACCCAGATGCTATTACAGTTTTAGTAGAATTATTGAGAAATGATGCGGATGAAGAACTGAAAAAAATTGCTGCAACAGCACTAGGACAAATGGGTAGTATTGCTATTACTTCCCTCACAGAACTGCTAAAAGATGAAGATACACGACTTTTGGCAGTGCGATCGCTTTGTTGTATTCCCCAAACAGAAACCATTGCACCGTTGTTAAGTGTAGTCCAAGATCCACAACCACTAATTCGCGCTGCTGCAATTGAAGCCCTCGCTAACTTCGACGATGAACGGATACCAGCAATTTTGGTCAATGCTTTGGATGATGTAGCCGCTACAGTTAGACGTGCAGCAGTAGTTGGTTTAGGTTTTCGCCCCGACTTACGCCAAGTATTCGATTTAGTGACGAGACTACAACCAAAGCTTTACGATATTAACCTTGATGTTTGTTGTGCAGCAGTCGTTACCCTTTCTCGTATGGGTTGTGATGAGGCTGCTAAACATTTATTTGATTTGCTAATTTCACCCCAGACACCGATAACGCTGCAATTAGAAACTATCCGCGCTTTAAGTTGGATGAACACACCATCAAGCTTGGAATATTTACAAACAGCATTTTATCAAAGTGCATCAGAAACAATATGGCAAGAAATTGTCACAGTTTTAGGGCGAGTACAAAAGCCCCAGCTAACAACACCAGCCGCAGAAATTTTATTGCAAATACTGGAATCCCAACATCTAGCTACAAAAATCACTAATATCAAAAGTGCCATCGCTTTATCTTTAGGACAGTTAGGCAAAATTCAGGCAATTGAACCATTAATTTCGCTGCTAGCTGACTCTAATGCATCAGTGAGACTACATGCGATCGCTGCACTGAAAAATCTCGATAAACAAGCCGCACATCAACAATTGCAGCAGTTAGCAAATAACGCTGCACTAACACCAGATTTGCAACAAGGAATCGCCATCGCTCTAGCGGAGTGGTAAATTATCCTATGGGGCAAGTGAGAGTCAAGCAAAATTTCTCTTCAAAGGTCTCTCAACAATTCCTAGTTATACAGACTAAAGTATTCCAAAATTAGGGTTGGATTCAGGCCTCATAATCTGCCGTATAACATAATGATAGGACTTACGCAACGCCGATATTGTCATTGCGACCGAAACGGAGTGTAGGGAAGCAATCCCAGCGTCAGGGGGGATTACTTCTCTACGAGACGCTCCGCGTAGCTTGCTTCTCCGTAGGAGTACGCTATCGCTCGTAATGACCGAATTACGTTATTTTTGCGTAAGTCCTGAATGAATTGAAAAGTTTATCTAAAATTTAAGATATTCCAGAAAAAAGTAGTTAAGTCTTTTTTGGTGATATTTGCTGAAAAATGCCGTGGAAAGCTGATAATTAACCAGAAAACTAGTAAATTCTGATTGAGACAAATGTAAATCCGAAAAAAAGACCTGTAACAAACCCTACTAAATTGTGGGGGAAAATCCATTAACTTAATGAAACCGATATAATGTAATGCAGGCTACATAAAAATGCGCTTAGAGCAGTTGCAAGCCTTTCTAGCGATCGCCCAAACCGGCAGCTTTCAACAAGCAGCGCGAACATGTGGTGTCACGCAATCGACCATTAGCCGTCAAATCCAAGCATTAGAAGCGGATTTGGGAATAGAACTGTTTCACAGAACAAGCCATGCCAAGTTAACGCTAGCAGGTGAACGTTTACTACCTCGTGTCCGTAAAATTTGCCAAGAATGGCAAACTGCTACTGAAGAATTAGCCGATTTAATAGCTGGAAAACAGCCAGAACTTTGCATTGCGGCTATTCACTCAGTTTGCGGTTCTTACTTACCACCAGTGTTACAAAAGTTTTGCCATGATTATCCAGATGTGCAATTGCGGGTGACATCATTGGGAAGCGATCGCGCCTTGAAAGTCCTCAAGGATGGATTAGTAGATTTAGCAATTGTGATGAATAATCGCTTTTTAACTACTGGTAGAGAAATGGTAGTAGAAGTACTTTATGATGAACCTATAGAAGTTCTCACCGCAGCTAATCATCCTTTAGCCCAATATGAATTAGTTCCTTGGTCAGAATTAATTCGTTATCCCCAAGTGGTTTTTAAAGATGGTTATGGGATGCAACGTTTAGTACAAGATAGATTTGAGCGAATGGAAGCTACACTCCAAGCAGCTTTAGAGGTAAATACCCTAGATGCCTTTCGGGGAGTGGTGCGCCAAGGGGAACTGATAGCTTTACTACCTCAATCAGCATTAGTAGAAGCACGCCAAGACCCCACCCTAGCCATTCGTTCTCTAGCTAGCAATGGTATTGGTAGTTTACCAGATAATTCTACTTTCACTCGTCGGGTAGTAATGGTTACCACTCAAGACCGTCTGCAAATTCCTCCCATCAAGCACTTTTGGCAACTCGTACTAGAAAATATCCCATTACAAATTAACCAGCAGCGATCGGCTTGTTAAGTCAGTCAACCAAAAAGTTTTTAACGGAACAGCGATCGCTATCAAGCTGGGGGATACGCCATCGCTGCCACCCATCATAAAACCCGGACTACGACTTTGGAACCCACACCGAAACGGAACCAGCACTGCATCGAAAATCAGCCCAGCCTTCATCATTAGTTGTGATGGGTTCGCTGATATGTTCGGTGATGTCAATGTAAGTGCTGTTGGGTTGCCCAACTTCCATCCACTTAGTTCCCTCTCCCCCATTACTCAGAACAACCGCCATCCCACCAGGATTTTCTTCATTTCCTAAGCGTGTCCAGCCGATGGTATTGGCATGATCGAAATAATCATATTGGTCGCCATAGGCATAGGTTTGACGAGCGTACAAAAATTTATCAATGATCCATTGATGACTATCGAGCCAAATCTCATACTCATTGCCATCTGGGCCTTTATCTTTGTAATGAGCGCCATAGTAATCTGCATAGAAGATGCAGGGATAACCCTCACTTCGTAGTAAAATCAATGCATAAGCCAGTGGTTTGAACCAGCCTTCTACTACAGACTCCAACGATTGCAAGGGTTGAGAGTCATGATTATCAACTAAGGTGACAGCTAAAGCAGGTTGCTGTTGCACCAAGGTGTTATCAAATATCTGCCGCATGTCGTAGTCGTTGCCTTGTTTGCTGGCAGCGCTAAAGTTATAGTGCAATGGCGCATCAAACAACAGCACGTCCCCACCAGTGAGGCTAATGAAATGGTGTAGCGCTTCAACTTCATAAGACCAATATTCACCAACGGCAAAGAGATTCCGACCTGCCTTTTGGCGACAGTGATTGAGCCATTCTGGAAAAAAGTTAGCTCTAACGTGTTTAACAGCATCAAAACGAAAGCCATCTATATCAGTGGTTTCTACAAACCACTCACCCCAGTCATTCAATGCCTCGCGCACTTCTGGACTCTCCATATCCAGATCGCACCCCATGAGATAGTCGAAAGCGCCTTTTTCTAGGTCTACGTTGTCGTCAAAATGTTTATCTTTGAACAGATAAACGGCATTTTCACCTTCGTTGTAAACGTTGTAATCAACTGCATCGAAGTGCCACCAGTGCCATTCCATATCGGAGTATTTGCCCTGGCGACCTGGGAAGGTAAAGTGAGTCCAGACTTTAATCTTTTGCATTTCACCAATCGCCTGGCGGCGATCGTCTGGATTATAAGGCGTTGCTTCCACTTCTTCGGGTTCGTCTGCACCTAACTTGTGGTTAAGAACAACATCAGCATAGACTCGAATGCCAGCAGCTTTTGCCGCCTTGATAGCAGCGATATACTCGTCTTTTGTGCCGTACTTTGTGCGAACCGAGCCTTTCTGGTCAAACTCGCCGAGATCGTACATATCGTAGACCCCATAGCCGACATCGTAGCCACCTCCTGTTCCTTTGTAAGCTGGGGGTAACCAAACAGATGTAACACCTGCATCAGCTAACTCTTGGGCTTTCTCTTTAAACTCATTCCAAAGATTCCCATCGGGAGGGATGTACCAATGAAAAAACTGCATCATTACACCATTCAGCTGAGCCATGTGTATCCCTTTGGGAAGATATATTGTCATCATCAAGATTAAAGCTGAATTTATATTTTGTGCTTCTCCCTCAAGAGGTAAAAAAAGTTTCTAAAGAACTATGATTAACTTACATTGTCTCCTTCTGTGGATGACAGTTCTTCTGCTAGGTTTTTCTGGAGTGCTTCCAAGACTGCGATCGGGTCAGCCGGTTCCTGCATCAATTGGGCTTCATAATCATGCCGATTTATCACGTTAGGCAAATCGGTACGGAGTTCTTCTAATAAAGCAATAATCTTGGCAATTTTTTGCTCGGAGAGCAAGTTAAGCTGTAGCATCAATTGTGCCCGCTGTTCGGCAAAGTTTTCTTGGCGAGTTTGTCGCACCAGCACCCCAGTTGAAATCACCAATGCCGCTGCATCTAAGCCTTGACCTGACCAGCTAAAGGAGGGTAGATGAAATGGCAAAAAGCCATCAAAAAAACTGCCAAAAATCCAGATAGCCAGTATGACTAGCAAACTATATAGAAATGTCGATCGCCCAAAGAATGTAGCGATCGCTTCTAGTATCCGTCGGTGGGTGGGAATATCTTGAAGTTCCTGGGTATGAAGTGAAATAATCGCTTCAATATTTTTGGCTATCGGGTCTGGTAATGGAGCCACGATCACTTGATTTCGAGAGGCTTTGAGCTTGAGTTCGTTAGCTGTGTCCTCTGTGTTGTGCTTCATACCCCAACCCCTGAATCTAGATATTATTTGATTATTGCTTATCTTCTGAAAAAATAATTATACAGTATGTACTATATAAGACTTTAAATTACGTAAACTGAATTAGCACAGGCGTAGTCCACCCCAGATATTCCTATTTGGAAAAACTTTTTAGTTTAGTTTTAAGTGTGATTAGTTATTTATCAGAAAGCACAATGGACAAATGACTAATGACTAAGGACTAATCACTAATGACCAATCTATTTAGGGAATTTGTGCAAAAAGTAGGCGGCGGGAACCACACAGGGGAAAATTTAACTCGTGCCCAAGCTGCCACCGCTACTAAAATGATGCTGCTGGGTGAGGCGACACCGGCTCAAATTGGAGCGTTTTTAATTGCTCATCGAATCAAGCGTCCTACGGGGGAAGAGTTAGCGGGAATGTTGGATGCTTATGATGAACTCGGCCCCAAACTGCAACCCATTGTTTGTGAACGGCCGGTGATGGTTTTTGGTGTCCCTTATGATGGCAGAACGCGTACTGCACCAATTAGTCCGGTGATAGCTTTACTACTCGCTGCGGCTGGACAACCAGTAATAATGCACGGTGGCGATCGCCTGCCAACTAAGTATGGTTTACCTTTAATAGATATTTGGCAGGGTTTAGGAGTTGATTGGACTGCCTTACCTTTAACTAAAACCCAGCAAGTTTTTGCACAAACGGGAATCGGCTTTATTTATCTACCCCAGTATTTCCCCTTAACTACAAGTATTTGGGAGTACCGCGCCCAACTTGGTAAACGTCCGCCTTTGGCAACAATGGAGTTAATTTGGTGTCCTTATGCTGGAGATGCTCACGTAATTGCGGGGTTTGTTCATCCGCCCACTGAAGGGATGTTTCAGATAGCCTTAGAACTACGGAAAGTAACAAAGTTTACATTAGTGAAGGGATTAGAAGGTAGTTGTGACTTACCACGCGATCGCACTGCAATCATTGGTTTATCTTCATTGGTAACATCCCAAGAGATAGAACGATTGCACTTAGTACCGCGCGATTATGGTTTTTCCACCAAAAACGTACCCCTTGGAACTACTGAAGAACTGTTAGCGGATATTCGAGAGGTTTTGGCAGGTAAACCAGGGGAATTAATGCAAACCGCTTTATGGAATGGTGGATTTTACCTATGGCGCAGTGGAATTTGTCCAAATATACCAGAGGCTTTAGCTAAGGCAGAAGAATTATTCACCAGTGGTGTGGTAGCAGCTAAACTCCAAGAACTACAAAAATTGAGTGTCAGCTGGGGCCATATCCTTTAAGGTGTGAGGGAATTCTCCAAAATAGATTTTTGTTGTAACCAATCTTGACCGACTTGGATGCTGATATCCGAGCCAAGGTTACCAGTACTTTCCACACGCACTTCTCCAAATCCCAAAGTGTTGCGAATTGATTCGGCACTGTCACCATCTCCTTGTTGGGCGACGATGTGAGTTACCTCAAGAGGTTCACCCCATGCCTTGGCTATGTAAATATTGCGATAACCAGATTTTTCCAAAGCTCGAATTAATGGTTGGAGATTGGAGCGATCGCCACCTGTACTATCTTGAATTGCTACACGTAAAGAACGTGGATCGGCCATCTGCCGTTGCTGTTGTTCCTCTGACTCCAGACCAAAGTGCTGAGTCATGAGTTTAGCAATACCCCTTTTGCTGGGTAACCAATAGCTAGCCTCAAACTCATTCTTTTCGCTAAAGCGACCTGGTAGCATGAGCATTTGCATGTTGGAGCGATTTGTCCGCACTCCAAAACCCAATAGTGCCACTAATTCCTCAACTGTCAAGTTAGTGTCAATGTGTTCTTTAACGACATCAAGAACCTTAGGCAATTGAGCCACAGTGGCCGGGTTGAGAGTCTGATCCATCAAAGCACGCATTACCATTTGTTGGCGCTGAATCCGACCAATATCTCCGAGTTCGTCATGACGAAAACGTAGCAATTGTAGTGCTTGATCGCCGTTGAGATGCTGCTTACCTGCTTTCAAATTGATGTACAAGTGCTGGGAATCATCTTGATACTTCATATCTTTGGGGACATAAACTGTTACACCACCCAAAGCATCAATTAGTTTGCCAACTCCCAAAACGTTAATTCTGACATAGCGATCGATGCCGACGCCACCCAAGAGATTGCTGATGGTTTTAGCTGTCAAAGCTGGCCCGCCATCGACATTGGCAGCATTAATTTTTTTGACTCCATAACCCTCTACTTCTGTGCGTGTATCTCTGGGAATGGAGAGCATAATTATTTTTTTCGTCTCTGGATCGAATTTGACCAAGAGCATCACATCAGAAAGACCATCAAAGGAGTTGACTTGGGGTAGGTACTTGAGATTTTTAGTTTCTTCAGGAGGGTTTTGGATATCTGGCGGTAATACGCTCATACCCATAACTAACAGATTAACCGGGCGAGTTAATTCAGAAAATCGCAACACGCCTCCAGAAATGCGATCGCTATCAAACACCGCTTCATCCTGTGGGCTGAGTTGGGCTTGCTGCAAAGGCGTACTAGTCAAAGAAACTGCCAACAACGCCCCCGCTGTTGCTGACACCATTGCAATCCCACTCATACCCACCCAAAACCACAGCCAACGTCCGGATTTCGAGTTGTGGGGAATTTTTTTCACGGACTTTGAGGCTTTTCCCGATTGGTTTTCTTCTGCCGAACTTCTTTGAATGGTCACAGACTTCCTCACACTTACTCACTAATCAAATTCGGTAAATTTGCAGACTAAAATACGAAAGACAAATCAACCCATAATACCTAACTCTTAATTATTAGTGTTCACTTTTTTAATGCAGTGTCAACCACAACACTTATAGCAGTATTTTTCCTTCTTTTGGGTAAATCTGGAGATGTTTTACTGAAGTATGGCAATAATAAACTGGATTTGACTAGATAGTATGAAGAAATCAATCGTAATTTTTTTAATCTCAGTAGAATTACCGTTAATTTTCACTTCCAAAAATTAAGATAAGTACTTGCCAACCACCCGTTCTGCTAAACTACTAAATCCTGGTAAACGCCCAGATTTGCCTTGTATGAGACGGAAAATCAACCAGATACTCACTACAAAATAACCTGATGTCAGAAAACTATTGAGGATAAATAAACGTAGTGTAAAAAAATCTGAAGTTGCTGCTCCGGTAGTCAATAATGAATATCCCAACAGCCAAGTAAGTGCCAAAGTAATAGACAGACGACTAATAGCGAGTTGTTCCCGACCACCTTGGCGGCGATAGAGAGTCCACAAAGATGGAAAAAAACCGATAATCGGAATTAAATATAAAATTAGCTGTATTTTGGGTATGGGGTATGGGTCATTGGGCATTGGGAGTGTTGACTGTTGACTGTTGACTGTTGACTGGGGAGTTATTATTCCCCTTGTCCCCTTGTCTCCTTGTCCCCCTTGTCTCCTTGTGCCATTCTCCCCATCTCCCCTAATCTCCCCATCTTCCCATCTCCCCATCTCCCTCATCTCCCCACACTTTTTTAACAATTTTCCATTGGGCTTAGTCTAACTCCTAAACTAGAAGGATGAATAAGACTCGTATAGTTAGAGATAATAAACTGTAAAGAAAGATTTAATCTTGTTCTATTCCGCAATCAGCTGAAAATGCAGACACGTAAGCTACTTGACTGGTGGCAGACATTTACACCAATGGCGCGAATCACGGCGATCGCGTTATTCGTTCCGCTGCTAGTTCTCAATGGTTGGGCAATTTCGGTATTTTTTAATTATTTCCATTCTCTCATAGTCATTTTAGTCGGAGCCTCGGTGCTAGCATTTCTGCTCAACTACCCGGTAAGCTGGATGGAGCATCATGGCGCAAGGCGAGAGCAAGTTGCTATTTTAGTATTTCTCCTCGCTTTATCGGTTTTATTAGCATTGGGTGTGACACTTTTTCCTTTAGCCCTCACCCAAGCGCAGCAATTGGTGGCTCGTTTACCGGAGTTAATTGACTCTGGACGGTCTCAGCTGATGATTCTAAACGAAAAAGCTGAGACTTTCGGTTTACCCATCAACCTCGATGCGTTGGTAGTGCAAATTAACGATCGCGTCAAAGGACAATTGCAAGCCATTGCTGGACAAGTTTTAAATCTGGCTGTAGTCACATTTACCAGTCTGCTAGATTTTTTGTTGACGATGGTTTTGACTTTCTATCTTTTACAGCATGGAGGCGAACTTTGGCAAAGTCTGGTGGAATGGCTACCTGCTAGATTTCGAGATCCGTTTTCTAAAACCGTGCGCTTGAGCTTTCAAAATTTCTTCATCACCCAGTTAATTTTATCTACCTGTATGGCTTCAGCCATGATTCCAAGTTTTTTGTGGCTGAAAGTGCCGTTTGGCTTGTTATTTGGCTTAACTATTGGCATCATGGCTCTCGTGCCCTTTGGTGGTTCTGTAGGCATTGCTTTGACTACATTATTGGTAGCATTGCAAGATTTTTCAATGGGTGTGAAAGTTTTGATTGCGGCTGTCATCGTACAACAAATTCTCGAAAACTTAATTGCTCCGCGAATTTTAGGTAGCTTTACTGGTTTAAACCCCGTTTGGGTGTTAATTTCAGTTTTAACAGGCGCAAGAATTGGTGGGCTTTTAGGTGTAATTGTCGCAGTACCCACAGCTGTTGTCATCAAGACTATTTTAATTGCAGTGCGGATTGGAGGGTTCAGTAGTGAAACCGAAGAAGACACTATAGGAGAAATAACTGCGTCGGTTGCACCAAAGCAACCTCCGGAAACTGATGCTAAAAACCCTCTCAGCATTTCAGAACCAACATTACCTTGATAGTCAGCAACTTAAAATTGCTAAGTGAAGCTGAGGAATAGAAAATAGGAAGTCGAGAAAACTTTCTCATCCTGAGAGGATGTTTTAAAAGCCCTGAATGATGCATCAAATACTTTTCGATACCCTAAATTCTCTTAAAAAGCGGGAGTTGAATTTTAATTTTCCTTTAAAAGTGAGTAAAAGGGTATCAATAAGTGCTTAAATTCACACTCAAAAACTTTTAAAACAACTTTTTAAGAGGATGTTTGAAAAGTCATGATTGATGTATAAAAATATTTTTCACCCCTTCATAACCCGGCCCTTGGAAAGGTGAGGGAGCTGGTTTTTTCTAGTTTCCCCCCTTTATAAGTGGGAACTAAGGGGGGTAAAAATGTAATTCAAATCGCAGTCAATCACTTTTCAAACAACCTCTAAGGGTAGCTGCATCAAGATGGATCAACAATTGAACCCATAAACAAAATGCTTCCTGTTTGATTATCTCTGATGGCACAAAAGAAGGGGCGATCGACAATCATACGGAATGGTTCTGGCTCTGGTCTTAAAGATGTTGCTACTATTCCTACAGAAGTAGTTGCAGCGGCTTCAGTGCCTTCTTCATTCACTTCCAAAAAAGTTTTATGCTTAACTTGGCTAATGGCAAAATTTTGACCCATGCCGGAAAAATTGGCTTTGTTGCTGAAAGCTTCTTCCATACCTAAAGCTTTCAAACTATTGTTAAGTGAAATATCGTATTCCGTTTTGAAGCGGGGTAAACGGATAAATCCTTTTTGTTTGTTGAACTGAGTCATCCATTTTTCCCAGTTCTCAACATTTAAGCTTTGAGAAAAGGCTTTGAGATTAGAGTTTTCCTTGGGTAAGAAGATATAAAAACTCACTTTACCATCTTTACCATAAGGTAAACTCACTGCCTGAAATTGTTGATTTTCATAATATTTGTAATCACCCTCTTGTGACATCATCTGGTGTTTTTTTTGCTTGCCAGATGTGATGTAAAACGGATATTCAGCAGTTTGATTTTTGTCAAATTCGTTAGTCCAATTACCTTTGAAATATATGGCATTAATCAAGAACAAAACTTGATTGGGTTCAATTTTTTCGACTATTTTATTAATTTTGCCAGCAGTATTATCCTTTACCCAATCATTGATATTATTGACTGCTGTAGGATTTTTAAAGTTTAAATTACTGACCTTGGCTTGATAAAAGTCCTCTGTTCTTTGCAGAAAGTCTGGCTGAAATTTTACCTCTTGATTTGCCCAAAGGGAGTTAGCAATTTTGATCTGCACTTTGGCATCGGCATTCTCTAAAATTTGCTTTAATAATGCTGCGTATCCAGAGTTAATTTCTGACAAACTCATGCCCTGTAGTTCCAGGGTTTTTGCCATTGCTTGTTGAGTCGAACCACTAGCGCCATTGTAGGTCATTGCTAAAGCGATCGCTACACTCGAAGGTGAGATAAAAACATTTTTTTCTCCAGCATCATTTTTATTAACTTCTGAAAAAAGCTGGAAACCAAACTTATTATTTGACTGAATAATTTTAGTATCAGTCTTAACTGTTTTTTTTTCCAATGGGGTTTCTGGCTGGGGTAAACTAGATTGAGCAAGGGCACTTTTATTACTATCGACCTGAGAACACCCTAATACACCAAAGAGAACAACACTTGCAGCGGCCAAAACATAACGTCTGCCAAGACTAACCCCGTAACGTCTTTGCAGAAAATTTTCTTTCACATCAGTAAATTTTTGCCGATTCATTCTCCTACCTCACTTGCCAAAGATTATTAATCTGTGTCTCAGGGTTGACGCAAAGCCATGTCAATGATTAACTATTGCACTTGCTGTCATAGAAGAATGGCACTGTTACAGTTTTTGTAACAGCAAAAAATTAGGTCAGATAAATTAAACACAAATTTTCAGATTGTCAATTCCAAATTGCTGCTTGAGGCGACTGTGCAAAGGAATTATCACCAATTTTGATTTGTACCAACATTGGCTAATTATCTATAAACGTATTGTAGACTACGCAATCACCAAATAAGTAACCCTACAGAATTATTTACACAAGGGCAATTGACAATAGCTTTTAACTATTCCCTATTGCCTAAGTTCTGTGTGTAGTTGTCCGTTCCTACTTCAATTAATGGGTACAGTCCACCAAGCTAAAGCATAAGGTTGAGTTGCATCATTGAGCTTTTGACGAAACTGGACGCGGATTTTGTAATTTCCAGCCGCAGCAACGGGACAAAAAATATGTTCTACACTATCGATTTGACTGATTGAAGAACAAACAACACCATCATCTTTTTTAGCATCAGTTTTTACTAAGTAGAGGTCGAGGTTATTCAAGCCGCGATTGCGAAAATTTTCCCCTACGTCATACTGCTGATTCTTATTGCTATCATTGAGTTCTACCAATCGATCCCAATTCAGAGTAATCGCTACAAAACTACCTTGTTTTAAGGGTTTCGCTAAAGAATAATCAACAGAACCTCCAACATCGATTGTGCGATAATCCCATCCAATGGAAGGTACCACATCTGAAGGCTGCCATTGACCAGCATTAAATTGCTGATAAGCGCGAAACACATTCAAATGACCTGCTCCCATTTGAGCATCCAAAGGAATCTTTGGATCTTTGTAAGCATCAGAAGCCAGCCAATCTTGATTTTGTTTATCAATTAATGTCCGAGTCATTCCCAAACGCAAACCATCTCCGCTATCTTGGATTTTGTCTGCTGAATTAAGTAATACAGCTTTCATCACTTCATGACGCCGAGAATCTGTACTCCAATGATGTTGTTTTTTTCGCAACTGTCGATCGCCAAGTTCCTGCAACAAAGCAACACTAGCAGTAACTTGAGGTGCTGCAAAACTTGTCCCTGTAACCTTATTCAATTTGCCATCTGCATTAAGTAAATTGATGTTACTACCAGGAGCAACTAAACTGACAGCGCGACGCCCACCAATATTAAATTCTTTCCCAGCTAGCCGACCAGTGGCTCCTTGATTGACACCAGCCAGATTAGCAACATCTACTTTATTAAAAACTCCCCCCCTGCGGGATGAAAAAGCCACGTTCATTCCGTTAAAATTATCTGTAGGAATGGGAATACCACCTTTTCCTTGGTTGCCAGCAATGGCATACAAAACATCATGAACGCGACTAGACCAATCAACACATAAAGTTAACAAAGCATTGCCATCTAGAGCCGCCTGTGGTCGAGGATCGCGGCTCAGAGGTTCGCCAAAACTAAAGTTAATTGCACGGACATCACCACTATTTTGCAGTGCTATATGCTGTGCCGACAAGCACTCTTCTGGCTGACCCATATTTTTAGTAGAGCCGACAGCAGACGAATAAAGTCGCGCTCCCGGAGCAACTCCTGGTATGCCTTTGTCTTGACTTACCATCACACCAGCAACATTGTAAGCATGGGAGTCAACACCGCTATTAGACTTAGCTGGCCCATTGCGTAAGAACACCGCAGCCAAAGATATAGCGCGGTTTTTAGACACCGCCTTATCCCAACCAAACATTCCCGGCCGGCCGATTTCTACTTGACCAATAGCAATCTTGCGACCGATTAAATTATAAGGAGTTTGGTGTAGCTTGATAGCATCAATACCGTTAGTTCCCAAGGGAGACTCTAAAACTGAAGCAATCACCGGCGCACTCAAACACGAAGCACTCAATCCCCAAATTATCCAAGTTAGTTTTTTAGTCATTAGTTATTTAGTCATTGGTCATTAGTCATTAGTTATTGGGCATGGGGCACTTGTACTGAGCGTAGCCGAAGTATGGGGCATGGGGCAGAAGAGGCTCCAGGAGAAAAACTCATCTCCCCATCTCCCCATCTCCCCATCTCCCCATCTCCCCATCTCCCCATCTCCCCATCTCCCCATCTCCCTCATCAATCCCCATTCCCCACCCCCAAAAACCTGGGATCAAAGTTATAATATGCGGCTCAATATTTTGTTACAATGATTACAGACGAGGACGCTTAAAAACCCACTAGCCATGACCCAAAACCCATCTCAAAAGCCCATTGTAATTGCTCCATCTATCTTATCAGCCGATTTTAGTCGTCTGGGTGACGAAGTTCGTGCCGTAGATGAGGCTGGAGCTGACTGGATTCATGTTGATGTAATGGACGGTCGTTTTGTACCCAATATTACGATAGGCCCTCTGGTTGTGGAGGCAATTCGTCCGGTTACAACCAAGCCACTAGATGTCCACTTGATGATTGTGGAACCAGAAAAGTATGTAGAAGGATTTGCTAAGGCAGGTGCTGATATCATCTCTGTTCATGCAGAACACAATGCTTCTCCACACTTGCACCGCACTCTAGGCCAAATTAAAGAACTTGGTAAAAAAGCTGGAGTCGTACTTAATCCTGGCACTCCTCTAGAGTTAATTGAATACGTTCTAGATCTGTGCGATTTAATATTGATTATGAGCGTAAATCCTGGCTTTGGCGGTCAAAGCTTTATCCCTGGTGTATTGCCCAAAATCCAAAAGCTGCGCCAATTATGCGACGAACGCGGTCTCGATCCTTGGATTGAAGTGGATGGAGGTCTCAAGGCTAATAATACCTGGCAAGTTTTGGAAGCGGGAGCCAATGCCATCGTAGCTGGTTCGGCTGTATTTAACACCAGTGACTATGCACAGGCTATTACAGCAATTCGCAATAGCAAGCGTCCTACTCCAGAATTGGCGAAAGTTTAATTCATTTTTCCATTGACCATATTTTATAAAAGCTAGGTTAGGCAAATTAATTGCCCGACCTATTTTTATTGGAAATAAACAGAAGTCATGAATCATACAGAATTCTGACTCCTGAATTCTGAATTCTTATTCATAAAAAACTGGAAGCTATTTAAGTTTAGAACTTCCAGGCATTGCAATATAAATTGAAGTTTATAAACTATAAATAATCCAGGTTGGGAGGACTAGGATTACAATAGTCGAAAGAGAAGCAAGTAAGCCACTAGTTCTACCAGCCAAGACAATATTTTCACCGTAACTTTTCTATTTCCGTTCTTGATGTTGATGCTAAGCGTTCGCTTTATTAACTAAAGCAACATCAACCACAAGATAAAAAGCTTTCTCAGCAGCACTCCCACCGTCTGCAACTCGGTGAAAGGTGAAGAAAATTTGGTTTGGGGGAAGCCACCTCTTCAAATTCTCTTTGCTTGAGCTTTTTCGGAAAAAGAACCACCAGTAGCAACGGTTTGATAGTTGGTCTTGGTGTAAGAATTATTTAATACATGAAATGCTGATTATTTTTATAATCAGTTGATGTATTTCATGTTGAAAACTAATGATTGATTTTATTTTTTAAATTACCTTGCTTGCCAGTCACCTCTATTTTGATTAAAGTTATCATTTTTAGTTTAGCAATTTTGTCACTATAAATCTGCCAAAATGGCATATTTATAGTCATTTATTTTGATTTTTAACTTATTTAACGTCAACTCAACAGATTACAAAAACCCTTATTCAAACTTATCTCGCTTTGGAGACTGCCATAGCAATCCCAAATAATTTGTGAAATATTAGATGTTAGGGTTATTGACTGTTAACGGTTAACAGTCAACAGCGATATTGTTCACAACTCAAATAGCATTCAATACTGCTCGCTTTGTGCATTTTCAACTCGGAATTTGGTTTTGGGAAAAGGTGAGCCAGCGCGGTCTTGGGGGTTTCCCCCATGAGCGACTGGCGAACCCCGAAGGGGTTAAAGGGTAAAGGGTAAAGGTTTTTTCTTTCCCCTTTCCCCTGCCCCTTATCCCCCTCAGGGCCCCCCCCTTCCCCTTTTCCCCTTAACCGACAAGTATTGAAATAGCATTACTATATATGAAAAATCTGCCACTCATTAAAAAATGACATGGCAGAAATTGAGAGACTGAATCAAGTCTCAACCAAAATCTATTGATGCAAAATATTTTTTAATTCCATTTCAAGTATCTCAAATAGATGTTTTGAGTACTTTCTGTTTTATTTGTGATTGGATTGATGTTCTTTAATTTACTGTGCTAGCCTGCGATCTAAACTACTTCCACGGATTTCTGTTTTTTGCTTTCCCACTACTTCAAGATAAGGTATGTCTTTAATTTTGGTTAAGCAATTTGATGATACATTGCTATCAGTTCTGGAATCGTTGGGCTGTTTGAGCAATTTTATGTTTTCATTTTGCTGTTGGTTGACTCTGCTTGCTTGAGAGTTTTCTTTCAACAATCGATTATAAGTCCGATATGGAATGTAGTGAAGAGGATTATAACCAGCAAATCGCAGCATTAAAACACACGCCCAGGAATACTTTCCAGCCAAAATTGCTTCAACTACTTTATCAAATTGTTGAGCCTTCATTGTCTTGTCTAAGTTACTACTAATACTAGCAATGTCTTGATTCATAGTTTTTAGTTCTCTTGGGTAAAGTAAACTAGTTTGGTCTCTGCAATTTTTGGTGTTTCAATTCAGACTTACAAACTACACTGGCCTTTTTGCAGCTGTTTAATCGCTTGGGAGAAGTAATCAATAACGGATGATGTTTGGATGTTGACAGAGAATAAGCATCCATCAACAGACGCCTAGATAAATTTCCCAAATTATCAATAGCGATCGCTGCTTTTAAGTCTCGGTATAGCTATTGGTAGATGCAGATTGTCCTCTTCTAACTTTCTCAACCCCTAATTCAATTAACTTTTTTGGGTTGCTTGCCGTATAAATTACTACTTTAATAATGAAATCATTTCCGGGAAATTTTTAAAATTTTTTAGACTACTACAAAAAATATTTACTTTTGAGGCATTTCAAAGACCATTTGTATTTATACTATTTTTTGCAGTTAACGCCACCTGCTAATATAGCAGATTTATCAGTTAAATTTACGAAAATTTCTTCAAGATTTACTTATCTATTGTGCAACTTCGATATTTGTCATATTTGCTAATTAATGAGGGGTAACACCCCCCAGACAATATGAATTTTAAACCCTTATTATGTTGTGTAGTGGTTCAATGATAATACCATCAACTCTCATCTCAAACAACATCGTATTTTAGGAGTATATATAGCATTATCCAAAAAATCCGCCGTAGTATTTATTGAAAATATTTTTTATAATCCGCCAAGTGAAGAGTAATATTTTTGCTTGTAAGCCTTATTATCACAGAATTTTAGAAAATTAGTTTTTAAATTGAAAATATGTTTTTTATTTTTCACACACGCTAAGTATAGTTATTTTCAAAATAAACTATTTAGCATTAATATCATTTTTATTGTGATTTTATATAAATAAAGTTAAGGTAAATATAAGAATATTTTTAATCAATCACAAGAAAAATTATATTTAGCATAAACATCAAAAATCAAAATTTAATTGGACAATTAGGAACGATATTGTGAATGAATATAAATGAATTGAAAATATTTTTAAAAAAATATGTATTTATGAAATAGTATAAATTATTGAAATAAATAAAAATATATTTCTGTCTCTAATAGCAAAAAGATTAATCAAAACTTTTAACTAGGATAGATATTTTTAGTAATTTGTATTAATAAATACTTGTATATCAAAAAAATCTGCTCTGTATCAGTAATGATGCAGAGACGGTGAGAGATAATTAATTTAATAAGACGTTGGCGAATTGCTATGAGTCGTGTTCTTATTCAATAGCTAGCTTGATTCCAAGTCAGAATAGTTGGCTTCTGAATCACTGCTGCGGACTAGACCCAGGCAATTTTTATCCTTGCCAAACAACATAGATAGGAAATTTCTTGCCAATAAGCTATCTACAGGTTATGATATGATTCCCGGCTAATGAAAGCTGACCTAAACTACTAGCACTTCATAATTCTCAAGTTTGGGCAACTGCTGATAAAACCGAGAGAAAAACTTTGCATAGTCTATGGCTTCAAACTTAGGCAAAGTCTAGATGTCTTAGCGCTTGCATTTGGGATGTTGCCAGCTTTCTCTGGAAAACAGCCTGGATAGTGTTAGCAATATTTATCGCTAAAGCTAGTAATATTTGCATTTTTTGAAACGTAGTCTTAAATTCTCACTCCTTTAACTCTTACCATTACTGAAATTTTCTTTCCCTTCCGGAAACACTCGGAAAATAAAATCACAAATTAGACTATGACGTTATGCGTCATAGGGAGAAGTGGGGAGATGAGGAGGTAGGGAGATGAGGAGGTGGGGATCTGGGGAGATGAGTTTTCCCCTCTCCTCTTGTGCCCAATGCCCCATGCCCCATGCCCCATGCCCAATGACTAATGACTAATCACCAATGACTAAATAAATTCCCCAGATTGCCATTGGTCGTAGGTAGGTGCAGGCGCGAAAAGTGCCAGCTGCGGTGATGGCTTCGGGTGTGCGAAATTGTAGTCCATTTTCATAAATTTGCTGGACTACAGCTTGTGTCAATTTAAATGCTTCATCTTTCATTCCCATTTGCACCAGAAAAGCGGCTAAGCCAAAGTTTATTCCTGTCCAGACTTCCAAAGGATGAGTTGCTTTAGGGTTTTCTGGCGAACCATCGGGACGAACACCGTTAGCAGCACCGAATTTAGCATCGCAAAATTTCAAAAAGCAGGCATCGTAAACGGTTTTCAAGGCAGAGAGGGCGCGATCGCTCGTTACAATATCTGGTAGTCCTAGTAATCGGGCGTAGAACTGTCCGCATAATTGATCTGTCATTACTACATCGGAACCGCTTTCACTATCGAGTCGATAGTACTGCCCATTCCAAAGCTTTTGTTGGTAGATTGGGCAAGATTGTGCTAACCAAGCTTCATAGGTAGATTTTTGAAATTCTAAGTCGTTGCGATCGCCAACGTTGTGATTTAATAAAACTTGGCTAATGGCGATGGCAGCTTCTAGCGCCGCTAACCACAACCCACCACAATAGGCGCTGACACCTTGCAACCGCCAGTCATCAAATGTTTGGTCAGGCGCACCAGAATTTTCGGGAATACCATCGCCATCTAAATCAAAAGTTTTTAGGTAGTTGAGAGTTTGAACTACTGCATTCCAACACTCTGCTAAGAATTCCACATCCTCAGCACCCGTAAACAGAAAATCTCGGTATACTTGCAATACAAAGTCGCTACCTAAATCTTTCCATAAATTGCAGTCTTGATAGCTGGTATAGTTGGTTTTCTCCCAAACGTGTTCGTTAGGTGCGCCTAAATCGTGGGGTGTTGCACCAAAGGCTTTACGAACTGCAAGGGGACTTTCTGCTTTGATTGTCATGTAATAGCCGATGATTCGGGGCGTGTCATCACCTTGGGGAATTGCCCGTGCAAATGCGCGTATCACTGACTTTTCCAATTCTGGAAACAGCATCAACAAAGAAAAAGAACCATACAACCGCACGTCTAGACTTTCATACCAGCGATAATCTAGGCACTCCAGCACCGCAAATTGACCGATGGGGTCAAGTTCTGATGCTGCATTCCAGAGAGTACCGCCACAGGTGAGGTCGTAAAGTTCATTAAATAAAGCCATCTTAAACCAAGAAGGCAAATCTTTTCGGTGGAGAATGGGTTGTTGCCAACTTTGAATTTGCGATCGCCAACTTTGGTATTGTTCTAAAGCGGTAGATGCGATCGTCCAAGCATGGCTACCATCTTTACCAAAAAAGTCTGTGTATCTGCGATAGTAGTTGATGCCGGCGGCAAATTCTGTAATCGGCAAATCCCAAGCCAGAACAAAGGGGATTTCTAGAGTTTCCCCTGGTTGGAGAGTAAAACGAAGTGCAATGGCAGCTGCTATTTGTGTGTTTTCTGCGGCTGGAGTGGTGTCTTGATAATTAGGTAAAGAACCATCTTCAGCAAAGGTTCGCCATACATCTTCACCCGTACCAATGGAATTCCAGCGAGTGTGATAAAATACCTCTACTCCTGGATGTTTCAAAGTGGCAATACACCAGGTTCCATCCCCTTCTTGCAATGGTTTGCCGTTATCAACCCGACCTAAAAGACAACCAAAGTATTCTGGATTTTCTACTATCTGATTGTAATTTCCTTGACTTTCACCCAAGCGTGGTTGGTATTCATAAGCTGGACTACCATCATCGCGCACCCGCACTTTCGGAGATTTGAGAGAGTTAGTAAACCAACCCACCATATTTTCCCAAGTGAACATGATGCTAAGAGTAATAGGTGCATTTGTCGGGTTATGAGCATTCCAATGGAACACCGCCACAGGATAGCTAGTTTCTTGGTAATTATCAGCCCACACAGGGGAAAACTGCTCGCAAGTTAACTGTGTTTGAAAAACATTTTCATATACAAACCAGCTACGGGGATACAGAGCATGATATTCGCCAGTTTTGTTTTCATTAATATTTGCTTCCCCTACTCCTGTGCTTCCTGGATACCATTGCCATGCTTTGAGGCTACCATCCTCAGATGCTTGGGTAGATAAAGCATAAGCTTGGGTAGATGTACCATTAGACTCAAATACACTAAATTGGCAGGCGGGCACGTTTTTGAAGATATGCTCGCCACCATCAATGTGCCATAGATTAAAGTCACCCCGTGAAGAACGACCGATACAACCTGCACCAAAGCCACCTAATGGCGCACCATGCCAGGGGCCATCATCAAGATTACTAGCATAACGCACAGTATAGGGCTTATCCCAGCCTAAACCGATGGGACGATTCCAAGTGCAAGGGGGAATTGTCGGGGAGGATTGATGTGTCATCGCCTGATGTCATTGCGTGGAGTTACGTCCATGAAGACTAGCGCGATGTACGGTTTTTATCAAGTAGGAAAGTTGTGGGTGTGGGGTATGGGGCATGGGGCATGGGGCATAGGGTATTGGCCAAACAGGGCTTTCCAGGTAATGGTGAAAGGGAAAGGGGTAAGGGTGAAAGGTTAAATTTATCCCTTTACCCTTTACCCTTTACCCCTTTCCCTTTACCCTACCTCCCCAATCCCTTTCACACCATCAATGCATTTCGTCGTATTCTGGGGCTTCAACTCGTCTTGCATCTACACGAGAGGCGGGTAAAAACTCAGCACGACGTACAGGGACTAAGGGTGGTGTAGGCCCTTGATAAGGATGAATTACTTGTACGGTGCGGGTTGGACGCTGGCGTGGTGAGAATAAAGCCAGCACCCCGGCCACAACAACACCACCACCAATGGTGAGAGCTGCGCCTCCCACTGCCCACAGCATAGGTGAAGACCACCAGGGACTTTGTGGCTGGAATGCTGTTGCTTTTTGTTGGTTATTTTGCTGAGCTAATTGCCACTGCTGCTGAGTATTGAAATTTTGGACTTGACCTTGGAGTTGTTGGTTGAGCAACTTCAGTTGTTCGTTGTCCTTTTTCAAACTCTCCATTTGCATGTTCAGCTTTTCCATTTCTAGGCGCTGATCGGAATTGGGTGCAGTTGGTGGCTGATTGGGATAAATTGGTTGTGGTTGCCCGTAATACCCTCCTGGGTATTGCATTTGTGGCGGCATCACCTGGGGCGCTACCACAGTATTCGGCATTTGGGGAGCAACAGCGAAGTTGGGTTGTATACTTGTTCCTTTGAGCAATACTAGAGCCGCTAACCCAGCGACAGCGACCCCACCGATAAATGCCATACTTTCACTCATCGCCTTTGCCCCTCAACTGCAATATAACTATAACCATCTGTGAATGAATCACTCTCACACTCATAAATTTTGACCGCTTCACATAATACTCAGACTATAAGCGACTGTATCAGCTAGTTTTTTTACATGATGATATCTGATGTTAATATTCAAGACCAGAACAGTCAAATTGTCTACTAAACTTAGGATAAAAAAACTACGCTGTTACACTTTTTTAATCTACTTTTTCGCTCTCATCAACATGAGTATTTGTACTGTTGGCGGTTTTGATGGCTGTTTTGAGACTTTGGCAAAATTGGGCGATCGCATTTAGTCCCTGTTCTGGTGTACCTTCTGCTAAGCGCTTTACAAAAGCGCTGCCTACAGCCACCCCATCTGCTCCCCATTCCCGTACTTGACGAGCTTGACCAGGCTCGGAGATTCCAAAGCCCACACCAATGGGTTTATCAGTAACACTACGAATTTGTTTTAGTAAATCAGATACCCGCGTTTCTACTTGCGTTCGCATTCCTGTCACACCTGTGACGCTGACTAAATAAATAAATCCTTGGGAAGACTGGGCGATGGCTTGTATTCGTTCGGCAGAACTTGTGGGAGCTACCAACAAAGTTATATCAATTCCCATCTCACCAGCTGGTTCAAGTAACCCTGCGGCCTCTTCTAAAGGTAAGTCAGGTACTACCAATCCTGACACCCCAGCCGCAGCAACTTGCTGGAGAAATTTATCAATTCCTTGGTGCAAAATTGGGTTGTAATAGGTGAATAGGACAATGGGCGATCGCATTTTGGGAGTAGTTGCTCGCAGCATTTCCAGCACTTGCTCAAATTTCGTTCCTCTTTGCAGGGCGCGGGTAGCAGCTGCTTGAATCACTGGCCCATCCGCTAGAGGATCGGAGTATGGTACGCCCAGTTCAATAATATCTGCTCCGTTGCGATCGAGGATTTGCAGAGCTGCTGCTGTTGTCTCTAAATTTGGATCGCCAGCAGTGATAAACGGAATCAAAGCACACTCACGATTGTGCCTCAGGGTTTCAAAGCAATCAGAAATTGCAGTCATTAGTCATTAGTCATTGATCATTGGTCATTGGTCATTGGTCATTAGCCATTGGTCATTGGTCATTAGCCTTAGGCGAAGGTCAAAGGACAAATGACAAAGAACAAATAACAACTGACCAATGATCACTTTACACCTGAGACTGCTCTTCTTGTTCTATCTCGGCTTGAATTCGTGCTAGTTCTTCGGGAGTTAGTTCTTCCAAGCGATTTTGCAGAAATTCTTGCTCGTACTGTTCCCGTTGTTGGTGGTAGGTCATTTTTTGTCCCACCGCACGGAAAAAATAGGTAGCTAACCAGCCAACTAACACAGCCACTAGTAGCACTTGGCTCCATATACCAGCTTGCTGATTATCGAAACCGGCTAACTGCAATCCTACATACGCCAAGCCACCAGCAATAAAAATGCCTAAGCCAATTCCAATAGCGTCAATCCGTCGCATGAGAGTTATGACCTACCAATTTAGTTAAACTTCAATTTGTCGCGGTCGTGGTCGAATATTTACAACCGGCGATAAAACCAACAAACCTGGAAAGAAGAAGAACACCAAAAAGTACATAAACACACGCTCAATGGAGCTAGCTGCATACCAACGCTGCTTCAAGTAGAGCAAAACAGCGATGGGAACTACTAGAAGATAAGCTCCAGCCAAAATCAGATACAGCAGGGCGACGATCATAACTTTTTTGTCTAAGCATCTATTCCTCATCATAAGGCGAAGAGCGGGACTCAGGAAAGTCGAGAGGGGGAAGATGGGGAGATGGGGGGTAGGGGAAAAGGTTAAAGGGGAAAGGTTAAAGGGGAAAGGTTAAAGGGAAAAGGAATAAATTTAACCTTTCCCCATGCGCCATGCGCCATGCCCAATGCCCCATGCCCTATAAAAGCATTTTGAGAAAAGCTGCCAGAAAAATTGACATACGTCCTGTATATGATGCTATGATAAATAGCCCAGTGCCAAATCAGTGCTACTGTCAAAAAAGGTGGAAAGTTCTATCCAAATTGGTTAGGAAAAAACAAAAAACTTCCAATTGGAAAAAATATTTTCAATCTTGTTGGACAAATGACACAATTGGTGGTGGAATAGATGAGGGGGTATTTGCTGCCTCTAAAAAATAAATAGTTACCGAACACCTGCGGGGGTGTGGCGGAATGGTAGACGCTACGGACTTAGATAACTGAGCCTTAAGGGAGAAATCCTTTAAGTGGCAGCTCTCAAATTCAGGGAAACCTAAATCTGGCAACAGACACGGCAATCCTGAGCCAAGCCGAAAAAAGTCCTGAGTCATGAGTAATGAGTAAACTAAAAACTCATAATTTGTAACTCATAACTATTCGGAAGGTGCAGAGACTCGACGGGAGCTACCCTAACGTAAAGTCGAGGGTAAAGGGAGAGTCCAATTCTCAAAACTTGGAGTGGTTATTGCCATCAAGTAGCCGTGAAAACTGCGGGAGAATGAAAATCCGTTGACCGTAAAAGGTCGTGTGGGTTCAAGTCCCTCCACCCCCATTTAATTTAGATTTATCAGTTAGTAAAAACTGTGACTTAACCCATAAGTTTGCCCCACCGCTAATCTTATGGGTTAAGCTAGCACTGATGCAACTTTCTGACATTTTTAATACTCCTTTAGGGTACTGAATTTCAGTATTCCTAAAGTTATGTAGCAATGCTAACCGCTAATCACCGCTATACATTCAATTTCCACCAACACATTCTTAGGTAAGCGTGACACCTCTACACAAGCACGCGCCGGGGCTGTATTTTCCGGGAAATATTTGGCATAAACGGCATTCACGGCTGCAAAATCATTCATATCAGCCAGAAATACAGTAGTTTTCACCACATCTGCAAAAGTCGCCCCGGCTGCTGTGAGGATGGCTTCTAGATTAGCCATTACTTGCTCGGTTTGTTTTTTGACATCATCAGTGTAGACGACATCACCGAGGCGGGGATCGATGGCAATTTGTCCAGCTACAAATAACAATTGACCAGAAGCAGCGATCGCTTGATTATAAGGGCCGACTGGT
Source organism: Nostoc linckia z4 (assembly GCF_002608075.1). GTDB lineage: Bacteria > Cyanobacteriota > Cyanobacteriia > Cyanobacteriales > Nostocaceae > Nostoc > Nostoc linckia. The sequence continues at coordinate 33,533 of NZ_LAHA01000048.1, forward strand.
GCGGGTGCGTTATCAGTACGAATTACTTTACGAGTCATAGATATCACTTTGTCTAACGATGCTACCTGTTTACCGATTTCGATTTGGGAGGCGATCGGTTTATAAACCTCTCCATCAGGCATTATCGCACCAGTCAGGTCAGCATCTTTAAAAGTTGCCCCATAGGTATCTGCCCCAGTTAAATCAGCCCTTCTCAAGTTTGCTCCGTCTAAATTTGCCTTGATTAAATTTGCCCATCGCAGGTTAACTTTTTCTAAATTCGCTCCTTGGAGTAATGCTTTTTTAAGGTTTGCACTTTGAAGAGATGCTGCTGTGAAATCCATATCAGCCAAATTCATACCTGAGAGATCAACTTGGTAGAGATTTGCTCTATAAAATATACTTCCTTCGAGTTTGGCACTTTGCAATATTGCCTCACTTAAGTTTGCCAAAGTTAAGTCACATCCAGTTAAGTACGCCTGACCCAAATCTGTCTTAGTTAGATTAGCTTTACTGAGATTAGCTTCAGCTAGGGAAGCCCCAGTCAGGTCTGCACTACTAAGATTTGCTCCACGCAAATTTGCTGTATCTAGATTTGCATAAATTAATTTTGCACTACTGAGGTCTACACCTATCAGATTTGCCTGTTCTAAGTTTGCATGATTGAAATTTGCGTTATTCAGATTTGACCAACTTAAGTCAGCACCATCAAGGTCAGTCCAAGCAAAAATTGCTGAAGAAGCCTTTACCGAATTTAACTTTGTATTTGTTAGAGAAGATTTAGTGAAAATTGTACTATTAAGGTTCGCTTCAGTTAAGTTTGCTCCACTTAAGTCAACTCCAGTCAGATTTGCACTGTATAAATCTATCTCGCTTAAATCTGCACCTTCAAGATTTTCTTGGCTCAAATTTTGAGAACGAAAATTCCGTTGTCCTTCGGCGTATTGTTTTAAAAGCTCCTCAGCATCCATAATGCACCTTTAAATACCACTGACACAGTATAATCACAAAAACTTTGTGTCACAGGTATTCCACTCTTTTCTTACTCTGCGCCCTCTGCGCCTCTGCGGTTCGTTCCTCTTACCCCAACCTCGGACGTATTCGATAATGCCATCAGATCGGCATCGCGATCGCAATCGTATAATACTGTTACGACAAACTCCAAAACATAATTGATGAATATTAAAGAATTACTGCTCCAAGAAATTGAATCATCCTCAGATGTTCTACTAGCCCAAACGCTAGATTTTTTGCGTTTTCTCAAAACAAAACCAACAACCGAGGAAATATCTGTTGACCCGTCAACGGAAAAAAATAATGATACTTCCAACCAGAAAATGAAACCGGAAATACAAGAAGCAACACCAATTATTAGAGGCTCTAAAGCAGAAGATTTGTTAAAATTTGCCAGCACTTGGCAAGGTGATGATTTTGAAGAGTGCTTGCAGCTTGTTTATCAAACCCGTTCTCCGGCTGAATTTTAGTAATGTACCTCTTAGATACCAATCATTGTAGCCGTATCATTTTTGGAGAAACAAACGTCATTCGTGGCTTACAAGAACATATCGGTTTAGGGGTTGCAACTAGCGTTATTGTGCAAGGTGAACTCCTTTACATGGTGCAAAAGTCTTCTCAATATGAAGCAAATCTTCGCTTTGTCAGAACTTTTTTGCAAACCATCGATCTTTATCCCATTAATGGAGGGGTTGCCGATGTTTACGGTAGCCTCAAAGGAAAAATTGTCGAACATTTTGGCCCCAAAGACAAAGCAAAGCGTAGAAAGTTTACCGTTCAAGATTTGGGTTTTAGTGATAACGATTTGTGGATAGCTTCAACTGCTCTGCACTATAAACTCACCATTTGTTTCAGGGGACAGCGATTTTCAAAGGATACAACAGGTGCAAGCCCTAGCTTTAGAATCTTGGCTTTGACATCCTCCCAACATTTACCCAAACTGTATAGCAAAGAATTCCAGATATTCTCCTCACCTCTTCTCTGTGCCCTCTGCGTCCTCTGCGGTTCGTTTCTCTAGCCCAACCTCGGACGTATCCCATAATGCCGATATCGCCAATAATCCTGCAAAATGCGATCGTGGTCAAAACATAAATTACTCGGTACGCGCCAAGACTCAAAAATTCCTAGGCCTTTAGCATCATCCCCAGCCACAGGTTCTCCCATGGCCGTCGCCAAAAAGACAATACTAATGGTATGTTGACGCGGATCGCGATTGGGGTCAGAATACACCAGTAATTGTTCAATTAATTCTACCTGTAAACCAGTTTCTTCCTCAGCTTCTCGCCGTGCCGCCACTTCCACAGCTTCTCCATAATCCACAAAACCGCCAGGAATAGCCCAACCTAAGGGTGAATTATGTCTTTCAATTAACACTATTGGTCGATGAGGTCGATCTACTAGTTCAATGATGATATCAACTGTCGGTGCAGGATTTCGGTAAGACATGGAATTTTAGATTTTAAATTTTGGATTTTGGATTAATTAGGGATTGGGAGTTAGGAGTTAGGAGTTGGGAGTTAGGAGTTAGGAGTTAGGAGTTAGGAATTCTTACCTCTGTTCCCTGCTCCCTGCTCCCTAGCCCCTGCCTCATCCCTCAGTCCCCAATCCCCACTGCCGACAGCTTTCATGATAAATTCGATGCGATCGCGTAGCATTTTGTTGTGGCGATCGCTTGCTCCTATAATTCAGGTTAAATATGCCTTTTCCTAGATCTAGTGGCATTTTGCTGCATCCTACTTCTTTTCCCAGTCGATTTGGCATTGGGGATTTAGGCTCAGAAGCTTATCGTTTCATTGATTTTCTTAAAGAAAGCTATCAACAGTATTGGCAAGTTTTACCTTTAGGCCCCACTGCATACGGCAATTCCCCATACATGTGTTACTCGGCAATGGCGGGAAATCCCTTGCTAATTAGCCCAGAAAAACTTTTAGATGAGGGTTTGTTAGTTGAAGAAGACTTTGCTAATTTACCAGCATTTGCGGCGGAAAAGGTAGATTTCGATGCGGTTGTGCCAGTAAAAGTTGGGCTACTAAAAAAAGCATGTGAAAACTTTAGAGCTAATGCTACGCCTGAGCAACAGAAAGAGTTTGCAGCTTTTTGTGACACCAAAGCCTATTGGCTGGATAATTATGCCTTATTTATGGCATTGAAAGATGCTAACGAAGGTGCAAGCTGGTATACATGGGAAACAGAATTTGCCAAGCGCCAGCCAGAAGCCTTAGATAGAGTACAGCGTCGCCTCAATGGAGAAATTTTTTACTACAAGTTCATCCAATTTGAATTTTTCCGCCAGTGGTCTAATCTGAAAAATTACGCCAACACCCACGGTATAGACATTATCGGCGATATACCCATTTATGTAGCTCATGATAGCGCCGATGTCTGGGCAAATCCCGACATTTTTGCCTTAGATGAAGAGACGGGAGAAGCAGCACAAATGGCAGGAGTTCCACCAGATTACTTTAGTGCCACCGGTCAACTGTGGGGAAACCCAGTTTATAACTGGGAGGAATTGCAAAAACAAGACTTTAAATGGTGGGTACAGCGCTTTGAGGCCATGCTGGATTATGTAGATATAATTCGCATTGACCACTTCCGAGGTTTCGAGGCTTATTGGTCTGTACCCCAAGGCGAAGAAACAGCCATGAATGGCCAATGGGTGGAAGCTCCTGGAGAAGCTTTTTTTGAAGTAATTGGGCAAAAACTCGGCAAACTACCCGTATTGGCAGAAGATTTGGGAGTAATTACACCAGAGGTGGAAGCACTGCGAGACAAGTTTGAATTTCCGGGAATGAAAGTTTTGCAATTTGCCTTTGGTTCCGATCCTGCCAATCCATTTTTACCATTTAATTACCCGCGAAATGCTGTAGTCTATACCGGAACCCATGACAATAACACAACCGTTGGCTGGTTCAACACAGCTAACGACTACGAAAAGCAAAACTTATTGCTGTATTTAGGTTGTGTCAGCCCTGAAGGCATCCACTGGGATTTAATTCGACTAGCATTGAGTTCCGTAGCCAACCAAGCGATTATTCCTTTGCAAGATATTTTGGGATTAGGAAACGAAGCCCGAATGAATTTTCCTAGTGTTGCTGAAGGTAACTGGGGGTGGCGCTATCAAACAGCAGAGTTAACACAGGAATTAAGCTCAAGGCTGAAAACTCTCACCAGACTAAATGGACGTGCCCCGAAAGCAGATTGAGGACGCGGGGACGCGGAGACAAGGGGACGCGGGGACACGGGGACGCGGGGACAAGGGGACAAGGGGACAAGGGGACACTGAGAATTCTTTCATCCCGTTTCCCATTTTCTGCATTCTCTCTTTTCTTTGCGTCCCCGCGTCTCTATGTCCCCGCGTCTTCTTACCCTCATCTCAAAACCTTTGGTTTAGCAGCCGCAATCATAACTTCTTGTTCTTTCCCTAGTTCTCCCATTTCTTTGGCTTGCTGCTGATTAACGCTCATCAAAACACCGCCAGCATTATCAGTTTTGACTGTTAATTGCTCTTGGGCTTTCCAAACTCGGTAAGTGCCTTCTGGTAGAGTACCTTCAAACTCAGTTTTACCATCAGCGATTACCCGAATCCAGGATGAAGCTTTCAAGGTAACACCAATTTGTACGGCTTCTTTTTGTTGGACGCCATTTGAGGTGTCGCTAACAGGTTGAATTTCTTGTGAGTGTTTTGATTCGGCTAATTCTGGTCTCACGATTTCTGGTTTAACAATGGGCTTTTGTTGTGGCTGTGGCTCACTTTGACCATAACTTGCTTGTAGTATGGCGTTATTTAATAAGTAGGATAAGCCATTGACGGAGCATAAAATTAGCAATATGTAAAGAAAGTAAAGATGAATAGGACGTAGTTGATTCAGGGGTGAAGGATTCGCTATAGGTTGGAAGTTTACTTGTGCAGAATTAATCGGAAAAGTGTCAGCTAATTCGGTTCCATTCAAGCCTAATGCGTCGGCAAATCGCCCGATCAAACCTTGAATATAAACGGGTTCTGGAAGATCGTCTAAATTACCTTCTTCGATCGCCTGCAATAACCGTCGCGGAATCATGGTTAATACAACCACTTGTTCTAGAGATAGACCTTGTTCTTGACGTAATGCCCAAAGTCGAGCGCCAATTTCTGCCAACTTTTGAGATCTTTGTTGCTCTAATGAAAGTGGGGGCTGCTGATTATTTTTCTTTCTTGGCCATTTCATGCCTTCTGACACTCCTTAACTCAACTAAATCTTTAATAGGTTGCTTGAACAAGAATTCAGAATTCAGAATGCAGAATTCAGAATGAACTTGTAGCTCTTTTTATCAAGAACAAATGGGTTTAAAACCCCTAAACAAATCTACGATTTGACGAACAGCATTGCAAGAAGATTTTCTTTATAGTAAATGCTTGACGCAATTAAGAGCGTTTCCTAATGATTGAGCCTCACCCAAAAGCTTGTTTACAATTAGATGGTTGTTTGAAGTCCCACCTACTTCAATTCAGAATTCTGACTCCTGAATTCTGAATTCTGGTTTATCTGTTCTCGCAAAAACTGAATTTCACGATCGTTGAGGAACCGATATTTACCTTCTGATAAAAATGGTTCTTTTGGCGTTTGTAATTGAATTGAGCCGATGGCACTCCGATGCAGCTGGATCACTGGGTATCCTAGTTGTTGTGCGACTCGGCGAATTTGACGATTTCTTCCCTCCTGTAAAACAATTTCTAAAAAGCTTCCTTGGGCAGAACGTTCTACGATCTGTACCTTAGCCGGTCGTGTTTTTCTACCCTCTAGCACCACACCTTGACGCCACATCCGCAATACTGCTTCTGGAGGATGTCCTTTTACCAAAACACGATACGTCTTGGAAATGCTGTGACGTGGGTGGGTTAGTCCAAATGTCAAGTCTCCGTCATTTGTCAGGATTAATGCCCCTGTGGAGTCTACATCTAAACGCCCAACTGGATGAATACCAGAACCACCGCGTAATTCTTGTGGTAGTAAATCCAGAACTGTTGGTCTGTGGTGAGGATCGTAGCAGGTTGAAACTACACCAGCTGGTTTGTGCAGCAACAGATAAATTGAGGCTGGGCGCTGCTTTGGTGATATCAGCTTGCCATCAATAGCGATCGCATCTTTTTCGGGATCGACTTTTTGGCCTAAGTGTGCCAATACTCCATTAATCCGCACTCGCGATCGCTTAATCATTTCTTCAGCTTCACGACGTGAGGCAATACCCCATTGAGCCAGAACTTTTTGTAACCGTGCCTCCATGTATAAATTACTGATTTACTGTTAACTATTAAATGATATTTGCATTTTGTAGTGACTAGGCATAAATGTTACATTTAAGGCTTGTTTAAATTTGTCAGTTGTTGAACAAATACTCATAAACTCCATTAGTTAGATGTCAGAGCAAAATTCCCAAACCACAAATGTAAACAAAATCCGAATAATTACGCAAGTACTCACAACAGCATTAAAGCTGTGGTTGAGGGGCCAAGTCAGTGAGATATCTGAATTAGAAGTGGAGATTAAAGCCAGCGATCGCCAGATTCTCTCTGGACGCATTCCTTCGGTATCTATTTTTGCTAGTCATGCAGTTTATCAAGGACTCCTAATTACAAAAATTCAATTAATAGCAGAAAATATTCAGATAAATATCGGTTCGATACTCAAGGGAAAGCCCTTGCGATTGTTACAAACAGTACCAGTTGTTGGCGATTTAACCATAGACGAGAAAGATCTCAATGCTTCTCTCTCATCTGGCTTATTATCAAATGCTTTGAGCGAGCTATTGGTTAAAGTTTTACCAACATATTCCCCAAAAACACAACCCATCAACTGGCAAGAGATTATTCTCAAGAACAACCAAATTATACTGCTCGGTTCTAGACTCACCAATAGTCAAACAACCCTTTTGAAAATCTCTCTGGACTTTAATTTGCTCAACGGTCGCCAGTTGCATTTGACAGATATCCAAATCAACGATGAGCAGAAAGATTTATTGGCAGATCGTCATACCCATAGTTTCGATCTTGGCTCAGATGTTGATATCCAAGAACTCACTTCGATCCCAGGTCGGCTAGTGTGTCGTGGGCGGATTAACGTTAATCCTTAAGATGCCCCATGCCCACGTTAATCTGTAATCAGGGGCAAAAGTAGGGTTACGAAATAGTAAACCAAAGGTGCTGTAAAAATATAACTATCAGTACGGTCTAAAATACCACCGTGACCAGGGATTAACTGTCCAGAATCCTTGACTCCAGCATCACGTTTGAGCATAGATTCAGTGAGATCCCCTAAAAGACTAGCAATACCAATTAGCAAGCCCAATGCTAAACCAGTAAGCAGAGATTTAGGCAAGTGTAAATAATAGGCTCCAGCTAAAGCTACAGCAACGCTGGAGGTAATACCAAATACTGCACCTTCTACGGTTTTTTTCGGACTAATTTCAGACAAACGGGTTTTGCCAAAGAATTTGCCAATTGTGTAAGCACCGATATCGGCTGCCCAAATACATAGTAAAGTCAGCAGTGTTGCTGTCAAACCTTGTGGTAGAGAAGTAGAATTTGCCTTTTCCCAAAAGCCTGTCCAAGTTGTGGGCCAGTAGCCTCCGAAAGGAAGATTACTAAAAGCAGCAGTGTCAATTGCTCGCAAGCGCACCCAATAACTTGGTAAATAGCCCACGTAAAATAGCCCCATGATGGAAGCGGAAATATCCGCGATGGTGGCGAATTTGGGCTGAAATAGCAGGTAAAAACAAATCAGTGTGCCAGCTATTGGCATCACGGCATCGGCTAAACTGCCATCAAGGGTACAAATTATTAACAAGACTTGGCTAGCAGCCATAGTAGTCTTAGCAGCAGGGGCAATACCTCTGGCTCGCACCAAATTAAAATATTCCTGCTGACCCAAAAACACAACAACCGCAAACATGATGGTAAAGTACCAACCCCCCAAAAGGGTCGCACTCAGAGCAAGAGCGATGGCAATAATTCCACTAATAATCCGAGACCAAGGCATAGAAGTATTAAATATTGGGCATGGGGCATGGGGCATTGGGCATGGGGTGTGATGAGTGCTGAGTTAGGAGTTAGGAGTTAGGAGTTAGGAGTTGGGAGTTATTCTTCTTGTCTCCTTGTCTCCTTGTCTCCCCATCTCCCCATGCCCCAGTCCCCATGCCCTATGCCTTAATCCAGTTTCTCACCACTGAGGATAAAAATGGGATCGACGGCGGTAAAGGTTTGAGAAAAGCCTCGCGTTTCTAAGCGATTAACAGCAGATTGGACGACTTCGATATTTCTAGCCCTTAACAGGGAAAAACTCTGAGAAATAGCATATAGACTCTCTAGATTAGCAGCTGTGGCTACAACCCGACCTGAGGGGGGTAAATATTGCCAAGCTGCTTGCAGAATTTCCTGAACGGGGCGTCCTCCTTCGATGCAAACGCGGTGAGGGGTTACCTTGAGATCCTGCAAACACTCTGGGGCGCTACCTTCAATAACTTCGACGTTCTTGACTTCAAAGCGATCGCAGTTACGCTTAATCAGATTAGCGACTTCTTCATCCCTTTCAACAGCAATAATCTTTCCTTTTGGACAGAGCAATCCTGCTTCTACGGGAATTGTACCTGTTCCCGCACCAATGTCCCACAATACCGAATCTGGCTGTAGCCGCAGTTGAGCAATTAACAACAGTCGGACTTCTCGCTGGCTCAGGGGAATTCCTGGCAAATGCTCGAACAATTCATCGGGAATACCAGGGGTAATATAAGGCCAAAGTTGGGAAGGCATAGAACTACGCAATTATACTAAAGATATTGGCAAACTACATTGAAAAGCCATTAATTATGAAAACTTTTCAAACGTAGCTTTATCACAAACAATAATGATTGGCGAAATATTGGACGAGCGCTACGAAGTTCAGCAGCTATTAGGAAAAAAAACAGGCCGGCGGACGCTGTTAGCTCGTGACTTGAAAACTCAGGAATTAGTCGTCATCAAGTTACTCTCTTTCGGTAGTGACTTTGAATGGGACGATCTCAAGCTGTTTGAACGAGAAGCCCAAACGCTAAAATCTTTGTCACATCCTTTGATACCTCGCTATTTAGACTATTTTGAGGTAAATTCACCAAACGTCAAAGGATTTGCTTTAGTACAAACTTATATTCCAGCACAAACTTTAGAGCAATACTTACAAACTGGACGGACTTTTACGGAAGCTGAGGTAAAACAGATAGCCAAGGCTGTGTTAGAAATTCTGATTTACTTACATGGGCTGCATCCGCCAGTTATCCATCGCGATCTTAAGCCTAGCAATATTTTATTGAGCGATCGCTCTGGGAATAGTGTCGGCCAAGTTTATCTCATCGATTTTGGTTCGGTGCAAACTGTCCTCGCCACAGAAACCGGAACTAGGACTGTGGTGGGAACCTACGGCTATATGCCCCAGGAACAATTTGGGGGACGTACTGTTGCGGCTTCTGACATTTATAGTTTAGGCGCGACTTTAATTTACTTGGTGACGGGTACTCACCCCGCGGATTTACCCCAAAAGGATTTCCGCATTCAGTTTGAGCGAGTAGCTAATCTCAGTCCGAGTTTGACTCGCGTTCTCCAGTCTATGACTGAACCGAGTTTAGAAAAGCGTTTGACTTCTGCACTGGAAGTACTCAAAGCCATAGATGAAGCCGAGTTTCCCACCACTAGAGCTTTAGCAGTTAGTAAACCACCTGATAGCAAAATTCAACTCACCAAAAATAGGGATTCTTTAGAAATTCTGATTCCACCTGTTGGTTTTCACTCATCAATAATGCTTTCAGGAGTATTTGCCATCGCTTGGAATTCATTTATTCTTACTTGGACAATTGGCGCTCTTTTGGCTCCTTTTCCAGTCAATATCCCTTTTGCCTTGTTCTCACTCCCATTTTGGGGTGCAGGTTTTTCCATGATGTATAAAATTTTGTTTCCGCTGTTTGGACGCGTCCGATTACGCCTAGATCCTCAGCAAATTACTTTTACAAATGAACTGTTGGGATTTAAATTCAACCGTACCCAGCGAACGCCAAGACAACATGTACGCAAACTGGTTTATACTCCGAAACGCTTTGAAATAGATTTAAACAGCCGTACTAGAGTTGAGGTGAGGCCGCAATTAATCCTTTGGTCTGGAGTAAATAAGTATCAACTCGCTGGTTATGGTGGTGTGATTAACTCTGAACCGGAAATAGAATGGCTAGCTCAGGAATTGAGTGATTGGTTAGATATACCAATTACGCGGGAATAAACAAAACGAATAATCTTAAATAAATCTCAAAATGTCAACTACAAGCACAATACAATTCGTAATGGAATTAATTTAAAAACATCATGACTTACGCAAAGGTCACGGAAGAACGAACCACAAAGAACACAAAGGACACGAAGAAAGAGGGGTTGAAAGAGTTTTTGCGTAAGTTCTAAACATTTAAACATCGCACCTGAAAGCATTTTATAAAAAATTTGATATTAGAGGATGAAGAAGATATTAGACTTCTTGCAGAAGTCGATAAAAGGGGGAAAGGTTTGGTATTTTCACTTTCCCCAATAAAGATACATCCCTTTTTCCACAAGGGTGCAAAAAGCATTTTTGATTAGCAATAGATCCACGTTTAGTTGGTGTTAAAAAATTGGTGAATGAAGAATCTTTATATCGAATGAAAGTTGGTGATTATAGAGTCCAATATTTTTTCAATAACCATAGACATGTAGAGACGTTGCAATGCAACATCTCTACATTGTTCGCAGGATAAAGGTTTTAGTCTTATCTGAATCGTATTGGATTATAGAGTAATTTATCAAATATTTGATACGATTCTATTAGTGAGTGTGATTAAAGTGAAACATCGTAGAGACGTTTATAGAAATGAGTCTTGATAGAGAACAGCGAATTAAAAATTCTTGAGAGGAAATGTGTATGTTGTTTGGACTAGGATGGCCAGAACTTGGTGTAATTCTTGTAGTCGCTATTCTCATTTTTGGGCCGAAAAAAATTCCCGAACTGGGAACTGCACTAGGTAAAACCCTACGCGGCTTTAAAGAGGAGATGAAAACCCCCAGTGACGAAACTAATCCGGAACAAGAAAAACAATAGTCAAGGGTCAAGAGTCAAAAACTTTGAGATGCTAAACTTTGGACTCTTGACTTTCGACTACAGCAATGTATTGACTACAGAAGAAGGTGCAACTCCATTTTGGGAATCAACGATCGCATTACCAGTGTTTTGTTGCTGCGTCTCTTCTTTGACCACACCACGCGCTCTAATTAATTTAATTGCGCGACTCACGCTTTCTGGTAAAACTACCACCAGACTGTTATCTGGTGCCATGTCTAAGCCTTTGTTAATCGCTTGTGTTTCATCTAAAATTGATTCGTAGCGACTATCAGGCTTGACTTGTGTAATGCCTTGAATAATCAACTTGGCAGCCGATCCCCGCGGTCTTCCTCTGGTGTCATCGTCTTCTTTGACGATGATGTAATCGAAAATTTGTGCTGCTAGTTTGCCCAAGGTGACAAAATCCTCGTCACGGCGATCGCCAGGGCCGCCAACTACGCCAATGCGCTGTCCTGTAGTCCAGTTCCGCACAAAAGCACCCACAGCTTCGTAACTAGCGGGGTTGTGGGCATAGTCCACCAAGGCGTGGTAGTTGCCTAAATTAAACAAGTTCATCCGTCCTGGGGTTTGACTCACGGAAGCCCGGAAGGTCTTTAAACCAGCACGAATCTGCTCTATTGTGACGTTTTGCACGAATGCTGCTAAACTTGCCGCTAAGGCGTTGGCAATCATAAACGGCGCACGTCCGCCCATTGTTAAAGGTATATTTTCTGCTCTTTCTATACGGTGTGTCCAATCGCCTTTGACAATGGACAAATAGCCATTTTCATATACCGCTGCAACTCCGCCCTTTTGGATGTGCTTCCGCACCAATTCCGAGTCGGGATTCATGGTGAAGTAAGCAATGTTGGCTTTAGTTTTTTCTGACATAGCAGCGACGCGGCGATCGTCGGCGTTGAGTACTGCATAGCCATCTGGGAATACAGCTTCTGCCACTACACTCTTGAGATGAGCCAACTGGTCGATGGTATCTATATCGCCTATGCCTAAGTGGTCAGCAGCTACATTTAACACTACGCCTACATTTGCTGCTTCAAAACCCAGTCCAGAACGGAGAATCCCGCCACGAGCTGTTTCCAATACTGCTACTTCCACTGTGGGGTCTTGCAGGATGAGATGGGCACTTTGGGGGCCTGTATTATCGCCAGATTCTACTAAGTAATCACCGATATATGTTCCATCTGTAGTAGTATAACCTACTACTTTACCAGTCTGCTTATAAATATGTGCTAAGAGTCGGGTGGTGGTGGTTTTACCATTTGTACCCGTGACGCTGAGAATGGGAATTTGGCTAGATTGTTCGTTGGGAAACAACATATCCATCACCGCACCAGCGACGTTGCGGGGAATGCCAACGCTGGGGGCTACGTGCATCCTAAAACCAGGAGCCGCGTTAACTTCAACAATCACCCCATCTACTTCTCGCAGGGGACGGCTAATGTCGGAGGTGACAATATCCAAGCCAGCGATGTCCAAACCGATAATCTTGACTACCCTTTGTGCCAACCAAATATTTTCTGGGTGGATTTCGTCGGTGCGGTCTACGGCAATGCCACCTGTACTCAAGTTAGCTGTTGCCCGCAGGTAGCAAATAGTACCTTTAGGTAGTACACTGTTTAAGGTGTAGCCTTGCCTTTCTAGCAGTTGGTAACTGGTGCGGTCTAGTTCAATCTTAGTGAGGACATTATCATGCCCTTCGCCACGATTTGGGTCTTGATTTGTTTCTTCAATTAATTCGGCGATGGTGGATCTGCCATTACCAGTCACATGAGCTGGCACTCGTTCGGCTACTGCCACTACTTTGCCATTAACTACCAGTACCCTGTGGTCGCGGCCGACATAATATCTTTCGATAATAATTGAACGAGAAACTTGTCTAGCGGCTTCATAGGCAGCTTCAGCTTCTTCCCAGGTTCTAATATCAATGGTGATACCGCGTCCGTGGTTGCCATCAAGGGGTTTTATGACAATGGGATAGCCACCTACGTATTCAATGGCTTCTTCCAAATCGTCCAAGAAGTTAATGGTTGTACCTCTGGGTACTGGGGCACCGGCGGCTGCAAGGATGCGTTTGGTGGCTTCTTTGTCGCAAGCTAGTTCTACGCCCAAAATGCTGGTGTTATCGGTCATTGTTGCCTGCATCCGCTTTTGATTGACCCCGTAGCCTAGTTGAATCAAAAAGCGGGCTTCCAGAGGCATCCAGGGAATACCTCGTTTTTCGGCTTCTTTGACGATCGCTTCCGTAGAAGGCCCCAAGGAAGCATCACGGCTAAAGTCTTTCAGGTCTTGGATATCTTGCTCCAGTTCTGCTTTGGGGTAGCGGCCGCGATCGATGATACTCTGGCATAATCGCACGGCAGCACGTCCGGCGTAACGCCCTGCTTCCTCATTCAAGTACTCAATCACTACTTGATAAATTCCGGGTGTAGCAGTTTCGCGAGTGCGACCAAAACCGACATGCATTAGGGCTAATTCTTGGAGTTCTAGTGCTACATGTTCCACGATGTGACCCATCATCGTGCCTTCTCTCACTCGCATCAGAAAACCACCACGGCAGCCAGGGGAACAATAGTGACCCTCCAGACTAGGCAGCGCCTCAACTAATCCTTCGTAAAAGCCAGGGATTTCATTCGAGGGCGTCTCGGCAAGGTTTTCTAAATCGAGGCGCATGACGATCAGCTTGTGGCGTCGAATGCTCCAGTAGTTTGGGCCGCGTAAGGTCTGGATCTTGAGGATTCTCATGGGAATAGGTAGATGGAGATTCGGAACCAAAATTCTAGTTTCTTACTGGAATTGACCGCTAAACTGTTCACTGCAAACAGTTTTTTCTTTTTACATGGTATTCTCATCATTTTTCTACAACAAGAAATAAATGAGCGGTCAACCAATTTTGGATTTTAGATTGGCAATAGCAGAGTTTTAGAAGCCTGGGGGTATCTTTTAGATGAAAGAAACCACAAGGTTACTTAGCTCTCTGAATTATTAGATTTACGATAGCGTAGCTCAACCGAGTCGGCATGACGATACGCTACGAAACAAGAATTTTTGACATTTGTTTCGCCAACTTTGTGGCCAAGCATCAACCAAAAAGCTGTTTTCATCTAAAATCCCAAATCCCAAATCTAAAATTTCTGGTCAACTCAGTGTAACCTTAGGTACTTTATGCCGTCAGCTGGAGATTCGGTGTACAGCAGGCAATACAGTGCGCTGGTACAGGTGGAAGCGATCGCCGTAGCTGAGGATATGCAGACGTAGATTATGCACCGTTAGGGGTTCATTAGCACCAACGTGAGGTTCGTTTGTGTGGGTCAGCTCAGTAGGATCGACAATGGTGACACTGCCTTTACCCATAACTTGCAGCCAGCCATCACGTTCAAACACTGCACAAGTATCTTCGTCAATGCCAATACCCAAACGATCGGGATGGGCTGCGATGGCGCTAATCAACCGCCCCATCCGATTGCGGTTATGAAAGTGTTGGTCAACGATCACTTCAGGAATAAATCCCAAACCCGTTGCCATATCCACTAAAGAACGATTTGGCGACTCTCCACTACCGCCGCCAGCAATCATATGATGCCCCATTACTGCTGCTCCGGCGCTGGTGCCTGCTAAGGTAAGTTGCCCTGACCTCACCCGCTGCCGGATAATTTCCATCGCTGGCGTATCTGCCAATACGCCACAGAGCCGCAGTTGATCTCCTCCGGTCAAAAATACCCCACTACAGGCTTCTAAGGATGCTTTGATTTGGGAGGCTTCACACTGTTCTCGTTCGCGGATGTCTAAAATCTCTACCTTCTGGGCACCCATTTCTTCAAAAATCCGAATATACCGACCACCGATGATAGCGGGTTCGCGAGAGGCAGATGGAATAATTGTAATATAGCCTTTACTAGCACCGGCACGTCCAAAAAAAGTTCTTAGGATGTCGCGCCCGTGAACTTTGTCTTCTGCGCCTCCGATAACTAGAACGGCGGTTTTAGTTGCTTGGGGTGTCCTCATTTCCAGCGATTTAGCTTTTAATTCCGGCATTGTGTTTCTCCTGTCAACAACTTCAGGAGCCATCGCCTTGATAAGGCAGTCCGCAAAACAGGGGGTTTCCCTATGAGTAACTGCCGAACGGGTTTCCCGGCTTGTGGCGAATGGCGTGTGAATTTAACAAGATCGGGAGTCCGATGATTTTGCGCTTTGCAACTTTTGAGAGGACACTTTGTGAAGTTTGGATTATCCTGGGCCACAGTTCCAAATTCTTGTTTAACGCACACGAGACCTCAGTTTAAAGGTTTTTGTTGCCCTTCCTATGCTGCTAGCGCCTTGTTTTTCACCTGTACATTTCCAGACTGGCAAAATAGTTCTTACTTAGTAAGCTAGGGTGGACGCTTCTTGCAAGCGGTTAACCCCCCTTTTAGAGCCAGTGCGCTGGAGAGACATTGGTTGCGAACTTTCGCAAACTTGTTTGGCCTTAGGATTTCCAAAGGTTAGCAAGTGGCGTCGGTTTTGCCGACTTGTTAGCCTCACGTTTCCGTCAAGAGAAGAAACAGGCATCAAAGTATCAGTTTTCCCCTTTGAGATTGGGGATGAACAGATCAGACCACGCTTTTTTCTGAGGCTGGCTCGATGCATCCTGAAAGTTGTTAACTTGATATGATTATTAATTTAAATGTAGTTGTGACAACATTTAAACATAAATTAAGTAATTAGAAAAACTTTAGATCCCATCTAAAATCCAAGACTCTTGGTACTTTTAGATACTATTGATAAAGTTTAACTGTAGTTTGACCCAACATTGGCTTCCTGTGTTTGTTAGACATTCATTCTTTAGATTAGTGTCCTTGAATACGAATTACTGTGCGTTTTGATATAGTTACACTTTTTCCTGACTGTTTTCACTCTGTTCTCAGTTCTGGACTGCTGGGTAAAGCCTTAACCAAACAGATTGCCCAAGTGCATCTGATTAATCCACGGGACTTTACAACTGACAAGCACCGTAAGGTAGATGATGAGCCTTATGGTGGTGGCGTAGGGATGCTAATGAAGCCAGAACCAATTTTCAATGCTGTGGAGTCGCTGCCGACTCTACCTCGCAGAGAAGTTATTTTAATGAGTCCCCAAGGTCAAACAATTAATCAACCATTGTTGCGAGAATTAGCAACAAATTATGACCAGTTGGTAGTGATTTGTGGGCATTACGAAGGAGTAGATGAGAGGGTACTGCATTTGGTAACTCGTGAAGTATCTTTAGGAGATTTTATTCTGACTGGCGGCGAAATTCCAGCAATGGCTTTAATCAATGGCGTAGTCCGGCTTCTACCAGGAACCGTAGGTAAAACCGAGTCATTGACAGCAGAAAGTTTTGAAGAGGGGTTATTGGACTATCCACAATATACTCGCCCAGCAAATTTTCGTGGCTTGAAAGTTCCAGAGGTACTGCTATCTGGAAATCATGCCGCCATCGCCCGTTGGCGTTACGAACAACAAATTCAAAAAACACGCGATCGCCGTCCCGATCTCCTGGAACAATGGGAAGAGGGGAATAGGGCATGGGGCATGGGGCATAGGGATGAGGGAGATTAGGGAGATGGGGAGATGGGGAGATGGGGAGATGGGGAGATGGGGAGATGAGTTTTTCTCCTCTACACCTTCACTTCTTGTGCCCAATGCCCAATGCCCAATGCCCAATGACTAATGCCCAATGACTAATGACTAATAACTAATGACTAAAATTCGTATTGGTAACGGCTACGATATTCATCGATTGGTGAGCGATCGCGCTTTAATTTTGGGGGGAATCCAAATTCCCCATGAACTGGGTTTGTTGGGTCATAGTGACGCGGATGTACTCACTCATGCCATTATGGATGCCATGCTTGGGGCGTTATCTTTGGGGGATATCGGCCATTACTTTCCTCCCAGCGATCCCCAATGGGCGGGAGCAGATAGTTTAATACTATTAACTCAAGTACATCAATTAATTCGGCAGCAAGGCTGGCAAATAGGAAATATTGACTCGGTGGTAGTGGCAGAACGTCCTAAATTAAAACCCCACATTCAGAAGATGCGGGATAAACTAGCAACGGTTTTAGAGTTACAACCAAATCAAATTGGCATCAAAGCTACCACCAATGAAAAATTAGGCCCAGTAGGAAGAGAAGAAGGTATTTGTGCTTATGCTGTAGTTTTATTATTACAGGAATAAATATAGCAGTCTGATTTTATTAATGAACTGAATGTGTATAGGAGAATTCCCAAAAATAAATCATTCGACTAAAAGTTATTAACTGTTGACTGTTCGCAGTTAACAGTCAACAATCAACTGTCAACATTTAATTCTATGAAATTACCATCGATTTTTTTTACAATTAAACGTTTTTGGTTAACAATAGTCCTGGGTTCAGCAATAGCATTTACAGTTAGCGCCTGTAATCCTAGTAACTTCAAAACCGCAGCCGCTCAAGTTCCACAAATTGTTACCGCAGTTTTGAGTGAGCCGTCAACCTTTAATTATGCTTTGAATGAGTCAGCATACAGTGTTTTTGGGTTTATATATGACTCATTGATTAATGAAAATCCGATAACTACAAAACTAGAACCTGGTTTGGCAGAATCTTGGGAAGTTTCTGAAGATGCACAAAGGATTGTAATCACTCTCCGAGAAGGACTCAAGTGGTCAGATGGTAAACCAATGACCGCCGATGATATTGTATTTACCTATAACGAAATCTATCTGAATCCCAAAATCCCGACTTCTTTAAAAGATAGCTTAAGAGTTGGTGAAAAGGGCACTTTGCCAAAGGTGAAAAAAATCGACGATCGCCGGGTAGAATTCAGTATAGAAGAACCCTTTGCACCTTTTGTCAGATATGTAGGCGGCATACCGATTATGCCTGCTCATGCTCTACAGGAAGCAATTCGCACAACTGAATCTAATGGAAATCCTAAATTTATTTCCATGTGGGGAACAGGCACAGATCCCAAACAAATTGTTGGTAACGGCCCCTATGTTATGGAAAGTTATGTTCCCAGTCAGCGAGTTATATTTCGACGCAATCCATACTACTGGCGCAAAGATCCTCAGGGTAATTCTCAGCCGTACATCGATCGCGTTGTTTGGCAAATTATTGAATCTACTGAAAACCAATTGATTAATTTTCGCTCTGGACAATTAGATGATTTAGATATTCCTCCCGAAGGTTTTAGTTTAATCAAACGAGAAGAAAACCGAGGTAAGTTTAAAATTTATAACGGCGGCCCAAATACAAGTACAACTTTTATTTCTTTCAATCTCAATAAAGCTAAAAATTCTCAGGGTCAACCTTTAGTCAATCCCATCAAATCCCGCTGGTTTAATCAAAAGGAGTTTAGACAAGCCATAGCCTATGCTCTAGACCGTGAAACCATGAGAATCAATGCTTATCGGGGAATAGGGGAACTACAAAATTCATTTGTTTATGTGAAAAGTCCCTATTTTCTTCCTCCAGACAAGGGATTAAAAGTATATAATTACGACCCAGAAAAATCGAAGAAATTACTATTAGAATCTGGGTTTAAATACAATGCCCAAAATCAACTCTTAGATGCTGATGGCAACCGAGTTAGATTTACACTCTTGACGAATTCTGAAAGGAAAGTCAGAGGTGATATGGCGGCTCAAATCCAACGAGACTTAGCAAGAATTGGAATTCAAGTTGATTTGCAAATCCTCAGTTTCAATTCTTATTTAGAAAAACTGAAAGTAACACAAAATTGGGATTGTTATCTTGGGGGATTCGCTGGGGGTGGTGTTGAACCCCACAGTGCTAGTAATATCTGGAGAATTAACGGTGCATCTCACGCATTTAATCAAGGGGCACAACCAGGAGATCCGCCGTTAATTGGTTGGGAAGTTTCTGATTGGGAAAAACAAATTGATAGCCTTTATATTAAAGGCGCACAGATATTAGATGAAAACAAGCGCAAAGAAATTTACTACGAATATCAACGCATTGCCTCAGAACAGTTACCGTTTATTCATTTAGTGGAAGGGTTAAATTTACAAGCAGTACGCGATCGCTTCCAAGGTATTGAGTATACTGCTCTTGGTGGCCCATTCTGGAACCTCTACGAACTGAAAGTAGTTGATTAAATGGGGCATGGGGTATGGGGAGATGAGGGAGCTGGGGAGCTGGGGAGATGGGGAGGTAGGGGAAAAGGTTAAACGTTAAAGAGAAAAGGAATAAATTTAATCTTTCCCCTTTTCCCCTTTCCCCTTTCCCTTTCCCCTTCCCAATGCCCAATGCCCAATGCCCAATGCCCAATGACTAATGACTAATGACTAATGACTAATGAAAAAAATTTGCGATCGCTCTTAGAAGCAGTTGCCAATGGTAAGGTTTCCCCAGACATAGCGTTAGATTCTCTCAAAGATTTGACCTATGAAAGTGTCGGTGAGTTTGCCAAAATTGACCACCATCGCCAGTTAAGAACTGGTTTCCCAGAAGTGATTTGGGGCCCTGGGAAAACACCAGAGCAAATTGCTCAAATTATCGAGGTGATGCGCCTCCGCAGTCCGGTGGTGATGGCAACTCGCATTGAACCAGGAGTTTATAGCACACTGCAAGCAAAAGTTAGAGGTTTGCGATATTACGAAATGGCGCGAATTTGTGCCATTACTCCTCCTAGCATCGAACCACAATTTCAAGGAGAAATTGGTATTCTTTCTGCTGGTACTGCTGATTTACCGGTTGCTGAAGAAGCCGCTGTGACAGCTGAACTTTCTGGTTTTCAAGTCAAACGCCTCTGGGATGTTGGGGTTGCAGGCATTCACCGCTTACTAAATAATCGTCACGTCATTGATTCCGCATCGGTGTTGATTGTTGTCGCAGGAATGGAAGGCGCTTTACCCAGCGTTGTTGCTGGTTTGGCAAATTGTCCAGTGATTGCTGTACCCACTAGCATCGGTTATGGTGCCAGTTTTAGCGGTCTAGCACCTTTATTGACAATGCTTAACTCTTGTGCAGCGGGGGTAGGTGTAGTGAATATCGATAACGGTTTTGGCGCAGCAGTTTTGGCGGGGCAAATTTTACGGACAGCCGAGAAATTGCGGTTGGCATCCTCTGGATCTTGAGTTAAGACATTAAAGTCATAACCAAGATTTCAGTATTTATAGCAGAATTCAGAATTACGTCTGATGTGAATTATCCAAATCAACGAAAATATCAAGGATTGTGCGTCCTGTAGAGACTACCAATTGCAAGTCTCTACTGAAAATCTGCTATATCAGTAATTTTTTCATAAATAGACTGATACTGAAATTTGGCATCTACAACCTAATTAACCACCAAACATGAGCCACTACAACGATTTCATATATCAGTTATTTTGGCATTTGCCTGTAAATTTCACGGCACTAGCACAAACCATTACCGACCCAGACCTCATGGGTCAAATGCAAAAAGCTTGGAACCATTTTATACAAACAGGTCAAGTCTGGGCATTGTTGATTGGTTTAGTCATTGGCTATATCATTCGGAATCTAACTAGCTACGGTTAAAGTAATTTTAGATTTTGGATTTTAGATTTTAGATTAATCCAAAATCTAAAATTTAAAATCCAAAATTGATGCCAAATCACTCATAATCTATGACTAAAGAACAAACTTGGAGTCAGCGGTTTGAATCAGCATTACATCCGGCCATCGCTCGTTTTAATGCCAGTATAAATTTTGATATTGAATTAATAGAATATGACTTGACTGGTTCTCAAGCTCATGCGAAGATGCTGGGTTACACGGGGATAATTTCCCAAGAAGAAGCCGAGCAACTGATTGCAGGCTTAGACCAAATTCGCCAAGAGTACCGCCAGGGAAAATTTCAGCCTGGTGTTGATGCTGAAGATGTGCATTTTGCAGTTGAACGACGATTGACGGAAATTGTCGGCGATGTGGGTAAGAAGCTGCATACAGCGCGATCGCGTAATGACCAAGTCGGCACTGATACTAGACTCTACCTCCGCGACCAAATCCAACAAATCAAAGGTCAATTGCGGGGATTTCAAGACGTTCTCTTAGAGATAGCCGAAAAACACGTAGAAACTTTAATTCCTGGGTATACTCATCTCCAACGCGCCCAACCCCTGAGCTTAGCTCATCATTTGCTGGCATACTTTCAAATGGCGCAACGGGACTGGGAACGACTAAGCGATGTTTCTCGCCGAGTGAACATTTCACCTTTGGGGTGTGGTGCTTTAGCCGGGACTACATTCCCCATCGATCGCCATTATACAGCCAAGCTATTGAATTTTGACAACATTTATGCTAATAGCCTAGATGGAGTGAGCGATCGCGATTTTGCGATCGAATTCTTGTGTGCTGCTAGCTTAATTATGGTTCACCTCAGTCGGCTTGCAGAAGAAGTCATCATTTGGTCATCTGAAGAATTTCGCTTTGTTACCCTCAAAGATAGCTGTGCCACTGGTTCCAGTATCATGCCCCAAAAGAAAAATCCCGATGTCCCGGAATTGGTGCGAGGAAAAACAGGGCGCGTATTTGGTCATCTCCAAGCAATGTTGGTGATTATGAAAGGGTTACCCCTGGCCTATAACAAAGACTTGCAAGAAGATAAAGAAGGTTTATTTGATAGCGTCAACACAGTCAAAGCCTCACTAGAAGCAATGACAATTTTGTTGGCAGAAGGCTTAGAATTTCGTACCCAGCGCTTAGCCGAAGCGGTGACAGAAGACTTTTCCAACGCTACCGATGTCGCAGATTATCTAGCAGCACGAGGTGTCCCTTTCCGAGAAGCTTATAATCTCGTGGGTAAAGTCGTAAAAACCAGTATTGCCGCAGGTAAACTCCTAAAAGATTTGACACTGGACGAGTGGCAACAACTACATCCAGCATTTGCCGCAGATATTTATCAGGCCATATCCCCCCGTCAAGTCGTGTCTGCCCGCAACAGTTACGGTGGTACAGGCTTTGCACAGGTACGTGAAGCACTCATAGCTGCTCGCGCTCAAATTGGCGAATAGAGGGAATGGGGGGGGCAGGGGAAAAGGTTAAAGGTTAAAGGGAAAAGGAAATAAATTTAATCTTTCCCCTTTTCCCAAAATAATTGAGGGGGAAAAGGTTAAAGGTTAAAGGGAAAAGGAAATAAATTTAATCTTTCCCCTTTTCCCAAAATAATTGAGGGGGAAAAGGTTAAAGGTTAAAGGGAAAAGGAAATAAATTTAATCTTTCCCCTTTTCCTAAAATAATTGAGGGGGAAAAGGTTAAAGGTTAAAGGGAAAAGGAAATAAGTAAGTCGGTGAAATAAAACCAAACTATGTAAAGAAAAGTAAATAAGGCTCAAACTCTTTCTCCCCCTGCTCCCTGCCCCCTGCCCCCTGCCTTATCCCAACAATAATTATTTACATCGGCCTACTTAAATTTAATCTTTCCCCTTTCCCCTTTTCCCTTTCCCCTTTCCCCTTTTCCCTTTCCCCATGCCCTATGCCCCAAAATAATTGAGGGCGTAAAAATATACGCCCTCAAATTCTAAAAGACTTAAAAAGTAAGTATATTAACAGGCAACTTACTCAGCGTCAATTGCTGCTGCGCCTTCATCTTCCTCACTCTTCGGTGGTCTTTGTTGGAACCTTCTCTGCATTCTTCCTGTCGTAGTCCGTTTACGAAACTTCCGGGCATACGCCTGGTTCCGTAGCGCCTTTTCTTTTTTCGGGTTACGGCGCTTAGCCATGTTCACCTCATAAATAAACAACAAAAAAATCGCAACTAGGCATAACTTATGTAATATCAGTTACCAATGTTTTTGATATACTTGTAGCCTAGTGACTAATCGATACGCTTTAAACAATTTTCTAGTCTACCGTACTTGACTTGATTTTGTCAATTAAAATTGAACAATATCTGACTAGAGGTAGATAAAAATATCGTTTTTCACACACAAATATCTAAAATATACACACCGTATTTTAGATAAATGAAATACAAGGTAGAGAACATGTTAGCTAGGATTATCTGTACCTGACTCCCAAGCAATCTGTTGTATAAATTAGCTAATTAGTTTTTGTAGTATTGTATTTATGAAAAACTTGAGTTCAGTTTGATTGACAAATCTAGCAGTTGTAAATGATTTGTTTTATCAAATTATGATTTGATTTTTAACAAGACTTTGTAAAGATTTAAAAGTTTGATTTTCTATTGCCCATTCCTTATTTGTCCAAGGTCGCGCTTGCATTGTGCCTTTGAAATTAGATAAATAATTTCAAAAATCAAATACGATTCCTATATTAGTTATTTGCAATGGATAAAGAGCAAAGTCTGAAGGCTGGCTGCTGGCATTGAGAGCTTTCTAAGAGAGAATAATGTGAAAATATTATGTATATATAAGTACAGTGCTTCTCTATAAACTTGATGTTAGAATTGAGAGTGTTCTACGTAAATCGTTAGAATAAAATCTCGAACCACAAACATTTTTGTATAAAACAAAACTCAATAATATTTTATAGATTGAGGCTGATGTCAGTGGTAGAGAAATATAGAATACAACACATAAACTTTGAAGATTGAACGTTATTGCTTTTTTTCCTTCAGCTGTCGAGTCCACACGTAGCTTATGGCGTATTGGACAAACAGTATTGGGTATTATATTTCGTCATCCCATTACTGGTACTAGTATTATCCCAATTTTACCCGACGGTCGGATTGTACTGATTCGGCGGCGGGACAATGGTCTTTGGTCATTGCCTGGAGGTATTGTGGATTGGGGAGAAGATATTCCCAACACAGTCCGCCGGGAATTGATGGAGGAAACTGGATTAGAACTGGTGAAAATTAACCGTTTAGTAGGAGTTTACTCCTCACCAGACCGCGATCCCAGAATTCATTCGATTTGTGTTGTGGTTGAAGCCGAAGTAACTGGGACAATGGAAGTTAAAGATGCTTTGGAAGTGATGGAAATCCAAGCTTTCCCTCCAAATTTGCTACCTCCAGGACAAATGTCTCACGACCATACTCAACAGTTACAAGATTATTTGAATGGCTTGACAACACTGGCATAATAATATTTGGTTATTAGTCATTAGTCATTTGTTATTTGCAAATCACTAAGGAATTGCAAAAAATCAATTATTGCGCTTGGGGTCGTTGACTGTTGACTGTCAACCGTCAACCGTCAACTGTCAACTGTCAACCATCAATAATTAACAGTCTTCTATGGAATATTTTTTTACTTGGAAGTCCCTTATTATGGTGCTAAGGGTTAATTACTAAATTCAGATGGATACACTATTTCGTAACTCCCGGAGAAAGCTTTCTCAAGGGTTATTATTTTGGCGTGAAGCTGGTGCAGAAATTCCTGTAATTTTTTTACATGGTGCTTGGAATGATAGCAGTGAATGGTTATCTGTAATGGAGTCCTTGGCAGAGAATTTCCATTGCTTTGCACCTGATTTATTAGGTTTTGGTGAGTCGGAAAATCCAAATATTCATCATTCCATTGATTTACAAGTCGAATGTTTAGCTGAGTTTTTGCAAGCTGTCAAGCTAGAAAAAGTTTATTTAGTGGGACATTCTCTTGGGGGTTGGGTTGCTGCTAGTTATGCCCTAAAGTATCCAGAGAATGTTAACGGTATGGTACTGCTAGCGCCTGAGGGTGTAGAAATAGCAGGACAAGAAGAGTATTGTCGGAAGATGCGGCGATTATTGAATTATTCACCCTTCGTGGTTAAATTGTTGCGATCGCTAGTTACCTTCACTAAAATCCTGGGCTGGCATGAAAAGATTACACAGGATTTGCAATTACGTCAAGATTTGCTGCGTTACCCCATAGCTTGTCAATTACTTTTCAAACGCCGACAAGCAGAAATTGAGGCGGAATTATTACAAAAACGCCTTTACAGCATCGAAGTCCCAGTTTTGATTTTACAAGGTGGTCAAGATACACCAGATGCTTTAGCCAAGAGTCAAATTTATACCCAACTAACTCCAAAAGTTGAGTTAAAAATGATTGCCCATGCCGGCAATGACTTACCACAATCTTGTGCTGGGGATATAGCAATGGATATTCGGGAGTTTATTACAGAGTCGATGCAAAGTAAGTTTATCTAATGTTGACTGTGGGAATTTTAGATTAAAAATGATTTCTGTACTCTTGCAAATCAGAAAGCTACATGGTCTGATTCTAAAATCTTAAATGGCTATGCAAAATTCACGGATTAAGAAAGCCATCTAAACAAGGTTTTTTGAGCATGTATCTGTTGTATGATTGTTTCTAATTAATATTAGATAATTTATTGAAAATTTCAAATCAAAAATTAAATCACGAGTATAAATCTAAAATCTAAAATCCCAAATCTAAAATTAGAAGACGCATCTATCATGAAATCACACAAGTTCCGTGATATAGCCTTCAGACTGCACCGATATATTGGTTTAATTGTGGGGGTATTTATCGCTTTTATTGGTTTAACGGGTAGTTTTTTGGTGTTCAAACCAGAAATAGAGCAATTGCTGATTAGCCAGCAAATTGGACGTATAGTACCTCAAGAACAAATAATTTCTCTTGATAGTGTTTTAGAAACAGCTAAATCTGTGATTTCTCAAAACAATCAAGCTAATATCAATTCTACTAATCCCACATCTTATTACATCAAATTACCTGCAACCGCTTCTTCCCCATACGAAGTTGAATTTTTTGATCATAATAAGGCGATTCGATTATTCGTCCATCCTTATACTGGTAAAATCATAACTTGGAATGATGCAGATTCGAGTTTTGAAAGGGTGATTCTCTACCTGCACTATAGTCTGATGTTAGGTATAAATGGTCAAATTGCAATCGGTATTGTAGCATTATTATTATTGATTTTGTCTATTACAGGATTAATCTTATGGCCTGGTTGGCGCAAGTTAATTACTGGCTTCAAAATCAAGTGGGATGGTCATCCTAAACGAGTAAATTTTGATATTCACAAAGTTGTAGGAATTGTTGCCACAATTTTCCTTTGCTTTAGTGCTTTGACAGGCTTTTGTTGGAATTTATCTCATTGGACTTATCCATTGATTTATGCAGTGACTTTCACTCCCCAACCACCAGAAGTTGCTGCTAAACCAATTTCTGATTCCACCCCTTTACAGCTATCGCAATTACTCCAAAATTCCAATCAAGTATTTCCTCATGCAACGACATTATCAGTAACTATTCCCAGTAAACCTGAAGACGCTGTTTATATCAGCAAACGTCAAAATCACGAAACAGTGATTTATGGACAAAGTGGAGTCTATCTTGATGGGTATAGCGGTGAAATATTACGTGTAGTTGATAGTACTAAATTACCGCTAGGAGACAAAGCGATCGCTATCCTTGCACCTCTACACTATGGCACATTTTGGGGCTTAACATCTCGTATAATTTATTTTTTGGTAGGGCTAACTCCAACTATTCTTTTAATCACAGGATTTATCATGTGGCGATATCGACCAAAGCCAAAATATACTAAGTAAGTTTCAAATTCCGATTCCTATTTGTAATTTGCCAGGAATATTTCTTTCATTCCCCAAAAAATTAAATTTGGTTCCACAATTAGCTGTGTTGTTATATCAGGATATAAGGCTTGGAGATAGTTAATTAATA
Source organism: Nostoc linckia z4 (assembly GCF_002608075.1). GTDB lineage: Bacteria > Cyanobacteriota > Cyanobacteriia > Cyanobacteriales > Nostocaceae > Nostoc > Nostoc linckia. The sequence goes on from NZ_LAHA01000048.1 coordinate 60,279, forward strand.
AAGTGCGATCGCCGCCTTTCATTGCAATTTTTCCTTGAGGAAATAAATTCCACCATGCTTGAATAAAATCTTTAATTCCAGCTAGGAATGTGTAAATTACACCACTTTGAATTGCCTCTGTTGTATTCAGTGCAAAACGTGGTGGTAGAGATGCCATTTGAGAAATTTCAACTAATGGTAATTGTCCTGTTTTTTGACCGAGAGTTGCAAATTGTAACCCCAATCCCGGTAGAATCGCCCCTCCAACCAAACACTGATTAGCATCAGCAGCCGTAAAAGTTAGTGCTGTTCCTGCGTCAATCACCAACATAGGAAAACCCCAAATTTTACCCGCACCCCACAAAGCTAAAGCCCTGTCAATTCCGAATGTGGGATACACTTTTTTGAGAGGAACTTCATTTAAAGTAATAACCTGAACGTCGGGATAAGTTTCCCAAATAGCAGTTTGGCTGGGAACTACGGAGGCGAGGAGGAGGGGAGGGGGATGGGGAGATGGGGGGATGGGGGAAAGGAAGTGTGCTTTTGGTGCTGTGGTTCTTCGTCGGTTTTGTTTGGGGTTGGGAAAATTTGCAGTAGTAAGTCATCGAGGGTTTGAGATTGAGCTAACTGAGATATGACAGACTTGGGTAAATACTCAGTATCCCAGGTACTATGGAGGGTTTCGCCAATAAATAGCCCCCAGTGCAACCGAGAATTGCCAATTTCCAAAGCCAGCCAAATATTGTCTATGTGCAGCGCCAGTTGCTTTAAGTCCGGGAACCAGCCCAAGGTAGTGGCTTGTGTGTGCCTCTGTGGTTCAAGCATTTGATTTTTTTTAACATGAATATAAATTTTTTAATAAAAATTTACATAAAACACATGTCACAATAAAACAAGAGGAATAAATACTCAATTTGTCAAGGAGGGGGGTTATGGTAGCGCTCACCGAAAAAACTGAAAAACGGCTGACTATACAGACTGTGGAAATCGCTCAAGATACAACGGCAATTCGGTCACTGGATTGGGATCGCGATCGCTTTGATATTGAGTTCGGTTTACAAAACGGTACTACTTATAACTCGTTTCTCATTCGGGGCGAACAAACTGCCTTGGTTGATACTTCCCACGAAAAGTTTCGTCAATTATATTTTGATACGCTCACGGGACTAATCAACCCCAAAGAAATCGATTATTTGATTATCAGCCATACCGAGCCAGACCACAGCGGTTTAGTAAAAGATTTGCTACAAATGGCTCCGGATATTACTGTTGTCGCTTCTAAGGTAGCAATTCAGTTTCTAGAGGATTTGGTGCATCAGCCATTTAAGCGGCGGATTGTAAAAAATGGCGATCGCTTAGATTTAGGTAACGGTCACGAATTTGAATTTGTGATTGCACCAAATTTACATTGGCCGGATACAATTTTCAGCTTCGACCATAAAACGAAAATTCTCTTCACCTGCGATGCATTCGGGATGCATTATTGTTCCGATACCACCTTCGACGAAGATTTAAAAACTTTAGAAGCAGACTTTAAATATTACTACGAATGTTTGATGGGGCCAAACGCCCGGTCAGTGTTGTCTGCCCTCAAACGGATGGCGGAATTAAAAACCATCGCCACGATCGCCACTGGTCACGGCCCGTTATTATCCCACAATGTTGAGGAACTAGTTGGACGTTACCGCACTTGGAGTCAAAACCAAGCCAAGCCAGAAACCACCATTGGCATATTTTACGTTTCTGAATACGGTTATGGCGATCGCCTCGCCCAAGCAATTGCCAACGGTATCAGCAAAACCAATGTTGGTATAGAAATTGTAGACTTGGGGTCTGAAGTAGATTTACAAGAACTGCGGGAACTAGTCGGCCGTTGTGCGGGATTAGTTGTTGGTTTACCTCCGGCTTCTAGCGCTGCTAGCATCCAAGCTGCACTCAGCACAATTTTAGGATCTGCCAAAGAAAAGCAAGCCATCGGCGTATTTGAAAGTGGCGGCGGCGACGACGAACCCATAGATCCTTTGTTGAGTAAATTCCGGAATTTGGGCTTGACAACGGTTTTCCCAGCAATTCGGATTAAGGAAACCCCCACAGAAAACATCTACAAGCTTTGTGAAGAAGCGGGTACAGACTTGGGACAATGGGTAACCCGCGATCGCAGCATCAAAGCCATGAAATCCCTTGGTGCAGACTTAGACAAAGCACTAGGTAGACTTAGCGGCGGACTGTATATTATCACAGCCAAAAAAGGCGATGTTTCCAGCGCCATGTTAGCTTCCTGGGTTGCTCAAGCCAGCTTCAAACCCTTAGGATTTTCCATTGCAGTGGCCAAAGACCGGGCGATAGAATCACTGATGCAAGTAGGCGATCGCTTTGTGCTTAACGTCTTAGAAGAAGGCAATTTCCAACCACTGATGAAGCACTTTTTGAAACGATTCGCCCCTGGTGCAGACCGCTTTCAAGGAGTCAGAACCCAGCCAGCCGAAAATGGTGCCCCCATCCTCACCGACGCCCTCGCCTACATGGAATGCGAAGTCGTCAGCCGTATGGACTGCGGCGACCACTGGGCAGTATACAGCACCGTCTACGCCGGACGAGTTTCTAAACCAGATGCCTTAACTGCGGTGCATCATCGGAAAGTTGGAAACCATTATTAATTTTGGATTTTGAGATTTTGCGGAAAGTCTGAGCGGAGGCTTCCTCCGATCAGAACTTTCAAAGACGGATTTTAGATTAGTAGTCCAAAATCCAAAAATCTTGAATATTGTCTGAATTTGATCCAGTATTTCGATGTTCAATTAATCATCCAAAATTTAAAATCTAAAATTCAAAATTCTTTGTATTATGTCAACAAACAAACCCCGTGACGTTCAAGTTTTCCCCATTGCTACAGATACAAGATTGTTGCGATCGCGCAGTTGGTCGAGGCTGAGATTTGAAATCGAATATGCTCTGGCTAAGGGAACGACTGCTAATTCTTATTTAATTGAAAGTGATAAAAACGCCCTGATTGACCCTCCTGGGGAAACCTTTACAGAAATTTTTTTAGCAGCGTTACAGGAGCGTTTTGATGTTACAAAACTCGATTATGTAATTTTGGGACATATCAATCCTAATCGGGCTGCAACTTTAAAAGCATTGCTGGAAATTGCCCCACAAATTACTTTTGTCTGTTCCAATCCAGGGGCGATCAATTTACGTGGGGCGTTGGAAAATCCAGATTTGCCAATTCTGGTAATGCGGGGAGAAGAAACTCTGGATTTGGGCAATGGGCATAATTTACAATTTATTCCCACCCCCAACCCCCGCTATGCAGACCACCTTTGCACCTACGACCCGCAAACAGAAATTCTCTACTCAGATAAGTTATTTGGGGCCCATGTTTGCGGCGACCAAGTATTTGATGAAGGCTGGGAAATCTATAACGAAGACCGCCGCTATTATTTTGATTGCTTGATGGCTCCCCATGCTCGTCAAGTGGAAACAGCCCTGGAGAAACTTGCAGATTTGCCTGTGCGAATGTACGCCACTGGACATGGCGCTTTAGTTCGTTATGGCTTAATCGAACTCACCAAAGCTTATCGAGAATGGAGTCAGCAACAAACTTCTGCTGACTTGACAGTAGCGCTGATTTATGCATCAGCCTATGGAAATACAGCGACTTTAGCTCAGGCGATCGCTCGTGGCATTACCAAAGCTGGAGTAGCGGTAGAATCAATTAACTGCGAATTCACCGACCCAGAAGATATCCGTGCAGCTGTGGAAAAATCTGCTGGCTTTGTCATTGGTTCCCCTACCCTTGGCGGTCACGCACCCACACCCGTGCAAACAGCTTTAGGAATTGTCCTAGCCACAGCAACCAATAATAAACTTGCTGGTGTGTTTGGTTCCTTTGGTTGGAGTGGGGAAGCTGTGGATTTAATTGAAGGTAAATTAAAAGATGCTGGTTATCGGTTTGGTTTTGATACCATCCGCGTCAAATTTAAACCAGACGATCCCACCTTGCAGCTGTGCGAACAAGCAGGTACAGACTTTGCCCAGACATTGAAGAAAGCGAAAAAAGTGCGATCGCAAAGTGTTCCTGCCACCAGCGTCGAACAAGCAGTTGGGCGAATTGTCGGTTCGCTGTGCGTTCTCACCGCCAAACAAGATGACATTTCCAGCGCTATGTTAGCTTCTTGGGTATCCCAGGCTAGCTTTAGTCCCCCTGGTTTAACCATCGCTGTAGCCAAAGACCGGGCTGTAGAAAGTTTGACACACTCAGGAAATAAATTTGTCCTAAATATCCTCAGAGAAGGCAATCATTTGGGGTTGATGAAGCATTTTCTCAAACCCTTTGGCCCCGGACAAGACCGATTTGCCGATGTCGCTAGCCAAGAAGCTGAAAACGGTTCTCCCGTCCTGACAGATGCTTTAGCATATCTTGAATGTTCCGTAGAAAACCGTATGGAATCCGGCGACCATTGGCTAGTTTATGCAACCGTCGATAATGGCAAATTGTTAGATAATGATGGCATCACAGCCGTGCATCATCGCAAAACAGCAACTCATTATTAATTATGCACTGGGAATTGGGAAATCCTTCCCCAGTGTCTATTACAACTACAACCCTCATGTTTGAGTCCAAAGTTCTTGTCTAACTTCTTTTTTCAACAATAATTTTGATTGCTCTCATTGATTTTCTTTGCAGTCCAATTAAGATTTCCTATTCTGCCACCATCTCTAATGTCAATATTCCTCTTGGTTTGTTGACTACAAGCTGCATAATATTCAACCACAACGAACCCATCAAGGTATCTGGAATATCGTCCCCCACATGGATAGGAATAATTATTTCGGTTCTATCAATGATGACTTTGCCTTGATAAAGGTTGAACTGTCCTTCTCCCCGTGCCGTCCTCATAGATATTTGGGCGGCAATCATTACCCAATTTAAAGCTTGTAAATCTTGAGTATTAATGGCTAACCACCCATCTGTAAATCCAGTATCAAACAATGCCTCGACAGAAAATACCTCGTCATTGGCGGCAACAAGCTGAATTTCAAACAATAGTTCACCATTATCCCCAAACGCACCTAAACCCATAATCTACCGCAGGTTCCTGTGTCGTTGAGTCGAAAAATGGTGATTTTTACCTCATTAGGATTAGGATATGCATCACAGATTTTTTGCGTTATCCCTTTTAGTGTTGGGTCAATCAAATAATTTTCACTCTCTGGATCGATGGCAATATACCAGTTGTAATGAGTATCTATTAATTGTGGATACAAGCGATCGAAAACAACACGACACTGCATAGCAAGAGCATTTTGCTTTTCCTGATGGCGGCTCTTTTCAGAAAGTGCTATGGGAGATGGTGGTAGGATACGGGTGCGACGGGGGTGGGATAGCTTTGTCATGTCAAGAAAAAGTATGCTCTGTTGTGGTTTTATTATGTCGTTATTTTGAGGTGGTTCCCACAGTTACTTCATCGGTTCTGGTGGTAAACCAAGCTTGCCCCGAAATTCCTTATCGTATTTTGCTTTTTTCCAATTTTTGGCAGATTTAACTTGCTCAACAGCTATGTTTTTTGCACCTCTGAGGTCTGCAAAAAAGAGATTGCTACTGCTGAGGTTCGCATTGTTGAGGTTGGCACGATTAAGTTTAACATGGCTAAGATCGGCACCGTTGAAGTTGGCAAAGCCGAGGTGGGCATTGTTGAGCTACCCTTTCCCCCTTCCCCCTTACCCTTTACCCCGTTAAGCTTACTTGGCGAACTACTAGTTTAATTCCCAGTGGCAGCACGAAATACATTTATAAAACTTATTAGAGTAACTATTAGTAGTAGCTTTAATTTTCTTCATGTTTACAGAGCTTAAATATCAAGGGATGGGTAAAAGTAGAGCCTAAATGGCAACATTGCTTTCTTGAGTTTAGCTATTGTCAGTGTTGAGTTTATCCACAGTGGACTCAACACTTAGACCGATGGCTTAATTACGTAGTTTTTGTATCAAAATTTATATTTAAGTTGCAATTTCGTACTGATTTTACTAATTGCACTCTCATCTGCTCAAATATATATAGCTAGGAGGAATAAGTTTGGTATACCCAATAATCTCTACATACCAAAATCTACGTTAAACAGATAATAGATTAAACATGTAAGCCAGAGGTCTTATAACAACGTAAAACTACGATAGAGCGTCTGATAGTAGTTAATTTAGCTGCACGTCGTTCATAAAAACGCAATTTGTAGCTTTTCTGTAGTTGACTAGTGGTAGATTTGAGTTACTCTTGAAGCGATCGCTTCGTGTAGGAATCTACCCTGACAGGAGTGTATAAAGACATAAGTTATATTTAACAATTCTGTCCCAGATTTTGAATTTCCAAACTGAATAGTTTGATACGGCGCTCAAAAACCTGATGCTCTACCCTAAACAAGGTAGTCAATTAAAGACTCAATATCATCTGTCTAGTAATTGTAATGAATAGTTTACAATACCAGTGGATGGGAAAATCTAAAGAAAATATAAAAGTAACTCAAACGACTGTGGTGTCTGGAGGACAAAAGTGTTTCTGAGACTAGCACATCAACATAGACAATTCGTCCAAGACTTGGTAATGAACCTGCAAGCCTTGGCGATTGTACTGGAGCGGCGCGGATATCCTGCGTCCTGTTATACCTGTGGCGACCAGATGAATAGCGCATCATTTATGGTTAGCTTGGGTGATAATCACTTAATTCGGTTTTTAGTGTCTGACTACGGGATTACCTGGACGGAAATGCGGGATGACCGCGAATTAATGAAGTTAGAGGGTGCAGAGGCAATTAACCAGCTACAAGAGTTGGCTAATCTTGTCAAACAATCTGTGCAAATTGATACAGAATCGAAAACTTTAGCCAAGAAGTGTTAAGGTTTCAAAACTCGATGGTGAATGACAAATTAATTTACGGTAACTGGTGATTGGTAATAGCGGCTTGCTTAGCGATCGCTCATTATTCATTCTCCGTTACCATTCAGTGGTGGTTAGTGATTGCCTACCGCATCTTTTTTGTATCTACCAAAACTATCAGGTGTTAAAACGCACCATGATTAGAAGTTGGGCACATGGCTGACCAATTCTGCATCGCCATCGCTCTCTAATAGGAAAGCCCGATCAAAACGCGATGGTAAAAGGATTTAGTAATGGGATACCGCAGCTATCAAAATCGCGGATGTTGCGCGTTACTAAAGTTAATTGGTGAATTTGGGCAGTAGCAGCAATCATCATATCTGCTTGAGTGTGCGTTTTTCCTATTAATCTTAGTTGACCCCGTAGTTCACCAGAACGTTTGGCGATTTCAGCTGTAATAGGCAATATTTGGCAGTAATTCTCCAGAAAATTCTCAAACCAATTTTCAATTCTGGGATTCGGCTTTAATGTCAGTCCATAAGATATTTCCTCAACAGTAATCACGCTGATGGCAATTGAAGAAACTTTTGCCGCCCATGTTAGTACACCAGAATTCGGTTGAGGTCGCGCTAGTTCGCTGATAATGTTGGTGTCACACAGAAAGGTCATTGAGGACATCAGCCAAAGAATTAGAACGGTCTTGACGAGGAGATATTTCCAGAGTGTAGTCTTCCTCAGCAGCAATTTGGCGTAGTTCTGTAAAAGCATCTGCGAGAGATAGCTTTTCCTTTTTTTGTTGCCAAAACAAGAATTCTTCAAACACTTTAGCCTCTATAACAACTGCCACCAACCGATCGCGATTGTAAATCCGCTGCGGTTCTTGAAGTGCGGCATTAATCAATTCAGAGAACTTTTGTTTCGCTTCGGCAATTCTCCAGTTCATTGCACTACCTCTTGTGAATCATAATTATGTTCATTATAGGCATCAATTATGTCTATATTTTTGGTAACAGCACTTATAGCAATTTGAAAAATCATTGCGACAGATGCATAGCCAAAAGCGATTACTACTAACTGTTTCACAATCCAAAATCTAAAATCTAAAATCCAAAATGGTATTACGTACTGTTTTAATCAAAAATTTAAAATCCAAAATCCAAAATTACAGTCCGTTACCAATCAAAATAAATGGTGCCCAGTAATAGGGATGACTAAAGTTACTAACTTGCCTTGCAGGTGCATTGCCATTTTTTACCGAGTATCCACTAATTAAGGAGATTTGAGCTTGTCGTAAGGCTTCGGTTTTAGTCAGTTTTTTGCCAGAGAGAATATTATAAAAAGCGCTCATCAGTGCTTGTGTACCACCATCATCCACAGACCATAACGAGGCGATGGCGGCTCTAGCGCCGGTTTGCTGCATTTGATAGCCAAAGCCCAAAATTTCCTCGCCGTTACCTAACTTGCCTCCCAAGCCAGTTTCGCAGGCACTCAACACTACCAAATCTACATTGGGGAGCGACCAAGTAGAGACATTTCTAAAGTTAACGCGATCGCCATTTCCGAATAAAATAAACGAATCTTCTGGTTTACCCACCACAAAGGCTGCATGGGTGGCTAAATGCACAATTGTATAGTCATCCATTTGGGGTACAGCAACTTCGGGACTAAAGGCATCATCTAAAAGCTTCTTGGTTTCAGGAACCGCCGCCGCTAAACTTTCTACTTCCCGCGTTGCAAAGGGCAAACCAGCAAAAGCAATCTGTCGATTACCAACTTTGATTTTATAATTACCTTTAGTAAAAGCACCTGCTAAAGCCCGCAAATTAGATTGTTTTGGGGTGTTTAAATTAGTTAAACTGGCAGATGTAATGTGATTTACACTAAAGCGCTGCACTAGCCATTGTTTGCCATCATATAAAGCAGTTAAAGGAATATAGCGTAACTGGTCATCTGGAGCGTAAATCAGAGTTTGTGTACCTAATAGCTGCAAGTCTTTTTCTATTGGTTTAATTAGCCAGTTATACAATTGGCGTGCAGGTGTTTTGACATCTTCACCAGGATTGATTAAAGCTTCGCGGAAGTTTTTAATTGTTTGATGGAGATTTTCGCTTTTGACCGCAACGCTGTGATGAATTGGTGGAGAATCGGGAGTGACTAACACCAATTCCAAGCTATCTTTTAAAATTAGCGGGTAAATTAGTACAGATTTTTGGGGTAATTGCGCTAGATTATTCCGAATTTGATTGAGACTGTCCAAATCCAAATTTTGCCGCCTAGCTGTACGGCTGATTTGTTCTATCTGCGCTTTTACTTGAGGACTATCGAGAAATTTATTAAATTCATCCAAGAGTTGCTGCTGGCTTAATACTAACTGTTGGATGCGTTGTTTTTGTTGTGGCGATCGCTCTTGTGGAGGAATTTTTCGGAGTTTTGTTAATTCTTTTCCCAGTACAATAGCATTATCTAAGGTTCGATCTAACTTTTCTTTAATTGGTTTTTCTTGTGCTACGATATCAATGCCTTTAGCAGTGCGTTGATTACCGGGCACATTTTGGAGATACTCTTCTAGTTCTTCAACTTTGAGTAAATCCATTGTGCGTTGAGCTTCAGGAATACGTTTTTGCTTGAGTAATCGCTCGCCCAAAATCCGATATGTCTCACTAACAGTAATGCTGTAAGCATCTGGTTGTGGTGCAGCTAGTGTTAAGGGATTCAAACGAGCTTTTTCACGGTTGATTACACAACCTTTATAGAAAAGAATTGCTAATTCTGGTTTGTTTTGAATATCAAATAAGTAACCAACATTACTATAGGTTTTACCAAGTCTAACCAAATCCCCTAGTTCTTTATTAATCGCGATCGCTTGCTGATAAGATTCGAGTGCTTGGCGATACTTTCTTTGACTTTGGTAGACTCTGCCAATATTATTAAATGTTATGGCTTCCCAAGAGCGATCGCCGTATTCTCTAGTAATGGCTAAGGCTGTTTCTAATGTTTGCAATGCTTGTTGCGATTCACCTTGCTGAGATTGTTTGATACCTTGTTGATTTAGCCTTGCAATTTGTGAGAGTTGATTATTCTGGGGTAAAGCTTGAGCTTTTGCTCCCGAATGCCATCGGAATTTTGTATTTGTAGTTACTTGGTTATTTTCTAGGGATGCCATCCCAAAACCTAGTACACTCAGTAGAGTCAAAGTTACAAGACTAACATATCGGAGATTAGGCTGCATAACAAAAAGACTCCCCATACACAGAAGTGTAAATCTTAAATCAAGAATTTCTGGAAAGCAATTAATTTTTAAACTATTCCATATTTCAATAATTTATAGCTTGTCAAAATAGATGCCCAGAAACTTAAAAATGTCAGAAGAAAAAAATAACCAACCACAACTACCACCAACCAGTGCCCTTGACAATCCATCAAATCAGGAATTTGACAACTGGTTTGAATATCCTATAAGAGTGCAACCACACCACACCGACTACGCAGGTATTGTCTGGCATGGTTCCTATCTTACTTGGATGGAAGAAGCACGGGTTGAATGCTTGCGGTCTATCGGCATTGAATTTGCTGATTTAGTAGCTTTAGGTTGCGATTTACCAGTTGTAGAATTATCGGTGCGCTATCATCGTTCAATTCCATTGGGTATGTCAGCAGTAGTTAAAACCCGTATGGCTGAAGTGACTGGCGTCCGCATCAATTGGGATTATGCTATTGTCTCACCTGATGGACAACAACTATATGTCACCGCAAAGGTAACCTTAGTAGCTTTAGACCGCGAACGAGGCAAGATTATGCGTCAGTTACCGCCAAATGTTAAGGATGCATTGGCTAAGGTTTCAGCATTGAATAATAATTGAGCGAAAAATAAATTCTGAATGCACAATTCAGAATTTATTTTTTACTTGCCGCTTTGGATCTGCGAGATAGTTTGAGCGAACTGGTTTATATGATGCCAAATATCTTGCGGAGTAATGCCAAAACCAATATTTAATAAAACTAGGATTGCCGCAATAGTTAACGCACTACTTACGGTTGCTTTCAACAGCTTCCATAATATTATGAAGACAATCCAAGCTACAATCAACGTAGCAATCATAATAGATAAATTCCTTAATAATACCGCTATTTGAAAACGTGTTGATTCAGAAAATGTAAACTTTTATTTCAGTAACAACTACTAATATTAAAGCTGCTACGTCTAATTGGAACTAGATACTAAAGCTAAGATTTTGTGTAACTGCAACAGTGTTATTTTAACTGAAAATCTGACAAAAATTCAGATAGGAAGCTAGTTATTTGGCAATTTGGCAGAATTCCTGGGAAGAATATTTTCTAAAGTTTTAGTATAAATAATTACAAATAAAAGGGTTATACATTAGCGATTCTAGATGAATTGTGAAAATTGCAGTGTTTAGATACCCGACTTTTTTGAAAAGTCGGGTATCTAATTTTTCACGGGTCTTGCACTCAAGGTTTTTATCGCAGAGAAATTATCCGCGAGTGAGTTTCTAACTTTTCAGTTGCGATTAAAACTTCTTGTCTTGCCCATTTATCTGCTGCCAAAATGTCATCTAAAGAGGGATTTGAACGGTTATCATTTTGATGGCGATCGCACACCCATTCGATACAACGAGGAATATCTAAAAATCGAATTTTTTCTTCTAAAAATAAAGCCACAGCTTGTTCGTTGGCGGCATTCAATACAGCAGGCATGGAACCGCCAGCTTTACCCACAGCATAAGCCAACTGCATACAAGGATACTTTTGATGGTCTGGTTCGCGGAAAGTTAAATTTCCAGCTTTCACCAAATCTAAGCGTTCCCAGTTAGTGTAAATGCGATCGGGCCAAGATAAAGCATACAGTAAAGGTAAGCGCATATCCGGCCAGCCCAGTTGGGCTAAAACAGAAGTATCTTGCAGTTCAATGAGTGAGTGAATAATACTTTGGGGATGAATGACAATTTCGATATCGTCATAATCCAAGCCAAATAGGAAGTGAGCTTCAATTACTTCCAGTCCTTTATTCATCAAAGTAGCAGAGTCTACCGTGATTTTACGCCCCATCGACCAATTTGGATGTTTCAAAGCATCAGCAACGGTCACTTCTGCTAACTTTTCTACATCCCAATCTCGAAAAGCGCCACCTGATGCAGTCAATAAAATCCGCCGCAAACCGTTTTTTGGCACACCTTGTAGGCACTGGAATATCGCGGAATGTTCTGAATCAGCAGGTAATAATTTTACACCGTGTTTTTCGATTAAGGGTAAAACTACGGGGCCGCCAGCAATCAGAGTTTCCTTATTTGCCAAGGCGATATCTTTACCAGCCTCTATAGCTGCGATGGTTGGTAGCAAACCAGCACAACCCACAATTCCCGTGACAACCGTTTGGGCTTCGCCGTAGCGGGCAACTTCTATCACTCCCGCTTCACCAGCCAGGAGAATGGGTTGCGGGTCGAGGTCTTTAACGGCTTCTTTGAGTGCCGGTAATTGCTCTTCTAAGCAAATTGCTGCTATTTGCGGCCGAAATTGCCGAATTTGAGCAGCCAACATTTCCACATTGCGCCCAGCTGCCAATCCCACAATCCGAAATTGATCTGGGTACTGACTCACAATATCTAAAGTCTGAGTCCCAATGGAACCAGTAGAACCAACAAGAGTAATCGCTTTCACAATTATTTAAGGATTTACAGACAATTCCACTATAAGTTGCTGAGGACTCTTTAATAACAGCGATCGCCAT
>NZ_LAHA01000049.1 GCF_002608075.1 Nostoc linckia z4
TCCTAATAATACTTGTTGAGCGACTTTCGCTGGTATTGCAAGATATGGTTCTGTAGATTTTAATTGTTTAGCTAAACAATTGTAATCGAGATATTTTTGCTCCCAAATAAAGCTTTGACGGATGTGGAAGTTAGCGTAATTGTAGAGGTTTTTGGCTGCAAAACATAACTGATCTATCTCCTGATAGTGGGGATGATTTTGTTGAATGATATGCCGTTCGACCAACTGCATAGACTAGCTGACCAAAATTACATGATATCTGCTCATATATACTAACTCACATTTCTCCAGACTCCAGTCAATAAATTTATGCTAATTCTCTGAAGTTAGGTGTGCTAATTTCCTATTTATTAGCTGCCTAACAGCTGATGAATGACAATTTATGACTAGATTTGTCTACATATTGGGCGAAGTTTTACAATACCAGATTTTGGACTGGTTGTTTGGTTGAGGTTGAGGTGATGGTCAGAATCGCTGGTGCGCTGGATTGACGCAAGTGAGGTAAAGCATACTTCACCAAGCGGACTGCACTCAGCAAAGTCAAGTTCAGGGAAGTTTCCCAGGTTGCTAAATCGATATCATCAAAAGTACCGGCGGGCGGCCCTCCAGCGTTGGTAACTAGGATATCCAAGCCGCCAAATTTTTCCACTGTGGTATTAATTACCCGTTCAATATCGGCTTGACTGGTAACATCTGCACGTATAGATAGCACTTCGGCATCTGTTTCGCTAGTAATGTCCGCAGCAACTTTGTCAATTAATTCACTACGAGCGCAGATAGCGACCTTTGCACCCTCACGGGCAAATTGCCTTGCTGTAGCTTTACCCAAACCTTTACTAGCAGCTGTTACTAAGGCGACTTTGCCACAAAGTTGCAAATCCATAATTTTGGTGTTTATTGAATAGAACTCAGAAGCCAGAATTCAGAACTCAGAATGAATAATGTACAGATAGCAGATGAATTGGGGTTTAGAATCAGAAAAACTTTCGCTTTCAGCGTCTTCTAGAGAAACAACTTTGTCAAAAAATACATATTCATCTAGAGACTTATTCTAAACTCCTGAATTCTCAATTCTGACTCCTTCTCATAGTAACTTGAAGCCCAGGTTATTGAGAACTTGCCGCAAGCGATCGCGTCCTCTCAATGATTCAACAGTGGCAATGCGTTGGGCTGAATGTTCTGACCAATCACCAGCAACATTCATTTGTTGTTCAGTATAGAACTCTTTGATGATGTTGTTGTAATGGGCGATCGCTTCATCTTGTTCAGCCAATTTATAGGTTTCCCGGTGCAACACCGCCGATTGTGGTAACCGTGGCTTAATTGCAGCATTCACTTCTGGATTCGGATAGCCCACACACAACCCGAACACAGCATACACAGAAGCAGGTAAATTTAGGATTGCTGCTACTTCTTCTGGACGGTTGCGGATTCCACCGATATATACTGTTCCCAAACCCAGAGACTCAGCTGCTATTGTGGCATTTTGCGCCGCCAATGTGGCATCAACCGTTGCCATAACAAACATTTCCAAATATTCCAAACCATCATGGGATATACCGCGACTGTCAGCAACGTAAGCCAGACGCGCTAAATCTGCTAACCACACCAAGAATAAAGGCGCTTGGCGGATGTGTGCTTGACTTCCCGCCAGCTTTGATAACTCATCTTTGCGTTCTTGGCTTTCCACTGCTACCACACTCCAGGTTTGCAGATTTGAGGAAGTAGATGCAGATTGAGCAGCTGCAACTAGCAACTCCAGAGTTCCGGGTGGTAAAGGATCGGATAAATAAGCACGAATCGAACGGTGAGATAGTAGTGATGTCAGAGAATCATTCCATTCAATTTCGGGATTGAAAGGAATTTCACCGTAACGCGATCGCAATAGTTCTGTAGGATTGGTCATAATTAATTTCCGGTTCAAGATTTTAAAAGGCAACAGGTAACAGGCAATAGGCAATGGGCTTGAAAGTCTTTTGGTCTCAGGCTTTTACCATCAGTTTATGTCCTAGCCCAGCCCGCAACTGCTAATAGAAGTTAGATTTTTTCAAAATTCAGAATTCTGACTCCTGACTCCTGAATTCTGACTCCTGAATTCTGACTCCTGAATTCTGACTCCTGAATTCTGAATTCTGACTCCTGAATTCTGACTCCTGACTCCTGAATTCTGACTCCTGAATTCTAGATTATACTTTTGGTGAAAACGCAGCGTATTGTTCTTTTGTTAATACTGCATCTCTAACATTCACCTGTTTGGGAATCAATTTTAGCTGATAATATGTATCAGCTACTTGTTGTTGCAAATTTACCAACTCATCATTAATTGGTACAATCCCAAACGTCCGTCTATTAGTAGCTTTTCTCATGGTTTCTATGTTAATTCCTAACACAGATGACAGAGTTTGTGCTACTTCTTCTCGATTCTGTTTAGCCCATTCTTCTAGTTGTTGAATTTCCTCTAGAACTGCCTTGACAATTTGAGAATTTTCTGTTACAAATTTTCGAGTTGTTAAATAATATCCCCCCTGTTTATTAATTCCTGTGCCATCAATTAGGACTCTAGCTTTAGTTGCTTCTTGGGCAGCTGCATAGAAGGGATCCCAAATTACCCAAGCATCTACACTACCTTTAACAAATGCAGCGCGGGCATCAGCTGGCGGCAAATATTTAGGCTCAATTTCACTATATTTGACTCCATATTTTTCTAAAGCTTGGACTAACAACAAGTGAGCGCTAGAGCCTTTTTGAAAAGCAATTTTTTTGCCTTTGAGGTCAGTGACTTTTTGAATTGCAGAATTCTGGGGAACAAGAATTGCTGAGCCAGCAGGGCTAGCAGCAATACCAGCTATATAAGTTAATGATGCTCCTGCTGCTTGAGCAAATATTGGTGGTGATTCTCCGACATGTCCAAAGTCAATACTACCCACATTCATCGCTTCTAGCATTTGCGGCCCGGCAGGAAATTCAATCCATTCCACAGATATACCATCTGGTGATAACCGCTTTTCTAAGACACCCTTATTTTTCAACAAAATATTCGATTTTTGATATCCAAATCGCACTAATGTTGCTTTGCTAGAAGCAGAATTGGCCACAGATGTAGCACTAGGATTAGGAGAATTAACAGTCGATGTTGACGAACAAGCAGCAAATAGCAAGCTCAAACAAACACCAGTAACAAAAGCCCCCGCTATTGGTAAAAAAGAGAATAATTTATTTTGGTTGCTAAATAAATTCCTGATTGCGATCGAGGACATCCACTTGGCAAATAAGCGGCGAAAGATATGGCTAACCATTAAAATCATTCCTTGGAACTATATTTATACTATATATCTATAGGTTTGCCGTAGTATAAGTCAATGGGTATGGGCAATGGGCAATGGGCATTAGCCATTGGTAATTAGTTTTGTATCAATGACTAATGACTAATGACTAATAACTAATGACTAATGACTAATCCAGGAAATCAGGTTCGTCACGGACAATCCTTTCGTAAAGTGGCTGGAAGCTGAACCACCCACTTTTAGGCGCTCCCACTTGACTATGTGTTAAACGGGCTGTTTCGTGTTTGATGGTGTTAGGTCTACCTGCGGCTTCTGCCAATAGTTGCGCTTGGCACGATCGCTCCAGACTAATGTACCAAAAAGCAGCTTCATCCACTGTATGTCCCACAGTTAAAATGCCGTGGTTACGGAGAATTATCGCTTTAGTTTCACCCAAAGCCTCCGCCAGTCGTTTGCCTTCAGATGTATCTAATACGACACCTGTATAATCTTCAAACAATGCATGGTCTTCGTAAAAAGCACAAGAATCTTGAGTCAAGGGGTCAAGCAGACGACCTAAACTCGACCAAGCTTTGCCATAAATTGAATGGGCGTGTGCAGCTGCAACTATGTCAGGTCGAGCTTCATGGATTTGAGAATGGATGGCGAAAGCAGCTTGATTTACTTGAGCATCTCCTTTGACCACCTCACCGTTTTTATTCACCAAAATCAGGTCAGAAACTCGGATATGACCAAAGTATACTCCTAGTGGATTCACCCAAAAATGGTCTGGAAACTCAGGATCGCGGGCTGTAATATGCCCTGCTATACCTTCGCTGAAGCCAAAGCGACCAAATAGGCGAAAAGCAGCAGCTAGGCGTTGTTTGCGGTGCAGGCGTTCATCTTCTACTCGCTCGAATACAGGGGGTTGCGGTCTTTCAAACTTGGGCATGTTGTTTTTCCTCCTCCTCTTTGCAGGGAGCATTAGAATATCCAGAGCGAAAAGATTTAACGCTGTGAGATTCGGGAATGAATTGGTGACGCCAGATGCAACCAGTATCATTACCTAAAAGATGGATGGATACAGATTCGCTCTCGGATGTGGTTTTGACGGCGTGGATATCACCATCTGGAGGTAGGAGGCGGTAAATATCCCCCCTTTGGAGCGATCGCACTTCAGTTATTTCTAAGTGTGCGTGTTCTGCGGCATTGCCGCTATCTACACGCCGATAGACTGTTTCTTCTTGATTACCTTTATATAAACCAATCAATCCCCAAGCTAAATGGTCGTGGACTGGAGTGGTGGAACCAGGGGGAATCACCAAGCTAAACACTGATAAAGAACGGTCTTTAGCCCGATAAAGTAGCCATTGGCCAATACCACCGCCCATTTTGCTTTCAGGGTTAACTTGGGCAAACTTTTCGGGTAACCATTGCTGTTGGGCAAGTAGCTCTTGAAAATAAGGTTCTAATTTAGCTAGCTGTTGTGTGCGATTTTCACTAGCACTATCAGTTATTTCACGTACTGTTGCTACAAAAGCTCGCAACTCTTGGCTTTCTATAAACCATTGGTCTTCAGGTAATGGTTCTAAAATAGTATCATTCGTCATTTATATTCCTCATTAATCTAAGTAAGTCGGCGTAAATATTCCTCGTAACTTAGTTAATCTTTATTTAAATACTTTCGTTTTATTGTGCCAACCTACTGGCTAAGTTTTTTATCTTTGGCGATCGCACTACTGTAAAACTCCTATTTGATTCAGCAAAAAACCCCATACAATTTAAAAAGGCAGATTCCCTAGTTCCCAGTTTCTATTTCCTTTTTAATTTTGACATCGGGGTGAATTTTGAACCCCAGTTGCTCAAGTTTTAAATGAGAAAACGACTCCTTGAGAATGATAGTAAACGGATATCGCTGGAATACAGTAGCCTTACCTTGTGATAATAGTAACCTAGCACGGCTGATACGTACTGGGTATAACGGTTGTTGATTGGCATCGAGAATTAAAACTTTGCTCATGTATTAAATTCCTGACAAAATTAAACTTGAATCATCTGATTGTGCCAATGGAAATCACAAGGAACTTCAAGAAATAAATTACTGCTTAAAGGGTTGACTGTGAACTGTCAACAGCAAACAACACCAATAGCATATTTTTTACTTGGAAGTTACCAACTGTTGTATGACTCCTTTGATGAAACACAGAATAATCATGAGAGTGTAGAATCAAACCCCAGTACTCTCACGTTTATTGCCCATTCAGCTGTAGTATTACTTTTAAAGTACGGTAATTCGGTCGATTAAGTGTATAATTACTAAAAACAGAAATTATCACATACAAATTCAAAAAGCAAGTCCTCTTTGGATTGGCTAACATAGCGATCGATTATTTTTGTATTTGGAAGTCCCTACTGGGTTGACAAACATCAAGACAAGCTTGCACAAAATTATCAACTACACTGTTTGCAGAATCTCGCCGCCAAGCCACAGCTAACACACTGGGGGTGATATCCCGAACAGGACGAAAAGTTTGTCCAGACAACGCATAAATTTGTGTAGTGGTTTCCGAGACTAGTGCTATTCCTTGACCATTAATCACCGCTTCCATTGCTTCATTGGTGTTGTTTACTTCCGTACCATACACAATTGGATGGCCGTCACGTTCGTTTTTTGCTAGCCAATGATCTCGCCAGATTCCGGCTTCGGTAGGTACTGTAATAAACGGTTCATTAACCAAATCTGCTATCTGCAAAACTTCCTCCTGCGCGAGGGGATGGTCGGATGATAAAGCAACCCATCTTGGTTCAACTAATAGAATTTCAGTGAATAATTTTTCTTGTTTGGGAACCGGTAGACGTAATAAAGCAACATCAGTATTGCCAGAGAGTAGTCCAGCTGTAGGATCTGAGAACTCAAAAAAGCGAATTGCTACCCTCCATCCTGGTTGTAGCTCTTGAAACCGTGAAAGAATGGATTTCGTTAATTCGCTACCAATCCTGCAAATAAAACCAACGCGTAATGTCTGCGTTTCCCTTGCTGCTGCTTCTCGCAGGGTTAACAAAGTAAACTGCCAATCCTCAATCAGTCCTTGAGCCAGAGGCAAAAGTGTTTCACCGGCAGCAGTTAGCTTCACCTCTCGACTATTACGGCGTAGTAATTCAATGCCCAATTCTCGCTCTAGTTGGCGAATTTGTTTAGATAATGCTGGTTGTGAAATATATAACTGCTCAGCAGCACGGGTGAAGTTCAACTCTTGTGCCACCGCAACAAAGTAACGAAGCAAGCGTAAGTCTGCATCCATGCTGTATTAGTAGTTTTTATCTATTCTTTTTGGTTATAGCAGTATATCTTGGACTTTTGAGGCAGTATGCGATAAAAATTTCTAATGGGCATTAAAGATTGGGCATAGGGCATTAGGAGATATGGGGAAGGGAAGGTAGACAAGGGGGACAAGGCAGACAAGGGAGAAAAATTCCTACCTTGTCTCCCCCCTCTCCCTTGTCTCCCTCTCTCCCTTGTCTCTCCCCTCTCCCAATCCCCCATGGCCCATGCCCCATGCCCAACCCTAGCTTATGTTTGTCAATACTTTCATCAGGCGTCCAGTTCTGACGACCGTCTGTACATTCATCA
This sequence comes from Nostoc linckia z4, assembly GCF_002608075.1. Classification (GTDB taxonomy): domain Bacteria; phylum Cyanobacteriota; class Cyanobacteriia; order Cyanobacteriales; family Nostocaceae; genus Nostoc; species Nostoc linckia. Next base: position 6,895 of record NZ_LAHA01000049.1, read on the forward strand.
TTTTGTTGCTGGGAAGCATTTGTATTCCGATCTTGCCGATTTCTCAGCTACCAGATCTCGCCCCGGTGCAAATCACTGTTAGCTCTAACAACATTGGTGCGGATGCTCAAACAACAGAAAGCACTGTTACTAATATTATTGAGCGCCAAATTAATGGCGTTAAAAATGTATCTTACATCTCTTCTAATACAGGTAATGACGGTTCGAGCAATATAACTGTTTCCTTCCCAACTAGTGTTAATAGCGATATTGCTCAAGTCAACGTTCAAAATAAAGAAGCCCTCTCTGAACCTCAATTGCCGGATACTGTTCAACGAACTGGTGTCACCATTGAAACAGCATCAAGTAGTTTGCTTCTCGTCTATGGATTCTTTGCAGATAATAATGAATATGACAACATTTTTATTAGTAACTATGTTGATTTATTCATTCTCGATCAAATTAAGCGAATCCCTGGTGTAGGAAAAGCTACGATTTTTGGAGAACGCAAATATGCAATGCGTCTGTGGCTCGATCCCAACAAGCTTGCTCAACATCAGCTAACTCCTCAAGATGTGACAACTGCCCTACAAGAACAAAATATTCAGGTGGGTGCAGGGGCAATTGGTAAGGAACCAGCACCAGATAATCAAAGTTTTGAATTTGCTTTACGGGCAACCAGTCGGTTCAAAGATGCGGCTGAATTTGGAGAGATGGTGTTAAAGGTGGCTCAACCTGGCGCTACTAACACCAACACCTTAGTTAAAGTCAAAGATGTCGGCCGAGTCGAACTAGGAGCAGAGAGCTATCTTGCTGATGCCAAATTTACCCTCCCAGGAGATACTCCCAAGCCGGCTGTGGGTTTAGGGATATATCAACTTCCAGGTAGTAATGCCTTACAAGTTGCCCATGCAGTGGAAGACCAAATCGCCACCTTAACCAAGAAATTTCCACCAGGACTCAGAGCGGAGTTAGCATTTGATACCACTCCATTTGTGGAAATTTCCTTAGAAGAGGTGCTACATACTTTGGTTGAGGCGATTGTGCTAGTGGTGTTAGTAATTTTTGTTTTCTTACAAGACTGGCGCACCACAATCATTCCCACCATTGCGATCCCCGTGTCTTTGATTGGGACATGTGCGGCTCTTTTGATTTTGGGATTTCAAATTAATACACTCACCTTATTTGGTTTTGTGCTGGCCATCGGGATTGTGGTGGATGATGCCATCATTGTGGTGGAAGCCGTTGCAGTGAAACTAGAACAGGGCATGAAGCCGCTACAGGCAGCAGTGGAAGCCATGAGGGAGTTGACAGGGGCAATTATCGCCACTTCTCTTGTATTAATGGCGGTATTTATTCCCGTTGCATTTATTCCGGGTACTACTGGTATTGTCTACAAACAATTTGCCTTAACCATTGCTTGCTCCATCGCCATTTCCACTTTTAATGCTTTAAGCTTCTCTCCGAGTATGGCAGCGATCCTTATGCGCCCAGCCCAGACTCCACGCGGGCCTTTGGGGTGGTTTTTTACGCAGTTTAATCGGGGATTTAGCTGGTTCACGCGCCGATACGTCAGATTTGTTAGCTTCCTTACCCATATTAAAGTGGTTGTAATTGGAGTTTTCATTGCTGGTTTATTGGCAACGGGTTTCATGTACACAACAGTGCCTACCGGATTTATTCCAGAGGAAGACCAAGGCTACTTTTTTGTAATTGTCCAGGGGCCTGACGGAGTTTCTTTGAAATACACAGAATCGGTGATGGAAAAGGTTGCCAAGGAAGTTACGGCACTTCCAGAAGTCAGAGCTAGTTTTATGATTAGTGGCTTTGGTTTCGATGGCAATGCTTCTAATTTAGGCATCGCCTTTGCGAACCTGAAACCTTGGAAAGAAAGAACCGAACAATCTCAATCTGTTTATGGCATACTTCAGAGACTGAACAAAAAGCTGGGTGCTATTACCGAAGCTAGAGCGATCGCTGTGAATGCTCCACCTGTGAGAGGCTTAAGTACTACAGGTGGCTTTGAGTTTATCATTCAAGACCGCACAGGCAGTGCGCCGATTGAAAGTCTGGTTGAAACCACTCAAAAGTTCATTGCCGCAGCAAATAAAAAACCAGTTCTGCAACGAGTCTTCACTCAGTTCACCGCAAACACTCCGCAATTTGACATCCAGGTAAACCGCAATCAAGCCAAAGCTCTCAATGTCGAGATTAATGATGTCTTTGGCGCTTTGCAATCTTACTTGGGATCGCAATATGTGAATAACTTCGTCCAGGGACAGCGACAGTACCGAGTATATGTCCAAGCAGATGGGGTTTACCGTGCAAATCCCGATGATATTAACAAGTTGTATGTTCGCTCAACAACTGGGGCGATGATTCCTTTGGGCAGTTTGGTGAAAATTACTCCCTTTGTGGGGCCAAAAACAATCTCCCATTACAACTTATATCGCTCAATCAAAGTTCAAGGCGCTCCCGCTCCTGGTGCGAGTTCCGGACAGGCGATTAAAGCCATGGAAGAAGTCGCAGCAGAGGTGTTACCCCAAGGATTTGGTTACGAGTGGACAGGGACTTATCTGCAAGAGAAGACATCTGGAGGAGCCACTGGGCTGATTTTTGCTTTAGCGATCGTGATTGTCTTTTTGGTGCTGGCGGCTCAATATGAAAGCTACATCGACCCAATTATTATTTTGCTGACAGTTCCTCTAGCGGTTTTGGGAGCAATGACAGCGATTTGGTTGCGATCGAATATTTTTATGGCAGGTAGCCTCTTTCCCAAAGTCGTAGATGATATTTATTGCCAAGTAGGTCTAGTAACTTTGATTGGTCTAGCCGCTAAAAACGCGATTTTAGTCGTGGAATTTGCCAACCAACTGCATGAGCAGGGCATGAGCTACACGCGGGCGGCGGTGAAAGCCGGACAAGAACGTTTGCGACCGATTTTAATGACTTCCTTTGCAGCACTGTTAGGATTTTTGCCCTTGGTGATTTCTGAAGGAGCCGGAGCAAGTAGCCGTTGGTCTTTAGGTACAGCCTTATTCGGAGGGCTGCTGCTTTCAACCTTCTTGAGTTTGTTCTTAGTGCCAATTCTCTACATTCTTGTTAAAACCTTGGCTCAATCTCTATTTTCTCGTCAGCGAGGGGGAGGCTCAAATCCACCTGATTTTCCAAATGAAACCTCAGATGGACACAGAGCATTGTCCATAGGCTCAAGTCAACAGCAAGATGGCAGAGCTGTTTAATGAGTATGTGGGTTATGGGGTAATAGGGTTCGGGGAAAGGGGAAAGGGAAAAGGGGAAAGGGGAAAGGGAAAAGGGAAAAGGGAAAGGGAAAAGGGGAAAGAAAAAACCTTTACCCTTTACCCGGTTGGTGAGCTTGTCGAACCATTAACCTTTTCCCAAAACCAAATTCCGAGTTGAAAATGCACAAAGCGAGCAGTATTGTCTCCCACCTCTTTTTTAAATTTGATAAGTCTGCCTGATTACTTTTTCTATCGAGCCTACACGATGATACTTTTCTATTAGTTCATGGGATTTTGTTTTTCGGTTGGCGAGCTGCTTTTTTAATGGTGTTAAAAAATCAACATCTGGGTCATCTTTTAGTGCGATTTCAGCAGCTTGTAATACTTGTGTTGCGTTGTCGAAGATCTCTTCGTTGTCAAAGCCTTTTTTAGCAGACATTTGGTGCAAAGTTGCATCCGGAATTGTTGCTCTACCCAGTAAGGTTTTATCTAACACCAATCCTTTCAATAAGGCTAGTAAAGCTGCATAAATCGAGAAATCATCACAACTATCACAAGCCTTAAATTCAATACGACCTACTTCTGCGGGGATGCGGGCGATTTTTGTTAAGGAAGGTTTGCTACTAATTAGCTGTTCCTGTTTCTCAACAAAAACTAAGGCTGCGGATCTTTTTCCTGTTCGGATAAATGTTCTGACTGATAGCCCATCCCATAAAGCTCCATTATAAAAAGGCGAGCTATAACTAAAAGGTACTATGTAGGGACTGTAATAAGTTAATTTTCTGCCAATATCAATTAAATCTACAACAGATAAATCTACTAATGAAATATTTAAATCTGGGCCGTATGTCACCATGTGAATATTAGCAGTTTGTTCGTCAGGTTGAACCTCTAAATTTTTGATTTCGTAATCATTTAATGGCGGTTGGGGAACAAAAACGGAATTGTATGGATTAAAACTGACTAAAACTGGCGAAAAACCAAAATTAGCAGCAACCTCACGTAATAACTGAAAACTTTCTGATAATTCAGTGATGGCACCATGAATACTAGGATGTATAGTTGTTCTAATTTCGATACCTTTAGAATGACAGTCTATTACTTCCTCAGAATCGGCAAATCTTTCAAATCCCTCAATATACCATCTCTTTTGTTTAATACCCGCATCACCGACACGCAGCTGAGGATAATCGTTGGGGTATATGGGTAGCTTTTCAATAATTTGATTGAAATCAGCAAATTTGGTATGGGAAAAATCAGCAAACTTTCCTTGTTTGTTCAAGAAAGCGACTTCATGTTCAATGCCAAAAAGAAACATTATGTATACCTTAATTAATAAAAATTAGCCTCGATAAGAAACGCGATTAATTGATGCTGTTCGGTTTGAGGAAAAAACAGTCTTTCGAGAATCAGGTCTGGTAAGTCAATGGCAAATCTTGAATTACACGCGAGTTAACTTTGGTTTGACTCATAGATACTCCATTACACGCATTAACTTGTGCTTGTGAAAATAATTAGAAAATTTTCTCAAGAGGATTCTGAGATAGATTTTATATCAAGTCTGGTGGTTATGTGGCAAAAGAGTGGGGAGTGGGGATATTTTGTTGGAGAGCAACTTAGTATGAGGGCGATCGCTCTGTAATAAATGCCTATTGCAGTAAAATCTAGTGGTTCACCACGCAAATATTGACAGGTTTAGATTGGGGAAAGGGAAAAGGAAAAAGGGGAAGGGTTTAAAGCTTTTACCCTTGACCCCGCCTGTCAAAAAGACTTTGGCAGACTACTAGTAGTTCGCCAAGGCAGCTTGGCGGGGTCAAGGGTAAAGGGAAAAGGGGAAAGGTTTTAAATCCCTTACCCTTTTCCCCTTACCCTTTCCCCCGCCTGTCAAAAAGACTTTGGCAGACTACTAGCCTATTTAGATCCTAAAGTTAAGTTGATTTACAAGCTGCTACTGCACCCACTATCCTCACAGCCACCAGGTAGGGTAGCTTAGTAGTGACTAAGGAAAGCGTGAAAAATGAGTTTATGACAAGTACTGTTCAATCTCCCTACAGCAGCGAACAAGTAGCCGCTTGGTTGCGTGGACTGCTGACTATTGCTTGGGCTGATGGTAATTATGACGAACAAGAACAAGAAATAATTGCCACCATTACTAAAGATGAATTAGCTCCTAAGATTGAATGGCAGGACTCGCCGGAGATTATTTCTCCTGAAGAATTAGCCGCAGTGTTGGGCAAAGGTACGCTGGCGGCGGAAAATTTCTTAAGGACAGCGGTGATGGTGGCGATCGCAGATGGTACTTATTCTCCCAGTGAAGATGACGTTCTGCAACAGTTCTGCCAAGCCTTAGAACAACCACAAAATATACTCGAAGCTCTCCGCCACACCCTAGAACACCCAGAGCAAATTACCCCCGCTATTTCTGCAACTGGATTGACAAAACGTCAAATTGATGCATTACGCCCCCTACGCGAGTGGCTTGATGGATTGGATATCGAAGACCCAAGAGTAGCCCGCTTTTTGTGTAAAATGATTCCCTCACAGTGTCCCTTTGAGCGGGATGTCACCTTATTTGGACACAAAATCGTGCATATTCCACCGATGTGTAAAATTAATCCATTATACGAACAACTAGTGGGCTTACGTTTCCGTGCCCTTTCTTATTTGGCAGATAAATGCGGTGAAGATGTTTCGCCATATATTTAGTCTTGGACATTGAGCATTGGGCATTGGGCATTGGCTAAGATGAGCATATAGCCGTAACCTATTAACAGATCAACAAGTAGACGCACTCAAAGTTATCATTAATGACCTTGCACCCCAACTAAACGCATATCTAAAGTCAATTGGTAATGTTCCAAATGACCAATGACTGATGACTAATGACTAATGACCAATGACTAATGACTAATTATGCAATTTATTGACCAAGCAGAAATTGAAGTTGCGGCTGGCAAAGGTGGCGACGGTATTGTGGCCTTCCGAAGAGAGAAATATGTGCCGGCTGGTGGCCCCTCTGGTGGAAACGGAGGCCGGGGTGGTTCGGTGATTTTCGTTGCCGATTCAAACCTACAAACCTTGCTGGATTTTAGATATAATCATCGCTTTCAAGCCGAAAACGGTGGTCGTGGAGGCCCGAATAATTGCACTGGGGCAAATGGCAAAGATTTGATAATTGAAGTTCCCTGCGGTACAGCTGTTTATGATGCCGAAACTGGGGAATTGTTGGGGGATTTAATTGAGCCTCAGCAGACTTTAGATGTTGCCAAAGGTGGGAAAGGTGGACTGGGAAATCAGCATTTTTTGAGCAACCGTAACCGCGCCCCAGAATACGCTCTCCCAGGATTACCGGGGGAAATCAAGCAGTTGCGCTTGGAGTTGAAACTTTTGGCGGAAGTCGGGATTATTGGCTTACCAAATGCTGGTAAATCCACTTTAATTTCATCTTTATCAGCTGCCCGCCCAAAAATCGCAGACTACCCCTTTACAACTTTGATTCCTAATTTGGGTGTAGTACGGAAACCCACTGGTGATGGTACTGTTTTCGCCGACATTCCTGGATTAATTGAAGGTGCTGCCCAAGGTGCTGGACTAGGACATGATTTTTTGCGTCATATTGAGCGCACACGGGTGCTACTCCACTTAATTGACGCCACTAGTGATGATGTGATTAGAGATTATCAAACGATTCAGCAAGAATTGAAAGCTTATGGCAGAGGTTTAACAGAGCGATCGCAAATTTTGGCGTTAAATAAAATTGATGCAGTGGATAGCGAAACTGTAGATTTGGAAGCATTAGCTACCCAACTAAATCATCTCTCCTACGCCCCAGTTTTTTTGATTTCAGCAGTTACTCGCACTGGCATAGAGCCAATGTTACAGCAAATCTGGGAAATTCTCGACCAAATTAAGCCGGCTGAAGAATTATTTCGATAATTATTAGTCATTAGTCATTAGATTTCTTGTAGAAGTGGGGAAAAGGGTAAGGGGTAATGGTTCGACAAGCTCACCAACCGGGGAAAGGGCAAATAAAAACCCTTTTCCCGGTTGGTGAGCTTGCCTGTCCTGAGCTTTGTCGTTGGCGTTGGCGTTGGCGAAGCCTCTCGTAGAGAAGCCTCTCGTAGAGAAGCCTCTCGTAGAGAAGGGTCGAACCATTAACCTTTTCCCCTTCCCCCCTATGAGCAAAAGTTACTTTTGCAAGAGGTCTATTGCCCTATATTGTGGAGACGATATAGGCTAGCGATCGCATCTATTAATTCCGCTGGCTCTACTGGTTTAGCTATATGCTTGTTGTATCCTGCTGCTAGTACTTGCTTGGCGTTCACTTCTCCAGCGTAGGCGGTAAGTGCGATGGCTGGAATTTGTCCTCCCTGTTGTGGGGTTAGTTTTCTCAACTCTCGCATAAACATACATCCATCTACGTCTGGCATTCCAATGTCGCTTAATAGCACATCTGGTAGAGATTGCTTGAGGGCGGCTAGTGCTTCATTTGCTGATGGCACAGCTGTGACGCTGGCCCCATATTCCTCTAGCAAAAAAACAATGAATTCTCGCGTATCGGCATCATCGTCTACTACTAAAATTGTGACATCATTTAAATTTGAGGATGGCTCGGAGAGGTTAATGTCTTGTTTGCTCTCTGGAGGTTGTTGAATTAGTGGTAGCCTGACAGTAAAAGTTGCACCACAATTCTCACCCGCACTTTGCACCTGCACTGTGCCGCCATGCAATTCTACTAAATGACGCACGATGGCTAATCCTAATCCCAATCCGCCAAATTTTCTAGTGGTGGTGCTGTTTTCTTGGCGAAAATATTCAAAAACATAGGGAAGAAAACTAGGCGCGATGCCTTTCCCTGTGTCGGTGACGGTGATTTGGGCATGGGGCATTGGGCATTGGGCATTGGGGATGGGAAGAGGACAAGGTAGACAAGGTAGCAATCTTTCTCCCCGAAGTTCTGATGGTCGGAAACCTCCGCTCAGACTTCTCTCCTTGTCTCCCTTGTCTCCCCCATCTCCCCCATCTCCCCATCTCCCCATCTCCCCATCTCCCCATCTCCCCATCTCCCCATCTCCCCATCCCCCCATCTCCCCATCTCCCCATCTCTCCACCTTTTCCAGTCGAATATCAACTCGTCCACCCTCTGGTGTAAATTTCACGGCGTTTGAAAGCAGATTCCAAATTACTTGCTGTAATCGACTGGAGTCGCCTAACACTGGTTCTAGATTTGGTTCTAGGTTGATGTGGATTTTAATGGATTTAGCTTCTGCTGACAGGCGTACTGTCTCCATTGCTGCGGAAATTACACCTACTAAATCAACTGGGAGGATATTTAAGCTGAGTTTACCTTGTAAAATTCGGGAAATATCCAACAAGTCTTCGATTAATTGAGCTTGTAATTGAGCGTTGCGTTCGATGGTTTTCAGGGCTTGAGGAATTGTTTTTTCATCTAGTTTTCTGGTTTGGAGTAACTTTGACCATCCGAGAATTGGGTTGAGTGGCGATCGCAATTCATGGGAAAGAACTGCTAAAAATTCGTCTTTGATGCGGTTGGCGTTTTCTGCTGCTTCCCGCGCAGTCTGTTCTATTTCGTATAAACGGGCACGTTCCATTGCTTGAGCGCATTGCTGTGCTAGTGCCAGCATGAAGGCGCGGTCATCTTGGCTCAATTGCTTATTTTCGGCAAAAGCTACGGTCATTCCGCCGATGGCACGTCCTTCAATGGTTAATGGAATGGATATCCAAGCTCCGTAATTATACTGGCTATATTCTTTGGCTAGATGTGAATAACGAGCTGCTCTTTCTGGTGTTGACTCTTGCCAAATAGGTTGTTTTGTGCGTACTGCTTCTGCCAGTGGCGCGGCTGTATTAATTGAGAATCGACGCCATGAGTTGACTAATTCTTCTTTATAACCAACTGCACGGATAATTTCTAGTTCTGTGCCGTTGTTAGTCACTAGTGCTACTAAAGCAGAACTGGCTCCTAAAGCTGCTATACCTTGCTCGACAATTACTTCAGCCACTTGTGCTGATGTTAAAGATTCAGAAAGGGCGGCGGTAATGGCTAACAAACGAGCAGTGCGAGATGCAGCTTGTTCGGCAACTTGTTGAGCTTGCTGTGTTTCTGTGTAAAGTCGGGCGTTATCAACTGCGATCGCTGCCCGCCGAGCTAATTCTTCAGCTAACATTAAGCTCTGACTATCGTAGCGGTGATTGGTACTAGATACTAAACTCAAAGCCCCTAATACTCGTCCCCTGACTACAAGCAACACGCACATTCCAGACTGGGGATTTAGCTGTTGCAAGATTTGGAAATGATTGGCATTTGAAGTTAGTGCTTGTATCTGTTCTGAGGCAATAAAATGAATAATTTGTGATTTGCCAGAGCGAATTACTTCCGCAACACCTTTTGCCTGTGCCAAATTAGGCGGATAATTTTGTAACTCTTCTACTAATTCTTGTTTTGCTGGGTCGGCATGGAAAGCTGCAACCCGACGCATTGATTTGTTTTCACAAATCATATCAATTACGCACCAATCAGCTATTTCAGGTACTACTAAACGCGCTAAGCTTGCTAAGGTTGTCTCATAATCCAATGATGCAGCCAAAATTTCGCTAGCTTCAGCTAAAAAGCGTTGTTTATCTTGCGCTTGTTTGCGTTCGGTGATTTCTTGACAAATTGCACCCACCCAAGTGATTTTGCTTGGTAGTGGAATTGGATAGTAATTTACTGACCAGTAGCGCTGCTTTCCTGGGGCTGCGGGTGTTTCTCCGCTAGTTTCTTGGGAAATAGATTCTCCAGTCTTCACCACATGACGAAAAGCTTCCGTAACTTCCTGGTGGACTCCTGGTAGCAATTCGGCAATTGTCTTACCAATATGCATGTCTTCGGGCAGACCGTTGATTTCAGCTAAAGCATGATTCAAGCGCACAAATCGCAATTTTTCATCCCATACGCCAATACCGATGGGGGCGTTAGTGAACAGCGTATCAAGCAGCACGTTAGCTTCCAGTAACCGATTTTGTTCTATTTCTAGCAGCGCCAGCAGTCGTTCCCGTTCTGTTTGTGCTTGCTTGCCTTCGGTAATGTCTACACACATGCCCACCCATTCAGTGATTTTCCCTGTTTCATTGACTATGGGCACACCACGTATAGCCATGTAACGGTATTCGCCGTCATGGCGTCGGAGGCGATATTCTGCAACAGCAACGCTGCATCCATAAAATGCTTGTCTCCACATTGCAGCCACCGATTTTCGGTCTTCTGGGTGCAATGCATCTACCCAACCCCAACCTTTGTATTGTTCGAGACTTTGACCAGTGAATGCTTGCCAGGTGGGAATTTCGTCAATTACATTACCCCAAGGTGCGGCACTCCAAATAATGGATGCGCTTGCTTGTGCAAGGGAACGATAGCGTGCTTCACTGCGACGCAGATTTTCTTCTACTTGTTGGCGATGGCGCAGTGCGGTTTGTTGTTCGGTCAAACACTGCTCTAAAGTTCCAAGTTGCTCCTCTGTGAAATTACTAGTTAAATTTTTTGTCTGTATAGAATTTGGCTGTGAAATTGCAACATTGGCAGTTTCCACAATTGGGTGATATTTTTCCTCTACTGCTTGCAATAATGATTTAGTTCGCTGCTGTTCCATGAATTGACCGATTTGCAGGGCGATGGCACTCATGGTCTGGAGTAAATCTGAGTCTGGCTGTAAAATTTGGTTGGTGAAGAATTTCATCGCCCCTAAAAGTTTATTACCCAGTACAATGGGCAATTCCATAGCGGCTGCAAACAAATTTTCATCTGAAGTTAGTTCGCAAATCCAAGCTGGTTGACTGGTTAACTTTTCTCCCAATGCCAGATTTGCAGGCTGGTTAAATACTTGGGTAACTTCTATGCTCAAATCAGATGAATGCCAACTACCGATGGGATGCAGAGTATTAATTTCTTCATCGACACTCCAAAAAATTCCCAGTTGCCATCCTAAAGTTTCGCACAGCGATCGCAAAAGCAAAGGAACAGCATTAGCAAGTACAGTAGCCTCAGCTAAAATCTGAGTGATTGTTTGGTGTGCAGACAAGAGCTGTTTGTGACGTTTTTGTTCGGTAATATCTGTAATTAATATTGATACGCCATTTTCCCCTGGATAAACGCAATATTCTAACCAACGATGCCATATCGGGTCTAAATACTCAAAATTTACTGTAATTTGTTGAGCAACAGCCCGATGCATCTCGGTGTAAAGTATGCTATTTACTGCCTGGGGATATAAATCCCAAATACTTTTACCCAAAAAATCTTCTTGATTGATTTGAGCTAGTTGAGCTAACTTATGATTCACATAGGTGTAGCGCCATTCACAATCTAATATGACAAAAGCATCACCGATCCTAGCTAAGATTTCTTCAACATTTTCAGGGATAGTTGCCCGAATTTCAGCAGTCACAGTTTCTGCTCCTCATTTTTGAATGTATTTGGCTAAAAGCACCTCATCAGTTCCTCTCCATCGGTTTATACTGTGAAACGAAACTCATAGCATCGTTATCAGCTTTACCAGTGAAAGTATAACGTTAAATAGATTGTTATATTTATATCAGACATAGGCGACGGGGAACGGGGAACAGGGTTAAGGGAATGGCAAATTAGACAATAAAGAATAAAAAACAGAGAAAGTATTAATAGCTCGCCTGTTGTCTATTCTCTGTTTCCTGTTCCCTAAAAATTATTTTTCCAAATTAAAATTTATTTTTGTATAATTTTGAGTGCCTCTATCTGGGGTTGTAGAGATTATCGAATAATCATAGTCTAATACATCCAGTATAGTCCAAACTATTTGGGCTAATAATAGAGTTATTTGAATGCAAAACATTAAAATATGAGAGTTTGGCTTGCTTGCTTTTTTGTACTGTTTGCGTTAGCGGAGTTTTTTGACTGGCTGCAAAAATTTAACTTGCCATTGCCTATTTATATTTTAGGCGGGGCTTTTTTAGCCGTTGCTTCTAACTATGACAAGATTGTTGGCTCCTATTTCACCGATGCCAGTATGGAAGCATCACTGGAACACCCGCAGTTAGATGCAACCACTTCATCTACTGAGCCTGTTTCCTTTGCTATTCCTAGTGTTGTGGAAAATACTCAATCAACAAAGGTGGATGAATAATTTAATGGGCATTGGGCATGGGGCATGGGGCATTGGGCATGGGGCATTGCAAATAAAAAATAATCAACTATTTATTTGGGGTGGGGGTCTTGCTGTTGGTGTCAAGGTCAGGACAAACAAGATGTCCAACCCACAATATTGGGTATTAGGTCTGGGTAGTGGCTTTTATTTGAGTTGCAATTGAGTTGTCAGGCGATGCAATTGAGTTGTCAGGCGATGCAATTGAGTTGTCAGGCGATGCAATTGAGTTGTCAGGCGATGCAATTGAGTTGTCAGGCGATGCAATTGAGTTGTCAGGCGATGCAATTGAGTTGTCAGGCGATGCAATTGAGTTGCAGCTAATCTGTTCCCTGCACCGCAAGTGGGGAAGGTAACTCCAAAAAATAAATGATTCTGCTTGGGGTCGTTGACCCTTTAACTTTGCTCAGGGTCAAGGCTTCGACTCTGCTCAGCCTTTACTGCTGACACTCAACAGTCAACAGTCTTCTGTGGAATATTTTTTTACTTGGAAGTCCCTAAAAATTTGACAAGCCAATGCCTCGAATTAGCAGGTAAATTGCTAGATTAAATTAGAGGAATCTACCTATTGAGGCTAGCGCCGCAACATTGTGATTAGTGGATTTTTAGAAAAACTCCGTGTACCGTTTGTCAAAGATCGAAATTCGCGTCAAACTTCCTTGGGCAATAGCTGGCTGCAAGTTATTTTGGTTAGCAGTGTAGCAGTCACCGGCTCGATTTGGGGAATTCGTGAACTCAACTGGTTGCAGCCTTGGGAATTAAGAGTGTACGATCAGATGTTGCGATCGCGTCCTCTAGAACCACCAGATGAACGAATTTTACTGGTAACCATCACTGATGCAGATCTCCAACCAGAAAAATGGAATCTGTCAGATACTAAAATTAATCAACTGTTACAAAAAATCAATTCTTATCAACCGCGTATTGTTGGTTTATATCTTTTTCCTCCACTAAATAAAAGTTTAGGCGCAAACAAACAAAATCAAAACAATATTATTAGTACTTGCTTGTTTAGCAGCGTTGGTAGAAATGAAATTCCACCACCGTTGAATTTTCCCATAGATTTTGTTGGCTTTAGCGATGTAGTTCCTGATAATGAAAATGACCAAATTCTGCGCCGGAGTTTGTTATTCGCCCATTCTACAGATGAAAAATGTACGACATCGTTTGCATTTGGGTCGCTACTTGCCATTAAGTATTTGGAACAACAAGGAATTGAATACGAATTCACAGAACAAGGAAATTTTCAGCTAGGTGAAGTTATCTTTCCGCGTCTCCAACCTAATTCTGGTAGTTATCAACATTTAGACGCCAATGGTTATCAAATACTATTAAATTATCGTCACCCAAATTACCTTGCCAAACAGGTGACATTAACAGAAGTTCTTAACAACAGCGTTAATCCCAGTTTATTTAAAAATCGTTTAGTAATTATTGGGACTACCTCAGTTAGCCAAAATTCAAGTAGCTTTTATACACCTTACAGCAGTTTACCAGATCAACCAGCGAGAATGCCTGCTGTATTTATTCACGCACAAATAGCGAGTCAATTAATTAGTACAGTATTGGATGGGCGGCCTTTAATTTGGTATTGGCCTGACTGGATAGAATTAATTTGGCTGTGGGGCTGGGCAGTTTTAGGTAGTACTTTAGCATGGTGGTTGCGAAATCCCTTACTTTTGTTAACAATGGGCGGGATAACCTTAGTTGTATTAGTGGGAATCTGCGTTATTTTGTTTCTTGAAGCCGGATGGATACCGTTAATTCCTTCTGCTTTGGCTTTAACGTTTAGTATTATCTGCGTTATGGCTTATACTAATTATGAAAATCAACGGCAGACTCAAATAATTATTCTGCAAGTTGAAAAACAACAAGAAGCCATCGCCCAATTAAATCTGATTTTAGAAGATAAAACAGCAATTCCAGATTCGCAACTTGATTTTCCTGAGGCCATTGATTCAACACAAAAAAAATCTGGTGATTTGCTGTTGGGTGGACGTTACCAAATTTCCAAAGTCTTGGGTGCAGGTGGATTTGGTCGTACTTATTTAGCCCAAGATACTCAACGACCGGGGAATCCCACTTGTGTTGTGAAAAAATTAATGCCAGCGCGCCAAGATAGCAGATTTTTACAAGTTGCTCGCAGATTATTTAATAGTGAAGCAGAAATTTTAGAAACTTTGGGCAAACATCATCAAATACCAGAATTACTTGCATATTTTGAAGATGACCAAGAATTTTATTTAATTCAAGAATATATTGAAGGACATACTTTAAGTGAAGAATTGCCACCTGCACATCACTTACAAAGCGAATCATTTGTGATTGCCATGCTCAAAGAAATCTTAGAAATTCTGACATTTGTTCATCAACATCGAGTGATTCATCGCGATATTAAACCGACTAATATTATTAGACGGGCTAAAGATAATCAATTAGTCTTAATTGACTTTGGGGCTGTGAAATTAATGCAGCCGCCTAGTAGCGAACAAACAGAATTAGCCACAGTGGCCATCGGAACGCGGGGTTATGCACCTCCAGAACAATTTGCAGGTCATCCCCGCTTGTGCAGTGATATTTATGCTTTGGGAATGATTGCCATTCAAGCCTTAACTGGCATACCACCACAGGAACTACATCCAGATCTAGAAACGGGTAATGTGATGTGGCGACAAACAGCACGAGTCAGCGAAGAATTAGCAGTAATTTTAGATAAAATGGTTTGCTATCATTTTAGCGATCGCTATCAATCAGCCGCCGCAGTTTTACAAGATTTAAAACGAATTTCAATTAATTGAATTGAGATATAGCGATTTACAGTTAAGTGAGGTGAAGATAATATTTTGAAACGCATACCGCCGTTAGGCGTTCCCGCAGGGTAGGGACGCAAAGTAAAGCGCTCCAGGTACGCAGAGATTTGTGCCTCAGTAGACTAGAAAACGCTATATTATTGAAGGTAAACATTATGAATCCAAATGCTACAGCCACGCAATACGATAAAATTGCTCAATGGTGGCAAATTGAGCATCAAGATTCGTTATATGGTATCGCGCAATTGGAGCGGGCTATCAAATTTACTTCTGGGCGACACTCAGCTATTGACATAGGATGTGGAAGCAGTGGACGTTTCATTAACGTCTTCACTAAATATGGATTTCAGGCTGAAGGACTTGATATTTCCACCGAAATGATCGATTTAGCCAAGTCTTTACATCCAGAAATTACATTTTACAATGAAGACATCTGCTATTGGATTCCTGCAAAACTTTACAGCTTCATTTCAGCTTGGGACAGCACTTTTCATTTACCGCTAAATATGCAAGAGCCTGTGATGAAAAAGCTGTGCGATGCTCTAGAACCCAATGGAGTACTTTTGTTCACCTGTGGCGGCGGACATACAAAAAGTGAGATTTCAGGTTCATTTCAAGATTTAAACTTTGACTATAGCACTTTAGGAGTAGATGCTTTCCTACAAATTTTGACCGAGCATCACTGCACATGTCGCCATCTGGAATATGACCAATATCCGGAAAATCATGTTTATATAATTGCTCAAAAGACTTAACATTGTTGCTAATTGAAAGTATGAATTAGTTTTTAGGACTTACGCACAAGTAATGAAATAAGAAACCGCAGAGAAAATTAGTTATGATTCCCACAGTCATTGCACCCCAC
This sequence comes from Nostoc linckia z4, assembly GCF_002608075.1. Lineage (GTDB taxonomy): Bacteria > Cyanobacteriota > Cyanobacteriia > Cyanobacteriales > Nostocaceae > Nostoc > Nostoc linckia. Next base: position 22,967 of record NZ_LAHA01000049.1, read on the forward strand.
CCCGAAGTTCGGGGAGGGGAGACAAAGCGTAGCTTTGGCTCTTTGGGGTTTTTTGCGTTTAATAAGTAATCAAGTGGACATGATATCAGGTCAATCTTCGACAGTTGTCTGAAAAATTTTCTACACTTAGAGTAGAAACACATCGTATCCTATTGTTAATCTACTTGTAAGCTATTGAGGAAACAAAGCGATGTTAAAAGTTTTTGCAGACAGGGGTGGTACATTTACAGATATTGTTGCTGTTACCAATAACCAAGCAATTATCGACAGACTTTCAAAACATTCCGGACGTTTTTTAATTGTTCCTCTGCCTCATCAACAATGGATTATAGTTTATAAATTACTTTCAGAAAATCCCGAACAATATCAAGATGCAGCTATTCAAGGCATTCGGGATATTATGGGTCTTTCTAGTAATGAAGCAATTCCTGGCGAAGCAATAGAAGTGATAAAAATGGGGACAACGGTAGCCACAAATGCACTGTTAGAAAGAAAAGGCGATAGAGTTGTGCTGCTAATTACTAAAGGTTTTAAAGATGCCCTGCGAATTGGCTACCAAAATCGTCCTCATATTTTTGCTCGTCATATTGTTTTACCAACCATGCTTTATGAGCAAGTAATAGAAATAGATGAACGCTATGATGCCAAAGGTAATGAATTAATTGCTGTAAATATCGAGCAAGTCAAAGGGGATTTGCAAGCAGTTTATCATACAGGAATTCGTAGTTGTGCCATTGTTTTGATGCATAGCGATCGCTATCCCCAACACGAACAACAAATAGCGACCATTGCCCAAGAAATTGGCTTTACTCAAATCTCTGTATCTCATCAAGTTAGTCCGTTAATGAAATTAGTTAGCAGAGGAGATACAACAGTAGTCGATGCTTATTTAACTCCTATTTTACGTCGCTACGTCAATCAAGTGGCGAGTGAATTGAAAATGGGGCATGGGGCATTGTGCATTGGGGATGGGGCACAAGGTAGCACCTCATCTTTCATCAAACTAATGTTTATGAAATCCGATGGCGGTTTAGTTGCAGCTGAACAATTTCAAGGAAAAGATAGTATTTTAAGCGGCCCAGCCGGGGGTATTGTTGGTGCAGTTCAAACTAGTAAAAGGGCAGGTTTTGAGTTAGTAATTACCTTTGATATGGGAGGAACCAGTACAGATGTTGCTCATTTTAAAGGAGAGTATGAACGAGAATTAGAATCAGAAATTGCTGGCGCACGAATGCGAGTTCCGGTATTAGCAATTAATACTATTGCGGCTGGTGGCGGTTCGATTTTGTTTTTTGATGGTTCTAGTTATCGTGTCGGCCCTAAATCTGCTGGTTCAATTCCCGGCCCTGCTTGTTATCGTCGTGGCGGGCCATTGGCGGTGACTGATGCTAATGTAATGTTAGGTAAAATTCACCCGCAATATTTTCCTTCAGTTTTTGGAATTGATGGGAATTTACCTTTAGATAAAGATATTGTGATTGAGAAATTTACACAATTAACCCAAGAGATTGCAACTACTACAGGAAATCATTGTACACCAGAACAAGTAGCGGCTGGATTTATGGCGATCGCTGTGGAAAATATGGCGAACGCAATTAAAAAAATCAGCCTACAACGTGGTTATGATGTTACGCAATATGTGTTGTGTTGTTTTGGTGGTGCAGGCGGGCAAGTTGCTTGTTTAATTGCCGATACCTTGGGCATGAAAAAGATATTTCTTCACCCTTACGCTGGAGTTCTCTCGGCTTATGGCATGGGATTAGCTGATGTGCGGGCAATTAGAGAAGCAGGAGTCGAACAACCTTTAACTCCAGCATTAATTCCTCAATTACAACACTTAATAGAATATTTAGAAACCCAAGCTAGAAGTGAAATCAATGAAGCACGCACTCAAGTAGAATTAGTGCGAAAAGTTAACTTAAAATATGAAGGCACTAACTCAATTTTAATAGTTAATTTTGCCGATGAAGTGGCAGCAATGCGACAAGAATTTGAAACAGAACATAAATCGCGCTATGGTTTCATTCAATTAGAGAAAACCTTAATTGTCGAATCTGTTTCTGTAGAAGTAATTCAGAAGATGGATACACCAGAAGAACCTTTAATTAATCGTACTCGTTCTTTAGATGAAGCCCCCAAACCTGTTGAAACAGTCCGGATGTTTACTGCTAATAAATGGCACAATACACCGATTTATCGACGAGAAGATTTACAACCAAAAGATAGAATTACTGGAACTGCAATTATTGTCGAAAAAATTAGCACAATTGTAGTTGAACCCAATTGGCAAGCAATCTTAACTGAACGTAATCATTTAATATTGCAACGTGTTGCATAGAAATTTTAATTCAATTTCATCAACCAAACATGGAATTAATAGAAACACACCGATTGAAAGGTGAAAGAATATGCGAATTTCATTGGAACTTAATTACTCAAAATTTTTTGTACTGAAGTAGTCATAGCTATTCGCGTCAGTTAGCATCACAGCATTAATATTTTAGCTGACATCAGGTTGTGAGGGGAAAATAAGACTTAGAATCAGCTTATGTTAGTATTGGTAACAATGAAGTTGATGTCTGCGGTAAAGTTTCCGCAATATCTCATGCTAATTCAAGTTTTGTATGTAGAGAGCCAAGTAGCTCTGCTGAAGGAGGATGGCTGGTGTTAATATTTCCAGCCAGGAACGGTTAGACGTTGAGGCTACGCTAACTGAAATTAAAAGGCTCCAATTTGACCGCGCACATCGTGACGCCTCTGGATTGTTTTACATCGAGGGTGTGCGTAACTTTGTAAAGGTGATTGACAACGGTTTTGATATTGCGGCGATCGCATTTAGTGAGAAACTGCTAACAGCACCTCTAGCAAGGAAGTTAGTTAGGCAATCTCGGCGTTCTGGTATTCCTTGCATTAACCTGACACCCGAACAATTTCGACGTGTTTCCCAAAGCGAACGTGCTTCTGGTGTCGGTGCAATAGTTCGTCAGCGTTGGTTCAAGTTGCGTGATATCTCACCACAACCTGATTTATGCTGGGTGGCTGTTGAAACTGTCCGCTCGCCAGGAAACCTCGGAACCTTGATTCGTACATCAGAAGCTGTTGGTGGTGCTGGGTTTATTTTTATCAAAGAGAGTGTAGATCCCTTTGCTCCTGATGTTGTCCGCGCATCTATGGGTTCGCTTTTTAACCAGAAGTTTGTACGCACAAGCTTCTCTGCACTCGGTCATTGGGTACGCAAACACTCTTGTCCTGTCATTGGTGCTTCACCAGATGGAATGGCTGAATTTCATCAGTTTAACTATCCTAATTCTACTCTTCTTTTCCTCGGCGAAGAGCGCCAAGGCCTAACGCCAGAACAGCGAAACTTATGCCAGCATCTCGTTCGCATTCCGATGGTAGGTGCAGTTGACTCCCTAAATCTTGCTGTAGCAGGTAGCCTCTTAATGTATGAGGTTTATAGGTCAAGAACATAATGTGTTGAGTAAAACCCAACATTAATTCATTTTTTTGTTGGGTTGCACTTTCCTTAATGCAACTTACATCAGCAAATGTTAACTAATTCATTGAATTTAAACAAACAGGAGTCGAAAATGTACGCAACAACTCAACCCGACCCAGTTCGTCTAGAAATATTCAAAAATCTTTATCAATTTATTGCCGAACAAATGGGAATTGTTCTGCAAAACACAGCAACATCTGTGAATATCAAAGAAAGATTAGATTTCTCCTGCGCTATCTTTGACTCTTCTGGATTATTAGTAGCAAATGCCCCCCATATTCCCGTACATTTAGGGTCAATGAGTGAAAGTGTCCGCAGTTTAATTAACGATAAAGGCGACACTATAAAACCAGGAAATGTCTATTTATCTAATAACCCATATAACGGCGGTACACATCTTCCTGATGTAACTGCAATTACCCCTGTATTTTTGGGGAGTGAGGGAGACAAGGGAGAGGAGGGAGCTTTTGAGGCAGGGGTAACCAATGCCCAATGCCCCATGCCCAATGCCCCATGCCCAATGCCCATTTTTTTTGTTGCTTCTCGCGGACACCAAGCTGATATTGGCGGAATTACTCCCGGTTCTATGCCTCCCCATAGTACTACAGTGGAAGAAGAAGGAATTCTTTTTGATAATTTTCTTTTAGTTGAAGAGGGAAATTTTCAAGAAATTGCTCTGAGACATCACCTTTTAAATCATACTTATCCGGCTCGTAACCCCGACCAAAATTTAGCTGATTTTAAAGCCCAAATTGCAGCAAATGAAAGGGGAGTTCAAGAACTACGGAAAATGGTTTGGCAATATGGACTTGATATTGTTCAAGCTTATATGAAATTTGTGCAAGCTAATGCAGAGGAGGCGGTGAGAAGGGCGATCGCTGTTCTCAAGGATGGTTCCTTTGTTTATAAAATGGACAATGGCGCACAAATTCAAGTGCAAGTGACAATTCACCCAGAAAGCCGCAGGGCTACTATTGATTTTACTGGAACTTCTCGGCAATTAAATAGTAATTTCAATGCTCCAAAAGCTGTAACTCAAGCAGCAGTTTTATATGTTTTTCGGACTTTAGTTGATGATAATATTCCCCTCAATGCTGGGTGTCTGAATCCTCTAGAAATTATTATTCCAGAGGGCTGTATGCTCAACCCCACTTATCCAGCTGCGGTGGTTGCAGGTAATGTAGAAACTTCTCAAACCATTGTTGATGCTTTATATGGTGCTTTGGGTGTAATGGCAGCTTCTCAAGGAACGATGAATAATTTTACTTTTGGTAACGAAAAATATCAATATTATGAAACTATTTGCGGTGGTTCTGGTGCAGGAATTAATTTTGATGGAACTGATGGCGTTCATTCCCACATGACTAACTCACGCTTGACCGATCCAGAAGTTTTAGAAACGCGTTATCCTGTACTTTTAGAAAGTTTTAGTATTCGTGCTGATAGTGGTGGAAAAGGCCAATATTCTGGGGGAAATGGAGTTGTTCGTCGCATCAGATTTTTAGAACCAATGACGGCGAATATTCTCTCTGGACATCGACTGGTTGCAACCTTTGGATTAAATGGCGCAGAAGCAGGAAAAGTTGGACACAATTGGATACAACGTCAAGATGGAAGTGAAGAAACTTTAGATAGTACTGCAACGGTGGAAATGAATGTCGGAGATGTTTTTGTAATAGAAACTCCTGGGGGAGGTGGATTTGGTCACCCACAGGCGCAGAAAGGAATATGAGTTGGGCAGTTGCGAGTATGAACTTCCCTTGTGCCCTGGGAAAAGGTTAAGGTATAAAGAGTAAAGGATGTATTTAAAACCTTTCCCCCTTCCCCCTTCCCCTTTCCCCCTTCCCCCTTCCCCTTTCCCCCTTCCCCTTATTACATTAAGGGCTGGGGTGCAAGCTTATCAATCAAGCAGCTGCACTCAAAACTGCGTTGTCGGTTAATTTACCGTCTTCCATTTTGACAATGCGATCGGCAACGTCTAAAATTCGATTGTCGTGGGTGACGAGTAGAATTGTGCAACCTTGTTCTTTGGCTAATGTCTGCATTAGGTTGACTACATCTCGCCCAGATTTGCTATCTAAGGCTGCGGTTGGTTCGTCGGCTAAAACGATTTTAGGACGGTTCACTAGGGCACGAGCGATCGCCACTCTTTGTTTCTGTCCACCTGACAAGTCATCGGGATAATAGTTAAGACGATGCCCTAAACCAACGTGTTCTAACATTTGGGCAGAACGTTCTTGCATTTCTTTTAATGATAAATGCTTGTGTAGTTCTAAACCCATCTTAACGTTTTGTAAAGCAGTTAAACTGTTATGTAAATTGTGTGCTTGAAAAATATAACCATTGTTGCGTCGTGCTATGGTTAATTCTTCTGCACTTGCACCACAAAGTTCTCTTTCTAAGACTTTCAAACTACCAGATTGAGCAGAACGCAGTCCACCAATCAAAGTCAATAACGTGGTTTTACCAGAACCAGAAGGCCCGGTCATAATGACAATTTCACCAGAATTTATTTCTAGGTTAATGTCAAATAAAACTTGTTTTTTTAATTGCCCCTGACCAAAATAGTGGTTGAGATTATTGATACAAATTACTGGTTTATGATTCATAAAATTCCCCTTTACAATGTGCTATTTACTAATGCCCAATGCCCAAATTTCAAAACATATCAGCAGGGTCAGCAGATTGCAGCTTGCGAGTGGCGATCGCTCCCGAAATTCCACACATAATAATCGTTAAAATTAGAACGAGTGTTGCTCTTGATGCTGTCATTAAAATAGGTAGCGCAGTGGCTTTTGCTGCTAAATTATAAAGTCCAATTGGTAAAATGAAACCAGGAATAAAACCAAAAAGCGCCAAAATGATTGCTTCTTCAAACACTACCGCCAGTAGGTATTGATTCCGGTATCCCATTGCTTTAAAAGTTGCATATTCTTTGAGGTGAGTGTTGACATCAGTTGAAAGTACCTGATAAACAATGACAACACCCACTACAAATGCCATCGCTGTTCCTAATCCAAAAATGAATCCAATGGGGCTTTCTTTTTGCCAGTAGCTCTGCTCAAATTCGATGTATTCTTGTTTAGTAAGTACTCTGACATCATTGGGCAGATGAGAATCTAAGGCAGTAGCAACTTGCTTAGGATCGTAACCTGGTTGGAGAGTAATTAATCCCAAGTTGATGCTAGCAGCTTCTCGTCGAGGAAAGAAATGTAAGAAAGTTTGGTCGCTACCAATCAAAATTCCATCCGCACCAAAGGATGCTCCCAATGTAAATAATCCACTTATAGTAACGGTACGGCGCTCAATTTCAGTGCTAACAATTTTTCCTTGTTCAACTTGAGCAATGGCATCTTTATAACTTCCTCTAGAATTGCGATCGAATAATACCCGATCTGGCAATTTGATTTTGTTTAATTGCTGATTGACTTCTGGTAAATTTAAAGCTGGTTGTTCCGGCTCAAATCCAATCACTTGCATAGATGTATCTTTGCGAGTTTCGGGATGCTTCCAAGTAATAGTATTGGAATAAAACGCTTGTGCTGATTTAACTCCCGAAATATCCTTGGCTTGATACAAACGTCGCCGTGAAAACGTGCCTAAATTTTGTGTGTTCCGCGCTTGGGGACTAACTAATACAATATCTGCATTGAGAGTGCGGCTCAGTTTGGTGTTGCTATCATACAATGCACTTTGGAAACCAAGCTGCATAAACATCAAGACATCAGCAAAGGCAATGCCTGATAATGCTACTAAAAGGCGGCCTTTTTCTTTACTTAGTTGCAGCCATCCAAGGGATGTTCGGCGTTGGAGTTGATGTATAAATCCAATCATAATAATTCGTAATGGGCTAATGCCCCGCTCCGCTAACGTAATTCGTAATTAAGATAGATTTTGGGAGTTGCTGAATCGGAGTCTAGATTTTGTATTTTTTTAAGGAACCGCAGAGGCGCAGAGAACACAGAGAGAAGAGAGAAATGCTTAACTCAACTGTATTGGATAAAAAATATTATTTTTCAATTTCTGCTGTAATTTGCAAATTGGTAAACTTAGCAGCTTTTTGACTTGATGCCGCATCTAAAGCCACATGCACCTCAATTACTCTGGCATCAATATTGGTACTAGGATCGGTATTAACAATGGTTTGGCGTTTCACCTGAGAACCAATACGTTCAACTTTTCCCAGCAATTCCCCAGGAATCGAATCGCTAGTTACTCGCACCTTTTGTCCAATTTTTACGTCACTAATGTCGCTTTGATAAACCTCGGCAACTGCATACATGCGTTGAGTCTGACCAATTTCCACAATCCCATCATTACCAACGACTTCTCCGGCGCGGGTATGAATTTCTAGAATTTCACCATTAATGGGCGATCGCACTGAGGCTTGATTAAGTTCCGCCTCGGCTTGTTTCATGGCTGCAATGGCGCGATCGATTTCTACTTGGTTCTGTTTTACATCCACTGGGCGCACCTCTGCAATCCGGTCTAGATTGGCTTTGGCTTGATTGAGTTGCGCTGGACTGGTGGATTGAATCCGCGCTAATACTGCTTTGGCTTCTTGCAAATTCTTTTGGGCAGTTTCTAGAGTTAACTGTCTGGTATCTCTATCGGCTGCGGAGATTGCACCCTCTTGATACAACGATTGATAGCGGTTGTATTGTGTCTGTGCATTTGTCAATTCTGATGTTAACCGAGCTACTGTTGCCACTTGAGCATCAATGTCTCCTTGTCGTTGTGCTTCTAAACGCTCAATTTCGGCACGTTGAGCGTTGATTTCTCCGGTTTTAGCTCCAGCTTTGGTAATCGCAAGTTTCCCTTGGGCAACTTTTACATCTTCCTGCGCTTGCTGATATGCTGCTAAAAGACGATCGCGGTTATCTAAAATTGCAATTACTTGCCCTGCCTTGACGCGATCGCCTTCCTTGACTAACAATTTTTCCACTCTATTACCGTTGTTAGCTGTAGGTGCTGATAAGTTAATTGTTTCTCCTTGAGGTTCCAATCGCCCTAATGCTGTTACTGTGGTGATTTCCGGTGAAGCAATGGCTGGACTGGGATTTTGTACCTGTTGATTTGATGGCGATCGCGACAGTACGTAAGCAGAAGTTCCACCCACAATAATTAACGCAGCAGCAATTCCAAACCATTGACGAGATTTTGCAGAGGTGACGCTACCCGGTAAGTTTTGCAGCATGAGCAAGCTCCTAGTTAGATTTGATAGCTAGACAAAACCGTTTCGTTTCGTGTACATTCTCAAACTAAACGAAACTGTTTCGTCTTGTCAAGTGTATGCTGGAAATATATGTGAATGAGTTCGCTAGTTTATTTATAAAATCAAGATATGAGCAAATCTAAGAGTATTGAGCGGGATTTATCTCCCGAAAAGACTGAAATGATTCTGGATGGGGCAATGCAAGAGTTCCTAGAAAACGGCTATGCAGCTGCCAGAATAGATAAAATTGCAGTAGCGGCGGGTGTTTCCAAAGCAACTATATACAGGCGTTATCCCGATAAAGAAAGCTTGTTTACAGCATTAATGCAGCAATTAGCTTGCAAAAAAGAACTTTTTAATTCAGCACAAATCCAATCTGCCCAAGGCGATCCCGCTTCTTTGCTGAGATCCTTTGCCAATAGGATGTTGGAGCATATTGCAGACGATCCACAAGCTTTGACATTTTTTAGGATTATTATTGGTGAGTCAGGGAGATTTCCAGAATTAGCGCGAGCATTTGTCAAGAACATTGAAAAACCGATGCTAGAATCACTTACGCAATATCTAGCTTCTTACCCAGAACTAGGGCTTCCCGATGCTGAAGTTACAGCGCGGGCTTTTGTTGGCACACTCGTTCATTTTGTGCTTTTGCGAGATATTATGCAAAGTGGCGATATCGTGCCGATGGAACGCGATCGCCTGTTGGATAATTTGGTTAAATTAATTATTAGATGAGGAATCAGAATTGAGAATTCAGAATTCAGAATTCAGAATTCAGAATTTAGAAGACTTTGATACGAAACCGATATTCCCAGCAGCCCCTTCTACTGGCTTAAATGAGTAATTTAATTATGTAGACAACATGCCTGGATTTTGGAATCCGTAATGTCTTCAAACATAATTGTCCTACTCCCTGCTTTGCCTAAGTTCCTATTCCTGAATTCTAAATTCTGATTCCTGAATTCTAAATTCTGATTCCTGAATTCTGAATTCTGATTCCTGAATTCTGAATTCTGAATTCTGATTCCTAAATTCTGATTCCTGAATTCTTTGAATTTGCTTCGGAGCTTTAATTTCAGTAAATAACTGAATTGCTTGATGAAAACTCATGTAACTTTCATCAGGCTTTGTCATTTTTTGATAAGTTAAACCCAATTGAAAATAAGCTTCAGCCAAGTCACATTTAGCACCGATTTTTTCCAAAAGTTCGATTGCTTCTGTATGATTAGCAAGAGCTAAATCAAAATCTGCTTGGTGTCGGTGGATTTCTGCTAAACCATTAAGTGTTTTGGCTTTTACCTGCATATAGTGGCTTTCTTCAGCAAAAGTCAAAGCTTGGTTAAACATTTGATTTGCTTGGTCAAATTCTCCTAAATTAACGTAGGTTTGACCTAAAATTTGGATGAAATAAGCAAACCTTCCAGTCTGTTCTACTAATTTGGTATTTGTGAGATTTTGATAAGCTACATCTGCTAACTGATATGAACCATCGCGCAAACCTAAATAAGAATATACCAAAGCTAAGCACACCGAAGCTTTTTCTGCCCAGCGATGATGCTTGGTATTTTGGGCGAGGTAAATTACTTGTTGAAATAACTTTGTTGCTGCTTCTAATTCCCACAAATCTATTTGATAAAGACCAATACTTAACAAAGAATCTACCTCCAGCATCCTGAGATAGTAAACTGTGTGTTTATTTTCTACTTGAGGCACTAGTGATTTGAGTGCTTGAGTTGCCAAAGTAATGGTCTTTTCTTGACAGGCGATCGCTTGACTAATTTTACCTGTTATCCAGTAGAAATCGCCTAATATATTATAAAGTTCGCTGAGATTTTGGTGATTTTCCAAATTGTTAACAACTTGATTGATGGCCGTTAGTATAGGTTGAATTAAACCCATCCGATACAGGGTACTACCAAGAGGTAAAAACTGCTGCCATTGATTATTTCGGCTTTTGAGAATTATTTTCCCTGCCAACTCAAATTCTTGAATTTCGATGTAGTGATAATATGCTTCTAAAGCTTGCAGAGCATCTTTAAAACTTTCAATTTTTTTAACGCTAGCCGTCCAAAATTCAGCAGCTTTGTGATTAGCGATTTCCCATTCATCGCTGGGGCGCAAACGAGCGATCGCTTCTTGGCGAATCACTGGATGCAGCCAATATTTACCTTTATCGCACTCTATTAAAGACCGATTTCTTAAGGAAGTAATAATTTGACGATGTTGTTCTGGTGGAACATCCCAAAGTAAACAAAATAAACCTGGAGATGGAATACTGGGTATATCTTGATAGCGATAACAGCCCAAACGACAAAGCAAGTGATAAGCTTGGGGATCGAGATTTTGTAAACGATTAATTTGACTAACTGCTAAATTTTTTAAATCGGTGGCAGCGAGGGGATCGGCGTGATTTTCTTGCCAATAAACAGCCATATCGCCATCAAAATCCTCTTGAATTGAACCACAGAGAATTCCCATTGCTTTGGCGTTTCCGCCATAGGTACGATGCATGATTTCTAAAGTTGGCGAGTCGCTGACTAATCCACGGCTGCTAAAAAATTGTTGCCATGTGCTTTTATCCAAACCGGGAAGCCTGTAGTGATTTACATTTAGTCCAGGTTCGCAAAAGCGATCGCGGCTAGTAATTAGAGTTACAGATTGCACCCTAACATCCGCCAAAACCCGCAATAACTCTACATAGTTACGGTGGGAAGCAATCAAGCCTCCTTGTCGATCTAATGCAGGTTCGAGATTGTCAATTAACACCCCAATCCGCCGATTATGAAGTTGGCGCTTGAGTCGTGTTAAAGTTACCCCAAATTCTACCCCAGGTTCTTCAGCAAAATCTTGTTTGAGCCATTCCTCCACAACTCGTTCGGCGGGAGTGATGTTTTGCGTTTCCTTAGCCATCAGCAATTCTAAAACCAACTCAAAATTCTGAGTTTGGAGATATTGCTGCGCCAGAGTAGTTTTGCCTAAACCGCCTTCACCTTGAATGACAATAACTTTAGCGCCTTGATTTACCAAAGCATTCAGGTGAGCGATCGCTTCTGTTCGTCCAATAAAATTGCTATTCTCTATTATTTTTGGGGCGGCATGTGGCACTCTAGTACTCTGCAAACCCGAAAATGGTGGGTGAGGGCTGGGGAAAGGGCAAGGGGTAAAGGGTAAGGGATTTAAAACCTTTTCCCTTTCCCCTTTCCCCTTTCCCCCGCTCAGTCCATTTGGCGGACTACTAGTACTCTGCAAACCCGAAAATACTGGGTGAGGGCTGGGGAAAGGGCAAGGGGAAAAGGGTAAGGGATTTAAAACCTTTTCCCTTTCCCCTTTCCCCTTTCCCCCGCTCAGTCCATTTGGCGGACTACCAGAGCAATCAATTAAATTGGATATTGTATTACTTTTTCTCAGAACCCGTTCTAAAGCAGCACGACAATTACTTTTAGTAATTTTCTGGCACAGTACCAAAGATAGCAACTTCCATAACTTAGAACCAGCATCCTTAGCATGTCCTTCCGTACAACCGTAAGAACGAGCGATATCTAAGTATTTCCTACCCAACCAAACTTGCCCAAGAATTACTTTTTGCAAATCACTCAACTGTTCCCCGGTTTGAGCAGGAACTATGGTGTCTAACCATGCTAATGCTGCTTGGGCGTCCATTTGTAACAACTAGGATAGTTCAGACTTTGTATAGACAACTATAAATTACTCTACAGTTATGCTTTTCAAATTTCGGATAAGATTTGGTAAATCCGACTTTTTTCCCGACTTGCTACTCCCTACTCCCTTGGTAAATCAAAAACACACTCAATAAACTCACAACTGCACTGATGATAAACGTGATGGTGTACCCGGTTTGTTGAGCAATAATTCCACTAAGAACTGTGGCAGTAATGCCACCTAAAAACATGACTGAAACTTGAATAGTATAATCAGTTGCCGCAGTTGAGCGATCGCTTTTATCCATCATGGCACTAAGCAAGGCTGTATAGGCCATACTTTGAGTACCGCTCACTAGAATGCACACCACATACAGCACGGGCAAACTGGCAACCCCCATTGCTGGTATGATGTACAACAGCGTAGCCAAAGCTGCTACAATTCCAAACAAAATTAAAGAATACCTCCGTCCCAGGCGTGTAATCATCAATCCAGCAACCAACGCTAGAACAATGCGGGCGCTGTAACTAACTATACCCAATAACCAACCAATATCTGATAAAGACAAACCTCTATCCACCAAAAGCGGACGAATCATGGTAGTCGTTATACTTTCCCCCGCCATATACAAGAGAACAACGAAAAGCCACGGTAGTATTTTTGGGCGGGAGAAAAAGCTAACAAATGTTTGGAAATAAGATTTATTCAATTTTGATTTGGCGATCGCTTGTTCTTGATGAAGCAAAGTTGGTATTAAATTGAGCAGCATCAAAACCGACATCGCAATTAAACTATACCGCCATCCCACTTTTTCCAAGAGAATTAGCGCCCCACCACCACCAATAATTGCTCCGAAAAAATTTCCCCCTGCTTGAATTGCATTACCTAATCCTCGTTCTTGAGGTTCCAGTAAATTTATTGCCAATGCATCGGTGGCAATATCTTGGCTAGCAGAAAACAAACAAGCCAAAAACATGCAAATGAGCAAAGCAACCAAGTTATTTTGAATATCAATAAAAGCGCTGAATAATATAATTGCTACTAATAACAATTGAAAACAAATAATCCAACCGCGATAATGTCCTAAATTACCTATGCGATAACGGTCAATTAATGGCGACCAAAGAAACTTTAACCCGGAAGGAAGAATTAAAAAACCCAAAAATCCAATAACATCAAGCGACATATTTTGTTGTCGCATAAAAACAGGTAATGCCTGAAGAAAAAATGTTGTCGGTATAAACTGAGAGGTATAAAGACTAGCTAGCAAAATCAGTTTATCAAGCATAGCTTACTAAAGAAAGGCAGGGAGCAGAAAGCAGAAGGTAGAAGGCTGGAAGTATGAATAAAAACTTCGGTCGTGGGTGTCAAGCGTCCACAGCCAAAGTCAAACATTTTTAAGCGTGGGTTTCTTTCTACCTTCATGAATTATAAGATTCAGTCAGAAAACTGATAACTGTTAAAGACTTGTACGAAATTGCACGCCATAAGTTACCGGATCGCCAAATCCTGCTGTCACATTTGGTGGTGGGAAAAAGAATCCAGAGGTAATATAGCGAGTATCAAACAAGTTATTTGCATATAAATAAATGCCGTAATTAGACCCTTCATAACCAATACGAGCATTTACCAATGCAAAGGGGTCTTGCCTAATTTCATTAGCATCATCAAAATAATTTGTACCGTAGCCGCGTAATTCTAAACGAGCAAAAATGCCACCAGAACTACGATATTGAACTGCTAAATTGTAGGTAAATTCTGGTGAGAGGGGAACGCGATTGTCACTAAAATTTACATCAGTAAATGGATTTCTATAATTTTGGAATCTACTGTCTACATAGCCAACCGAGCTAATTAAATCTAGTCCTTTCACAGGAGTGGCTTTCAGTTCAAATTCTACTCCGCTAATGTTGACATCAGCATTGGCGACGTTGCGGAAAAACCCGAAGTCATCAGTTAGTAAAACTTGATAACCATCGACATTGGTATGAAATACCGACAAATTTGCTGTCAATCGATTGTCTAGCCAGGAAGATTTTAAACCGACTTCGTAAGTCCAAGACTTTTCCTCTCCATATCGGCGTGTGTCTTCTGTGTCGGCGCGGTAGTTGAATCCGCTTGGTCGATAACCTTTAGAGATTGTGCCATAGGCCATTAAATTTGGGTTGAATTGATACTGCAATCCAAATCGAGGAATCCATTCATCGCTTTTGAGACCGGCTCCCCGCAGTTCGGGACTGCTAGGAAGCACTGCGCCATTGGGAATTTCAAAGACGCGCTGGCGGTCTAGGGAGATATTAGAAGCTTCATAGCGCAAACCGGCAAATAGGGTCAACGGTTCAATTAGTTTGTAATCTACCTGTCCAAAAATCGCGTAGGTATTACGAAATTGTTCTGCAATCACGCGATCGCGTCCTGGGGAAGATAAGCCAAAAGCTGCGGCTCCGGTTTCTGTGTATTCTAACGTATCATTGATGGCATTAAATTCACGAGATTCATAGTATCCACCTAAAAGCCAGCGTAAGCGGTTAGCACTTTCTGGGGACTGAAACCGGATTTCCTGCGACCAGACTGTGGAATTAATATCGATAATCTGCCGCAAAAAGTCCCGTCGAGGGACGTTATCTCCTAAAAAGTTATCTTGATTAGTAAAGCGCCGTGCTGTAATTGAAGTAAGTTGGAAACCTGCACCGTCATAGTTAACTTTTAGAGCTTGGGTATCGCTGCTAACTCGCGCATAACCATCTACTGTTTGTTCGCTTTTAAAGGGATCTTCACTGTTGCGGGGAACAAAGCTAGGATTACCGCTATCGGTGTAATTAGCATAGGTATTAAAGGATACTTTTAATTCTGGTGTTGGTGTCCACAGGACTTGGCCTCGTCCGACTAGTTGCGATCGCTCTCCAACTGTGCGATCGAGAAACACATTATCTACTAAACCATCTCGTCCACTGTAGACTCCAGCAAAGCGAAACCCAAGTTTATCAGGAATCACCGCATTGCTAAGTGATAGTTGCACTTCCCGGCTATTATAGTTGCCATAACCAGCAGCAAATAGCATTTCCGGGGAATTGGTTGGCTGACGAGAAATAACATTCACCACCCCACTGGGACTGCTTCTACCATAAAGGGTACTTTGTGGCCCTCGTAGTACTTCTACTCTTTGTAAATCAATCAAACCCAAGTCCAAAAAGCCGCCGTAATCAAAAGGAACGTCATCGATATAAAAGGCGACGCTATCTTGACTAGCGAGAAAGTTAAAGTTGCTTAAACCCCGCAGACTGTAGTAGTTAAATTCCGCAGCGCCAGAAGATGTGGGAAAAAAACTAAAGTTGGGTGTATTGTTGGCGATATCACTGAAAGAATTAATTTGAGCGTCTTCGAGTTCTTGCTGAGGAATTACTGTCAGACTCAGTGGTATACCCTGTGCGTCTTCTGAGCGTTTTTGCGCGGTTACCAGCAGTTCAATATCTGGTTCATTAGGTTTTTGGCTATCAACTGATGCTTGAGTTTCAGGTGTTGTTGCTGTCACCCCTAAAACTAAACCTTCATCGCTATCAAATAATTCGACTTTTGGGGTCTGAGTTGTACCTACTACAGTAATTTGGATGCTATTTGCATCTTGGTTGACCGCCAATACTTCCGTAATTCCCGCAACTGGCTTTTCTTGACGGAAGCTATTACCACTCGCTAAACGCAGTTGTGCATTGGGAATATTTACAACAAAGTTATTACCTTGAATTTGAGTTGTGATTTGCAACTTGTCAGATGCAGCTGTTTCTAAAATCACTTCCAACCCAGTAGCCGTTTGATTCAACTTTATCCCTGTTACTAGAACAGTAGACTGCTCTTGTTGAGCTAACCATTCCTTTACACTTGTATGAGGAAGTTGAATATCTGAAAGCTGGAGAATTTTACCATCTTCTTTTGTTGAAGCTAAAGCTTGTTGATTTATAAATATGACTAGTATGACAGCTAGTCCAAAATTTTCTCGTAAATACAGTTTCTTCATTCAATCCTCACACCAAAAAACGAACTCAAATTGTCAACGGTTCGACTTCGCTCACCGTTGACCCTGAGCGAAGCCAAAGGGTCAATATAATTTGACAAAATTTAAGCCATTAGTAGTAAATCTATTCCAGCGTTTATCTATTAGATTGTTTGGCTTTGTGGTTACAGTGTCAAACGACAAACTGTCAAACTTCCTAAATTGCGTTCTAACTTAAAAAATAGTTTTAGGGAACTCCAAAAAATAAATTATTCGGGTTCGGCTCATTGACTGTCAACAGTTAATAGTGTTCTCAAGTTGCCTTTTGATAATAATTTTTATTAATTTAGTTTTTGATTAGTTCTTCTTATATTTAAAACCGATTGATTGATGTACTTTAAAAACTCTGAATAAACAAGCCTTTAAGATTTATTTGACTTGTTGTCAAACATCGAAAAAATTTTTTAATCAAATAAAAAGATATAAAATTAATCATCAATCAACATACTTAAAAAAATAAGTGCCAATTAAAACTGCTAATTTAATTTTGATATCTATTAAGCCTTGAATACTGTTAATATGTTAATTAAATATCTTTATTGAAAAGTATATTTTTTAACTTTCAATTTATTCAAACGAAAAAAATAAATAGCAAAACCTTATATGTATTATTTTATACGCAATGTTATTGACAGACTTTAGATTAACAATGCTCTAAAATCTGTATTAACTTAGGCTTTCTGTTTTGCAGAACTTATACTAGTTTTGGATGAAAGGATTTTAGATTTTGGATTAAAAACCTTTTATAAGGGAACCTAGTTAAATTGTTGACTGTTCACAGTTAACAGTCTTCTATAGAATCTTTTTGTGCCAATTTCGTATTAGTTGAATATCTGAATAAAATCAAGCAAAATCTTAATGTTTGGTGGCTGCTAGTAATAAATTCAGATAGCTTGTTAGGACTGCACAAAAGAACCCGAACAATTTTTCTGAGAAATATCGATGATATATAACAGTGAAATCACAACGTTGGCAGATTTACCGCGCGTGCAAGCACGTCTGTTTTCAGACACTAAAGCATTGATATTTAAGGATAAATCACTTACTTATTCACAATTAGAACAAAGAAGTAATCAGGTTGCAAATTCATTATTAAGCCAAGGGATTAAACCAGGTGCGCGAATAGCGATTTTAGCGAAGGATTCACTGAAGACTTATGAAATTTTATTTGCTTGTTGTAAAATTAAAGCTGTTTTTGTACCAATTAATTGGCGTTTAGCTGCTGCTGAGATTAGCTATATTCTCAGGGATGCTAATGTGGAAATTCTGTTTGTTGGGGCGGAATTTTATCAGTTAGTAGCAGCGATTAGAAATGAGATTGATGGTGTGAAAACCATTATTACCTTAGAAGAAATTGACGGCGATTGTCTGAGTTATGATATTTGGTCTGAGGAACATAGTGATGAGCCACCAAATATCGCTGTTGCAGCCAATGATGTAGCCGTACAAATGTATACTAGCGGCACTACTGGAAGACCCAAAGGTGTGCAATTAGGACATTATAGTTTTTTTGCGATCGCCAAAGAATTTGCTCAACGAAAACAAACTTGGATCAATTGGAACGCAACTGATAAAAGTTTGCTGACTTTATCTTTATTCCATATCGGTAGTTTATGGTGGGCGATTCGTGGTTTAGCAGCTGGAGCCGAAAATATTGTCTTAGACAATTTTATCGGTGATGAGGTTCTCGAAGCAATTGAAAAGTACCGCATCACTAAGACATTTATGGTTCCAGCAATGATTCAAGTTTTGTTGAACGAACCATTATGCCAAAAAACAGATTTTTCATCACTAGAATACATTATTTATGGCGGTTCCCCCATAGCTGAATCATCATTGAAAAATGCGATCGCCACATTTAATTGTAATTTTGTGCAAATATATGGAATGACGGAAACTGGCAATTGTGCCGTCTCTTTACCTGCACAAGACCATACATC
This sequence comes from Nostoc linckia z4, assembly GCF_002608075.1. GTDB lineage: Bacteria > Cyanobacteriota > Cyanobacteriia > Cyanobacteriales > Nostocaceae > Nostoc > Nostoc linckia. The sequence goes on from NZ_LAHA01000049.1 coordinate 41,329, forward strand.
TGCAAATAAAAACATCCTCAAAGCTGCGGGTAAACCCTTTCCTGGGGTATCGATAGCCATCGTTAATAGTGAAGGTAAAGAACTATCTTGCTTTGAAGTGGGTGAAGTTTGTATCAAATCTCCTGCAAATATGATTGGCTATTGGAAATTACCAGAAGCTACAGCAAAAACTTTAGTGGATGGCTGGATTCATACTGGTGATGCTGGTTACTTTGATGAAGAAGGTTACATTTACATTTGCGATCGCTTTAAAGACATGATTCTTTATGGTGGCGAAAATGTCTATCCAGCAGAAATTGAAAATATTTTATACGAACATCCAGCCATCAGAGAGGTAGCAGTAATTGGCGTTCCAGATGAAGATTTTGGAGAAGCAATCAAAGCGATCGTGGTTTTAAAAACAGGCATGAAAGCAAGCGCATTAGATATTATCAATTTTGTTCGGGGTAAAATTGCTGATTTTAAGTTACCGAGAAGCGTTGAGTTTACTGAATCTTTGCCAAGAACGCCTAGTGGTAAATTACAAAAGGCTAAGATTCGAGAGAAATATTGGCAAGGCTATGAACGTCGTGTGAATTAAAGGGAGTATTGCAAATGTTTAGGTTTATTTTTAAACGCAAAGGAGCGCAAAGGTAAACGCAGAGGAGCGCAAAGCAGGGGAGTAGAGGAAGAAATGACCAATGACAAATGACTAATGACAAATGACTAATGACTAATTCTAAAATTCCGCTTTGGAAACCGCTAACTGTACGCAACTTTTTACTTTTGTACATTGGTGAAACTGTTTCGCTTTTAGGTGACCAGTTTTATATCGTTGCATTGCCTTGGTTAACAATACAGTTAACTAACTCTGGGATCGTGTTGGGTACTATGTTAATGAGTGCAGCAGTTCCCCGTGCTGTTTTGATGCTGGTTGGTGGTGTGGTGAGCGATCGCTTTTCACCGCGATTAGTAATGTTTGTTGCTAATGCTTTGCGTGGTTTACTAGTCGTTTTATTTGCAACAATCGTTGCGCTTAAAATGACTCAACTATGGCATATTTACTTTTTTGCTGCTAGCTTCGGCATATTTGATGGCTTTTTTATACCTGCATCTAAATCGATTATTCCTAGTCTGGTATCAAAGGAACAGTTAATAGCAAGTAATACTTTAAGCCAAGGAACTTCCCAACTGATTTTGCTAATTGGGCCAGCTTTGGGTGGTTTGCTGATTGCAACTGCTGGTATTGAAGTAGCATTTGTAATTGATGGGATAACTTTTGCTATCACAACTATCACGCTTTTGCTGATGAAGGAAACAACAGCAAAAGCAACAGCATTGCATGGGGAATTAAATCAAAATTCTGCTTCAACTAAAAAAACTATGAGTTTGATTGCTGGTATGCGTGAGGGATTTTACTACGCATGGCGCAATCAGCCTTTGAGAATCTTTTTGCTGGTAATGGTAATTCTCAATTTTCTATTTATTGGGCCATTACAAGTTGGGATGACTTCACTAGCTCATAGTCGCTTTCCAGGTGGTGCAGTAGCTTTAGGAATTATGCAATCAGCTTGGGGTGGTGGTGGGTTAATAGGAACACTCACACCTCAATTTGTGCCAAATCTTCCTAACATCGGAGTTTTACTGTTAACTATTGCCAGTGTTCAAGGCTTTGGTTTATTTTTACTTGGCTTTATTGGCAATATAACACTAGCTAGTATGACAATTGCAGTGCTGGGATTTTGCAGTTGTATTTTTACTGTGGTGGGAATTACTTGGATTCAGAAACAAACTAAACCCGAAATGTTAGGAAGAGTGATGAGCTTGGGAATGTTTTCTGCTTTTGGTATTGCTCCTATTTCCTTTGCTTTGGCTGGTATTTTAGTGAATTTAAATCTGACAATTATGTTTACTGTTGCGGGTAGCATTATGTTGATTACAAGTCTTTCTTTGGCGGCGAATTCATCAGTTCGTAAGATTAGTTAATACCAATTCTGTATGAAGATGCATTTTATTTTTTTAACGAACCGCCAAGTACGCCAAGTACGCCAAGGTAAGAGTTTGAGAGAGTTTAGCGCAGCTTTATCAAGAAACGGTATTAGGGGGATCTTCAATAATAAATATTCAAGCCGACCTACTTATAGCAAGCGAGAAAACTATGAAAGTTCAATATCAAGACAATCAGCGAATGGGAGTTGTTGTTTATGAATTTAATCATAAAACTGCTTCAGAGCAAGATATTGAGGATTTGAAGCAACTGATATATGAATACAAAATTGTTGTACTCAAAGAGCAAGATTTATCACCTGATGAGTATTGTGATTTTGGATATCGTCTTGGGGAGGTAGAGAAATACTATCAACCAATGTATCACCATCCCGAAAGGGAAGAGATTTTTGTTTCCTCTAATGTTGCTGAAAATGGTCAGCAAGTTGGAGTTCCGAAGACTGGTAAATTTTGGCACGCTGATTATGCATTTATGCCGAGGCCATTTGCGTTTTCAATGGTATATCCTCAGATTCTTCCTAGTAAGGAGCGTGGCACTTACTTTATTAATATGTCCAAAGTATATCAAAGTTTACCAGATGACCTGAAAGCGATCGCCAATCAATCGAGTTCTTATCACAGTGTCAGACGTTTTTTTAAAATTCGTCCCGAAGATGTTTATCGTCCAATTTCAGAAATCTTGGACGAAATTGAACGAGTTACTCCTCCCGTAAAACATCCAACAACCTTTATTCATCCCATTACAGGAGAACCCATCCTCTACATTAGCGAAGGGTTCACTTATCGCATAGATGATTTAGAGGGAAAACCCCAAGATATAAATATTCTCCAAAAATTGTTGACTCATTCCGGCCAATTAGACAAAACTTTTCAATATCCATTAATCGAACATCATGAATTTGAATTAGGAGATGTGCGGATTTGGGATAATCGCTCTTTAGTTCATTGCGCTCACTATGCTGCAAATTCTGAACCAGCCGTCACATTTCGATTAACCCTACACGATAGCTATCCATTTTATCAAATATAGAACAATTGCATTCTCACTGCTCAATTTAGCCCTCATTTTCTCATTCTTCTTTGCGCCTACCCTTCGGGAACGTTTTCAACGAATGCGCCTTTGCGTCAGCTTTTAAAACGAATACTCAACAACGCCAAAATATTTGCAAAAAGTCTAATCTAGAGGTTTATAACCTGCTCATAATTATTGGTCATTTAATCAGGATAAAATATCATGTTAAAATTTCAAGATTCAAGTCAACAAAGCGTCAAACAAAATAGCATCCACATCAATAATGATGATATCTTACTAACACAAGTCCTCAAACCTTATAAAGCTAATTGTCACTATCTCAAATCTGCTGAAGTAATTAAAGAGGGAGATCCTCAGCATGGGGGACGTGTAATCGGACGATGTGAGTTCTCGATTCCAGAATCATGTTATATCGATGACACTGGTCATTTTAATTCAGTGGAATTCAATATTTGCTATAACCAAATGATGTATTATGTCATAGCTAAATCTGTGAAAGAAAGACTGATGGCATCATTTCAGTCTTGGACTATGACAGATTATTGGAATAAACAGTTACCAGATATTTATATTGTAAATTTTGAAAGTTCTTTTCGCCGTGCTATGCAGTCTTCTCAGTTTTGGGGTGAAATTGAGTTTACTAATATTCGGCTCAGGTCGGGGATGATGTATATAGTTACTAACTGTCGTTATTGGGATGATAAAGGTGGTAATTGCAGTGGTAGTGTGAAGTTGGTGATTGTGAATTCTCCGGGATAGATTTTTTCACGCAGAGGCGCAAAGAAGAGAACGCAATATTTTGCTGGGATAGTATGTCTAAAATTGCATTTTTTACAGCTTATATTCAAGAAGAAATAGCTCAGGTAATTGGGATAGAGACATCTGATTTGGATGTGAAAATGTCTTTAAATTATTTGGGATTGGATTCATTAATTGCTGTCAAACTGAGAAATAAGTTTAGAAAAGAGTTGTCAGTAGATGTTCCAGCAGTCAAGTTTTTAGAGGATACTAATGTTGCAAGTTTGGCAATATTAGTCAATGAATTGAGTGCAAATGCTGAATCAAAAATAGATGACGATGAGTGGTTGGAAGGAGAATTATGAATTTAGTTGAGTTTCTCACACAACTCTCGCAACAGAATATAGAATTGTGGGTTGAAGATGATAAACTGCGTTATCGCGGTCGCAAAGAAGGATTAACTTCTACAGTTTTAAATCAAATTAAGCAGCATAAAACAGAAATTATCGATTTGCTGCGCCAAGGTTTTCATATTTCTAAATCTTATCCTCTGACTTATGGTCAGCAAGGTTTATGGTTTTTGTATAAACTTGCACCCACAAGTGCAGCTTATAATGTGGCTTTTACGGCTCGTATTTGCTCTCATTTAAATATTCCGGCTTTACAACAAGCGTTTCAACAGTTAGTAAATCGTCATCCGACTCTCCGCACAACATTTGCACAAAAGGATGGCGAACCTTTTCAAGAGGTTCATGAATACCAAGAAGTTGATTTTGAAAATATTGACGCTTCAGCTAAAAATGAAGATGAGTTGATAAGCCAAGTCATAGCAGCATATCAGCGTCCCTTTGATTTGGAAAAAGGTAATTTATTGCGGGTAAATTTATTTACTTGTTCTGAAGAGAATTATCTAATATTACTAACCATACATCACATTGTGATTGATGGTTTTTCCTTGGGAATTATTCTTGATGAGTTGCGTTTGCTCTACGAAGCAGAAAATACAGGTCGAGTTATATCGTTACCTGCTATTAAGTACCAATATCAAGACTTTGTACAGTGGCAAAGAAATATTTTAGCAAGTTCTGTGGGGGATGAATTATGGAATTACTGGCGCGAACAATTAGCGGGTGAGTTACCCATTTTAAAATTACCAACAGACCGACCGCGACCACCAATTCAAAGCTATCGGGGAGCTTCTCATACTTTTGAAATAAATCAAGAGTTGACTTCTCAACTACGAGAAATGGCGAAAGCTCAAGGCGCAACTCTTTATATGACTTTGTTAACCGCCTTTCAAGTGTTGCTTTACCGCTTGTCTGGTCAGGAAGATATCATCGTGGGTGCGCCTATTGAGGGGAGAAGTCAGCCGCAATTTGCGGAAACTGTGGGTTTTTTCGTTAATATGCTGGCTTTGCGGGTGAATTTGGCTGGTAATCCCACATTTTCTCAGCTTTTAACTCAAGTCCGCCAGACTGTATTAGATGCGATCGCTCATCAAGATTATCCCTCTACTTTACTAATTGAGCGATGCCTTCGGCGTTCGCGTAGCGTCTCGAAGAGAGCGCAGCTATCGCAACTCAACCGCGATCCGAGTCTTCCTGGTTTGTTTCGCGTTTCTTTTAATTTGTTAAAGCTCAGTGAAATTGCGAAAGATTACGAACTATCTATATCTGATAAAACTAAAGCCAGAGAAAATTGGGGCGGGTTAACTTTAGAACCTTTTGTGATTCCCCAGCAAGAAGGACAGAATGATTTAGTCTTCGATATGATGGAGACGATTGAATCATTAATTGGTATTTTAAGATACAACACCGATTTATTTGATGCCACGACAATTAGCAGGATAGCGAATCATTTTCAAACTTTACTCGCAGGGATTATTGCTAATCCCCAACAACAAATTGCTTTTTTACCTCTGCTAACGGAAGCTGAAGCAAATCATTTGTTGTGTAAGTGGAACAACAACCAAGTCGAGTATCCCCAAGATATAGTTATTCATCAGTTGTTTGAGAACTGTGTGAAGCAGCAACCAAACGCGGTTGCGGTGGTATTTCCAAATGTAGAGACGTTTCATGAAACGTCTCTACAATTAACGTATCAACAATTAAACAGCAAAGCGAACCAACTAGCACACTACCTGCGTTCATTGGGTATAGGTGAAAATCAACTGGTGGGAATTTGTGTTGAACGTTCCCTAGAAATGATTGTTGCATTATTGGGAGTTCTGAAAGCAGGTGGAGCTTATTTACCTTTAGATCCTGCGTATCCCGAAGAACGCTTGAATTTTATGCTGCGTGATTCCCAAGTATCGATATTGCTGACGCAACAAAAATTAGTAGCAAGTTTACCAATAGAGGATTTAACTGTAGTTTGTTTAGATAAAGATTGGCAAGATATTTCCCAGGAAAGTGAAGAAAATTTAGTAGTTAATACTACATTTAAAGATTTAGCCTACGTGATTTACACATCAGGTTCTACAGGTAAATCTAAAGGAGTGGCGATCGCTCATCGTAGTTTGGTAAATGCGTTTTATGCTTGGGAAAAAGCTTATCAAATCCCATCTCTGACTAGTCATTTGCAAATGGCGAGTTTTGCTTTTGATGTGTTTTCAGGAGATGTAATTCGCACTCTTTGTAGTGGTGCTAAGTTGGTTTTATGTCCGCGTGAGTGGCTCTTAGAACCTGACAAATTGTATAAATTAATGTTGGTGGAGAAGATTGATAGCGCGGAGTTTGTTCCTGCTGTGTTGAGAAACTTGGTTGAGTATTTGCAAAGAACTCAGCAAAATCTCCACTTTATGAAATTGTTGGTAGTCGGTTCCGATAGTTTGTATGTGCAAGAATATCAAGAATTTCAGCGTTTTTGTGGCGAACAGACACGTTTAATTAATTCCTATGGGGTAACGGAAGCTTGTATTGATAGCACATATTTTGAGTTGGGGATGGGTAAATTAGGAAGTGGGTTGGTTCCTATTGGTCGTCCATTTGCGAACACGCAAGTTTATATTTTAGATAGATATTTACAATTAGTTCCCATTGGGGTTGCGGGTGAATTATATATTGGTGGTGCTGGTTTGGCTCAAGGTTATTTCAATCGTCCTGATTTAACCAAAGAAAAATTTATCTCCTATTCTCCCCACAACTTTATTTTGTACAAAACGGGAGATTTAGCGCGTTATCTTCCTGACGGTAATATTGAATTACTCGGTCGCATGGACGATCAAGTGAAGATTCGGGGTTTTAGAATTGAACTAGGGGAAATTGAAGCGGTTTTGAGTAGCCATCCCCAAGTTCAAGCAGCAGTAGTGATAATTCGAGAACTGCAAACCGAGAATAAATCTATAGTTGGATATGTTGTTTCTCACCAACAGTCATTAACAACTAAGGAATTGCGTAACTTTCTCAAACAGAAGTTACCCGATTATATGATTCCCAGTGCGATCGCCATTCTGGAAACTTTACCTTTAACACCCAACGGTAAAATAGATCGGCGTGCTTTACCAATTCCAGATATGGAACAGCATCGAGAAATAGATTTTGTTCCACCGCGCACCGCAACGGAAGAAGCGATCGCTAATATTATCGCCTCTGTTTTGAAACTCAAACAAGTAGGCATTCACGATAACTTTTTTGAATTGGGGGGACATTCTCTACTAGCGACTCAAGTAATTGCGCGATTACAACAAACCTTAAATATTGAGTTACCGTTACGCTCTTTGTTAGCATCTCCTACGGTGGCTGGATTGAGTGAAGCAGTGACATCTTCAACAAAGACAGAATCTTCAGTTAATTTACCAACAATTGTCCCCAATCCACAACAGTTATATCAACCTTTTCCCCTCACCGACATTCAACAAGCTTATTGGTTAGGACGTAATGAAGCTTTTGAATTAGGAAATATTGCTGCTCATGGTTATTTAGAATTAGATTGCCATCATTTAGATTTAACAAGATTAAATCAAGCTTGGCAAAAACTTATTTTGCGTCACGATATGCTGCGTGCTGTTATTTTACCAGATGGTCAACAGCAAATTCTCTCAACAGTTCCGGCTTATGAAATCGAAGTTTTGGATTTGCAAGATTTAGAGGTGATGCGCGAGCAAATGTCCCATGAAGTTTTACCTGCGGAACAATGGCCTTTATTTAGAATTCGAGCTACACCTATAGATGAACAGCGTACCAGACTCCACCTCAGTTTTGATGCTTTGATTGCTGATGCTTGGAGTGTGTTTTTGCTGATGCGGGAGTGGTTACATCTATATAATAATTCTGAATTTGTATTACCATCCTTACAACTTTCCTTCCGCGATTATGTGCTTGGAGAATCAACTTTAAAAAATACACCCCAATATCAACGTTCTCAAGAATATTGGTTTAATCGATTAGATAGCTTACCACCAGCACCCGAATTACCTTTAGCAAAAAATCCCAATGGAGTTGCTAATCCTCGGTTTCAACGTCGCAGTTCTCAACTCTCGCCAGAACAATGGCGCAAATTACAACATCGCGCACAGCAATTTAACTTAACTACTTCGGGAGTTTTGTTAGCTGCTTTTGCAGAAATCCTCAGTCAATGGAGCAGAAATCCCAAATTTACGATTAATCTCACATTATTTAAGCGTTTACCTTTACATCCCCAAGTAAATGAGATTGTGGGGGACTTTACTTCTTTGACACTTTTAGAAGTCGATTTTTCAATTCCTCAAAGCTTTAGCAACCACGCTCAACAATTACAGCAACAACTGTGGCAAGATTTAGATAACGGTTATATGAGTGGTTTGCAAGTACAGCGAGAACTTAGCCGTCAACGCCAAAGTTACCAATTTATGCCGGTGGTATTTACTAGTACTCTAGGTTTAGAATCACTCGGTCAGGATACATCAATATTAAGTCAGTTAGGGGAGATTGTTTATAGTATCAGTCAAACCCCGCAAGTTTGGTTAGATAATCAAATCAGAGAGCAAAATGGAACTTTAATATTTAATTGGGATGCGGTGGAAGAACTTTTTCCCGCAGGTTTACTGGATGAGATGTTTGCTGCTTACTGCGATTTGCTTCAACGATTAATTACCTCAGATACAATTTGGAGTGCAAGTCAGGGAGAATTAGTACAACGCACAATTGCAAATTATCCCACCGCAGATATTTATGAGGAAACTTTGCACAGTTTGTTTATCAAGCAAGTGCAAATTCAAGCTGATTCCCCAGCAGTCATTACCCCAGAGCGTACCTTAACTTATCAGGAATTATACCAACGCGCTCTGCAATTAGCATCTCAACTGCGAGAATTGGGAGCAAGCACCGACAATGCAATCGCTATTATCATGGAAAAAGGTTGGGAGCAAGTTGTCGCTGTACTAGGAATTTTAATCGCCGGTGCGGCTTATCTTCCCATAGATCCCGAATTACCAGCAGAACGACAATGGTATTTACTCACCCAAGGACAAGTTAAATTAATTGTCACTCAACCTCATCTTCAGCTATCTTTGCCATCAGGTGTTCAACAAGTATGTGTGGAAAGTCAACTCACACAAGATGAGAAAGATATCAAACTAGTCCAAAATCCCGATGATTTAGCTTACATTATCTACACTTCCGGTTCTACGGGTTTACCCAAAGGCGTAGCGATCAATCATCGGGGTGCGGTAAATACCATTTTGGATATTAATCGACGTTTTGGGGTTAAATCGAGCGATCGCATCTTAGCTTTATCAGCATTAAACTTCGACCTTTCAGTTTACGACATCTTCGGTATGTTAGCGGCGGGAGGAACGATAGTTATTCCCTCAGCAGATCAAACCAAAGATCCCGCACACTGGTTAGAGTTAATAGTATCTCAACAAATTACCTTGTGGAACTCAGTTCCAGCTTTGATGCAAATGTTGGTAGAATATCTCGCCAATCAACCGCAACCATCATCTCTACGTTTAGCTTTGTTGAGTGGAGATTGGCTACCTCTCAATTTACCAAATCAAATCCAAAAATTGTGGACAAATATCCAAGTCGTGAGTTTAGGAGGAGCAACAGAAGCCTCAATTTGGTCAATTTACTATCCAATTAACCAAGTAGATCCTAACTGGAAAAGTATTCCTTACGGCAAACCACTCGCTAATCAACAAGTATATGTATTAAATCATAATTTGCAGCAAACTCCTGTTTGGGTAACGGGACAACTATATATTGGCGGTATCGGTTTAGCAAAAGGTTACTGGAAAGACGCAGAAAAAACAAATGCTAGTTTCATTATTCATCCAGTTACCAAAGAAAAATTATATAAAACAGGCGACTTGGGACGTTATTTACCCGATGGGAATATAGAATTTTTAGGAAGAGAAGATTTTCAAGTCAAAATCAACGGTTATAGAATTGAACTTGGTGAAATCGAAGCCATATTAAAACAACATCCCACCGTCAAAGAAGCAGTAGTCACCACAGTCGAACAAACACAACAATTAGTTGCTTATATTATTAGCGATATACCAACTCCCAATTTAGCAGAAGCTTACCAACCATCTCAACAAGCAGGAGTATTAAGCGATGCTGGAGAACGCATCGAATTTAAACTCCAGCAACCAGGAATCCGCAAATCAGAATCATCGCCAATTACTATTCACTTACCCAAATCTGAACTTGAGCAAACAGCTTATCTCCAACGCCAAAGTTACAGACAATTTGTACCGCAACAGATATCCTTAGAACAATTTAGCAAATTTCTCAACTGTCTCCAGCAAATGCAATTTGGTGATTATCCCCTCCCCAAATATCGCTATCCTTCTGCTGGGAGTCTTTATCCCGTACAAACTTACTTATTCATCAAACCCAACAGTATCGAAACCCTTCCAGGAGGAATATATTATTATCATCCCAGCGACCACAATTTAATCTTACTCCACAACACCAACGAAATAGATAGCAGCATTTACCGTGAGAATCAAGTACTTTTTGAACAATCCGCTTTTGCGATATATTTGATTGGGAAACTAAGTGCGATCGCACCGATGTATGGAGAACTCGCTAGAGACTTCTGTCTTTTAGAAGCAGGACACATCGGACAATTACTCATGAACAGCGCACCAACTCAAGAAATTGGTCTTTGTCCCCTTGGCTATTTAGAATTTACCCAAATTCAAGACTTATTTCAACTAGAAACTAATCAAATTCTCCTTTATAACTTTGTTGGTGGAAAAATAGATCCAAAAGATTCTCAGCAATGGTCAATACTTAAAAATACCAAATCAAATACTACCCAATTTCGAGAATATTTACAGCAGAAACTTCCACAATACATGATACCTGCTGAATATATTTTCATTGACACCTTACCCCTAACCCCCAACGGAAAAATAGATAGAAAAGCCTTACCAACTCCCAATCTCGCAACAGCCAAATCAGCAACCTTAGTCCCTCCGCAAACCCAAACCGAAAAAACAATCGCCGAATTCATCCAACAACTGCTGCAAATCGAAACAGTAGGAATACACCAAAACTTTTTTGAATTAGGAATAGACTCACTCAAACTCGTGCAGTTGAAAAATCACTTACAAACTCAACTCCAAGTCAACATTCCCATGCGCCAATTATTAGTGGAAACAACAAATATTCAACAACTAGCATTAGCCATTGATGAGCAATTAATTATCGCTAAAATTACACACAACCCCCTATCCACAGAACAAGACGACGATAAAGAAATCATCCAAATTTAAATGTAGTATTTATAGCAATTCCCACTTACAACAGTTTTCATATATTTATACTACAGTCTTATTTCTTCCTTTGCGTGAGATAAAAACAGTGTGGTTCATTTACCTGAAAATTCCTGTAAATAAAGTACAAATTTTTGAAACGCAAAGTAAAGCGCAGAGTTACGCAGAGATTTCTTAGGAGACTAGGAAATGCTATAAACGAACCACAAAGTACGCAAAGTACGCAAAGTTAAGATAATTAAAAAGGGTTTTTGCATCATCAAGTGAATATTATTATCCGTGCTATCGCTGTTCGTTAATTAAAAATGAAGAAAAACATTATGAACAAAAACCAACTTTTAATCGAACTCGAAAAACGAGGAATCAAACTCTGGCTAGAAAACAACCTATTAAACATCGAAGCACCAAAAGGAACATTAACACCAGAACTACGCGATTCCCTCAAAGAACATAAACCAGAACTTATCAAACTCCTAAATCTCAACAACATCAAAACAACCTCCCTACCAATCATCAAACCCAATCCTCAGCAACTTCACCAACCATTTCCCCTCACCGACATCCAACAGGCGCACTGGTTGGGACGCAATCAAGTATTTGAATTAAGCCATGTCAGCAACCATGTTTACATAGAATTTGAAACTAATAATTTAGACATATCACGCCTTACAGCAGCTTGGCAAAAACTCATTCAGCGTCATGATATGCTAAGGGCGATAGTATTACCCACAGGAGAACAACAAATCTTAGAAAAAGTTCCCGATTATCAAATTACCATCTTAGACTTGCGAGAATTACAACCCCCACAAATCGAAACTGAATTAATAGCAATCCGCGAAAAACTATCTCAACAAAATTTACCATCACACCAATGGCCTTGGTTTGATATTCGAGCCACTTATTTAAATCAACAACAAATTAGGCTGCATCTGAGCATGGATTTATTACTCATAGATGCTGCAAGTATTCGGATTTTATTTCACGAATGGCATCAAATTTATCAAAATCCCGAATTATCATTACCACCATTAGAATTATCATTTCGAGATTACGTCATTGCTAAAAATTCTCTCGAAGACTCAGAATTAATCAAGCGATCGCAAACTTATTGGTTCAATCGTTTAGATACTCTCCCACCAGCACCGGAACTACCCCTAGCTTGTTTTCCTAGTGAATTAAAAGAGTATACATTCAAACGCTATGCTGGAAAACTAGAACCCCATATATGGCAAAAATTAAAACATCGGGGTCAAAAAGCGGGTTTAACTCCTTCTATCATTTTACTAACTGCTTTTGCAGAAGTTTTAACTTTGTGGAGTAAAAATCCTTCATTTACTCTCAATTTAACTGTCCTGGAACGTCTACCCCTCCATGCCCAAATCAATCAAATCATTGGCGATTTTACCAATACAAATCTTTTAGCAATAGATAATTCATCACCAAATACATTTACAAATCTAGCTCTAAAAATCCAGCAACAATTACTCCAAGATTTAGATTATATTTATATTAGTGGAGTAGAAGTACTGCGGAAATTGCTCAGTCAAAAGCAAACAGAATTGACCGCAGCTATGCCTATAGTATTTAGTAGTGTTTTAGGTTTGGGTAATTTTGCTCAGGGAGATTTAGAATATAACTTTTTGGGAGAAGTGGTGTATGGTATTAGCCAAACGCCGCAAGTTTCCTTAGAACATCAAGTTGCAGAACATAATGGAAGCTTAATTTTTAATTGGGATGCAGTAGAAGCACTTTTCCCTATGGGGATGTTGGATGAAATGTTTACAGTTTACTGCAATTTGCTGGAGCGTTTAGCCCAAGAAGATGAATTGTGGACACAACCCATAGAATTATTACCACCAATCCCAATTCATCCTCATCCACCAATCCCACAAACAGCTTTACTCCACACTTTATTTTTTGAACAAGTATCTCAACGTCCACAACAACAAGCTGTAATTAGTAGCGATCGCATTCTCACCTATCAAGAGTTAAGCGATCGCGTCACTGAATTAGCACAACAATTAGGCGATCGTTCTCAGGTGGCGATCGCCATAATTATGGAAAAAGGTTGGAAACAGGTTGTTGCTGCTTTGGCTATCCTTGCTGCTGGTGGTATCTATGTCCCCATCGATCCCGGATTACCACAGGAACGTATATGGTATTGTTTACAACAAGCACAAGTCAAACTGGTACTGACTGAAACTAGCCTTGTTCATAGTCTGGAATATCCACAGAACATCCCGACTTTGTGTATAGATTCATTACCAACTCCAGCATCACACCAGCCATACCAGCAAAGCCCAAAACCCACAGACTTAGCCTATATCATCTACACCTCTGGTTCTACAGGAACACCCAAAGGCGTGATGATTACCCATGAAAGTGCAGTCAACACGATTTTAGATATTAACGAACGCTTTCGGATCGATTCAGGCGATCGCATCTTAGCTATTTCTGCTTTCAGCTTTGACCTCTCAGTTTACGACATCTTCGGCACTTTAGCAGCAGGAGGAACAATAGTCATTCCTGATGCTGCAAATAGTAAAGATCCATCTCATTGGAGTGAATTAATTACCAAACACCAAATCACAATTTGGAACTCAGTTCCGGCTTTCATGCAGATGTTAATTGAGTATAATTTAAATCATCCTCAAGTTATATTTAATACTCTCAGGTTAGTTTTATTGAGTGGTGATTGGATACCCTTAAATTTACCTGCTCAAATCCAAGCATTATCTCCACAAGCCGAAATCATTAGTTTAGGAGGAGCAACAGAAGCCTCTATCTGGTCAATTTATTATCCAATTACCCAAGTTCACCCCAACTGGAAAAGTATTCCCTACGGAAAACCACTTAAAAATCAATATATTTATGTTTTAAATACATCTATAAAAAAATGTCCTGTTTGGGTGACAGGAGAATTATATATTGGCGGTATCGGATTAGCAAAAGGTTATTGGCAAGACGAAGAAAAAACAAATGCTAGTTTTATTATTCATCCAGTTACCAAAGAAAAATTATATAAAACAGGCGACTTGGGACGCTATTTACCCGATGGAAATATTGAATTTTTAGGTAGAGAAGATTTTCAAGTTAAAATCAACGGTTATCGCATTGAACTTGGTGAAATTGAAGCAACATTAAAACAGCATCCCACCGTTAAAGAAGTTGTAGTTACAACATTACAGAAAACACAACAAATAATCGCTTACATTGTTCCCAAACCAGAGTCAAACATCACCACGCAAGAAATACGTTCTTTTCTCCAAACCAAATTACCAGCTTACATGATTCCCTCTACTTTCATGTTGTTACCATCCTTCCCACTCACAGCAAACGGTAAAATAAATCGTCAAGTGCTACCTATTCCTGAAGGTACGCAACCAGAATTAACAAAAACTTTTACCCCGCCTCGTAACCAAGTAGAAGAACTATTAATTACAACTTGGACGGAATTATTTAAACTTCCGCAAATCAGCATTTATGATAACTTTTTTGCATTAGGCGGACACTCATTTTTAGCACTACAATTAATCTCCAAAATCAACCAAAAATTTCACACAAATATACCTCTCAGTACACTGTTTCACTATCCAACGGTAGCCGAATTAGGAAATTTTCTCATCCAAAATCATCACGCATCCCCAACACCTATATCTTTAGTCTCCATTCAACCACAGGGAACTCAACCACCATTATTTTGTATTCATCCCACAGGGGGACAAGTCATGGTGTATCAGCATCTTGCCAACTGTTTAGGAACGAATCAGCCTGTATACGCTCTCCAGTCCCGCGCTCTTAACAACTCACTGGATGAGCATAATAGCATTGAAAATATGGCTGTCGAATACGCCAAAATCATTCGCCAACATCAACCTGATGGTGCTTATCATCTTATGGGTTGGTCTATGGGTGGAGTCATTGCCGTTAGTATTACTAAAGAATTAGAACAACAAGGATGTCAAGTTGATTTTCTGGGACTTGTAGATGCGTTTTTATTTCCAGATAATACACCAACTTTAACACCCGATCCTTTATATGAATTAACATTAGTATTTGGTGGGACTTTTGTTGATGCTTTGATGAGCCTAGATGATTTTCAACAGCAAGAACTACGAGAACAACTCGTGAATTTAACTGCTATTGAACGTCTGCAATTAATCATGAATTGGGGAAAATCACAAAATTTACTTTCAACAGAACTATCAGAAGTATCAATGGAAATATTTCAAAAACAACTAGAACTAACGGAAATCCACCAAAAACTGTTAAAAAACCATCAACCACCTCAAATTAAAGCTCAAATCTGCATCTGGTGGGCTGCACAACAACTCACACCTCAATTACCCCGCACCGACTGGAGTCAATATACTACAAACACAACTCACACACAAATCTTACACGGCAACCACTTTACCATCATGCATCCCCCCTACGTGACAACACTAAGCCAGGATTTACAATCTAAAACGTAATTTTTACTGTAAACAGATAGGGAGGTAGGGGAGACAAGGGAGATGGGGCCAGGGCGAACGCATCTCAATGTAGTACATGCTTACTAAAAAAGCTTGGTCGCGTGTGTCATTAAGAGAAGATGATTGTAGAATTAAAAAAGACAATGCACCACAGAATTTTGCAGTTATAAGGCACATTGCGGTCAACCTTTTAGGTCAAGAGAAGCGTGTAAAACGAGGAATCAAAAATAAACTCAATTGGGAGAACAAACCTTGACTGCCAAATTACCCCACAGGTATACATCCGATCGTCTCTCTCCTGATGGAATGATTAAACTGGCATTCAATCCTACAGATGCACATTTTGTGTAGTAGATAAAAACTTATGTAATAGTAGCAGGATATTGGTAGGGTATCTATTGTTGTTGCGATCGCCATTCTGTTGAGAGATAAAGTTTTTATCTCTAGTAGTCTCCCAACCCAAAAATGTTAGGTGGAGGTTGGGTAAAGCTTAAAGGGAAAAGGGGAAAGGATAAAGGACTTCCAAGTAAAAAAATATTCCACAGAAGATTGTTGACGGTTGACAGTCAACAGTCAACGACGAGAACCGGAATAATTTATTTTTTGAAGTTCCCTAAAAAACCTTTCCCCTTCCCCCTTTCCCCTTCCC
>NZ_LAHA01000005.1 GCF_002608075.1 Nostoc linckia z4
AAAGGGGAAGGGGGAAGGGGGAAAGGGGGCATGATTTGAAATTTTCGCTTAGCATCATGATGCGCGTCACCCTACCTCGGCTTTGCGATCGCAAAACCTACTGGCGTGTCTAGACTAAAATAGTGCATTAACAAAATCTTGTAGGGTGGGCATCCTGCCCGCCCGGACGGGTGAAGACACCCATTTCACAATAAAATCTCTCCGCGTCACCGCGTCCCCGTGTCTCCATGTCAGTCTAAACAACAAGTCTTTAACCGGACATGATATGACACGCCTCATTGAAGGATTTTTCGTCATACCACCCGATGTAGAGACGTAGCAATGCTACGTCTCTACAAACCAATTTGTGGGTTAATAAGCATCCATTGGCAGACAAGAACACACGAAATTCCTGTCACCAAAGGCTGCATCAATGCGGCTGACAACAGGCCAGAATTTATGTTCCCGCGTCCAAGGTGCAGGGTAGGCGGCTTCTTCGCGGGAATAGGGATGATGCCATTCTCCGCTAAGCAGACTTTCAGCAGTATGGGGCGCGTTCTTCAAAAGATTATCTTGGATATCTGCCTTGCCTGATTCGATTTCGGCAATTTCTTGACGAATAGCAATCAACGCATCACAGAAACGATCTAACTCTTGTTTTGATTCGCTTTCTGTTGGTTCCACCATGATTGTACCTGCCACAGGCCAGGAAACAGTGGGTGCATGGAAACCATAATCCATCAAACGCTTGGCTACATCATCGATTTCGATCGCCGCAGATTTTTTGAGCGATCGCAGATCTAAAATACATTCATGGGCAACTAAACCATTTTTCCCTTGATACAAAACGGGATAGTAAGATTCAAGTCGCTTGGCGATGTAGTTAGCATTGAGAATTGCCACTTTTGTTGCTTGGGTTAAACCAGCTGTACCCATCATGGCAATATACATCCAAGAAATTACCAAAATACTCGCACTACCCCAAGGCGCAGCCGCCACAGCACCAAGATGAGATTTTCCACCTGACTTGTCGATAGTGACAACGGGATGTCCGGGTAGGAACGGTACGAGATGAGAAGCAACACCAATAGGCCCCATACCAGGGCCGCCGCCACCGTGGGGAATACAGAAAGTTTTGTGTAAGTTTAAGTGACAGACATCCGCGCCAATATCCCCAGGACGACAAATTCCCACTTGGGCGTTCATATTTGCCCCATCCATGTAAACTTGTCCGCCGTGGGTATGAACAATTGCACAGATTTCCTTAATTGACTCCTCAAAAACACCGTGAGTCGAGGGATATGTCACCATTAAGGCGGCGAGTTCTGACTTGTGCTTTTCAGCTTTGGCTTTCAAATCCTCAACGTCAATGTTACCTTGAGAGTCGCAGGCAACTGCCACTACCTTCATACCGCACATTACCGCACTAGCTGGGTTTGTCCCGTGTGCTGAGGTGGGAATCAAACAGACGTTGCGGTGTGCTTCTCCCCGGCTTTGATGATATTGGCGAATTACTAAAAGTCCGGCGTATTCACCTTGAGAACCTGCATTTGGTTGCAGAGAAATTCCCGCAAAACCGGTAATTTCAGCTAACCATGCTTCAAGCTGCTGAAACAGAATTTGATAACCTTGGGTTTGGGATGGCGGCGCAAAAGGATGAATCTTGCCAAATTCCTCCCAAGTCACCGGAATCATCTCAGCTGTGGCGTTTAACTTCATTGTGCAGGAACCCAAGGGAATCATCGATGTTGTCAGCGACAAATCCTTGCTTTCTAGCCTGTGGAGATAGCGCAATAACTCTGTTTCTGAGTGATAGCGGTTAAATACTGGATGAGTTAGGTAACTGCTTTGACGAGGGAGGGGGAGATGGGGAGATGAGCAGATGGGGAGATGGGGAGCAAACCATTCTTCCAAGGTGAAAGGTAGTTCTTTGTTCCCTGCGAAAATTGCCAAGATGTCAAGCACATCATCTACTGTGGTAGTTTCATTCAGCGAGATACCAACAGCAGTTTCATCAAAAATCCGTAAGTTAATTTGCAGTTGTTCTGAGGCTATCAGAATATCTTCTAGATTGTGTGTTCCCAGTTCTACCCGCAGGGTATCAAAGAAATATTCCGAATCGATTTTATAACCTAAACGCTTGAGTCCTTCTGCCAGCAATACCGTCAAAGAGTGGATATTTTCGGCTATTTGCTTGAGTCCACTGGGCCCGTGATAAACGGCGTACATGCTGGCCATTACCGCCAGTAGTACTTGTGCTGTGCAGATATTACTAGTAGCTTTTTCCCGGCGGATATGTTGTTCGCGGGTTTGTAAGGCGAGACGTAATGCAGGCTTTCCAAGAGCATCTTTTGATACTCCCACAATTCGCCCTGGAACCGATCGCTTATACTCTTCCTTAGTAGCAAAATACGCTGCGTGAGGGCCGCCAAAGCCCAAGGGTATACCGAAACGTTGGGTGCTACCCACAGCAATATCAGCGCCAAATTCACCCGGAGGGGTAAGCAAAGTTAAACTTAGGGGATCTGCTGCTACCGTCACCAATGCACCCTGAGCATGGGCTTTTTCAATAAAAGCGCGGTAATCGTAAATTGTGCCATCGCTTGCTGGGTATTGCAGAACAGCACCAAAAATCGGTTCCTGGAAATCAAATGTTTGATGGTCGCCGACAATAATCTTAATCCCCAATGGTTGAGCGCGAGTCTGCAACACATCAATGGTTTGGGGATGACAATCACAAGACACAAAATAGCTATTTGCCTTATTTTTAGAAACGCCGTAGCTGAGGCTCATGGCTTCGGCGGCGGCTGTGGCTTCATCCAGTAATGAAGCATTAGCAATTTCCAAACCCGTGAGGTCGATAATCATGGTTTGAAAATTCAACAGTGCTTCTAATCTTCCTTGGGCAATTTCTGGCTGATAAGGAGTGTAAGCAGTATACCAACCGGGGTTTTCTAGGATATTACGTGCAATCACTGGAGGGGTAATAGTGTCGTAATATCCCATACCGATATACGAGCGGAAAACTTGGTTTTTGCTAGCAATTTTTTTTAAAAGTGCCAGCGCTGCGTATTCGCTTTCTGCTTCAGGTAAATTTAGCGGTTGCTTGAGGCGAATTGCCTGGGGCACTGTTTGGTCGATGAGGTCATCTAAACTAGAAAACCCTAAGACTTCAAGCATTTGCTCCATGTCATCAAAGTTCGGGCCAATGTGTCTGGGGGCAAAACTACTTAACTTTTGACTTGTTTCGTTGAGTAGATGGCGATCGCTAGACTTGATATTAGGGAGATTTGATACCACAAATTACTCTCCAAATGATAGTATATTAACATTTTGCAACAAATACTGATAACAAGTTAGTGTAATTTATCAATTTATCCAAATTTGATTTTTGGGGAATGGGGCATGGGGTATGGGGACAAAGAGAATAACTGCTCACTGGTTACTTCCAATGCCCAATGCCCAATGCCCAATGCCCAATGCCCAATTCCCTACTCCCCTTCTACTTGAGCGCGGTATTCATCAGCACTCAAAGCATCGTTTACATCATCGAGGTCATCGACGCGCACTTTTAAAAACCATCCTTCACCGTAGGGGTCATCTGCTATTTGTTCGGGGTCATCAATCAAAGGATCGTTGCGTTCTACTACTGTGCCCGTCACGGGTGAATTTAATTCTTCAACGGCTTTTACTGATTCAATAGTGCCAAATGTCTCTCCTTTTGTCAGTAAATCGCCAATTTCTGGCAGTTCCAAAAACACAATATCCCCCAACTCATTGACGGCAAACTCAGTAATCCCAATGGTGGCAATATCACCATCGAGTCGCACGTATTCATGAGAATCTAAGTATCTAAAATCTTGAGGATAATTAAAAGACATATCACTTCCTCTCCCTTGTCGAACAATTTATTGCCTTAACAGTCATCCAAGCCATATTCAATAATGAACCTTGCTGTAGATTGATTAACTTATACAAGTGATGCCAAGCCATGAGTGAAAAAATGTGATTTTCACTTCTTTACTTACTACTCGAAACTGGACACCACTGAAAGGGAACTCCAAAAAATAAATTATTCTGCTTAAAGCGTTGAACGCCAGTTGCTTCTCCTAAGGGAGAAGCTGCGCGTAGCTTGCTTCCCCAAAGAGGTACAAACCTCTTAACCCATCCAAGGCACTGGCTCCTGTTGACGGTTAACAGTCAACAGTCAACAGTCAACAATCTTTTATGGAATATTTTTACTTGAAAGTCCCAAAACACATTATTCCTCAAAATCCTCAGCACTTATCAGTTCGCGACACGATTCTTTGAGCGATAGAAGGGACGTTTCACCACAACTGCTGGGTAAGCTTTACCGCGAATATCAACTTCTAATTGTTGACCAACAGTTGCTACCTTGGTGGGAACGTAGCCTAAAGCAATGGGATAACCAAGTGTGGGGGATAAAGTACCGCTGGTGACTTCTCCTACAACTTTACCTGCTGATAGAATTTGGTAGCCATGACGAGCAATGTTACGTCCTTGGGTTTGCAAACCTACCAAACGTCGCTGTACTCGCGTAGCTTTTTGCTGTTCTAAAACTGGTCTACCAATAAAATCGCCTTTGGTATCTAGGTGAACTAGCCAGCCCAAACCCGCTTCTAAAGGTGTGGTGGTATCATCGATATCTTGCCCATAAAGTGCCATTGCTGCTTCTAGCCGTAGGGTATCTCTCGCACCGAGTCCACAAGGAATAACGCCAGCATCATAAAGGCTTTGCCACAATTCTACTGCAACATCAGAATCTAACATTACTTCAAATCCATCTTCGCCGGTGTAGCCTGTGCGGGCGATGAAAGCAGGTTTACCCAATACCGTTGCTTGGAGATGACCAAAAGCTTTGATTGGTTGCAAGTCTTGTTGTACAAAAGGTTGGAGATATTGAATAGCTTTTGGCCCTTGCACAGCAATTAAAGCTTTTTCTGGCGAAAGGTCTTGGAATTGCACTTCATTTTGGTCGAGGTGTTGCAATAGCCATGCTTTATCTTTGCCAGTAGTTGCCGCATTGACTATAATCAATACCCTTTGCGTACCACTGGTGTCTTCACCTTGATAATAAACAATAATGTCGTCAATAATTCCCCCTTGGGGATTTAACAACACAGTGTATTGTGCTTGATGAGGTTGCAACCGACTCAAGTCCGAGGGTACTAAAGACTGGAGTTGGGATATGAGGTTTTTCCCTTGGAGGGTAAATTTGCCCATGTGGGAAATATCGAACATCCCGGCTGCATTTCTCACAGCTTCGTGTTCCCGACTAATGCCACTAAATTGTACCGGCATTTCCCAACCACCAAAGCTAGTAAAGCGTGCTTTGAGTTCTACACCCAATTGATATAAAACAGTCCGCGCCAAGGTTTGGGCGTTATCTTCTTGATTAGCCACAGGTATTTATGCGATCGCACTTTAACATCTCTCTATCCTACGAGATGCTTTCCTGTTTGACAGAATATAGAATTCTCGATTTTAGGTTTTGCATAAAAACCAAAGACGAAGAAGACAAGGCGAAATAATTGTTGCAATTTATCTCCCTCGTCTCACCAGTCACCAGTCAACAATTAACAATCAACACTCTGTACTAAGGTTTAATAGTTAATGGTAGAAATGTTGAGATTTGTTAATTTAACATTATGAAGTATCGGCAAATACTCGCTAGCTTGATCTTAGCCATAGCTCTTTTTGTTTTTCCCCTTTCAGCGCAAGCTGCAAGTTCTTCCAGCATTAGCCGTTCTGCTGGAGATGATTTTCAAACCAAGGATTACTCTGGCCAAAGTTTAATCGGTACTGAGTTTACTAATATTGATTTGGAAAATGCTAACTTTAGCAATGCTGACCTACGCGGCGTTGTGTTTAACGGTACTGTGTTAGAGGGAGTAAATCTGCATGGTGCGGATTTTAGTAATGGCATAGCTTACCTGGCAAAATTTAAGAACGTTGATTTAAGCGATGCAATCTTAAGTGATGCAATGATGCTGCGTTCTATATTTAATGATGTCGATGTTACTGGCGCTGATTTCACCAATGCAGTTTTAGATGGAACGCAAGTGAAAAAACTTTGTCAAAAGGCAAGTGGTGTCAATTCTAAAACTGGTGTAAATACGCGTGATTCTCTAGGATGTAAGTAAAATTTTTGTCATACTATTGACATAAATTTTAATTTATGCTGCGTTAGCCTACGACACAATACTGTTGATTGTTGACTGTGAACCGTCAACAGTCAACAGTCAACCACCATGCGCTGTTGTATAATTTCCCCTTCCCCACTGCTAAAGACTCCAGCAAGTTGATGGGTACACTAACTCTAACAAAGTCATTCCGATAGGATTAAGCCACTTTTGAGGAGTACCCAACCTATGCTGACGCTTTCCGGCTATCAAATTATTGAAAAAATCTATGAAAGCAGCAATTCTGTAATCTATAAAGGCTACCGGGAAGCGGATAACAAACCTGTAATACTCAAAACTCTCCGAGAAGCTTATCCTTCGCCAGAAAGCATTGCTTGTTACCAGCGAGAATATGAGATTATTCACAATATCCATCTATCAGGAGTTGTGCAAGTTTACGCTTTGGAAATTCATCAACAACGACCAGTCTTAGTGTTAGAAGACTTTGGTGGTAGTTCCTTAGCTAAATTGCAACTGGCTGGAAAAATAGAATTAGAGCATTTTCTCAAATTGGGTATTTCTATTGCCAAAAATCTGAGAGAAATTCACGCTGCTAATATTATCCATAAAGATATCAATCCAGCAAATATTGTCTTGAATACTCATACAAAACAAATTAAATTTATTGATTTCGGGATTTCTAATGTTCTGTCACGAGAAACTCAATCTTTCAAAAATCCTCATATTTTAGAAGGTACTATTACTTATATTTCTCCTGAGCAAACTGGTCGCATGAATCGAGCGATTGATTATCGCAGTGATTTCTATTCTCTGGGGGTGACATTCTATAATTTACTTACAGGAAAACTACCGTTTCCAGAAAATGATATCTTAGCATTAATTCATTGTCATATTGCCAAACAGCCGCCACTTTTAAGGGACTGGGGACTGGGGACTGCTAACAAAAAAGAAATTCCTCAAGCTATGTGTGACATTGTGATGAAATTAATGGCTAAGAATGCTGAAGACCGCTATCAATCAGCTTATGGTATTCAGGCAGATTTAGAACAATGTTTGCATCAACTACAAACCAATGGCAGAATTGATGTTTTTCCATTGGCGAGGCAAGATGTGTGCGATCGCTTTATCATTCCCCAAAAACTTTACGGACGAGAACAAGAATTAGAAACACTATTAACGGCTTTTCATCGCGTTAGTAATGGTAGCACTGAACTAATGTTAATTGCTGGCTATTCTGGAGTGGGAAAGTCAGCTTTAGTTAATGAAATTCATAAACCGATTACAGCTAAACGCGGTAATTTTATTACTGGTAAATATGACCAGTACCAAAAAAATATTCCCTATTTTGGCATTGCTTATGCATTCAATGATTTGTGTAATCAATTTTTGACTGAAAGTGAAACTATTTTAAAACAATGGCAAGCAAAAATCTTAAATGCTGTGGGCAATAACGGACAAGTTTTAATTGATGTTATTCCTAATTTGAAATTTGTCATTGGCGAACAACCACCCGTGGCTTTAGTAAGCGGACAAGAAGCCCAGAACCGTTTTAATTTTGTTTTTCAAAATTTTCTGAAAGCTATTTGTCAGAACGAACATCCCTTAGTTTTATTCCTTGACGATTTGCAATGGGCTGATAGTACCTCACTGAAATTGCTCAAGATTATTTTATGCGATGGCGATATTCAAAATTTATTCATCATTGGAGCTTATCGAGATAATGAAGTGGATACAATTCATCCATTGGTCATGACTGTTGACGAAATCCAAAAGGATGGAGGAATTGTATCTGAGATTCATCTCAAAAACCTGACTCCCAAGGATGTGAATGCTTTAATTGCCGAAACATTGTCGTCTTCAATCATTTTGACTCATGGATTATCGAATTTAGTTTATGAAAAAACTCAAGGTAATGCTTTTTTTACAGCTGAATTTTTAAAATGTCTTTATACAGAAACATTACTGAATTTTGATTATCAACAAAGAAAATGGTGTTGGAATTTAAAACAAATAGCAGCTAAAGAAATTACTCAAAATGTTGTAGAATTAATGATGGGTAAAATTGTAAATTTAGCACCAGAAACCCAGAAAATTTTGCAGTTAGCTGCTTGTATTGGCAATAATTTTGATTTGTCTACATTGGCTGTAATTTATGAGCGATCGCTAAAGCAAGTCCTAGATGATTTATTCCCAGCACTCCAAGAAGGCTTAATTGTTTTTTTAAATAATCGATATCATCTGAAATTTTTCCGAGATGCCCAAAAAGCCAGCGAAATTAATTGTAAATTTCAGCACGACCGCGTCCAACAAGCGGCTTATTCTTTGATTTCCCAAGACCGAAAACAAGCAACTCATTTGAAAATTGGACGACTGATGTTGAATAATACATCAGCAGCAGACCAAGAAGATAAAATTTTTGAAATTGTTAATCAATTAAACATTGGTGCAGATTTGATTAACAACCAACAAGAACGAAATAAATTAGCCAATTTGAATTTATTGGCGGGACGTAAAGCTAAGGTAGCAGCTGCTTATGAAGCAGCTTTGGCATATTTTTCAGTCGGCATTAAATTACTAGCAGCAGATTCTTGGCAAAGCAACTATAACCTCACCTTGGCATTATCTGAGTCAGCAGCAGAGGCAGCATTTGTGTGTGGTGATTTCACACAGATGAATGCATGGGTAGAAGAAGTATTGCAACACGCTCAAACTTTACTAGACAAATTGAAAATTTATCAACTTCAAATTGCAACCTTTTCCATTCAAAATCAGTTACCAGCAGCTAATACAACTGGTCTAGAAGTGTTGCAAGCCTTGGGAATTAACTTTCCTTCTACTCTCAGTCCCTTAGAATTGAACCAAGTTTTACAGCAAACAGCAAATCGTCTCGCGGGTAGGGAAGTCAAAGACTTAATTAACTTGCCACAAATGCAGCAAGCTGAACAACTCGCAGCGATGCAAATTCTTTTTGGCATCATGGCATCTAGCTATCGCCAAGCAAATGAGCTAATGCCATTCCTGATTTTAAAGATGGTGGATTTATCTCTGGAACACGGCAATACACCACTATCAACAATTGGTTATGTGATGTACGGTTTAATTCTCTGTGGTGCTTTGGGAGAAATTGCATTAGGCTATCAATTTGGTCAACTGAGTTTGAGCTTGTTAGAACGCTACGATGCTCAAAATCTCAAATGTCCCGTCAGTTTGACATTTCATGCTAGCATCTGCCATTGGCAACAACCACTCCAGAAAACCATCAAGTTTTTGAGGGAAGCCTATCAAATTGGTAGAGACCAAGGAAATATGGAACATACAGCTTTTTGTGCTGCCTATGATAGCCTGCATTCCTGGGGGTGCGGACAAAACTTGGTGGAACTGGAAAAGCAAATTGCTAGCTACTATCATGCCTTTAGTAAATTGCAAAATAAAACGGCTCTTGATTATTTAGCTATTCATTGGCAACTAACCTCGAATTTGCTGCAAACACCGGAGAATTCCGATGATTTGAGCAGCGTAGTTTGTCAGCAACAGCAAATACTATCCCGCTTAAAGCAAACTAAAGATCGCACAGCCCTAGCCCACTTTTATTGCTGTCAGCTTTTTGTGTCCTATCTTTTCCAAGATTTTCCCCAAGCCACAGCCAACGCCCAAGAGTTAGAAAAGTGTCTAGATGCAGTAGTGGGGATGGTGATTGTACCAATTTTCAATTTCTATGATTCCCTGACAGCCTTAGCTTTGTATGGTGATGCTAATACATCAGCACAAATAAAATTACTAGAAAAAGTCACAGCTAATCAAGCCCAAATGCACAAATGGGCCCAGCAAGTACCAATAAATTATTTACATAAATTTTATTTAGTGGAAGCAGAACGGCATCGTGTCTTAGGACAAAAATCAGAAGCAATTGAAATGTACGATATCGCCATTGCTTTAGCCACAGAAAATGAATATTTAAACGAGCAAGCCATAGGAAATGAACTCGCTGCTAGATTTTATTTGCAATGGGGTAAAGATAAAATTGCCCAAGACTATCTACTTAATGCTTATTACAATTACGCTCGCTGGGGAGCTAAAGCAAAAGTCAAAGATTTAGAACAACGGTATCCTGAGTTTTTCACCCAAGGCACTCAAAAATCTGACTTTTCCACCTCTAAAACTATCTCTACTAGTAGTACTACTCTATCAAAATCTATAGACCTCAAGAGTTTTATCAAAGCATCTCAGGTTTTGGGACGAGAAATAAAACTCGATACTTTATTAACAAAATTGATGACAATCGTCATTGAAAATGCCGGAGCAGAAAAGGGTTATTTACTACTTCCGCAACAAGATAAATGGCAAATTGCCGCCTCAAAAATTATCGATTTAGATGCCAATCACATTTCAGAACCTATCCACTGGCAAACTGAGGCAATGCTTTCTACTGCCATTATTGATTATGTCATTCGCACCAAAGATACTGTTGTATTGCATGATGCTGCCCGTGAAGGCAACTTCACCCGCGATGCCTATATTCATCAACAGCAACCTAAATCTATTCTGTGTTTTCCTCTCCTCAATCAAAACAGATTGATTGCCATTGTTTACTTAGAAAATAATCTCACAACCGGAGCATTTACCCCAGAACAAACAGAAATTGTAAATCTGCTTTCTTCCCAAGCTGCGATTTCTCTGGAAAATGCTACTTTGTACAATACTTTAGAACAAAAAGTAGCCGAACGCACTCAAGAATTGTCTCAAGCCCTAGAAGATCTCAAAGCTACCCAAAAGCAACTTGTGGAATCAGAGAAAATGGCAGCTTTGGGAAGTCTTGTGGCTGGAGTTGCTCATGAAATCAACACACCAGTGGGTACTAGTATTACAGTTGCTTCCACCTTAGCTGACGAAACTCGTTTGTTGATTGCATCAATGGAACAAGGTTTAAAGCGCTCAGTTTTAAACAATTATTTGGAAATTGCTCAAGAAAGCACCAAATTAATTCTCAGCAACCTCAATCGTGCCGGAGAATTAGTGCAAAGCTTCAAACAAGTAGCTGTAGACCAAACCAGCTTGGAACAACGGACATTTTTAGTCAAGCAATATTTGGAAGAAATTATCACTAGTTTGACTCCCAAACTCAAACAAGCCTCCCATAGCTTAATTGTCACAGGGGATGAAACAGCGAGCATCAACAGCTATCCTGGAGCTTTGGCGCAAACCATCACCAACTTAGTCATGAATTCCCTAACTCATGCCTATCAACCAGGGGAGTCAGGACAATTGCGGATTCACGTCCAACAACAAGACACCCACATAGTAATTGAATACAGTGATGACGGTTGCGGCATTGCGCCAGAAAACTTAAACAAAATTTTTCAGCCATTCTTTACCACCGCCAGACAGCAAGGGGGTAGTGGTTTAGGTCTGCATATTGTTTACAACCTAGTGGTTCAAAAGTTGCAAGGTACTATTGATGTTCGCAGTGAACTAAAAAAGGGAACTCTATTTACAGTCATATTACCTCTAGGTTGGGAATGGTAACTGATGACTGATGACTGATGACTGATGACTGGGGAGATGTAGCTTTAGCTTCTCTTTGAGAGACGCTAGCACGAACCCGCAGGGTGGGAGTAGAAGGAGCAGGGGAGATGAGTTTTCCCCTCTGCTCCTGGAGCCTTTTGTACCCCATGCCCAATGCCCCATGCCCAATGCCCTATCTCCCCATCTCCTGTTTTTGATTTTCCATGACAAAATTAGTTGAAAATGGTTAACGATACCCACATGTCTCTCTCAGCAACAGACGATGAAGTATTTCTGTTTGAAGATGATGAAGATAATACAAGTCAGAAAATTCAATTAACTTCGTTGGAATTCAAAGGTCAGATACAGGAAACTTCTGAAGCTTGGAAACTGATGATTGTAGACGATGATGCTGAAGTTCATCAGGCGACAAAGTTGGCTTTAAGAAGTTTTACATATCAAGGTAAACCTTTAACCTTTATCTCTGCTTTTTCGGGAATAGAAGCAAAAAAATTAATTGCAGAACACTCGGATACTGCATTTATTTTATTAGATGTGGTGATGGAAACTAATGATGCTGGATTAAGGGTAATTCAGTATATTCGGGAGGAATTAAAAAATCAGATTGTGCGGGTGATTTTACGCACCGGACAACCAGGAGATGCTCCAGAAGAATCGGTGATTTTAAACTATGATATCAATGACTATAAACTGAAGGTAGAACTGACTCGGCAAAAGTTAGTTACAACTGCGATCGCTGCTTTAAGGTCATATCGCGATTTAATCACCATTCAAGAAAAAACAGCACAATTAACTAAAGCATTACACGATTTACAACAAACACAATACAATCTCGTGCAAAAAGAAAAAATGTCGGCATTGGGTAACTTAGTTACAGGCATCGCCCACGAGATTAACAACCCAATTAATTTTATTGCAGGCAACCTCAAACCTGCTGAAAATTACATTCAAGACTTATTAAGATTAATCACACTTTATCAACAAACCTTTCCCCATCCAGGAGGCGAAATTGAACAAGTCATCAGCGAAATTGATTTAGACTACCTGCAAGAAGACTTACCCAAACTCATCTCCTCCTTAAAAGAAGGTAGCGATCGCATCCGTGGTATTAGCGCTAGTCTCCGCATCTTCTCTAGAGGTGATGGCGATCGCAAAGTTCCTTTTAATGTTCATGAAGGCCTTGATAGCACACTACTCATCCTCAAACACCGACTAAAAGGCAACGAACATCACCCACTCATTGAAATAGTCAAAGATTACGGCAACCTACCCCCAATAAAATGCTTTCCGGGGCAACTCAACCAAGTATTTATGAATATCCTCGCCAACGCCATTGATGCTTTAGAAGAAACTCACCAAGAAAGAACTTTCCGACAAATCAAAGACAATCCCAATCGCATTACAATTCAAACGAGATTATCTCCAGACCAACATCATGTCTTAATCCACATTCAAGACAACGGATTAGGAATGTCCGAAAACGTCAAGCAAAAATTGTTTGATTACTTATTTACCACCAAACCAGTAGGCAAAGGCACAGGTTTAGGATTAGCCATTTCCCGCCAGATTATCGAAGAAAAACACAACGGTAAACTCACAGTCACCTCAGAATTAGGCAAAGGCACAGAATTAACCATCAACATTCCAGTGGAAAATGGGGAATAGGGCATTGGGTATGGGGCATTGGGCATGGGGCATGGGGCATTGGGAGTGAGGAGTTAAGAGTTAAGAATTAGGAGTTAGGAATTATTCTTTCCCTGTCTCAAGAGCCTCCCCTGGTTACCCTGCTTTCCTCATCTCCCTTGTCTCCCTCATCCCTCTCATCTTAATAGAGTTCGGATAAGCAGTATGAACTTCCCTTGTTGCCTCTCATCACCCCATGCCCCATGCCCCATACCCTATGCCCTAATTCCAATCCTGTTCTTCTTTCTTGCCGCGACTTTTATATATACCGCCCATCTCGTGCAGTTGACGAGTTTTTTCAAAAAGTTGGGCTTCGGTTAAACCCCACTGCTGCAAGACTCGATCTAAATCTTTTTGAATGTCTCTCGCCCCTGGAAAACCTTGATAGCGAATTCGCAATCTAGCTAATTCTGCCAAATTATAGTCTGTCGCTTGTTGAGCGAGTAAGATATCAATAAGGGGACGATCGCGATTATAAAGAGGGTGCTGTTGATCTTTACCGCCCGTTGGTTCACTCATCGTAATTCCTGAATGATAAGTTGGGAGTTGGGAGTTGGGAGTTAGGAGTAAGGAGTTGGGAGTTAGGAGTTAGGAGTTAGGAGTTAGGAGTTGGGAGTGCTGAGTCTTAGTTTTTAAGTTTAGCCAAGAGTACAGGAGCAGAAAACGCAAAAAAATCATCTTCTGCACTGAAAAATTAATTGTCAAATTGAGAACTCCTTACTACTCCTCACTCCTAACTCCTCACTCCTAACTCCTCACTCCTCACTTAATCATTAGACGGCAACTACACCTGGGGTCTTACGGCTCTCACCACTGCCAGTCAATTTTAAATAAAGTTACATTAGTCCATAAGAAAATACAAAAATCTTTAGATGAGGGTGAATTTTATATCACCCAAAGTCGAAGCAGCAAGGGAGCAAGAACCCGCTATGTTTGAACACTTCACTTCCGAAGCCATTAGAGTAATTATGCTAGCTCAGGAGGAGGCCCGTCGCCTGGGACACAACTTCGTAGGAACTGAACAAATTCTCCTGGGTTTGATGGGAGAAGGAACTGGGGTTGCTGCTAAAGTGCTGGCTGAATTAGGTGTTACTCTTAAAGACGCACGCCGCGAGGTAGAAAAAATTATTGGTAGGGGTTCTGGCTTTGTACCACCAGAAATTCCTTTTACTCCCAAGGTGAAAAGCCTCTTTGAGCAATCGTTTAAAGAAGCTCATAGTTTGGGACAGAATTACATTAATACTGAACACTTACTCTTGGGATTAACTGAGGCGGGTGAAGGTGTTGCCGCTAAAGTGTTGCAGAATCTAGGAGTTGATTTCAAGACTGTCCGCAGCGCGATTATTCGCCGTTTGGGTGAAAATGCCCCAGCTTTTGCTGGTGGTAGTGGTAATCAAAAACGCACCACTACCCTAACTATGGAGGAATTTGGCAGAAATTTGACCAAATTAGCCCAAGCAGGTCAACTCGACCCTGTAGTCGGTCGCGAGAAGGAAATTGAACGTGCTGTGCAAATTCTCGGTCGCCGCACTAAGAATAACCCTGTGTTGATTGGGGAACCAGGAGTTGGTAAAACTGCGATCGCTGAGGGTTTAGCTCAACGTATTATTAATCAAGATGTGCCGGAATCGTTACAAGATAAGCAAGTCATCAGCCTGGATATGGGGTTATTAGTGGCTGGAACTCGCTTCCGTGGCGATTTTGAAGAACGAATCAAAAAGGTCGTGGAAGAAGTCCGTTCTGTGGGCAATATCATCTTGGTGATTGACGAAATTCACACCTTGGTGGGGGCTGGTGGTACAGAAGGCGGTTTGGATGCAGCTAACATCCTCAAACCCGCTTTAGCACGGGGCGAACTCCAGTGTATCGGCGCAACCACCCTCGATGAATATCGCAAGCACATAGAACGCGATGCCGCCCTAGAGCGTCGTTTTCAACCGATTATGGTGGGAGAACCTTCAGTAGAGGAAACCATACAAATTCTGTACGGCTTGCGCGGCGCTTACGAACAACACCACAAAGTCACAATTTCTGACGCCGCAGTGGTAGCAGCAGCCAAGTTGTCAGACCGCTATATTAGCGATCGCTTTTTGCCAGATAAAGCAATAGACTTAATTGATGAAGCTGGCTCCCGCGTCCGCCTGCGGAACTCTCAAAGTTCTACCAATAAAGAACTCAAACGCGAACTCGCTAACGTTACCAAAACTAAAGAAGCAGCTGTCAAAGCTCAAGATTTTGACAAAGCCGGACAACTGCGCGACCAAGAATTGCAACTCACAGCTCAATTGCAAGCTCAAATAGCAGAAAATGAGCAAATTGTCAACGCTGCCATCGTTGACGAAGAAGACATCGCTCAAATTGTGGCTTCTTGGACTGGCGTACCAGTGAATAAGCTGACTGAATCTGAATCAGAGTTGCTGCTGCACTTAGAAGACACCCTGCACCAACGGCTTATCGGCCAAGAGCAAGCAGTCACAGCCGTATCTCGCGCCATCCGTCGCGCCCGTGTCGGCTTAAAAAATCCCAATCGTCCCATCGCTAGCTTTATCTTTTCTGGCCCCACTGGCGTTGGGAAAACAGAGTTAGCTAAAGCCTTGGCTGCTTATTTCTTTGGTTCGGAAGAAGCGATGGTTCGCTTGGATATGTCTGAATACATGGAAAGCCATACCGTCTCCAAATTAATTGGTTCGCCTCCTGGTTATGTAGGATACGACGAAGGCGGACAGTTAACTGAATTAGTACGGCGCAAACCATACACAGTGTTGCTTTTCGACGAAATCGAAAAAGCCCACCCCGATGTATTCAATATGCTGCTGCAAATCTTGGATGACGGTCAACTGACTGATGCCAAAGGTCGAAAAGTAGACTTCAAAAACACCTTGATTATTTTGACCTCTAACATCGGTTCCAAGGTGATTGAAAAAGGTGGTAGTGGCTTAGGCTTTGAATTTGATACCGAAGCAAACGCCAGTTACAACCGCATCCGCAACTTGGTGAATGAAGAACTCAAAGCTTACTTCCGTCCTGAGTTCCTCAACCGTCTCGATGAAATTATTGTCTTCACCCAGCTTTCTAAGAATGAAGTCAAGCAAATTGCTGACATCATGCTCCGTGATGTTGCTAACCGCTTAACAGAAAAAGGAATCACTTTAGAAGTTAGCGATCGCTTCAAAGAGCTTGTGGTACAAGAAGGCTATAATCCCAGCTATGGTGCTAGACCATTACGTCGGGCAATTATGCGCCTGTTGGAAGATTCTCTGGCCGAAGCACTGTTGTCTGGTGAAATTGTAGATGGAGACACAGCGATGGTTGATGTTGATGATGACTCTCAAGTAAGAGTCAAAAAATCAACCAAAAGAGAATTGCTATTGGCAAATGTTGGCTAATATTTATACCTAATCACTTTTTGCGGTAATATTTTAGGAACACTCAAGCCTATTGGTTAGGCAGAGAAACAGGGGCATCTCAGACAAACATCAAGTGAAATGGTATTATACTTTCCCCCTCTGGTATTTCTACCAGAGGCTTTTTTTTAGCTATGAAATACAGTGTTTCTCAGAATAACTAAGTCGGCATGAAAAAAACAAACTATATTAAGAAATATTAAAGGGGAAAGGGGAAAGGGGAAAGGGGAAAGGTTTCAAATACATCCTTTACCCCTTAACCTTTTCCCAGACCACAAGGGAAGTTCATACTGCTTATCCGAAGCGTATTGGAAGTGCAAAGATTAAAATTTTAAATTCCAAAGACGCGATTTACCGCGTCTGTTGCTTTAACCGAACAGTATTGACTCTTCTCCTACGTAAATACCTAATGCCCGTGCTGTTTGTACTAAGAAATGATTGGGATTTACAAGACATGGACTAGAAGCCAAAACTGTTTCTAAAGGAACTGCTATAACTTGTCCATTTTGCCAAGCTACCATTTGTGCAGATTGGCCATTAGCTAATAAATCTACGGCGGCTTTACCAAAAGCTGTTGCAATTAAACGGTCTGAAGCTGAGGGAATTCCACCTCGTTGGATGTGTCCTAAAACGGAAACCCGAATGTCAATTTGATGGTTAGTGCAAGAGCAAAGCTCATCGGCAATGTATTGACCGATACCGCAGGATGGCTTTTGAGAGGATGGCTTTTGAGATGAATCAGCAGCTATTTGAACGCCTTCTGCCACAACTATAATTGCAAATCTGCGTCCCCAGCGATCGCGTAATTCTGCTAAATGTTCGCACACACCTTGAATGGTATAGGATATTTCTGGTATTAAAATTGCATCTGCGCCCCCTGCAATGCCAGATTGTAGTGCTAAGTGACCTGCTGTGCGTCCCATGACTTCCACAATCATTACGCGATCGTGACTCGCTGCTGTAAATGTCAAACGATTTAAAGCATCAACTATTGTATTCACCGCAGTATCAAACCCAATTACTTTTTCTGTACTGCTGACATCACAATCAATAGTTTTGGGAATAGCAACAAAGTTCCAGTTTCCTTGCTTTTGCAGTTGGTTGAGAATAGCTAAACTGCCATCTCCACCAATACCAATTAAAGCATCTAGTTCTAAAGCATGGTAGCCAGCAACAATCTCTTCCACATGAGCTAGAGTGTCTCCTTTGTTGATGCTACCCAGAATTGTACCTCCCATATTTAGCAAGGGGTCAATACCACGTAGGTCTAAACCATGTATGCTCAGAGGAATTGCCTTTCTTTCTAAAAGCCCTCTGGTGGCATAAGGAATACCAACTACCTGCCAGTTATAGGTAAGGGTAGCATGACTAACAACCGCCCGAATTACAGCATTCAGTCCGGGACAATCTCCACCACTAGTCAGAATGCCAAGTCGTTTTTGCATGGCCAATGAATTTGAGATTTTGGATTTAAGATTTTATATTGTTAAATTAATCCCACAGATGAATCTGGGGGTCAGGGAATTGCAAAAAATAGTTGTTGACTGTTGAGTGTTGACTGTGAACCATCAACGTTTAACAGTCGATTTTTTCAAAAATCAAATAGGATTCCTGTAGTTAACTAACTTTATGTTTATATTTAAGCCAAAAATTTGAGGAAGCTGTGAGGATCTCACTTTTGCTAATAAAGCTTTTCTATTTTGCTGTAGCAATCCGATTTCAGTTGTGAATAATATCGGTGTTAACTGTCAACAACCCTAACACGTAATATTTCACAAATTATTTGAGATTGCTATAGTTGATACCAAATTCCGATAGGTAGTCACGATCTCAAATCAAAAATTGATTGATTGTCTTCACAAGTTTCTCAAATTGTTCTTTTATCATCTTAACTGCGAGACGTAGAACATCCTGAAGTTCTCAAAAAGGCTCAAAAAAATGAATTTAGCATCTGCTGTTAAAACTCAGAATACAGCAAAAGATAAGCGCTTTAAAATGCTAGATGCAACTATCAAACGCTACCAGTATCAACAGGATGCACTGATTGAAATATTGCATAAAGCACAAGAACTTTTTGGTTTTTTAGAAAACGATGTATTAATTTACATTGCTCACAATCTGAAACTGCCACCTAGTCGAGTTTATGGTGTTGCTACCTTTTACCATTTGTTTTCCCTTGCACCCAGTGGTGTACATACCTGTGTGGTGTGTACGGGGACGGCTTGTTACGTCAAGGGCGCTCAAGCTATCCTGACAAATCTGGAAAAAATAATCCACATCCACCCTGGTGAAACCACGGCAGATAATCAAATTTCACTGCTGACAGCAAGGTGTTTGGGTGCTTGTGGAATTGCACCTGCTGTGGTGTTTGATAAAACCGTTTTAGGCAATCAAACAGCAAAATCAGTTGGCAATCGCATCAAAGGATGGTTGCAAGATGGATCTATCAGAGTTAATTGAAATTGCCCAAAAAGAACGTGCTTCTGAAAAACCCGTACAAATTCGCTGTTGTGTTGCTGCTGGTTGTTTGTCTGCAAATTCACAAGCCGTCAAAGAACGTCTAGAAGAAACTGTAACGGCAAAAAATTTAACGGCAAAAGTGGAAGTTCGCGGTGTTGGCTGTATGCGTTTGTGTTGTCAAGGGCCATTAGTCGAAGTCAGGAGTCAGGAGGAGTCTCAGCAATTTCCACAGAAAAAATTGTATGAAAAAGTAACGCCTAATGATGCACCTTCAATTGTTACTGCTGTGAATGGGGAAGAGACAACAGTTAAACAAGGAAATTTAAGTCATCCATTTTTTACATATCAAATGCCGATTGTTTTAGAAAACAGTGGCAAAGTCGATCCAGAACGCATTCAATCTTACATTGCCGCCCAAGGTTATCGATCGCTTTACCATGTCTTGCGGGAGATGACAGCCAATGAAGTGGTGGATACCATTACCCGCAGTGGTTTACGAGGACGTGGTGGTGCTGGTTATCCCACGGGTTTGAAATGGGCAACGGTGGCGAAAGCACAAGGAGAACGCAAATTTGTCATCTGTAACGCCGATGAAGGAGATCCCGGTGCGTTTATGGATCGCAGCGTCCTAGAAAGCGATCCCCATCGCGTTTTAGAAGGAATGGCGATCGCTGCCTATGCCGTAGGCGCAAATCAAGGCTACATCTACATCCGGGCAGAATATCCTGTTGCCATCAATCGCCTGCAAACTGCAATTCGCCAAGCCCAACGTCTGGGGATTTTGGGTACTCAAATTTTTGATTCTCGCTTTGATTTTAAAATTGATATTCGTATCGGTGCTGGCGCTTATGTTTGTGGTGAAGAAACTGCTTTAATGGCTTCCATTGAAGGTAAACGCGGTACACCTCATCCCCGCCCACCTTATCCGGCCGAGTCTGGTTTATGGGGTTATCCTACTTTAATTAATAATGTTGAAACCTACGCCAATGTTGCACCAATTATCCGTAAAGGTGCTGAATGGTTCGCCAGTATTGGCACAGAAAAAAGCAAAGGTACAAAGGTTTTTGCCTTGGCAGGTAAAATCCGTAACACAGGTTTAATTGAAGTACCAATGGGAACTTCATTAAAGCAAATTGTAGAAGCAATGGGTGGTGGCGTGCCAGATAATGGTGTAGTCAAAGCCGTGCAAACTGGTGGCCCTTCCGGAGGATGTATTCCCGCATCAGCTTTTGAGAGCATAGTGGATTATGAATCACTGACTCAACTCGGCTCAATGATGGGTTCCGGTGGCATGATTGTCATGGATGAAACCACCAATATGGTGGATGTCGCCCGCTTTTTTATGGAATTTTGCATGGATGAATCTTGCGGTAAATGTATTCCCTGTCGGGTAGGAACGGTGCAGTTACATAAATTGTTAACCAAGATTAGTCAAGGTAAAGCATCCTTAGCTGACTTGGAACTGTTAGAAGAATTATGCGATATGGTGAAAAACACCAGCTTGTGCGGTCTTGGTCAATCTGCACCAAATCCAGTATTTAGTACCTTGCGTTATTTCCGCGATGAATATTTGGCCCTATGCGCTATTCCTGACCTCAACAAATAATCTCGCTGCGTAAGTCCTGATAAAACAGTTAATTTCCCCTATTCCCTATTTTCAAGACAGTCAAATGTTAACCAAGATTTTCCTTTATTTTGGTGCATTGTTGGGCATCGCCTTCATAATTTTAGCCATCGTCCAGCTAAAAAACGAACAACAAGTTGATAGGATTTGGCGATCGCTCCCAGGAATTCCAACAGGCGATCGTTTTACAAAGGATATGGTTGCAGAATTACCTCCCCCCGTACAACGCTATTTTTTGCATAGTATTGCACCGGGAACTTCTCTTGCTTCCTCTGTGTGCTTGGAAATGAGTGGTAGTTTTCGGATGGTGCAGGATCAACCGTGGATACCAATGCGGGCAAAACAAATTACTTCAGTATTGAAAGGATTTGTTTGGAAAGCAGTTATTGATAATGGTTGGTTCAAATTTATGGGGGCTGATTACTATGCAAATAAATGTGGTGGAATGTGCTTTTCCCTTTGGGGACTGATTCCTTTAGTAAATGCTCGCAGTTCTGATATTACCCGCTCTAGTATTGGACGATTTGCAGGGGAATTTTTCTGGCTACCATCTGCTTTGTTACCTCAACGCAACGTAAATTGGAAGGCAATTGATGAAAGAACAATCCAAGCTAATTTCAAAATTGATGGTGAGCGAATAATTTTAACCTTAATTATAGATGTTGATGGCAAACTATTAAAGCTTTTTTTTCCCCGTTGGGGACAACACATCAGTGATGGTAGTTATAGTTATATTCCCTTTGGGGGAGAATTCACAGAAGAAAGGACATTTAGCGGATTTACAATTCCCTCCCAAATTGTTGCAGGCTGGTGGTTTAGCACAGACAATTATTCAGAGTTGTTTCGAGCAAAAATTGAGCAAGCTGAGTTTTATTAAATGATTTATATATTCTCAATTTATAGGAGTCTGATTCAATCAAATATGAGTCTTATAAAATCCACAATTATCTGAGGGGAAAATGGCAGTCAAAACTTTAACAATTAATCAACAATTAATTAGCGCTCGTGAGGAGGAAACTATTCTCAAAGCAGCGCAAGATGCAGGAATTCACATTCCGACTTTGTGTCATTTAGAAGGAGTTGGAGATGTGGGAGCTTGTCGGCTTTGTTTGGTGGAAATTGTTGGCACTCATAAACTCCAACCTGCTTGTGTGACAAAAGTTGCTGAGGGTATGGAAGTCGAAACAAACAGCGATCGCCTGCAAAAATATCGCCGCACAATTATCGAAATGCTATTTGCAGAAGGTAATCATATTTGCTCGGTGTGCGTCGCCAATGGAAATTGCGAATTGCAAGATTTGGCAATTGAAATGGGTATGGATCGGGTGCGGTTGGATTATCAATATCCCAATCGCAAAGTTGATGTTTCTCACCATCGCTTTGGCATTGACCATAACCGTTGTGTTCTTTGCACTCGTTGTGTGCGTGTTTGTGACGAAATCGAAGGAGCGCACACTTGGGATATGGCGGGTAGGGGGACAAATTCCCATGTCATTACCGATTTAAATCAACCTTGGGGAACCTCAGATACTTGTACTTCCTGCGGTAAATGTGTTAACGCTTGTCCCACAGGTGCGATTTTTTACCAAGGTTCTAGCGTTGGTGAAATGAAACGCGATCGCGCCAAACTTGATTTTTTGGTAACAGCCAGGGAAAAACAGCAATGGCTCGTTTAATTGGCCATAAAAAATTAGCACAAGGAGGTAAAACTAATGTTACGCCGTATTTGGAAAGTTTTTTGGTGGCTTTTTTTGCTGGCAATCTTAACAATATATATATACCTGAGTTTAGCCAGCTTCACATCTCAAGAGTTAATGGCTGCTGTAATTAAATTAGAAGAAACACCAAAAGAAATAGTTTATCGTTCACAACAAAAATTGAGCGATAAATTAGGACATTCTTGGCAGGTTGTTTTGTTTAAGCGAATTAATTCTAATAATAATGAAATATCTGCCATTAATCTCCGATTAGTGGGATTTCCTGGTTCTCAAGAAATTCCCCATCCTTTACCATTAAAAATTACCACTGATACAGGTAAAGTATTGACCGCTCCCGATATTTTTATAGATGAAGCACCAGCACCAACCATCGGTCAATATGATTTTAAAGATGTTTTATCTCAATTGCCAACTCAAGATTTATTAATTGGTATACCTGTAGGTAAACAAAATTTCATTAATCTTGCAATTCCCAAACAAATTGTCCAGGAATGGCAAGAAGTTGCACAAAAATCTTGAATTTTAATATCAAATGACTAGTTTAAAATTAGCGACGGTTTGGTTAGGCGGCTGTTCTGGCTGTCACATGTCTTTTCTGGATTTAGATGAGTGGCTGATTGATTTAGCACAACAAGTGGATTTAGTTTTTAGTCCTTTTGTTGATGTTAAAAAATACCCCCAAGGAGTCGATGTAGTATTAGTTGAGGGTGCAGTTGCTAATAATGAACATCTGGAAATGATTCAGATTGTCAGAGAGCGATCGCAAATACTTGTTTCTTTTGGTGATTGTGCTGTTACTGGTAATGTTACTGCTTTACGCAATCCTTTAGGTGGTGCGGAAACAGTTTTGCAACGTTGTTACATTGAAGCAGCAGATATTCACAATTCAATTCCCCATGAACCCGGTATTGTACCAACTTTATTAGACAGAGTGATACCAGTACATAAAGTAGTAGCAGTTGATGTTTATTTACCAGGGTGTCCGCCTAATGCAACTCAGATTAAAGCAGTATTAGAATCACTGTTGAAAGGAGAAAAACCACTGCTAGCAGGACGTGAATTTATCAAGTTTGGTTAACTTCACAAGTTACTCAAATTCTCGATCTAAGGTAAAGGGGACTGGGTAAGGGAACTCCAAAAAATAAATTAAGTAGGCCGATGTAAATAATTATTGTTGGGATAAGGCAGGGGGCAGGGAGCAGGGAGCAGGGGGAGAAAGAGTTTGAGCCTTATTTACTTTTCTTTACATAGTTTGGTTTTATTTCACCGACTTACTTATCAAACAGAATTCAGGAGTCAGTCGTCAGAATTCAATTGGTATTTTGTACAACTGGCGGATAGTGTTCGCTTTAGCGTCTTGATTCTGAATTCTGAATTCTGAATTCTGTATTCTTCTTCAATGAGAAAACTTGTTCTCACCAGTTCCTAATCCTTAATCCCAAAATTATGTTATGGCAGTTAATTATCGAGAAAGAATCATCCCTCTTTGGACAGTATTTCTATTAGGAACACTGTTTCATACACAACTTGGTTTAATGCCGCTTTTTCACGGCTTATCTGTTGTCGAATCTCAAAAAGCTCAAAACATCAACGATATTTCTGGAATTATGTGGTTGATGTTGGGCTTTTTTGCAATTCCAATGCTAGGAATTATTACCACTGCTTTTACTGATTCCAAGCGTTATCGAATGATTCATTTTGGTGTCACCATTTTTTACACAATTATGAATTTATTACATCTGATTTTAGATTTATTTGTCCAGCCAGTTCTTTGGTATCAAATAGCCTTGATGGTGTTTTTATTGATTGTCGGTTTATTACTAAACATTACTGCTTTTCAATGGATGCGACTACATAATACAGCGCATAAATCACCAAAACACCTAGAAGGTTCACTTTTTTAGCTTTTATAGAAATCATATTGAATTGGGTGAAAAATTCACCTTATATATTTTAGTGTAGGTATCATGGAAAATTTAGAAAACATGATGTTGAAAGCATCTGATATTATGACTAAAGATGTTGCCACGATTCGCAGTTCAGCAACGGTGGCTGAAGCAGTTAGACTGTTAAAAGCAAGAGATTGGAAAGCGCTGATTGTAGAGCGTCGCCACGAACAAGATGCTTACGGCATTATTACTGAAAGTGATATTGTTTATCAGGTAATTGCTTATGGCAAAGACCCCTCTAAGGTACGTGTTTATGAAATCATGACTAAGCCTTGTATTGTTGTCAATCCTGACCTTGGCTTAGAATATGTAGCACGATTATTTGCTGACCATAACTTACAAAGAGCGCCTGTTATTCAAGGTGAATTAGTCGGTATTATTTCTCTAGCGGATATTTTAGCTAATAGTAAATTTCTGGAACAGCCCCACACCATCCTGCTAGAACAACAACTCCAAGACGAAATTAAAAAAGCTCGTGCTGTTTGCGCTCAAAAAGGCATTCATTCAGAAGAATGTGCTGCTGCTTGGGATGTTATTGAAGAATTACAAGCGGAAATAGCACATCAGCGATCGCAAAAAGTTATGAAAACGGCTTTTGAAGAATATTGCGATGAATATCCAGAAGCCAAAGCAATTTATAACAGTTAGTTAATGTAGTGGTTAAATTCAACCATATATCAGGAAATATTTAATTATGACCACAGATTTAACAAATTCAAAAAAGCAAAGAATTTTATCTGAAACATTAGCAAGCTTTCAATTAGTAGATGGCAAAATTGGTGAAATATCATTAGTTAATGGAACGCTATACGTTCATTTTCAAACTGATGATGAAAAAGACTTGCTCCTTGTGTTTAAAGATGTGGCTGGAGTTGAAATGTTCAATATCCAAAATGCCGAACTGAACAAATGGACAGTTAGTTTCAACGATCCTTTCAGGGAAAGAGTGAGAAAATTATCAGAAAAACATACTGAAAATCTTGTGTGCTATGCTTTTTGGTCGCCTTGGCTAGAAGAACCACTAATGCGTATTTTAGCTAGCGATTTTCAGATAAAAATTTAATCATTAGAAGATAGGAAGCAGAAGTTCAATCTTGTCTAACTTGGGAAC
Organism: Nostoc linckia z4; assembly: GCF_002608075.1. GTDB lineage: Bacteria > Cyanobacteriota > Cyanobacteriia > Cyanobacteriales > Nostocaceae > Nostoc > Nostoc linckia. The sequence continues at coordinate 25,616 of NZ_LAHA01000005.1, forward strand.
CGTAGTTTATCGAGAAAGGCAGAGGGCAGAAGGCAGGAGGCAGAAGGAATACTGTTTTCTGCACTCTGCCACGACCGGAGGGAGTAAGGGTTTAAGACCCCCACTGAAACGAACTGGCTGTGGCCCCAATTAAGGAGGGGTCTGAATCCCCTTCTTAATTGTCCCTTCTGCCCTCTGCCTCCTGCCTTCTGCCTTCTTCAATAGCAAAGTTTTGAGATTGCTTCCTTCATGGCAATGAAACAACAGAATAATTGCATTTAAAGTTGTCAACAATCATGGAATATTTTTTTAATTAAAAGCCCCTAAATCAATTTCAGCTAGACAGCAAAATTGTAATGAAAAAAGTAATTATCGATCCAGTTAGCCGCATCGAAGGACATGCCAAAATTAGTATTTATCTCGACGATACAGGACAAGTAAGTGATGCTCGTTTTCATGTCACAGAATTTCGGGGTTTTGAGAAATTTTGTGAAGGTCGTCCCCTTTGGGAAATGCCAGGAATTACGGCGCGAATTTGTGGAATTTGTCCGGTGAGTCATTTATTAGCATCAGCAAAGGCTGGCGATCGCATTCTTGCTGTTACAATTCCTAAAGCAGCCGAAAAACTGCGCCGTTTAATGAATTTGGGTCAAATTATCCAATCCCATGCTTTGAGTTTCTTCCACCTCAGCGCCCCAGATTTATTATTAGGAATGGATAGCGATCCTAAAGGGCGCAATGTATTTGGTTTAATTGCAGCCGAACCAGAACTAGCACGAGGCGGTATTCGCCTGCGTCAATTTGGACAGGAAATTATTGAACAATTGGGAGGGCGAAAAATACATCCATCATGGGCTGTTCCTGGTGGTGTCCGGGAACCTTTATCGATGGAAGGACGCACCCATATTCAAAATCGTATTCCAGAAGCACGCCCCATCATCTTAGATGCACTGGGTAGATTTAAAAATTTACTCCAAGATTATGAAAAAGAAATACAAACCTTCGGTAATTTTCCGACTTTGTTTATGGGGTTAGTTACTCCTGAAGGTTTGTGGGAAAACTACGACGGACACATTCGTTTTGTAGATAGCGCTGGCAATATTATTGCCGATAAACTCGATGCAACTAATTATCAAGAATTTATTGGTGAAGCAGTTCAAACAGATTCTTATTTAAAATCTCCTTATTATCGCCCTTTTGGTTATCCCGACCAAACTGACTATTGTCGTTTAGATAGTGGTATTTATCGAGTAGGGCCGCTAGCACGTTTAAATATTTGCAGTCATATTGGTACGCCCTTAGCTGATGCAGAATTGAGAGAATTTCGAGATAGAGGTAAAGGCACAGTCACCTCATCATTTTTCTATCATTATGCCCGCTTAATTGAAATTTTAGCTTGCATTGAACGCATAGAAATAATAATGGATGACCCAGATTTATTACTTGGGCAGAGCGTAGCCGAAGCCTCAAATCGACTGCGGGCTAATGCTGGCATTAATCAATTAGAAGCTGTGGGAGTAAGTGAAGCCCCACGCGGTACATTATTTCACCATTACCAAGTAGATGAAAATGGCTTACTTCTAAAAGTTAATTTAGTAATTGCCACAGGTCAAAATAATCTGGCAATGAATCGCACAGTGGCGCAAATTGCCCGCTATTTTATTCACGGTTACCAAATTCCTGAAGGTATTTTAAACCGAGTTGAAGCAGGAATCAGAGCATTTGACCCTTGTTTGAGTTGTTCAACTCATGCCGCAGGTCAAATGCCTTTACATATTCAATTAATTACCACAGATGGAAATATTGTAAATGAAATTTGGCGATAATAACTTCAGAATTCTGAATTCTGTATTCTGAATTCTGAATTCTTATTTCAAAAGTTCTCTGATAACATTTAACCTTCATTCTTCTGTAATTTGCATTTCAAAACGCAAATCTACCGGAGGCGATAATGCCTCTTGGCACAATGACAGAAGTATGAAAGCGTGAACACACAACTCCTCATTTCTCCTCAACAACTCACGTCGCTATTAGCAGAAAATTCATTAAAAACTGTTCTCATCGATACGCGAAGCCCAGAAAATTATGGTATTGCTCATATTCCGCAATCGATAAATATTAGAGATTTTTTCACATATCTTTTAGAGAATTCCTCCCCAGCAGGTTTAAAGGAATTACAAGAATATTTTGCAGAAATCATGAGCAGGGTAGGAATATCTGGTACAGAACATTTAATTATTTATGAAGATACTCTTAATAAAGGTTATGGTCAATCTTGTAGAGCAGCTTTTTTACTAAAGTATTTGGGTTGTCCTCAAGTATCTATTTTACACGGAGGATATCAAGCATGGCTCAAGGCAGGATTACCTACTACCGATGAAATCCCCAAGCGTGAAAGCAGTATATTTAGATTGCATCCCAACGCTGACATAATGGTAACTACTGCCGAAATGTTGCAAGCAATTGACAATCCAGCAATTATTAAATTAGATGTACGCGATCGCGATGAATGGATTGGGTTAAGTTCTTCTCCCTACAATCCTGATTTTTGTCCCCGCAAAGGTAGAATCCCTAATGCTGTATGGTTAGAATGGCATCGTTTAATGAATTCTGATTCAGAGATTCCCACATTTCGATCGCCAACCGAAATCCAAGAAATTTGTCAGTCAATCGGTATTACTTCTGAGTCTATTGTATATATTTACTGCTTTAAAGGTTCCAGAGCCGCTAATACATTAATAGCCTTAGAACAAGCAGGAATTTCTGCTAAAAATTATTTTGGTTCTTGGAATGAATGGTCTCGTGATTTTTCCCTACCCATTGATAGTACAGTTATCAGCGTGTAGGCTTCAGATAACGAGCATACACTTTTGAACGCTACAATTGCTTGTTTTTTAGATACTGATTTAAGGTGCATTTGCTCAGGGCGATCGCAAACTCGGTTTGCACGCGAGTATCTAAACTTACCTGAGGTTCTTTTGATAATATTATAATATTATTGTTGACATGATGCAGGCACTTTCGTGAACAATGCAATATGTGAACACTATTTTTACTTTAACTGAAAATAATTCTGGATTTGATAATGATGAAAGTTGCTTTTTCTAGACCTTCTCTATTAGTTTATGCATCATCTATTTTGTTATTAGGTTTTTCGTTGCCATTAGTTGCACAAATACCAACTTCTAATGTCTCTACCGAATGCCAAACGATTATGCCAAAACAACTGAATACCATAGACGACTTTATAGCTATGGGGCACTTTCAAGAAGACTGCAAAAAAGACTCACTCGCTGCGGTTTCTTCTTTTACTAAAGCAATTCAGTTAAATCCTAAAGCTGAAAAAGCCTACTATCATCGTGCCAATGCTTACTATAACCTTGGAAATTATCAAGCAGCAGTAGCAGACCATAGCGAAGTGATTAGGCAAAATAGAGGTAGATTCGGTTTTAGCAGTCCCGCATATTGGAACAGGGCTAGGGCTTATGAAAAGTTAGGCGAAAAGTACAACGCAATTGCAGATTGGACTCAAGTAATTAGTGAAAGTTCTTCTTCTGCTGAGGCATACTCTTTCAGAGGAAATATGTATCGGGATTTAGGAAATAAACAAAGAGCGATCGCAGATTATAAAAGAGCAGAATACCTCTTACAGCAATATTTAAGTGGAGTTTTCGGAAGCGGTTTACAAGATCCTATGTATCAAGAAATGCTAGAAAAAATCAGAATTGAATTATCACAACTAAATTCCTAATACCAATTTGCAAAAAGAATGCAACACCTAGACAAGACCCCTCCCCAACCGTGCCCTTGCTAAGATGCAGCTGGTGAATAGAGGGTCATATCATGTCCGGTTAAAGACTTATTGTTTAGACTGACACGGAGACACGGGGACGCTCTTACGCGGAGAGATTTTAATGACAAGTAATTAGCCAGACATGATATTACGCAATATGTGACTGAAAACCTTATTCTTGCGTAGCGGTAATTCATATATTACCGCTACTTTCGTTATCTTTTGCGTAACGTTAAATTTTGTTAGGACTCAGGTTCATACAGTATTATTTAAAGCCACGACCAGTATGTGGAACGTGGATCAGTTTCTTTGGCTTGTGAGTCACGTAAATATCAGTTTCCAGTTCTGGCTTTTCTTCTTCTTGCTTCCCAAAAGCACCAGCCTGACTGAGGTCTTGGATCAGCTCATCAATGAGGGTAGTGGTAACGTGCGCCATGATGAAAATATGCGAGTACTCGCGCTTATGACCTTTGACATACAACGTCTCGCTCGATAGAGAATATTTAAAGACAATGCGATCGTTGGCACGTTTGAAGCGGATAGTAAGTGATAGTGGCGTGTGTCTCACCCACAAATCCTCGCCTAGTTTCTTTTCGAGCGCCTTTAATTGTAAGTATGCATAGGTAGTTATATTCTCCGTATAAAGCACCTTATTAACCTGGGCTTCGTAAGAATTTTTTGCCAGATAGTCCCAGAAAAGTATGGCTGAGAAACCGTTGCGAGAGCCAGCAAATGTAGTATCCTGAGAACCTATATATTCTGGATCGTCGGGTGGACGCAGCTGATATTTTGTCTTGGTCATATAAATCCCGCATGGCAATGGTGCGCCGATCCACTTGTGTCCGCTCATAGCGATGGAGTGTACAAAAGGCAGACGAAAGTCAAAATTCGGCCCACGCTGCGAGATTTTGCCCATGTTATACGCCATTTCAATGAATGGCATATAGGCAGCACCGAGCGCAGCATCTACATGGAACCAGTAACCACTGCGAATATCATACTTGGTTGGATCTTCGGGATCGTAATACACCTTGCGCTCGTCAAGACCATATTTTTTTAATATAGGAAGCAGAGCGTTGCCTGCTGCTTCTACATCGTCATAAGCACCTTTGAATGTAGTGCCGTAGTTAAAGCACACGAGAATAGGATATCCCTTGGCGGCAAAAAACTCGACAAGCTTGCACAGTGATTCAATATCAATCGAGCCAGGGCCATCGTTACCGTCTTGAGATGGCACCTCTTTTGGCCAAGGTTGACCTGGTGCTAGTGGATTTTCCTGGGGATATTTTTCAGTCCCAATCTCGTAAAAATTTTGAATAGCCATCACGCGCATAGCTTTGATAATTGAGTAGTGCGTGTCCTCTGAATAAAATGCAACTGGAGTGTGAGCGTTTGGGTTATTTTCTAAAACGGGTGTCTGCTGATAGATGAGGCGGCGCGGTACTGAACGTGGCTGACCTTCTAAACTAGCCTTTCTAGCTTCTTGTTCAACGGTAGGGTCATTGAGTAGGAACTTACCAGCTAAATAATCACGTCCGTTCCACAAACCGTACAAGTTACCTTCCGTACAACCCATCGTTAAAACATAACCCCAGTAAGACTCTGGGTCATTGGGATCGTGAGGCCAACGCGCATTCCACAGGGAGGCGTAATAATCTAATACCGCACGTTCCATAAACTTACTGTTGATAGTAAAGTTGCCGCTTTGGAAAGGGTCGCCGACATTATTAATGTGGTAGTTGAGGTACGGCTTCAAGTCTTCTTCGTAGTTCAAGCTTTGGTTGACTTGATAGCCAAGGAAGTAAGTTTTCTGCCTAGACTCATAGTTTTGCAATTGAACTAGAGCAATTTTTCGTTGTTCGGGGGTCAAGCCTGTTGAAGATAGCTCGAAGTTTTTGGAAGTAATACCAGGTACTGTGGGGTATGTAGAGCATGAATCTTTCGTGGGAGGTGACACGATCGCAGCATCACCAACCATAGCCGAATCGGACACCGTTTGCTGCCATAATCCGACTTTTAACCTAAAAAACAGAGTATTTTCGGGATTTTTTGAGTTATTTCCGTCACTTATGCTCATCATTTCCTCCAAACAAAAGATTCACTGGAGAGAATTTGACTATGGACGATGGCGTGTAGTCATAATGTCTGCTAGAGAGTACCGATCAGTTGTAATGTTGCTTCACAGCTTTAGTTATATGTCAAGAATCTGAGGAAATTGTGAGCATTACTCCCAAGCTTCTCTATCTGCTCACAAGTTCTTCAAGTTTTTTCCCTAAGTTGAAACTGGTGTTAGAAAGCTAAAAATTATGAATTGGAATGTAATAGCTATTGGTTACGGTAATGAGTTGCGTAGTGATGATGGCATTGGTCAACGAGTAGCTAAGGCGTTGCATCTATCTAATGTGCAATCTCTTGCTGTGCAGCAACTTACCCCCGAACTTGCCCAAAATTTAGCTTATGCTGATTTGGCAATCTTCATTGATGCTTGTTTCGCTTCCCAAAGTTCCGAAATTCAAGTAGAACCACTTTCACCCGCATTTTCCAATATTATCGCCGGACATCTGGGGGATCCATCATCGCTTTTAGCTCTGACTAAAGCAATCTACGGTTATTGTCCGCGGTCTTGGTGGATCAAAGTACCAGGAGTAAACTTTGAATTAGGACAGAGTTTATCATCTATTGCCGAAACTGGAGTGGCGATCGCTTTACAAAAAATTACACAAATTATAGAGGAAAATTTGAGCGTAGTTTTTTAAAATTTCCCTGAACGTTTACCTGAAACACCAACTCATGCACAAGCCTATCCAGTCACCCATCGAACACGCCTATGATATTTTGGGAACTGAGAAAGTTAATCCTCTCGATGCTATCTTTGCTGCAAAAAGTGTTGCGGTAATTGGTGCTAGCGAAAAGGCTGATAGTGTTGGACGCACTCTGTTATGGAACTTAATTAGCAATCCTTTTGGTGGAATAATTTTTCCTGTAAATCCTAAGCGCCACAGCATCCTGGGAATTAAAGCCTACCCGACTATCTTTGATGTTCCGGAACGAGTTGATTTAGCAGTTATCGCCACACCAGCACCAACAGTCCCCAATATTATCAATCAATGCATAGATGCAGGTGTCAAAGGTGCAATTATTCTTAGTGCCGGTTTTAAAGAAGCTGGTGCAGAGGGTGTAGCCTTGGAACAGCAAATACTTGAGCAAGCACATCGCGGCAAAATGCGGATTATTGGCCCCAACTGCTTGGGTGTGATGAGTCCGCGCACGGGTTTAAATGCGACTTTTGCCAGTACGATGGCGCGTCCTGGAAATGTTGGCTTTATTAGTCAAAGTGGAGCGCTTTGCACTGCTATCCTTGATTGGAGTTTTCGGGAAAACGTTGGTTTTAGCGCCTTTGTTTCCCTTGGTTCAATGCTGGATGTAGGTTGGGGAGATTTAATTTACTACCTTGGTGATGACCCGCAGACAAAAAGTATTGTAATTTACATGGAGTCAATTGGAAACGCGCGATCGTTTCTTTCAGCAGCGCGGGAAGTTGCTTTAACTAAGCCGATTATTGTCATTAAAGCAGGACGCACCGCCGCCGCCGCCAAAGCCGCAGCTTCCCACACTGGCGCACTTACAGGTAGTGATGAAGTTCTGGATGCAGCTTTCCGGCGTTGCGGGGTGTTGCGTGTCAACAGCATCTCTGACTTGTTCGATATGGCGGAGGTACTAGCAAAACAACCCCGTCCCCAAGGGCCACGCCTGACAATTGTCACTAATGCAGGCGGCCCTGGAGTTTTGGCTACTGATGCTTTAATTGCAGCTGGTGGAGAAGTTGCACCAATTTCCCAAGAAACTATCGCATCCTTGAATGAAATACTACCCACACATTGGAGTCACGGTAACCCTATTGATATTCTCGGCGATGCCGACCCCCAACGATATACCAAAGCCTTAGAAATTGCTGCCAAAGATCCAAATAGTGATGGCTTATTGGTAATTCTGACTCCCCAAGCAATGACAGACCCCACCCAAACCGCCGAACAATTGAAACCCTACGCAAAGATAGCAAGTAAACCCATCCTTGCTAGTTGGATGGGAGGAGCAGACATCGCCGCAGGTGAGATGATTCTCAACCGTCACCATATCCCTACATATCCTTACCCTGATACTGCGGCTCGGATGTTTAGTTACATGTGGCAGTCTAGTTATAATTTGCGTGGTATTTATGAAACCCCCATAATGCCCGAATTCGACTCTGGATCGGGTATTCCAGACCGTAACTGTGTAGAAAAAATTATCCAAACAGCACGTCAGGCACAACGGACTATTCTCACAGAATTTGAATCCAAGCAAATTTTAGCAGCTTATGGAATTCCGGTGGTTACCACTTGCATTGCAAAAAATGAAGATGAAGCGGTGCAATGTGCAGAAAAAATTGGTTATCCGGTGGTTTTAAAGTTGTTTTCTGAGGTAATTACTCATAAAACTGATGTTGGTGGCGTGCAATTAAATTTAAAAGATGCTGATGCTGTAAGACATGCCTACCGCGCTATTGAATCGTGTTTACGAGAGAAATTGCAACACGACCCTGATTATTTAGATGCGATGAATCGCGTCTCCACAGGATTGTTTTTGGGGGTGACGGTGCAGCCAATGGTCAAAATGACTGGCTATGAACTAATTATTGGTAGTAGTTTGGATGTACAGTTTGGGCCAGTGTTGCTGTTTGGCGCAGGAGGACAGCTCGTTGAGGTTTTTCAAGATCGGGCGATCGCACTTCCACCCCTGAATACCACTTTAGCACGCCGGATGATGGAGCAAACACAAATTTACAAGGCCCTTCAAGGAGTCCGGGGGCGCAAAAGTGTTGATTTAGCTGCTCTTGAACAATTAATGGTGGTATTTAGTCAATTAGTTGTGGAACAGCGTTGGATTAAGGAAATCGACATTAATCCGTTGCTGGCTTCATCTGAACAATTAATAGCTGTGGATGCTCGAATTATTCTTCACGAATCAAATGTTAAACAAAGCGAACTGCCAAAGTTAGCCATTCGACCTTATCCTACACAATATATTAGTAACTGGACGATGAAAGATGGCACTGCTGTTACCATTCGTCCCATCCGTCCAGAAGATGAACCGCTAATGGTGCAATTTCACAACACCCTCTCCCAGGAAAGCGTTTATTTTCGATATTTTCACTTAATTAAACTCCAGTCGAGAGTAGCACACGAACGACTCACACGTATCTGCTTTATTGATTACGATCGCGAAATCGCCTTAGTTGTAGAATATCAAAATCCCCAAACGCAGACACGGGAAATATTGGCAGTTGGTCGGTTAAGTAAAATACATGGTACGAATGCAGCCGAATTTGCTATTGTAGTGAGCGATCGCTGTCAATGCCAAGGTATAGGAACCGAGTTATTACAAAGGTTACTGCAAGTTAGTCGAGATGAACAGCTAAATACAATTACTGCTGATATTTTGGTTGATAATTATGGGATGCAAAAAGTTTGTGAAAAACTAGGTTTTCGCATCCAACCCACAGATGATTCTACTGTGGTGAAAGCTCAAATTGATATTGTTACAGGGAATGGGCAATAGGCATCTCCACAAATAATGTAAGGGCAAACAACCGTTTGTTCCTACCGATGTTTCCCTATTCCCTTTCATTTTGTCTTAGTTGGGGTTGATGTGAGTTCTATATAAATATGTTCTAATCGCACGGGTTGACGTGCGATGGCATTAATAGGAATACCTTCAAATCGAGAAATAATTTCTTTTAATTCTAGTGGTTCTGGTAACCAAAAAGTTAACTCATCACCATAACGTCGCGGTGTAAAACCGTATTCTTGGGCGCGGGCGATCGCTAGTTCTTCTTCTGGAGTTTGCACCACTACAATTTCAGAAGTTGGAATTAAGGCGCGTAATTGTGCTAAACTACCTTCAGCCAAAATTTGACCATCTTTTAAAATACCAATTCTCTGACAAAGACGCTCAGCTTCATCTAATAAATGAGTCGTTAATAAAATCGTTACTCCCTGATTTTTCAATTGTCGAATTAGTTCCCAAATTTCATATCGCGCCTCAATATCTAAGCCAGTAGTCGGCTCATCAAGAATTAGCAACTGCGGCTGATGTACCAAAGCCACTGCAATATTCAACCGTCGTTGCATTCCACCACTGAGAGTTTCTACCGGACTTTTGGCTCTGTCTAATAAATTTACAGCCGCCAGAGTTGCTTTTATTTGTTGCTGGCGCGTTTTTCGATCTAAACCATAAATATCAGCAAAAAACTTGAGATTTTCTTCACAAGTTAAAGTTTTATAGAGTAAATTTTCTTGGGGGGCAATGCCAATAATTTTTTTGGTTGCTTGAGAAATAGGCTGATTGTTAATTATAACATTACCGCTATCGGGTTTTAACAAATTACAAATAATATTAATAGTAGTGGTTTTACCTGCTCCATTAGCACCGAGTAAGCCATAAATTTCCCCTGCATCAATATGGAGATTTAAATTTTGTAAAACTTTTCTCAATTTATAAGACTTATTTAAATTTTGGATTTTTAACATAATGTAGCTGCAAAACAAAGGAGTCTGTAAAGAATAATTACTAGATAACCTGATTATGTACTCGATAATGATAACTTCTTGAACTTAACATATAAATTAGATTTGATTTCTGCAACAACAACCTACTCTAAAAGCTGATGTCTAAAAAAATTGCTATTCCGATTTTAAGTATCATGTTTGCAATGCTCGTGCCTCATGTAGTAGCTGCTGAGACTGTGATGGAAAAAGTAGCCAGAACGGGAGTATTAACTGCTGGTACTAGTAGAGATGCGCTACCTTTTGCCTATGTGGATAGTCAAAAAAAGTTAAATGGCTATTCTGTCGATATGCTAACTCTGATTAAAGAGCAATTAGAAAAAAACCTGCGAAAAAAAATTAAACTGGAATTAGTTGGTCTTAGTCCCTCTGAACGGATTCCCAAAATAGTTAATCAACAAGTTGATATTGTATGTGATGCTAGTAGTTTTACATGGGAGCGAGATAAAAAAGTAGACTTTTCTGTAAGCTACGGTGTCACCGGAACCCAATTATTGGTTAACAAAGAAAGTAATCTAGGTTCTGCTGAATCCCTGATTGATAAACGAATTGGCGTGTTAGCAGGAACCACAAACGAACAGGCGATCGCTCGCGTACAACCAAAAGCCAAACTGGTGTATTTTAAAACTAGGGCAGAAGGATACACAGCTTTACAAAAAGGTACTATTGACGCTTTTTCATCCGATAGCATTATTTTAGAAGGATGGCTGCAACAGCAAAAAAATCCAGATGCTTTTACCATCGTACCCCCTCGCCCCTATTCGCAAGAAGGTATCGCTTGCATGGTACCAGAAAATAACTCGAAATTCTTGGATACAGTCAACTATTCTCTAGTCAAATTTATGCAAGGATTTATCAACGGTAACCCCCGATATGTTGCTATTTTTGACCGTTGGTTTGGGTCTCAAGGCACTGTAGCACTCAATCGTGATTTACGCGATTTGGTAGTGGAAACTATGCGATTAGTTATAGAATTTCGTGAAGAAATTCCCAAAAGCGAACTGTGATATCGCCTGTGGTGGAATTTAAGCTGATGCGCTTTTAAATTGCATAACTCAACTCGTTAGAAAGACGTGGGGACACGGAGATGCAATTTGAATGACGATTAGCTTATTCTCCCCGACTTACTTAAGATTAAAACTCTTGTGCGGTGGGCATCCTGCCATTGGTGTAAACTTAAGCTCAAACGCTTGTCCCACAACCGTTTTACCCCACCCCTCAATTCCCTGGGAGGTTTTGCGTTAGCAAAGGTGGGGTGGGGAGTTATGCAAATTCAAAGCATATTAGTTTATTGACTCACAATTGAGTTGCGTCGCCTGACAATTGAGTTGCGTCGAGTCACAATTGAGTTGCGTCGCCTGACAATTGAGTTGCGTCGCCTGACAATTGAGTTGCGTCGAGTCACAATTGAGTTGCGTCGCCTGACAATTGAGTTGCGTCGAGTCACAATTGAGTTGCGTCGAGTCACAATTGAGTTGTGTCGAGTCACAATTGAGTTGCGTCGCCTGACAATTGAGTTGCGTCGAGTCACAATTGAGTTGCATCAATCGTAATAACGAAATTACGTTATTTTTGCCTAAGTCCTGCTCAATTTTGCATCCGCGCAATCACACAATGTATAACTTTAACTTCATTAACAATTCGCTCTAGTTCTATGGATAAAGGAGTTTGTTCTCGAACGGCTTGTAATGTGGGAGAAGTCAAAATATTAGGATTTGTGGCAATTTCTGATAATCGAGCAGTATGCAGTTGTTGAATTTGGCTTTGAATCACTTCGAGATAGCTATCGAGTGGTGGTAACTGTTGGGGTGGCTGTCTTTGTTGCAGCGCATCTGCTAAATTTTCCAAAACTTGAATAATCGTATCAGTTAAGCGGTTGAGTTCAGTAAATTGATACTCGCCGCTAAATTCCCGCATGTGTTCCCCCAGTGTTGTCACTGAACCGAAAAAGCCACGAATATATAACATCAAGGTCATTACAGGTTCAATTTCTCCCTGGACATGACGAGGTTCGCTGAACAATCTTTGAGCTGCGGCGCTGGCGTTGGCGTTTTCTAATGCTGCTTGATGACGTAGCGTATTAATAGAATCAGTAGATGCACTGCGTTGTGGATGGAGATAATTGGCTATTACCTGCTGAAAGTAAGCGAGATTTGCTCGAATTGTCTTTTCTAATTGTGCTGGAAGTTGCTCTCGTTCCCAACGCGGAAAAAGCAAATAACTGCCAAGCAGTGCTAACACACCACCAACTAAACTATCAACAATACGCAATATTCCAATCTTCCAGTCACCTGCATTAATCAAGTTGAGTAATAAAATAATAGCGGGAGTTAGCAGTATCGTAAATATACTGTAACTTAGCGATCGCACTGACATTGCTGTAAACACAAACAATAAGAAACAAAGGGCGATGGCCAAATGATTATTCACTAATAAAAGCACAGCTATCGCAATAATTCCACCAAAAATAGTACCGATGACTCTTTGCACCGTTGTCTCGGAAGTTCCACCAAAGTTGGGCTTGAGTGCAAATAAAGCTGTTAAGGTTATCCAGTAACCTCTAGGTATTTGCAATACCGAAGCCAGGAATTGAGCAAAGGTTGTTATCAACGCTAAACGCAATGCATGACGAAACAAAACTGAATCAAAAGTGAAATTATTTCGCAGCGTATCAATAATTGTAGAATTATTTGGTGGAGTGGGCAAAGAAATATTTCGAGTAATAGGGCGCTGTTTTCCCTGTTGGAAATCTGCAATAATTTCTGCTTCAGTATGAATTTGCTGCGCCAAGTTTATCAAACTCATTGTAATTTTGTTGAGGTTGAGTAACTCGGCATATTTATTTGTTGGAATATTTGCGTTTTCATTGAACAGTTGAGCGCGGATAACTAGCCGGTGGTGTTCCAGTGCTTCCACTGTCCGGTCTAAATCTCCCAGGTGAACTAACTTCTTTTCTTTGGTAATTGCTTGTGATAACATTTGCACAGCAATTATCAACTGTTCCATTGTTAACTCAATTTCTGTTTGCAGTTGCAAATATAATTGGTTTGTGGATGCGATCGCTAACAATTCACTCAATGCAACAACAGAATTGACAATTTGATTTGCATCCTCAATTAACACCAAAAAGTAATTTCCCCGCAGATTAGCACCCCTTTGCCTAGTCCACATCGCTGTCCAGACACTACGGGCAAATATCAAATCTTGAGTGACAATATCCTGGGTTTGCACAAATCGTTGCGTCCATTCTTGCACATCCTCTGGATTTAATGCCCTCTCCCTTGCTAAATCTACAAATTTACTCAGCGAGTCATAACACCTAGCAACCACCTCCTTGACGGGTGCATCAGGATGTACTAACCACAGCACTGAAGATAAAACAGTAGTCCATATTCCTCCAGCCAAACACAAAGCACATTGCTGGATAAGAGTGGATAAATTAGAGAATGAAGCAAATTTTGCAAGGGCGATGACAAACATAATAGAAGTGACCAAGCCCACAGACCCCGCCACATTACCGTAGAGACTGGCTAAAGCTGCGATAAATATTACCAAAAACGTCACCGGGATAGTCAACCACAGATGACCGCTAGCCAAACTTGCAATTAAAAATACCACAGTTATGCCAATGGTTGCTGCTGCAAGCGCCGTTGCTTTTTGGCGGTAAGTACCCTCAACATTTACCATACCAACAAACCAAGCACCCATAGTGGCGATGGCACTCGTAGCACCTTGACCAGTAATAATTCCGACTCCAATGGGTACGCCCAGTATCAAAAGACTACGTAATCCAGAGAAAATGTCGGGTTTACCTGGCTTGAGTTGAAATTGCTGCAACAACCAACCCAGACGGCGTTTATCTGTAAATGACATTAATTTAGGCTAGCCACCATAACACAGCGATCGTCTCTTACAGCATTTTACCTACATTTAACTACGTGCAGAATAAGGAACTTGCAAATAAAAAAATAATCAACTACTTCTTGTGGGGTGGGCGTCTCGCCCGCCCGTGGACAAGGGCGGACAAGATGTCCACCCCACAAGTAGTGGTAATTAATTTCTTGGAAATCTCCAAATATAATATTAAAGCTGACTGATGACCGTTGACCGTTGACAGAGGAGTTTAGGACGTACCGCAAAAACTCTCTCAAACTCTATTTCTTTGCGTCCTTCTCTGACGAGACGCTGCGCGAATGCGTCCTACCCTGCGGGAAGCCGCTACCGCGTCTATGCGGTTTGTTTTTTCATAATTTTGCGTAAGTCCCAGACTTATTATTCCCCTTGTCCCCCATCCCCAATAAAAAAAGAGGGCTTCTGTTCCTAAAACACCACCCCCTGAATTTACGATCCTCTACTTGCTGAACTACTACCTATTAAATAGCAGCCAATTCAGATTTTTGTGAAACTTGGAATTCCTCAGCTTGAACTACTTGGTCAGCACAAGCTTTACCAGCTTCAAAACAGGCTTCTAAAGAAGCTCCTTTCATATAATCACCTGTTAAGAAAAGCCCTGGTAATTCAGAAAGTTGAGTTTTAAGATTATTAGCAAATTGATTGTAATTGCTAGTATACGCACACAACCCAACTGGATGATATTTCGCAACATACTTGATGCGATCCGAACCACTAATCGGAATATATTGATTTAAAGCTTCCTCTGCTAAACGAATCAATTCCTCAGGAGTAGCTCCATCCTTCATATAACGGCGACCTGTGCGACCACTAAAAGTGTAGCGAATTACGTTACGCTCATTAATACCATAAGCACCAGCATTACTAATAGGATAAGTGTCATTAAACACTAAAGCGCGTACTTTTTTCGAGAAAATATCGCGGGCGTATTCCGCAACAACCACAGTTACAGGATAGTAGTTAACAGTGTCTAAAATTTGAGACAACTGTGAATTTTGAGATGCAACAATTTTAGAAGAAATTGTCGCTGGAGTTGCTAATATCACACCTGCATACTCTTTTTCTTGCACGCCAGAAGCATCCCGTAAACGCAAACCCGCAACACGTCCATCACGTACAATTAAAGATTCTACACGGCTGTTTAATCTCACAGGCCCAGTTTTAGCAAATTGCTCCAATACAGGTTGCATTCCATGAATTAACTGGTCGTAAGTATCAAGAACCATGCGGAGATTACTACCCAAATTACCAACATAAGCTTCATCAGGTTCTGCTCCATTCATCCTCACAGTCATAGGCCGCATCACAACCTGACAAAATTTAGAACTGAAGTATTCACTCAGAGGTTGATCTCCCATGCGTCTACAAAGGTCATTGAAGTAAGGGCCGCCCAAAAGACCATTTTGCATATTCCGCATCACGGCTCCACAAACATTCCAAAACCGCCAAATATCTCTGGGAGTTCCTTGGCTCATAAATTCCAAAGTAGCTTTAACACGGCGACTATTATCTAAAGTCAATAATTTATCATTCTGAACTTGAGAAGAATTCAGCCCAAAAAATTCATAGGGATTGTTACCCATTGCTGCTGTAAACTCTCTAAAAAGGCGGTAAGTTCTCCCAATATTTTTTCCTCCCAATTGCACTGGTCTTTCTCCTAAGAGAAATGGGCGAATGCGTCCGCCAATGGCATCATCTTGCTCAATTAATTCAACATTAAAACCACGTTGACGTAAGTAGTAAGTTACAGCAATACCAGTAGCACCACTACCAACAACTGCATATGTATGTAAACTCATGATTGACCTCTAATTTTGTTTACGAAAGATAACAATTCAAAATGATTTGTGAAATATAGCAATCATATTATTGTTAGTAAAAAAAGAACACTTGTTAATATTTCTTGTTCCTTTTTATCTAACTTAATTGCTATATTTGTCTTTTGATTACCTTGGAAATCACAAATCTTCTAAAACAGTAATAGTTACTTTGTGATAAGCTTGGTCTCGAAATGGCAAAACTTCCAAGTAACGTGGATCTGTTAGCCATCCGCGTACATGCTCAACAGAAGGAAATTTTAAAATCCGGATAGATTCTTCCTCAAAAGAACCTAGCAATCGTTCTTTGGTTTGCATACGTAAAACTACTTCTGCTCCATATTCATCACGAATTGCTACAGCCCGTTTTTTATACTTCTCAGCAGCTTCCGATGCTTGAGGATTAGGCGTTAATGTGACTAATACATGAACCATTAATCTTCCTCTACATTAATTGGGACAAAGGGACAAGGGAGACAAGGAAGACAAGGGGAATAATAACTCCTCTGCCAATAGTCAGTACTCCTAATGACTAATGACTAATGACTTTTATCTCTATGAAAAATCAATTTTTGCAAGAAATCTAATGATTAGATTTTTGGCAAAATTTTCTAGACTACACAAGTTGTAGGTCAAAAACTTCTTGTAGTTTCACCAATGTCTGCTGCAAAGATTGAATATTTTCGACATTCAAAGTGATAGCAGACGGAAGAATTTTTTTGATTAACTTTGATAAAACTTTACCAGGGCCGACTTCAATAAAAACATCAATTCCTTTTTCGTGAATGTAACGAATTGAAGCTTCCCAACGAACAGCAGAATAAATTTGTTGCTCTAACAACTGGCTCCAATTATAACCACTGATTACTGGCTTTGCTGTGACATTTGAAATCACGGGTATATCAGCATCATGGAATTGAGAATTAGCAATTATGTTAGCAAACTCTTGTGCAGCCTCGTGCATTAAAGGAGAATGAAATGCCCCAGAAACAGATAAAGGAATTGCTTTCAAATTATTGTCAAAGGCAAAAATAAGAGCTGATTCTATAGAATCAGTATCGCCAGATATGACAATTTGTTCTGGTGAATTCAAATTAGCAGGAACTAATACACCACCAGGCTGGACATTTTGTTTGCATATTTTTTCTACTTCCTCTAATGTCACTCCTTTGAAGGCCACCATACCACCTTCTTTAGTTTTTGACATTAAAGCTCCCCTAACTTGCAGCAAATTCATCGCATCTGTAAAAGATAATACTCCCGCAGCTACCAAAGCAGAATATTCTCCAGCACTATGTCCGCAGATAAATTTTGGTTTTTTGGAAAAATGCTCTTGAAAGACAGTGTACAATGCTATATTTGTCGCTAGCAAGCAAGGTTGAGTGATGGAAGTTTCCATCAAATTTTCTTCATCACCAAAAAAACACAGATTGCGAATATCTAAATTGCTAACTCCTTCGGCAATTTCATAAATTTTTTCTGCTGAAATAAACTCTTTAAAAATCTCTAGTCCCATTCCAACATATTGCGAACCTTGTCCGGGAAAAACTAAAGCATAATCAGTTGTTGTTAATGTTTTCATGGCTGAAATAATACTCCATATCTGTAGCCACATTTGAAATTTAAAATTTTGGATTTGGGATTGAAAATTTAACTATCAATCGCTATAAAATCTCACAAATAAGCAGAGAATAAATTTTCACCCTCAAATCCAAAATTATTTGCTTATCAAAGATTCAATTGACGCTATTTATTATTTAATCCTGATTCCAATAATTGATAAGCATTTTCTACAGTTTTGATTCTTCCTGCTTGAGTTGTGGATATTTTCACATGAAATTTTTGACGTATTAGCATCACAATTTTGACAATATCTACAGAAGATATTCCCACATCGTCTACCCAATAAGCATCTGGACGAAGTTTATTTACATCTATGTTTAATCTTTGAGCGACAGCATGACAAAATTCATCAAAAGAAACTGCTTGTACTTGAGTGGGTTTTTCATTGATAGCAACCATATTTTTCTCCTTTGATGTTTAGATGTTTAATTTTCGGATGAGCTATTGTCATTTTTATGTCGTAAATAAATCATTCTTCATAGCTAATGACTTATTTAGAAAACCAATCGATTGTTAGCTCAAACAATTCTTCTTGATGGAATGGAAAAGAATGATGCGCTCCTTCTATTATTTGTAATTTGGGTGGATTTGGAGAAGTTATTTGCACTTGTTCTACTAATTGCTTAACTTCTTGTAAAGGAACTGTTGCATCTTCGGTTCCATGAATAATTAACAAAGGTTGATGGATTTGTTCAATTTCTTTGAACATATCAAGTTCAGAAGATTCGGTGATAATTGCTGGGCCGCATTTCATCAGTTCTCCGTGGTAGATAAATTCTGCTTCATCACCATCTTCTAAAACAGAAAATGAATCTTCACCTATCAGTCGCATTACAGTGCCGGCTAAATCAGTAAACGGTGCCCATGCGACGGTTTTATATATTTTTGAATTTTTGGCACTTTCTCGGATAACTGTGACTGCACCTAAGCAATGTCCTACTAATCCAATGGCATTTTTATCAATACCATCGATTGTGGTAACTAAATCAATTGCAGCTTCTAAATCTTCTAATTCTCTGTCTAAAGTCAGGTCTACTAAATCACCGTCACTATCACCTGAACCTGCAAAATCAAACCGGAATATTGAGAAATTATGTTTGATTGCATAGCGGGCAAATTCTACAAAACGGCGACTTCCACCAATCTTAGTACCTGCAAAACCGTGACAAACAATTAAACAAGGTTGAGGTTCATTTCCTTGTCCGTGATGTAAAACACCTACGAGGTTTTGCCCACGCTTATTTTGGAAAACAAATGCTTCCATTCTGGACATATTATAACACCTTTTTGAGTATTTATACTTTCAATTTTTTAAACAGATAGCAATAGCGATCGCTATTGCAAAATTGTTGTCATGGCTAATGCTGACATCCAATTGAGTAGCTGAAATTTTTTCCCAAAATTCCAGAGCAGTTTGATGCAAATAAACAATTGGTTTTCCCGAATTATCATGCAATATTTCTATATCAACCAATTCTATTTGACTCATACCAGCTTGCAAAACCTTAATAATTGCTTCTTTACAAGCGAATTTTCCTGCTAATCTTTGCAGCCGATGATTTGCATTGCCAAGACCTAAAACGTCTTTCCATTCCCGCTCTGTCAGCCAGACTCCTATTGGTGCATCTACTACATCTTTGATATCTTTGAGCGAAATAATATCTATTCCGGTCTTAACTTGAATTGCTGACTGAACAGAAGACGCACAAACTTTGTCTTCTACAAACATATCCATTTTGTAATATCTCAACGATTCTCTAACAAACAAAGGATTTATCCCAGCGAATTAAACTCGCTCCACAAGTTAGTCCTGCTCCAAACCCCACCACCATCACATAATCGCCTGCAACAATTTTTCCTTGTTCCACAGCATCATATAAAGCAAGTGGAATTGAAGCCGCAGAGGTATTTCCATATTTGTGAAGATTGCACATAAAACGCTCAAATGGAATTCCCAAATACACAGCTACTTCTTCAATAATATGGATGTTAGCTTGATGGGGAATAATCAACTCCACATCTTCTATGGAAATCTCAGCTTTATTGCAAGCATCGCTGATGGTTTCGCACACTATAGGTACTACTGCTTGAAATAGTTCTGGGCCATTCATTTTCAAAAAATGTTGCCTGTTTTCCACAGTTTGAATTGAAGTCGGCTGTTTAGTTCCGCCACCAGGCATATACAACAAATCCTCACCCGAACCATCAGCACGCAGTACACAACCAAGAAAACAATTTTCTTCCCCTGACTCTAATAAAGCTGCTCCTGCACCATCTCCAAACAACACACATGTAGAACGATCTTGCCAATCTATACATCTAGAAAGGACTTCTGCACCTATAACCAAGGCATTACGAACTGCACCGGCTTTGATAAAAGAAGCTGCTGTTTCCAGACCATAAACAAACCCAGAACAGGCCGCAGATATATCGAAAGCAAAGGCATTAAAAGCCCCTATATTATCTTGCACTCTACAGGCAACTGATGGAAATGGCATATCAGGCATCATAGTCGCCACTAGAATCATTTCTATTTCCAGTGAATCGATACCGCGTTTGTCCAATAATTGTTTTGCTGCGGCTGTTGCTAAAGTTGATGTGCTTTCTTCACTAGACGCAATTCGCCGCTCAATTATCCCGGTTCTTGTACGAATCCACTCATCAGATGTATCCACAATTTTAGCTAGATCGTGATTTGTCATCACTTGAGTTGGTAAATAAATTCCCAAAGCAGATAACTTTACAGGTATCAATTTGACCTCCCCTTTGATAATCGGATGTTAGGTTTCCCATCTACTAGAGTTAGTAAAAGACAGCACTTACCACTAGTTTCAGAGTCCCAGCAATAAATTGGAATTCCTGAGTGTTGTGAAAAGTCTTCTGTTACCTTTTCTAAATCATCAAAGGTAACATTTTTAACTTTAATTACTTTGGTTCTTAAAATTGCTTCTGCAAGGATGAATACTGAGCCAATTTCACTTAAATCTCTGCTTGTCAGTGAAATATTATTGCCAGATTTGAGTTCATCCAATTCTTGTTCGGAAATTTCTAAACCAAGAATTTTAACTGCTTTTTGAATATCGCAAGTTTCTAAATTCAGTGTTGTTTCTAGGATAGAGCTATTCATAATTTTTGTAAAGTGTTGTAACAATTTTAATGAAAGCAATGATTTGGTAGCTACTCACATAGAACGCAACAATAATAGTTACGTTTTTCATAAAAAAGAATTGAGCATCAATTTTGTATGACCAGGTGATGAATATTGGTCTAAAATCTGGCTTTTTGTGGGCGAAATAAACTTTAAAAATATTATCTCTACCTCACTTAACTGGGAATCGCTATAGTTTGATGAAGAGTTGTGATACGATGAAGTACCACAACTATTAACATCACAAACACAGATTGCCTAGAAACTAAAATTTTAGCCTTTCAATCAATTGAACTGACCTTAAACAAATGAAAACTGATTGGTATTATTGAGATTTAAAGTTGTAGCTACTTGTCCTTCAATTACGCCAATGAGTTCGGGAAGAATGTTGGAACCACCAGTAAAGAATATAGATGTGCCATTGGGAACGCTACCAGTAGATTGAATCAATAAATAATTGGATGCAGGGCCTTTGAGTTCGATGCGATCGACACCTAATTGGAAGTCTTTGATCAAAGCGTAATCTTGATTTCCTACAGAAGATTTATTACCGTCGTTGTAGTACACAGCATTCTTATCACCTAAAACAAAGGTGTCTGCTCCTTGGCCACCTGTGAGAACGTCAATTTCACCTTTGCCAAATCCAGAAGTAGTGTTGACACCAATCAGTCTATCTGCTCCTGCACCAGCATCTAAGGAGTCATTTCCAGCGCCACCATTTAACAAGTCTACGCCATCATTTCCAAAGAGTATGTCATTACCGACATCACCAAACAGTCGGTCATCTCCTCTACCACCAACTACGGTATCGTTACCAAGCTGACCATTGAGTATGTCGTTACCACCTTCACCGGTGAAAAAGTCATCGCCAGCACCAGCAAAGACACTATCATTACCGTCACCAGCATCAACTAAGTCAACGCCATCGCCACCATAGATAATGTCATTGTCACCCTCGGCAAAGACTACGTTCACTTCACCTGCAAGATAAATAGTGTCGTTACCTGCACCACCGATGATAGTATCGTTGCCAGTACCAGATATAATTACATCGTTGCCAGGGCCGCCTCCAAGAAGGTCGTTACCCGCACCACCATCGATAAAATCATTACCTTCTTGGCCGGGAACCAAATCGTTACCATCACCTGCATAAATAGTATCGTCGCCTTCTCTGGTGGGAATAATGTCATCCCCACTACCTGCATAAATCAAGTCGTTACCGCTTCCAGTAGAGATGATGTCATTACCTCCAAGGGCATTAACAGTGATATCGTCCTGTGAGGCGATCTGAATGATAAAGTCGTCTCCTTCAGTTCCGGTAATAAATAAGCTGGCCATTTTTGCTTTTACCTCTTGTAGATTGTTGTTGGTGTTGTTGGAAAAAAGTCAGATTCAGGAATTCACTTAAGAGTGAATGCACATATATGAAAAAGATGTTTAATATCAAGTCCAGTAACCATCGTGAAGACTGACGCTAAAATGCCAAGAGATTTGAATCACAAGTAATTAGCCGGACATGATATCAGTTTGAGAAAAACTAGTAGTATGCCAAGGCAACTTGGGTCTTTAAAGGAAAAGGACTCATGTTTTTTACCCCTTACCCTTTTCCCTTTCCCCTTTCCCCAACCCTCACCCAGCATTTTTGGGTTGACAGACTACTAGGTATTTGATGCAGATATCTCTGGTAGCGTTTGTGCAGTCAAACGAACATCATCAAAATTAACTACCAATCCCGGCCCTTCTATGAGATTGATCAATCGGATGCCTAAATTCTGTCCTAAATAGGGGTTTGATTCGGTAGCAGTGAATTTGACTGTGGAGGTTTCAAAGGTTTTATCTGCAATGAATACGCTGTTATTGTCTGCTGCAATCACTGTATCCCCTGCTAGTAGTTCCACACGATAGCCAGGGAAGCCACTCAAGTCAATTCCGATGTAGATACCTCCGATATTACCTACTTCTACCTGTAGGGTATATTCGGTATTGGCTGTTAAAACAGTATCAAGTTCTTGGAATAGACCTAAAACACCACCACTTCCAGGTGGTTGAACTACATAAAGATCGGCAACGTTTTCACCTTCTGGTGCTTCATTAATGAAGTATTCAGTGTTGGGATCTAATACATCATAATTGGAAGTCTCGATTCCATTGGGATTTTCAGGTATGTAGCCGTTGGGGTCGTAAACTACCCAACCAGGTACATCTGCAATATTAAAGCTTCCATCTTCCAATTCTGGTTCTTCAAAGCCAGCATTTTCAATGAATATGTTTGTGGATGAATCATTTACAAAGGAGAACTGGCTGGTATTATTCAGATTGAAATTACTTACTGGTTGTCCTTCAATTACACCAATCAATTCACTCAGAATGTTTGAACTATCAAAATAGTATATGGCTGTTCCACTTGGCAAATCTCCAAAAGATGCAATTAATGAGTAATTTGATGCTGAACCTTTCAGTTGGATAGTATCAACTCCAGATTCAAAATCTTTGATAACTGCATAATCTCCAAATCCAAAAGATCCTGGCTGACCATCGCTGTAGTAAACAGTGTTTTTGTCACCCAAAACAAAAGTATCGGCGCTGAGACCCCCTGTGAGAATATCAATATCGCCTTTTCCAAAGGTTGAATTAGTATCGGTATTGACACCAATTAATGTATCGCTACCACTACCGCCTTGCAGTTCATCGTTACCATCACCACCAATTAAAGTATCATTGTCTGTACCACCAGTCAGCAGGTCATTTCCTTGACCGCCATTGAGGACATCGTTCCCCGCATCACCATTCAAGAAATCTGTGCCATCATTTCCATAAATTACATCGTTACCGACATCTCCAGAAAGCTCATCATTTCCGCTTCCGCCTTCTATTAAGTCGTTACCAAGTCCACCATTAAGGCGATCGCTACCACCTTCACCACTTAAAAAGTCATCTCCAGCACCACCAAAAGCAATGTCGTCACCGTCACCTGCATCAATGACATCTACACTACTATCACCAAAGATTTTGTCATTACCGGCTTCGGCAAAAACTGTGTTTGATTCACCTGCAAGATAAATAATGTCGTCGCCAGAACCACCATTGATATTGTTGTTACCAGTTCCAGATCTGATGATATCGTTGCCAAGTCCACCTTCAATCAAATCGTCTCCGGCTCCAGCATTTATAAAATCATTACCTTCTTGTCCATCAATGATGTCATCTCCGTCGCCTGCGTCGATAACGTCGTTTCCATCACCAGAACTAACAACATCATTGCCACTACCTGCATTAATAAAGTCATTCCCTAATCCAGTAAAGATTAAGTCATCACCGGCCAAGGCAACAACAGTATTGTTATCTTCTGACGCTATCAGCAGGATAGAATCATTTTCTTGAGTTCCGACATTGAATTTTCTTGCCATTTTTGCCTTCTAGCTTTTATAGGTCGTGGTTGGAAATTATGAGAATCAACGCATTGAAGCCAGTAAGCTTTGAATGCGTAAGCTTTGATAGAAACAGACAAGAACTACCTGACTCAAATTCCACTGAATGCAGATAAATTCAGTAGTCTTGCAGCGATACCTACAGGTATTGCCTCAGAAGACCTAATAATTGAAAATTATTAACTCTACAGCACTACAAAATTCACAACTGCTGTCACGGAATTGAGCTATTTTGCTGAAAAAACTTAAATCAAGAACAGTAGTAGCCAATGCTAACCATGTAATTTTGGCTTAACTCTTGTTTAGCATTGTTTACTATTGTGAAATTAATCTTTACGAAAATACAATAACATAACTAAAACGACTGTTCAAGTAAGATTTAGCCATTATTAATCGCGCAGAAATAAGTTACTTATTTGAAAAACTCGTTAGCTTTTGCAAAAGATGACAGATTAGGGATTTATAGAAATATCAGTGGATTCTTATTTGGTTGGAATTGTCAAAAATAGCATTGACTGTTGAAGTCAGGACTTACGCAAAAAATAACGTAATTTCGTCATTACGAGCGATAGCGTAAGTAGAACAGGGTAAATAATTAAAGGTTTGTAGTGAGAACTAAAGTTCTCAAAAAAGGACTAAAGTCCTTACTACGAACTGATTTTTGTTCTTTTTAGAATATCGGCGTTGCGTAAGTTCTACCTAAATCAGAAAATGAAATCTTGCATGGAGGCTGTTGATTGTTGACAGTTGACTGTGAACTGTCAACTGTCAACAATATCAATGGAATATTTTTTTTATTGGAACTCCCATAGAATTGCTATGGTTGAGTCTGATGCCAAAACACAAGGATTATTGTTGATGCAAATGCCAAAATTATCCTGCAATATTGAATTTGCGTCTTTTGTTCGGATATGTGCTAAAGTTGCATGACTAGTTATGTATCAATCAGAACAATTCATGCAACTATAACTAATTTACTCCTAGATAATTTTTATTCCTTGTCTATCTCCAAGAGTGTGCTACTCCTTTTCAAAGAAGAGGAGAAGTCCAAAAAATTTTGAGGCACAAATCTGTAGTTCCAGTCACTATAGAATTTGGGTTTTTCTACCAAGACTGTTGACAATTCTTTCTCAGTCACGCCAGCGTCTATGTGGGAGTTATTTCCATTGGTAGTAGGAGTACCGATAAGATTAATTATGACTTCTTTAATGGTTAGTGGTTGACCTTTCCAATTTTCCGTAATCAGGCAAGACATCCGATGTTCTATGTTGTTCCATTTACTTGTACCAGGAGGAAAATGTGCAACGTCGATGATAAGTCTAAATGTATCAGCAAGTGTTTGGAGTTGGGTTTTCCATAATTGCAAACAATACTCATCCGCTTCACTACAGTCTGCTATAATCAACAATTCTGTGGCATTTTTGTACATTTTTTTGCCCATATCTTGCCACCAGCGATGAATTGATTCAACCGCTACCTCTGCGGTATCGTGATTAATTCCCACATTTACCCACTCATGGTTTGTAGTTAAGCTATAAGCTTCGTATGGAACAAAATTTAAAAGTTCTGGCTGGGTGAAATAATCAGTTGATTCCTTGAAAAATTGTTTTTGAGATTGCCACGCTTGTACATCGCTCTTGTATTTGATCGTTTCTTTTTTCTTGATGTCAAGTGAAACTATAACTTGACCGCGGGCTTGGAAATTTCGTACTTGGTGATGAATATGTTGAAATTGAAAGTCCCGGTGGTAAGGGGAGTCTCCTTCTTTGGTTTTACGGTTATTTTGTAGCCTGTAGCCAAGTTCAGACAATAAAGAAGCTACTTTTCTTGGGCTGATGACATGACCCTTGATTCGCAACTTTTCAGCTATTTTGGTGGTGCTTTCAGAAGTCCAACGTAGAGGCGATTCTGAATATCCACAATTTAACGGTTGGATTAATCCTTCTAGGTCTGGAATTAAGGTTTGGTCAATTTCTAGCAGACGTTTTCTACCGCCTCCCTTACATCTAATTTTCTCTGTCAATTCGGTGTTTTTAATTTGAGTATCTGGCTTAATTTCTAGTTCGCGAATTCCCACTCGAATTGTTTTTGGTGAGAGACCTGTGGCTTGAGAAACTTGTGTAATTCCACCTCTGCCTAATGCAATAGCTTCTGCGGCAGCCCAGAGGCGTATCGATCTTTCATTCAGATGGGGGTAAAGCGAATTAAATTTAGATTTGAGAAACTCTCTTGCTGACATACAGCAACCCTGATATCCTAAACATCTAAAAGTTATCAGATAATGTTTAAGATTTTATGCATATTTCTTGCGTAACAGGTTAAGAATTTTTTAATAATTCCTGACATATAAATATTAATTAATCCTTTCATAAGTTTTCAAAAACTATAAGTGAGAGGTTAACAAGAGTTTATCCTCAAGAAAAACATATCTAATAAGCTCTTGCAAATTTAAGAAAGGATATATTTTTGTGTTGGTTGTTGACGGTTGACTATAGGAGTCCGATTTGATTTATAAACATATCTATGTGGGTAGACAAGAGGCAAAAGGCAATAGGCAAGAGGTTTATAGAAGATTAAAGGGTAGGGAATTTTCTTCGCAAATTAAATAGGGGTCGTATATTTTGAATTGGTCTGACTTGCCTGAGGTTTAAGGAACTAGTACCATTGAATGTGCGCCACGGGTGACTGGGATAGAATAACGAGTTTGTACTAACTGCGGTTGGGGATTTAGCGGGTCGCTAGCAATTCGCCAGAAATCTATGGAACCGCCTTTAATGCGATCGTCGAAATGGTCATAGTTCACAACTGCGAGATATTGGCTAGAGGCATCAAAGGCAGCAGCTTCGGGTAAAATGCCATCAAAAGGATAATCTGCTACTCGGTTGAGTTGTCCGGTTTGGGGATCTAGGGTCATCAATGTCAGTGATGAGAACCAAGTGATGCGATTGTCATTATATGGTAAGTAACTTCGCTCTAAATTTGTAGTCACTACATATCGACCATTGGGGCTAACTGTCAATCCTTCTGGACTGACACTTGTCATGGCTCGTGACACTAAAGCATGGCGGGGGGAACCATCGGTTTGTGTGCCGGCTTCTAAGCGAATACTCACCACACTACCACGTGGGGCTTCATTCCAAGTTCCTTGCACATCTGCTCCCCAAAACAGATTATTCACAATCAAATGTCGGCCATCTGGTGTGAATCGTGCAATGTAAGGAGCCTTTTCTATTTTGACTATATTTCCCCAGGACTCAAGCCCAAGATTACCATCCTTAGTCACAACCTTGGCGAAAGAGATTTCAGCAGCATTTGTATTAACCAGTGCTAATGTATTTTGAGTGGGATGCCAAGTTGTATGGATTAGTTCCTGTCCTGGCGGCAAGGAGGATACCGGAGGATAAATTGGTTGTCCTAGTCTGCCGTTGGTTAAAGGAATTAATGCTATAGGAGTTTTTACCCCAGCTCCTTTGGGATGAAAAGTAACTGAAACAAGGGAACCATCACCATTGATGCTAACGGATGTAGGACGCTCAGCGATCGCTACTTCTTGCACTTGAGTTGGTCGAGTCGGATTACTCAAGTCAAACAATAACAAGCGCTTGCCATGCTTGAGATCGGCAAAGGTTTGCTTTTGCCAATCGCCTTCGGGTCTTTGTTCTAGGGTTTCAACCACCAATGCATAACGACCATCAGGTGTAACCGCCACTGCCCCTGGTGGCCCAGCAACCGAATTACTCGCCTCAGCTTCGTAAGCGCGTAAATCTCGGATATGTTTCCCTGCCAAAGGAATTACACTAATGGCATCGCGCCCCTCACGAGGCCCTAGTTTACCATCGACGTAAGCAGAAGCAAGCATATCTGCATCCGATATGGAAACAAGATAACGACCTTGAAATTCCAGAGGAGCAGCACGATTTAGAGTCTGGGCGATTGTCTTTGCAGATATGCCGATTAAAGTTGCCAACGCTAGGGCCAAGATTTTCAGGTTCATGATTGGGGAGTGGGGAATTAGGTTTTGCGAATGCAAATTGGTAAATTAGGCGACTAATTGTAGTCCAAATTTAGGCACAGGTACGATGGTTTCCAGGAAGCTTGGGCGCTTTGTCAAGTGATGTAGCCAAGTTTTTAACTGCGGACGGCTGTTAATGAGTTCTTCTCCCTCTGGGGCTAGCTTCATTGATAAAAGAACGGGTGCCATAAAAATATCTGCCAGAGTAATGGAATCACTAACCAAATAAGTTTGGGTGAGAGCTGTTTCTAACACATCAAGATGAGACGCGATGGCAGTTACACCACGCTTAATTATGCCTTCATCAGCTTGTCCGCCGTTTTCAGGAATGTAAACACGCTGCACAAAAATTTGTCCGATGGCAATTGGTTGAATATAACTAACTGTGACGCTCATCCATTGGTGCATTCGTGCGCGTTCTAAAGGCGTTTTGGGTTGAAACGAGTCTCCATCGAATGACTCATCGATGTAGTGCAAAATTGCTTGGCTCTCGTAAATAATTTTGCGATCGTGGACTAATACCGGGACTCTGCGAAACGGATGTAGGCGAGTAAAGTCATCTACTGTCAAATCTTGAAATGTTACTGTTTCAAAATGATAATCAACCTTCTTCTCCAGTAACAAAATTCGCACAGCACGAACATAGTTGCTAAATGCCCAACCGTAAAGTTGAGGTCGATCCATATCAAAACTCCTTATGGTAAACAGGACTTATACCAATACTGCTGGCTTTGTGCATTTTCAACTCGGAATTTGGTTTTGGGTAAAGGTGAGCCAGCGCGGTCTTGGGGGTTTCCCCCATGAGCGACTGGCGTTAGCGTCAGCGTTAGCGACGAAGGAGCGTCACCCCGAAGGGGTTAAAGGGTAAAGGTTAAAGGGTAAAGGTTTTTTCTTTCCCTTTTCCCCAAAACCCGACAAGTATTGGGAATTATACCAATTCAAAATTTATGCATTACAGCAGTTTTCATCTATTTGAACCACAATCCCCGGTAGGGGCGAACAACCATTCGCCCTTACAACGTGGTTTATCGGGAAAGGCAGAGGGCAGGAGGCAGAAGGCTTTTATGGAATTCTGCTTCCTGTCCTCTGCCCGTGACCGGAGCGAACTTGCGGTTTAAGACCCCCACTGAACAAGAGTTCAGTGGCTCCAAGTCAGGAGGGGTTTGAATCCCCTTCTGACTTGATCCTTCTGCCCTCTGCCTTCTGCCTTCTGCCTTCTTCAATTACCTGAAAATTGCTGTCAAAAAGCCAGATATTACAATGGCTTAGGCGTGTGTACTTCTGTGAAATTGGTATTAATCATGAAGCTGGGCGACTTCCTCCAGGCGATCGCTCTTGAGTTTGGTAGTTTAGCATCCATTGGGGATACTCCACCGGTAAATGACTAACTTTATCAATGGCAGCAAGTTCGTCATCTGTAAGTATTAACTCAGCAGCCATTAGGTTATCACGTAATTGTTCTACAGATTTCGCACCGATGATGATACTTGTGACATGGCTACGGCTGAGTAGCCATGCTAGAGAGATTCGAGCAATGGAACAATTATGGCTTTGGGCGATGGGTTGCAAAACATCGATAATGTTGTATGTTCTTTCTAAATCAACGGGAGGAAAGTCAAAGGTAGTGCGTCTTGCACCTGCGGGGTTGTCTTGATGGCGTTGAAATTTACCGCTTAATAAACCACCAGCTAAAGGACTCCAAGGTAAGATACTCAAGTGTTGGTCTTGAGCTAGGGGAATAATTTCCCGTTCCAAATCGCGACCAGCTAGAGAATAGTATGCTTGTACTGACTCGAAGCGATGCCAGTGATATTTGTCTGCGATCGCCAATGCTTTCATAATCTGCCAAGCAGAAAAGTTACACAATCCAATATAGCGGACTTTACCAGAGGCAATGACATCATTGAGAGTACTTAAAGTTTCCTCAATGGGGGTTAGTGGATCGAAGCCATGAACTTGGTAAAGGTCAATGTATTCTACTTGGAGACGTTTTAAACTGCGATCGATTCCAGTGAGAATATGATGGCGAGATAATCCAACTTGATTTGGGGTATTTCCTAATCGCTCGCGTACCTTTGTGGCAATCACCACTTCTTCGCGAGGCAATCCCAATTTTACAAGTGTTTTTCCTAAGATAACTTCAGACTGCCCCTCTGAATAAACATCAGCTGTGTCAAAAAAATTCACGCCTTTATCGAAAGCAGTTTTGACCAGTTCTGTGGCTGCATCAATACCCAACTGACCGATAACTTTCCAAAAGCCAGCACCACCGAAGGTCATAGTACCAAGGCAGATTTCAGAGACGTATAAACCCGTTCGTCCCAGTAATCGATACTGCATTTGTGTATCCAGTTTGATTGCGTGGAAAAATAGTCTACATATGAAGGCAACAGGCAATTAATTTTCTCCTGTTTTTTATTGCCTATTTCCTATTCTCCAAGAAAAAATAAATTACGCCTAATGTGAATTAGAAAAAAATGCAGGACAAGTAAGAAGATGAGAGTTACCAACTCTTCAACTCAGACTTTCCCCGTAAATTTAGACCTACTAGCGTGACCGGGCTAAAATAGTACATTAGTAAACTCTTGTGGGGTGGGCATCCTGCCCGCACGGACGGGTGAGGACACCCATCCCACAAGAAATTTTATTGCAATATTTTAGCTGTGTCAGTCCACTACACGTAACGATGACCACCATCAATGTGAATTACTTCGCCTGTAATTGACGGATTGGTCATCAGAAAAATAACAGCACTAGCTACTTCTGAGGCTGTTGCTAATCGCCTAGTGGGAATTTTAGAAGCAACATCTTGAAAAGCTTGTTCTTTAGCTTCGCCAAAAATTGTATCCCACATAGGAGTATCAGTCCAACCAGGGGAAACAGCATTGACTCGAATGGGAGTTAATTCAATGGCCAAAGCACGAGACATTTGTTCAGCCGCAGCAGTTCCCACCGCAGTTGCCCAAGCACCAGGAACTGGGCGGTCTGTGGATAATCCACCGGTGAGGGTAATGGAGCCGCCAGAAAGCATTTTTGGCACAGCAGCTCGAATGACATAAACGCTTCCCCAAACACGGGTTTCAATGGCAGGGCGAAATTGTTCAACAGAACCATCAAGAACTTTACCACCAACAAAACTACCGGCTGAAATGTAAACGTGGTCAACTGGCCCTGTTGTGGTGAATAAACGCTCTACTGCGGCTTCATCAGTGATGTCTACTAGACCGGTGTAGACTTTTCCTAGCCGCTCAGATGCTTCCTCTAATTTGCTTAATGAGCGACCTGCAATTGTGACTTCTGCACCCAATTGTTTTGCCAATCGGGCAGTCTCATAGCCAATGCCCTGACTACCACCAACCACAACTACATGCTTTCCATCTAACTGCATTGCTGAAACCCTCCTGGGCAATAGATTCTTTTGGGAAAATTTTTGAATGAACAGTTGTAGCTATTGTTGACTGTGAAGCGTCAATGCTTTAACTGGAATAATTGATTTTTTTGAGTTCTTAAACCCAGTTTTTCAGTAACTTGCAAGCACATCCGCTTGCTATTTGTATCTAACCTTGTGCCCTTCCTTCCAACAGTCCGGCTAGAGTTTGTTGAAAACTTTGCCGCTGGCTGAGATTGTCTAACCATGCTGCTGTTTTAGGTCTGGCTTTAATCAGTGCCGATCCTTCTTTGGTCATATTGACGTAGTACACCATTGAACCAGTTATGATATCAGCCAAGGTCAATGTATTGCCTACGATAAATGATGTTGCTAGTTCTTTTTCGAGGACATCTAGATGGTGACTAGTGATGTTTGCTGACTCTGCAACAACAACTTCATCAGGTATACCACCCATAATTGGACTCATAATTCGTTGCAAAAACAATTGCATCACACCGACTGTATACAAATAATTTGCTGCAATACCAATCCATTTCCGGACTTGGGCGCGTGCTTTGACATCGGTGGGTTGTAAAGATGGGCCTGCAAAAGCTTCATCAACGTAACCTAAAATCGCTGGAGTTTCGTACAAGACGAAATCTCCATGTTCCAATACGGGCATTCTCCCAAATGGGTTGAGCTTGGCATATTCGTCTGTCTTCAGATAATCAAACCCGATTTCGTTGAAGCGGTAGTCAATTCCTTTCTCGATTAAGACAATACGAGCAGAACGGACATAAGGACTGACTGGAAAGCCGTGTATAACAACGCTGGACATAAGGTTTACTCCTGAAGTGTTAATCGTATTTTTGAACGCTCATTCAATTTGAACACTCATTCAAGATAAAACGAAACAAAATCATTGTCAACACCAAATCGTAAAATTAATTTCTGAAAAAACGTCGGCTTACCTTCGGGGATCAGAGAAAAGTGCGGGGGAAAGGGGAAAGGGGAAAGGGGAAAGGGGAAAGGGGAAAGGGGAAAGGTTTTAAATCCCTTAACCTTTACCCCTTTCGCTTTGCCCAGGCCTCACAAGGGCATTTTTGGATTGGTAGACCACTAGTAGTACGCCAAGTAAGCTTGGCTCTTTAAAGGGTAAGGAGGAAAGGTTTTAAATCCCTTACCCTTTTACCTTTCCCCTTTTCCCTTTAGCCTTTCCCCTTTTCCCTTTTCCCTTTCCCCTTTCCGCTTTCCCCTTTCCCCTTTACCCCGCTAAGTTGACTTGGCGAACTACTAGTGTCCTTGCTCCTGCTGCAATACTGTTAAGGGTTTGAGCGTCACGTCGGATTCGTGCAACAGCTAACATACCCACAACTAATCCCAGCAGTGCTTTTGCGTTGGTATCTATGGCAAATGATTTCGGCAAATCTCCGTCCTCAATTGCTTGAGCAAGATTGAGCCGAAAGAATGATTCAATTTCGTCTAAACGATCCTCAATAATGGCGATGGTGCTTGGTGAATGGGATTCCCGCTCTATTGCTGTGTTAATAATCAAACAACCCTTCTGTTTTGAGTCGCCGATCATTGCTTTTGCCAATAGATCGAACCATTGCTGAATACATTCCAACGGTGGACAATGGCGTGGCATGGAAGCCCGAAAGAATTCTTGTGTGTATTTTTTGAATACTTGCTGAAATAACTTTTCTTTGTCACCAAAGGCGGCGTATAAGCTTCCAGGCTGGATTCCTGTAGCTTGTACAATGTCTTTCATAGATGTGTTGGCATAACCACGCTGCCAGAACAAATCCATGATGATTGCTAAAACCTCGTCTTTATCAAACTCTCGTTGCCGAACCACGGGGTAATTGAAGTCTCCCAATTATTGTATGTATTTGTTAACTATACATATTTTTGAACGATTAATCAAGATTCAGCTTTTTTATGTGTTTTTGCCATTTTTAGGGTAATTTAAATCACTCGTTTACAAAAAATCAGTACTATTGATTACACTTACACTTTAATGAGATTGTTATTTGATAAGGATTTGAGGAGCGATCGCCAATCTCAACTCAATACTTTTACGTACATATCTTATTTTGAACAAACAATCAAAAATATGGCAATAGGGTTCTAATACTGCTCGGTTAAGGATTTTAAACTGGAATTTGGTTTGGGGAAAAGGTGAGCCAGCGCGGTCTTGGGGGTTTCCCCCATGAGCGACTGGCGAACCCCGAAGGGGTTAAAGGGTAAGGGTTAAAGGTTTTTTCTTTCCCTTTTCCCCTTTCCCTTTCCCCCTTAACCGACAAGTATTGAATAGGGTTCAGTTAAGGGCTAGTAGTAAAATTTTTGGGTTTTCGAGATGCGATTTATCCGCGTCTCTATAAGTGTTTTGGTCTTATCTGAACTGTATTAGCCTTAATGGGATGAATCTGTGAATTTTTCCATCCCTCCAAAAACAATTAACCAAACCACTACCACAACCCAGTGAATTAAAACTATCACCCACAAGGAACCTGTAAGGGCATAGGCAAGTGTACATATAATTCCTAATAATGCAGCTAAACTGAGAAACACTAAATTAAAAAATGTAGATAATCCCTTTCTAAAAAAGGTTTTAGCATTCAATGGATGATAAACAACAAACAATAATAAACTGAAAATTCCCCACAATACCCAATTAAACCAACTGATGATTTCTGTGGGATGAGGCAGCAGAAAAACTCGAAAAATTAATTCTTCTAAAATTGCAGGTGTGAATAAGCAACGCAATACCAACAAGCTTTGATCGAGCAAATTAGCAGACCAAATTTGTATTTGTAAAAAGTTAAATTTCCAACCAAAAGGTATGGCGATCGCACCATAAATTACCAGTAGTAAACCGGCAATTAACCAATCTTGGAGGCTGGGAATTACTAATGATGATAAAAAACGATTCAAAAGAATTGATAGCGGTGAAATATTAGTAAAGGGAATCTGAATTTGTCCGAAAATCACTGTTGGTGCAATGGGTGTAATGTCAGCCTGCCAACCGCCTACTTGATTGGTTCGCCATACTTGCATTATGGCACCTTGTTTTAAAAATATTGCGGCAAGTTCGTCCTGTGCTTGTCTTGGCATAATTG
Source organism: Nostoc linckia z4 (assembly GCF_002608075.1). GTDB lineage: Bacteria > Cyanobacteriota > Cyanobacteriia > Cyanobacteriales > Nostocaceae > Nostoc > Nostoc linckia. The sequence goes on from NZ_LAHA01000005.1 coordinate 60,425, forward strand.
TTCGCCATGTCGTCAAACCAGCCCAAATACTCCTATCTTGAAATGCTTCCCCAGTACTCTGCCAATCCAAAAATGCTGGGTCAGGTTTCTTTAAAGGGGCAGGGGTAGAAGGTAAGGGATTTAAAACCTTTCCCCTTTCCCCTTTACCCTTTCCCCCGCCTAGTTCACTTGGCGAACTACTAGTTTTGCCGATTCCCGTACCTGCGAGTATACTAGCTTGACTCTGCCAATCAGCCCTGACTATCCCCAAAGGTGTTAATTGTTTTTCTAAAGCTTGACCTAATTTGATTAACTGTTGAAACCTTGAGGTTTGCGGGTGATTAGAATTGGCATTTAACCAAGTTTGAATTTGAGGACTAGCAGCAACTTGATTTTTAATGGCTAGTATTGCTGCATACAGCGCTTGACTAGAATCTTGAATACAAGAAGTAGCAGGTGATACTATGGAAGCGCCAGTACCATCGCCGACTCGATAACGGGCCATTGTGACTTGTAATTGTTGCTGGAATTCATTTAAAGGCGAAAGTTTGACTCCACCAAAATTATAATCTTGGGTTACAGGGTCAAATTTTATCAGAATATCCGATACCGGACGGGTTGCCAGCCAGCCGCGTTGTAAGTTTCCCATATAATCAGCCCATGTATGCGTTGCAGCAATAATTCCATCGGGGTTGTGGGCATAAATTTGATGATATTTTGTCTCGAAGCGTAATTCGTCAGTAAACTGATCTCGCACAACTTCTGCAATTCCAAAAGCAAAATGTCCGGTGACAGTGTAAGGGACTCCCAGTGTCTCAGCTTTACGTCCGCCAATTCCACCGAATAAGTGGAGTAAGATTGCTTTGTCCCCTTCTTGCCATTTTGATATTAATTGATTGGATGAATTGTTTGTTGGGACTGGGTTTAAGAAAAGAGTATTAAATTGACCTTTTTTTTCTTCCGTATTTTGCCAATTTCCAGTTTGAATATAATTCAGTGCTGATTGTTTGCCAGTAATGCTTTGATTGGGTTGGATGTGAAATAGAGAACGAGGGGCGATCGCCTGCACAGTAAATACATCATTGATATCTTTAGCACCGTAAATATACCAGCCTTCATTACCCGCAGGTGACTTTTCAATTTGCTGCAAAGTTGAAGGAGGAAAATTTCGCGTATCTATAACTTGTTGGGGAATGCGAATAGTTTCTAAAACTCCATCAAACTGATGAGAATTAGGGTTGTAATGCTGTACCAAAAAATAATCACTATTTGTGTGATTTTTAGTTGATGAATAAGTTGGCGGATGGGGTTTGATGATTTTTACCAAACCATAAAATCTACCAGTCACCAAAACAGGTTCTTGTTCAATTTGTAAAAGTGGTTGTTCTGGACTTTCTATATAAATTGTTTGGGCATCTAAAGCAACAATTGTATCATCATGAGGATTTGCTCCAGCCAAAGAACGTAAACTTCCTACCTGACGCACTCCATTCAGTCGAAAAGGATGAATATTTCCTTGTTTTTGGCTTTGAATGACTTCCGGAGTAAAATTTACATCTCGCGTTACAGCTTGAAGGTAAGCTAGTGAATCTTGATTTTTTTTCCATTCCAGACGCACAATCTTTCCTACCAAACTTTGTGCGGTGGGTGGTGCATGTTGTACTTCCAGCCATACCCAATCTAAATTATCTACTAATTGCTGTTTCGTTGGTAAAATTAATCTTCCTACCCAGTCTGCAATCGGTTTATAAAGGTTTGCAGAGGGAATTTTTGTCACTGGGTAAAAACTAGGTTGATTAAAATTTTGTTGAATATGTATTGCATAATTGCTTTTGCGTTCTACTAACTGTGGTTGTTTTGGGGAAAATTGCAACACCACAACTAGGGCTAGGAAGAGTAACAATAAAAATATTGTTAATTTTAACGTGTTTTTGCGATTCAATCCGGGCCAAATCAAGGAAATATACCTAGTAGTAATTCGTCATTATTATATTAATAATACTGGCATTTTAGAGGTGAAAAAGACGGTGGCTGAGGGATGTGATGGCGAAGAAAAAAGAGCGATCGCTTTTTTTATGATACAAATACCCTGTAGGGGGGAACTGGTTTGGTGCGAAAAGATTTGGGGCGAACAGCCGTTCGCCCCTACAGGGGTCTGGATTTGTATTAAGATTTTGATGAATTGGTATGATGCCAGAAATGTCTGGAATTCTTGTTTTTTGGTGATTTGTGTGTGCTAAAGCGGTAACTTGATGGCAAATTCAGTACCTTTGCCTGGGGTAGAATCTACATGAATTATTCCTCCATGTTTTTCTACGACAATTTGTCGGGCAATGGCTAACCCTAAACCTGTTCCTTTTCCTACCGCTTTAGTAGTAAATAAATGGTCAAAAATCTTTTGTTGAATTTCTTCATTTATCCCTTTGGCATTATCAGCAATTGATATTTTTACGTGTTGTTCTACGATTGATGTTGTAATTGTGATGTGATTGGGATTGGCTTGTATTTCTGATGAATTTCGTCCAATATTGGATTCTTCTAGGGCATCAATGGCATTAACTATAATATTCATAAATACTTGATTTAACTGTCCGGGAAAACAATTAATTAAAGGTAAATCGCCATAATTAGTAGTTACTTGAATGGCGGGACGTTGTTGATTAGCTTTCAGGCGATGTTTGAGAATTAAAATTGTACTATCAATACCGTCATGAAGATTAAATTCTACTTTGTGTTCTCGGTCTGCACGGGAGAAAGTGCGAAGACTGGTACTAATATTTGTCAGTCTGTTGCACGCTAAAGCCATAGAGTCAATAATTTTTGGTAAATCTTCTAAGCTATAATCCAAGTCAATTTTTTCAGCGTGGTCTTGGATTTCATTATTATGATGGGAAAAATTAATTTGATATAATTTTAAGTGTTCGACAACATCAGCCAAAATAGGTTTAATTTGTTGGAGACTAGCATAAATAAAACCTAAGGGATTATTCATTTCATGAGCTACCCCAGCAACTAAGTTACCTAATGCAGACATTTTCTCATTTTGTACTAATTGAAGTTGAGTTTGTTGGAGTTGTTGTAGTGTTTCTCTTAGTTGTGTGGCTTGTTTTTGAGTTTTAATTAATAAATCTGTTTGCTTGAGGGCAACTCCCATTTGTGCGCCAATTTGCTGGGCAAATTGAATCTCAAAAGGTTGCCAGTGACGAGGGCGATGGCATTGATGAATACAGAGTAATCCCCAGAGTGTCTCATCTTGCATAATTGGAACTACCAATGATGCCTTGACTTGGAATTGCGTTAATATTGTGCGATGGCAATCTTTGACTACATCTGAGTTAATGTCATTAATAGTGCAAACACGTCCTTGTTTGTACAGGGTAGCAAAGTTTTCACTAAAGCAACAATCTTGAACTTTTACTGCTAAAGCAGAAGTAAATTCTGGTAGAACATCTTCTGCAATAAATTGGCCATACCTGTAATTTTCATCTAAATGAAACTGATAAATTCCGACGCGATCGGCTTTGAGAATCTCACGAATATTTTGAGTGACTGCACCGAAAATTGCATCTAAGTTTAAAAATTCTCGAATTTGAGTGACAACTTCAAATAAGGTTTTTTGTTGTTGGAGAGATTGTTGTAGTTGTTGCGCTTTTTCTTGGGATTCTCGATAGAGGCGGGCATTTTCTAAAGAGATGGCAGCTTGGGCTGCTAACATTTGAATTATTTGCAAGCGATCGCTGTTAAATACCCCACTTGTAAGTTGATTTTCAAGGTAAAGAATACCGACTAAATGTCCTTGATGAATAATTGGCGTACATAACACACTTTTGGGCTGAATTCTGTGCATATATTCGCCGATAATTCCGGGAAGATTTGTGATACAGTCATCTATCACAATGGTTTGTTGAGTATTTTTGACGAAATTAATAATTGTTGTAGGAATCTCTTGGTAAGTATCTATTTTTTGTCGGTTAAGTGTGGTTTCTAAATCACCTTGATAACTTCCTTGATGGTTGATTAAAGTCACCGCTTTGACTTGCCAATTACCCTGTTCTTCAGGGAGAATCAAGGCACATTTGTTTGCTCCAGAGTTTTCGATAATAATTTGGGTGAGACTAGCCAAAAGTTGCTCTAATTCAATAGTACTGGAGATAGTTTGAGCAGCTTTGAGGATGGAAGCAAAATTGAGAACATCACTAATGCTGGTGCTGTGAATGGTAGAAATTTGACCGATGGTACCAATATTTTCCACAGGATTTAAGTTGAATCGTTGCTGTTGCAGGATGGGTTTGAGTAATTGGGGATAGCATTTTTCTAGATTGTCAGTTTTAGCTTTTGCTCCCCATCGAGCGTAGCAGTAATATGCTTCTTGCATGTATCCTTGGGCTGCTTTTTCTTTACCCCAATTCAGGTAAAATTTAGCAGCAAGTTCGTTGGCTATGGCTTCTTCTTGGAGATAACCGTTGGCTTGGGCTTCCGCAATGGCATTATCGTAAAGTTCTTGGGCTTGGAGATATTTTCCAACAATTCGCGATCGCTCTGCTTCAACTAGCAAATACTTATGTAAAAAGTTTTGCGAACAACTTTCTGACCAGATTTTGAGTTTGGCTTGATTGGTTTCAATCTGCTGCAACACATCGTTACGCTCTGGTTGTGGCAAACTTAAATAGCGATCGCACAAAATCAAACAACTATAGTAATAGTAACCAGAAGAAGTGGTAAATCCGGCACAAGCATTGAGAAATTTACCAGCTTCCATAACATAGTGAATGTCCGGTTTAAAGCTGTCAATTAAGCAAGCTCGATGCATTTGTAGAATGTAATACGTACCTAGTGCTGTATGGGATTTTAATGCTTGAGAACGCTCGACCCAAGCTTGTTCTGTTGTTGCCAAGGTTGGTTGTTGTTCATCTAAAGATTGCGAAAGTTGGTTGACAAAGAAACGGCAGGCTGAAAGAATACTCAGCAAAAAATCATGCTTTAGTTTCTCGCCAATCAGCCAATATTTATCGATGTCCATCGCTATATCTGCGAGGTTTTCACCTTGAAACAGTCGATTAAGAATATTACCGTATAGGTTGTATCCAGCGTGGATGATTTCTCCAGATTCGAGTCCTGCGAGGAACCCTTGATAATTTCTCTGGGCTGCTCCCTGTATTGGCTTTGCCCAAACTTGGATACCACAACTGAATATAAAGCAAGCCCTAGATTGCTGAAATTTACTATTAAGCTTATAGCTTAATTGCAGCGCCAGTTCAGCAAACTCCAGTCCGCGCTGGTACTGACCATGTATCAGTCCAATCAGAAAACCGTAACTGGCATAGGCTTTGATTGATTCAGCAGTGTTACCCTGTTCAATGGATAAACGCACGGCTCTAAAGGTCGCGAAACTGTAGAGATGGAAATCAGAGACAATGTAGGCCGGTGGTTGCAAAATAATCAATAATTCAATGGCGACTCGAACTTCTAAATTCGTTACCGCAGGTAAATCCAACAACGTCGCCAGGGAGCGATTTTTTAAGCTGTCTTCAACAACGGTAAACTCTTGTTGAGCTAATTGTTTCAATGTAGATCTGTCAAAAGTGATGCCCAGACTTTCTAACCCTGACAAACCCGCCTGGATGGATTCTGCAAACTGTCCTTGCAAAGAATACCAATCTACTTTCAAAACATAAATTTTAGCTCTATCGATATTTGAGTTGGCAAATTCCAGTAATATTGACACTGTGTCTTCTAACAACTGAAAATCTCCACTCATCAACGCGGCTTCTGCTAAATTGAAATGCAGATTGAATGCCAGACCATAGGCCGCAGTCTTAGCATCTTTTGTTAACAAATTTATCCCCACTTGTAAGTAACTTTTTGCCGCTTCATAGGCTGTAGAAGCTTTAGCTTTTTGACCCGCACTTAAATTAAGTTCCGCAAGTTGTTTTTTCTCATTTTCATCTGAAAGCAAAAATTTGCCAATGTTGATTTGGTTGACTACATCAAAAATTCTGTCCTCTAATTCTGCCGTTGATAGATTTTTTAGTAGTAGTTTGCCGATGTGGTAGTGAGTTGCTTGTTTTTGAGTTTCGGGAATTAAAGAATAAGCTGCTTGTTGAATGCGATCGTGGAGAAATTTATATACAACAATTTCAGCATTCTCTTGAGTAACAGGCTGATTTTCCGAACCGACAAAAAACTTATAAACTTCACTTTGGGGTAAAATTAATCCATCTTGTAAGGCACTCCACAAACTAGCTGCGGTTTCGATTTTTGATTGTTTAGAAACAATAGCTAATGTTTCTAAATCAAATTGATTGCCGATACATGCAGCTAATTGTAAAATATTTTGAGTTGATTCTGGCAATTTTTGTAATTGTAAAGCCATGAATTCAACGACATCATTGGTGAGCGATCGCTGATTAATTTTTGTGATATCACATTGCCAATAACCTTGCTCGTAATTAAAATAAATCAATCCTTCTTGATGCAATGCTTTAATAAATTGTGTAGCAAAAAATGGATTACCTTGAGTTTTTTGATAAATTAATTGTGAAAGTGGTAAAGCTAGGTTTACTTTACAATTTAAGGTATCAGATACTAATTGATTTAATTTTAATTGATTGAGTGATTGAAGAATAATTGTATTAACGACCGCACCATTTTTTTGGATTTCATCCAATGTCAACATCAAAGGATGCGCCCTTGATACTTCATTATCTCGATAAGCACCAATCAGAAGTAAATATCGATAATTTGCCTCGCTCATTAAGGATTCCATGAGTTTTAATGAGGCAGAATCAATCCATTGTAGGTCATCTAAAAATATTACCAATGGATGTTCTTTGTTAAGAAATAATTCAATAAATTTTCGCAGTAATAAATTAAATCTATTTTGTACCGCAATACCCGATACTTCTGGCACAGGAGATTGTTTTCCGATAATTAGTTCTAATTCTGGAATAACTTCAATAATTATTTGAGCGTTATCTCCTAATGCTTGAGTAATTTTCCCCCGCCATTGTTGTATTTGTTCGTCGCTTTCTGTGAGTAATTGTCCTATCAAATTGCGAAAAGCTTGTACAAATGCCGAAAAGGGAATATTACGGTTAAATTGGTCAAACTTGCCTTTAATAAAATAACCACGTTGTTTAACAATTGGTTTATGAACTTCATTGACAACCGCTGTTTTACCAATCCCAGAAAAACCAGCTACCAGCATCATTTCGGTAGCACCATCAGCCACGCGGTCAAATGCTTCCAGCAACATTTGAACTTCATTTTCACGACCGTAGAGTTTTTCGGGAATGATAAAGCGATCGCACACATCCCGCCGTCCAATAAGAAAGTTTTCAATCTTACCAGTTTCTTGGAGTTGAGTTAAACAATTTTCTAAATCAGATTTTAGTCCCAATGTACTTTGATAGCGGTCTTCAGCGTTCTTTGCCATCAATTTTGCGATGGTATCAGAAATTACCTGCGGTATTGCTTGATTTTTGACTGGATTTGGCTGTTTAGCAATGTGGCAATGTACCAATTCCATCGCATCGTTTGATTTAAATGGTAATTCCCCAGTCAGTAATTCATAGAAAGTGACACCTAAAGAATAAAAATCAGTCCGATAATCAATTAAGCGATTCATTCTCCCCGTTTGTTCTGGAGAAATATAAGCAAGCGTTCCTTCTAAGACATTGGGGTTAATGAGTGTTTGACTTTCCCGTGGTAATAAAGATGCAATACTAAAATCGATTAGCTTTACTTGTTTGGTTGCAGGATTAATTAAAATATTGCTGGGTTTAATATCTTTATGAATAATGCGCTCTTTGTAAAGTATTTCTAAACAATTGCACAGAGCGATCGCTATCTGTAAAAATTCTTGTAAAAAATTGATGTTCTGCTTGCGAATGCCAGCAAAATAATCCTGGAGAGAAATACCTCCAAAATCTTCCATAATCAAGGCATAGCCATTTTCATAAGGTTCCAGACTGTAGGTTTGGATGATTTCGGGGTAGTTGAGATTTTTGGCAATGGTGTATTGATTGCGAAACTCCACAAGTTCGCTAAAGCTAGGATAAGAATTTTTCAACAGTTTGATAATTACGGATGATGAGTCAATCTCTCGCAACGCTCGATAAACCAATGTTCTGGAACCATTGTAAAGTTCTTCAATCAAGCGATATCCCGTAATATAAAGCATCGTACTGAACCTGAAATACCAAATTTAGTATTCCCTAACAAACACAAGATTTCACCATTAGATAGAAACAGTTACATTCATCATGAAACTGCAATAACTATTGCACAGCTTACTGTCCCAACTTTATATTTTTATCAAGCAAGTATCTGCTGATATTTCTGGTACGAAGGAACTCTTAAACCCATCCGTTCAAGTTTTGGGTCTAAAAACATTTTTGAAGTGCAGCTTTAAACCCAGAACTAAAATCTATCTTAATGGAAGCCAGCCATTTTCAGAACATACACCTGTTTCGCGTCTTGGAGGGATACACCAATAATTTTCACCATCAAATATCAAACCTTCTTTGATGTAATTTAACTCAGAAATTGGTTGCCATTCCTTATTTCCTTCCTCGTCATAATATCGATACTGTTCCCCTTTTATTTCCAAACCTTGACCTGTTCCTCCGAGAATATAAAATCCGTCTACAATCACAGGAGATGGTGCTTCCAGCAAAGAAGACTCACAAATTGTTCCTTCACCTTGACAACCTTTTGCGATGTTTCCATCAGTTGATAGGCTATAAACTTTACCATCTTTGAAAAGTAATCCTAAGCCACTGCCATCTTGCAAAATAATGGGATTGGAGAATTTTCCGTTATATTGAACCGAACTTTCAAATTTACCGTTAAGCTTAACTATAGTGGTTCCGTCAGGGGCGATCGCTATGGATTGACCAGTTCCATTTCCATTAAGAAAATTAAACAATCGAGTGCCGATAAACGGTAGTTTCTCTTGATGAGAAGCAACCAAAGTTGATTGATTAGTATTTGTCCCCTTTTCAATCGACCAATGCCAAACTACTCGTTCTGTATTAGTGCGATCGGCCATCGTCGCTGAAATCCATAAAAGTTCTCCAGCTTTATTGGTAAACTCAAATCGACAAGCTCCCACACCCGTCCCCGAACAGTCTTTAACCTCTTCATACCCGAAATCAAATAATTCTTTCACAGAAGTATCTTGGAGATTAGGAGAATCGCCCTGTAAATTTGGTTGCCAACCTTGTTGAATCACTAGTTCTCGCGCTTTTTGATATGGCATACCTTCTTTGAGATCTAGCTTGCTCACTGCATTGGCAGAATTTTTAGTTCTAGATGGGAGGTTCTGGACTTGATTGGCTTTTGTTGGAGAGGTTTCTTTTGCTTGGCCCCCAGCAGTTTGAATTGGAGTGTAATTATTAACACGATTATCTGGCTGCACATTGGGAGTTGCAAAACCCGCGCATCCACTGGCGATCGCTCCCAATAAACTTGTAAAAATAGCTACTTTTAGTACATACGCACATAATTTATTGTTTTTCAACATCAGTTACAACCTATGAAGTGATACATATAATTAATATTATTTTACGCAATTTTACATACTCATTTTTTGTGTGACCAACAGGCAAGAAGAAACAGCAAGCGAAAGCCCGTAGGGACTTCTAAGTAAAAAAATATTCCATTACTATTGTTGACTGTTGGCGGTTCACAGTTAACAGTCAACACATTAAGATTTTCTCTCACCCCAGTTCAAATTCAGTGCTGCTAAAATTGTGTTTCTTGCATAACACAGAACCAGAAACACAAAACGATTATGGAAAATTAGATTTGCAAATGTAGATTAAATAAGATGTAAAACTTGGCTTAAATACCATCTAATGAAAAAAATTATCTTCACTACAGCATTAACTGGCTTGCTTTCACTTTCCTTTACAGCCAACCAAGACTTAATTTTAGCTCAGCCTCCAAAAGTAGCACAAACTCAAAACACAATCATAGCTCTTACCAAAGTGGGACTAGGAAAAATTTGTCCTGGTATGTCCGAACAACAAGTACGCAGCATTCTTGGAAAACCCATTAGCAGTAAAACCCAATTTAGCGAGGGAGTTGGCGACAATATCCGAACGCTTCAATACTCAAATATTTCCATATCTCTAGTTCCCTATGTAAACAAGCCGAAAAATTTCTTTGTTTACCACTTTGTTACCCGCAGTTCTAAATTCCCAACTCCAACGGGTGTAAAAGTTGGCGATTCGCAATCCCAGGTAATTAAGCTTTACGGCAAACCTTATATATCGCAAGAAGGTAAAATTACCTTTTTAGGATATTTAGTTGGTAGTCAAGATAGCGCTGCTGCATTCACCTTCCGTATCGAAGCTGGCAAAGTCACGCAAATTGAGTATAGCGAGCAGTTAACCTAAGTTGTGTCTTGAAAATAGGGAACAGGGAACAGGGAACAGGGAACAGGGAACAGGGAACAGGGAACAGGAAATTTTCGTGTTGGCTGTTCACCGTTGATGGTTGACAGTTAAAAACTTTACTAACTATGTTGACTGTCAACCGTTAACAATCAACATTTTAATCAAACATAAAAAAAATCGGAGGAAATCCAAAGCAACCTCCGCTTTTATGAATCAAAGACTATATTGTTATGGTGGCATATCATATCCAATAATCCCTATCCATCAGGAATATATTTTACTCTCTCGAAAGGTAGAGATGAATTAATTCTGCATTGCCCGAAATCCTTACTCTTTTATAACCCTGTTGCCTGTTGCCTATTGCCTCTTGCCTGCCTATACAGATCGAATCATTAATCAAATTAGACTGCTGTAGAGTATTCATGCTTGCAAACATCCTCTGATATCATGTCCGGTTGAAGACTTATCATTAGGACTGACGCGGGGACGGGGAGACGCAAAGACGCGGAGAATTTTTTTGATAAGTGATTAGGCGGACATGATATGAGAATCAGTGAATTTATCTTTTGGCCTTGCTGAGGGCATGATTAAGGTTGACGCAAAGACGCGGGGACACACCAGACGCACGGATTATGGTTGATTCCAAAATCATCCCGCAATTATGCACCATCTATCTTTTAAATTCACACATCCTTTGTTTTACGTAAATCTTTCCAAAGATAGTGTTTTTAATCGCTACTTTCAGAAACTATGTATTCAGATATATTTTCAAAACAGCATATAAAATTCATTGGAGTTTAACAAGTATAAATACATAAATACTACAAAAAATATAATTTTATTTTGACCGCAGCCAGTGATGATAGCGCGTTAATACTTCAGGAAAAAATGATGCCTGCTTTGCCTCTCAACAGTCAAAATCTTCCTTACCCCGACCCCATACACCCCATCATCGTCCACTTTGTGATTGCGATGGTGTTTTTTTCATTTTTCTGCGATGTCGTAGGTTATTTTACCCATAATGCGCGTTTGTTTGAAGTCAGTTTTTGGAATATGTTTGTGGCTTCAGTGGCTATTTTTTTCGCAGTTATCTTTGGTCAATTTGAAGCAGGTTTGGCAAACAATTATCAAGCAGTCCAGCCAACACTAAATTTTCACACTATTATGGGTTGGTCGTTAGCTGTGATTATAGCTAGTATCACAGCTTGGCGTTTTGTAATTCGTAATCGCAATTCCTTAAAAATACCCCCAGCTTATCTTGGTGTAGCAACTTTTTTGATTTGTCTAGTCTTCTTGCAAGTATACCTGGGAAGCAAACTATTTTGGGTATACGGGTTGCATGTCGAACCTGTTGTGGAAGCAACCAAGCAGGGGGTTTGGCAATGAATTCGCAGCTAATCGAACAATTAAGATTAAGGTTAGGCGCTAACGGATTACCTTACGAAATTCCTATACACCCGCAATTAGTACATTTAACATTGGGCTTGTTTATTATCGCCATCTTATTTGATATCGCAGGAGCATTTTTTCATTTAGGGCGACCAATTTTCAAATTTCTCGGTCTACCTGCAATCCGTTCTGGCTTCTTCGATGTTGGCTGGTACAACCTAATAGCAGCGGCCGTTGTGACATTTTTCACCGTTGCATTTGGTTTTTTCGAGTTACTGCTAGCAAATCCACCAGTAAATCAAAAGAGTGATTGGGGTTTGAGTCCTGGTTGGACAATGCTACTACATGGTTTAGGTGGTGTTTTGTTATTGGGAATGTTTGTTGGTATGACTGTATGGAGAGGTTTTCAACGCGATCGCTGGCGCAAAAATGCTTCACGACAAGTACAGTGGAGTTACTTATTAGTAGGTATTGTAATGTTAGGTATTTTATATGTCCACGGCACTTTAGGGGCACAACTAGGCGAGGAGTTCGGAATTCACGTGACGGCGGCCAAATTAATCCAACAGAGTACAAATCGAAATTTGTATTAGTTATTAGTTATTAGTCATTAGTCATTAGTCATCTTTGAAGCTATGGAAAGAAATAAAGCTAAATTTAATTTTGATATGTCAATTGACAATTAAATAATTCAACAATGATTTATCGAATTTTATGGTGAAATTTTTAGAATATTTACTAATAGCTGGATGTATAGCATTGTTGCTAGTTATCAGTCATTGGATTGGGCAGCAAGCATATTCTTGGATGCCTGTGGAAGCTACAGCGGAAGCACAAAAGGTAGATAGTTTATTTAGCTTTTTAGTCTCAGTTGGAGCCTTCATCTTTCTTGCCCTTGTGGGTATGATGATTTATTCAATGCTGTTTTTTCGCGCACCAAAGGAAGACTACACAGAAGGGCATCCATCTAGAGGTGATGTGAGATTAGAAATTCTCTGGACAGTAACCCCAACTTTGTTAGTAATGTGGATTGCTTTCCAAGGATTCAATATTTATCGGCAATTGGATATTTTGGGTTTAAAGCAAATTGTTCATTTGCATACACCTGTAGAATCTGCAACAGCCTACGCCGCAGAAATCAGCCCAGGCGCAGCCCCCCTCAAGCAACCAGCTGATGAAACAATTGAAGTTTTTGTCAAGCAGTGGGATTGGTCTTTCCGCTATCCAAATAATATTAATAGTCAGGAATTACACCTGCCAGTGAATCGCCGTACTCGTCTCAATATGCACGCCCAGGAAGTGATTCACGGTTTTTACGTCCCGGAATTTCGCTTAAAGCAAGATATTATTCCTGGACGAGACATTGACCTTGTGGTCACACCCATTCGTGTTGGTAAATATCAACTCAAAGATTCTCAATTTAGCGGTACTTACTTTTCTTTGATGGATGCGGATGTATATGTGGAACCAATTGAAAAATATAACCAATGGCTTACTCAAGTAACTAATCAACCAATGACGATCAAAAATCAGGCTGTTGCTGAATATAGCCAACCGCCGAAGACATTATTTAAAACTAGCTGGTACACTGTCGCACCTGCTGAATCTAGTATTGCTAATCAAAGGAAAGTCAGTAATGACACATGATAATGTTTCTAATTTGGAGAATTCTCCAAACCAGACAGTTGATAATTGGCGACAATATTTCAGCTTTAGCACCGACCATAAAGTTATCGGTGTTCAGTACATAATAACAACTTTCATTTTCTTTCTAATTGGCGGGTTGTTGGCAATGCTGATTCGTGCCGAACTCCTCACCCCGCAATTAAATGTAGTCGATCGCCCCCTCTACAACAGCTTATTTTCTATGCACGGGACAATCATGATTTTTCTGTGGATTATCCCGTTCAATGCAGGTATTTCTAATTACCTAGTACCCCTAATGATTGGAGCGCGAGATATGGCGTTTCCCCTACTCAACGCCATTTCTTTTTGGATTATTCCACCAGCCGGTATTTTTTTACTGTCTAGCTTTTTGTTACCCAACGGCCCTGCAAAAGCTGGTTGGTGGTCTTATCCACCTGTTAGTCTGCAATTTCCTCCCGATCAACCAATTAATGGTCAATTCTTTTGGATTGTCAGTTTAGTATTGATTGGCATTTCTTCCATTATGGGAGCAGTTAATTTTATAACTACAATTTTTTGGATGCGCGCCCCAGGAATGACATTTTTTCGGATGCCTGTATTTGTTTGGTCAGTCCTTAGTGCCCAGTTATTGCAGCTAATTAACTTGCCTTTCTTAACTGGTGCATTGGTATTACTATTATTTGACCTAGCTTTTGGAACCCAATTTTTCAAACCTTTAGAAAATGGCGACCCAATAATTTATCAACATCTTTTCTGGTTTTACTCCCATCCAGCAGTTTACATCATGGCACTGCCAGCCTTTGGGATTTTTGCAGAAGTTCTACCCGCATTTTCCCGGAATCCTTTATTTGGCTATCGTTCCTTAGCCCTTGCTTCCCTGGGCATTGCCTTAGTGAGCATTTTTGTTTGGGTGCATCACATGTTCACTAGCGCTACCCCTGGTTGGATGCGAATGACTTTTATGGTGACATCAATGTTGGTGGCTGTGCCCACTGGTGTCAAAGCATTTGGCTGGACTGCCACAGTTTGGAAAAGTAAGCTACACCTAGAGACACCGATGTTGTTTGCAATGGGCGGTGCAGCAATGTTTATTTTTGGTGGTGTTACTGGTGTCATGCTTGCCGCCACACCTTTCGATATTCATGTTAATAATACTTACTTTGTAGTAGGGCACTTTCATTACATTGTCTTCAACACAATTACGATGGCAATTTTCGCAGCCATTTACTTTTGGTTTCCCAAGATTACTGGACGAATGTATGCTGAAGGCTGGGGTAAATTGCATTTCTTATTAACTTTTATTGGTGCTAACCTGACTTTCTTTCCCATGCACCCACTAGGTTTACAGGGAATGTTGCGCCGCATCTCCTCCTACGACCCACAGTATCAAGGATGGAATATTATCTCCAGTCTGGGAAGCTTCTTACTAGGAGTATCCGTATTGCCTTTCATTGCTAATATGGTGGGTTCCTGTTTATACGGCCCAAAAGCAGTAAATAATCCTTGGCACGCCACTGGACTGGAATGGACAACCACCTCACCACCACCGCGAGATAACTTTGACAATATTCCAGTTGTGAAAAGACCCCCTTATGACTACGGCGATCCCAAATACTCTGTGATTGAAAATTCTGACAATGGGGGATAGGGGTGGGGAGATGGGGAGATGGGGGGATGGGGATGGGGGGACGCCCTGACGCGGGGAATACAATGACTAATGACCAATGACTAATGACTAATTTATGACCCGTCGTATTATTCATATAGATGAAAGTCCTATTCGTTTTGAACGATGGCGGCAATATTTACCAAGTTGGTTGCAACGTTTTTTGCCAAGTGGTGGCGGAAATGTGGAAGACCATCATGGTAAAGGGATGTTTGGGTTTAGTGTATTTTTGCTGTCAGAAAGCTTAGTTTTTGTGAGTTTTATATTTACATACGTGGCTTTGAGATTGACGCATTCCAAAAATTGGCTACCGCCTGGTGTTTCAGGGGTGGAATTGTCTAATTTTGTTATTATTAATACGGTGGTTTTGCTCTCTAGTAGCTTTGTGATTCAACCAGCCGAAAATGCTCTCAAGGATGGCAGATTAAACAGATTTCGGTGGCTTTGGTTGATGGCGATCGCAATGGGAACTTACTTCTTAATTGGTCAATTAATTGAGTGGAGTAAACTGGATTTTGGATTAACTACAGGACTATTAGGTGCAACATTTTTCTTATTAACCGGTTTTCATGGTCTACACGTTCTCGCTGGTGTAATTCTCCAGATAATTATGCTCATGCGCTCATTTATTCGGGGTAATTACAACAAAGGTCACTTTGGCGTCAGTGCAGCTACTTTGTTTTGGCATTTTGTTGACATAGTGTGGGTATTTTTATTTTCGCTGCTTTATTTGTGGCGAGTATAAAAATATTAAAATAATCAAAGTTTTTCAGGAGTAAATTTATGAAATTATTAGCACAAGAATTACCATCTCCAAGAGCAATTCAAGAAACTCCCTCGCCTGCTATCAATAAAGATCCACTGATTGCGCGTAACTTACAAAAAGAACAGTATGTGGGTATTTTCGGGCTAGCGATCGCTTTAATTGCTGCTGTCGGATTTTTGAGCCGCAGAATTGAATACGCCATTATATTCGCCATGATTCTGAGTGCCATTCTCATTGCTTTCTTTTTATTTGTATAGCGAATTGGTCATTAGTCATTGGTCATTCCCCGCGTCCCCCCATCTCCCCATCCCCCCACCTCCCCATCTCCCCACCTTATGAACAGCCAAGTTTATCAAACTATAATTCTCGGCGGTGGTTTTACCGGATTATTTACGGCATTAAATCTTGCTTCCGAACATTATCCTCGTTCTGTGATTTTGATTGATAAAGAAGAACGTTTCTGTTTTAAGCCGTTGCTGTATGAATATTTTGATGGCGAAATGAATAGCTTTCAAGTAGTACCGCGTTTTTCGGAATTACTTCGAGGTAGCGGTGTTATCTTTGTTCAAGATACAGTGGAGTCAATAGATTTGCATCAACAGCAAGTCCAATTAGCTTCGGGTAACTCCTACAAATACAGTAACTTAGTATTAGCTTTAGGCAGTGTTACTGGCTATCATAGCGTTAAAGGTGTAAAAGAAAATGCCTTTGCTTTCTGGACACAAGCAGATGCGATCGCTCTCGATCGCCATTTACGCGGATGTTTCCAAAAGGCAATTAAAATTGAAGATCCAGAACTACGTCAAAAATTATTAACAGTAGTTGTAGTTGGTGGTGGTGCTTCTGGTGTGGAAATGGCAGCTACTTTAGCAGATTTTCTGCCTCATTGGTATGGCGCTTTGGGAGGAAATGCAACTGAAATTCGTGTGATTATGCTCAATCACGGAGAAAAAATTCTCGATGGCGATATTAACGATCCGCTACGCCCAATTGCTGAACAAGAATTAAAAAAACGCACTGTACCAATTGAAATTATCACAGAGGCAGAAGCTACTGCTGTTAGTCAGAATGCTGTTGAATATAAAACTAACAATCAAGTCAAGATACTGCCGACACACACCACAATCTGGACGGCTGGTACTTCTGTCCATCCATTAATTCAAAATTTACCAATTCCTCAAGAACATCGAGACCATCACCATCGTCTCTTAGTTACTTCTAATATGCAATTGCTGGATTTTCCAGAAGTTTTTGCAGGTGGTGACTGTGCGGCTGTTCGCGATAATTCCTTACCACCAACAGCCCAAGTAGCTTATCAACAAGGAGCTAATATTGCCAGAAATTTGAAAGCGATGGCAATAGGAGAAGACCCCAAACCTGTTGGGATAAATATCCGAGGAACTCTCTTAAAATTAGGATTAAATGATGCTGCTGCTAACTTATTCAATGTTTTTGAAGTTGTAGGTGAACCAGCACATTTAATTCGTCAAGGCACTTATTTAACATTATTGCCAACCCCGATTCATGACTTCAAAGCTACAACTGAATGGCTAGATGAAGAGATTTTTCATAACCACCTAGACACCCACAAGACTGGTAAAAAAGTAGTACAGGCAGTAGAGTTAATTGGTGCAGGAGTCGTTAGTGTATTAGTTGCAAGGAAATTACTCCGAATGTTAGGAGAAAAAGAAAAAACCGAATAGCAAGTAGGGAATTGGCAATGGAAAAGAGTTTTTTGCAAGCCTGATATTCAATTGTGAAGAAAAAGATAATTCATTGATGAATATGCTTCTTTATAACAGTTTGCCTTGAGTTTAGCCTCAGGAATTGCGAGCCTCCAGGGTGTTGAAAACTGTTATAAATTTTAGAAATTGGATGATGAATTATCCTTTTCAACATAACCTAGTGATATCAGTGAGTATTTGCCAGCATAAATGAATAAAGCCATCCGTTCGTCAGCCCTTACCCGTAAACGTTTGATTGAAGCAGCCTCGCAGGTATTTGCTAGTTTAGGGGTTCAAGGAGCAACCACCCGTGAAATAGCTCGTGTTGCCAGTGTGAATGAAGTGACTTTATTTCGCCACTTTGCTAGCAAAGAACAACTTTTGGGAGCAGTAATCGAAAATGTTTTAGCACTCCAGATAGAATCCCTTGCACATCCCGAAGCATGGACGCAGGATTTGAAAATTGATTTAGAACGGTATGCCCAACTTTACAATACTATGTTAGAGTCACATGAAGACTTAATTCGTACCTTCATTGGAGAAGCCAAGCGTCATCCAGAGGCCGCCAGACAAGTGATTCAAGAAGCTGCTAAGCCATTAGGGGAAAAACTAGTAGCTTACTTACAATGTGGTCAAAGACGAGGTATTGTCAGAGCAGATATCGATCCGTTTCCAGCAGTTGATATGTTTACAGGAATGTTGTTAGCGGGAATGCTATGTCGTACTGCAAAATTCAATCAAGCTAACTATAGCTGTGAGCGCTATATTGAAACTTGTGTAGATATTTTTGTGCGTGGTATCAGTATTACTCCACTCTAATAAAGCTTTGATAAGTACCTCAAAAAGTTGCAATTTGCTGTAAGTATGTAATGTAACAGCAATTCTTGTAAATTTTCTCAGGATTATGTCTATAAAGGGATTGTCAAAATTAAATCTAATATTTTCTAATTGAAGAATTAAGTATTATGTCTAATAATTTTTAGGTATTGTTGAATTTAGATAGCTTGTTTGTGAAATTTATGGTTAATATCTAATGAACGGTGGAAATGTCTGAAAATTTTTGTTTTTAATGCGTGTCGATTCTTGGTGGAGTAGCTATTAGGAGTAATTATGACAGCCATTAATAATATTTCAATAAAAAACAAACAATCTGTAAACCTTGTAATTACTTTATTTGTTTGGTTACTATATCTGTTCTTCCTACCTTATATTTATGCTTCATTCCACATATTTTCAATCTTATTTATGCTTTTTCCTGGAGTCTATCTTCTTTGTTTATTGGCACAATTTATGCATGAATGTTGGCATGAATATTTACCCGGTATTGACAATAAGCTTTTTTACTTAATATTATCTTGGGTGATTTTTCTTGAGCCACAAATTTTTAACATAGTACATCCTTATCATCATTCCCAAGTAAATACTTACAAAGATATAGAGTTTCATCCTTTAGGTGAAATTAAAAATAAACCATTACGAATTATCTACAACTTTTTAGAAATATGTTTTGGAAACATCTTTGTTATACTCGTGACTAGTTTCAAAATATCCAGGCATCCGACACTCAAACATGTGTATTCTTATAAAAAATTCATAGTTTCGATTTTGATGTGGATTATTATTTGGGGAGGAATTGGATACACTTCGCATTTAATATTAGGAGTAAGCACAAGTCAAATTGTAATTTCTTATTTTCTTACCTGTTGGATGGGTTCTTTTATGGTTCATCATTGTGAATTAATAGAGCATGGAAATTTAATTGTAGAGGGAGACTTGAAAGAACGTAACTTACAAACTAGAAACTTGAAACCTTGCGGTATCATAGAAAGATTTTTTCTATTTATTACCCATAATCATTGTCTAGAACATTCGTTACATCATTCGATGTCTAATCTTTACACTCGACCATTTCCCCAAGCATATGTCCTACCAGAAAAAACAGTATATATTTCATTTGGTGAATATTTAGTAATCCTCAAAGATATGCTTACAGGTAAATGCGTAGTTGTTAATCCTAAATAATTGCTTGCAAGGCTAGTAGTTCGCCAAGTTCACTTGGCGGGGGAAAGGGGAAGGGGTAAAGGGTAAAGGATTTAAAACTTTTTCCCTTTCCCCTTTCCCCTTTCCCCAGCCCTCATCCAGCAAAGTTGACTTGCCAGAACACTAGGGTGGCACTGCTGTGCTACCCTAACTTCGTTGTTGGTTATTGGTGTTAGTTTTCTTGTCCGGTTGGTCGGATCAAAATTTCGTTGACATTAACGTGTGGTGGTTGAGTGACAGCATAAACGATCGCAGCAGCGATGTCTTCACTTTGCAGAGGTGTGATGGATTTGCGTCGTTCTTGGATACGTTGTTTGCTAACGGGATCGGTAATATGGTCATCAATACCTGTATCAACTAAGCCAGGTTCGATGATGGTGACGCGAATATTATCCTTGTAGACTTCTTGACGCAGTGCTTCCGAAAGAGCATTTACACCCCATTTGGTGGCGTTGTAAACACCTACACCAGCTCGCGCTGTCCGCCCTGCAACCGAGGAAATGTTAACTATATGCCCCGCTTGTTGCTGTTTCAAAATGGGCAAAGCTGCATGAGTCACATATAACAACCCTAGAACATTGATATCAAAAGAGCGCCGCCAATCTGCTGGATTTCCGGTCTCAATAGTACCGAGCAAAGCAATACCAGCATTATTAACTACAATATCTACCCGACCGAACTCTGCATTGGCCTTGCTCACCAAGTTATTTGCCTGTGTCTCGTCAGTAATATCAGTGACAACAGCTAGTGCCTGACCACCACTCGCTTGGATACGTTCTGCCAATGCCTCAAGAAGTTCACCACGCCTAGCAGCCAGAACTACTTTTGCTCCTTCTGCCGCTAAGGCGATGGCCGTCGCTTCCCCAATTCCCGAAGAAGCACCCGTAATAATTGCTACTTTTTCTTGTAATTTACCAGTCATTTGTCATTTTCCTTAGTGATAGTGATTGGGCATGGGGCATTGGGCATTGGGCATTGGGCATTGGGCATGGGGGAGACAAGGGGAATAAATTCTACTGACTTACCAGTCATCAGTCATCAGTCATTCCTTCCTTAATCTCAAAACAGATGCCATTGCTGCCGCACATAGTACTAGGGCGGCAAAACGAAAAGTTCCTTGGAAGCCGATAACGATCGCTTCTGGAGGAGCAACGGATACATCTGCACCCCCAGCCATAGTGGCGATTAAGCCTCCAAATACTGCCCCAAACAGCGAAACTCCGACGGTGTTACCTGAGGTGCGCGATAAAGACAACAACCCAGAACCAATTCCCAGCCGCTCGCGAGGCACTGTTCCCATGACGGCGCTGTTGTTGGGGGATTGAAATAAACCCAGTCCTATACCGTAAATAAAATAACGGGAGATATAGCCTACTTCAGTGATTTGGGCATCAAAGGTGCTAATTCCCAAACAGCCGCCAATCATCAACCCCAACCCAATTGAGCTAATTAATTGAGTGCCAAAGCGGTCTGCAAGTGTTCCAGCTAAGGGGGCAACGAACCCACTCAGTATGGGGGATACTGCTAGTAGTAGCCCTACTTTTGCTGTGGGATATTGCTTTACTCCCTGCAAAAAGAATGGCACGATTAGTAGAGAACCACCAATGACGGTGAAGGCTAGCCAGCCACTGAGCAAACTCATACTCAATTGAAGATTGCGAAACAAGTGCAGTTCGAGTAGTGGTTGCTCTATTAGCATTTCAACTACCAAAAAAGTCGTCAAACTAATGGCGGCGATCGCTAGTAATATCAATGCATTAATACTACTAAAACCAAGGCTTTGACCTAGTGTCATACCTAAGCCAAAACTACCCAAAGTCAATAAAGCCAGCATTGCTCCAAAAGGGTCAAATTTCTGTTTACCCTCAATGACTACAGAAGGTGGCACTACGCGAGCAACTAAAAAACTAGCTACGATCCCCAGGGGTACATTGACCAAAAATATACTATGCCAGCCCGACCAACCCAGCAGTAGTCCGCCAGCCGAAGGGCCAAAAGCAATACCCAATGACACCACGCTACCGATGATACCCACAGCCCGACCTCGTTCGGAAGAGGGAAAAACTTCTGTAATAATTGCCAAACCAAGGCCAGAGATAAACACAGCACCTAATCCTTGGAGTGCCCGAAAGCCGATTAACCACTCGATACCAGGTGCAAGACCACACAACAACGAACTGAAAGTGAATAAAATCAGTCCGCCTTGATATAACGACTTCTTGCCCCACATATCCCCCAGCCTGGTTGCTGCCAACACTAAACCGGAACTAACCAACTGGTAACTCAATACAACCCATTGAGTTATGGGAAAAGTGGTGTCAAAAGCTTCTACCAATGTGGGTAAAGCAACATTGATAATGCCCACATCCAAGGTAGACATGAATACCCCAAGTCCTACACCAACTAAAACCCAATTTTTTTGAGAGCTTGACAAAGCCAGAGGTTGTGCTTGCAATTTTGCCAACTTTTACTTTCCGCCTTTAACTTTACGATTATCAATAGTTTGCATACGTATATTCATTGTAGGTTGTTACCATTACTGCCAAAGTTAGGGAACTGCAAAAATAACACGTGGTGGTTGACTGTTGACCGTTGACGGTTCACAGTTAACAGTTTTTAGTTGTAAGTCTACTAAAATACGTTAAATTGATAGACTTAGTGTATTTTATGCTAAAGTTGAAGCCACACAACATTCAACTGACATCAAAATCAGGAATGCGGGAAAAACTTTTTGATTTGCTGAAATTATGCAGAGATTTGAGTTCTGATATTGTGATGTCCCGCCATTGACCGGGTTGTAAGTCATTTAATTCTAAGTGGGCGATGCTGACCCTAACCAATCGCAAAGTCGGAAACCCCACAGCCGCAGTCATGCGGCGCACTTGGCGGTTTTTTCCCTCAGTCAAGGTCATTTCCAGCCAAGCTGTTGGTACATTTTTACGAAATCTAATTGGTGGGTTGCGTTCTGGTAGCTGTGGTTCTGCTGGTAATAGCCTAACTTCTGCTGGCTGAGTGCGGTAATCTTGAATTTCCACACCTGTTTGTAATCTTTTTATGGCCTCTGCATCGGGAATTCGTTCTACTTGTACCCAATAGGTACGTTTATGAGCAAAACGGGGATGGGCGAGGCGATGTTGCAATTGTCCGTCGCTGGTTAGTAACAATAAACCTTCGCTGTCCCAATCTAAGCGTCCCACAGGATAGACATCAGGCACATCAATATAATCTTTGAGAGTGCTATGTGTGGGAGTTTCTTTTGTAAATTGACTGAGAACTCCGTATGGTTTGTAAAAAATAATATATCGATGGTGATTGGTCATTAGTTATTAGTTATTAATTATTTTGTGCGTTCCTTTTATTTTGTCCAATCACCACTGTGTTGATAGCGATCGCCACTTTCAATAAAATAAATATTACACCTGATTTTACCTAACGCACCATATTATATAGCGGTGCGTCACGTTTGAGTGTTTAACGCACCCCACTTAAGATTTACTAACCTTACTAAAGATAAAACCAGTTAAAAATAGACCTGGAATAGTCGATTGTATATATTCTATTATCGTGGAAGTTAATCCCATGAGAACCAAGGTAATAGGCATTTTCAGCATTATTTATACCACCAGTACCATTAAATAAATTAACATATATATAACCTCCAAATACAGCCTGACTTTGAGATAAAGTCAAGTTGTTTATAAATACCTCCAAATCAGTAGGATGGCAATAACAAATTATTATTTTAGCCATTGTTTTAATTTATCCATTACAAAAAAATACTTTCGATTTTAAAAATTTATCAACAATAATTTCGGAGTAAGTCGTCAGAATTCAGTATGAATTTGAGTTAACAAACAACACGAAAAAATATCCAAATTAAATGTGCCACAGCTTATTATTGATATCAGCAGTAAACTTCTTTAACTAGGCGTCCATCTTCTATATAAATGATTCTATCAGATATATCTAAAATTCTATTGTCATGGGTAACCATTAAAATTGCTGAATTTTGCTCTTTAGCTAATAATTGCATGAGATTCACAATATCTCGACCTGATTTACTATCTAATGCTGCGGTAGGTTCATCAGCCAGAATTAATTTTGGATGCTTTACTAAAGCACGAGCAATTGCTACTCGTTGCTTTTGACCACCAGAAAGTTCGCATGGATAGTAATTAGTTCGATTCCCCAATTGAACAGCTTGAAGCATAGCTTCTGCTTTTTTTTCAGCTTCGGAATTAGACATATTATTGTCTAATTCAAGTAGCATTTGAACATTTTGCTGAGCCGTTAAGAAATTTAGTAAGTTATGGGACTGAAAAATATAGCCAATATGACGACGTATTTCTCCCAATTGTTCATTACTAGCGCCATAAAGTTCTTGATTAAGAAATTTTATGCTTCCTTTTTGAATGGAACGTAACCCACCAATTAAACTTAGTAATGTTGTTTTACCCGAACCTGAAGGGCCAGTCATAGTGACAATTTCGCCATATTTAATATTGAGGTTGATGTTAAATAAAATTTGGCTTTTTAAGATTTGTTTGCCAAAGTAGTGATTGAGGTTTTTGATGCTAATAATAAAGTCTGACATAGGTGGTTAAAAGTTGATTATTGACTGCGAACAGTCTTCTATGACATATTTTTTATTGATAAATACCTTACAGATGACTAAAAAAATCTGCTGGATCTATCTTTCGCAATTTTTTTGTAGATATAAACCCAGATGCTAAGCACATTAAAATTATAAAAAACAATACCATAGCTGCTTTGTCTAAGCTCATAGTAATTGGTAAATTAGTAACACTTTTGGCTACATCATACAAACCTATAGATATGGCAAACCCAGGTATGTAACCAAAAGATGCTAAGATTAAAGCCTGTTGAAAAACTACAATGAGTAGATATTGATTTTTAAAACCCATTGCTTTGAGGGTGGCATATTCCACTAAATGACTAGCGATATTACTATAAAGAATTTGATAGACGACTACTACACCAACAACAAATACCATAGTCACCATCAATTGAAATACAAATCCAATAGGCGCTCTGAGCGTCCAATAATTTTTCTCTAAATTAATAAAATCCTGGCGTGTAATCACTATCACGTCTTTAGGTAATTTAGCAGATAAAATAGCCAAAACTTTTTGGGGGTTAGCATCGGGTTTGAGATTAATTGAGCCTATATCTACATTTTGTGCTGAACGACCTTCAAATATTTGAAAAAATGTAGAAGCACTCACAATTAAATTGCCATCAACTCCAAAGGATGGGCCGAGACTAAATAATCCACCCACTTTTACTTTGTAACCAATTGGTGAAGTATAGTTAAATATTTCCAGCGTCACAGGTTTTCCTAGTTCAAAATCTTGAGGAATTGGCCCAAATTGTGACCGAGATTTACTATCAAATAAAACTATGTTAGGTAATTGTAATAATTTGTGGTTTTTTTGAATATCTGGCAATGTTAAAATTTGTTGATTTGGATCGAAACCAAGTACATATATAGGAAACTTTATGCCATTAGTTAAATTTTTTAGTTTAGCAAACTGCATATATAAGGGATTAACTGATTCTATGCCGTCGCATCCTAATATTTGATATAAATACCAACGTGGAAAGCTTTGATTGAAAGTCAACGATTGATATTGATTACTGATGATAAATAAATCGCCTTTGAGATTGTTATGTAACTGCGTAGCACTAGTGTATAAAGCGTCTTGAAAACCAACTTGGATAAACATCATTACTGCAATAAAAGCAATTCCAGTGGAAGCCACAAAAAAGCGAGCTTTTTGTCGAGCTAGCTGTAACCAAGCCAGAGATATATTAAGAATCATTTGATAAACCTAAAGTGATACACAAATCAACCTCGATCTATAGATTTAAATATCAATGCGTACCTGTACCTGTAAATTAGTAAGAGCGGTGATTTGTTTGTTATCTTTCATATTATTGATGCGAATTTTTACCTGAATTACTTTGTTGTCTGTATCGGCTTGCAAATTATTAAACATATTTTGTTGCTCGACTTGCAGACCAATATCTGTGACTGTTCCTCGTAATTCCTTTGGTAAAGCATCACTAGTAATCACGACTGACTGACCTAGACGTACTTTTTTAATATCAGTTTCATAAACTTCTGCTATTGCATACATCTGTTGTGTACGACCCAAGTCAGCTATTCCCGCACTACCAATAATTTCTCCAGGACGAGTATTAATTTTCAGAATTTGCCCAGCTATGGGCGATCGCACAGAACTTAAATCCAATTCAACCTGGGCTTGTTTGACTGAAGCTTTGACACTTTCGACATTAGCTTGTGCTGCTTGCACATCGGTAGAACGCACTTCTGTAATACTTGCAAACTTGGCTTTGGCCTCTATCAACTGCTGTTGAATAGTTTTTACAATTCGATTCTCGGAAGCCTTAGCTTCGTTATACTGCTGTTGAAGAACTTCGACTCGCAAACGCCTAGTCTCTGACTCAGAAGCAGAAATAGCACCCACTTTGTATAAGTGCTGATAACGCTGATTTTCGCTTTCAGCATTACGCAATTCTGCTTCTAGGCGAGCAGTTGTAGCTTGTTGTGCAGACATGGCTCCCAACAAATCAGCTTGTAGGCGAGTAATTGTTGCTTGCTGTGCAGATATGTCTCCAACTTTGGCACCCGCTTTTACTTGATTGAGATTAGCTTGCGCTACTAATACTTGTTTTTGTGCTTTTTCTAAAGCTGCAAGACGTGGATAATAACTATCAAGAACAGCAATTATTTGTCCCTCATGCACCCAACTTCCTGGTTTAACAAAAAGTTTCCCCACTCGAACGCCGCCTTGAAAATTAGGTGCAGATAAACGAATAACTTCTCCTTCAGGTTCCAAAGATCCTAAAGCAGTAACAGCAGTTATTGTGGGAGAATCACTAGGAACAGATGAGTCTAATTTAGAGGTCAACTGAAATCGTGAAAAACTGTAGAAAGAAAGTGTAATAGGAACTACAGCCATAGCAGCTGTCAACATTATCAAATACCAATTTACAGGTTTTGTTAATGGCTGCCTTTGTTTGTATACCATAATTATCTTTTCCAAGTTAGTGTGCAAAGCTTTTGCATTCAATCACGCCAACAGTTACAGCAGAATTGAAAAGTCAAACAAATTTGATATAGCAGTTTTAAATGAGAAAGTGAAATCTTGTGTAGAAGCTGTTGACTGTTAACAGTTCACAGTCAACAATCAACAGTCACCACTGATATTTTTCACAACTCAAATAGGATTGCTATATCTGGCTTTGTTCCCTAAAATTGATACTTCACTCAGTGAAAATCAAAAATATTTAACTCGCATTAGTCAAACTTACAACTTCTGGTGTTCCTATAGGTAACATGATGACGAAATTAATAGTTAATCTTGAAAAATCAATCGTAAATAACTTGTTGCCATCTAAAGAAAAAAGGCTAAGGCTATTTGAGACGTTATTGATACCATCCTGAATGTTAGCCAAATCAACACCAACAATACCTCCTAATACAGTAGTAGATTTTTCAGAAGATATTTGAGCGAATATTTCGTTATTTTCGAGATCGAGAATTTGTAGCATATTGTATAGTTAATAGCATCAAAGTTAAGAGTGAAGTGACGTTGATTCATAGCGAAAAGGTATTTACATCGTTTTTAGTCACGGGTAGCATTCAGGTAAATATTTTTTAACATTAAATAAAATTCATAACCCAAATCGGAAGATTAAACTTGTGCAAAACTTCCGGCGGTTGGATTGGCCATTTCTGACATCAGAGAACTAACTCCAAAGGCAATTAACCCAGCAAAAAGTCCGGCGGTGAGTGCGGCGGCTGCAAAGGCATAGGGAGCAACTTCACAGCCACTAACACTAACAGATTCTTCATTGGAAATTTCGTTAAAAAGTTCGTTATTTTCGATATCGGTAATTTGCAGCATATTGTGTACATCTGCACGCTAAAACAGTATAACTATTGGTGGTTGTTGACAGTTGACAGTTCACAGTCAACAGTCAACTATTAACATCAGAGATTTAATAACACGCCCACTTGATTCACTTTTAAGAACCGAATAAGGGCGCGTTATGTTCTTCAACTTATGGAAAAAAGCTTATTCGAGAGAAGGGTTAATTGCAGTAAATAATAGTATCGCTTGTACAATTGGGTCTTTAAAAACGCCAGTGGCTATTGCAAGAATACTTGCGACACCAAAGGATTCAAGTCCACCGCCAGTAACGCTAGCAGATTCTTCACTGGAAATTTCACTGAGTAGTTTGTTATTTTCGAGATCTATAATTTGCAGCATATTGTGTAATTAAGGGCATCAGGGTCAAGGTATAGTGGCACTTTTTCACAGTGAAAAGGTACGCACATTGTTTTTAGTCACAGTTCGCATTCAGATAAATCAGCTATTACGCTTATAAATTACACAATTAGTCATCAGGTTCGTTGATTGTTAACGATTAACTTTCAATCGTCAACAGCTAACATGAAAAGATGTGCAAGTTAAATGCGTGACAGCATATTCAAGTAAATTGTTTGCTGATAGCCAAACTTCTTTGTTTGTGAACTGTTCCTATTATCTTTAACGAACACTCAATGCAAAATATTCCATCAGTTCGCCAAATTGGCATCAGCTTATTGAGTATGTGATGTCGATTTTGGATTAAAAGCCTTTGCTACAAAGCTGTTCTAACAACTTCAAACAATACTTCCTGTGTAAATTGAGTGTTATATGACAAATAATTTCTCAGATAATTGCTAATTTAGGAATATTTTCCATTCGATATTCGTTAAAGAAAATAAGAACGGAAGAAATAGACATCATTAAATTCATAGATAAATTTAGTTTGGATTGATTAAAGCCTGACCTAAGATTTTTTGATATCGATTTCTGCCGTGACTAACTCCTGAATACTTGCTTTATCAACCTCAGTGAATTCACTGGGGATTTTTATTTTTATTTTTGTATTTATAAAATATACAAAACCGGATTTATCACTTGTAATAAATCCGGTTCATCAATAATTTATCATGCTACAGCTGCAAGAATTATCAAAACTAATAAACAAATCTATTGTATATTGACCTGGAACTGGTTACTGTATTTATATTATTATCATGATAGTTAATTGAACCTGGGCCTCCACCATCATATCTAACACTAGTATCAATGGAATTGATATATGTTCTATCAGTAGTATTCATGATGCAAAAACCATAGGGAAAACCACCTGCTAATATAGTTTCTGCTTCTTCTTTAGTAAGATTGTGAATTAATTTTTCTATGTAACTAGGATGTAAAGCAGAAATGACAATTTTTTTCATCATGTTAGTTATCATCGGATTTTTATAAATTAATTGTATATTGACCTGGAACTGGTTCTTGTGTTGATATTATTATCATGAGAATTAATTGAATTGAAGCCTCCACCGTCAAATCTAGTACTGTTGTCAGCAGCATTGATATATGTCCTATCAGTGGTATTCATGATCTCAATGCCATAGGGATAAGCACCTGCCAATATAGTTTTTGCTTCTTCTGTAGTGAGATGGTGTATAAATCGGTTTATAAAATTAGAAGACAAGGTATAAATTACTATTTTAGTCACAAATTTTATTCCTCTAATGTTAGTAGGGGTTGGCTTTTAGTTGATTGCACTAGTCCACTTTTCTCACTGATTATTATATGTAAAAGACTATCCTGAAAACAGGTATTTGCAGATATTTATAAGACATAAATCGTTTTGTGTCTTGGAAATTTACAACAATGATAAGTAGAACAGGATAAATAATTAAAGGTTTGTAGTGAGAACTAAAGTTCTCAAAAAAGGACTAAAGTCCTCACTACGAACTGAATTTTATTCTTTTACATTACTTAACATAGTTTGGTTTTTTCAAGTCGTTCTACTTATAGTAGTACGCCACTTGGCTCTTTAAAGGGAAAAGGGGAAAGGGGAAAGGTTTTAATCCCTCCCGTTTCCTCAGCCCTCACAAGCGCATTTTTGGGTTGGCAAACTACTACAGGAGTATTGATTTTTTTCAAAAATCAAATAGGAGTCCCATAGTACTTTTCATATACTATACTTGAATGTAATTAAAGTATATTATTATACTTAAAATTTATGTCTGGCAATATCATAGACTAAATTCATTAAATAATGTCACTTCCAAGTTTTTTAGAACTTGAATATTACCTCATTTAATCGCCAATAATGCAGTTACTAATCAATTTTTGAAACATTTTCATTCTAATTAATAGCTCTTTTTATCTTTTTTTTATGTCTCGATTCACAAAAATAAAACAATAATACCCGTATTATTGTCCATTTTGCTTGTTTAATAACATCATTATTTTCTTTATTTTCCCTTAAATTTATTTTAGAAAGATAAGTTGTTCTATTAGAACTTACCGAATTATTTCCATAAAACACAAGTAATCCAGCTTGAAAACATAGTCTAGACTTTTAAATTGCACAATCGCTTTGTTGATAGTTCACACTCAACAGTCAACAATCAACTATTTAATCGGTTGTTTATTTGTTGGAATTTCCTATTAGGTCTGTTTTCAAGATGTAAAAGCATTTGAAATAGAAAATTAATTTTGCTTAATAATTTATGCTATTACAACAAGAATCATTGTCTTCTTATCAAGAAATTCTGCTGAAATTAGACTATCGTCAGAGATTAGAAAAAATAGCTCGCAAATACACGAGAGGAACAAGTTTATCTTGGGAAGATGCTTTACAAATTGCCCATTTAAAAGTTTTCCTGGCTTTTCAAGCAGGAAAGTTTCGCCAAGGGAATGTAAAAGAATTTTATTACTGGGCTATTGCTGTAGCTAGATGTGCAATTATTGATTCTGTTCGTAAAGAAAGTCTGCGGAAGTACCAGAGTTTAGATGATAACCTTCCAGGAACAGATATGTCTCTATTAGACACAATTCCTGATGAATTTAGCACATTGGATGCAATAGAGCGTGCAGATTTAATTGTGAAAGCTCTAGAGTCTATTGACAAACTTGATAAATGCTATCCACACCTAAATTATCTTAAATTATGGCAAGGAAAAGTTGATGGTAAAACACAAACTCAAATTGCTGCTGAATTAAAAATCAGTCAGGGTGAAGTTTCCAAGCGATGGCAAGAACTATTAAGGCAGATTGCAGAGTTATTAGGACTATTGGAAATTAAAAATATGAAGGATAAACTGCAAAAAAAATACCAACATAAAACATCACAACGTAGGTCAATACAACAGTGGTAAGTTAATAAAATAGGGATTCAATCAAAGTTATTTCTGTATCCAATTTTTATCATTTTTTGATGTCCTAACCAACTTAGCTGTTGTTATAGGTAAAAAAGTTCAATTATTCATTAGATATGGATTGAATACTATCCTATGTTGATGTTTTGGTTGTCAATGAACGTTGATTCAAGAAAAAATCTATGCACGTAAATTTTAGAAAATTGATTTTTTTTAAAAAACAAAAGTGTAATATCTTAAGGCCACAACCTGGAGAAATTTGGAAAGTTAATGGCTCAATAACAAGTCCTTTAAATTTCCTGAGCCGAGATCAACAAAATTTGTACTCTTCTTTAGCACGCAATTTTTTAGCAGGTAATTCACCACCACGCTATGTAATGATTGTTAAAGAACCTGAGCTATCAGAAAATATAGAAGAGGAATGGTTGATTGTTTATGTGATGCTGCTATCAGTAGAAACAGATTTTGTGAGTAATATAGATTTGCTGATTCCTGCTAGGATATCAGGTTTAGATCGAGATTTACTAGCAGAGACTTGGCATATTATTCCTACACTGGCTTGTAATTTACTACAACCTGTTGGCAAACGACTTTCCCGGCAGATTTATGATTATTTGCTAACAGTCACAGACTATCATAATGGGTTGGTTTCTCAACTACCAGCAATGAGAGAAATTCAACACTTAGGGTTGACAGATGATAACTCATACTCTGGAAACAAACAAAAAATTCAAAACTTTCATAAAGCAGAACAAGACTGGAGTGATGTATTAACAGTACCAGTGGCAGCTTACTATACTTACTTAAAAAGTATAAAATTTACGCAAGCAATTTTAAATGAAGCATTGCAATTAGAACAAGATTTGCAATCTGACAAAAATTTGAGATTTTACGGTTTTAATAAATAAGTTATTTTGGTTAAAGCGTTGACTGTTGACTGTTAACAATAGCAGCTTTAATTATTTCATTATTCAGTAATGCCTAAAATCAATCTTCATTTGTAGCGATCGCTCGACTGAATTTTCTTTACACTTCTTAAGATATAGCCTCTAAAATTGCAAAAGCTAGTTTAAACAGCATCGGGTTTATAAGCTAGCATCCATAAGAATATGGCAGCTATTTTTGGGGGTAACAAGTGAGGAAAATTTGGCTATTGAATTTGACATTGGTCAGTTTGGGAATGGTGTTATGGTTTAATATGCGTTCCTTACCGACATCAACACCTACTGTTGCAGTTTCACCACCAAAATCTATCCGCTATGAACAGCGCACTTTAGCCGAAAGCATAGCGAATGTTCTATTCGTTCCAGCTAACAGTCAATTTTTGGTAACTCCTGCACTATCAGACAAAGTAGGTACTGTAGAAGAGTTTGCCCAAAAGTATAAAGCGATCGCCATTTTTAATGCAGGCTTTTTCGATCCAGCCAACCAAAAAACCACATCCTATGTCATCATACAAGGAAAATTGGTAGCTGACCCCAAACAAAACCATCGCTTAGTAAATAATCCCAACTTAAAACCTTACTTAGGTAAAATTCTCAACCGCACAGAATTCCGTCGTTATCTATGCGGGGAAAATATCAAATATGATATTACTTTGCACAATGAACCACCACCAGACGGTTGTAAGTTAATCGATGCTATAGGCGCTGGGCCGCAACTATTACCACAACTGACGTTAGTAGAAGAAGCTTTTGTAGATAAAGTTAATAAACGAGATGCACTTGGTAGCAACCAACTCAATGCTAGAACTGCTGTAGGAATTACCCGTGATGGAAGTGTTGTTTTAGTCATGGTTAGTCAAAAATCTTTAGGTGGGGCTAATTCGGGAATTTCGTTACCAGCGTTAGCAGATTTTATGAAAACCCTTCGTGTTGAGAAAGCGATGAATTTAGATGGTGGTAGTTCGTCTTCGCTTTATTACAAGGGTAAAACTTTTTACGGAAAAATTGATTTGCAGGGAAATTTCATCAAACGGCCTGTGAAATCAGTTTTAGTGGTTCAAGAAAAATAAACATAACTATAGCAATTTCAAATAATTTGTGAACTATTACATGTTAAGGTTGTTGACTGTTAACTGTTGACAGTCAACACTAATATTGTTCAAAACTGAAATAGGATTGCTATAGTTAGAAATATTACCAAATTGGTAAGTTGTATTTATAACTTGCTGTAATTTCCCACGTCAACAAAAACAAACTCAGGTAAGACTAATTTTTAGGCAAGACGTTTTAGATTATACAAATTATAATGTAAGCGTTCTCGTATTTTGTTGATGTATCCTTGAAGAAACATTAATACTCTATCTCTTTATGGGTAGAGTATTCACCAATTGTGGATTCTGACTCTTGTCTATTAGTCAGCGAGTAAAAGTTATATGAAATTAGTTAAAAAGTTTTTAGCGTTATTTTTTCTCGTATTTGGCATACCATTGTCTGCTGGGATGCTTTGGGAAATTATCAATCCTAAAACTACCCCTGAAGACAAAAAAGGCGCTGTAGCTGCTTTAGTTGTTTTCACAATTCCGTCAACAATGATAGGAAGTTGGTTGAGTTGGTCTGTAATCCAGGAGAGTAAAAAACAAAAAACTTTACTCTTAGAAGCAGAACAAAAGCATCTTCAATCGGTGTTTTTAGAATTAGTTGAGAGTAATTCTGGAACGATTACAGTATTGCAAATGGCGAAAAATGCTGATATATCAACCCAAAAAGCTAAAGAATATTTAGATGAGAAAGCCAAGGAACTAAATGCTTCTTTTGAAGTAGGTGAAAGTGGAAATATTTTGTATCGGTTTTCATAAAAATTTAGAATTATCTATTCATCAGGGTTGATACCAATTTATTCAAATCTTGATACAAATGCAACAAATTGTAAGGGGGTGCTGCTAAGGCGATCGCCTGCTTCATTGACTGTTGACGGTTAACTGTCAACAGTCAACAGCCAACATCAAAAGACATACAAATTAAATGCGTGACAACTTATATCTTTTCATACTTACGGAAGAGGTAATCTTCACTAAGTTTATTGTCATTATGGCAATAGGGTAGTGTACAAAAGCCTTTTGTAGCAGTATGGAATAGTTATATGGATACCTACATCAAAAAAACCACTTTTAACACATTTGTCTTTGAGATGACTGATGAAGATTGGTTTAACTTAGGAAAATCTGATGCTTGGGCTGGGCGATTTAAAATGTCACCAGAACAAGATGCTCAAGCAGCAAGTATGTATGATTTAGGTTACAGCGAAGGTAAAACTCAACGTCCACCAATTCAAACAATAAAGGAGGAGTCAGGAGTCAGGAGTCAGGAGTCAGAATTCAGAATTCAGAATACTTGAATCAGAAATCGCTAAAATCAAATATTTAAATCGCGTAAAGCTAGACGAATTTGTTCTATGCGTCTGCGGTTAACGCCGAGATCGGATTCTCCCACGCGAGAAGCCGATCGCACATGAATCACTGGTTCATCCGCAGGAAAATAAAACTCTACATCATCGATAAATTGAAAAATGCGGCTTTTGGAGAGAGCATGGATGTAATTATCTGTTTGTTCGATAACCTGTGTGCGGGGAACAACGGTGAGGACTTTGAGTAAGGTTTCTTTTGCTACATCGCGGTTTGTGTGGTAGGCGATCGCGTCAATGGCGTGTTTGTCATCTGCGTTTTGACTGACAACACAGTTGTTGGAAGCAGGACAAGCACTCAGATGACCGTTATTAAGTCCTAAGCTAGAAGCAGCCCAGGTAGCGCTAGGAAATATAAAAGTTAGGAGTATTGTGAGAGTGAGACTCCAGAAGAATCGGCGGGCGATCGCTGTTAGCAAGGGAGACATGATAAATTTACTCCTGTTGGTTTGACTCAATTATTTTCGGTCATTTTGGCGCAGTTGTGGGAGTTAATGGTTATAGGATGAAAACTGTAATACATTACACAAAATATTTTTTATGTATACATTCGTAGGGGCGCACAGCTGTGCGCCCCTACCCCGTACCTAACTTTCGTTCTTGTTCCTTTTCTTCTTCAAGTCAGAGAATCTGCTATTTCTTTCAATTTACTCTCTAATTTATTGTTAGTTTCTTGTTCTCGCCACAGACCAAAAAGTTTTAAAGCTTTTAAAAATGGTAGTTTTACATCCTGGCGATAGGCTTCGTAAACTACATTGATTGTCTTACCAGAATCGTTACTTAACTGCTTGATAGTCCCTAAAAATCGGTTAATGGAATTATTGTTATATCCCAATAAATAATCACACACTTCTTGCTGATATACACCTACTAAATTATGCAATAATTGGTTACGCAGATCATCTTCTGTTTTTCTTTTATATTGACATGACCATTCCAAAATTCCCCATGCTTTAAAATCATGTCTAAGTTCACATAGCCATTTGAACTGTTTGCTATTATTCAATTTGAAAATTCTGTCTCTTGAATTTTGATATTTTTCCCAGTTTGGAAAATCAAAATCGCTTGGATCGGGATTAGGAAATTTTAATTTTCTTAAAACATCTAATGGATTTTGCAGGTTTGTTGATTTTTTAATATCGGTTTGAGACTTAACAAATAAACCAGTTTGATCCCAATCTACGAGACTTGATAATTTTATAGGATAATCATTAATCTTTTGAGTTTGGGAAATAATGGCAGCTTTTAAAAAAGTCTCTTGCGTAGCATTGAGAATAGCTATTCCCTGAATGTAATTTTCTTGTTTAAAAAATATTTCCACTAAATCAAGCGCAGTAACAATTCGCTCAACTGCTGATTTTACTTCAAATTCTTGCCCTTTTATTAAAGCATTATTGATATTAAATAAATCAACTAGTTGATTTATTTGTTTTATTGTTTGTTCATCAACTATTCCTATTAATATTTCTTTAGCCGCAGCAGGTAATCCTTTAATAATTAACTGCTTGGCTTTTTGAATTTGCATTCCCCGCCAATAATTAGAACTTTCAATAGCTTCTGATTCGGATTTTTGCTTATAATTTTCATTCTCATCAAAATATTCATTACTAACTAAAAATTTGACATTTTTAAATCTACCTAAGCTAACAAATTGCACCGCCGAAGATATGGCTGGTGTTCCAGCTTGATGGCTAACATATACTGTTGTTAATTCATTATTATCTAACTGTGGTAATGTTTTTTCTACCAAAGAAAGGGTTTCATTCCAATTATCTATACCTTTCTTATCTGGATTGTTTGGCGTTAAATATAAAAACTCTAGTTGAGATTTGTCTTTAAAATACCACTCTAATAGAGGTCTAAGCGTACAAGTATCTTGCCAGTAAGGGCATTTTTCATAAAGAATTTGGTCTGGGTCAAAGATTTTACTTTGGTCTGTCAGCAAAATGATAATTTTTTGCGGCTGATTATTATCTCCAAAATATTTACAATAAGTATCAAGCAATGGAAACTCTAAATCTCGCTTGTAATAATCAGGGTGTTTTTCATACACTAAGCCTAAAACTCTAGCTGGTACAGTGTAACCAGCACTTTTATCTCTGGGGTCTAGTGGCGGAGGTGAAGCAAAGTCTGTAGCATAAAATTCATCTTCATATCTCACTTCACCATACAAACTTCCCCAAGTTTTGTCATTTTTGAGGATGACATCACTATTACCTGTTGTCAAAATCCAAATATTCATACTTTATTCTCCCCAAAGTTTGGTAAAATCACTGGTAGTTAAAAAACTTAAAAATTCCTGTGTTGTCTCATCTTTTTTATCAGGAAAAACCGTCAATAACTCTACATATTCTCTGCCTTTACGCTTTATTTCTCCTTCTTTATTTCTGATATAGTGCGGGTACATACGATGCCAAATTCTACCAATTTGGCTCATTTTACCAGTGAGACTTGAACCTTTAATTGATTTACTTCCTTGGTAATTACCGTGAAACCATCTCACGGCTAAACTGTCATCTTCATCTTGGGCAATGCGTCCCCAGATTTGGACTTTTTGCGGATGGAATGATTCACGCCAAGAACTTATTTTATTACTTGGAGTTTTCCCTTTTAATTTCAGCCAGTTGTTTACAGTTTTTTGAATATCATTCAAGATATTAGTGATATGGCTGAGGCTATTGACTGGGAAGTAATATTGATTTGATTGTGGGGTAAATTGCCAATGACAACCTATCATTGGTTTACCATTTAAATACTCTGGAAAGAAGAGACGGTGGTCAATGCGTCGCCAGGATTTTCCAAAGCCACCAAGCAGCATTGCAAATCTTAAAATTTGTGTTGCTAATGTCTTCAATTCTTTTTTATATTCTTTGGAGAATGAACCCATGCACAGAATATTTAAAGTTCCTACATTTAAATCATAGGTAGGCATGATATTTCTACCATATTTATATTCATCCATTTCTAAATCAACGGCATTAAAAGAAATTCCTAACTCTCCCACAACTGCGCCATTTCTACCGGCGAAACCTCCCCAAAGTTGTCTGGTTAATTCTTCGGCTGTGTTTTCATCGGTAACGCTGCTAAATAATCGCAGAGTGTGACCGCGTAAGGCGGCTTTAAAAGTATTTGGTCGAAATTCTCCGGTTTTATCGATTAGTTGTGATGCTAATCCTTGTCCGCGTAGGTTAACAGTTACTAATTTGGTTTCTGGATGGTTTATCGGTTGACCGTAACCCGCACTAACTCTAGAACCTATACCTTTTTCTATGGCTTTATCCCAAATATTCCAGATGATTTCCCATTCACTGGGGTCTAGTTTTTTAGTACTGGAAATGCCAAATACTAAGGTGGGTTTATAAAGAGATATTTGAATAAAGGCTGAGTGGCTACCGTTATTTTTAACTTGCCAATCTTGTTGAGGATGAACTACATCAATTAATGGTTCTTCAACCCATGTTGCATCTTTGGGATAACCACCATGAAAGCGTAAAATTCCTGGTTGGGTATCTTTATTAGTTATTTTTCCACCACAGTATTTTTTAGCTTGTTCTGGGGTACAGGCGCGTAAAAATGCGCCTTTCATACTTGCGCCTGGGTAAAAAGGAAATCCTTTAGCGGCGATGACTGGCCGAATGATATCTTCGTCTTGTCCGCTGTTGGAAACGAAGCGCCAAGTTATTTGATATTCTTTTGTTTTAACGTTGCTGCTAAATTTAGGTGGTTCGATTGCAGCGGCTTCTACCCATTCATCAACCCATCTTTCTGATTGTTCGGGATTTCTAATATATTGAATTTGTCCGCGTCCTGAAATTTGGGCTTGAAACATTAATGGAACTTCATTACTATTCGTCATCGCCAACTCCTGATTTTTTATAGCGCTGAGTCCACCAAACTAAGCTGTCACAAAATTGAGTGAGGACTGCTAAACAAATTCTTTGGTCTTCAATGGGGAGTTTCCATAATTCGGCTGCGACTTCTTGAATTTTTGCGGTGTTATTATTGCTAACATCTTCTTGGGGTAGTTTAATTCCGGCCTGTTGCATAATTTTGACAAAGCTTTTCCAGGTATCGCGCCAATATTGACCTTTTGGTGGTTCTTTTTCTAAGAGTCTTAGTTGTTCTCCCCAAAATCTTTCTAAGCCAAATGCTACGGTGATTCGCATTTTGTGAGATTGACCGATGACTCCTTTTTGGTCGCGGTGTTTGAGGACTAGGCGTTGTGCTTCTTGGTCTAAGTCGTAGGATTTCCAGGTCATAAGTGATAGTAATTCGTAATTAAAGATTTGTAGGGTGTGTTATGCCGTAGGCTAACGCACCTTGAATTTTTGATGGTGCAAAACGATACATCTTTTGCTAATTTTGTATGATGATGAGTTAGTTTTTTTTATTTCACGCAGAGGCGCAGAGAGGAGTTTGAGAGTTTAGAGTCCGTTTAAGGTTAAGGTACAGTGACCAAAGCCGATGGATTCTAAGCCGCCAAGGTAAATGTCTGCGGTTTGGGTGTCATTGAAGGGTTGCCATTTTTTTCCTGATTTATCGTCTCTGATGGCGATGGGAAATACTAAGATGGTTCCTTCTGGTAAGGCTTCGGTGTTGAAGAAGCCGCCGCCTTCAACTACTTTTTGATCTGGTTTTAAACGGACGCGACTTTGACGATATAATGCCATGTCGTGAATCATGGATATATCACTGTCCTCTACGATTACTGATGGTTTTTCTTTGCCGGATGGAAACCAAGGGGATAGGTCTAATGGATCTTTTTTAATGCTTAAAAAACCTAAATTGAAAAATAAGGTTTTTTGACTTCCCGAACCTCGCGCTTTTAAGTTTTTGGAACCTGTGTAAGGGTCTGGTATTTCTATTTCTTTGAGAGATTTACCGTTTATTTTGACAGTTTCGCCGGCTATTCTTTGGTAGCGTTGGAGTAGACGCGGACTTGTTACCCACACTATTGGTTGACCGGGACAAAAGACTGGTAGCCAGAGAATAGAAGCGTATTCAAATTTGATAATTGATTCGTTATTAATTTCTGATTGTTCGGAACCTGCTGCATCACCATACCAATAATTTGCAGCTTGTTCTCCATCTATCAGGCGCATTTCGGAACGCAGGCGGCCGCGAATTGAACTACCTGGAAGTATTCCTGTTTGCGTAAATTGGTCGCGGAATATTAAGTTTAAATTTCCGCTTTCTTCTCCGGCGGTTGCACCTACGTGTAAGGGTGCTAAGGTTTCTATGATTCCATAAGCTTTTTTATACATTTTAGGCTACTCCTTTAATTTCTATTGGTAAACATAAACCGCATCCTACACGTTTTAGGCTGTAACCTTCTTCGGGGAACCATGCTTCGTCCCATTGGTACCAAGGTTTGTTTATCGGTTCGGCTAAAACATAAACACTACCAGCAGGTACGGCGTAACGTCCTCTTCCTAAGTTACCTTTGGCGCGGTAACGGTAGGGTACTGGTTTATCTGTTAGCATTTCTATGGTTTGGGGAAAGCTTTTATGTTGAGGATGGCGGTGAGAGAAGCGGTTTGAACCCCATGTAGCTGGTGCAATTAAGGCGAAAGTGCGTTGAATTGGCTGATTTAATAGGGTTAAGAATTTTTTATTTTTAAGTTCTTCGCACTCGATTTCGACTATGTGATTTTCTCCGCCGAAGCGATACCAGCCGTTTTCTAGAGGATAGGTTGAAAGATAAACTAAACAACTGTCGTCTGACATTTGGACGGAGTTTTCTAAGAAGAGTCCGTCTGATTTTTCTACACAACGTTCAGATGTTTTGATTTTGGGATGGAGAAAGGAAACGTATTCCCAAGGATTTTTAGCTACAGACTCATTAGACTTCAGTGTTTTTGGTGCTATTCCCCAAGAATTAATAGTTTGCCAACGATAATCAGGTTCTAGTTTTTCGCTTTTATTTTCTAATTGCCATTGACCATTTTTTAATTCCCACTCATCTACTGCTTTTTTGGCGATGATTTTATTCCAAGGTATGGGAATATAAAAGTTTTGCTTGTCTTTGAGTTTTGACCAAAAAGGGCCAGCTACAAATAGGTTGTCGCGCAATTCTGTTTGAGGGAATTTTTTGGTAATTTTGTTGACGCTAAACATTAAACCTGAGAGGGTGGCGGCTTCTGGAGGAAATTTTGCACCGGAACGACCCACTAAGTTTTCTGGGGAAAGAAATGCACCTGCACTTCCATACATTAATCCCAATGGATTGATTGTAATTATGTATTTGAACATAGGTACAGTGGCGTTAAGATTTAAGGTTTGTAGTGAGGGCTAAAGCCCTAGTTTGAGGGCTGAAGCCCTCACTACGAACTAAATTTATTTTTGGATTAGTTAACATGTTTGGTTTTATTGTCACTTAATTACATAAATGCCAGCCTACTTGAATTAAATTACTTATCCACTCAATTGTGGCTTTGCTTCTTTCATAAGCATCATCTTCGTCACTAAAACCGACGAGATGTTTGGCACGTTCAGGATTGAGCAATTCTTTGCCTTCGCCTGGGAAATAAATATCGAAGAATTCAATGGGGAATTTTTCGACAAATGTTTTTTTATCAATATTAAATGCACGTCGTGATTCTAGTTGTGCTAAATCTTGATATACATGACTCCAGTTTGATTTTTTCTCTCTGTCTTGGTATTTGGTTAATATGTCTAAATAATCCCAGGGACAAGTCCACTGCACGTATTGACCGCTGTTAAAGACTATGCGAATAGTAACTCTATTTCTTCCTAAAGATTTAGCTAGTTTTTCGGCTTCTCGACAATGTTGCAGGACATCTCGTTGGGGGACGCTACCTGCAACCCAAACAAAACCAACACTGACATTAATCGGCTGTTTATGTTCTTTCCATTTATTGTTTAATGTCATCAACCATTCAAATGCTTTGAATGGGGGAATAGGTTCGGCAGGATTTTTACTGTAAATTATGCCTAGAAAGTCGTCTCCACCTGCATAAACTACTCTGCCTAATTTTTCGCGTAAGTTGAATTTTTCACCAAAGTCTTTGCCCCAATCACGGATTGCATGAGTAAAATTTTTCAGTTCTTCATCACCGTTATTTTTAGCAGCTAATTTTTTTAGATATTCGCCAACTTTATCGCCATCTCCCATAAACCAACCCGTCCATTGTCCAGGGATATTTTTAGTTGGTTGGGGTTTGCGTTGAATTTCTCTAAAGCCTTTATCTAATGGTTCTATTTTGAGGTTGTCTCGAATTTCATGCCAGGTAACTAAACGTTTTACTAATTCGGGAATACTCAGTTTTTCGTTAGGTGCAATAAATTTTCCTTCTGGGGTTTCTTCTTCTGGTTCTTCGGTGATTGCTGCTAATGCTTGATAAAATTTCTTAATTTGTTCGTCTTCTAAAGAATAGGTGATAAATTTAGGATCTCTGGCTTTTCCACCCAATCCAGGAAATGCTATTCCATCTGTTCCTGTTAAACTAGAACTTTCTCCTATCCAGTTAAGCGCTGTCCAACCACGGGAAAGTTTGCGGGTTTCTAAGTTGTCCATTGCTGCTGGAATGCTGTCGCCTTCTCCCCAAAAGATTTCCCAGGCGTGGTTTCCCCAGTTTGTCCACTCTCTCTCCCAATGGTATTTATCTGAGACTTTATCCTCTATCCATGTGCGACATTCGTGCAATATTCTTTTCCATGCTGATAACAGCGTTTGTTCTGCTTGTGATTTGGAAAATTGTCCTTTAATTAGGATGCGATTTGGCATTCCTTTTTGAAGTTTGGGAAGTCCTGGGGATATGACTGTTGTGGTTTTTTGGGCTTCTTGTACTAGCTGCTGGCTGAGATATGAGAGAATCAATGATGCACCGTACAAGTCTCGGAGTTTACGGGATTTCTCAATAAATCCTTGGACGGGAGCAAAGGTTATGGCTGTATATTTGGTCACGCTTGCTTTTGTCACTGGTTGCAGTCTTGTTTAAATTACTGTAGAAATTTGAGTTTTTATTCAGTGGTTATACTTTGTAATAATTCTCGATTTGGGTAATTAGGAGTTATGTAAGGGTGGGTGAGTTCTTGTGACTTTTATATCTTGGCGGAAATTTTGAGGATGTAAAGGCCTTTTCGTGCGAATGACGAAATTTTTTTTAGAGATGATTTATTTCACGCAGAGGCGCAGCACTTCGGCTACGCTCAGTGACCGGCGCGGAGAGGATGAGGAGTTTGAGATGTTCATCGACACCAGTCGCCAAATCGCTACAATCCTATATTTTTCGTTGAGTGGTGTCGATTCCTTACTGGATAATGATTTGAGGTATGTGTGTTGTTCAATTTCACACAACATATATAATGTTTTTTAGAGTGGTGTCGATTTGGCGGCTGAAAGCCTTACGGGGCAAAGGCTCCTGAACGAACTCTTTACCGATTGCTCTAAATCGGAATTAATGGAAACGGCAATATCTTGCAACTGTTCTGGAGAAAAACTTTTCCTTTACCGATTGCTCTAAATCGGAATTAATGGAAACTAACGCATGGATCTTCCATTACCATTACAACTTCTTCTTTACCGATTGCTCTAAATCGGAATTAATGGAAACAATCTTTTGTCTCTCGATGGAGGGTGCTTGCAGATTCTTTACCGATTGCTCTAAATCGGAATTAATGGAAACTTGACACTAGAAGTTCCTCCTGCGCCGCCTTGACCATTACCTTTACCGATTGCTCTAAATCGGAATTAATGGAAACGCTATAAAAACAGCATCGGAAGCGGGTATTCCAACTACTTTACCGATTGCTCTAAATCGGAATTAATGGAAACTTTACAACAGAAAAAACACGGATTCTATGTAGAACTTTACCGATTGCTCTAAATCGGAATTAATGGAAACAAGATTCTTTTTGCACGTTGTAAATGGCAGCAGGGATTCTTTACCGATTGCTCTAAATCGGAATTAAT
Source organism: Nostoc linckia z4 (assembly GCF_002608075.1). Lineage (GTDB taxonomy): Bacteria > Cyanobacteriota > Cyanobacteriia > Cyanobacteriales > Nostocaceae > Nostoc > Nostoc linckia. The sequence goes on from NZ_LAHA01000005.1 coordinate 103,660, forward strand.
GGAAACTATTTGCAATACCCAGTCTTTTTTTGTTTTTGGCAAAAGCTTTACCGATTGCTCTAAATCGGAATTAATGGAAACTAAAGTTGATGGTTTTTGTCGTCCAGTGCTGTGACCTTCTCCTTTACCGATTGCTCTAAATCGGAATTAATGGAAACACTTGTCCTTCCAACTTTGTGGAAAGACTTCTCGACTCCTTTACCGATTGCTCTAAATCGGAATTAATGGAAACCACCAAGCCAGTCAATCCTCAAAGTTCTTGAGGTTGCCTTTACCGATTGCTCTAAATCGGAATTAATGGAAACTCTTCCAACATGTTGTCGCCAATAATGGAAAAGCCGTTTTCTTTACCGATCGCCCTAAATCGGAATTAATGGAAACCAAATCTCATTAGCCCAGTTCCCATTTTCGGAACGGGGTCTTTACCGATCGCTCTAAATCGGAATTAATGGAAACAATTTCTTTGATTTTTGCTTTGAACTTCAAGTTTGCTTTACCGATCGCTCTAAATCGGAACTAAGGATTACCAAAAATATCCAATCTTGTGGGGTGGGCGTCTCGCCCGCCCAGTCCATAGGGCGGACAAGATGTCCACCCCACAAGAAAAAATCCCCGACTTTTTAGAAAAGCCGGGAATTTTATTTTTCTCAATTGCTTATTGCATTAAAATCTGACGGATTAAAATACTCATTACTTCGTCAGCATTACCAGTTGGTACTAATGGACTCCAGTCGCCGACGCTAGCGTAGCCAATGATTTGCAGATGGTGAATTGTGCCGATAACTGCTTTTGAAGAACCCATCAATAAATGTTTAACCGGTTCTCTTTTGGGTAATGGATTTTGAGCCGGTTGATTTAAGACTGGTATATTTAAGTTCTCGCTATCCAAGTATTGTTGCAGTTCTGATTGATTTTCTACAAACTCTTCTTCTTGTGCCATGATGATAATTAACTCTCAGAATGGGGGTTTAGGGAAAGGCGATCGCAAGCTCTTGCCGGAGGGCGATCGCCTTTCTTATTTGCATATTAAAGTATAATTTTATACTTGTAAAGTACCTTGATGAAAATAATAAGCATTTATTGGTAATTTTTTCAATAATTTTATCGAAACTTCATGTTTTGGTAAAATTCAATAAGTAAAAGCAGCAATTACTTTCTCAAAAGCAGCTTTTACTTTCTCAAAACAAGCTTTTGCTTTCTCATTTTGGTGTTTTCCGCAAGTCAAATAAGCTTTTGCTTTCTCAAAAGCAGCTTTTACTTTCTCAAAACAAGCTTTTGTTTTCTCATTTGGATGTTTTCTACAAGTCAAATAAGCTTTGATTTTCTCCAAACAAGCTTTTGCTTTCTCATTTGGATGTTTTCTACAAGTCAAATCAGCTTTTACAGCAAATTGCAACTTTGTGAGGTATAGGTAATTGTAAGGGAGATAATAATTTGATTCAAATCACAACATAATTTTCACCCAGTTTCTAGTCCTTTGGTATACTTTTAATGTGACGGAATTAAAAAGGCGATCGTTGGGTTTATGAGTTAATAAGTTCAGATAAGCTGATTTTTCTTGTCCCTATTCCCTTACTCCACAAATAAACTTTTTTAACTTCAAGCTTATTGATTTATCAATATTTAGAATGAAGAGGAATCTAGGAATTATTGTATTTTTATTATTAATTTTATATGTTAGCTATTCAATTAAGGCTAATAGCAAAATCAATATTGATATTTTTCCTGGACATACTCCTAAAAATTTAGAGAAAATATCTAGAGGAATAATCAAGTGTAAGTGGTTTCCCAATCCACATCATTGTGAGTAATGTATTGAGTTATTTGTACAACAATTTTCAGTTAAATAACCCACACTGTAGGGGCTAACGGTTGTTCATTGGTGTCAACTTAACATCAAAACATTGTAATGACGTTATATCAAACTTAACTCAATTACCAATTAATCCGGACTTACCCCACCCCGGCTTTGCTGACGCAAAACCTCCCCTCCCCTTAGCAAGGGGAGGGGATTGAGGGGTGGGGTAAACGGCTGTGGGACAAGGTTATAAAAACGGATTTGATATTAAAGGGAAAAGGGAAAATACCAAACCTTTCCCCCTTTTCCCTGCCCCTTTTCCCGACTTCTGCAAGAAGTCTCATACACCAGCAAACAACCTTTAAAATTGATGATATCTTGTGTGTGATGAAAAGATACTTGAGATTAACGGTTAACAGAACTCATGTCTGGGTAGCGATCGCCTGCTGCGACATTTTTGGGTGCAACTGCTTCAATGCGATTCAATTCTTCTTGTGTCAAAGTAATTTCGGTGGCTGCAATATTCTCCTCTAAGTAAGTCCGGCGTTTTGTACCAGGAATTGGCACAATATCGTCTCCTTGAGCCAAAAGCCACGCTAATGCAAGCTGACTTGCGGTTACTCCTTTTTCGCTGGCAATTTCTTTCACTTGCTCCACTAATTGCAGGTTTTTATAAAAATTTTCACCTTGAAAGCGGGGAGAATTTCTGCGATAGTCATCAGCTGGAAGATCCTCAGGACTTGTAATTGCACCTGATAAAAATCCTCTGCCTAATGGACTATAGGGAACAAACCCAATACCTAATTCCCGCACTGTAGGTAAAATTTCGTCCTCCGGTTCTCGACTCCAAAGAGAGTATTCTGTTTGCAGTGCGCTAATGGGATGAACTGCTTGCGCTCGTCGAATCGTAGCCGGAGCAGCTTCGGAAAGTCCTAAATAACGTACTTTTCCTTGTTTAACTAATTCTGCCATTGCCCCCACAGTATCTTCAATGGGTACAGTTGGATCTACGCGATGTTGATAATAAAGGTCAATAACTTCAACTCCCAGGCGTTTGAGGGAAGCATCGCAAGCTTGACGGACGTATTCTGGTTTACCACTAATGCCTTTCCAGCCACCGTCCTCAGTGCGGACGTTACCAAATTTAGTTGCTAAAACTACTTTATCGCGACGGTCTTTAATTGCTCTGCCTACTAATTGTTCGTTAGTAAAAGGCCCGTACATATCAGCAGTATCAAGAAAATTAACTCCGAGTTCTAATGCTCGATGAATTGTAGCAATGGCTTCAACTTCATCACGACCGCTATAAAACTCAGACATTCCCATGCAACCAAGTCCAATAGTTGAAACTTCTAAACCTTGTTTGCCTAGCTTTCTAATTTTCATCAACTAATCTCCTAAGTAATTGGGAAGACAAATTACACCCTTGTGTATTATCTCTTTCTCAATTATTAAGTCATCTATTATGAGAAATATTCCTTGGGTAATTCCAAAATCGGTTGAAGCGTTGACTGTTGATTGTTGACGGTTGACAGTTCACAGTTCACAATCAACGGTCAACAATAGTAATTGTAAGGGCGAACGGCCGTACCCTACAGTAAAGCAAAGCCTACGCCCCTACATATATACTTGATTTACCTAAACAACGCTGTATATTCTGACTCCTTACTCCTGACTCCTGAATTCTGAATTCTGACTCCTGACTCCTGAATTCTGACTCCTGAATTCTGAATTCTGACTCCTGTTCATACTTTTCTTTGATTGTTGCCACAATCCTAATCCTTTGTTTTTAGCGTTAGCTTCGCCAATCAAATATTGAATTTGGTTTTCATAGCAATTAGATAAAGATGGTTTGTCAACTACAGCGTTACCTTCCTGTACCAAAAGTAAATTAACTGAGCGATTATCCAAAAATACTTCGCCAAGGGTGCGACCATTGTTGACTGGTTCTATATTTCTAATAACTATAGGACTTTGAGGCGGTAGTAATTGTTTTAATCTTTGTGTTGTTACTAGGTTTATTTGGCGATTAGTTGTTTTTGATGGATTAATACACGCCAATTTTACTGTAATTGGTTGTCCGGTGTTATCCTTAACCAAAATTGTATTTCCATCTACAACGCCAACTACTGTAGCTAGCACCAACATTAATTCTAGTAAATCCATCATTTTATCTCTGGTAATTGATAATTTACAGGTGATTTATAATTTCACATTAATTTAACTACTTGATGAAAACTTTGTAGTCTTCAATTTTGCTAGCCAAGCGCCATGCTAGGAATGGACTTGCATCTTTCAAGGTTTCATAAATTTCAATTCCTTGTTCTCGATAGCGAATAATTTTCTCTTGATTCCAATAATGTGGCGGCGCTTGTAGGTTGCTAATTCTATCGGCTAGCTTTACCATCCATATTTCTGGCGGTTGCTTTTTGATTCTCCGCAAACTATCTGTCATTTGCAAATCTTTAGCAATGGAATTATCTTTAGTGAGTGCAAGTACGCCATTAGCGATCGCTTCTCCAAATTCAGTTTTGATTTCTTCAAAGGTTGTCACTGTGTCTTCGATGATGTCATGCAAAATTGCACATTGAATTGCTAAATTGCCGTCACGTTCATTTTCGACATATAAAGCAGCAATTACTTCCATACTCACAAAATTCAAGTGCATAATATAAGGTATTTCTGAACCTGGAATTTTCTGCCCTTGATGTGCCTGCGCTGCTTTATTGAAGGCTTTGATATAACTTTCCTGCGACCAATTTTTTTGCATATTTAACGCTCTAATTTAATCATCTGGAAATTGCCAAGACGAAATACTTTCTACATCTTTGCTACCGCATTCAACGCAAGTAACATCAAATGTGGAATCTATCCATTCATAGCCGCAACTACGACAGTGACAAAAAATATTATTGCGGTTCGCTTGTTTTATACCCTCGTGCCACTTCTGTAGTTTATCAGGAGGAAAAAACGAAAATTTATCAGACACAATTGCAATCAATCCTTTGTATAAACGATGATTTATGGCGTTTTTGCCATGTTACAATTCCAGAATGAAACTATCTCGCAAATGAAAATCAGCTTCTGCACCCCGATGAGTTAATGCCCAGTAACTAAAGCCACCATCTTTGTATTGAATAACAGTGGTAATGGCAACTTCAATTATTTTTTCTGGAGAGATAAGTTTATCCAAATCAATGTTTAATGTAAGTACTAATTTATTCGGTTGATTTGTAACATTAAATGCAAGTATTGTCAAGGCTGCTTCTTCCCTCATTCCTTGACGATAGCCATCAAAACGATAGACATTCCAGTGTCCGGCGGGGGAGAGATTGAATTCCCAATATTGTTGAGAATTTTTAATGCTAAGAAAAAATTCAAAACAAGTATTTTCCCACAGTTGATGCTGGCGCGATGGCGTGTTTGATGCTGGAGCAATGGCAATTTGATTTAAATCTCCTATCAGGTTATAACTGATGCTAAATTGATTAATATTTCGGCTGATATCACCTGTAATTTCCAAATTAGCTAGAGATTCGCTAGAAGGAAATGGTTGCAAAGAAAATGTCTGGTTATTCATTTGTTTCTGGTTGATGGTTGACGGTTACGAGGATGTTTTAAAAGTCTTTTTGTTGGTTAAAAAACGTTTTATATCCCCCTAATACCAATTCACGCATTATGTGGATTAGACACTAAAACCGTTGATTTATCGTTGTAGAGACGTTGCAATGCAACGTCTCTACAGGGCGCACAATCCCTGATATTTCGTTGATTTGGATAATTTACATCATGTCCGCATAATTTAGTTATGATTCCCACAGCCATTGCACCCCACCCCTTAATCCCCTCGCCGCCTGCTCTGAGGGGAGACAAAGCGTAGCTTTGGCTCTTTGGGGTTTTTCGGGTTTAATAAGTAATCAAGCGGACACAATATCACATCAGACGTAATTCAAAATCTAAAATTCAAAAAGTGAAATATAGCAACTCACGAATCAACAGTCAACAGTCAACAATCAACAGCCAACCCTAAAATAATTTTTTTTTGCCCTTCTTGAATATCTTCGATAATTTTACGAATCTGCGTTTCTTGGGATTCGATACTCTCGGTGAGTTTAAACTGAACCATCGCCCTTGCTAAATTATGTTCTGGATACTTGACTTTGAAATAGACATTTCCTGCTAAATAATCGGTAAAAAATCTTAATCCTAATTCAAAGGTAATCAAACGAATTGCATCGTAGATATAAGCATAGTCATTTGCGGTGAGAAAAGCCTTAGCTACACTCAGATAACCTGCTAAAATTCTTTGACACAAGTCGGTATCGAAATAAACGCTTTGGAAATTCTGGGTTTCTTCTCCAACGGGATTGCAACCGGAACGCAAACAATCGCCGATATCGTAATGTACTAAACCGGGTTTTACGGTGTCGAGGTCGATGACGCTGACGGCTTGCTGGGTAGCAGTGTCGAACATGACATTATTGATTTTTGGATCGCCGTGCATCAAACGCAGTGGCAAAATTCCTTGTGTTTTGGCATTTTCTAGGATGTGTGCAAAGGTTTGGCGATCGCTAACAAATTCCAAGCAATAATTAACCTCAGGAGTTTTCGGCACTTTGGTTGTGGCTAAAGCTTGATTGTATTGCTGGAGGTAAAGGGGTGTAATATGAAATCCTTGCAGAGTATCGGCGAGTTTTTCTGGTGGTAAATCGCTAATTAAATTGTGGAACATACCCAAGGCATAACCGATTTCTTGTGCATGTGAGCGATCGTGCATGGTATCAAAGGATTGTGAATCTTCAATAAAGCTAATGGCCCGCCAAAAGGAACCGTCAGCATCTCGCCAGTGGTCTTCTTCGTTTTTAGTTAGTAGTACTTGCGGTACTTCCCAGCGACGATTCAAAGGAGTAGATTGTAACTTTTGGCGAACATGCTCAGTGAAGATACACATGTTCTGCATAATCAGTTTTGGCTGGCGAAATACTTGTGTATTAATGCGTTGTAAAACAAAATGCTGTTGTTCTGAAGAATCTAAAGTGACTAAAAAAGTGTCATTTATATTACCACTACCGAAGGCTTTTGTCGCTGTAACCTTTCCCAGTCTGGCGAATTGATTGGCGATCGCAACTAGATTTTCTGTACCTTGTTTATTAAGTTCTTCGATCATATTCGTGTTTATCCTGACTCCTCCTCACCTACATTGCACAAAGGCAATAGGGGATATCGTAGCGCAAGTATCAAGAGAATTTGTAATTCGTAATTCCTAATTCGTAATTTTTAATTTTTCTCAGTCACAGTGATGTGGGGAATTATTTGTCAATGATGAATTGGTAAAAATGCTGTCTGGGAATACGGGGTACTCACGCCCCGTATTCATTATACTTGTTACATAAGTCGGGAAAGGGGTAAAGGTTTTGTGTTTTCCCTTTCCCCTTTTTCCATCTCTTGCAAACAGCACTTTTGCAAGAGGTCTATTCACTAGTTAGCGAATTTCGTCGCTATCAACCCACTCATCATAAGAGGAGTCATAACCTATGTAGCGAAGGAAGTATTGGTGACCTTGGACTTGTTGAATGGTGGCAGAATACCAGGCTTCTTGGTCATCATCCCAACATTTTACTTTTTGACCAACAGCATATCCATTGTCATCAGCAGAGCGAAGATCGCGAGTACGAATGTCATCTTCACCTACCCATTCATCATAAGATGAACCATAACCAAGGTAATGAATATAGAATTGGTCATTTTGGACTTTTTCAATTGTTCCTTGATACCAATCTTCGTCATCGTTATCCCAGACTTCCACTGTGCTGCTGAGTGCATACTGATTGTTATTTGACGATTTCGCAGCAGATGAAACATCTTGAATAGGCTTTTGAGGTTGTTGCTTAATTTCCTCTTTCACTAAAGTATGTGCTTGCAAAATCACACTGCGAGCAACAGTTTGAATACCTGTATGTTCGTAGTAATTTGTAGTTTGGTCTAAAAATGCTGCTACAAAATCTAAATTATCATCAGCAATTTGAATAAAATTACCCAAATGACTAGAAATTGATTGCGGTGTGATGCCTGTTTTAGCTACTAAGCCATTCATCCACCCTTGCACAGAGTTGAAACTTTGATTAATAAAACCAAGTTTATCAGAGGGGGTATTGCCTGGTAGAGAGTTATTGACAGCTAAGAAAACAGGATTTTGAGCGACTACGCCAGTATCAACGCCACTAATAACTGAGTGAATTTTCCCTAAGAAATCTGGCCCTAAAGGTAAAATTCCATCGATACAAACTAAAGCAACCATCCGCATCAGAGATGCATTTTGATAGTTGTTAGCCAGAGAATTGGCAAATTGTTGCGGGTTTGGTTGAGGAATACCATTTAGTTTGCAAAAAGCGATGATTTCCACAGCAATTTTCAGTGCTAAATCAATCGATTGAGTGACATCGGCTTTGGGAGTAACGTTACTTAAAAAAGAAAGAAAACCAATTTTCTCACCAACTTTATTAGCTAAAGCCGCCGTGGCCATAGCTGTATCTGCTTTATCAATTATTTGATAAACTTTGATTGCAGCTTGATAGCCATTTTGAGGATCGTGATATAAGGAAACAGCGCGATCGCGAATTTTTTGGATTATTTGAGGATCTGTTTCTCCAGTGATGCCACGGATGTTATTGTCAAACCCCACCAAATTGTTCCATTCACCTGGTGCTACGTAATCAAGAGCTTTTAAAACTTTAACAGTGATATTGTCAGCTGGTAATTCATCAACCAACTGAATAATGGATTTATCCATCAGCCGCTCCTCAAAACTCTAAATGATTTTTACAATTCGGTTCGTAACTCCATAGGTTAAAAGTATAAAAAGCTACTATAAAATCAGCTATTATAGTCAACGCTGCGTGAATTACTGAACCGTATTAATAGAGTTCCCAGAATCGGCGAAAAAATAACTATTCTCAAATATTCTGCTGATTCCTTAACTATTCTGATATTATGTCCACCTAATTACCCATAATAAAAACCTCTTTGCGTCCCCCTGTCTCCGTGTCTTTACGTCAGTTCTAACTATGGGTCTTTAACCGAACCTGATATGACTCCTGAATGGTGACATTCAATCTTCGCTCCAATCTTCACGACCCAAGAGGTCTATAATTTTATCTCGGAGTAAAAATTCATTTTTTTCTAGCTCAAGTTCCACACAAATCCAATCACGACCAGGAATATATCTACACAAAGCGTAAATTGGCTCGTTACGACGAATTACTCCTTTTTTAACCAATTCCCGCGCTTCATCTTTGATAACTTCAATATCATATTTAACAAGAGTATCCATAACAAAACCCCCGGATGTTTACGACGCAGGTTGAGCCTAAGTATTGACACTTGGACTCTAACTTCAATTTATCGAAAGTATTTGAGGATTTTGTGAAGACGTAAATTCAACAGTACTTACACAGCGAGATTAATGGTTATTGGGCATGGGGCATTGGGCATTGGGCATTGGGCATGGGGCATTGGGCATTGGGCATTGGGCATGGGCATTGGGCAGAGGGGAAAAACTCATCTCGCCTTTCCCCTTTCCCCTTTCCCCTTTCCCCCTTTCCCCTTCCCCCTCATCTCCCCATACCCTTCCATAACTTCCGTAAAATTTGAAGCGAATGTGTAGTTTTACTGTAGTCGAATATTCCTGTCAGGGAGTAGCGATACAATCACTATACACATTTATGAGTATCATCAACAGCACATGATTACTAATTTGTAAAGGATTTAACTAAGGATTATTAGGCATTATTTGAAGAGGAGTCAGTGGTTGATGAGTAGACAACAGCTAGAGTTGGTAGAGCAATTGCAAACCACGTTGAATAAAATGGAAGTCACACTGGATGCGATCGCTGATGCTGTAGTCTGGGTGGGAGCAGACCAATGTATTCAATGGTGCAATTCTAGCTTTGAATTTCTAGTTAACCAAGCCCACGGTGGTGTTTGTGGTTTGAGGTTAATTGACTTGCTACCTTTGGTGCAAGCTGGACAGTTAGTTGCTTTGTCAGCCTATCCGGATATCAAAATCCTCAATGGAGAGTATGAAACAACAAATTATCAGTTGCGGCGCTCCCAAGGAACTTTAACATTACAAATTTCTGGTAGCTGTATCGGATTAACTGATGAAAAATGTGCAATATTGGTGATTCGCGATATTACTGAGACGATAGAAGCTCAAGAATCTTTGCAAGAGGTTGAGGAACAGTTAAATACATTAATTAACGCGACACCAGATATCATCTGTTTAAAAGATGGCGAGGGCAAATGGTTGCTCTCAAACCAAGCAAACTTGGAATTTTTAGAGCTAGAAGGTGTTGATTATCGAGGTAAAACTGATTCCGAACTGGCAGAATTTAGCAATTTTTATCGCGATGCCTTACTTCATTGCAGCGAAACAGATGAACAATCTTGGCAACTGGGATCTGTGCATCGGGTAGAAGAAATTGTACCCCGACCTGATGGCACAACGAGCAGTTTAGATATGATTAAAGCTCCCTTGTTTCACCAGGATGGTAGACGTAAGGCCTTGCTTGTTTTGGGACGGGATATTACAGAGCGCAAAAACACCCAGCTGGCTCTAGAAAATTCTTTATCTTTGCTCAATGCTATCTTTGAATCAATTCAAGATGGTATTTTAGTAGTCAATACTTTTAGTAATATCACTAGTTATAATCAAAAGTTCTTAGAAATGTGGTCGATTCCACCAGAACTTTTGAGCGAACCAAGTCATCCTCGGCGGCTAGCGCATCTAGCAGACCAGTTACAAGACCCCGATGCATTTTTACAACGTGTGCGGGAATTATACCAAAACCCGGAAGTTGTGAGTCATGACTGGTTAGAACTGTGCGATGGCAGAATATTTGAGCGCTACTCGTGTCCCCAGCGTGTCGGCGAACAGATTATTGGCAGAGTTTGGAGTTTCCGCGATGTGACTCAACGCCATAGGGCAGAAGAAGCACTGCGACAAAGTGAGTTGGAATACCGCAGTATTTTTGAAGCTATTAATGACGGACTATTTCTTACTGAAATCGAAACTGAAACAGTGGTTGAAATTAATCCTGCTGCTTACCAGATGCACGGCTATAGCTATGAAGAATTTATAGGTTTGCATCCATCTGCTTATATTCACCCAGATTCATATGGTGTTTTTAATGAGTTTGTAGAAAAAACACGAGCTGGCGAGCAATTTTACGGGCAAGCAGTTGATATCTGCAAAGATGGTAGTTTAATCGATGTGGAAGTCAAAGGAACGATTTGTATTTATCATGGCAAGCCACACATCTTAGCAATAGTGCGGGATATTACCGCTCGCAAACGCACTCAGGAAGCCTTGCGCCAAAGTGAAGCACAATATCGCGATTTAGTACAAACGGCGAATTGTATCATTCTGCGTTGGGATGGCAATGGTGACGTTATATTTTTGAATGACTACGGTCAAAGACTTTTTGGTTTCGATTTAGATGAAATTACAGGACGTAACGTTGTCGGTACAATTGTTCCGGAAACGGAAACTTCTGGACGGGACTTGCAGGCTTTGATGGTGGATATTTGCCTGCACCCAGAAAAATATGTATTTAACGAAAACGAGAACTTGTGTAAAAATGGCGATCGCGTTTGGATAGTCTGGGCAAATAAACCCATTTTAGATGAACAAGGAAACTTAGTCGAAATTCTTTCGGTGGGCACCGATGCCACAGAACGCAAACGCGTCCAAGCAGCGTTGCAAGAAAATGAGTTAAAATTCCGCAGCATTGTGGAAAATGCCAATGATTTGATATTTATTCTCTCACCACAGGGAATTTTTACTTATCACTCGCCGAATGTAACGGCAATCATGGGTTACAGCTTGGAGGAAATCGAAGGTCATTCAGTGGTAGAGTTTACCCATCCTGAAGATTTACCAACTAGCGCCACCGGCTTACAAAGGGCGATAACCGGGGAAAAACTCACTAATATTGAAGTGCGATTGCAACACAAAGATGGTAGCTGGCGATGGTTTAACTTTAATACTTCCACAATTCATACTTCCAGTGGTGAAATTGCGATCGCAGGTGTAGGAAGAGATATCACAGAACGCAAGCAAGCAGAAGAAGCCTTGCGTCGTAGTGAAATGAAATACCGCAACATCTTTGAGAATTCCCAAGTGGGAATTTTCCGCACCCGTCGAAAGGATGGATTAATTCTCGATGCTAACGATCATGGCGCACATATCGTTGGTTTTGCTTGTGCTTCTGATTTAATTGGCAATTATTTGACAACAGATTTTTATCTCAATCCCAGCGAACGCGCCATAATTTTAAAACAGATAGAAGAACATGGCGAAGTGTGCAATTATGAATTACCATTGCGTCGCCCCGATGGTTCTGTGGTCTGGCTATTATTGTCACTGCGCCTCAACTCAGAAGAATCTTGTCTCGATTGCGTGTTTACGGATATTAGCGTCCGCAAACAACAAGAACAAGCTTTACGCTTAATTGTTGAAGGCACAGCAGCTAAAACCGGTGATGAATTCTTTAATTCCTGCGTTCGTTACCTAGCCGAAGTGTTGCAAGTCCAATATGCCCTAGTCACTGAATTTAATGATGAGCCAAAAACCAAAGTCCACACTTTGGCATTTTGGTGTTGTGGAAATATTGGCGACAACTTGGAATATGATTTGCACGGTACTCCTTGTCAACATACCTTGCAAGGCAATATGTGTCACTATTCCCAAGGAGTGCAAGCCGCTTTCCCCGAAGATGCAGATTTAATCAGGATGAATGCCGAAAGTTTTCTCGGCGTTCCTCTTACCAGTTCATCCGGCGAAATTATTGGACATCTAGCAGTAATAGATGTTAAACCAATGCAGCCCGATCCCGGACGAGAACTAATTATGAAAATTTTTGCTGCCCGTGCCGGTGCTGAATTGGAACGCAAACAAGCAGAAGCCGCTTTACAACAAAGCGAATTAAAGTTTCGTACCATCGTGGAAACAGTAAATGATGTGCTATTTGCGATGAATGCTGATGGAGCTTTCAACTATATTTCCCCAAATATTTTAAAGACCACCGGATTTGCCCCTAGCGAAATCGAGGGTAATTCCTTGGCATTATTTACTCATCCCGATGATGTGCCCAAATGTCTAGAAGTTGCCCAAAAAGTTCTGGCAACAGGTGAAGGAGTTTCCAATACTGAGTTTCGTGGCAGACATCGCAATGGGGGCTGGGTTTGGCAAACTGCTAATATAGCCCGCACCCAAGACGCCCAGGGTAACTTTCAAATTGTGGGTGTAGCTCGTGATATTAACGATCGCAAATTAGCAGAAGCAGCCCTGCAACGTCGTACTCAAGCGGAAACTTTAATCAGCAGCATTTCTCGGCAATTTATTGACCAAGATTTAGAAACAGCAATTAACTTTACACTCAAAGCGATCGCTGAATTTATTAACGCCGAACACAGTTGCATTTTTGAATGTTCCAACGAGCAAAAGGAATTTTACCTAATTCATGAATGGTGCAGCGAACATGTTTCACCATTAATTGATATTGCCAGAGGTTCGCCTGTGGAAGTTTTTCCCTATTTCTACGAGCCGATTCTCCGTGGTAAACATCGCCAAATCTCTCGTGTGGAAGAACTACCAGCCCATCTACCAGAGCGACAACTGTTTGAAACTATGTCGTTTCAATCTTTACTGGCTGTACCGATGCTTCATACTGGCAAAGTCGTTGGATTTGTCGGTGCAGCCATGATTCGCTCCTCGAAAACCTGGAATCAAGAAGATATTAATTTCTTGAAACTGGTTGGTGAAATCATAGCCATTGGTAGAGCCAGACATCAAGCAGAAGAAGCTTTGAGAATTGCCAAAGAAGCCGCCGAAACAGCCAACCGAGCAAAAAGCGCTTTCTTGGCTAACATGAGTCACGAACTCCGCACACCCTTAAATGCAATTCTCGGCTTTTCCCAATTAATGGAACGAGACACCAGCCTCAACTCCAATCAACGTGAATCTCTAGCTACCATTAACCGTAGTGGAGAACACTTACTCAACTTGATTAACGATGTCTTGGAAATGTCCAAAATTGAAGCCGGACAAATCATTTTTAACCCCGAAGACTTCGACCTGTATTTCTTGTTACAAACATTACAAGAAATGTTCCAGGTGCGGACACAAGCCAAGCAATTATTCCTCAAATTTGAAATGTCCCCCAATCTCCCGCGTTACATCCAAACAGATGAAGGTAAACTGCGCCAAATCCTAATTAACCTTTTGGGTAATGCCGTTAAGTTTACCCAAACTGGCGGCGTAACCTTGCGGGTGAGGATGGGGAAATGGGGAGATGGGGAGATGGAGGAGATGAGGGGACAAGGGGACAAGGGGACAAGCGGACTAGAGAATATTCTTAACTCCTCACTCCTCACTCCTGACTCCCAATGCCCAATGCCCCAATCCCTAATCTTTGAAATCGAAGACACCGGACGGGGAATAGCACAACAAGAAATGAATAATTTGTTTCAGCCTTTTGTGCAGACATCAAGTGGTATCCAAACGAAGGAGGGTACTGGGTTGGGGTTAACCATTAGCCGCCAGTTTGTGCGCTTGTTGGGAGGTGACATTCACATTACCAGCACCCCTGGACAAGGATCTATTTTTAGTTTTGACATCCAAGTGAATTTAGTTGCAGCCTTAAAAGCTACACCGAAGTTAAGTAAAGGACGAGTGATCCAACTAGCACCAAACCAACCAGATTACCGAATTTTGGTGGTGGATGACCGCAAAGAAAACTGCAATTTAATTGTACAACTGCTTGGTAGTGTTGGTTTTAATACCAAAATTGCTAATAATGGACAGGAAGCGATCGCTATTTGGCAAAATTGGCAACCCCACTTAATTTGGATGGATATGCGAATGCCTGTAATGAACGGCTATGACGCTACTAAAGAAATTAGAGCCAGAGAAAGAAGAGATGCAGAGATTGGGAGAGGTAGTGATACAAAGAGCGACAATGTCAGTGCGTCAGTGCGTCAGTGCGTCCCCGTGTCCTCTTTCCGCACTGTAATTATCGCCCTCACTGCCAGCGCTTTTGAAGAACAACAAGCAAGTATCTTAGCCGCAGGTTGTGACGACTTAGTTCGTAAGCCATTCCGAGAACAGGTCATTTTTGAAAAAATCGCTGAATATTTGGATGTCGATTATATTTATGCACAAGAAAGCCGTGAAAATTTCACAGACAAAAAGTTAGATAATGCTCAACCTGCCAGCTTGGATATTGACTCTGCAATTAAGCTGATGCCTGCTGAATGGATAGCACAATTAAATCAAGCAGCCATTGAAGTTGATGCTGAGCGAATTTTGCAACTCATTCAACAAATTGAGCCTACTCATTCTCACTTGGCAGAAAATTTGGCAAATTTAGTCCGTAACTTCTGCTTCGATGAAATTATCGATATAAGCTTGCAGGTAGATAAATAAGGAGAAATTGCAATTAATTAGCTGTGTTGGTTGTTTATCATTGGCGATATTTGTATCAGCATTATATTTTAACGCTCATGGAAAATGTGCGATCGCTAATTGCAAATAGCCTTTCTTACAGACTGCAAGCCGGGGACTACCCAAACTGCAAACAAAAATCTCGGATTATTCTAAGGTGCAGTAAAATAAAGCTACCATGCCTGCTAAAGATATCTATCACGATACAGTCAAAAATGCTTTGATTAAAGATGGTTGGACAATTACCCACGATCCATTGCGGATTCGTCTAGCTCGCGGAAAAAACCTTTTTGTTGATTTAGGTGCAAAGCGGTTGCTAGCAGCAGAACGGGAATTTGAAAAGATAGCAGTTGAAGTAAAAAGTTTCACACGTCCCTCGGATATGAAAGATTTGGAAGAAGCCGTCGGTCAGTTTGTTTTGTACACTCGTTTGTTGAAACGCTACTATCCAGAACATATCCTTTACCTTGCAGTCAGTGAAGATACTCGCAAGAGAGTTTTTGAAGAAGAAGCCGGTCAAACCTTGATTGAAGATGGCATTATTCGTTTAGTTACCTTCGATACGTTAAAGGAGGAAATTATCCGATGGATTCACTGAAGATTGACTATAGCCACATTGTGGAAAAAGTGCTGAAAGAGTATGCTGATTTTTTGGGTAGCGACGAAGAAGTTAAACTGGAATTGGTGTTTGATAAAGAAAGCGATCGCTACCTTTTAGTGGAAGCTGGGTGGCAAGATGGATATCGCATCTACGGAACTTTGTTACACATTGATATTATTGATAATAAACTTTGGATTCAACACGATGGCACAGAAGAGGGTGTTGCTGTAGATTTAGTTGCTGCGGGAATTCCTAAAGAGCAGATTGTTTTAGCTTTTAGAAGCCCTGAACAACGAAAACATACAGAGTTTGCAGTTTCGTAATCAGTTGAGTTAATGGATTTACAGCAGTTTTTATCTATTTGAAACATATCTGTATAAAACGTAAAAAGTAAAAAGTAAAAGAAAGATGAATTCAGTATTTCTTTTACTTTTTAACTTTTTACTTTTACCTTATGAAGTTTGAACAATTACTGCTTTAAGCGAGGTATATTCGGTACAACAAAGGTAGTTGCAGAATTAGTGGTTCGAGCATTAGCGGCTGAGGAATTAGTTGTTGGAGAACTGAGATTTAAGAAGTCAATTAGTTTGAGATTCAGATTACGGATTTTCCAACGCCCATTTCTATTGACGACTTCATCTTCATAAGTGCCATTCGCAACATCAATGCTAGTTTCTGAACGTTTATGAGTGGCATGAAGATAAGCAATCATCGTTGCTTTATTATTATTATTTTCAAATGAGACGTTTATCGAACCCATCAAGTGTTGGGTAGCTAGATAACCATTTTGTTGAAATATCGCATAAACAAAATCTGCCCATGAATCTGTTCCGATACGTGTTTCGGTTGCCCCATCAGGAAAAACTACAGTGAAAACTGCATCTTGAGTAAAACAATTCCGATAAATTTTCTTTCCTTCTAAAATATTTCCCGTACCAATGGTGTCAGTTCCCAGAGCATAACAGCTTGCTAATCTTTGAATGTCCAATTCTGCATTAGGTTGACTTGCATTTGCTATTTCAAACCTACCTCCAATAAATAAGACAAGAGTAACAGCAAGCACCATCAAAGTTATACGATTTAACAAAAATGAAATAGCCTTGCCAACAATTTGCCCGTTTTCTCTTCTTTTTTCCACAAGATGACTCCCCTAATTTTTATAATTTTCGCATCTTGTACTTTCTTGCACGCTAAAGTTTAGCCTGATAAATTTAGCTCTAAAAACTTACTTAAATCCTTGCAGATTTCGCTAGAGCTTATTGAAATATCAGCTAGTAAATGATAAACCTAGTACAAGATTGGATTTCTATAGCAATCCCAAATAATTTGTGAAATATTATGTGTTAGGGTTGTTGACTGTTAACCTTTGACAGTCAATAGTTCACACCGATATTGTTCACATCTGAAATAGGATTGCTATGTAACTATTCTATTTATAGCAATCTAAAAATGAATTTGTTAGTGTTTTTTATCGATAAATCTATATTGATTTGATTAAGTAATTAAGTTACTACTTAGATAATTTGAAAACAAAAAAAATTAACTTTGTATTATCAATTTTGACAACTTAAATATAATTACTATAGTAATCTACAATAGTTCATGATAAAGGTAGGGGCGTACAGCTGTACACCCCTACTGATATCATTTTTATGCTAAACGCAGATAAGGACACTTTTGTAAAAACCCAGACGCTTTATTGTGGGCATCAATGTTATAAGTATGTGTTGGTGTCGGTCGAATAATACCATCAAATAAATCATCTAATCCGTAGGGAGTGAAAAATTCCCATTCACCTTGTGCGTTGAGTCGGACTCCCACAGCAGTAGCAGTATGTAACCAATTTGTAATCCCATCTTCCGTACTAGTGTAGGGTCTTGACCCAAGACGCCAACGAGCAAAACTAGCTTGATTTTTGATATCAAATTGCTCATCAGGAAATTGTTCTGTGAGATTTGCCTTAGCTGCTAGTTCCTGGGAACGATTTCCTTCCATATCAAAAAAAGCAATATCAAAATCTTTAATACCTAAGCCACAATGGTCACCAAAAATTGAACGCCAAACTGTGTTTCTGACTGCACCTCCGGCTAACCACCAGTTAGGTAAATTGAGTTGAGCGATCGCAGGTAATACTCTATCAATAGCTGTATCAGTTAAAATCATCTGTAAACGAGTGTTACTATTCATATAGCAATCCTATTTGAGTTGTCAAAATATCAATGGCGGCTGTTAGGGAACTGCAAAAAATAAATTATTCTGGTTAAAGGGTTGACGATTCACAGTTAACAGTCAACAGTCAACACTCAACAATAGTAATAAAATATTTTTTTACTTGAAAATCCCTTAACTATCAACTGTAGTCAAACAACAGCCTGGGCATTAAAATTTTACAAATGATTTCGTCGTGCTATATTAAATTTTGAAAAGATTTATTTGTGCTGCCATAAAGTACACCAATCTTCCACCACTTTGCTAATACAAACTTCAGTAAAGTATTTTTATTAACTAAATTAAATTATTAAAAATAGTAATATTTAACTCAGAAAATAACTTGAATTTGTATATTATATATTTTTACATATCTGTTTGTTCAATATAGGACTGATATTTGATTTTTGAAATCCACTTAGGGGAGCCAACCGCGTGCTGTTAGTCGCAATATCTAGCACAGAGTCAATATTTTTGCGTGTAATTTGACTCGACATATTCAATTATCTGATTTTATTTAAATCAGATAATCAAGATAATTTTTGTTCATTTTCAACACATTTAACAGTTATTTGTACACAAGATTAATGACAAACAACACCCCACAAGAATTAAACCAAGATCGAGAGATTGAGCGTTTGATTGATGAAGTCATGTCCTCATCTCTGACTGAGGAACAGTATCGCAAAAAGATGCAACGACGCAAAGAAGTGCAGGACAAGCGCATTGCACAAGCAATACCAGAAAAAGGATTAATTATTGTAAATACTGGTAATGGTAAGGGTAAAACTACTGCGGCTTTGGGGATGGTATTACGATCGCTAGGTCATGGATATAAAGTAGCCATCGTCCAATTTATTAAAGGTAGCTGGGAACCTTCAGAAAAAAGGGTTTTTAGTTATTGGGAAGACCAAATAGAATTTCATGCAATGGGCGAAGGCTTTACCTGGGAAACTCAAGACCGCGATCGCGACCTTGATAAAGCTAGCGCCGCATGGCAAAAATCATTAGAATATATCCGCAACCCAGATTTTCATCTTGTGTTACTAGATGAAATCAATATCGCTTTGAAAATGGCTTATTTAGAAGTGGAAGAAGTTTTAGCAGGTTTGGCAGAAAAACCAGCTAATAAACACGTTATTCTCACAGGGCGAGGAGCGCCAGCTGCTTTAATTGAACGTGCGGATTTAGTAACAGAGATGACCCTAGTTAAGCATCCGTTTCGCGATCAAGGTGTAAAAGCGCAACCAGGAATTGAGTATTAACTAAAAGATGATTTGCACGTTTGTAATACGCGGCGATCGCCAGTACCGATGGAATTTAATCGATAAAAGTCTTGCAAAGTTATTGAGTAAGCATAGGTACTTAGCTCATCTTCACTAACCTTAGGCAATATATTGCTTGTCGCTACCTGATTAGACTCATCAGCACTCGCTTGGGTAGATGACCCACGAACCGTCATCGCCAACTCTCCCGACTGGTCAAGCGTGCCCCGAAAACAATTAAACTCTGATTGGGGCATATACAAAGCACCTATGGCCCTGTCCCGCTGCTTTTGAAATATGATGTAAGCTTGACCAATCTGATTTGCTTGTGGCGATTGGCCGTAAAGATAAACTCCATCTTTTGTCGGAAAATTCCCTCGTGGTAAAGCTCCTACTCCTTTGGTACTAGCCTGAGCATCTGGAGCCGGCTTTGTGGTTGTAGATGCTATTTTTTTGTTTTTATCCCCAAAAATCTCTCCATCAGCAGCAGCTATTTGCTGTTGACTTCTCTGTTCTCGAATTTGTCTGAGTCTTGATAAAAGAGAATTTTCAGAGCTTCTTTGAATCCGAGCTGATGAAAATGGAGCGTTTTTAACTGAGACAACATCATTTTGGTTGCTCATACAGCCGAACGCGAGAAGTAAGCCTAAGCCCGCAAGGGAAACTCCCCACTGGCGGGGAGATAATAACCGATGAAAGTTGTTAAGCACCCTACTTCTCCTGTTAAAAAATTAACTACATTTTCCAGAACTTACTTAAATCATAATCAAGTCTTGATTGCTAATGACTTAATTTCTATTGTCGGAAAAACAAAACTCTCAAAAACTAAAATTTTTATTTAATTTAGCTTAACAATCCTAGATTACCATCACTAAGACTATTTATGATTCATCCAGCAGATTCATTCCATTGGGTGAGGTTAATTTCAAATCTAGTACTACCAATGAATTGAAGAAGAATTCAGAATTCAGAATTCAGGAGTCAGAATCAAGACGCTCTCTACGAGACGCTACGCGAACGCGGACACGGCTTAGCTGCGCTATCAGTCGGGGATTCAGACCCGCGACTGATTGTTCGCGTAGCGTCTCCCCTTGGGAGAAGACCACCAAATCTACAATTTGGTGGGGGTCTTAAACCCAGTTATTCATTCACCACTCGCACAGAATTCATTCTGAATTCTGGCTCCTGACTCCTGAATTCTGTTTGATAAATTATTTTGGTTTAGGGACTTCCAAATAAAAAAATATTCCACAAAAGACTGTTGACCGTTGACCGTCAGCAGTCAACAGTGAATAGTCAACGACCTAAATCTGAACAATTTATTTTTTGGAGTTTCCTTAAGTGTTGAGTGTTAATTGCGAACCGTCAACAGTCAACAAGAACAATGGAATCTTTTTTTACTTGTAAGTACTAATAAATGATATTTTTATCATACTTATATAAGTATAAATATGGCAACGGTGTTCGATTTTTTAGAAATGTTGCATGACAACGTCTCTTCTCTAAAAAAAATCGCCTCCTGAATTCAGGAGGCGCTTCACCAAGGTGGTGTGGAGACGCAAATTTTTGCGTCTGATGGTTTTAGCTAGCAATGTATTCTTTAACATTGCCACGACGGCGACGTAAATGAGCCAAAGCTTGATGCTCCAACTGGCGGACGCGTTCGCGGCTGAGATTCAATCTCTCACCAACTTTCGCCAATGACATTTCGTTACCATCCTCTAAACCAAAGCGTAAGGCTAAAACTTCGCGCTGTTGGGGAGTTAGTTCTGCTAGCAAGTTGTTTAAGTCTTGGCGTAGGAACTCTTGGTTGGTGTAATACTCTGGTGACGGGCCGTCATCTTCGAGCATTTCCTGTAACTCTGTATCTTGGTTATCGCCGACTCGCACATCCAAAGACACTGGTTGACGCGCCATATTCAAATACTCACGAATCTGAGCAGGTTCTAGTTCCAGTTCTTTGGCAATTTCAGCTGGAGTAGGCGATCGCCCCAAGGTTTGAGCCAACTCGCGCTGCACTTTTTTGATTTTGTTCAGTTTCTCGGTAATATGAATCGGTAAGCGAATAGTACGACCTTGTTGGGCGATCGCACGGGTAATTGCTTGGCGAATCCACCAGTAAGCGTAGGTTGAGAATTTATAACCCCTTGTGGGATCGAATTTCTCTACACCCCGTTCTAATCCTAGTGTTCCTTCCTGGATCAAATCCAGAAATTCCATGTTACGCTTTTGATATTTCTTAGCGATGGCAACCACCAAGCGCAAATTCGCTTCAATCATTTTTTGCTTGGCGCGCTTACCTTGAGCTACCGTTTGTTTCACTTCGGTTTCTGATTGGCGAACATGGTCAGCCCACTCTGGTAAACTCGGTTCCCGACGCAATTTCTTCGCCAAAGCTTCTTTGGCGTCAATTAGCGTCATCATTTGTTGCACCTGCTTACCATAGACAATTTCTTGTTCGCGGGTTAGCAGTGGTACGCGACCAATTTCTCGCAGATAGGTTCGCACCATATCAGCCGTGAATTTGGTGTTCAGGTTTTCCGTTTGGGTATTGACAGTAGGCATTGGTGCGTTGTCCTCTACTCCGTAAATACAATGTATTTTTTCTTACTAAAGTTAATTGAGAAAGGTAGTACATCTATCGCGGAACACTAGGAGCTACCAAAAGTAATGAGATCGATTGATAAAGCCGTTGTTAAGACGGTAAACCCCTGAGATAGGTTCCCCCTACCTTCCTGAAATTTTTTAATCTTTTATAAGCACGCTGGGTTGTTTTTGAGAATTCTTCTCTTGGGCAGTTACTAACTGTAACTGAAAAATCCGAAGTGGATATGAGTTTTACTTAGCTTTATAATACGATAAATCCGGTAGATAGTAAAGTATCTTAAGATAAAGCTTGTAATTATAATTTAAAACTGTCCCTTTGCCAAAAAAATTTTTAAACTTCCTTGGAATTACTCACTACATCTATAGTGACGCCAAAAACCCCTCTTCTGTTGCTAAAAATTAGCCGGATAACCGAACTTAATTGGCTTTAGGAATGGAGGGATGTTACGAATGGGGCATAGGGAGATGGGGAGATGGGGGAGACGCTCTGACGCGGAGAATAATCAATGACCAATGACCAATGACCAATGACTAAAATCCCAAGTCAGCCTTCGCTAGTTCAGCGGCGGCAAATACTTCTGCGTCTGGTTTTTCTTCCCAAGCTGGGTCACCAATTTCTTCGTAGAAAGCTGCGTCATAGGGACGGGTACGTACAACTACTGGCATTGGAACGGCATGACCCAAAATCAAAGCTTGTTGCTTAGAGTCTAACTTCGCCAATACCGACCGCAGTCCGCCACCACCAGATACACCCGTAAAAATCGCGTCAATGTCTTTTTCATCGTTCAGCAGAGCGGTAATGCGAGTCCCAATTTGGGACATAACTTCATTATCTATCCCCGACGGGCGTTGATCGACTACCAAAAGTGTGACGAAGTATTTTCGCAACTCCCTAGCAATAGTCCCAAAGATAGTGCTTTGTACCACTGCTGGGTCTAAAAAACGGTGTGCTTCTTCAATGGTAATCATCAATGGCGTCGGGCGATCGCTCGGATTTTTGGTTTGCAGAAATTTATCTGCCTTCTTAACGTAATGCTCGTGGATACGTCTGGTGATCATGTTGGTCACCAACATATAAGAGAGCATATTTGACTGGGAACCAAATTCTATCACAACATTCTTCCCAGCTTCCAGTGATTGCACAAGTTTACTAATATAATTTTGCGGACAAACGGCTCGCATGTACTTCAAACTGTCCATCCGCAAGAGTTTGCGCTGTAATGCCATAATCGAGCCTTTGTGTCCGCGCTTCTCGTCGCAGAACATCTCGATTTCTTCATTACTCATATTTAACAGCTGGACAATCCAAGATTTGCCAAATTCGCTGTAGAGAATATTGGCGTTATCCAAAGCCGCGTCCGAAAGTCCCAAATCTCGACTGCATAACTTAATATCTTCAACTTCAATTTGCTCGTAACTCAGATAAAGTTCTTGAGCATCCCTTACACCCCGGCGCTTTGTGGATTCCGGGTCGAGGGTGTAAACTTCGACTTTATTAGGAAATAATTGCTTTAAGCCTTTAACGGTATTGACATTTTTACCTTCTGCAACAGCTTCCCAGCCATACTCAGAATGCATGTCAAAAATCAAATTCACCGCCGCACTTTTACGGATGACACCGGCTAAAAGTAAGCGGGTTAAAAAAGATTTACCAGTTCCAGATTTGCCAAAAACGCCATTACTGCGTTCTACAAAGCGATTTAAATCGATGCAAACCGGCACATCCATATCCAAAGGTTTGCCGATGGAGAAATTGCGCCTTTGGGGATCGTCTTCCCAACCGAACACTCGGCGAAAATCGTCAACGCTGGCTTCGTAAACTTGACTAAAGTGACTAGGAATAGTTTTAACAGGCAATAATTCCATCGTCGTGCTGGTTTGCGGTACAAAGGAAGCCAAACCCGTCATTGATGGGACGAAAGGATTTGCCGATTTGCCATTTGTGGCGGAAAAAGATTCTTGAGATTCCGGAGTAAACATCAACATCGGCGCGAGGTTGATAGTTCCGTATGTACCGCTTCCCGCTAAAACTTCTCGTAAAAAAGTATCTTCCCAACTAGGGGGATTAGCAATAATTCGGGCATTAGCCGCTCCTAGTGCCACATCTGTGAGCATACAAAAAAAACGCGATCGCATCCCTTGGACAACGAGAAATTTACCTACCCGCATGTCTTCCACAGAAACGTCAGGATGCAATCGCACTTCTAACCCTTCAGTCAGAGAACCTTGAATAACCGAACCTAATGGCTGTCCCGAATTCATTTCATTAGTCATTAGTCATTAGTCATTGGGCATGGGGCATTGGGCATGGGGCATGGGGCATGGGGCATGGGGCTTTGGGCGTGGGGCGTGAGGAGTGTTGACTGTTGACTGAGAAGTTATTCTCCTTATCGCTTTGTCTTCTTCATCTCCTCCATCTCCCTCATCTCACCATGCCCGATGCCCCATGCCCCATGCCCTATTAATCAATCAATCTGAATCGAAGTTGGCGCACTTGCCGATGGTGGAGTGGTAGTAATTAAAGGTTTGCGAAATTGGGCGTAAAGGCGATCGCGCCAATTAAAAAATGCCTGATAATCAGGATTTTCGGCTAAGATTGGCAGTCCTTTACCTCTGATAGATGCTGGTAAATCTAGATAAGGTCCATCGGGGAATTTCAGCAAAATTGATAAACCCGCCACCGCTAAATCCGCTAAAGTCGGCTCGTCTCCTGTCAAATAAGGACTATCTGCCAATAATAATGTTAAGGCTTCTAAGTCTTGTTTTAAGGATGCGATCGCTGACTGTATTATCTCTGGACTATAACCCACTCCAATGCCGAACAGGGTCAACAAGTCGTTGGGTACTCCTTCTACTAGACTTTTAAATATATCTGGTGTGGAAGTGGGTAACAAAGATTTGCGAAAATTTTGATCTTGGCTAACTGCGGCAAACAGCGCTTTGCGGCCTTTGATGCCGATGGACTCATCTGCCCATTCTTCTATTAATAAAGTTAAACCTCGTTTTTTAGCATCTTGTGGTATTAATGGGCGTTCTGGATATTCTAAGTCTAAATACTTAGCAATCTCCGTAGAATCTACAATATATCTATTACCATCCTTTAATACTGGAACTTGTCTTTGACCAGTCAATCGGAACAGTTCTACTTGTCCAATCCCAGGGGTAACCTCTATTTTCCGGTAATCTAATCCTTTAAAATCTAAAATTAGCCGTACTTTCTCTGAGTATTGGGATAGTTCCCATTGGTATAATTCCAGCATATTTTATACCTTATAACTACTGCCTTACTTCTTAACTTTACAATTGTATCTTTAGTTTAAGTAAATTTTATGTGTATGGAACAAAGCCATTTTTAGACGAAAGCATAAATAGCGATCGCTGAGTGATAAATGCAAATTATTAGACTAAAGTGCTTTTTAATACCGGGAAAATAGAGAGGCTGGTGTTGGTAGCCTCTGTATATGAGACCTCGCGCTTAGGGCGGGGCTTAACAATTATCCAGAGTCTTTTGTAGATTTTATTTTCTGAAATGGCGATTCCTCTTCTCGGAAGGTAATTTTTTAACTGACCATAAAATATCTCAAAATATTGGGTGTAATTTGCTTTTTAGTTAAACCTTTGTGGGCTGTTATCGTCAGGGAGCGATCGCAGATGTAAGATTTTTATACTTTTTGATAATTTATACTGCACCAAGTGGGGCTTTTCCACTGAATTTACATTCAAGATATCGTAGATGTATAGTAGTCCTAAATAATTTGTCAAACATTACTGCTGTCAACAGTCAACAGTCAACCATCACCACTAAAATTTTTCACAACTCAAATAAGATTGCTATATTTGATACTTGTCATCTTTTAACCAAGTTAGATATTTAATTTCACTAGCACTAAGTATTTCTCAAGAAAAGTCTGACTCCCCTCTTCGGTTAGATTTTGTGCTTACCAAAATGTTATAAATCTTTATGTAACGTGTGGACAAAAAAACAAACAAAATTTATGAAGACAAATTACGGCAAATTGCTGACCACGTTGGCAGGGATAGCAGGATTAAGTAGTTTCAGCCTTCTGGTTACTTTACCATCTGATGCGAAAGAGGTCTTAAATCCTAATCCCAGTATTTTCAACGAAGCGCCATATAATCGAGGTCAGCGCCTTGAAGCAAACGCTCAGTACACCCCTGCTAACACCGTTACGCGCCAAGTGGTAGCCCAAAGCAGTGGCGGTGGGACGCTAAATCCCAGACCAAGTATTTTTAACGAGCCTCCCTACAACCGTGGTGGTAGCGCCACACCTGGTGAAGTTACTCCGCCTTCTACCCCTGAAACTGAACCCACCACACCCCCAGAAACACCATCTACCACACCTACAACTCCACCACCAGCTGGGACAAGCGAAACTCAAGGCAAAAATTTGTTAGCCTTGGCTGAATCAAACGCCTCTTTTACAACCTTGACCAAAGCTTTGAAAGCAGCAGGATTAACAAGCGCTTTGCAAGGTAAAGATAACTTAACTATTTTTGCGCCCACAGATGCGGCCTTTGCTAAATTACCAGCAGACGCAGTGCGAGATTTGTTGAAGCCAGAGAACAAAGAAGTGTTACTTAAGCTCCTAACTTACCATGTAGTGCCTGGAAAGGTATTGTCTACTGATTTGAAATCAGGTGAAGTTAAAAGCCTTGAGGGCGGCGTAATTAACGTTAAAGTCGATCCTGCCACTGGTGTGACTGTCAATGATGCTAAAGTCACTCAGGCCGACATCACAGCTAGCAATGGTGTAATCCACGCCATCGATAACGTGATTCTACCTCCTGACTTGTAGTTTTTGTTAACTGATGACTGATGACTGTTGACTGTTAACAAACGACTAAAAAAAGCGTCTGTCATCCTATCTTTCAAAAGGAATGGATGACAGACGCTTTCTAATGAAGAAGAATTCACAACTCAGCAACGGAGTTTTTGAAAGTATTCTGAATTCTGACTCCTGAATTCTGACTCCTGAATTCTGACTCCTGAATTCTGACTCCTGAATTCTGACTCCTGAATTCTGACTCCTGAATTCTGACTCCTGAATTCTGACTCCTGAATTCTGACTCCTGTCTATAAATTAGACAAAACATCCCTTGCAGCGGCTATAGTCTGGTCAATATCTTCGTCGGTGTGAGCCAAAGATGTAAAACCAGCCTCAAATTGAGAAGGTGCTAAGTAAATACCGCGTTCTAACATACCACGATGGAAGCGTCCGAATTTGGCTGTATCAGATTTTTTCGCATCTTCGTAGTTGTGAACTGGGCCAGAGGTAAAGAATAAGCCGAACATAGCGCTGATTTGACCGCCACAAACAGCATGACCTGTTTCTTTCGCCACTTGTAGCAAACCATCTGCTAGCTTTTTAGTAATTCGGTCGAGATACTCGTAAGCACCAGGCTTTTGCAGCAATTCCAAAGTTTTAATCCCAGCAGTCATGGCCAGGGGATTACCCGAAAGAGTCCCGGCTTGATATACAGGGCCAGCTGGGGCAACCAATGACATGATATCTCGACGACCGCCATAGGCTCCCACTGGCAACCCACCGCCAATGACCTTACCCAAGGTTGTTAAATCGGGAGTGATGCCAAACTTTTCTTGAGCGCCACCGTAAGCAATGCGGAAGCCTGTCATTACTTCGTCAAACACCAACAACGCCCCATATTCGTGAGTCAGTTCCCGTAGTCCTTCCAGGAAACCAGCATCCGGCGCAATAAATCCAGCGTTACCAACCACTGGTTCTAGAATTACACCAGCAATTTCATCTTTGTTTTCCTCAAATAAGGCTTTGACGGCTTCTAAGTCGTTGTAAGGTGCTGTGAGAGTGCTGCTAGTTGCCGATTTTGGTACACCAGGGGAATCTGGTAAACCAAGTGTAGCCACACCAGAACCCGCCTTCACTAAAAACGTATCAGCGTGTCCGTGGTAACAGCCTTCAAACTTGATGATTTTGTCTCGGTTGGTGAAAGCCCGCATCACCCGCAAAACTCCCATGCAGGCTTCAGTTCCAGAGTTAACAAATCTGACCATTTCGATGCTGGGAACGGCATCAATGACCATTTCTGCTAACACATTTTCTAGTACTGAGGGGGCACCGAAACTAGTGCCTTTTTCTAGGGCTTCACGCAAAGCTGCTGTGACTTCCGGATGAGCATGACCGCAAATAGCAGGGCCCCAAGTGCCTACATAGTCTATGTACTGGTTGCCATCTACATCCCAAATATACGCATCTTTAACGCGATCGAAAACTATGGGCTGTCCACCTACAGATTTAAAAGCACGAACTGGAGAACTGACTCCTCCTGGCATCAGGTTTTGAGCAGCGGCAAAGATTTCTTGTGATTTTGTTGTTTTAATTGGGGTATTTACCAAGGTTCTCTCCTAACGTGGGCAATAAAAAGCTCTATCTTAGGATAGGGTCAAAAGCTGTTTAGAACTTCTATCGTATAAAATTAGCGGAACCAAGAAAATAACAATATGTTATACAAGTCTAACGATGACTTGCCTTTAGATATTCGGACTCGATTATCTGAGGCATATCAAGATTTATACCGGGCAGCTTTTAACTCGGCAATTCATTGGTATGGTGAGGCTTCTAAAGCTCATCAAGTTGCCCTCAGTGCTGTGAAGATGCACTCTGCTATGGAACGAAATGCTGTTGCTTAAAGCTAAATTAAGATAACTGAATTTAGAAAAACATAACATCTGCCCTATTTAGAATGGTATCGTGAATCCATGAATCATTCTCATTAGAGCAGACTAGCAAGGTATGTATTCTAACGATTCCCATTCGCTACATTACGCCATTCCTGTTGAAAAAATTCGCTACGATGAACGGGGTCTAGTGCCTGCAATTGTCCAAGATTATCTGGATGGCACTGTCCTGATGATGGCGTGGATGAATCAAGAGTCGTTACAAAAGACTTTGGAAACACAAGAAACCTGGTTTTGGAGTCGTTCTCGCCAAGAGTTCTGGCATAAGGGAGCGACTTCTGGGCATATCCAAAAAGTGCAGAGTATTCGTTATGACTGTGATAGTGATGCCTTGCTTATTGGGGTGGAGCAAGTAGGAGATATTGCTTGCCACACAGGAGAAAGAAGTTGCTTTCACCAAATAGAAGGAAAAATAGCTGCTCCACCAGGAGATACATTGTCACAATTATTTCAAGTAATCTGCGATCGCCGGGATCGTCCAATTGAAAGTTCTTATACCTGCAAGTTATTAGCAGGTGGTGATAACAAAATCTTAAAGAAAATCGGTGAAGAAAGTGCCGAGGTGGTAATGGCTTTTAAGGATGATGAACCAGAGGCGATCGCTGGTGAAGTCGCTGATTTGTTATATCATACTTTGGTCGCCCTAGCTCATCATCAAGTTGATTTAAAATCTGTATATCGTAAGCTCCAAGAACGTCGGCGATAGTCACTGTAAGAAAGAGGATTACTTTATTCGTGTACCTACAGGTTGAACTTCTCTTGCCGAACCAATATGCGCCAACGATAATGAGATATCGTTAAATTTTATGCCAGCTAAAGCCCACTGAAGTTCAAGTGTTCCCACCCAGAAACGTGCCCGGTCAATGACACTCAGCAAAATGGGATAGTCGCTTTCCATACGCCGCACAATACTTTCTCCGTAATTACCCAGTTGCACAGCAATATCGCAAGCCGGGTCGCCCAAACCAGCTGTGCCAAAGTCAATCAGACCGTTGATGCTCTCTGATATAGGGTCAAATAGAATGTGATACACTGCCTTATCGCCGTCGATTAGTACGGGTGTGTAAGTGAGGTCAAGTTCACCTGTAATGATGGGCGCGAAAAGTTCATGTATCCAAGTTTGCTGATGACGCCATAAGTGAGGAAAAAGAGTTTCTTTAACTTGCTCATACAACTGCAACCAATCTTCACGGGAACGTTCTGCACCAGAAGAAGACACCCCAGCATTCACTAAAACTTCATTTGGGATGCTGTGCAATTGGTGATGAAATCTGGCTAGTTGAGAGATGATACGCACTTGTGATGCTTCACTAAGTTTAAGGAGGGTGTTACGGGATAGCGGCTCACCTTTAATAAATCTGTAGCTAACAAAGCCTTCTTCTAGGTGTTCAAAGTATGGAACCCGCAGTTCAACATATTTTTGCACCACTTCCAACACCTTAGCTTCATGGGAAAGCACTTGTTTTCCCCAGTCGTCTTTGGCAAACCGGCACACAATCTCATGATTAACAATTACTACATCGTTAACCATCCCATCTTGATTAAAGTCAAGATGGTCAATAGAGATATTGGGATAGATAGCACGAATTTTTTCGAGATACGAGAAAGGAATATTCACAGTAAATCCTGAGATAAGTACAACAAACAAAAATCAATATTTATCGAACTTTTAGCCCGATCGCAGCGACTGATAATGATTTACCTGTTTGTTGTATCAACGTACCACTGTGATTTAACTCCTGAAAAAATTTCTACGTATAAGCATAACACTATTGCTCTGTCCCATTAGTTATGAGGGGTTAAGGAACGAACCGCTCCAGGCGCAGAGAACGCAGAGAAAGAAGATTGAGTTTAACTAGCAAAATTAATGGGACAGACCACTATTTTGATGAATCAGCCAAAATTCGGTTCAGGTACTGTAAAATTGCTACAGCGATCGCCACGCTGAAAGAAAAGCCCAACCAAAAGCGATCGGTTATGATTCGTGGTTGGTCTAATGCCCATCCACCCAAAGGATGACCAATAAAAGAGCCAACGGCCCAACACAAGGCATTAATAGAGAAATAAAGGCCGCGTTGATTTTCCGGGGCTAACTCAGTGACTAAGGACGCAGCAGATGGAGTATAGGAAACAACAGCGACAGCAAATACTCCCAATGCCAATGTTGCCCAAGCTAAATTACCAGATGCAGCAGTACCACTTACCCAAATGAATGCAAAACCAATTGCCCAAAGAATGGCGGAAATAGTCAGGGCGAGTGTATGAGAACAACGTTTTAAAAGGGCGGTAATAGGTAACTGACAGATGATAGCTACCATCAAATGCCAAGCAAATATTCTGCTAATGATAATTTCAGCAAATCCTTTGTCAGTACTTTCAATGACAAAGTTTTTGAAGTAAAGCGGCAAGATACTGTGTATTTGTGAAATGTAAATTGTGAAGAAGATATTAGCGGCGATGTAAATCAAAAAACGACCATCTTTCAATACTGCCATCCAAGAAGCGAAATATTGTGTTTTTTCACCTCCGGTTTCCTGCTGGTTGGTTTCAGTAATTCCTACATAAATAACGCCAAAAAACACTAAAAAAGAGATGGCATCAATTATAAATAGCCAGCGATAACTCCCAATTATTCCTATCAAAAACCCCGCCAAGGTGATTCCGATGGCTAACCCCAGATTATCTGCTAATCGGCTAATAGCAAAAGTTTCCCGACGATTTTCTATTTCGCTGGCGTCAGCAACAACAGCTTCCATAGCTGGCCAATACAAACCTATCCCTAAGCCGTGAATCAAGCTACCGATTACCAAAACAGTAAAATTACTGCTGGCAGCGAAAACTAAAGATGCAACTGCTAAAATCGCCGTCGCCAGCAATAAAGTGCGGCGGCGGCCCCATTTACCGGAATCAGCCAAAGAACCACCTACAATTCGCCCAAAAATGCCGGAAATCGACGCACTAGCCAAGGCTACACCAACGGCGGTTGCAGACAAACCAACTTCATTGACGAAAAAGATCGGCGCATAAAACAAAGTAAAGCCAGTGCCAACTTCTGATAAAAATCTACCAATGGCCAAACTCCATACCTGGGGATGTATTGAAGGCAACCATGAGGATAACTGGAATTGGGAAGCTAATTTCATCAACTTAAATGTCAATGCCTTTCGGGCAGGGAAAAGGTTAAAGGTTAAAGGGAAAAAAGAACCCCATAACTCAAGTTAGGGGCTTGAAGTAAGGACGCCGTATTTCTCATACTACGTATCTCGAAATACATCTTTACATATGCTCCATGTTTAAAAACTCTTTCTTGTATCCTTTCCCCCTGCCCCCTTCTTGGTCATGATTTCATAACATTTTTGTAATTCTTATCATCGGCTGCAATTTTCCTCACTTATTCCACAGGGTTTCCACAGGGATTTTAGCAGTTTTCCACAGGTGTTCTACGAGCTAATGGGCTTGTTGGCTGTCTACTGGGGATTGTTAATTAACAGTCACTAGGAACTTGGGGGACTGAGTTTTTGTAAAGTTAAGTAACAAAAATTTGGTTAAAAACCCGATTGTTTCGTGCTGATTTATCTTTTATACCAAGATTGTTAACATTTCGCAGCATTGACAAACCCACCCCCTCTTAGCGCACAATGATTCGGCTTGCTTTTGTAGTTCGTTCAACCTTTGGCATCAACTGTGTAAAATTACTTGAGTTGTTACTCTCAGTAAGCTAAGTAGAAAGAATCTAAAATCCCAAATTGAAAATTCTTGATTCAAACCCCTACCTTTCCGAGAGGACAAGCATGGGGTCAATCTAAAATCTAAAATCTAAAATCCAAAATTGTTTGACCTCATAGGAGGAAAATCTCATGAAAGCAACGGTTAGCATTTTTACAGAAATTCCCGAATCACTTCACGATTCTTTAAAGAATTACTTAGAAACCCATCCTGATTGGGATGAAAACAGAGTACTGACGGCAGCGCTATCATTGTTTTTACTCCAAAATGGAGAAAGCGATCGCCGTGCTGCGCGAGTCTATTTAGAAACTTTGTTTCATCATTCCTAAGTAATAATACTCTGCATAAATTCACCAACAATAGCTAATCTCAGTTCATAGGCGCAAAAAAAAGCATAACCAACAGGAGTGGTTGTTGACAGTTAACTGTTGAGTGTTAACTGTCAACGGTGAACTGTCTCATTGAGCAAAGCAAGGATAGTTCTGCCTCCTGTCAATGTGCAATTTAAAAAACCTTTTCCCCTTTCCCCTTCCCCTTTTCCCCACTTCTCTTAGAAGTCTATGCAACACGTGTAGGGTAGCACAGTTAACTGTACTACCCTACCAACGGTCACCAGTTTGCTCAAATTTATTAAACCTTTGGTGGTTCCTCCTGGTGGTTCTAAAACCAAAATAAATTTCATCCAAAATCTCAAACCCAAAATTGTTTCGGTCAAGAGTTAAAAAACTCCAGACTATAGACTCAGGACTTAGCTTCCAACTGTTGGGAGTGAGCAGGAGATTCAAACTTATACCCTACACCGCGTACAGTTTGAATTAATGCTGGCTGACTAGCATCAATTTCAATCTTCTTGCGAATTTGACCGATGTGTACATCTACAACCCGCTGGTCGCCGACATATTCATAGTCCCACACCTCTTGAATTAATTCTGCACGCCGCCAAACTCGACCTGGATGGCTGGCTAAAAAATGCAATAAATCAAATTCCAGAGCAGTTAAGGGTACTGGTTGGTTATTAAGTGCCACTTCCCGTCGAACTGGGTCAATCATCAGTTTTTCAAATACCAAGCGTTTTTGTTCGGCAGTAGTTATAACTCGCTGACGCCTTAAAATCGCTCCTACTCTGACTTCTAACTCTCCCAAACCAAAAGGTTTGGTGAGATAGTCATCAGCGCCTTTAGAAAAGCCGCGAATTTTGTCGGCTTCGTCAGCACGACTAGTAAGCATCAAAACAAAAACACCATTACGACTTTGCATCTCTTGGCAGAGGTTAAACCCAATCACATCTGGTAAATTCACATCTAGAATTACCAAATCAGGGTTAAATTGCTCAAATAGAGTTAAGGCTGTCTTTCCGTCTTCGGCAGCCTCCACCTGATAGTTCTGCTTCATCAAAAAGCGTTGGATTAAGTTCCGAACCGCAGGGTCGTCGTCAACAACAAGAATCTTGGCAGGAGCCATGACCATCACTTTACACAAAAATTCGTAAGATTAACAACAAGGTTGCGTAAAAACACAGTTGCCACTTTGGGACTTACTAAGAATCTACACAGCTAGGGCATGAATATCCTGATTATTCCAATAATTTAGTACTGTAATCAGGATTATAGGCGATGAGAACAGTAATCTTGTGGAAAGCTATAGTGCAGCGCTGCGTGAAGTGCAGATCTTGTGACTATCAATTAAGTTATGCTTGCCAAATAGACGCTCAAACCTCAGCCAAAGCGGTTTGTGAAACTCAAAGACTTTTTAATCCCCGTTAAGTGGTAACTTAAAACGTTTCAATTTTAAATCGAGATGTGGTTTTGCACCACAAGCGATCGCCAGTATAATTAAAAAAACTCCGTTAAGGCACAGTAAGTTGCCAAATCTGAAACAGTAAAGTTAATTTTTTCATGAAAACTATGCGTTGTAGGTACTGTAAGTTCAAATTCTAGATTAGAGCCAGAACTGAGCAACGACATGAGGGTATACACGGAGTTATGGCGATATGTTAAAGTTACTATAGTCTAAATGTTAAAGTCGATCGAACTAACTCGTGCTACTATCCTGGTAGAGCATAAATATTAAGTCGAGACTTTTAGTTTCGATTCCAGCAAACAAAATCTAAATTTGTTTTTTTGACATAGATTGCCGCTGACTGAGGCTGAAGTAACAAACTCCCATGAGCGATCAAAATCCCTACGAAAAACTTGGGGTATCAGAAGAGGCTTCCTTCGATGAAATCCAGGATGCTCGTAATCGTCTATTCGAGCAACATAGTGGCGATGCCAAGCATCTAGAAGTGATTGAAGCAGCTTACGATGCGATTTTAATGGATCGCTTACGGATGCGCCAGGAAGGAAAAATCAAAGTTCCAGAACGTATTCGGTTTCCAGAGTTGCGAGTACAATCACCTCCGAAAGAAACTCAAGCCCCTCGCGAACATTCACCTGCATGGCTGCAACGAATACTAGATCGGCCAACCCCTGCTGATATCCTTTTACCAGGAGCTTGGTATCTTGGCTTAAGTGCCATTAGCCTGTTTTATCCAGAGGGAGGCAACCAGGTTTTACAATTAGCATTGGTGGTTGGGGTAAGTATCGGTATTTACTTTCTCAACCGGAAAGAAGCCAAATTTGGCCGAGCAGTTTTGTTCACCCTTGTTAGTTTAATAGTTGGCTTGATTACTGGTGGCCTCCTTGCTAACTGGTTGTTGCCACAAATATCATTTATCAATCTGGGATCGAATCAATTTTCTACAGTGCTGACTTTTATCTTGCTATGGTTGGTTACTAGCTTTTTACGCTAAATCTACCCTGATAAACACAGTCAGTAGAAAGTGGGGAGTAAAACTCTCTTCGGAGGTTTCCCACATCAGAATTTCTCCTAAAACAAACGCTCTTGCTAGCAAGCTCTCCAAAGTAGGGAAGAGGAGAAATAATTTTCGATTGGTGATTTCAAAACTGGCTCAACAGTATGTTGGCATGGCTTTCCATAGAGAAGAAAGCTAACAGCACTCTTAAAGCTTAGTGTTTATTAATTAGAGTTTGCTGCAAAAGTTCTTTGGTGGGGGTAGCGGACTTTTAACAGGGTTGGGGTAAGAGTTTTATCGCTATTTTTTCTAATTTCTTGCGGTACTTACCTGGGACTTTTTTCTAGTGTGATAGCCTGAAAAATTGAAAATATAAGGATTCTATCGTTATTCCATAAGCGCTAATTAGTGCTGTCGTCGGGTACTTCAAATTTATAACCATAGCCCCGTACAGTTTTAATATACTCTGGTACGCTGGTATCGATTTCCATCTTTTTGCGAAGCTGACCAATGTGTACGTCAACTACTCGGCCATCTCCTATGTAGTCACAACCCCAAATTTTTTGAATTAACTGGGGACGACTCCAAGCTTGACCAGGATGGCTGGCTAAAAAATGTAAGATATTAAATTCTAGGGCTGTTAACGCTAAAGGTTTATCATTAAGTGTTACCTCCCTTCCCTCTGGATTAATCACTAGCTGCTTAAAAACGATGCGTTGTGTTGGAGAGGGGTTAATGTAGCGTATCCGTCTCAAAAGCGCTTCTACTCTGACTTCAACTTCTGCCAAGCTAAAGGGTTTGGTCATGAAATCATCAGCACCAGCAGCCAAGATTTTAATTTTATCAGCCTCGTCAGTTCTACTGGTTAATATCATTACTAAAACATTGGTACGACTCTGCATTTCCTGGCAGAGACTATAGCCATTAACATCTGGTAAATTCCAATCTAAAATCACTAAGGATGGGTTGAATTGCTCAAACAACGATAAAGCAGTCTTCCCATCTGCTGCGGATTCTATTTGATATTTCCGACTTAAAAAACGATAGACGAGATTTCGGACGCCGAAGTCGTCATCAACGATGAGAATTTTCGGAGTAGTATCAGGGGCCATAGTCATAATGCTGTTTTGCTGCCTATTGTTGATTGGGCATTTAGCTGGTGCGCCAGTTTTGCTTTACGTATTTGTGGTGAAAGTATATTAACGCCGATATTTGCTGACCACGATCGCTACTGTAGTACTTGTTTACAATTAATTTTCCATGAAGTCGATGGAAACTTCAGCCATTTTCATGTTTATCAATTGTATAAGTATTGTATGACTTTAGTATATTCTTGAATTTTTGTAGTCTGATATTTAACCCAAGACACGGAAAAAAGTGCCATTCAAGATCGTCTTCATGACCACAAATACATCAAGAAACACCAGAAAAATAGCGATCGCCGCAAGTCTATCAAGGAACACACTACTTGATTCAGGAACTTTCGAGTAACTCTCACAAATTAAGCCATAAATCAATCTAAACTTCGTCCAAGTTGAGAAGTGGACTTTTTCAAAAGGGAACGGACAACAAGGCTGGGGGAACTCTTAACAGGGAAGAGTTTAGTATTTAGAAATAAAACCCGATTTCAAACTATTAAAGGTTTCAAAGTAGACGCGGTTTAGACTCTAAATTTTTACCTAGTCAACTTTACTCTAGCCAAGGGACATGTTTTGCTGGAAAAGACCTACGAGAATTTATTTGACGTGCATTTGCATGTAGTTATACTCTTAAGCATATACTATACTACAAGTTTAAGTTTCAAGCTATAAGCAGAACAATTAGTAATTTCTAATTAATGGATGTAAAACTTAATCTATCTATCGACATAGAACAAATATATCAATTAATAATTCAAAATTAACTAAATTGATAGATGAGCTATGGTTATGAATTACTATGACAAGCCAAGGACTCAGAGCATCACCAGAAGGTATCAGGGCAGCAAAAACAGCTTTAATAGACAAAACTTGGAGTCAGCATAAATTAGCAGCAGCTGTAGGGATTACACGCCAGCCAGTGGCCAAGTTTTTTGCAGGTGAGTCAGTTTCTCGTTCTTGTTTTGTGCAAATTTGTCAACAGCTAGGGCTATCTTGGCAAAAGGTTGCTGGTTTACCTGAAGATGTGGCATTTGAGCAAAGCAGTAAAATCCGATTCAAAGATGCTGACTTCCATAAATTAGTCAAGGAAGTACGCCAAAAGCGCCAAGAAAAAATCCAAAATCAGTGCAATATTATACAGATGTTGGATATTGGGCAGACAATTCAATTACTGGATATTTACACCAATATTAATGTTTTAGAGCAGAAAAAATTGATTTGCTAGTGGGGAACGACCGGAAATTACAGCATTTTCTAACTTGGTTACATCAAAAATCTAGTTCAGTTTCCACTAGGCACAAAGCAGTAGCCGTTCGTGCTTTTTATCTAGTTTGTGTTGAGCGTAGCCTTTACCATAGCCATTGTGCTTCGATCTATACTTCTGGTTATAACCTTGAATATGCCCTTGTTGGTAATATAACTTTTGGCTCTGACCTTGCCCTTGATGAGTTTCTATATAGTACCATTGCTTGCTTTAACGACCTTGACTTTGCCTTTGAGTATAACCTCAAAGATGCCCTTGATTATGCTCATGCCTTTGCTATTGCTTTTAACGAAGCTATTGAGCTTGTTATTGCTCCTAAATTGAAACAAGCCTTACAAAAATTGAAAACACAACTACCAGATATCGACATAAATATAGAAAAATTTAGAGAATGGTGGCAAACAAAAGGTCAAGTTTGGGGTAAACAATTAAGATATTTTCTGATTAAGTATCGTAATATTGGTTACGACTGGGAATTCAACGAAGAACAAAAAGAATTACTTCAAACATATTACGATGTGAATAAATTACTGGTGGATTGTATCAATAGTGCTACTGATGTAACTCCCGCAGTGCGACAGAAAATTGAGGATACATTATTGTTAGCGATCGCCGATATTGAAAAGGTAAATAATTCCTAATAATTATCAATTAATCAGCCATAAATTATCAGACTTTGATAATCCAATAATCATTTGCATAGTCTTAATTGAGCAATTTTGCAATTGATTAATTGGTATAAATTCTGGAAAATCCTTAGTCTATCTGAGGAGAGATTTGAAATATATTCATACTAGGGAAAGAGCAATTAAATATATTTTGTTCGTTAAATTGCTATTAACATTCGTCAGTCAGGAATAGTTATGAATAATAATTTAGTAGGCGGTATCATTCCCCCACAACCACCAATACAAGCGGAATCTGATGTTCATACATTGAAGTCTCGTTTAGAATGGGGCGAACCAGCTTTTACAATATTGGATGTGCGCGATCGCAGAACCTTCAACGAAGGCCACATTATGGGAGCAATGCCCATGCCAATTGATGAATTGGTAGACCGTGCTACAGCTTCTTTAGATACAACCCGTGATATTTATATTTACGGCACCAACGATCGAGAAACTGCCCAAGCCGCACAACAACTCCGTTCTAGTGGCTTTGAACATGTTTCTCAACTCAAAGGTGGTCTTGCTGCATGGAAGGCCATCGGGGGCCCCACCGAAGGTATCATTGAATCAAAAACCCCCCCTGGTGCAGATGATTATAATGTCGTAGCTAGGCTACAAAATCATGCAGAAAATCAGCCCAAAGGAGGCGAAAGTACTGCTGATAGTATCAAAAGGGGAGTAAGTAACCTCAAAGACAACATTCAAGAAGGAGCCAGCAACCTCAAAGAAGGTGTTCAAGAAAAAGCTAGCAACCTCAAAGAAGGTATCCAAGAAAAAGCTAGCAACCTCAAAGAAGGCGTTCAAGAAAAAGCCAATGAAGTTAGAGAAGGCGTTGATGAATCTAAAGCTTCTAGGCCAGACGATTCTAATGTTAGATCTTAAAAGTTGATTGTTGGCTGTTGACGGTTAACAGTAGATGGTATGCCTGTGGTGGTTCTCAGAATTGAAGAAACTGGTTTTCTTTAAGTCAAAATTTCACGTCAAATCCCATCCTTTTTGAAGGGTGGGATTTGCATAAATCCAATAGTATAGTAATCCGATTTCTAGAAATCCGATTTGATTAATCAACCGATCTATATAGGAAGGCAAGAGACAACAGGATTATCAAAGAGTAAAGTGTACGGAATTTTGTGCAAAAATCAAACCGGATTCCTATTATTTGTTTACTGTTGCCTTTAACTGAATCGTATTACCTACAATTAATGTTCAAACAAATCTTTAAATTGCAATAAATCTAAAGAAACTATTGTTGGTAAAACTTTAAAACACTGTTGAGCAAGTTCCCAACGTTCTTCTCGTTTGAGCATTTCTGTAAGTTTTTTTTGTATACTCAATAAGTAGCGCACATCGTTGGCGGCGTAACTCAATTGAGCTTCAGATAAATTAGCAGCGTTACCCCAGTCAGAACTTTGAGCGGTTTTATCGAGTTCTACTTGTTCTAACTCTTGCACTACATCTTTGAGTCCGTGGCGATTTGTGTAAGTACGTGCTAATTTACTAGCAATCTTGGTGCAAAAAACAGGGTGAACTTCAATCCCTAAATAAGCTCGTAAAGTAGCAAGGTCAAAACGAGCAAAGTGAAAAACTTTTACAACATTTGTCGCTTGTAGAAGTTGTTGTAAGTTTGGGGCGTTAGTTTGTCCTTTGGCGATGCGGATGGCGGTGACTTTTCCCTCTAGGTTGGACAGCTGAACCAAACACAATCGATCGCGCTGCGGTAATAACCCCATGGTTTCTGTGTCCACTGCGATCGCTGTAGATTCTAAATATTGTCCAAGGGCTGCATCACTAAGGTCGCGATCGCTCACCTGAAAATCTTGTAATGTCATGAAATCTTGAAAAATAATAGCAGTGTCCAGCAGACAAAAGCCTTGTCAGACACTACATTATTATTGTCCAAAAATATCAAAAATTAAATCTACCTAGTGCGAAAAAAGATTTGCGTCAGGTAGACTTCACCCTGAGTATTAGTAGCAACGCCAATTCCAGTAAGGTTGTAATTTCCTTTAATATTCTTCAGATGTCCGGGGCTTTTGATCCAGCCAGTAATAGCTTCAGCTGCGGGGTTGCTATATCCCCGATTGAAAGCCACATTTTCCGCTGCACTGTTGTAGCGAATAGGGATAGCTTTGACCCGCCCCTCAAATCCCTGATGGCTAAACGGGGTTTTACCTTGAGCCATGTTTTGGCTATGAATTCTTGCCTGTCGTGTGATATTCGCATTTAGGGTCAACTTTGGTAGACCCTTAGCAGCTCGATATTGATTAATTTCGTCAAAAACGGATTTTTCTAGCTCAGTAGGTTTAAAAGTAGGAGTCGATATTGCAGCCTGACTGGAAAAAAGCGACAACAGCTTATTACGGGTGGATGTATTTGTAGAATTATGCCCTGGTATCGGAACAGTTGTTAATCCACTAGCAAGGACAAGCGCAGTTAAAGCGATGCCAAAAGCAGTTTGTCGGAACATGGAGAATTGCGTAATATGTAGAGATATAAGACTTATACTCTACCTCATAGTTCCGAAAATATATACGAGAATACTATTAAGGATTGATGAATTTCGGCATTTTGACCACGTCCTTTACAGGACATACAAACATTCATTTCCAATTGTCAATATATCCATAGGTTAGCTTCGGTAAAATCACCATTACTTTCACTGATAGAGACTTGCAATTAAAAAAATATTCCATTGCTATTGTTCGCTGTTGACGGTTAACGGCTCACAGTTAACTGTTAACTGTCAACAGCAAAGACGAAAATATACTTACGTGCGGAGGAAAATTTGCGTAAAGTAGATTTGCCCTTTACTGTTGCTGGCAACACCAACACCCGTCAAATTATAATTACCTACGATATTGGCTAGATGCCCTGGACTTTTGAGCCAGCCTTGAACAGCTTGTGTAGCCGGGTCACTATATCCCTGGTTGTAACCGACATTTTCAGCAGCTCCTGTGTAGCTAATACGAATTGCTTTGAGACGGTCTTGAAATCCAGTATGCCCAAAAGCCACTTTACCGCTAGCCATATTCTGACTGTGAATCCTGGCTTGATTATCGATGGCAGAATTACGAGTCAATTTTGGTAGTCCTTTAGAAGACCTGTAATTATTAATTTGCGTAAAAACTGACTGTTCTATACCAACAGTATTGATGGTAGATTGTGCAATCTTAACAGTATCACTTGATATGTTTGAAGACATCGGTGTAAAAGTTGGCTCTGTTATAGAAGTAGCGATCGCTCCACTGCTGAGTAAAAGAGTTCCTAAACCAATGCCGTAGATTGTTGTTCTAATCAT
The DNA here is from genome assembly GCF_002608075.1 of Nostoc linckia z4. Lineage (GTDB taxonomy): Bacteria > Cyanobacteriota > Cyanobacteriia > Cyanobacteriales > Nostocaceae > Nostoc > Nostoc linckia. The sequence continues at coordinate 145,268 of NZ_LAHA01000005.1, forward strand.
TTGCTGAAAGTAAAGTTTCAGACCATCTAATCAGACTATTGTTAATTGAACAACTCGGTTCTCAGTCTATATACCTCTGCTGATGCGGCTATTGCTTCAAAAACTACTAGTAGACTTTAAAATTTACAAACTTACAAAAAAATCATCCTATCTGCAAATAATTTTCTTCTGTCTTTAGAAAGATTATTAAGATTTTGGATTATTAGACCTCTTGTACTCATTGCTTTTTGCACTCTTATGGGAAAAGGGAAAATACCAAACCTTTCCCCCTTTCCCCCTTTCCCCTTCCCCTTTCCCCTATTTACAATAAGGACTAACCAATGCCCCATACCCTTTAAACAGCTTGTGGTTTGAGTAAATCTGTTTTGCTAACAAATTCGCTGAATGTACTTGCAACTTGCTGCGGTAATGCGATGGTCGGCGTTTGCACTGGTAAGCGCGGAAACAATAATTCTGCAACTCGATAGGCTTCTTCCAGATGGGGATACCCTGAAAATACAAAGGTATCAATTCCTAAATCGCTGTATTCCAGCATTCGCGCTGCAATTGTATCTGCATCTCCCACCAAGGCAGTTCCAGCACCACCACGCACTAAACCAACACCTGCCCATAAATTCGGGCTAATTTCTAAGTTTTGGCGACTACCGTTATGTAGTTGTGCCATACGGCGTTGTCCTTCTGATTCCGATTGAGCGAAGCGCCGATGTGCAGCAGCGATGGTTTCATCATCCACATACTGAATCAATTCGTTAGCTGCATCCCAAGCTTGTTGCGTAGTTTCCCGGACGATCGCGTGCATCCGAATTCCAAAACGTACCGTTCTACCTTGTTCTGCTGCTAATTGGCGTACCTTGGCTATTTTTTGGGCTACTTGATTTGGTGGTTCCCCCCAAGTTAAATACACATCAATGTGTTTAGCCGCAACTTGGAGAGCAGCATCGGAAGAACCGCCAAAATATAAAGTAGGATAAGGCTTTTGTACGGGAGGAAATTGCAGTTTTGCCCCTGCAACTTTCAGATGACGACCATTAAAGGTGACTTCATCACCTTGCATGAGCGATCGCCAAATTGTTAAAAATTCATCAGTCAATTCATAACGCTCGTCATGACTGAGAAAAATTCCATCTTTAGCTAATTCTTTTGTATCGCCACCAGTCACCACATTGAGTATAATTCGACCATGAGAAATTTGGTCAAAAGTAGCAGCCATCCTCACCGCCAAAGAAGGCGACATAATAGCCGGACGAAAAGCCACAAGAAACCGCAAACGTTCAGTAACTGCAATTAAAGAACTAGCTACAATCCAGGTATCTTGTTTTTGTCCAGTACCAATTAACATACCACCGTAACCCAATTTATCAACAGCTTGGGCGATTTGCTGCATATAAGGATAAGTGGCGGGACGCCTACCAATTGTAGTGCCCAAATAACGCTCATCTCCCTGTGTAGGCAAATACCAAAAAATTTCCATAATTCCTCTGTTTTAAATTTAGTTATTAGGGCATTGGGCATTGGGCATAGGGCATGGGGCAAGCAGGAAGTGTGGGAGGTGTGGGAGGAGACGGAGGTGTGGGAGGAGACGGAGGTGTGGGAGGAGACGGAGGTGTGGAAGGATGGTGAAAAAATCTTTCCCCCCACACTCCCCACACTCCCCACACTCCCCACACTCCCTACCTCCCCATCTCCCCATCTCCCCATTCATCAGTCACTATTTAATGCTGCTTTGAGTAATAGTTTCTGGTGTGATAGCTGCATATTGTTCAGTAGTCAGCATCGCTTCCTGAATATTGATAGATTTAGGAATTATTTTTTCCTTAGCAAATAAATCGGCGATTTTCTGCTGATTTTCCATGATTTCTGGAGTAATTGGTCTTAAACCGTAGTTTCGTCTTGAGACCATTGTTTCTAAAATATCTTCATCAATTTTCAAATTAGGAGCAATCAGTTTTACAGCTTCTGCTCGATTTTTGTCAGCCCATTGACCTGTGTTATTTATTTCTTCAAGGACTAATTGCACTAATTTGGGATTTTCTGTAGCGAATTTTCGCGCTGCCATGTAATATCCGCCTTGAGTAGCAATGCCACTAGCATCTCTCAACACACGGGCATTCGCCTTTTTTTGTGCCACCGCTAAATAAGGATCCCAAGTTACCCAAGCATCAATTTTTCCTTGAATAAATGCATCACGGGCTTCTGAAGGAGGTAGACTCAAGGCTTGAATATCACTATATTTCAAACCGGCTTCTTCTAAGGCTTTTATTAATAAATAATGAGAGGCAGAACCTTTCTGGAAAACTACCTTTTTACCTTTCAGGTCAGCTAGAGTACGAATAGGGGAATTATTTTGAACTATAATGCCGCTTCCTTTTCCAGTACTAGGTTTGTTACTAGCAATATAAACTAAAGATGTACCAGCAGCTTGAGCAAATATTGGCGGAGTTTCGCCTACAGAACCAATATCAACTCTACCCACATTCATCGCTTCCATTAGTTGTGGCCCGGCAGCAAATTGCGCCCATTCTACGGAAATATTTAAAGGTTGTAAACGTTTTTCAATCAATCCTTTGAGTCTGAAAATATCGCCAGAACTTTGATATCCCATGCGAACTATTTTGGCTTGATAACCAGTGGTTTTATTTTCTGATTTTGGAGTTTCGACTGAGCAACTAACTAAGGTTGTTGAGATTGTTAATAATCCTGGCAATACAAATAGTGAAAATTTTTCACAAATTTTCACTTTTGGCTGTTTTAAGGCGGTAATCATGGGTGTAATACTTGATTTTTATTTGCTATGAGAATCTTTTTTAATTGACGAAATCATTTGCTTGGTGGGCGAAGCGCGATAGCTAGAGAGTAGGCAATGAAGAGTAAGAAATCAATCTTTATTGATGTGAGGGCGAGTTTTTTCACCCAATCAAATATGATTCCTAGAGAGTAGACAGTAGGGAGTAGGGTCAGAAATTTAGACCCAACGGGGCAACTTATTTTCCCCAAACACCAGACTCCCCTCTATTGACGGTTAACAGTTAGCTGTTTATTTTTTGCAATTTCCTAAGACAAAGATTTAGACAGTTTGCAGCTGGAGATTCTTTTGGAACACTTCTACAACGTTTTTCCAAGCATCAGCAGCAGCTTCGGGATTATAACTAGCGCGATGGTTGCAAAAGAAACCATGTCCTGCTCCCTCGTAGCGGAAGATGGTATGGGGAATTTGATGTTTCTTTAATTCGGCTTCTATCTGTTGTGTATGTTCTAAGGGAATTCCTTGATCTTCGAGACCAAAGAATGCATAGATGGGGCCTTTAATATCGGGAGTGCGTGTGATGGTTGGTTCTCCACCGCCGGGAGTTGAGTTTGTAATTCCACCACCATAAAAGGAAGCTGTAACTTTAATATCTGGTAATGTGGCAGCTAGGTAAACGACGTGACCACCAAAACAGAAACCAATGGAACCGATGGCATCTGGTTGTACATTTGATAAAGTTCTTAAATAAGCGATCGCAGCCTGAATATCGCTCAATATTTCCTCTGCTTTGGTTTGCTCTTTATACTGTCTCCCCTTTTGGACATCTTCTGAATTGTACCCAGCCTCGAAACCAGGAGCAGTACGTTGAAACAAAGTCGGAGCAATGGCTACATAACCCTCTTTGGCAAATTTCTCGGTAACTTCCCGAATATGTATGTTTACCCCAAAGATTTCTTGAATCACAATCACCGCCGGGAAAGTTCCTTTTTGTACTGGTTCGGCTAAGTAAGCGTCAATTTGTAAATCACCGTTGGGGACTTTAACCTGACTAGTGCGAATTTCTCTGTTTGTCATGGTTTGAGATTAGCTTCCAATCGCTTTGAGGTAAGTATATGTGGTAACCGCATAAAATACTTAATCTTTACCGATTTACCGTATTTTAGAAGTAGTATTTCACAAACAGTGTGCAAACGCAAGTCCTGACTTGGCAAGCAAACAGGGGATGAAAACCTCAACACTCGGTGAGAAGGTTGAGTTCAGGCTAGGTCTGTCCCATTAGTTCTGAAAGGTTTGTAGTAAGCACTTTAGTGGTTAAAAATCAAGGACTAAAGTCCTTACTACAAACATTTTTTTCTACAACATTAATGGGACAGACCACTAGATCGCTTTGAGAACTCTCCTTAAGCTAATCTGAATACAGATTCAATGAAAAATTTACACGGGTGTAAGGGGAGAAAAAGTCATATGGAAGTTTTTTTAGCTAATATTAATCATCTTGAAAGTGTGTCGATACTGTTTGATGAATACCGCGTTTTTTATCATCAGGTATCAGATATTGAAGCTGCCAAAGAGTTTCTCAAAGAACGTTTTCAGAATAATGATTCAGTAGTATTTGCAGCTAATGAAAATCGAGAAATAATTGGGTTTACTCAGCTTTATCCGAGTTTTTCTTCAGTGTCGATGAAGCGAGTATGGATATTGAACGATTTGTATGTCAAAGAGTCCCATCGCCAGAAGGGGGTTGCAACCTTATTGATGAGTGCTGCCCAAGAATATGCCAAAGAAAGTGGTGCAGTTCGATTAATATTAGCGACTCATATTTCTAACACAAATGCCCAAAAGCTTTATAAAACACAAGGATATATCAAGGATGAAGAGTTTTATCATTACGCTTTACGATTACAGTAATAGTGCAAGATGAACGTTGAGTAGCACAGCAGGAAGCGCAATCTGTATTTTTGGCTGTTCTGCGAGGAAATCAACCAGGATTCACTTTTTAGTAAAAGCTGGGTTTTGAAGTGATACGCATAGCACCACCCCAGCAATTTGGAAACAAAATTAATCGGCGCTGTGTGGTGCGGCGACAGTTCGCTGGAGTGATGATTCGTATCACGGTCAAGTGACTAGTTTAATTTAACTTGCTACTTCTTTTAACTCCTGCCCAAACCGTAAGCGGTTGTCCGACTTGTTTATAGAGCAAACTCTCTAAAATTACGCCATTATTATTAGCTGTCAGAGCTTTATTCGGCTGACGCAGAGATTCATAAAAACCGTTGTACCAACCATCTTTTGATTTGAGGTTGGTTTGGACGAAATCAAATAGCTGACGCGTGTAAGCAGTGTTATAAAGCACATGCCAGCCTACCGTTGCTTTAGCACTTAAAAAGCGCAAATCATTACGCTGTTGGCGGGTGTCTGTGATGGTAGCCCAAGGTTCTCCGTTGACAAACAAACTGCTGTAAACAAAGTAAGGAGGACGATCCAAATTGTCTTCTGTGACCGCAGTTAATTGTTTTGTCGCTTGATAGCGAGATTCTTGAGCAGCTAAAATTCTATCGGCGTAGGCTTTGGGCAAAGCTTGAAACCCAGTTTCAATACCATCTAATATATAAGGTTCGCTCAAAACATAGTTATTGGCTTCAGATTTTTTATAATCACGTTTGTCGTAAGGAATTCCTTGTCCGTAAACATTTACAAAGGCAGTATTCGACTGATAATCCAAAGCTTTGTTAACATCCAAGCCCCAAAGTTTCAGACCATAGGCAGCATAATTCTCATAACCCAAGCGACCTTCTTGGTTGTACTGTTCTCTACCTTTGATGACACTAGTACCATACATTCGCCCATTTTTGGTGAGACGCTTGACTTGCCAATGTTTCCAAACATCATTGGAGAGCGATCGCATTTCGGGATACTTTGCACCAACTATTTTTAGCCAGATTGCCATCCGCCCCAAATCAATGGCAGACCAACCAATTTGTTCTTGTTTTTCTAGTTGACCATAATTAACGGGTATCAGGGTTTTTGCATTGTAGACTTTGTTGGGTAGTTCTTGTTTGTATAAGGGGATAGATGCCAGTGTTTTCAACATTTTGGTCATTTTGGCATCAAATTCAGCCGCAGATACAATATTGAGTTCTCTAGCGCTGATTAAGGCGGCCATCGCAGCTGATTGATCCCACATAGTTACAGAGGGAAAACCATCAACAGAATTAACCAAACCAGTTTCGTCATTCCAGTTACGCTGGAAATATGACCAAGCTTGACGAGCTGTTGCCATTTCTTCTTTAGTTAACGATCCTGCACCAGGAGCAACATAAGGAGTGATGGCTATTGTTAATTGGTTGGCAGGAATCGGTTCACCTGGTAAAACCACAGATGTAGCGTCAAGCTTGGCAATTGTTTCAGCTTCTTCGGCACTAAAAGGAGTGCTTGGTAAGGGTTCCTTTGCTGCTGAAGCTATCTTGGATGTTGATAATTCTGGTCGATCCACAGAAGTTGAAGACATTTGTTGTGACCAAAAATTAAACCCAGCGATCGCCACAACAGCAGTCACCACTCCTCCAACAGAAGCCAGGATGGATAAACTCTTAGGTGGGGGTTGAAAATCAGAACTCATAGGGATTAAAGCCTCTTTTTATGAATTACAGTGCTTTGCGTAATCTCACCAGAGTTTATTCTTCCCAAATTTCAAATCTGATTAACTTATGGCTGGGGATTGGGGGAGATGGGGAGATGGGGAGATGGGGAGATGGGGAGATGGGGGAGACAAGGGAGACAAGGGAGACAAGGAGAGAAGTCTGAGCGGAGGTTTCCGACCATCAGAACTTCGGAGAGAAAGATTGCTACCTTGTCTACCTTGTCTACCTTGTCCTCTTCCCATCCCCAATGCCCAATGCCCTATGCCCAAAAACTCTTGCAAGTGGCATAGAGTTTTTGATTTCAGCGATGACCTTTAAACGGATTGATGTAAAGTTCATCTTGGCACTCTACCCCCACTTCAAGTTTGCAATCTGAGCGGGGATAAGCAATGCAAAGTAAAACAAAGCCCATTGCTTCCTGTGCAGATTTCAGTGCTAAGGCTCCAGGCTGATGCACTTTACCCTCAATTAAACGCGCTGCACAACTAATACACGCACCGTATCGGCAACCTACAGGTAACCGCAAACCCGTGGCTTCTACAGCATCTAATATGTACTGACTTTCTGCTACTTCTATAACGAAGTCATTGCGATTTACAAGTTGCACTCGGTAATTTTTCATATAAATTAGGACTTACGCATTGACAGTCATCAGTCAACAGTCATCAACTACCTGATTTTAAGAAAAGCGATCGCCACGACAGCATTGTTTATCCAAAATTCCTAATCTCATAATTATTATCTACGGTTAGCTGATTGAGATACAGTAGTTTATAGCCTAACTTTTGCAAAGTAACCCTTGTAGCTCTGCAATGCTCTGGGAAAATCAATGGTTAAAGATTCATTTGGACTAGAAGTTACTACCGATTCATCAGCTGCGGTAAATGCCATCAATAGCTTTGTAGATCAATTATTTAGTGTCGGAAACGATGCTCAAGTTATTTTCAAAGCAGTTGAGGCAGATTCGACTTGTGTCATCGCCAATGCTCAAGTTGCTGCATTTTACTTGTTTGGTGGTGGTTCTGTTGGCTTAACTCAGGCAAAATTTTATCTGAATGCGGCCAAAGCCAACCTGAAAACAGCAAATGAGCGGGAAAAACTTTACGTTGCAGCAATAGAAGCTTGGGCAAACCGTGATATCCAGCAAGCGATCGCTTATCATGAAGCGATTACTGATGCCTATCCCCGTGATTTAACCTCAGTGCATGTAGCCCAATATCACTATAGAAATTCCGGTAATAGTCAAGGGATGCTGGGGATCGCTGAAAAGGTTTTTGCTGTCAATCAAGATAACCCCTATATTTACGGGATGCTGGCATTTGGGCTAGAAGAGTGCCATAAGATACCAGAAGCAGAAACATACGCCAAACATGCCATCGCGCTGAAACGAGATAATCGTTGGGCACATCACGCCATTGCACATGTCTTGGAAACCACAGGACGCCTAGAAGAAGGGATTACTTTAATGGAAAGTCTCAGTGATACTTGGGAATATGCTAGTTCGGCTTTTTACGGTCATCTTTGGTGGCATACATCCCTTTACTACTTGGATATTGAAAATTTTGCCAAGGTGCTGGAAATATATGATACCCGCATCTGGGGACGTGCCAAAAAAGACAGCGGTCGCGAGCAGATTAATGCCATCGCTTTGTTGCTCAGGCTAGAGTTACGTGGTGTAGACGTGGGTAAGCGCTGGCAAGAACTTGCTAATTATTTGCAACCACGGCTACACGAACACGTCCTTGCTTTCCTAGATTTGCAGTACATCTATGCACTGGTGCGGGGAGGTAAAGAAGATTGGGCGGCTCAAATGTTGGAGAGTATGCAACGTCATGCCGAAACAGTATTACCTTATGCTAAGCGTACTTGGACAGACATTGGAATACCTGCGGCTAAAGGGATGATAGCCCATGCTCGTGGAGATTTAAAAGAAGCGATCGCTCAATTAGAGCCAGTATTGCCAGAGTTACAATTTACAGGAGGCTCTCACGCTCAACGAGATTTATTCGAGCAAATTTACCTTGATGCTTTGATACGGGAAAAGCAGTATCACCAAGCCTTAAATGTTCTGGAAAAACGCCAAGCCGCCCGCAATCACATTCCAGTCATTCAGCGCCAATTAGCTAAGACTTATAGCCAGCTGGAACGCACCAATGAAGCACATCAAGCCTCACAACTGGCTTTAGAACTATCACAACATTATCAAAAAGTAGAGCAAACAGTATGACTACATACGTAAATCTGGGAAAAAGTGGGCTGAAAGTATCGCGCATTGCCTTGGGTACGATGACTTATGGCGATCGCAAATTGCGAGAATGGGTCTTAGAAGAAGAAGAAAGTCGTCCTTTTATCAAACTGGCTTTGGAGTTAGGGATTAACTTCTTTGACACCGCCGATGTTTATTCTTTGGGCGTTAGCGAAGAAATCTTGGGACGAGCATTAAAAGACTTTGCCAAAAGAGACCAAGTTGTAATTGCTACTAAAGTTCATGGTAAAGTTGGTGATGGCCCCAACGACCGCGGATTATCTCGCAAACATATTTTTGATAGCATTGATGCCTCATTGCGGCGGCTACAAACAGATTATGTGGATTTGTACCAAATTCACCGTTGGGACTACGAAACACCAATTGAGGAAACCCTAGAAGCACTGCACGACCTTGTAAAAATCGGTAAAGTTCGTTACTTGGGTATATCGAGTGTTTACGCATGGCAGTTTGCGAAAGCTCTTTTCCTCGCTGACCAACACCATTGGAATCGTTTTGTATCAATACAAAACCACTACAACTTAGTTTATAGAGAAGAAGAGAGAGAAATCATCCCTTTATCTTTAGACCAAGGAATTGGAATTATTCCCTGGAGTCCCTTAGCGCGGGGCTTTCTGGCTGGTAACCGTAGCAAAGAAGATCGCGGTGAAACTGTGAGGGCAAAAACCGATGAATTTGCCCACAAACTTTACTATCAAGATTCAGATTTTGAAATTGTGCATCGTGTCGTCGAATTGGCACAAAAACGCAGCGTCAAACCAACACAAATAGCCTTAGCTTGGTTACTGCATCAACCAGGTGTCACAGCCCCAATCATTGGTGCTAGTAAAATCGAACATCTCAAAGAAGCAGTTGAAGCTGTGGATTTGAAACTTTCCGATGAAGAACGTAAGTACTTGGAAGAACCTTATACACCCCACACCATCTTAGGGCATCAATATCCTTCTGGAAATCGCGTTTAGTATTTCTGTATTGGGGAGTCGGGAATGAGGAGATGGGGGAGATGGCAACGCAAAGGGGAAAGGAAAGATCCCCCCAATACTTGTCGGGTTTTGGGGAAAAGGGGAAGGGGGGGCCCCTGAAGGGGATAAGGGGCAGGGGAAAGGGCAAAGAAAAAACCTTTACCCTTTACCCGGTTGGTGAGCTTGTCGAACCATTAACCTTTTCCCAAAACCAAATTCCGAGTTGAAAATGCACAAAGCGAGCAGTATTGAGATCCCCCCTTGTTCTTTTTCCCTTTTCCCTACACGAAGGGTTTTGCCCCATGTTCAATGCCAATTTATTGCATTCTTTTTTCAAATTGGTATAACTTCAGCGAACATTGGGTGATTCCTAGACCTTTGCCTCAATTGAGACTTACCCAATCCTTAGGCGCGATCGCAATAATTACCTTTGTGAGCGTTGGCTGTGTGGATGTAGGGCAAGAATCTAGCCTTGCACCTGAAAAATTGCCAAGTGTTCTTCGCCTTTGCGACTGGCGATGGAATCCTTTGCAGCTTTGAACAGGATGATATCAAAGTAGGGTGAAAAACTATCCAAAATTTCCTGTGGCTTGACGCCAAACGGGGGGCCATCTAACCGACTATGGGTAAAAAACAGGGCAATCAGTTGACCATTGGGACGTAGTAAGTTTTTTATAAGCTGTACATATTGCGATCGCAACGTTGGATCGATGGCACAAAAACAAGTATGTTCTAACACGTAATCAAAACTATGTAGAAACTCTGCTTGCAATTCAAAAATGTTGCGTTGTAAAAATTGAACGTTCAGTTCTCGTGCTTTGGCAATAGTAGAAGCACGGGCAATGGCGCTGGTAGCAAAATCAAACCCAATGACATCAAACCCTGCTGTTGAAAATAACATCGCATCGTGTCCGCTTCCACAGCCTAAAACTGCCATTTGTCCAGGCTTGGGGGCTTGCCCTGATGCCAGAAGATTGATAAATGGTGGAGCTGGACAGCCCAAATCCCAAGGGTCTCGATTTTCTTGATACCGTTTTTCCCAAGCTTCAGCGCTGAGGTCAATCATGATGGAATTCTACTTTAGGAGGCAGGGAGGCAGAGGGGCAGGGGGTAGGAGCGAAAGGCTTTTGGGATTTTGCTAAAGATGCGGTAATCATAAGTGATTAGCCCTTGAGCAGAACATTATATGATAGATGGATGGCCAAAAAGCTTATCTACTAACTATTTGACTATCCAAAACCTCAAATCCAAAATCTAAAATCTAAAATCCAAAATAGAACGAGTTAAATCCAAATATCTGAAGTGCAATCACCGCCAGGATAGCGCATCTCATGGGCACGAGAGGGGCCTGCTGGTTCTTTGCCAAAATCAACGTAGAAGTCTTCGTTAATTTTGAGTCCACCATTTTCGGTGTCACAATCAATCTGTAATAAATATGAGCCGGTCTTGGATAAATCGGGATAAAACTGATTATCCCAAGTACTAAATAGGGAATTTGTCACATAAAGCCGTTTACCATCCAGACTCAGCTGTAGCATTTGCGGCCCGCCAGCCAGTTTATGACCTTGAACTTCACCACTGTTACCTAGCAAACCACCGCACCAAACTTGACCAGTGAGTCGAGGATGGGATGGATCGCTGATATCATACTGACGGATATCTCCATGTAACCAATTGGAAAAGTAAATGTAGCGATCGCACATTGAAATCAAAATATCAGTAATCAATGATGGCACTGGTATCGGCCAACCTGCCACTTCTACCGCAGGGATATCAATTACTTTCTCTATTTGCCAATGGCCATTTGGTTTTTGCCAATGCCAAACATTACTACTCAGTGCTGCGGCTACAAATCCATGAGTGCTGTCGGGGTTGTGGTGAAAGCGCACTTCTAAGGGAATTAATCCTTCTTGTCCTAAATCAAAACTTTGGATAATTTCTCGTGTTGACCAATTCCAAAAATGTACGTGATGACCATAGTTATCAGCTGCTATGTCGTTGAGGTCAAAACCAGGATAATAGGTTTTAGGTGCGCCCCATTCGCTACTCACCATAATGTTATGACGCGGCTGATACCAAAAGTCATAGTTAAATCGCATACCTTGGGTTTGATGTTCCCAACGTCCAGCAATGTCAAAATTGTCATCCAGTAACAAAAAGCCACCAGGGCCATTTCCCTCACTGTCCCCCAGCATAGAAATCATGACATGGCCATCTGCGAGACAGTGGACTGTATGGGGCGCAGTTAAATTAGTCTTTTCTTTAATTTCTTCTGGTTCAATGACCTTGTGCAGTTTTGGGGCTTTGGTATCTGCGGTATCAACAATATAAATGCGGCTAGAACGTTGTCCGGGGATAACGGTAAATCTGCGGGATTTACTAGCATCACCGTGACAAGAACTACAAGCATTCCAGCCAAAGTGATGTAATTCATCACCAATGTAAGGCATCGATAGACGATGAATTATTTGGGAATAGGTTGGAGAATTGGGGTCAACGTCTACGGTGGCGAGATAATCTGGTTCTTCGATACCAGTACCAGTATAAAGGGCGATGGCATAAAGCACCTTTTCTCTTTGGGCTTTGGTGGCTGCTTCTGGAGAAGCATAGCCAGGGCCACAACAAGCATGAGTCATAGTTTTACACTTTATACTATTTCACTTATTGATAGGACTTACGCAACGCCGATATTGTCATTGCGACCGTAACGGAGTGTAGGGAAGCAATCCCAGCATCAGGGGGATTACTTCTCTACGAGACCTGTGCGTAGCTTGCTTCTCGGTAGGAGTAAACTATCGCTCGTAATGACGGAATTACGTTATTTTTGCGTAAGTTCTGATTGATACAAATCATTCATTCTGCTCCCCCTGCTCAAGAGCCTCAAGAACTTGCTTAAATGTATCAATAATTAAAGTAAAACGGTATTAGGGACTTCCAAGTAAAAAAATATTCCATAGAAGGCTGTTGACTGTGAACCGTCAATAGGAGCCACTGATGGATACGTAGTGGTTTGCCAACCCAAAAATGCGCTTCTTTCGGGCTGGGGAAAGGGAAATGGGTAAAGGGTAAGAGATTTAAAACCTTTCCCCTTTACCCTTTCCCCTTTACCCCGCCCGCTAAGTCACGAGAGCAAACTACTAGCTTACAACAAGCCCCGATAACGAATAAAAACCAAAACCGCTGCCCAGGAACCCAAGGCGACTTTTACAGCAACCAAAATATTCAGCAAAGGAATAACTCCCCCACTGACAAGTGCGCCCAATTCTCCGTGCGGTAACTCTACTCCTGCTAGAGTGATAACCGCTAGTACGATAAAAACCAGAACCGAAACTTTTTCCCATGTAGCAGCGTGCCAACGTTGGTAGATTTCTTGCATCCATTGTGGTGATGAAGTAATGGCAATCAAACCAATGGCTGTTCCCCCTGCGACTCCGGCGGCAAAACCACCCCCCGGACTGAGATGCCCGCGAATAGCTAACTCGATACTGACTAAGGCGGAAATTGTGGCTCCGAGACGCGCCAAAACAATGGATGGTTGGTCAGTGAAACTATGGATTTTTTGAGATGGCTTTTCATTGGCCAGCAAAAAGTAGACACCCATAATGGCGATCGTAAATACCACCACCTCAAAAATAGTGTCATACAGTCGATTTCTGAGAATGATACCCGAAACTGCATTGGGTATCCCACTATCTTGTACAACCGCTTCGACGATAGAGATATCCGGTAAGTCTGCTGCTGGATTGGGTATGACGATAAATTTGATATATAGCGCTATGCCCGCAGCAATGTAAACCCATTTCATATCTACTTTGTCCCTGAATTTGGTGTACTCATAGTTCCTAAGGTCAGAGTATTTTCATCTGCTGCTTGTTTTGTGAAAATTGGTGTTACATAGGTCAGGGTTGTGGTTGGTGAGGAAAGTTCGGTTTGCACGATCTCATAAATGCGCCGTACCCTGGTTGCAGTCTGATAGGGTGGCTTTTCTTCCTCAGAGGCTTCTTCATGTTGCGATCGCTCCTGTGGAAAACAGCTAGCATGAATTTCTTTGTCCAACAGTGCTTGCTGTAAAGTTTGTATATCGCTATAGCTGACTAGCTCCAGACGCATGTGGCGTTTGCCAAGAATTGTGCGTAAGTCATTCATCAGTTGCCCAAAAAGACCATCGTCATCTGCTTGCTCTTGGAGTACACCAAGACGCATCACCAACGATGAACGCACCGCCACCGCATACAGTGTAATTGCCAGCATAGTACCCACCAAGGCTTCAGTCAAAGCAACATCGGGAGCGCCTAGAACCGCATATACCATTGCTGCCACTGCTCCTAAGATGCCACGGATGACTAAGGCATGGTATGGATTAGTCTGAAATACCACCATACAGGCACTTAAGGGTAGCAGAGCGACGATTATATAAAGATAACTATCATTCATAGCTACTCCTGCTACTGGAACAGTAAGCCAACACATACCCCAGCACTGTATTCCAAATGGCTAAGCAAATCAGAGCCAGAATCAGCAGTGGCCATTCGCTGGGTATTTTTAAAAGCAAGCCGAAGATGATACTCATCGACCCCAGGGTATCCGCAACCGAAAGACTATGGAGCTTGAACAATAGCGATCGCTTTCCCAGCAGGTGAGAAGTTCCCCAAAACCAAAAGAACAGTCCTACACCTATGCACAAATAACTGATAAAGTCAATCATATTTCATTCATTCGTTTGAGTACATGAGCCAGCAACATTAATCCAGCATTCCCTACACTCAAGATAATGACGCTGCCAACACCAATCATCCAATCATCACGCAACACCGATACCACCAGGATAGTGATTGAAGTTTTGGTGGCAATACTGGCAAATGCCAACATTTTCTGCCAAATATCTTCATCCTGCCAAGCCTCATAGATGGGTATCAGCAGGGCTAAAATCATTGCAATTAATACCAGATTCAGATTCATGTTTTTTTCCTCCGTCGCACCCGGTGTACTTCGTACCATCCATCTTCGTGGTATTTCAAGACAATGGTTTTTGGTGTAAAGGTAATCAGGAATATATCCAGGAATATCAGTCCTGGTGTGCGTCCTGGTTTAACTCGTTCCATTGTGATTTCTTCGTATTTATGAGGACGGATGATGATTTCAATTGCCTCAAAATACGCTTGGGGAATTGCTACTAAAACTTCACCCAGCACACGCAGCCAATCTTTTAATGCTTCCTTGGCTCTTTGACGACCAGGCAATAGCAATGCGACACTGATGCCAATGATGATATTCACCACAGTGAAATCGGCAGTGAGCAGAAACCAAATCACCAGTCGCAATATGAGATTTAGATGCCCAACCATGCAAATCCCTTCCAAAACAGTAGAATTAAAATCAGACTCATAACGCCGATTAAATGGTCAAACTGCTCCAACACGCGCGGTAGTTTGAGTGCTAAACGTTTAAAAATTAGCCAGTAAGCTAACCATCCAATGCCAATGGTTGCCAGGGGTTTGATGATATTCTCGTAGGTATACGCCTCATAGTACACAATATTAGCCACAACCAAACCCCCGATTAACAGAATAACTGCTCCCCAGAAACCAGGTTTTACATTGGCGTTTCCTCCACGGGGCAGAAAGATGAATTTGGCAAAGGATATTGCTGTTCCCAGGGCTGCAACATTCATGGCGATGGCTTGCCAAGGTAGCAAATTTTTAGTTGTCAACACCTTTGCGCCAAACCCAGACAACAAAGGAAAGCCGGAAATGGAGAAACTGGCCATTACTAGGGCAATCCAAACTGGAGTAGCGATCGCTTGATGTTGCAGTTCCTTGAAGTTTCGACTTGGTAAAGCACCCGCGATTAAAAACAATACAGCTTTGACTAATCCGTGGGTGAGGGCATAAAATCCGCCAACTTTTGGTGCAGCCAAGATAAAGCCTAATTGGGAAACCGTGTGAAAGGCCAGCATCCGCTTAGTATCTTTTTCAAACACTGCATAAAACACCCCTAAAAGGGCGGTGCAAACTCCGAAGGTTCTCACCATCGGGTCAATTTCATCTACCATTAAGGCACAGCGCACTAATGGATAGACGCCAGCTTTCACCACAACTCCCGACAGCATCGCCGACACTGGCGTTTCTGATTCCGAGTGAGTCAATGGCAACCATAATCCAGATACAAAAATTCCTCCTTTTGTCAAGAGTCCCAAAAAAATTAGGGCAAGTGCCTCGGTGGGTGCTACCCGCAAACCTGCAAAACTAAAGGAATGATCTGCTTGGTAAACCAGCACTGCGCCAACCAGATAAAACAGCATTGCCACATTGCTGATAAACAGATAGCGTAAGCCCACCCAAATCGAGCGATCGCTCCGGGGATAGGCAATCAACAGAAACGCCGCAATCCCGCTGACTTCTAGGGCGACGTATAAACTAATTAAATCTGCACAGACAAACGCCGCGTTGACGCTGCCATGTAAAATGATCGTCTGTGCATAAAAAAAAGCTGTCTTATCGCTGTGCCAACAATAAAGGATGACTGCCGCCGTTACCAAGGCATTAGTCAAGATAAAGTAGCCACTTATTTGGTCTATTGCTAAAATAACGCCGAAATTATCCAGCAATTTTAGTGTTAGTGGCGACTGATTGAAAAATAACTGCAACCCATATGCCAACGAAGCCAAACAAACCCACATTGCAACGTATTTGTCAAGCTTAGGAAGCAGATAAATGAGGAACCCGAAAAAAAAGGGTAATGCAATCCAGACGATTGTAATCGTACTCATGGTGTATTATTCCTCTCGATCTCGTCGGTTTCCAAGGTCGGGTTATCCCCTGCTAACTTCATAACACCGACGAGCATTAAAGCCTGAATCGAAAATCCGATGACAATGGCCGTCAATATCACGGCTTGGGGAACCGGATCGGCATATGCACGATTTTGGATGTTTGAAATAATTGGTGTGAAGAAACCATCTCGCGATGCAATTAGCACGTAATAGGCAATAACCCCCGTACTCATGACATCCATAGAGATGATTTTCATTACAAGATTTTTTTTGAGGATAATACCAAAAAATCCGCACAATATTGTGGCGAATATACAAGCTTCTAACACGGTAATTGCCTAAAAATTTTAGATTTGAAATTTTGGATTAGTCCTATCCAAGTAGGGGGTGACAAAAGGCAAAAAGGTGATAAATTTATGATTATTTTTTGCCTTTTGCCTTACTGTACTAACTGATTAAATTGGCTTCCTCTAAAGATTCTTTTTCTTTTGGTGATTGTTTAAATGCCAACCTTAATAAAGGCGGTGCTAAGAAGGTTGTCAAAATCACCATAATTACAATGGCAGCTTGCAATGGTTTATCAAGGGTACCACTAGCTGCACCAATTCCGGCAAACACTAACCCAACTTCCCCACGGGGAATCATTCCGATACCGACGGCTAAGCGATTAATTCCAGCTTGACCAAAAATCGACCAACCTGTGACGACTTTACCAATAATCGCCACCACAATTAAAAAAGTAGAAATTATTAATCCTTCTCGATTTCCTGGAACTAAAGGATTAAGCACGCCCAAATCAACTTTTGCACCAACTGTCACAAAGAAAACTGGTACTAAAATATCGGCAATCGGTTTTACCTGCTCATCTAATTCTTTGCGTTTATCAGTTTCATCCAAAACTAAGCCAGCCGCAAATGCACCCAAAATAGCTTCCAAATGAATGGCATTACCTAAAAAAGCCATGAAAAAGGCAAAGATAAAGGCTGGGATAATTAAGTTACCTCGTGTTTGCAATTTATTAGCAATGGTAACAAAACTTTGATTGAAATATTTACCCAGGAGAATTGAGCCAATGAGAAATACAGTAGCGCTGACAATCAGATAAATGACGTTGAATATATCAACTTCACCAGTTTTAGCCAGACTAGCAACCACCGCCAAGACGATGATACCCAAGATATCGTCAATGACTGCCGCACCTACAATAATCTGTCCTTCACGAGATTTTAATTGCCCAATTTCTGACAAAACTTTAGAGGTAATCCCAATACTAGTAGCTGTCAGGGCTGCACCTGCAAAAATCGCCGGAATTACTGGTGCATGAAATAACCAAATCAGTCCTGCTGTGCCAGCGGCAAAGGGAACGGCTACACCAACGCAAGCAACAATTGTTGCTTGATAACCGACTTTTTGTAATTCTTTTAAGTCTGATTCCAGACCAATTTCAAATAACAGAATGATGACACCTAGTTCGGCAAGAACAGAAACAACTTCACTCTGAGTTTGAAAAATTGATGTCAGTGCATCTGGAGTGAGATTGTTAATAAATTGCAGGATAGTCATGATGATGGAGTCACTTGCAGCTACTCCACTGTCAGGAAATACTACCAAATGCAGAGCAGAAGCACCTACAACTACACCACCGACTAATTCTCCTAATACAGGAGGTAAGTCCATCATTCTAGATAATTCGCCACCAATTTTACTTGCCAGATAAATGACTACTAAAGTTAGCAATACTCCAGTTAGGACAATGGGAGCATATTCCGCCTCATTGGTTGTTGCTAGTAAAGGAAGGAAATTTAACCAAGTAAATGAATTAGCCATTGGTTCCGAAAAAATCATGTTTTTATTCGTCTGATTGATTCAGTAGAGACGTTGCAGTGCAACGTCTCTACAAGGATAAATCAGGGGTTTTAGCGTCTAATCCACATAATGCGTAATTCTGAATTCCTAATATGTGTCGGTGTAGATACTAACCCCAGAGGTATCAGTAGTTGCATGAGGATTAACTAAAGCAACCGCCTGTTTAAGTGCATCCACACGTTCTATAAACATGTGATGCTGTGGAACAAACCTCGAAATACCAAACTTTTCTAAACGCCGTAGGACTTTGCCTGCTGCACCGACAATTAACACATGACGACGTTGTTCGCTAGCGTCCTTAATGGCATTTTCAATTGCCAAAGAAGCAGTCACACCCAACATGGGGACATCACTCAAATCCACAATCAACACATCAGAATCAGCCATTGCTGAGTGTTCGCGAGCGATCGCCTTTGATACGCCAAAAATCATCGGCCCGCTCAGGTAGAATAGCAGAACACGTCCATTAGCTAGATCGAGTAATTTTTTCTCTTCGTCATTCAAGACAATTGCATCATCAGTATCGCTAATTGTTTTCACTTCCTGAGCCTGTAATTCCGAAAGGCGATCGATTGTTAAAATGTTGGCAATGAAAACTCCGACGCCCACAGCAACAATCAAATCAACAAATACAGTCAGGAACAATACACCATACATGATGATTGTGCCTTTAAGAGATACCTTGTGAGCGCGTTTCAAAAAGCTCCAATCAAGAATGTCAATCCCCACTTTCAGCGCAATACCAGCTAACACCGCCATTGGGATGGGTTGAGTGACACTCGCAGCCCACAAAACCACAACTAATAAAATCACTGCGCGAGTTAAACCGGATAAAGCTGTAGTCGCACCAGTTTGGATATTCACTACAGTTCCCATCGTCGCACCAGCACCAGGTAGCCCTCCACACAAACCAGATATTAAATTACCAATACCTTGACCAATCAATTCTTTATCAGATTTGTGTTCTGTGCGAGTCAAACTGTCTGCAATTACCGCCGTTAATAGAGTATCAATACAACCCAACATCCCCAACATTGCCCCATCAACAATCATGACTGTGATTTGTCCGGGAGTAAAAGTTGGCATTTGCAATGTGGGCAATCCAACGGGGATTTCACCAATTCGCCTAATATCTGTACCGCCGAAGATGGTTAGAGAAACTATAGTTCCGATAATTAATGCCACCAATTGCGGAGGAGCAAAGCGCTTGAGTTTGGATGGCATTAAAAAAATAATTGCCAGTGTCAACAAGCCTAAAGCTGTTTCCGCAGGATTAATTTTAGTTAATAACTGAGGTAGATTTTGCACCATCCCCAGTACGCCACCTTTAGGATTTGGTTGACCGACAAAAGGAGCAATTTGCAAAATAATTAGAATCACCCCAATTCCAGACATGAAGCCGGAAATCACGCTGTAAGGCATCAGGGTAATATATTTACCCAACTTAAATATGCCAAAGAAAATTTGAAATATTCCCGCTAGCATAACTACGGTAAATGCCATTGCTAAGCCGTTTTCGGGATTAGCTGCGGTCATGGAACTGACAATTGCAGTCATAACTACAGTCATCGGCCCGGTTGGCTCAGAAATTAAGGTTGGTGTGCCACCAAATAAGGCTGCAAAAAAACCTACACAAACTGCGCCATAAAGACCAGCTACAGGCCCCGCACCGGAGGCGACACCGAATGCTAGGGCTAACGGCAAGGAAACGATGGCAGCTGTTAAACCACCGAATAAATCACCTTGCACGTTTCTAAAATGTATAGTATTTGTCAATGACATACTGGGTTTTGGTTACAAAAAAGCAAAAATTGGGTTTGTAAAAATTGCTAGCTACTTTGAGTAAGTTTCTTGTTTGATAGGCATAAAAAACAAGGCAAAAAACTCTATTTTTTGCAAAGCAGCAGACTATGATAGCCTTCTACATAGGAAATTCCTGGATGGGAATCCCTAAAATAGATCGGACTTGAGTCAAAGACATTTGAAAAATCGGACTCAAAAAACTTACAATTTATGTAAGTTTTATTTATCACCAGACTTAACGTGTTTAAAAATAGCTTACAGCTTTGTACGTCAATGTTGTTGATTTACAGGTATGAAGATTAAATTAATATTAAATTGGTTTCATAGATAAAAAGCTATGCCTCTAACGCGAAAGGCATAGCTTTTTTTACATGAGAGTGGGATAAAAAGTCCCTGGCTATACTTTGTACTCCTGCAAAGACCCCAACTTGCGAATTCCCGGCCAAATCATTGCTGTAGCAACTACTACTAAAATCGTGCCAATTCCACCACCAACCACTGAAATCACCGGGCCAAATAAGGCAGCAGTCAAGCCTGATTCAAAGCCTCCTAATTCATTTGAGGCACTAATAAATACGCTATTGATGGCAGCAACCCGCCCACGTAAACGATCTGGGGTTCTGATTTGAACTAGTGTATGGCGAATCACAACGCTGATACTATCAAGTGCCCCAGCAAGTATCAACATTAACATAGACAGCCAAAACGAACGAGAAAGTCCAAAGATAATTGTGACAACCCCAAAGCCAACCACTGACCATAATAAAGCCGGGCCTGCTTTCCGGAGTGGTGGTAAATATGCCAGGGTAATGGCCATAGTCAAAGCACCGATGGAATTCGCTGCTTGCAGGTATCCCAACTCCACTGGCCCTACATGTAAAATATCTTTGGCAAAGATGGGTAGTAATGCGATCGCACCACCCAACAATACAGCAAACATATCCAATGTAATTGCCGCTAAAATTAGCTGATTCTCCCAGACAAATTTAGCACCTGCGGCAAGGGCTTTGAGGGATATGGGTTCGCTGGAACGGATGCCTTTTTTCTCTGTAATTGCCAGTGTTAAAACGAAACACAACAAAGCGGCTATGGCGGCTGCTATGTATACTCCCGTAGCACTCCCCAACAGGGCAATTCCAAATCCTCCCAAGGCAGGGCCGATGACTGACGCCAACTGAAAGCTACTACTATTCCACGTAGCAGCGTTAGTAAAAGCACTGACAGGTATCAATTGCCACATGAGGGCATCACCGGCGGGTTTGAGGAATGCCCTCGCAACCCCTGTTAAAACTAAGCAGGCATAAATTAGAAAAACTCCACCCTGTGTATAGGAAAGTACTGCTAGACCAAGAGAACACAGAGCTAGTAACATGACTGAGAATAACATGATAACTTTGCGTTCGCGGCGATCGGCCACATCTCCAGCAATCAAGGTGAGGGCAATCATCGGTAAGACTTGCGCTAATCCTACACCACCTAAAACCAGAGGCGAGGCAGTACGCTCATAAAGTTCCCAGCCAATGGCTACGGTTTGCATTTGCGAGCCCACGAACAGCACTAAGCGTCCAATGGTAAATAATCGGTAGTCCCGAAACCTCAGGGCTGCAAAGGGGTCGTGCTGTGCAACAATAGGGTTATGGAGATTTGATTTCTGTTTGCTCGAAGACATTTTTGAGTAGAGCTAAGCCTTCTTCAATATTGGAAATTTGTTCTTCTGTCAGACCTTGGAGCAACTCGGTAATATGAGCGCGAGTTTGATCTTGGGATTGTTTGAGTTGCTGTTTTCCTTCTTCAGTGAGATTGAGCAGCACTCGCCGCCGCTCTTGAGGATCGGCATTGCGTTGGACAAAGTTGCGCTGTACTAGGCGTTCTATGGTCGCTGATGCTGTGGCAGAGGTGACACCCAAATGTTCTGCCAGGTCAGATAAGGAAGCACCGGGATTGCGATTGATGAATGCTAGCGATCGCAACTGGGGTATAGATAAAAAAGCGGCACTGTGGGCACGCATATCCGCTCGGATAAACCGCATCATTAATGGAACTGTTTCCATTACTCTGGCAGCACATTGTTCGGAAGTTGTACCTTGAGTCGGTTTATCCAAGGTCATGGGGTTGTTGTTCTCCTGATTACATTGCCACCCGTGGATAAAGTCGTCCAGCAATGATGGCTAAGATTATTAATGTTAACAAGAGAATTGTACAATCCAGACCAAAGCCATAGATGCTATTGCCATTAAGCAACATCGTGCCACGTAAGCCATCTACCTCATAAGTCAAAGGATTTAAATGGGAAATGAATTTTAACCATTCGGGCATCAAGGAAATAGGATAGATGGCATTGCTAGCAAAAAATAAGGGCATCGTTAATAATTGCCCAATACCAGTCATCCGTTCTCGCGTTTTTACCAAACAGCCAATAATTAAGGAAAAAACACAAAAGCAAGCCGCCCCCAGCATCACCAATAGTAGCACTTGCAGAATCGGTAGGGGATAGAGATTGAGTTTCACACCTAATAAAAATGCTAGTGTGTAAATCACCACCACCTGTGATAAGCATCGCACCCCACAGGCCAAGGCTTTACCCAATACCATCGCCACACGGGGTGTAGGACTAGCTAAGAATTTATGCACAATTCCTAAATCTCGTTCCCAAATCAGCGTCATCCCACCAGTGAAAATTGCCACAAACAGGACACTCTGAGCCAGAATCCCAGCAGAGATGAAATCCAAATAAGGTAAGTCCCCTGTGGAAATAGCGCGAGTGCGGGAGAAAACTTGCCCAAAAATCAGCAACCATAAGCTTGGTTGCACAGCTCGAACGATTAAATCAGTGGGATCGTGGCGGAGTTTGCGTACTTCCAATTCAGCGATCGCTAAAGTTTTCCTAACTAGCTCGCTAATTGCAGAGATGAAATTACGTCGGCGAGTCGGTTGTAGCTGTTGTACTTTAACCCAACCGCTGAGCTGTGCGTCTGGTTCTCGCTGTGTCACGGTAGTTGACTCCTGATGTTAACTGGTTGCCTGTGTAGTGAATAAAGACATCATCCAAGGTTGCGTTTGCTTTCCCCAAGGAAGCTTTTAAGTCGCTTGGTGCGCCTGTGGTCACGACTTCGCCTTGTTGCATAATTACCACTCGATCGCACAGATTATCTGCTTCTTCTAAAAAGTGGGTTGTTAAAAATATAGTTGTGCGGTAATCAGTACAGAGTTGTTGCACAAGTTCCCATACTTGCGTGCGGGCAATGGGGTCTAGTCCCACAGTCGGCTCATCCAAAAATAAAATTTGGGGTTGATGCAAAATCGATTGAGCAATTTCCAACTTGCGGATCATGCCACCAGAATAGGTGCGTACCAAGCGCTTAGCAGCATCTTGCAAACCCATGTACTCTAGAATTTCCCAAATGCGGCCATCGCGTCCTTTTTTCGGTATTTCATACAACTTCGCAAAGATTAACAGATTTTCATAACCCGTAAGACTGCCATCAGCAGACAACGCTTGGGGTACATAGCCGATGGCACGTCTCACAGGATCGGATTGACGAGTCACATCATAGCCGGCTAAGATTGCAGTCCCCTCACTGATAGGCAGTAATGTTGTCAGCATTTTGATTACTGTACTTTTACCCGCCCCGTTCGGCCCCAGCAGCCCAAATATTTCACCTTGTTCTACAGATATGTTCAGGTCATTAACAGCAGTAAACTTACCAAAACGGCGCGTCAATCCCTCGGTTTCCAAAATTAGGGATTTTGGCTCCTTAGAAGATAGCGATCGGTTTATTTTTCCCGTATATATTGTCACAACTTTCGATGCACTTAATTAATTAGAAAAACTAACTATTAGTTTCTCAATATATTTATCTGAAGTCAATAGTTCGCTAGCAGGAAAAAGGAAATAGGGCATTGGGTATTGGGCATTGGACAGAGGAGAAAAATTTGTACAACAACTCTCCCCTGCTCCCTCTCCCCCATCTCTCCAGACACATTATGTACAAAACACAGAGCAGAATTAATGAACTACCTTGACAGTATCGGTACAATCACCTTGTACCAGTTGCGTCAGTTATATAAATACACATGTACTATGATTTAGCGATCGCCTGTGCCAGTTGCGTAAGTACTGGTATTAAGAGTTTCCTTTCTACACAAATGTTTTCAGGAATCAAATCAGATTCCCATAGCAATCCCAAATAATTTGTGAAATATTACGTATTATGGTTTTTGACAGTCAACAGTCAACAGTCAACAATCAACAGTTAACACTGACATTCTTCACAACTCAAATAGCATTGCTATATGTATTTATCTGATTCTTTAACTTCCACAACTCCTCAATTCTGAATTGTGACTTGATACACAGGGTAATCTGATGAATTCGCCAAAAGATAACAGCCAACTTGAACGGCAAAAGCCAGTTTATCTAGAGCTAAATTTCCACATAGTTTGTGCAGTTTCTCTCATAGCTGTTATCGGAGTTTCTAGCATAACTCCAGCTTTTCCCCAGTTAGTTGACAAATTCAATATAAAGCTCAATGATTTGGGGTTATTGATTGCAATATTTACATTGCCTGGTTTAATTTTAGGGCCAATTATCGGAATTTTGGCTGATAGATGGGGTAGAAAGAAAATTATCGTACCTGCATTGTTTTTATTTGGCATTGCTGGTACAGCTTGCGCCTTTGCCCGCGATTTTAATTTACTGTTATACTTGCGTTTTTTACAAGGAATTGGTGTTGCTCCTTTGCTTTCTTTAAGTATCACCTTAATCGGCGATTTATATACCGGAAATAGACGTGCAGAGGCAATGGGTTACAGCGCAAGTATCAGTAGCATTGGCACCGCAACCTATCCCATAATTGGTGGTGCATTGGCCACAATGGGTTGGTATTATCCTTTTATGTTACCGATATTAGCAATTCCTCTAGGATTGCTTGTATTGTTTAGACTGAAGAACCCAGAACCACAAAGTAATGGCAATTTCAAAAGGTATTTAAGGAATGCAGGGAAAGTTCTCAAAAATCGTCAATTATTCGGACTATTTATTGCCAGCGCAGCTAACTTTGTTTTTCTTTATGGTATTCATATCACCTATCTACCGCTGTTAATTAATGATAACTTCAACGCGCCACCTACTATTATCGGCTTTTTACTTTCTAGCGTTTCCATATCAATTACCATCGCATCTACCCAGTTAGGCAAATTGGCTAGAAAATTTACCCCTACTAATTTAATTAGTGCCTCTTACATCTTTTATGGATTAGCGATGTTAATAATTCCTTTTGTGCCCAATCTTTGGTTACTATTAATTCCCAGTATAATTTTTGGTATCGGTCTTGGCATTGGTTTTCCTAGTATCCAAACCTTATTAGCAGATTTAGCACCAAAAGAATATTTAGCGACAATCATATCTGTCAACGGGACATTTTTCGGTTTAGGACAAACATTAGGGCCGCTGTTGATGGGCTACGTCTTTGATTTTGGTGGAATTACTAGCGTATATTATGCAGGAGCGGGTTTCGCAGTTGTGATGTTTTTTTTATTTAGGTACTGCATTTCCGTGTCATAAATTTTGATATCATCCCCCGGCTTTACGCGGTGGGGATTTCGAGTTATTAGTCATTAGTCATTAGTCAACAGTAGTTATATTGAATTTATTGTATTCAATTACATTGAGCGAAACTTAAGTGTAATACTAATGACTAATGACGACTTGGCGACAATTCCTCCCATAGCAATCCCAAATAATTTATGAAATATTACGTGTTAGGGTTGTTGACTGTTAACCGTTGACAGTTAACACCGATATTGTTCACAACTGAAATAGGATTGCTATATCCCTAGAAGGAATGGGAGGAATTGTCGTGAGACCTATTGCTTGGTCAAATTGATTAACTGGATTTGGGATTGATGAACAATTTAGTCAATTGCAATCCGCTGAGGGCCAGTGGCTTTGCCATTATTTACCTCAGTTGTATTGGAAGTGGAACTACTTGAGTATTTTTGTTGATCTAGCCAGCTTTTAACAGGGTCATCTGCAAGATTGAGTCGAAGCACACCGGAGAATAACCCACCAAGAAACGAGACTGGGTGCTGGGTAAATTCTTTGAATATGGGTGACAATTCATCAATGAACATTAAAAGTCTCCTAACTCTACCGTAAAAAATTATTACTTTTTAATTAATCGTAACGTGTAAGGGCATGGGGCATGGGGTATGCAAAGACAAGGGAGAGGGGGTAGACAAGGGAGAAAGATGGCTATCTTACCTTATCTACCTTGTCTACCTTGTCCCCCTTGTCTCCCCATCTCCTCTATGAACTTGGTTCCTGTTCGGGAAACATACACTTATCAGAGTCACAACCACTGGGGCCGGCTTCTGACATTTCGCCTAAATCATAGCGGCTGAGGGCTGCACAGAAATCATCTGTTTTGCGCCGTGCTTTGACTTCTTGAATTAAACGATGGCAAGTTGCTTTATCTATTGGTTCAAAAGGCAAACGTGGGAAGGATTGTAAATCGTCAAATCTAGCTAAAAGAGCTGCGGAAATATATCCTTCATCATTTTGAATAGTTTCGTAAATCCGCTGTCCGAGACTTTCGATTTCATCAGAACGTAGTTCTAAAGTTGCTGAGGTGTTGTGACTCACATAATGGCGTTGAACCTGGAGGACAAAATCAAATTGCGCTAACACTGAAAACTTAGAAACATCAATTTCATCAGCACCAGGTAAATCAGCCCAAGAGACAGCAACGGGAATTTCTACTAACCATTCACTCACACGTGGATCGAAAGGATCGTTGAGTAAATTACCGTGTTCGTCTTTGTCTGATTGCGAGGGAATGACATTGTAACCATACTCAATACAAGCTAAAGCTACGGGGTCATTTTTGCCGAAGGTGATGCGGCGAATAAATCTTTGGGCTTTGGGGGGATGCCATCCGGAACTGGCATTAGTTAATAAAGCTTTTGTGCCGCTTGGTTGGACAGTAGTGCAGCGATTTGGACGTTTGAGATTGTGGCGATCGCAATAATCCCAAACAACTCGATGCACAGTATCTTTCCAAAAGCTTAAATATTTCTCTTCCTCGCGCTTAAATGCCAATCCTTGGGGAGTGGCGGGTCTTCCTGCTTCCCACCAACGCAGCCAATCAACACCAAAAGCATGAACAAAGAAATCAAATAAACCCGTAAAAGAAACTCCCACAATGGGGTCTATTTCACGGCTGTATTGATAGCGTGGTTCTTGGAATTTGTGGTTTAAAAGTGCTGCTACAGATAGCGCCCCAGCGGTGAAAGCCTCTTCTTGTTCTTTATAGTTAAATGGGTCAATTTGATTGAGGTGAACCTCAGACAAATTACAGTGGAAATTAGAACCGATGATTTCCAATTTTGTTATCCTAGGGGCTTTTTATCCTCTAGTTCTACTGCTTGATGATTTGCAGTAGCTCCGCGTACATTTTGCATATGTAACAACCCCTTAGGACAAATCAAAGCTCAAATTGGCTTTTAACTTTTGACTTGTTACATCTGCCCCCGCACTCTTGGAGAGATTATATTCTAGACACTAATTTATGCTGTAATCTAGTTTCACTCTCTACGCTGTACGGTGTCAAAGGCTTATTACTTCCTTTGATTACCACGGGATTAGCATCTCAGCTTTCCCCGTTTTTGCGAGGTTTTTAACGTGAGGCAAAATCAATTACCACACGGATTTAGCCCATAGCGAGCTAAACGATGTTCTAGCTCATTAGCACCAAGCTGAGGATAGCGTTTTTGCAACCATTGTTTTGCTGTTCCTTGTTCGTAAGCTTTGAGGAAATCAACTTTTAAAGCCTGTGTTGGTAGCAAATCAATGTTTGCTCTGGCTACAGCTTCACCAGCCCATTGAATTGCACCTTCACCACTGTAATATTGTTTGCGGACAGCCTCAATACATTCTGTTAATGTCGGCTTGCGGTGAAAAACTCTGGTATGGTTGGCCATTCTCAAAGCATCGCGCTCTGGATCGATTCGCCAGTTACCCTCTGCATCCTGTTGCCATAAATTATCCTTAGCTGTTGCTCCCAGGCTGTCATCAGCAGTAAACTGACGCATCCCAGCGCTGTTATGTGTGAGATAGCCGTCGCAGTAGAAACAATGAGCTTCATCGACTTCTATATCATAAGTCTGAACATAATCGTAACTACCCAATCCTTTGACAGTGACGGGAATATCTAAAGAAATATCCGCCTCAGCAACGTAGCGTTCGTAATTAGCATCTACAGTGCGGGAACCCTGGAATCCCATGTCGCGCATTTCGCTGTAGCTGTAAGCTTCGCGCATGATTGTACCAGGAACGGTAAAACCATACATTTTTAGACCTTGATGTAGTTCACCTTTAGCTGAGTGAGGCGCAATCAGGGCATTGTAACGCTCCTTTAGTGCTGGAATTGTCAAGTTGTACTTGACTTGCCAACTTGAATTTTGCGGATAAGTTGTGGTCAGTCTCCCAGCAATACCCAAGCTGGATAAAACTACACTGACTTGTCTGATAAATGAACGATAAACTGAGGTAATTAGGTGAGGAGGGCGGTTATTAACAGCGCCATCACTATCCATTAATCCTGCTAAATATGCAGCTCGGATATCTACTGAACCCTGGAAAATAAAATTAGGAACAGCTAGGGCAACATTTGGCTGCTTAATATAACGATGGAAATACTCAGCTAGACGAATTGATGAACAGATGGACTTGGCTGTGTTTTCACCTTTAGTAATGCTATGAACAGCACTTAACCCAAATAAAGCTAAACAAGCATCAATTTTGCTCTGGATTCTAGTTGTAACTTCAGCATACAGGCTGTTCATTGACCACTCAACACGGCCGTAGGGTTTATTGTGTTTATTACGACCAAGAGCTACATAACCATCACCGTGTGTAAACCCAATAAGCCAAGCTATTTCCGCAGTTAGTTCCGGAATAACAAAAGATTTGGCTCCTTGACTTCGGCAAGGACGAAATTCAGTAAAATCTGGGGGTAAATGGGTAACTGTTCCTGGTAGAACTTGTTTGTTGTGCAGTAGGCGATCGCCTGCTTTTAAACTAGCAATATCTTTCCAGACAATGCCGCCTTTAGCATCCGCCAATACTGCTTGTCTATGGTTTAAAGTTGCTCTGGGATAAGTAGCATTAGTTTCAATTTCATAGACATCTTGAAACCCTTGGTCAAATTTATCAACAACCCGCCGGAATCCCAAAGGAGTTTGTACCAAATCACCTATTTGTACATCACGAATGGGAACTAGTCCTTTAGCTGTATGTACCAAAGCATCTTCAGGTAAACAGCGCCGGATATTACCAGCCACAATTGTCACCGCAGCTTCATCAATTAATAGACAACATTCAACAGAAGTTAATTGTCGCCCTTTGGCTTTATTCAGAATGGATGCACAACGCTGATAAAGTCCTGGCAATTTCACAGGATTCGCAACTCCCCCAAAGCCATTGAGAGTTTCTCCGGCTTTGCGGACATCACTAATATCAACTAAAACTTCAACATCTGAAGAAAAACGTTCATCTGTAGAGAGTTCCAACAGAGTTTGATATGATTCAACCCAACCTTCGCGGCTATCTCCAACGTAGATAGTAACTTTGTTACCTTCTATAAGTGTTTGTGTAAATTCACGACGCTCAATTCTAACAGTACTACCAAGTTCACCTTGTACGCTAACGTTCAAATGGTTACGGATGGGGGGCAACTGGTTAATATATTGTGGTTCTAAAATAGCTCCAGTACCACAGCCCATCATTGCCAAATCCATCATTAATCCGAAAGCACTCCAGTCTTGGAGATTGGTGGAGGTACAATTATAAGCACCGGAAAAATTCTTTGGCTTCCTAATCCAGTCTGTACCCCCAACCCACAACCAGCGCCCGCTAGGCATAGCTTTCAAATTGCGCTGCATCCGCTCTAATATGGCAACTTCTTCTCTTGTGAGTTTTCCTAACTCCATTAAGCCTTGTAAAGTGCGATCGCATACCTCATCCCATGTTTCCCTCAACCCTGCCTCAGTACGGCGGCTATAGGTTCTAAAAAATACAGGATTAGCAGCAGGAGCAGTCTCAGGGAACCCTCCGCTCTGGCGTTTTCTTTCAAGCTTCTGAACCATAAATCAAGTCTTGTTGCGTGCGAACAGATTATGACTATACGCCAAGTAGATTTAGGATTAAAGATTGTCAAATTGTCCACTTTACGCTAGCGCCATATCGTACTAATTGCAACATAACTTCATGATATATAATATCCATCATTTCTACGTAAAAATTATTTACTAAGTTTGAATTGCTACAAATTGTTGATGAATAAATCTTCCCATTCTCCACTCGCAAAACAATAAATTCATCATGCTAGAGTACAATCCATTAGCTTGTTTGCCCTCATCTGAGGAATTACCAGACTCAGACGATACCCCTGTGGATAACGAATTACAAGATTTAATTCCTGGTTTACTCAAAGCAATACTCGCAATTGCTTGGCCGGAACGTATGGATTGGTTTTTTGGCGTAGATATGGGTATTTATTATGACCCAGATTTGCCAGCAATAGTCCCAGATGGGTTTTTGAGTTTGGGGGTAGAGCGATTTTATGATGAAAACCTCCGCCCCAGTTATGTGCTTTGGGAAGAGAAGAAAGTACCGATATTAGTCTTAGAAGTAGTATCTCAAAAATACCGAGGTGAATATTCCACCAAAAAAATAGAGTATGCAAAATTGGGAATTTTGTATTATGTTGTCTACAACCCATTTCGTCGCCGCAAACGACCTTTAGAAGTTTATAAATTAGTGAATAATATTTACGAATTGCATGATGGTAATCCAGTTTGGTTGCCAGAAATAGGTTTAGGAATTGGCATCGAAAGAGGAACTTATTTAGGCATACCACGGGAGTGGGTGTATTGGTATAATCAACAAGGACAAAGGTTTTTAACGCCAGAAGAAGATAGAAAACTTGCTCAACAACAAGCCCAGCAAGCACAACAAGAAGTACAATTGTTACGAGAACGGTTGCGATCGCTCGGCATAGATCCTGATTCTCTCACGTGAATTGCTGTTAGAAAACTCTAACAAAAGTATCTTTAAGATTTACGAATCTCATTTAATTATTTTTAGCAACACAACTGTAAAATGACACTGGCTCCTTGGCGAAGTACCATCGCCCACGCCCTCCACCGCAACCGTAGCCTTGTTTACGCCCGTTACTTACAACTAGCAACGGTACAAGCAAACAATCGCCCCGCGAATCGGACTGTAGTCTTTCGCGGCTTTCTCGAAGATACCAACCAGCTAAAATTTATCACCGACAGCCGTAGCGCCAAAACCGACCAAATAGTGCAACAACCTTGGGCCGAAGCTTGCTGGTACTTTCCCAACACACGAGAACAATTCCGCATCGCTGGCTGTTTGACTTTGGTAGGTAATGATAATTCCCACAAAGATTTACAGCCAGCACGCATTTCCACCTGGCAAGAACTGAGTGATGCAGCGCGTTTACAATTTGCTTGGCCTCATCCTGGTAAACCCAGAGTTATGAAACCACAAGCCTTTGAGCCACCAGCACCAAACTGTGTGCAACCAGTACCTAATTTTTGTTTGGTGCTACTAGACCCAGTGCAGGTAGACCATTTAGAACTGCGCGGCGAACCACAAAATAGAAGACTCTATCACCGCGATGAAAATCAACAATGGTTATGTGAAGAAATTAATCCTTAATTTTGTCAGTTAGAAGCGCCCCATAATTTTTATTCCTCACTCCAAACTCCAAACTCCAAACTCCAAACTCCTAACTCCTAACTCCTAACTCCTAACTCCTAACTTTATATCCCCGCACCATCTAAAAACTGTTGTATTGCTTTATCTCTGAGGCTACACACAGGAGCATTTTCTAATAATTCAGCTTCCTTGGAGGCTACAGAACCCGCCAATACAGGAGTTTTTTCATTTGAAGAATGAATACGCTGAAGATTTTGTATTTGTTCTTCTAACGATTCGATTCGATTTACCAAAGCGCGAATTACTTCCGCTTCTGAGTCTGGCAAATTATTGTGTTCTAGTGGTGCAACTCTCACTCCAGAACGATACACAATACGGCCAGGTACTCCCACCACTGTGCAGTCAGAGGGGACATCCCTGAGGACAACTGACCCAGCACCAATACGGACATTATTGCCAATTTGGATATTTCCCAGGACTTTCGCTCCCGCACCGACTACAACATTTTCACCCAACGTAGGATGGCGCTTACCGCATTGTTTACCAGTTCCCCCAAGGGTGACACCTTGATAAATTAGTGCATAGTCTCCCACGATCGCAGTTTCACCAATTACCACACCCATACCGTGGTCAATGAATACGCCATATCCAATTGTTGCACCAGGGTGGATTTCAATTCCAGTCAAAAACCGAGCCAAGTAAGAAATCAAACGGGGAATAAAGGGAAGACCAACACCATGAAGCCAGTGAGCCAGCCTATGCAATAACAGGGCTTGCAAACCAGGGTAACAAAATAAAACTTCCAACCAGTTACGGGCAGCTGGGTCACGTTCAAATATGATACGAAAGTCAGCACTCAGAGTAGATAGCACGAGATAGTACCCTCGGAAAGCACAACAAGCTACTATCCCATATTATCGTCTTAGGTGTTGCATAAAAAATGGGCAATGGGGCATAGGGCATAGGGCATAGGGCATGGAAGTTAGGAGTTAGGAGTTAGGAGTTAAGAATTATTC
Source organism: Nostoc linckia z4 (assembly GCF_002608075.1). Taxonomy (GTDB): domain Bacteria; phylum Cyanobacteriota; class Cyanobacteriia; order Cyanobacteriales; family Nostocaceae; genus Nostoc; species Nostoc linckia. The sequence goes on from NZ_LAHA01000005.1 coordinate 178,086, forward strand.
ACCTTGCCTCCCCATCCCCCCATCTCCCCATCTCCCCATCTCCCCATCTCCCCATCTCCCCATCCCCCCATCCCCCCATCACTGCTCCACTGTGACAGTATAATCCCGCTTCATTCCAGGATTAAATGTGCCTACCCAAATGCGATAGGTGCCTTTTTTCCAGTTGCGATCGCTAATGCTAGCATCTTTACTTTTGCCAGTGTCATCGCCGCAGCGAATGGTAGCTTTATCTGGCCCTTGGATGAGTAAGGTAGTATCGTTGTTATTGCTATCTATCTGCACTGTCAACTGGGAAAAGTCATTTTCCAAAACCATAATATGATCTGGATTCGGATCGGCAAAACCGATACAGGCTTTTTGTTCGCGATCGCGGTTACTAATGGCAGATAATGAGTAAGAACCACCTGTAAATCCCTGCACTTTTCCTTGTGCTGGGTCAAAGTTTGTTGATAGCGTCAAAGTACCAAAATTTGCTGTCTGTGCTATCGCAGGGGTAGCTGCTAAGGCTGTAATTATAGCTAACAACCAGCCGCGACTATATTTAAGTCGGGGGCGACAGTATTTCATAGTAGCCCTCCAACAGGCTTGAATAATAGTAGTCATATATACATAATTGTAGTTAAAAAATTACTGTGAAATTTCTATTCGATGTGCCACATTCAAATGTGCCACAATTCATGATTTTACAAAGCATACAGGTAATTGCTATCGCAATCATATTTTAATTGTGAACAATATCGGTGTTAACTGTTGAGTGTTGACTGTTAACACTCAACAAAGCTAACACTTAATATTTAAGAAATTATTTTTGATTACCCTATTTTGTATCTCGTTATCAACGAGTGAGTAAAATTTTTGCACTGAAATAAAGTACATAAAATTAAAAATTTTAACTTTATGTACTTTTAGTTAGTGCGAACATTTCAGGAATTATTTAGTTGGAAAAAGATGCCACCTTTGAGGGCTTGTGTGTTAGTTCCATAACTACTAACTGTGAGCGATCGCAAGTTATTAAAAAACGGTTTTCCGACAACTTCCACTAACTTGAGAATTGGAATTTGACGCTCTAATAAATCCTGGCTTTTTGCCCAATCAAGATAGATATAGCCTTGGTTTGGTCGAGGAATTGCGGCAATACTTTCTTGAAAATTAGGATTGTTAATTAAGGAGTTTTCCTTGGCTGTGAAAATTTCATCCATTGTCTCAAGGTCTGAGGTGAAAATTTCGTAATTTCCTAAAGTTGTATGCGCTCCTCTAACTTTTGCTTCAATGGTGAATGATGGTCGATTGTTGTCATTGGTTTTTTTACTAGCTGTAGTTAACTCTGTCCAAGCAGCAATTTTTTGGTTGTCTATGGTTACAGGACTGATGGTAAGTCCATTAGATGAAGCAATGGCGTCTAGGTTCGCCACGCCTTGTTCTACACCCTCTGATTTTTCCGCAACAAAAATCCAACGGGGAGTTGTTTGTTTTTGAGGTAATAATGCTATGGCATATTCTCCCTGTACCCAAGTGAAAATATCCTTTGGCAAATTTACTCCCCAAACTTTTTGAACATCGCCCAATGGTTTTAGTAACTGAGAAACCACATCTTCTTGGGAACCATATATAGTTGCTGCTGCTTGTTTCCAAAGTTTGGCTACATCAGTGTTAGCTAAATTACTCAAATTTGAGCCAGAAATTGCCAAACCTGCTGATGATGGAATATATTGCAATGCTCCCACAGGTTTTGTTAATGATGGCGATGGAGAAACACTTTCTAATGAACTGACAAAGGCTGTTTCTGCTAGCAATCCTTTGGGCTTCAACAACAGAGAAATTATTTCACTGTCATATGTTTGTTCGGCTAATTCTAATCCTTGCCATTTTGCCACAATGGGAAGGTTTAAGAAAGCTATAGCTATACTACCTTTGGGTAGTTCTTTGGTAGCTTTTTGGTATTCAAAGGAGCTAGTCAAATTCAAATCCGGGGCTTGGACGTTATTAATGGCCTCGCGCAGCACTTTCGCATCGTTAGCAAACAAAACAAAACCTCCGCCAACTACAGCGCCAGCTAAGTTATTTTGGATTTTACTTTCTGCTATCCCTTGCGGATTGTCAGAAATTAGCTTTATGCCTTTGTATTCTTCAACATTTAAGTTTGCCCCAGCTAAAGCTCGTTTGGAAAATAACAACTCGACAAACTCGCGAGTTTTTTCTGGTTGCTTGGTTGCAAGTGCCAAAAGATAGCCTGGTTGTTGTCCATTTTCCGGGTCGCGATCGAGATCTAGGGTGGTTATAGCGAGTGTAATTTCGTTACCTAGCCAGGGTTTAATATCTTCCTGGTAATCAATACCACTCTTAGCCAAGAAACTAGTTTTGAGTTTAGATAGTTCTCCATCACCCTCCAACGCTTGCAAACTGTCAGGATTTGTCAGTAATGACACTATTACGGGAGAAAGTTTCGATACAAATATTGTTGCACCAGGCTGGGATGTAGGGCTTACGAGGCTAGCCGGATTTTTCGGGAAAAACCAGTAGAATAAAGCGATCGCAATGGCTAAAACGGCGATCGCACCAGCTACGATAAAACCGATGAATGGGCGTTGTCTATTCACATTAAACCTATTAAAAAAGATAGTTCACAGCCATTTAAGCAGAAAGAGGATGCGGAAAGACGTAAAGACGCATCCTCCCCGTTTCCCCTTGGGAATCAATGCTCATGCCAAGGCAGAGATTTTCTGTCAACATAAGTAAATTACAATTGTCTACAAAAATCTCATGACAGAGAACTCTTTTAGTCAGCTCATTGCCCACATTAGCGTACAGGAACTATCACAACGTCTCGCTTCAGGGGATCCAAGCATACAGCTAGTAGATGTACGCGAACCACAAGAATTGGCGATCGCTAGAATTGAGGGCTTTGTTAACTTACCTTTAAGTGAATTTCCCGAATGGGGCGATCAAGTACCGACTATCTTCAACCCCCAAGCTGAAACCCTTGTGCTGTGTCACCACGGTATCCGTTCTGCTCAGATGTGTCAGTGGTTAATTGCTCAAGGCTTCACTAATGTGCAAAATATTTCAGGCGGTATTGATGCCTATTCTAAATTAGTAGACCCTTCGATTCCCCAGTATTAGGGAATTCCAAAAAATAAATAACAGCAGATGACTGTTAACTGTTAACGGTTCCCAGTCAACAGTCAAAATTAGCAATAGACTTTTAACAGAAGTGGGGAAAAGGGTAAGGGGTAAAGGGGAAAGGGCAAATAAATAAAAACCCTTTTCCCGGTTGGTGAGCTTGTCGAACCATTAACCTTTTCCCTTTCCCCCCTCTTGCAAAAGGTCTAATGTTATTGTAAAACCAGCCGTCAATCAATTTGGGGGTTTCTTGGGGAAGCTTGGAACCTTACATAGGATGGAGATTTATTCAGTTTTTAATTCCTAATTTAGCAGCGATCGCTACAAAAATACGTATTCGCTAATACTGTTCGCAATATATAGTTGTGCAAAAATACGGTTATAAAGCTATGAACTTGTAGATTAAGATAGTCGCTCTTTATAGCCAAAAATAAAATTATGTTTGCAGCAGAGCTTCCACCGTATCATACGCAGACTTTAAAAGTATTTATCACAATATAATTGTATAATCTATTAAATTAATTAATTAATTATTAATAATTTTGTTTAGGATCGAATCCTCAACTTTTTCCAATCCAATTTTGATTAAAATTTGCACTCAGCAAAGCATACTCTATGGAAGTCCAGTTGACCAATCGACAACAGCATATACTTTGGGCTACAGTACGTCATTACATAGCTACGGCAGAGCCTGTTGGTTCAAAGGCTTTGGTGGAAGAGTACGATTTGGGTGTTAGCTCAGCAACGATTCGTAATGTCATGGGTGTTTTAGAAAAGTCTGGGTTACTTTACCAACCACACACTTCTGCGGGAAGAGTACCTTCAGACTCAGGGTATCGCATTTATGTTGACCAGCTAATTACACCTTCTCTGAAAGACGTTACGCGAACAGAAATATTAGCAAAAGAAGTAGAAGTGGCACTGCAAAAGCGCCTACATTGGGAAGATTGGAGTTTAGAAACTTTGCTGCAAGGAGCTGCACAAATTTTAGCAACCTTGAGCGGCTGCATTAGCTTGATTACCATGCCTCAAACCACTACAGCACTGGTGCGACATCTACAATTAGTGCAAATTGACGCCGGAAAAATCATGCTGATTGTAGTGACTGATAATTATGAAACACACTCCAAATTAATGGATTTGTCGCTAGCACCAGAGGAAACACAACGCGAACCAGAAGTAATAGATCGCGAATTGCAAATTGTTTCTAACTTTTTGAATAGTCACTTACGAGGGCGGAGTTTGTTAGAATTAGCCTCTCTCGACTGGAGTCAATTAGATCGAGAATTCCAACGCTACGGCGAATTTCTCAAAACTTCAGTTGCAGAATTGACTCGTCGCACTCTAGCGCCCACTGCAACACAAATTATGGTTAGAGGTGTTGCAGAAGTTTTGCGTCAGCCGGAATTCTCGCAGTTACAACAAGTACAAACAATTATCCACCTCCTGGAAGAAGAACAAGACCAGCTATGGCGATTAATATTTGAGGAATCAGAGTCAGAAGATTTGGGTAAGTCCAAGGTAACCGTTCGCATTGGTGCAGAAAATCCCTTAGAACCGATACGTACTTGTAGTTTGATTTCTTCTACCTATCGCCGAGGTTCAATACCTGTGGGTAGTGTAGGAGTTTTAGGGCCAACACGCCTAGATTATGAAAGTGCGATCGCTGTTGTCGCTGCTGCTGCTGATTACCTTTCAGAAGCTTTCAGTTAATTTACAGAGATTATGGTGAGAAAAATTGCCTTTGGATTACTATGGCTGGGATTCATTTTCTATGCGTTTATCCTCTCGCCTCCCCAACAACCAGGCACATTCGAGTTGATTAAAAACCTTTCTCTTGGTCAATGGCAAGGTATTAATCCATTAGTAATAGCCCTATTCAACCTCATGGGGGTTTGGCCCCTCATCTACAGCGCAGTAGTGTTTATCGATGGTAGAGGGCAAAAAATACCTGCTTGGCTATTTGCGATCGCTTCTTTTGGGGTTGGTGCTTTTGCCCTATTGCCCTACTTAGCCCTTAGAGAACCAAATCAAAAATTTGTTGGTCAAAAGAATACTTTCTTCAAGCTGCTAGATTCTCGTGTAACTGGTTATGTTCTGACTTTAACTGCTGTGATTCTGGTTACCTACGGTTTAACACAAGGAGATTGGACAGATTTTATCCAACAGTGGCAAACTAACCGCTTCATTCACGTCATGAGCCTAGATTTCTGTTTACTTTCCCTATTATTTCCGACATTAGTAAAAGATGATATGGCACGGCGTGGTTGGGAAAATCACCAAATGCTATGGATAACAGCCTTAATACCACTATTTGGCCCATTGATTTACTTATGTGTGCGTCCATCTCTACTAGAAGTTGATGCACAAAACATAACCGCTAAGCAACCAGCAGCGAATTAAAAAATTTGGTCTTGCCTAATAATTCAATAGTTGAGGTTGACGGAGGGATGGTGGATTATGTAATCCCAAAAATTCGTAATTGCAATTTAGTATCTAATAGCTTAACATTACTTAATATTTATAAGAGCGGCCAATCATATTATTTATAATGCTTATTTGTTATTTATTCTCAATAAACATATCTTTTCAAATACAATAGGACTTACACAAGTACTACTTTTTCATTGCGGCCGAAACGAAGTTAAGGGAAGCAATCCCAAAGTTTTTGGCAATTACTCCTCTACAAAACGCTTGTCTGGGACAACCTGCGCGAACGCTTAGCTTGCTTGTCTATTCTTTAGTTTACTGTCGCACGTCATACCAATTCACCAAAATATTGGTACACATACAACAACTCGTAGGGGCGAACTGCTGTTGGCCCATACTCAAAGGCTGTGCTTTGGGGGTGCGTAAATTCTAAGAAAAAATTTTTTCTCAAAGTACTTTACAAAAATAAATACTTTGTTTTAAGATATGTAACAAGGTAGTCAAACCTACCTCATTTATTTGCACATAAACAACTGCATTTATAAAACAATGACAGCAACCATTCAACAGCGCCAAAGCGCCAACGTATGGGGCCGCTTCGCCAACTGGATAACCAGCACCAACAACCGCTTATACATCGGTTGGTTCGGCGTCCTGATGATCCCCACCTTACTAGCAGCAACAGCTTGCTTCGTAATCGCCTTCATCGCTGCTCCTCCAGTAGACATCGATGGTATCCGCGAACCAGTAGCAGGTTCCTTACTCTACGGAAACAACATCATCTCCGGAGCAGTAGTACCATCTTCCAACGCCATTGGTTTACACTTCTACCCAATTTGGGAAGCAGCATCATTAGATGAATGGCTTTACAACGGTGGCCCATACCAATTGGTAATTTTCCACTTCCTGATTGGCGTATTCTGCTACTTAGGACGTGAGTGGGAACTATCTTACCGCTTGGGAATGCGTCCTTGGATCTGCCTAGCGTTCTCTGCACCAGTAGCAGCAGCAACAGCAGTATTCTTGATTTACCCCATCGGACAAGGTTCCTTCTCTGACGGTATGCCCTTGGGAATCTCCGGAACCTTCAACTTCATGATCGTGTTCCAAGCGGAACACAACATCTTGATGCACCCCTTCCACATGTTAGGTGTAGCTGGTGTATTCGGTGGTTCTTTATTCTCTGCAATGCACGGTTCTCTAGTAACCTCTTCCTTGGTACGTGAAACCACCGAAAGCGAATCACAAAACTACGGTTACAAATTCGGTCAAGAAGAAGAAACCTACAACATCGTTGCAGCGCACGGTTACTTCGGTCGCTTGATTTTCCAATACGCTTCTTTCAACAACAGCCGTTCCTTGCACTTCTTCCTAGCTGCATGGCCTGTAATCGGCATCTGGTTCACCGCCTTGGGTGTAAGCACAATGGCGTTCAACTTGAACGGTTTCAACTTCAACCAGTCCATCATCGACTCTCAAGGTCGCGTCATCAACACCTGGGCTGACATCATCAACCGTGCGAACCTGGGTATGGAAGTAATGCACGAGCGCAATGCTCACAACTTCCCCTTAGACTTGGCATCTGCCGAAGCGGCTCCTGTTGCAATCAGCGCTCCTGCTATCAACGGTTAATCGTTGCCTTAGTCAACTGAACTGAAAATTAAATAGAATCAAAAGCGCCCTCCTTGATGGAGGGTGCTTTTTAGTGTCAGTGAAGAATGCGATTCAATTGTTTGGGAACCCTGCTTAAGACAGATTAGGGAACTCCAAAAAATCAGGACTTACGCACAGGTAACGGAAAATCGAACCGCGGAGAATAGGTAGAAATAAGAGTTTCAGAGAGTTTTTGCGTAAGTCCTAAAATAAATTATTCCGGTTAAAGAGTTGACTGTTGACTCTTAACTGTCAACCGTCAACGGTCTTCTATGAAATATTTTTTTACTTGAAAGTGCCTTAAATTATCTTCTTCGGGAAAATCCTAACTTCTTGTTTATGAGCAAGCTACCAAGTCCAAGGAATGCCAGAGCAAAGTTAGTATTGGGTTCTGGTACTGAGGTGGCGTTATCAAGTGACTGAAATCGAATAAAATCCAATTCATAAGCTGAATTCACACAACAATTGGGGAAAAAAATGCTGTCATTAGACCCGTCGCCAAATGCCACAGTACCAACCACACTTTCGTCTTGTGGTGTTACACCAGTACGTGTTAGCACAGGAGTTGCAGTACCGGCAATAATGTCGTCAAAAGATTTATCCACGTAGACATTCAGATTGCCATCTGTATAGCTAATTGCATATTCATGAAAAACAGAAGTGTCGATTGCGAAGCTATCCCCTACTAAGTCAGACCACTGTATACTGTTTTCGCCTATAGTTAATGAATTAGCCCGATCTAAGTTAGAACCCAAATAATTACCATTTGTGTCAAAAAATTGTTGTGCAAAGGGTGATAAACCCAAGCCATAGTCAAAAGAATTGAAAGAAGAACGCAGTACTTTTACACCCATCGAAATTATATAGTTAGTAGCATTAATGTTTCTGCTATACAGATGAACTGCTGTTCCGGTAGTACTAACACTTAATACATCACTGGGTTTACCAGTTAATTGTGGTATTACTGTTATCGTATCGTTCGGTAATTCTCCCAGAAAACTGTCTAATTGCCAACCAACAGCGTCGGGTGTACCACTTCCGTCAAAGAGAAATGTTGCTGCTTGTGCTGCATAAGGTAAACTCACACTAGCGCAACCGAGAACAACACCTATAGTGGAAATACCCAGTTTTTGAGTTAATTTCATGAGAAAATTTTGACAATTAAAATTGGATAATTTCGGTATTAAGTATTTTTACCATAAATATAAGTAGAACAGGGTAAATAATTAAAGGTTTGTAGTGAGAACTTTGGTTCTCAAAAAAGGACTAAAGTCCTTACTACGAAATGAATCTTATTTTTTACATTACTTAATATAGTTTGGTTTTTTCAAGTCGTTCTATTTAAATAGGACTTACGCAACGCCGATATTGTCATTGCGACCGAAACGGAGTGTAGGGAGGCAATCCCAGCGTCAGGGGGGATTACTTCCCTATCGCTCGTAATGACCGAATTACGTTATTTTTGCGTAAGTCCTGTTAAACAAATAATGTAAAATACAAAAGTTTAAAACCCCGAGCGAGACTGGCTTTTACCTCCTGCTTCCTGCTTCTACTTATCAGGGACAAGAATCAACATGAAACGAGCCTTATTAGTAATCGATGTTCAGAACGAATACTTCACTGGTAAACTACCAATAACCTATCCATCAGGAAGTTTAGATAATATTCTTCGAGTAATGAATATTGCTCAAGAGCGAAATATACCTGTGATTGTTGTTAGACATACACAACCGCTAGAAAACTCTCCCATTTTTCAAAAGGGAAGTCCAGAGTGGGAGCTTCATCCGGAAATTGCCAAATATCCCTACGATCTCCTGATCGAGAAAAATTTGCCAGGAAGTTTTACAGCAACAGAATTAGAAGCTTGGCTCAGAGAGAGGAATATTGATACCGTCGTTATCTCTGGATACATGACCCAAATGTGTTGTGACACAACCGCCAGACAAGCCGCCCATTTGGGTTTTTCTGTAGAGTTTCTTGCTGACGCCACAGGAACCCTTGGATTTCAAAATAATGGAGGTAGTGCTACTGATGAAGAACTTCATCGAGCAACTTTAGTTGCCCAAGATACTTTTATAAGTCAGGTAATCAATACTTCTAAATGGATTAATAATCTTGAAAATACCAAATGAGCCTAAAGCGTAACTGTGAAAATAAATTATTCAGGTTAAGGTATTGACTGTTAACTGTTAACTATGAACAGTCAACACTCTTCTATGGAATATTTTTTTAGTTGGAAATCCCAAACTAAATTTTTGGCTAGGCTAAAAAATGTTGGATTTTAGATTAACCCCATATCGTCGATGCTGGGGCTTGAATTTTTTAGGGTAGTACAACTAGCTGTACTACCCTACTACGTAAATGATTTATGAGACAATAGGGTTTGGTTAAAGGGAAAAGGGGGAAGGGGAAAGGGGAAAGGTTTTAAATACATCCTTTACCCCTTACCCCTTAACCCCTTCGGGGTTCGCCAGTCGCTCATGGGGGAAACCCCCAAGACCGCGCTGGCTCACCTTTTCCCAGACCACAAGGGAAGTTCATACTGCTTATCTGAACCGTATTGATTTATGAGAGTACTGGCTGGGCTTCCAGTTGCTGGGCTTTGTTCTTCAAAACAGTTGGTAATTCGCTGTTGAAAGCCTCACCTTCAACCACTTGGGAGCGGAAACCGTCAACTCCAACTGGAACGTCGCCGGTGATGGTGGTGCGGTAGAGTACGCGCTCGACTTCTATATGATCTAGATCTTGAGGTGCTAAATGTGAGGTGGCGCGGTTATCCCAGAAGGCAATATCACCATTGTTCCAGCGGAAGCGGGTGGTGTAAGCAGGCTTGGTAATCTGGTTGAAGAATAATTCAAGCAGCAAGTCGCTTTCTTGTCGTGACACGTCAAGAATGTGGGAGGTAAAGCCAGGGTTTACAAACAACGCACGTTCGCCGGTTTCTGGATGAACCCGAACAACTGGATGAATGGAAACCAAAGGATTGGCCGCAATGCGTTGGGCAATCTTGCTGTTGCTAGGCAAATTCAAACGCGCATTAAAACGATGTTCGGCTTTAAGTGTGTCTGCAAGGGCGCGCACGGGTGCTGATAAACCCTCGTAAGCTGCAACCAAATTAGTCCACTGTGTGTCACCACCAATGCTGGGAACGTTAACCGCACGCAAAATTGATGCCGCAGGGGGGTTGACAACGGCAGTCACATCTGTATGCCAGCGGCTTTCGTAGCTGGAACGCCGTAGACCGTTACGCTTTTCGTAGCGACTGCGGTCAATGGGTAGGATTTGTGAGAAACCTTCGATAGGCTCATCTTCGTGTGGATGTGCGTAGGTTACTTCGCCGAAACGAGCTGTGAAGGCGATTTGTGCAGCGTGGTCAATGTTCTGATTCCGAAAGAATACAACTTTCCACTTCAATAGTGTTTGCCGAATTTCTTGGACTGCTTCATCGTGCAGAGGACGCGAAAGATCCACGCCACTAATTTCAGCACCGATGAAACCAGACACTGGTTTGACTTCAATATGCTTGTAGCTCATGTAAATTCTCCAGAGTTCAATCTGTTGAGGAGTTTTCGTAAAGTCCGCTTCCTTTGGTTGCTATCTACGGTAATCAAAGGAAGCGATCGCAACTCAAAAAATTATACGGTAACTTGATAGATTTACCGTATAATAAATGTAAAGTTATACGAATCAGAAAACTCCAAAAAATAGATTGTTCCAATCTAGGTCGTTGACTCTTGAGTGTTCACAGTCAACGATCGAGCATTTGAAGTAACCATAAAGACGTTGCAATGCAACGTCTTTAAATTAGATAAACTGTTCGATAATTCCGCCACCTAAGACTTTTTCTCCGTCGTACCACACCGCAGCTTGGCCTGGTGTGATGCTGAATTGCGGTTCATCAAATACCAAGCGCACGCGGGAGTTTTCCAGAGGAATCACCGTTACGGGTGTAGGTGTGGAACGATAGCGAATTTGCACTTCGGCATGAATTGGAGTTGATGGTTCGGCAATAGAAACCCAATTTACTCGTCCTACAGTACATTCTGGCTGAGTTACTTTAGTGCGATCGCCAACGACAACTCGATTATTCACCGCATCTAATTCAACCACATACAACGGTTCCGGAGCGGCAATTCCTAAACCCTTGCGTTGTCCAATAGTGTAGTGATGAACGCCATCATGTTTTCCCAAAATTTTGCCCGTGGTATCCACAATATCGCCTGGTTTGGGAGCTAAATATTTATCTAGAAATGCCCGCATGGAACCATTACTTTCCACCAAGCATAAGTCTTGACTTTCTGGTTTATCAGCAGTTTGTAAACCATATTCAGCAGCGATACGACGGGTATCAGTTTTTTCCAATTCACCCAAAGGAAATATACTTGCTTCTAGTAAATCTTGAGATAAATCATAAAGGAAATAAGACTGGTCTTTGTTGCGGTCAACAGCCCTTAGTAACTGGTAACGTCCAGTAACTTCATCATAATTAATTCGGGCATAATGACCAGTGGCAATGCCATCGCATCCCAATTTTTCGCGGGCATATTGTACCATTGGCCCAAACTTCACAGTTTTATTGCACTGAGAACAAGGCAAAGGCGTAATTCCAGCGCTGTAACCAGTCACCAAATAATCGACAATATTCGTTTGGAAGACATCCCGAATATCCACAATTTCGTGGGTAATGCCCAGTTGTTCGCAAATACCAGCCGCGTCGATCATACCTTCAGAGCAACATTGGCCTTTGCCTTTCATCAGCCAAAGGGTCAAACCAATTACTTCATAGCCCTGATGGTACAGGATAGCAGCGGCGGTGGAACTGTCAACACCACCCGAAAGACCGACGACGACTTTTTTCATACAAACCCAACACGGTAGTTGCGTGGTTGTCCAATTGTAGCATAGACTCTTCAAAGCCTTGCTGACAAAGGGCTTTAGTTAACTGTTGACTGTTGACTGTTGACGGTTAAAAGTCAAGGTGAAATTCCATATCCTTTGAGGGTGGATAAGCTTAGCAGCAACCAAATAGGTAGTTGTCACTCACCTACTTATCTAAGATTAGTAACAGATGTATTGTTTAGAACCTAAATGAGGTAATTTAACACTAACGCTATCTAATTGCTACAACAGCAAACTAATTATTTCCTGACGTAAATTGCCATTTAGATTACTTTCTAATTAATTATGTCTAGTGCAATACCAAGTCAATTTATGCGATTTCAAATCTTCTCTTTGTTAATGGGAGGATGTTTTGTAGTGCTTGCCAACTCTATTCCAGCACAAGCACAAATCTCCAATAGCAAACTGCTACTAACTCAAGAATTTGAACCTTTACCGCCAGTTCCCTTCGCTCAAGAATCGCCGCAGTTACCACCAGCCGAACCAGCACAAACCGATCAAAGCGAACAATCCTCTCAGCCCTTAGAACCAGCACAAGTTTTTCAGCCCTCACAACCAACAGAAATTTATCAACCTGAACAGAATTTTCAGCCTTCTCAACCAACACAGTTTAGTCAATATAACCAAAACTTTGAACGCTATTTAGTTTTCGTAGATGCTAGCGATTTCCAGACCCTAGAACAAATACGTCGCCTAGAACCTAGTGCTTACGTTCGAGAATATCAAGGACGTAACGTCATTCAATCAGGAGTTTTTAGCAGAGTATCCAACGCCCAACAACGGGTGAATGAGTTACAGTCACGAGGCATTTATGGCGCAAGAATTATTAGCTTTGCTAACGGACAGGAAACAGGCTATTTTGACGCAGGTAATAGAAATAGCGATCGCCGTTCTGCAAATATCCCAAAACAAGTCTCTAGATATTTTGTAGCCATTCCCACCACTTCACAAGAATTACCTGCGATCGCTGCTCAAATTAGACAGACTTTAGCTCAATTCAGCCAAAATTTAGGACGATCTGGTGGTGTACTGGAAAGAACGCAACCACGAGGCCCCCACGTCGCAGTAGGGCCTTTTGCTGACCGAGTACAAGCAGAAGAATGGAATAAGTATCTCCGAAACATCGGATACAGAAATGCTAGGGTTTATTACGGTAAGTGAACAAGTTGAGAGTGGGAATTACTGATGTCAGATAGGCAAGAACAAATTTCACAAGTAGTAGTAACTGCTGAGCAAATGCGCGATATTGAAGCGCGGATTTTTGCAGCAGGAATGCCTGTAGTAGCTTTGATGGAAAAGGTAGCAGGCTTAATTGCCCGTCGCATTCAAAATATTTACCCAAATCAAAAGGACGCGGGGACATTGGGACGCGGGGACACGGAGAGTTCTTTCCCCGCGTCCCAATGTCCCCCACTCTTTGCGTCTTCTTCTTTGTTCTTCTCAAATCCCTGTATCGGCATTCTCGTCGGCCCCGGTCACAATGGGGGAGATGCTTTGGTAGTAGCCCGCGAATTATATTTTCGTGGCTATGAAATTTGGATTTATTCGCCTTTTTCTCAGCTCAAGGAATTAACTTCACAGCACTTGCAGTATGCTCGAAGTTTGGGTATTCCAATTTATCAAGAAATTGAACAATTGCCGAATTCTGATTTGTTGATTGATGGATTATTTGGATTTGGTTTAGAAAGAAACCTCACCGATCCCATCGCCTCTGCAATTAATCAGTTAAATCAATTGTCTGTGCCAATTTTGAGTATTGATTTACCTTCGGGATTGCACACTGACACAGGTGAAGTATTGGGAACTGCAATTCGCGCCACTCACACGTTTTGCTTGGGTTTGTGGAAGTTGGCTTTTTTGCAAGACCAAGCGCTGGAATATGTCGGTAAAGCTGAGTTAATTGATTTTGATATTCCTTTAGCTGATGTTGAAGCTGTTCTCTCAGAAGCACCCAGAATTAAACGCATTACACCAATAACGGCACTTTCGACTTTACCTTTACCCCGTCCAGCAATTACCCACAAATATAAGGAAGGACATTTACTGTTGATTTGTGGTTCGCGACGCTATGCAGGTGGAGCAATTTTAACTGCTTTGGGTGCTAGGGGTAGTGGTGTGGGAATGCTTTCGGTTGCGGTACCAGAATCTTTGAAATCTCTTTTGGTATCACATTTGCCAGAAGCGCTGATTGTCGGTTGTCCAGAAACGGAAACTGGAGCCATTGCCCAATTGCAACTACCTACTAAAACTAATCTTAATTCTTTTAGTGCGATCGCCTGCGGCCCTGGTTTAACAACAGACGCCAGTCCCATTGTCCAACAAGTCATAGAAAGCGATGTTCCTTTGGTTCTCGATGCCGATGCTTTAAATATACTTGCCGAAATTGCAACCATCCCCACTCTACAAAAACGCCAAGCACCAACTATCCTCACACCCCACACAGGCGAATTCCAGCGATTGTTCCCCAATATCACTGATGCCAAGCATCACAGAATCAAAGCAGTACAACAAGCAGCAGCCCAAACTGGAGCGGTAGTATTGCTAAAAGGTGCAAGAACAGCCATAGCCAACCCCCAAAATCAAGTTTCGATTATTCCAGAAAGTACACCCGCCTTAGCCCGTGGCGGTAGTGGCGATGTGTTAACTGGGCTACTTGGTGGATTGTTAGCCCAAGCGGCCACTAAACACATCCCAGTGGAAGATATTGCTGCCACTGCTGCTTGGTGGCACTCCCAAGCTGGGATTTTAGCAGCTCAAGAACGTACTGAGTTGGGTGTGGATGCGTTTACATTGGCACAATTTTTAATCAAAACTCTCAAGTCTAAACTCCAGTTGATTACTTATCATTAGGAATGACGTGGGGACGCTCTTACGCGGAGAATTTTTTTGATAAGTGATTAGGCGGACATAAGTAGGCCGATGTAAATAATTATTGTTGGGATAAGGCAGTTCTTGCTGGGAGCAGGGAGCAGGGGGAGAAAGAGTTTGAGCCTTATTTACTTTTCTTTACATAGTTTGGTTTTATTTCACCGACTTACTTAATATCATTTCATACGCAACCCCAATATTGTCATTGCCATCGCAACGAAGTGCAACGAAGCAATCCCAGCGTCAAGGGTGGATTATTTCTCTACGATATGCTTGTCTGCCACACGCTGCGCGAAAGGAGTACGCTATCGCTAGTAATGACGAAATTACTTGATTTTTGCGTAAGTGCTGTTTGGTTATAACTTTAGTTATATTCCTATTGATTATTAATAGTCTTCAACCAAAATTTTACCATCATAAAGTATGAGCTATAGACGAGGAAACGTCTCAATTTAATTCAGTCGTCAGTAGGAGGAGATTGATTCTATTATTTTTTAGACTAGCAGATAAAGATTATAGACAACTTGGGAACAGCATATGCCCCTTCACAAACTTGAACATTTCGATCCAAATTATCGAGAAACCTTTGGTGGAGATGACGTAAAATCACTGGATGTTTATACTGAAGGTGGACAAAAAATTGGCTTAGTTGTTGATGTTTTAGTTGATGATGATGGTCGTTTTCGGTATTTAATCATTGATACTACACTAGATTCTTTTCATAAAAAGATTTTACTACCAGTTGGTCTTTCACGTATCAATTATCCAGCAAGAACAGTCCATGTTGATGGATTGAGCAGGGAGCAAATAGAAAGGTTACCTGAATATCAGGAAATTGGAAATATTGATGTCGATTATGAAGAAAAAGTACGTAGTGTATTTCGTCCTTCAACCAGTAATCTAACTTATAATAATGCATACAGTTACCAAAAAGAACCAGCTTTATATGAGTTGAATGAGCAATATCATCAAACTTTTAGACTCTATGAAGAAAGATTGATTGCTAATAAGCATCGGGTGAAAACTGGGGAAGTAGCTGTAGGTAAGCACATTGAAACTGAAACCGCACGTGTTACAGTACCTATTCAAAAAGAACGAGTTTTAATTGAACGAGTTGTACCCACTGAAGTAGGAACTTTTGATAGCAACGAACTTAAGTTTCAAGAAGGAGAAGTAGCACGCATAGAAGTCTACGAAGAAACACCAGAAATACGTAAAGAAGCTTTTGTGCGGGAAGAAGTCAGAGTTAAGAAAGTAATAGAACGCGACACTGTGGAAGCACAAGATACAATTCGTCGAGAAGAGTTAAATATTGATACTGCTGGTGAATTACACATACAGGAAACTGATACTATTAAACATGAAAATATTTAATAGTGAGCAGTTACAAGACATTTCAATGAGATATATAAGAGTGGGTTGGAAAGCCCACTCTCAAGATTTATCAAAACAGCAATATTGGCGTCAGTCGCCAGAATGGCGAATTTACCTGAGTGTGAGTGGTGGATGAATAAGTGGTGAAGAAATATCACACTAAATCCTTCGCTTAGCGTCTTGTAGAGAAGATTTAGTAGTCTTAAATTAGACCAATTTTGATTTTAGATATTTCCACAGGCTTAGTGCAAGTTTGGGATTTTTTATTAAAAGCTTTTGCTACAAAGCTATTCTAAAAATTTCAAATAATACTTTTTATGCAAATTTGCTATTAGTAGTTAATTGGAATTCCTTACTAATTGATTTTGACTTCTAAATTCTTCTGCAATTTAGTGTTGAATTTTGTTGTATTTTATAAATTAAAACAGGCAAAATGAAATAATTTTTGCCTGTATTTCGGTATGAAAAGTTTTTAACTTATTTTTCATAAAAATCTACAACCTTTGATAATCCTTGATTAAAAAATTTATTTCGGTAGAAGGAGGTAAACAAGTGAATATATGTCTACCTTAGTTAATAAGGAAATGTAAATAAAAATTTTGAGGCTAAATAGAATGGTTCTTTACAAATTAGAAGATTTTGAGCCTAACTACCGAGATAGTTTTGACGGTCATGATATTAAAGGACTTGGTGTTTATACACAAGGAACCGATGAAAAAATTGGTACTATCAACGATGTTTTAGTTGATGAAGATGGGCATATCCGTTATTTAGTTGTTGACTTAGGTTTCTGGATTTTCGGTAAAAAAGTCTTATTACCAATTGGTCGCGCTCGTATTGACTATAATAGCGATCGCGTTTACACCATTGGCTTAACTAGAGAGCAAGCAGAAGATTTACCAGAGTTCAACGAACGCCTAGCCCTCGACTATGACTACGAAGAACGGGTGCGTGGAGTATATCGTCGCCCTGGAGAATACACCACTCCCGTACAAGCATCAGCACCCGTAGAAGCATCAGCACCATTAGATAGCACCTATTCTACTCCTAGTTACAATCGTGATAGTTACAAATACGAAAACGATTCTTCTTTATTCAATTTGAATGAACAAGATCATCAAACTCTGAGATTGTATGAAGAACGACTAATTGCCGGCAAACAACGCCGCAAAACTGGAGAAGTAGCAATTGGTAAACACGTTGAAACCGACACTGCACGAGTCGCAGTACCAGTAGAAAAAGAGCGAGTTGTAATTGAGCGTGTAACTCCAGCAGATGCAGGTAGGCCTGTTTCTGCGCGTGAAGCAGACTTCCGTGAAGGTGAAGTTGCTCGTGTTGAACTCCATGAAGAAACTCCTGAAATTCGCAAAGAAACTGTTGTGCGCGAAGAAGTAAGAGTGAAGAAAGTCGTAGACCGAGACACAGTTGAAGCTCAAGAAACTGTGCGCCGTGAAGAACTAGACATAAATGCTCCCAATCTTCCCATTGAAGAACGCTAACAGTAAATAGGGATTGGGGACTAGGGACTGGGGAATAGAAGCTATTTTTAATACCCAATACTTAGCACCAAACACTCAGTCCCCAATACCAATACCCAATCCCTTTTTGTAATAGCTAACCGATGACAAATAACATTGGACAGGCAAGCTCGAATATTCACACTAACACCTTACTAGTAAGTTTGAAAAATAAGGTAAAAAATTTTCTTGTCTTTGATAGTCAAGGTCAACTAGTGGGAAAGGTTCAGGATTTGATTGTGGATAGTAATCATCGGTTAAATTTAGTGATATCTAACCGAGTGAATCAACAAGTTCTATTATCTAATCAGGATTTAGCTGATAAAGATACTTCTTTCTTCTGGGTGCATAGCCAGAGAGTCAAAAAAATCGATAATCCCACTAAATCTGTTTTCATAGACTTCGATAAATCACAAATAGAGTATATGCCTGAATATTTAGCAGCAGAAACACCAGGCGAAGGCACACCGGAACTTTCACAAAATTCTACTCAAGA
This sequence comes from Nostoc linckia z4, assembly GCF_002608075.1. Lineage (GTDB taxonomy): Bacteria > Cyanobacteriota > Cyanobacteriia > Cyanobacteriales > Nostocaceae > Nostoc > Nostoc linckia. The sequence goes on from NZ_LAHA01000005.1 coordinate 196,443, forward strand.
ACTAGCTTATAATCAAACTATAAATAATTCTGTGAATACATCAGAATTAGAAGATGTTACTGAAGAAAAAATTATTCGTTTATTAGAAGAACGACTAGTTGTTGAAAGCAATAAACATAAAATAGGCGAAGTTATTGTTCGCAAAGAAATCGAAACTCGGATGATACAAGTTCCTGTGCGGCGTGAAAAATTAATCGTCGAACAAGTCAGCCCAGAACACAAGCAACTTGCAGAAATTGATTTAAGTGATGGTGGAATTTCTGCACTGGAGTTGAATCAAGGAGAAACACTCGAACTGACAAACTTTAAAGGTGGTTTAACAGTCAGTGGTCAATTTAGTTCACCGAAAATTGCTAGTCTATTATTGAATGCGATCGCCCTAGAAAAAAATCACGGATGCCATCAGGTACAAGTAGTAATTTCTGTTGCAGATGAATCACATCAAAAAAAATATCAAGAGTGGTTTGACCGCTGTTCCAAAGGTCAAAAACCAAAACCTGAATCATGAAGTCGGGGACTCTTACCTTCGGTCTAATTATGAATTATGAATTAATTTGAAGATTACTAAAGTTAATTTTGTGTAGTTCACGAAATTGAAATGTTTTCTAAATAAGTTTCTAGCAGATAAATCATTAGGGCGAGCATTGCACGCCCTATTTTTTTACTCATAATTTAATGTGAGTTTCCAACGGACGCGCACCAGTGGAAATAAACAAGTAAAGTCGCTTCTCTATGAGACGCTGCGCGAACACTCCAATTAAAAATAATTAGTGGAAGTTTGAACTTACCACCAATTGAAGACCGCCAAATCTGCATTACAGCAGTTTTCATCTATTTGAACCATATGTGTCGTAGGGGTGCAAAGCCTTGCGCCCCTAGCACGTGGTCTATTTACCTGAAAATTGCATTAAGTATGATATGCTTCCATTCTGAATTCTCAATTCTGACAGCAATGGCGATCCAGAAATTTCAATTCATCACAACTTGGTTGTAAGGCTAATAATAATACTTAGTTATAATTTTTTTGGCTACCCCAGATGAAATTTCGAGTCAAGCGATTTTCACGCAAACAAAAACAGCGTTTGCTCCCACGTATTGACATTCACGTTCGAGATGGAAAGTTTGAAATTATGGGGATGGGTATATGGTATTACTATTGGCGCGATCCCTACCATCTGCTACTGACCATTCCCTGGCCTGGCTTTTTAATACTGATTTGTTTATCTTACATAACTATTAATGCTCTGTTCGCCATAGCTTACCTGCTAGGAGGAGATTGTATCGCCAATGCTAGGCCAGGATCTTTTTTGGATGTTTTTTTCTTTAGCGTCCAAACCCTAGCATCCATCGGCTACGGTGCGATGTATCCTAAAACAACTTACGCCAATATCATTGTTACCATTGAAGCGATGATCGGTTTGGTGGGAATTGCGGTAATGACTGGACTAGCCTTTGCTCGGTTTTCTCGACCAACCGCCCGCGTAATGTTTAGTCGTGTAGCGGTGATTACACCTCATGATAACAAGCCGACTTTGATGTTTCGCACTGCTAATCAGCGCCGCAATATGATTTTAGAAGCGCAGTTGCGAGTATATTTGATGCGCGATGAAATCACAGCAGAAGGTCAGTTTATGCGTAGAATCTACGATTTAAAACTGCTGCGGAACCAAACACCAAGCTTTTCCTTAAGCTGGTCAGTGGTGCATGTAATTGATGAGTTTAGTCCTTTATATGGGATGACCGCAGAATCACTAATACAAACAAATTCGATGCTGATGATTTCTTTGAGTGGTATTGATGAAACAGTTACACAGGTCGTCTATGCCCGTCATAGCTATAGCGCCCACGAGATTTTGTGGAATAATCGCTTTGTCGATATCTTCCACGAAACACCTGATGGACATCGCTACATCGACTACAATCGCTTCCACGATGTTTTACCTTTAGATGAGATGGAGTGAGAAATCAGGAGTCAGGAGTCAGGAGTCAGGAGTCAGAATTCAGGAGTCAGGAGTCAGAATTCAGGAGTCGGAATTCAGGAGTCGGAATTCAGGAGTCAGAATTCAGGAGTCAGGAGTCGGAATTCACAAGACTAATTATTGAAATCTTTTTACGTCCCCATGTCCCCGCGTCCCCGCATCCCCGCGTCCCCGCGTCCCCACGTCCCCGTGTCCCCGCGTCCCCGTGTCCCCATGTCCCCGCGTCCCCGCGTCCCCATGTCTCCGCGTCCCCATATCCCCGCGTCACTCCTTTGGTGCTTGTGAGGGCTTAACTACAACCCGACCATTTTCAACCACAGTACAATTTTTACCAGTATTCTTGGTGTCCTGAACTGGTATATCCTGGCACTGCTTTTGGTGAGAGACGTTCTCCTCCTGTTGTTGATTGAGGATGACAACACAAGAGGAACAAGAAGCGAAAGACATATAAAAGTATCTCGATTTCTATAATTTATTATCGCTCTATTAAATGCTGTTTGGTTGAAAAATTTACTACTTATAGCGATTTTAACTGGGTAAAATACAGATGATTGTAGGAAAGTACAGCTAGCTGGGCTTCTTTACAATAATTGTTTGGCAGGGTTAGACAATGGGTTTTTCTGATGAAAAAATTTTGGCGATACCTGGGTTTGAGTTTTGTATCTACGTTTTTGACTGCTACTCCTGGATTGGCAGCCGATCGCATTAGCTTTTATTATCCTCCCTTTGGCGAATTCTCTTTGTCTGTGGACTCGCTAGAAGTTTTTGCCAAAGAAGGTAAAATCGATGAAGACTTTTCCTTCTATGCCAGCCGGGCTACTCCCGAACAACTCGCCCAATTACGGAATCTACTCCAGCAACGCTTCAATGTTAGTCCCACTGTAGTATCTCAGGTTACCTATTCCCCAATCGGTGAAGAGGTGATACAACGTCTAGGAGAATTACTCCTCACTGAGTCTCGGCAAAATGGTTTTTATGCTATACGTGCAGCTTTGATTGTAGCTGCTGCCGATCGCGATGGCTTAACAGTTGTAAATTTGCTGCGGAGATTCCCTAGTAAAACTATTAGGCTGAATTATTCAGAGGGGTTAAGGATTGTCGATAACCTGTCACAACTGATAGAAAAAAAGGATGAGGTTGTAGCTTTTCTCCAACAACAAGCAACGGTAGCCGCAGCCAATTCCAAAATTGATTTTTCACAACAACCAGATTTGCGATCGCCAGGAAAATTCTCTTGGCAGAAAAAAAGCTTTGAGTTAAATGATTTTTCTCGCAATCGTCGTCTCCCAGTGGATATCTATTTACCTCAAGGCAATTCGCAAGCCGAAGTCAAACCGCCATATCCGTTAATTGTAATTTCTCATGGTCTGGCTTCCGATCGCACTACCTTTGCTTACTTAGCTCAACATTTAACATCCTATGGTTTTGCGGTGGCGGTATTGGAACATCCTGGTAGTAATGCCGAACGCATTCAGCTATATTTTGCAGGTTTGGCAGGGCCGCCAGAACCAGCAGAATTTATCAATCGACCATTGGATATCAAGTTTTTACTCAATGAACTTGAGCGTTTAGAAAAATCCGATCCCACCCTCCAAGGAAAACTCAATTTTCAGCAAATTGGGGCTATTGGTCAGTCTTTTGGTGGTTATACTGTTTTGACTTTGGCAGGAGCAGCAATTAACTTTAACCAACTTTACCAAGACTGTAACCGCAATAATTCCTTCTTTAATGTATCGCTGTTGTTGCAGTGTCAAGCTGCTGAGTTATCCCCAAGGGATTACCAACTCAAAGACGATCGCATCAAGGTTGTCATGGCCATTAATCCCATTGATAGTACAGTTTTGGGTGAAGGCGGCATCAGTCAAATTAAAATTCCAGTAATGTTGGTAGCTGGTAGTCAAGATATTTTTGCTCCACCTGTATCTGAGCAGATTCTTCCTTTTACCTGGCTGACTGACTCCAATAAGTACCTGGCTTTGATTGAAAACGGTACTCACTTTTCCGCGATCGCTGAACCGACTCCTGAAAATAGCGTATTACCCGTACCGCCTGCCTTACTAGGCCCTAACCCTACTCCTGTTTATTCCTATCTCAACGCCTTAAGCGTAGCTTTCTTGTCAACCCATCTCCTCAATCGCCCAGAATACCGCTCTTATTTGCAGCCATCTTACGCCACATTTATTAGTAAAGAGCCTTTGAATCTCAGTCTTTTGCAATCATTAACACCAGAGCAATTTAATCAAATCTGGAGTGGAGCAATTCCCCAATCATTCCGACCATCAAATCCTCAACTAACGACTCCTCAGGGACAAGAAAGAAACATACCAGGGAACAAGCAATAGGCAACAGGCAACAGGGAACTTCCAATGCCAAAAATAACCAATTACTGTCTAGGGAGGGGGCAGGGGGTAGGGAAGAAAAAGAAAATATTATGTGAATAAATTGAGTAATTTATTCTCTGGAAGTTCCCAGATATAAACAAAGATTATTGCTAAGGTGATTAATTTATTGATAAAAATTAAGTGTTTTTTAATTGCGTCTCCCATGCGACAAATAAAGGCGGACAAGATGTCCAACCCACAAGTAGTGGTCATTAATTTCTTGCAACTGCCTTAGGACTGATACTATTTTTTTGTGAAGCACTGCGGTAGCCTCTGTCTTGCCGCTATGCGTCTACGTTAAAAAAATTACTTTGACAAAGAATTTTGACCTTAATCCAAGCGTATTGTTCTATGGCACATCTTTTTAGAGAATTGGTAGTAATCATAAACAATATAAGTCTCAAGGATTAATTAGCTAATCTCAAAGCTAAATATAAATTAATCATGATATTTGCTAAAAAATTAGAAAATAAATATAATTTTTTAATTTACATTTTAGATAAACATTTAGCCATCTTATCTGATGCAAAAAATCCTGAAAACAAGCCTTTATTTGGAGGCAATCAGTAAATGTACTGACAGTAATAGGCCAATTATTAATAAAATATAATTATTACAATCATAAGAAAAATGAGATAAAAATCTTAAACAATACCTGAGAAATAAGGTAATACAATTCTGTAATCAATAGGCATCTTGCGCTGGAAATTCTTACACATCAAATCCAATTGCTAGATATGTCTTTTTTACATCTAAGCTGTGGCTTCGATATCACAATTTCCCAAAACAGAAATCAATTGTCATGGCTTTGAGATATTTGTACTTACGTATTCATAAAAACTTATTTAATTAAATCTTTGATATATATATACTTGTGTTAACAAGTATTAAAAAATTCTTATTAAAGATTGTTGCAATCGCTTGATTTAATTGCTAACGTGTGTATGAAAACGATGCTGATGAATGCTCAAATCGAGGAGAAGTAAAATCTATGAGCTATATTGATTCAGCCAAGTAGGTTAGTAATTAACGAGTCAAAAACGAAAAATTTCTACTTCGCATAGGAAATTACGAAGGATTGCAGATTAACCAAGAAATACCTTGTTGCTAAAGCGATTGGGGACTGGGGACTGGTGAGATGGTAATGAGTACTCACCAATTATCAATGCCTCATACCCAATCCTTGATTAGATTTTGGAGGATGAAATCAATGGAGATTCAAGGTAAAGTAGCCCTAATTACGGGGGCTTCGCGTGGTATTGGCAGGGCGATCGCTCTGGAACTAGCGAAACAAGGCATCAAGCGGCTGATATTGGTAGCACGCGATCGCCATAAGTTAGTTGAGGTAGCGAACAAAATTCAGGCGATGGGTGTGGAAGTTGCGATCGTTGCTTTGGATTTGACTCAGGTAGTTGAGGTGAATGTCACTATTGCTCAAGTTTGGCGCAACTATGGCCCGATTCATCTGCTGGTTAATTGTGCAGGAGTCGCATACCAAAGCTCGTTTTTGCAATCTAAACTCCCCCAAGTTCAAGAAGAACTTTCTGTAAACTTACTGGGAATGTATAACCTCACCAGTTTGATGGCTCGACGCATGGCCAGCCAAAGGCAAGGAACAATCGTCAATGTATCGAGTCTAATGGGGAAAGTTGCAGCACCGACAATGGCCACTTACTCGGCCACCAAATTTGCCATCTTGGGATTTACCCAAGCCTTACGTCGGGAACTTGCCCAATACAATATCCGAGTGATTGCATTACTACCTTCTCTCACAGACACAGACATGGTACGCGACTTAAAATTATTTCGCTGGGTGATTCCCATGACTCCCCAGCAAGTGGCTCAAGCACTTGTCATTGGAATGCAAAATAATTCAGCAGAAATTTTAGTCGGATGGCAAAGTCATCTAGCAGTGTGGTGTCAACGCCTCGCCCCTTGGTTATTAGAACTGATTTTACAAATAGCAGCTCCACCAGCATCAAGAAGGCAAAAACTTAGTCCAAAACCGAGTTTTTTCGCAAAAATCCAGCGTTTTGCTGATGTATTTTTGTTGAGGAAAAATCAATGTCAAGCCAAATCGCTGTAACTATCGGAGGCAATAGGCAATAGGGAATAGGCTTAAAAGCCATTAAAAAGTAAAAAGTTAAAGGTCAATCCCCAAAAATAAATTTAGGGGATTTGGAAAAAACGCCATCACAAGTCAAAACAACTAGGTAAAAAGTAAAAATCAACATGAAAGTAATATTTTTTACTTTTAGACTTTAACTTTTTACTTGTGCTTGAGGATTTGAAATCGTTTTTATTTGTTCTTTGTTTTGCCTTTTGACTTTTTACTTTTGTCTTGCACTAAGGGCCAACCTTAGTAACTTGCATACATCCACGACCATTGTTGTAAACTTGCAAAATTGCATATTGATCTGAGCGAACTAACAAACCTACATATTGGGCCGCACTGACACCACTATCGCAAATGGTTGTTGGCTCACCAGACCTCAACGCTCGATCTGACCAGGTACATTGACCAGGTGACAAACCTTGGGGAACGGCTCCTGCTCCTGGTTGGAAATTGATTCGCACACTGTTACTACCATCATTTTGTATAGCCAGCGTACCACCACCACGACAGGTCATTGGATAGCTCTGTTGTGCAACAGCAGTATCTACAGCGAACATTGGCGTCAAAATAGCAACTAGAGCGGCCAGCTTAGAAAACTTGGAAAATACTGTCATTGTTGTGACTCCCAGAAATTAAAAAATTAGTCGTAGTGTGTTTCCAATAGCTATTAGGTTTGAGGAAAAACTTTTATGCAATAAAAAGCCAGAAATAAGTTCATAAATTGCCGTGCGATCGCATAATTAGACATACCTTGTTTCGGAGCAACCAGAAATGCTGACACTACCGACTAATCTCTCTTCTTTGCCCGAAATCATTGATGGCTTACCGAACATTTCTGGTTGGGAAACAGAGGTTCTCTCTGTAGTTAACCATGATATACCTGTATTTTTACCAACAACGAATATTAAGTTAGATGACGTAAATGCTGCATTTGCGATCGCTCTACACATGCACCAGCCTACGATCCCTGCTGGATATGGTGGTACGTTCATCAGCAATTTGCAATACATGTTTGAACATCCCAACGAAGGCGATAACCATAATGCAGGGCCTTTTGCTTATTGTTACAGCCGTATGGGAGATTTCATTCCCGAACTTGTCAATCAAGGTTGTAATCCCCGTGTGATGTTGGATTACTCAGGTAATCTTTTGTGGGGACTGCGGCAAATGGGACGCAGTGATATTCTGGATAACTTGAAACGTATTACTTGCGATTCTACCTATCAACCTTATGTAGAATGGCTGGGTACAATGTGGAGCCATGCTGTTGTTCCTTCCACTCCCATAGCAGACATCAAATTGCATATAATTGCATGGCAACATCACTTTGCTGCAATTTTTGGTTGGGAAGCATTAGCACGAGTCAAAGGATTTTCACCTCCAGAAATGCATTTACCCAATCATCCTGATGTCCTGTTTGAATTTGTGAAAGCCCTCAAAGAATGTGGATATCGTTGGTTACTCGTTCAAGAACATTCTGTAGAAACAATTAATGGTGAATCTTTGAGGCACAAACATTTACCACATCGTTTAATTGCTCGTAATTCTCAAGGCGAAACCATTAGCATTACAGCATTAATTAAAACCCAAGGTTCGGATACTAAATTAGTTGCCCAAATGCAGCCTTATTATGAAGCAAAAACCTTATCTAAACAACAATTAGGCAGCGTATTTGTGCCACCAATAGTTAGTCAAATTGGAGATGGTGAAAATGGCGGCGTGATGATGAATGAATTTCCCAGTGCCTTCAAACAAGCTTGGTGGGATATGGTAAATCATGGTGGAGGCAAATCAGGTGTTGTGGGGATGTGTGGCACAGAATATTTAGAATTAATAGAAGCTGCTGGATGCCAACCTAAAGACTATCCAGCTTGCCAGCCAGTTGGACAACATCAAATTTGGCAGCGAGTTTCACCAGAAAATTCCCAACCTGAAGCTGTGGAGAATGCCATTCAAGAATTAAAAGCAAATAATTCTAATTTTCACATGGATGGAGCCTCATGGACAAATCATATTAGCTGGGTTAAAGGATATGAAAATGTCTTATCTCCCATGTATGAATTAAGTAGCTTATGTCATCAAAAATTTGATAAATTACAGCAAACCGAAGCTTTAGAACCTATTACTAGAAAATATGAATACCGTAACGCTCTCCTACACAACCTTTTACTAGAAACTAGTTGTTTTCGGTATTGGGGACAAGGTGCTTGGACTGATTATGCAGGACAAATTTATCAACGAGGTAAAAGCTTGTTGTCAAAGACATCTTAAATTAGAAATGACTGCACAAGATAAAACTCAACGCATTCAAATAAATTTAGATTTATCGCCAGAATTGTATGAGACAATAAGCAATCTGGCGCAAAACATGAATGGAGATTCTGCTGAGGTACTGTTAAAAGCAATCGCACTTCTGGAAGTTGCAGTAGAAGCCAAGCAAAAAGGCAAACATATCTGGATTGTAGATGAAAACCAAAACCTGGAAACTGAAGTTATTGGTATCTAAATAGCATGACAGATATAAAAGATTTATCAAAAATCATTGCCACCAAAGGTAACAAGCCGTTGATTTTATCAATAGGCAAATTACAGTCACAAGAAGATGCAGAACTTGAACGTAGACTTCGTCAACTCAAGTTTAAACAAGAACTGAGAAAAGATTGGATTGTATTTATTGTTAGGGATGTAGTATTTTTTTCTGTTGCTATCGTTTTTATTATTGCTGTCAGCGGTTATTCGCTATTCACCCAGATTCATAGGTAATTTATCTGTTGATATCGCATTTAAGTTGGCAATATTAAACTTTGTAATGAACCACAGAGGCGCAGCGAAAAGTCGGAGCGCCTCTGCGGTTCTTAAAACTCATCCATCTCAGTAAACTTGCGTAATTAATTTTACAGACGACGAAGCTAACTTGTTACAAGTAAACTCATTGTCATATCCAACTATTTAGATTATCTCATCAAAATAGTTGAAATTCTCCTCTGCAAGTTTTATGGATTGAAGTTTATGACTATCGGAGTTTTCATATTTGCTGTGGCTTTAGTTGCCATTGTTGCTCTTATTCTCATTAATAGCTACAACGATTTAGTGAAGTATCGCAACCGCTACAAAAATGCTTACTCTCAAATCGATGTTCAATTACAGCGTCGCTATGATTTAATTCCTAATTTGGTGGAAACTGCCAAGGGATATATGAAACATGAGCGAGAAACTTTAGAAGCTGTAATTGCAGCTCGAAACTCTGCGATAAATGCTAATAGTCGTGCTGGACAAAATCCCGGCGATCCCCAAGCGATGCAGCAGTTGGGTAATGCAGAAGCAGCGCTGGCGGGTGCGTTAAGTCGCTTTATGGTACTTTCAGAATCTTATCCGGAATTGAAAGCCGATCGCACCATAAGTCAGGTGATGGAAGAACTTTCTTCTACTGAAAACCGCATTGCTTTTGCTCGTCAAGCTTTTAATGATGCTGTGACACTTTACAACACCAAAAGTGAATCTTTCCCCAGCAACCTTGTGGCAAATACGTTTAATTTTACCCTGGCAGAGTTGCTACAAGAAGCAAATCCAGAAGTGAGAAATGCTCCCCGCGTGTCTTTTTAGGTGTCTATGAATTTCTTTGAACATCAGGATCGGGCACGCCAAAATACACAAAAATTAATCGGGTTGTTTTCTCTATCCATCGCAGTGATGATTGTGGCAATTTATATTGCTACTTTATTTCTGTTTCGCATGGCTCCTCATATTTGGTGGCATTCAGGATTATTTCTGTGTGTGGCTGGGATTACAATCATTGCCATCGCTTTAGGAAGTCTTTATAAAATTGCTTATCTGCGTGAAGGCGGAAGCGTAATTGCCCAAGAGTTGGGGGGAAGGCTTTTACTACCAGAAACCGCCGACGAACAAGGAAAACAACTATTAAATATTGTCGAGGAAATGGCGATCGCTTCTGGTATTCCTGTGCCAGAAGTTTATCTCCTCGATAGAGAAACCAGCATTAATGCTTTTGCTGCGGGGTTTACCCCCACTGATGCCGTTATTGGAGTTACCCGTGGGAGTTTGCAACACTTGAACCGCGATGAACTCCAAGGAGTCATCGGCCATGAATTCAGTCACATTCTTAATGGAGATATGCGCCTGAATTTGCGTTTGGTGGGACTGCTACACGGAATTTTGTTTATCTATTTAACTGGGGAATTGTTGTTGCGGCTTCGTGCTGGTTCCCGCGAAGATAAGGGTTTGCCTTTGTGGGCCTTTGGTTTAGCACTCATGGCCATTGGTGGTATCGGCTTACTTTGCGGACGCTTGATTAAAGCCGCCGTTTCTCGCCAACGGGAATTTCTCGCCGATGCTTCCGCCGTACAGTTCACTCGCAACCCCAATGGACTGACTGGAGTGTTGGAAAAACTCCAAAAAATGGATTCCCGTTTGATTGCGCCTGGTAGAGAAGCCGCCAGTCACATGTTTTTTGGCAATGCCCTCAACCCTTATCTTTGGGACAGTATGTTTTGTACCCACCCACCTCTGGCAGAACGCATCCGCCGCCTTGGAGGTGTAAACGTCAGCAATTTACCACCAATGCCATCTCGCCATCGCACGGGTTCCCAGGAATCTTTAGCAATGGGGTTTGCTGGTGGTAACGCCATGTCGCAACAAGTAGTCAATCAAGTGGGAACCGTTGCACCAGAGCATTTTGCCCACGCTCAAGCACTGTTGTCGCAGTTGCCAGAATCTTTGCGTTTGAGGGTGCGGGAGCAGGAAAGTGCAATGGGCATCGTTTTTGCGCTAGCTTTGAATACGGAAAATCTCGAAGTCCAAAAACGCCAAATTGACTGGTTACGCCAAGTGCAGCCCACAGAGTTGGTAGAAAAAACTCTGGAATTGAGTAGCGAAATTAGCCAGTTAGATCCCAGCATTCGCTTACCACTTGTAGATTTGACAGTACCCGCATTGCGCCAAAATTCCGCCAAGGAATGCCAAAGGCTTTGCAAATGCGTCCACGGTTTAGTGAAAGCTAGCGGCAATTTATCGTTGTGGGATTTTGTGTTGCAGTTAATACTATGGCATCGTCTCCAACCTTGTATCAATCCTACGTCGGCCATAACAGTAGAATTCACCACCATTGAACAAATTTGGTCAGATAGCATCTTAATATTATCGGCACTCGCACGCGTCGGACATAGCAAACCCGATGCCATAGCTTATGCGTTTCGTTCTGGAGTTTTTCGACTTCCCAAAGCCGGAGAACAAGAAAAACCAGATACACCTGTTTGTTGCAATTTTTCGGATCTCAAGAAAAGTATCGAACGTGTCCAACTTGCTAGTCCTAAACTCAAGCAAGCTATTATTGATGCCTGTGCCCACACGGTACTCGTAGATAATAAAGTTACTCCAAAAGAAGCAGATTTATTAAGAGCGATCGCCATGACCTTAGACTGTCCCATCCCGCCTTTTTTAAATCCTCAACGTGGCGTTTTCAAACAAAAACAATCTTCCCCAAAGGTGAGTTAAAGCACAATTAATTGATTTAATTATTACCAGGAAAGAGTATCAGATTGTACAACAAAATTCTGATTCCTAGACATGATAGCCCAAGTATAGTTCAGGAGATAAACTGCTCCAAAAACCCTTACATTCAACGAAAACTCACGATTAGGCGATTTTTGCCAAGTCGTGACTTTTCAAAACACAGACTTTCGGTGTTGCCTGTTCGCTGCTACCAGTATTAATTTACTTAAAAAATTTGGACAAAATACCCGCTTGTTTAGCATTTTAGAAATTTGGTTGCTATAGTAGATCACAGCGCTTTTCAAGTAATTGAACTACACCACTCCCCATAACCCCTCTCAATCGTGGTCAAATACCTGAAAAATGCTGTAAATAACTATTCTTGCAAGGATTTGAAAGCTGTGCGGGATGATTTACAGGGCTTGGAAATTAGTCATAACGAACTGCAAAAGCTGACTAATTTACCTGTCAATGAAGAATTGTTAATTATTACAAATTTCTTGCTAAAATTTGGAAAAACATATATAGATAAAATTAAAGGTTCCGAAGGAGCGACTGTAATATTTATTGGGTTTTCCACATTTGTTTTTACCTATATTTTATTTGATTTAATTTTGAAAATATTTGTTTCTTGGATAACAATTCCATCCTGGATTTTCTTAATTATTTTAGGTCTTTGGGTCGGTGGTTTAACGCAAAGTGTTTTATATATGCTTTGGAAAAGTAGAAGTAAATTAATTAAAAAAAGCATGAATAATTCTCTACAAATACTATTAAATGATGTGAAAAGATATAATTCTATTATTAAAGCAATAGATATTAACGATCAAATAGAAGAAGCTGGTAATCCAGAAGTGATTATCCAGGAAAGAGAAAGTGTAATCGAAGCGCTTAAACTCACAAAGGCTGACTTAGTTCGGGCTTTGAAAACAGAAAGGATTTTGAGGGAAAATAAAAACTTTATTTTGAGTAATACAGAATTATTTGCCAATAATTTAGCAACTTTAGCAGCTATGCAAGTACACGAACAAGCTACTGAGCATGGCAGGTTACTCAACGAAGCATTACAAATTGCATTAGATGTACAACATGAAATGAAAAAATTACAGAGTCAGCGTTAAAAACTGTACTTTGGTTAAAGAATGTTGACTGTTGACGGTTCACTGTTGACTGTGAACTTTCAACAGTTATACCAATTTGAAAAAAGAATGCAACAGATAAATTTACTCCAACCCAAACACACAAACCAATTCCCAATCCAAAATCTAAAATCTAAAATCTAAAATGGTATTAGATTTTACTTGGAAGTCGCCAAGAGATGGGAAGTCTGTAGATGCTGTTGCACGTTAAAGTCCCAATAGCTTTTTTGCTAATCCTTCCCACGGTTACAATCCCCGTCTAACATAAATATTATTCGTGAAGCGATCGCTTATCGGCATGGACTGGAAAGAAGTTAGAGGTAACTGGGTAGTCATTCCCCGAAATCCCATAGGTATCATCCATTTTTTGGGAGGTGCTTTCGTCGCCACTGCACCGCATCTCACTTATCGCTGGGTACTGGAACAACTGGCAAGTAAAGGTTACGTTGTTATTGCTACGCCTTTCGTTAATACCTTGGATCATACTGCGATCGCCCAATCCGTGCTGCTCAATTTTGACCGCACCCTGGAACGCCTACATGATTCTGGAGCATTACGCAAGCTTTACTTTCCTATTTACGGCGTTGGGCACAGTATGGGCTGTAAACTGCATTTATTAATAGGTAGCCTCTTTGAAGTTGAACGCGCAGGCAATATTTTAATATCCTTCAATAACTACGCTGCGAAAGAAGCCATTCCCCTAGTAGAACAATTCAATTCTACTTTTGCCATCGAGTTTACTCCCTCACCATTGGAAACCAATAGACTTGTCCTAGAACGATATAATATCCGACGTAATTTATTAATCAAATTTAGCAACGATACCATTGACCAATCAGCAGCTTTAACCAAAATCTTGCAACAACGCTTTGGTGAAATGGTGACAATACAAACTTTACCAGGAAATCATACAACTCCTCTAGGTCAAGACATCAAATGGCAAACTGGAAGATCTTTCACTCCCTTTGATGCCTTGGGGCAATGGTTCAAGCAAGAAGCATACCGTGATTTGAATCAACTCAAAACCAGCATTCTTCTGTGGCTGAATCCGCTTGCACCTCCATAATCTTTTATGACTTTAAAAATTCATAAATTCGACGGAAAAATCAAAATATGTTAGTAGTATTAATACAGCAATATTACTAATATATTACTGAATTTGAATTGCCAGATTATCTATCTATTTCTTTGCTTTTTGACGACGATCGCCGCTCAATACGATTCGGTTAAAGGGGAAATGGGAAAGGTTTCAAATACATCCAAATCCCCTTACCCATTAACCCCTTCGGGGTTCGCCAGTCGCTCATGGGGGAAACCCCCAAGACCGCGCTGGCTCACCTTTTCCCAGACCACAAGGGAAGTTCATACTGCTTATCCGAACTGTATTGGATCGCCGCTCATATTAGAAACCAAAAATACCGTTTTGGCTATTTTTCGGGTTGGTGAAAAAAATTACTTATCCTTTGAGGATTACCGGAGTAATATCATATTTTATTTTATTTTTCTATATCAGGACTTACGCAAGTGTCACAAAAAATCAATTTTTTTTGCTTGTAGTAAGGACTTCAGTCCTTATTAGAGGACTAAAGTCCTTACTACGAACTTAAAATAATATGCCAGTTGCGTAAGTCCTATATATTTACAACAAATTCTTAATTAGTTGTTCGTGCAACATTCTATGTATCAAATACTAATAATTGACGACGACCATTCAATCAAAATACTCCTGAAAAGAATGTTGGAAAAACAGGGGTATGAAGTCATTACTGCCAGTAGCGGCGAGGAGGGAATAGAAAAGGCAGAGGCTTGCCATCCAGCACTAATTATTTGTGATTGGATCATGCCGGGGTTGAATGGTCTAGAGGTTTGCCACCGGATTAAAACAGACCCGAAATTTTCCACCACATTTTTTATTTTATTAACATCTTTAGATTCCGTTGCCGATTGTGTTAAAGGTCTAGATGCCGGTGCTGATGATTTTATCTCCAAACCCATTGAACATAATGAATTACAAGCAAGGGTGAGAGCAGGATTGCGCTTGCATCAATTAAGTAGAGACTTGCAGACTCAAAAGTTGCTTTTAGAATCAGAAATGTCAGAAGCCGCAGAATATGTGCGATCGCTCCTGCCTTTTCCCATGACTGAACCCTTCAATATAAATTTTCGATTTATTCCCTCACGACAACTAGGCGGTGATTGTTTCGATTATTACTGGCTTGATGCTGATTATTTAGCAATTTATTTATTAGATACTGCTGGACACGGACTTAAAGCCACTCTTCCCTCGGTTTCCGTGATGAATTTGCTTCGTTCTCGTGCCCTCAAAAGTCTCAATTACTATCAACCTAGTGATGTTTTAAAGGCCTTGAATGATACCTTTCAAATGAATTATCAAAATGACAAATACTTTACAATTTGGTACGGAGTTTACAACCGAGTCAATCGCCAGCTAATTTATGCTAGTGCAGGTCATCCGCCAGCAGTTTTAATTACCGGCACATCTCCTAGAAAATCCGAAATCAAACTCTTGAAAACCCCAGGTATGCCAGTGGGAATGTTTCCAGAAGCAAAATATGTTGATAATTTTTGCAATATTGAAAAATTCAGTACTCTTTATATTTTTAGTGACGGTGCTTATGAAATCACTAAATCCGACGGCACACTTTGGAGTTTAGATGCTTTTATTCAGCTATTAGTTAGCTTACAAAATTCTGTTGATAGCCAACTCGAACGGGTACTGAGTTATTTAGTCGCTCTCAACTCCAAAGATGGTTTTGATGATGATTTGTCTATTTTACAAATTAAATTTGATTAACTAAGTTTTAGACAATAAAACTTCATTAAATGCTTCTTGGGTAGGAAATATTTCAAATATCTTATCCATATTAGTTAATTCAAATAATATCCTGACTTGCTCGTTTATTGAACAGATTGCCAGTTGAACATCTGCTGCCCTCAAGGTTTTGAAAGCTAAAACTAAAGCTCCCAAACCAGAACTATCCATAAAAGTTACATCTTGAAAATCAAGTAAAACAGTTTTGGCACCAACTTCGATAATTGTAGTAATATTTTGTCTAAATTCCTGTGAAGTTGTGGAGTTCAGACTACCACTGAGTTTAATAATTTTGACTTCTTCTCTCATAATTATTTGACGCTGTTTTGTCTAAATTTTGTTTGGATTTTGCTATTATATACCGAGAGTAGGATTTTTTAAATATTAAATATCAACAATCAAATTAAATCTTGGTATCTTGTTCATTTGAGTAAATTACTAACTGAAACTTCAAGAAAAATTTTCGATTATTCATGGAATTAACAGCAGCGATCGCTCGTAGAATGTCTTGGTAAAAAGATTATTTAATTATTCAGCAATCTAGTATTTTTATTTATAAACGTGTTTAGTTTATTTAAAATATTGATGAAATATCATAATTAATATTGAGTTTATTTATGTCTAATAGGTTACATAATTGCATAAATTTAGATACGGATTTGAGAGACTAAAGCCAACTTTTTAATTTGGGTGACACCAAGCTCCAACAAACAAATTAAATGACTTTGAGGCATAAAGGTATTAGTTTATTTTTGACTAAGAGGAATAGTAATTATAAATTCAGCCCCACTCCCTAGCTGGGAAATGCATTCCAAGCTGCCGCAGTGCTTTTGTGAAATAATTTGGTAGCTGATAGATAAACCCATACCCGTACCTTTCCCAATGGGCTTAGTACTAAAGAACGGGTCAAAAAGTCGCTGTTTCACTTCCTTCGGAATTCCTAATCCATTGTCAGCGATACGAATAACAACTTGTTTTTTGCTAGTGAGTTCAGTTTGAATGCGAATCGTTGGAATTAGACATAGGGTAGACAGTTCGGTTTTGGAGTTTCTCACAGTGGAGCAACTGCTGTCATCGGGCATTGGGCATAGGGCGTGGGGAAGGGGGCAGAGGGGAAACACTCTTCTCCCCTGCCCCATCTCCCTTGTCTCCCTCATCTCCCCATTCCCTACTCCCCATTCCCTACTCCCCATTGCCTCTTCCAAAGCATCGATGGCATTTGCCAAAATATTCATAAATACTTGATTAAGTTGCCCAGCATAGCATTCTACCAAAGGCAAATCACTGTATTCTTTGATAACTTGAATGGCAGGCCGTTCAGGTGTAGCTTTGATCCTATGTTCCAGAATCATCAAAGTACTATCGATTCCCTCATGGATATTTACTTCTTTCATATCAGCTTCATCCATGCGAGAAAAATTGCGTAACGATAAAACGATTTCTCGAATTCGCTGAGCGCCAATCTTCATTGAGTTGAGAAGTTTGGGCAAGTCCTCTATCAAAAACTCTAAGTCAATTTCTGCTGCTATTTCTTCAATTTCAGATATGGAATGGGGATGGAGTTGCTGATATAGTCGAATGAGTCTGACTAGGTCTTGAATGTAGTTGTCGGCGTGAGCGAGATTGCCATAAATGAAATTTACAGGGTTATTGATTTCGTGAGCAACACCCGCCACCAATTGTCCCAAACTTGACATTTTTTCACTTTGGACAAGCTGTATTTGAGTTTGCTGGAGTTCCTCCAGAGTTTTTTCTAAATCTTTTGTCCGCTGCTTTAACTGAGTTTCTGCTCGTACACGCTCAGTAATTTGAAATGTTGTTCCCACTAACCGATAAATTCGACCTTCACTGTCTTTGAGGGGATTAATCGTAGTTAACGACCAACTTTCGTTACCTTGAAAAGTCAAGCATTCTTCGTAGGTAATAGGTTTAGCTGCTTCCACACAACTTATATATCTCTGACGAACTGCTGCACCTTCCACAACACCAAGTAAATCTTCTGGTGTTTTACCAATCACTTCCATACTACTGATACCAGCGACACGTTCTGTAGCTGGATTCCAACCTGTGAAAAGAAACTCACCATCTTCTTGAACATCCACTACAAATATCAAATGTTCAGCTCCTTCGTAGACAGTGCGGAGGAATTGCTCTTTCTGTTGGAGTTGCACTTCTTTTAGTTTACGTTCGGTGATGTCAGTCACTGCACCAACAAAACCAACATTCTCACCCGTGGAATCTTTCAGAGAATAAGACCTGAGGAAAGTCTGCATCATCCGACCACTAGCAGACTGTTGTTCAACTTCACCTATCCAGGATTTACCCGAAATAGTAACTTTCCATATCTCCTTGGCAACTGCCGAGTTAGTAAACACAGCACAAAAGCCCCCAAATTCCATGAAATCCTGCACAGTTTCACATTCATACAATTTGGAAAATGCCGAATTTTGGTAGATGTGATTACCCGCAGCATCCGCTATGCCAATAGCATCGCTGGAACTTTCTACCGCTTGTTTGTAAAGCATTAATTCTGCTTGTGCTTGTTGTCGTTGAGCAATTTCAGCTTGCAGTGCCTCGTTACTTTTGATTACTTGTCTTTCTAGTTCTGCATAAGCTTGCTGGAGTGCCTCGTGGGTTTGTTGCAGCTTTTTGAAATCATTAACAATTTCCAATAGAAAGGCAATAGAGACATTTTTTTGTTGGTTTTCAACTGGACAAGTGCTGACGAGTTCCCATAACTGATTCGAGGACTCATTTGTTGTGTTGTCCTTTTGCATACCCTAAGTCCTGTTTGTAATTGGAGTTTGGATGCACCTTCCCTTTCAAAAAAGTTATCCGAGGCATCGCTTCTGCTGCTTTAGTATTCCCTATGTCTGTTATTTATCAACAGACAATACCAAAACAGAAAATTTATGTTTATAACTCCTTACTGTCAACTTCTAATTCCTGACTTTTTCAACAGATCTTAGGGAATGGGGAATGGGGAATGGGGGGATGGGGAGATGGGGAGATGGGGAGATGGGGCAGGGGAGAATATAATTCCCCAGTCAATAGTCATCAGTTAACAGTCATCACTCATCAGTTAACAGTCATCACTCATCAGTTAACACCCCCAATGCCCCATACCCAATTTCTTCTACACAGGACTGACTTTGGCTCTATAAAGCAGTTTGTCACCTTGAAGGTAACCAGTGTAGCGTACCTTGACTTTTTCTCCAGATTGTGCAGTTCCTTCCATCAATTGGTGTAGTTGGGGATCGTAGGGTACTTCTGTTCCTACAGATGCGATCGCTTCCACTCCCCACCCTTGTAAAAGTTTTTCTAGGGGTTTCTGTATTAATGGCACTATTTTCACTGCTGCAAACTCTGGATTTTCCTGGGCTTTTTGTGCTGCTGTTGGCCATTGCAACAACAAAGACTCCAGCAGCTGTAAAGTTGACTGCTGGAGTTCTTTTAGTAATATTTCTCGCTGCTGTTCTAATTGAAGTTGCAAGCGATCGTACTCTATTTTTAAATTTGTAATTTCTTGTAATAATTCTTGATTAGTTGCTGGATTTTGTAATAATTCTACACTTGAAAAAGTTGTCACCAATTCATTTAATGGCATCTTCAGCACTGGCGACAGCTTCAGCAGCACATCTACCCGCATCTCCTTTAGTTTTCCTTGCCGTAAGCGCAAAATTTGACGCTCTGAGACACCTGTAGCACGACTGAGGGCTTTAAAACTAGAAATACCCACTCGTTGCATTAAATCTTGTAACTTTTCACTTAAATCAATGTTGGGCATGGGGCATTGGGGGGGTTGACTGTTGACTGTTGACTGTTGACTGATGACTGGGGAGTTATTATTCTCCCTTGTCTCCCTTGTCTCCCCATCCCCCCATCCCCCCATC